>NZ_JACIJK010000004.1 GCF_014199305.1 Sphingomonas aerophila
GGCGGCGTCAGCGTAGACGAAGGCAGAGCCAACGGCCGCTGCGCCCAATGCCGCGGTGAAGAAGGCACGACGGTCCTGGCGTCGGCGTGCTCTTGCGTCGAATGTCTCGATTAGACCGTCCTGCTGCGTCGTCACTTGGCGCCTCCCATGAGCCCGCGAGGGGTAGGATGGTGTTTTGCGTGCGGGCGTCTAAGCTACGTGGCCTGGGAGGCTCCGGATGCAGCGGCTGACAAAATATAATGGTCGGATCCGTTGCGAGCCTTCGGCCGAGCTTTGATCGCCAGATCCCAGCAGGAGCGCGAGGCGCTGTTGGCGGCATTGCTGGCCACTGGCCTCGGCAACCGTCGCGCCTTTCGACAGGTCTATCAGATGACCTCGACGAAGCTGTTTGGCATCTGCCTTCGTATCTGTGGTGAGCGGCAGACGGCGGAGGATGTGCTGCAGGAGGTCTATCTCACCATCTGGCGGCGTGCCCCGAGCTTCGAGCCCTCACGCGGCAGTCCCGTCGCGTGGCTTGCAACCATAGCTCGCAATCGCGCGCTCGACTGGCGTCGCGCGAACAACAAACCCCCTCCAGAACCTTGGTCGGAAGGGGCTGATACGTCCGTCAGCGAACCAGTCGACAATGCGCTGCTCGCTGATCGTGCCATGATCGAGGAGGAAGGCGCGGCCCGCCTGCAGGGTTGCTTGGAGGGGCTGGACCACCGGCCGCGTGGGGCTATCCGTGCCGCCTTCCTGGACGGGCTCACCTACAGCGAGCTTGCCAAGCGTGAAGCCGTGCCGCTGGCGACCATGAAGAGCACCATTCGTCGGGCGCTGCTCCGGCTCCGGGACTGCCTGAACGATGACGCCTGAAGAACGCATCGACGCCGCTGAGCTAGCGCTGGGCCTGCTCGAGGGTCACGAGCGTGTCACTGCGCTCGAGCGGGTACTCGCTGACCCTGCGTTTGCGGCTGAGCTCGCTTGGTGGCGATCGCGGCTGGAAGTACTGCACGCCGAGTATGGAGCTGCAGAACCACCTGCGGCTCTTGCCAGCCGCATAGAGGCCAGGATCGACGCCGAGGCCCACGTGACACCTTCGACCGCAAGAATGCGGCGCTGGCCCTGGTTGATCGGGGGGCTAGCAGGAGGCGCCCTTGCAGCGTCGCTGGCAGCATTGGTGCTGACACAGACCACCCCCGTGCCAACACCCGTTCGCAGCGAGCGTCAGGTTCAGGGTCCGTTACTCGTCGCCGCGCTGGTGCCCGCCAAGGACCAGGAGGTAGCGCCCGTGGCGGCCGTGGTTGATCCCGGCTCCCGGATCATCCGGGTTGCAGCGATCGAAACACCACGCGGGCGCGTAGCCGAGCTCTGGCGGATTGGCGCAGACGGCGTCCCCCGGTCCCTAGGGCTGCTGACTGCCGCTAGGGCCACTCGACTGTCTTTCCGGCCGCGTACAGGCCCGGGTCTGGGCGAAACACTGGCGATCTCGATCGAGCCGTTAGGCGGATCGCGGACCGGCACCCCCACCGGGCCCGTTGTAGCTACGGGTGTGTTGAGCCGTGGTTGAGGAAGCAAGCGTCGGCTGCTCCTAGTCCGACCAGGCTAGGGCTTGTTGCTAGTCTCCTAAGTTCCGCAACAACATCAGAACGCACCTGGTTGCCTCGTCGCGACGTGTTGCGATTATCCGTTGCGATATGAGCCGTTTATGAGGCACCTCTGCAACACGCAGATCGATCAAGAACCATGCATCGAATGCCGTTAGTGTAACATCGGTCGAGCCGATTAACGGTGCATGATTGTCGCAAGCCGACGTTCGTCAACCCGTTCAGGATGCAGTGTGCAGAAATCGTGTGTCTGCGACAGCTATTGCCATCGACGATCCTGAAAGCTGCCGGACGGCTCGAGTCTCATTTGTCCCCCTTTTCGGGCGCCTCGGTCTTGAGCCGGTCAGGGTTCTAGAGTGAGCGAGGGCGGTTGGTTTCAGGTCGACCCTCATGCCGTTCCAAGACGATGATCGGCCTGTTCACGATAGCTGCATCGGTAAGGCTAAAACGAGTTCTACAGCGGTCAAATCCTGTCCCCGCAACCAAATACACAACACCACAATAGCCCCAGTCCTAACAGACCGGGGCTTTCTCGCATTCCAAACACCCCGCGCGCCAGCACCGGATCCCGCGTCCGCAGCCTCAGCTAGTGCGTTGGAGCGTGGGGGACCCGGCGGTTACGCCCGTTGTGGGTGCGACGGTGGCCGGAGTCCTTGCCATTTCTGCTTTGAGTGGTTTCTCCTAACTGGAGACCACTGCGATTGTGCTCGTCGGCTAAGTGATCGCAATCTGCTCCTTGCCAGCTGCTGGAGCATGACCCGGTAGAGATCGCATGTGCGACCTGACCGGAGCGGCATAGTAGTGATCTCGTTGCCAGAGTCTTGCCACCTATCGCCAGTGTCTTGACGCTCCCGCGCTGATCGGCATGGCGTTGATCATCAACTTGGCGCAGACGCTGCCGCGTATCTAACATCAGGCAGAGTCCGTCGTCGGCAAGGCGGGGGCGACCATTGCCGCTTCCAAGGCGAGCAGGAAGTCCGTCGTTTTGATTGGGACTTGGCTACCTGCAACCTTGTGAAATGAAGCCGGCGAAACCTAAGGCTCGCAAAGCCATCACAGCCAAGTAGCCGAGCAGAGCACCAGCAGCCGCCGGTCGCGTTGTCCGGTATACGATCCCAAGCGACAGTTGGTAGGTGACGAACCATCCCGTGTTATGGGCGGCCAATGCGATTGCGACAGTCCGGGGCTGCCTATCGTGGTGAGCGCTGCAGACGCCCTACTACTGGCGACGTGGTCTCCTTCCATATTCCGCGTCAACCACTGCGGAGTTACCCAATCGAAAGGATGACACTCCACCGCGCTCAGAGCGGCCGCGCTTTGGCAGCGCCCAAACTGCACCGTACAGATGCCGAATGCATGGGCTGCCCGCACCATGAATGGCCATATCGCGCGACTGCAAAGGGGCACAATGCCGTCTCGCTGAACAGGTGAACTTGATAGGCCCGACGTTGCCGCCAGCCGAACCGGCGTCCACCAATCCGCTCGGGCCCTTGTGCCGCCCCCCGACAAGCGGGCCGGCAAGCGCAGTCCACTACCTCAGTGTCGCTGACATGCGCGCGCGTTTGTTTCTATTGCGCGGCTTCATACCGTGCAGGTGCGCACCGCATCCCTTAGTGCCGGCAGCGGGTCGCCTTGAGGCACGAACTCGTGTGCGAAATAGCCCTGGAACTTAAGATCGGCGATGGTGCGGGCGATTGCACGCCAATTAACCTCCTGTGCTTCGTCAAGATTGTGACGCCCCGGGACTCCACCCGTATGAAAGTGGCCGATCCATTTGATGTTCCTCCGGATCGTGTCGATCAGGTCGCCTTCCATGATCTGCATATGATAAATATCGTAAAGGAGCTTCACGCGCGGCGAGTTGACCTGCTCGGCCACCGTCACGCCCCAGGCGGTGTGATCAGCCATGTAGTCGGGGTGATCGACCTTGCTGTTGAGCAGCTCAATGCAGATCGTTACGCCATAATCCTCGGCAATGCGTTTGACGCGGTTCAGGCCGGCAACGGTGTTTGCGGCACCTTCCTCGTCGGAGATCCCCCGGCGATTGCCCGAAAATGCGATTACATTGGGCACGTCCGACTTGGCTGCCTGCGGGATGCCGACGCGGAACGCTTTCTCGATGGCGGCGTGGTTCTCCGGTCGGTTCAAGCCATTGGGGATGGTCATGATGTCTGCGGCATAGCCCATGGTGCAGCGGAGCCCATGTCGGCGTGGGATGTCGTAATCAGCCGGCGCGAGCAGATCGATGCCCTTCAGCCCGATCCTTGCCGCGGCGGCGCACAACTGATCGAGAGGGATGTCCTTGTAGCACCAGCGGCTCACCGACTGCTTCAGTCGGCCAGTTGGAGCGGGAGAGGCCGGCAATCCCGCTGCCGCCCATGCGGCGACTGAGGAGCCGATGAGTTGGCGGCGCGTCATCATCCCTGTCGACCCCTGAAAATATCGATGAAGGCAATGTATACCGCGGTCCGATGCAGACCGAACGCGCGCGTTGTTCGAGGCTGCTCCCCTTTCGACGAGCAGCCGAAAGACCGAAAGTGCCTGACTCCAGCGACCCGAATCGCTGCTGTGGTCGTAAGGTCAGGCCGCGTTCGAAAGAACGGACGCTCTCCGGCTCCGGAACCTGGCGCTTCGGTTCGGCATTGATGTCTCAGGTTCATAAGATCGACGTTCATCGAAGGAGGCGAGCATGCTGGAACTGGTCGTCACCGCCGGCGCGCTGCTGGCGGCAACTCTCATGGCGGGCCAATCGGGTGCGCCAGACACTTCGCCGAGACCGACCAACACTCACAAGAACTTCGCCGTCCACCCGGTTGACCGGCCCAAGCCACGACCCACACCTGCGGCAACACAGGCACCACCGCCGCGAGAGACGGGCGGGGTCGTCCCGCCAGGAGCGCCAGGGACTGGCAATCCCACCATTCCGGGCACGCCGGTCACGCCGCGCTGACCCCCTTTTCGCGATCCGCTGGACCTAAGCGGCCGTCGCACGAAAGTTCCTGGCCGCATGATCGGCGGCGCGCGTCGTCAGCGCCATGAAGGTCAGTGACGGATTGACGCAAGCGGCCGAGGCCATCTGGGCGCCATCGGTCACGTAAAGGTTGCTTGCGTCATGCGCTTGGCTCCAGCTGTTCAGTACGGAACTGCGCGGATCGCGTCCCATACGGGCGCCCCCCATCTCATGGATCGCGTCGCCGGGGACGTGCTTCTCCTCGCTGCTGGTTACGTTTGTCAGCCCCGCGCCGCGCAGCATCTTTTCCCCCTGTTCGCGAGCATCGGCCATCATCTTGAGCTCGTTGTCGCGGAAGGAGACGTCGAACCGTAACAACGGCACCCCGAACCGGTCGACCTTGCTCGGGTGGAGCGAGACACGATTGTCCTCATAGGGCAGGCACTCGCCGAACGCGCCCATGCTGAACTTCCAACCGTCGTATCGGCGCATGGCGTTCTTCATCGAGGCCCCAAAGCCGACGGGCTCTGCGACCGGGCGATGCGCGCCACCCTGATAGCCATAGCCACGTTTGAAGCCGACACGATCATCTGTGCCCGCCATATTGCGGAAGCGCGGAATATAGACCTGCCCTGGGCGCCGGCCATACTCGATGTACTCGTCCATACCCGGAATATCGCCGCTCACGTTCACGCGGAAGATATGGTCCATGACATAACGGCCCAACGTGCCGCTTGTATCGAAGTAGCTTCGCTCGCTTCCAGACGGGCGGGAGTTCATCAGGATCTGAACCGATCCGATTGTGGACGCGCAGAGAAAGACTAGGTTCGCCTGGACGGTTTGGGCCTGGCCGGTTTTTGCGTCGACATAACGCACGCCAGTGACGCGCTTGGCTGCGGGGTCATAATCCAGGTTCGTCACTACGGCATTGGACTGTAGTGTCAGCCGCCCTGTTGAGCGGGCGGCGGGCAGGGTGACCGCCTGCGTCGAGAAATAAGCACCAAACGAACAGCCGTTGCTACATTGATTGCGAAACTGACACTTGGTCCGGTTTTGGTCGGGCTTGTCCTCTGTGATGTTGGACAAGCGTGCATGGATCAGCTTGCGGCCGGGGAAGTTCGCCTCCAGACGTCCCTTCATCCACTTCTCCGCGACGTTCATCGGCATCGGTGGCATGAACTCGCTGTCGGGCAGGTAAGGCAGGTTCTCCCGCGAGCCCGACACGCCGATGTACTTCTCGACATAAGAGTACCAGGGCGCAAGGTCCTCATACCGGATCGGCCAGTCGCTTGCGACGCCCTCCCGCTTGTTTGCTTCGAAGTCGTCGGGGCTCCAGCGGAAACTCCACCGGCCCCAGATCAACGATTTGCCGCCGACCGCTGCCGGTCGAATCCAGCGAAACTCCTTTCCCTCATCGAAGGCGTAAGGATTCAGGCGGTCATCATTGTAGAATTGCAGGTTGCTGGTGGACACGTAGCCGTATTTGGCAATGAAATAGTCGCTGGCGACAACCTGTGGCGGGACGGTGCCGCGCGCGGGAAGCTCAAAGGCCGGTTTACCGTCATAGGTGTAGCCCTCCTGATGCTCGACCATGTGGCCGCGGTCGAGCATCAGGACCTTTAGGCCCTTCTCGGTTAGCTCCTTGGCCGCAAAGCCGCCACTGACGCCAGAGCCGATGACGATTGCGTCGAACCGGTTGGTCGATGCCATGATTGGTACCTTCCTTTTGAGATCAGAACCGCAGCGCAGCGAGGTTGCGGTAGCTTGTCGTGATGTCGGGGAAGTAAGGGGCCGGGGCCTGGTCATTTTCGACAAAGAAGTGCCGCACGCCGGCAGCACCCGGCAGGCGAAAGAGCGAGGCGAAGTTGATCGTGCCGGTGCCCACTGCCGCCATCGAACGATCGGCGCGCATGTCCTTGACGTGGAACGAGTAGAGGCGGCTGCCTAGCCGCTTCACCAGCCCGGGCAGGTCCACGCCGGCATGAGCCGCCCAGTAAAGATCCAGCTCGAACCTGACGAGCGCTGGATTCGTTTCCGCGACCAGCCGGTCGAACAAGCGGGCGCCCTTGGAATGGCTTGTGAACTCGAAGTCATGATTGTGATAGGCGAAGCCCAAGCCCGCAGCGCGCAACCGCGTGGCCAGCGGATTGAGGTTCTGAAGGACAGGCTCAAAGCCCGTTTCAGTCCGCTGCTCTTCCGGCAGCCAAGGCAGAATGACCGTGTCCGCCCCCAACGCTTTTGCCATCGCGACGGCCGCGTCGAAGCGGTCGGCCAGCATGGTATAGGGAATGTGAACCGACGGCGCCTTCAGGCGCAGCCGATCGAGCGCGCGGCGTAGCATCGCGTGGTCCATCGTGTCGTAACCACCGCCGCCGAATTCCACCTCGCGGTAGCCGATACGGGCAATCTGTTCGAGGGTGCCGACCGGGTCTTTTTCGAACACGTCGCGCACGGTGTAGAGTTGCAGGCCCACCGCACCGACCTGTTTCGCCTGTGCGCCGGACGCGCCGCCAAGCATTGCCAATGCTGCGGTGCCACCCAGACCCGTAAGGACGCGGCGTCGATCAATCATCATGCCGAATACACCTTGTTGATCTTGGAGTAGAGGAAGGCACCGTCATATTCGGCCGGCACCGGCAGGTACTCGCGCTCCTGCGTCATGCCGATCTCGGACGTGTAGTAGCCGGTGATGACGAGTTGGCGGAACTTGTCGAAGAAGTCGGCGCCGCCCGTAAAGCGATCCTCCATTGCCGCGGTCAGGAGTGCATCTTGCTGCGCCACCGTCGCCCGCGCTGCCGAGATCTTGTAATCGCCCTTGCTTCGCGCCTCGACGGCGTCGAGGCCAGCGACGATCGGGATCCTCTCTTCGGGAAGTGACCAATCGGCGAGCAGCTTGTCGATATAGTCAGGAACGCCGGCGGCAATTGCGCCTGGCGTGTCCGTGGTTGGGATCACGCGCTCGCTGAGCGCAACCATGGTCGCGTGCTGGACCGGCGTGAATACTGGAACGCTTGGCTTGCCAGTGTCGATGATCGGCTGAGCGTCGCGCGCGGCCGCACGCGCAATTGGCGTGAACAAGTTGCTGCCGAACATGGCGGCAACGCCGATCAACGCACTTCTGCGATCGATGATCACGCTTCTCTCTCCCGGCTCATCTTCTACTTGCCGACTGGTTGCGGCCTTACGCTGTCACGACACTGTAGGCACGCGGCCTTCCTCTTACTTCGCCGTTTCGGCCTTCAGATACGCGATTACCGCCGCTCGCTTGACCGGGTCGGCGACGCCGATCGGCATCCGCGTTCCGGGAACCAGCTTTTGCGGTCCGGCGAGGTACGCGGACAGGGTTTTGTCGTCCCAGGTCAGCCCTGCCTTCTTCAGTGCGGGCGAATAGTTGAAGCCGGAGGCGGAGGCGGCCGGACGGGTGAATACGCCGTTGAGGTTGGGGCCAATGCCATTGCGTCCGCCCTTTTCGAGCGTGTGGCACGCGCGGCATTGCCCGAATGCCTGGACGCCAGCGGCGGGGGCCTGTGCGGTTGATGGCGCGGTCAAAATGCCGACCGCCCCGATCGCCGTGGCCGCACCGGTCAAAGCCAACAGCAGCTTCATTCGGTCCTCTCCTATGTTCTGCGTCGAAGTCTATCGCCGCATGGTGTCAAAGCAAGGTCGGCAGGCCCGGGGGTTTCTGCCCGAACCAACCATCTTCAGTTCTCGATCCCGGACCATTTCGTGTCCGAGGCGGCATTCGTGACGACCGCCTCGACGAAGCGCGACGTACGTAGGCCATCGGCGACATCGGGAAAGCGCTGGTGGCTCTCGCCACGGATCGCCGCAGCGAAGCCGCGGTATAGGTTCGCGAACGCCTCGATATAGCCCTCCGGGTGTCCCGAGGGCGTGCGAAACTGAGCGGCGACGCTCTCGTCCAGTCCCGGACCGCCCGCGCGCACCAGCTCGGCCGGCCTATCCAGCCAGCGCAGCGTCAGCGTGTTCGGCTCCATCTGCGACCATTCCAGCCCGCCTCGCGTGCCGTGGATGCGGAGCTTCAACCCGTTCTCCTCGCCGGCAGCCACCTGCGTCACCTTGAGCACGCCGCGTGCCCCGCCTGTGAAACGGAGCAGCGCACTCACATCATCGTCCAACCGGCGACCCGCGACATGTGTGGTCAGGTCGGCGCAGAGTGTCTCCGCCCGCAAGCCGGAGACATGCTCTGCAAGCTGGAAGGCGTGGGTGCCAATATCACCAAGACAGCCGCCCGCGCCCGCTCGCGCGGGATCGGTGCGCCACTCGGCCTGCTTGTTGCCGCCCTTGTCGATTGATTGACTCAACCAGCCTTGGAGGTATTCTACCTGGACCAGCCGAACCGTGCCGAGATCACCCCGTGCCACGCGCAGCCGCGCTTCCTCGATCAACGGGTAGGCCGCGTAGGTGAAGGCGAGGGCGAACTGTCGTCCGGTGTCAGCCACGGCAGCGGCAATTGCCTCGGCCTCAGCCACGTTCATCGCCATCGGCTTCTCGCACATGACATGAAAGCCGGCGTCGAGCGCCGCGATCGCCATGGGCGCGTGGAGGTAGTTGGGCGTGACAATCGCGACCGCGTCGATGCGCTGGTCGGCCGGCAGCGACTGTTCGCCGGCGATCATCGCGTCCAACGTCGGATAGACGCGCTGCGGGATGAGGCCCAGCGCGTCACCAGTGCGGGTGTTGCGCCCCGCATCGCTGCTGAACGAACCCGCGACTAGCCGCCAGTCACCATCCAGTGCGGCGGCGCGACGGTGGACGGCGCCGATGAACGCGCCTTCGCCACCGCCGACCATTCCCAGGCGAAGTGGCTGCCGCGACATTAGCGGTCAGCCCCCAGGCCGAGAAGCTGACGAATGGCGCCCGCGTCTGCACCGCTCGCGGCGAAGTCGTCGAACGCGTGTTCCGTACGCCGAATGATGTGGTCGCGAATAAGGGGTGCGCCCTCGCGCGCACCGTCCTCCGGGTGCTTCAGCGCGCATTCCCATTCGAGCACGGCCCAACCCGCATAGTCATATTGGGCGAGCTTGCTGAAGATCGCGCCAAAGTCGACCTGTCCGTCGCCAAGGGAGCGGAAGCGGCCGGCGCGGTCCACCCAGCTTTCATAACCGCCATAGACGCCCGTGCGACCGGTCGGGTTGAACTCCGCATCCTTGACGTGGAAGCAGGAGACGCGGTCGTGATAGCGGTCGAGGAAGTCCAGATAGTCGAGCTGCTGCAACACGAAGTGCGAAGGATCGAACAGCAGGCGCGCGCGGGGGTGCCCGTTGACGGCGGCAAGGAAGCGCTCCCAGGTGGCACCATCGAACAAATCCTCGCCCGGATGGATCTCAAACGCGCAATCGACGCCCGCCTCGTCGAAAGCGTCGAGGATCGGGGTCCAACGCCGCGCAAGCTCAGCAAAGGCTTCCTCGATCAGACCCGCGGGCCGCTGTGGCCATGGGTACACATAGGGCCAGGCAAGCGCACCCGAGAAGGTCGCGTGCGCGGTGAGTCCGAGGTTGGCACTCGCGCGCGCGGCAAGCGTGACCTGCTCTACCGCCCAGCGCTGCCGCTCGGCCGGACGGCCGTGAAGCTCGGCAGGCGCGAACCCGTCGAACAGCGCGTCGTAAGCTGGATGCACTGCGACGAGCTGCCCCTGTATGTGCGTCGACAATTCGGTCGGCTCGATGCCGTGCCGGGCCAGCCGCCCACGCAGGTCATCGCAATATCCCTTGCTGCTCGCCGCCAGCGTCAGGTCAATCAGTCGCGGGTCACACGGGATTTGCACCCCGACATAGCCCAAGCCAGCGGCCCATTCGGCGAGGTTGTCCAGCGTGTCGAACGGCGCGGCGTCGCCTACGAATTGGGCGAGGAAGATGCCGGGGCCCTTCATCACTTTCATGGCTGTGCCTCCATCCGCGACTTGTCCTTGAACGTAAGCTGGAAGAGGAGCGCGATGCAGGCCGCCGCAATCGCCGGATACCACCACATGCTGTGCCAGTCTGAGATCGACGGCGCCGCTGGCAGTTGCGCATACAACAACCCGCCGATCTGCGACCCCAGCAACATGCCAACGCCATAGGTAAACAGCGTCAGCATTCCCTGCGCCTGCGCGTTGACGCCCTTTGGTTCAGCAATAGTGCCAGTGTAGATGGCGCCCGCGACAAAGAAGAAGTCGTAGCACACGCCATGCAGCGCCACCCCGAGGTACACAGCCCACAGCGACGAGCCGCCATCGCCGATCGCGAACAGCGCATAGCGCGCAGCCCAGGCAAGCATACCGACCAGCAGCAGCGGCTTCACCCCAAAGTGCCGGTAGAGCATCGGCATGGAAAACATGAACAGCAGTTCGGACATCTGCCCGATCGCCAGTGTTCCGCCGACGTTGCTGATCCCCGCCGCCGCGACATAGGGCGATGCATAGGCATAATACATCGCCAGCGGGATCGAGATCAGCGTCGCGCATGCAATGAAGATCAGGAACGAGCGCTGGCGCATGAGGCCGAAAGCCTCGACGCAGAGTACCTGGCGCATCAGACTACCACCGGGCGGCGCATCCGCCGCGACGTTGGGCAAGCTGAAGCTGTACAGGCCCAGCGCGATTGAAACGACCGCAGCCACGCGGAAGATATCGGCGCTGGCGGAAAGCTGGGCCCAGCCGACGATCAACCCGGCCGCAATCCAGCCGAGCGTGCCGAACGCGCGAACAAAGGGAAACCGGTCGACACGCTCGCCAAAGCTCTTCAGCGCGATCGTGTTCGCTAGGCCGACCGTCGGCATGTAAAGGATCATGTAGCCGAGCAGCAGCCAGACGAACTCGCCGCCATGCTCGGGGGTAACCAGCGCCGGCAGGTAGAACAGGATCGCGCCACCGACGAGGTGAAGGATCACCATCAGCATCTTGGGGCTGAGGTATCGGGTGGCGGCCATCCCGAGCAGGAAGGAGCCCGCAATGGAGGCGATCGGCCCAACCGAAAAGGCGTTGGCGATCATGTTGCCCAGCCCGGCCGTTTGCATGACGAGGCCAAGCGTCACGTTCCAAGCGCCCCAGACGAAAAACTGCATAAACATAAGCACACTCAGGCGGCCGGTCAGCAGCCCCGACGTGCCCTGGGGAACACTCGTGCCCAGTGTCGCCATCCCTCATCCTCCCGCGCGATTTGCTCGCTTGCACCGTTGACTATGATGCACCTAGGTCGATGTAAAGGATTACATCTCGCACAGCGGGGAGGGGACGCGCATGCCGACGATCATTGACGTCGCGACTGCGGCGGGCGTGTCTACCGCAACCGTTTCGCGTGTTCTAAGCCACCCCGAACGGGTGCTGCCAGCCACGCGTGATCGCGTGCTGGCGACAGTGGAAGCCCTGGGTTACCGGCCGAATGTTGCCGCCCGTTCATTGAGGACGTTGCGGGCCGCGAAGATCCTCGTGACCGTGCCTGACATCTCGAATCCCTTTTTCGCCAGCGTTATTCGCGGCGCGGAGGAGGCCGCTCGGGATGCCGGCTATGGCGTCGTGCTCGGGGACACGCGGCATGATCGGGCGATCGAGGATCAATACGGCGCCATGCTCCTTCGGCGCGAGGTGGATGGGTTGATCTTCCTGGGCCATCATCTGCCGGACAGCTTGCGCGCCATGGCTGCGAGCGATCGAGCGCCGATCGTCAACGGCTGCGAGTACAGCGCAGACCTGGGCGTGCCGAGCGTTCATATCGACAATGCTGCGGCGGGCGCGGACGCGATTGTCCACCTGGCCGAGTTGGGCCATCGCGCAATAGGCGTGGTCACCGGTCCCGACGTGAGCCCGCCCAGTCGCGACAGGCTTGCTGGGGCGAGGGCGGCCGCGGAGCAGCGCGGGCTCGAGCTACTGGAGGAGCACGGCGACTATTCCGCCAGGTCAGGATTTGACGGTGCGGCGCGGCTGATCGCCTCAGGCGTTACCGCCATCTTCTGCTTCAGCGACGTTATGGCAATGGGTGCGATCGGGGCAGTGCGTGCGGCAGGCCTTTCCTGCCCGGAGCACGTTTCAGTTGTCGGGTTCGATGACCTTCCGCTCGCCCCCTTCTTCCAGCCCGCGCTGACCACGATCGCCCAGCCCAAGGAACTGATCGGCAGGCGCACGGTAAAGCTCCTGGTCGAGCTGCTTCGCGGGACGTCGCCTGCGGCCGCGCCCGAGCAGTTGCCACATGAACTTGTGGTGCGTCAGTCAACCGAAGCGGTACCAAGGCGCGCCCTTCGAATATAGAAAGGTTGCGGCAGTAGTCACGGACTGCAGGCGGTTATGCGAGGCGCAGCAGCCGCGCTCACCTTGCCGCTTCCTGCTCCGGCGGTCGGCTTTCAAAACAGCAGCTTACCACCAACTATGGCCAAGGTCCCGGCCAGGATGGGCTGTAGCGCCCGGTCAGACACCCGCGTCGAGACCATGCTTCCAATCACAATGCCCGGAACGGAACCAAGCAGAAGCGACGCGAGCAGGCCGAAGTCCACCGTCCCGACGATCCAGTGTCCCGTCCCCGCTATCAATGTGAGAGGCACCGCATGGGCTATGTCGGAGCCGACCAGCCGGTTGGTAGGCAGTTTGGGGTAAAGAATGAGCAGCGCGGTCATGCCGAGAGCGCCTGCTCCGACAGACGACAGGGAGACAAGCACGCCCAGGATCGCTCCCAGCAGCACAGTCATGCGAGCAATCCGACCGTCTGACAATCGATCAAGACTATGGCCGAAACGGGCAACGATGCGCCGGCGCAGGAGCATCGCCATAGCCGTCGCGATAAGCGCGACGCCAAGTGCGATCGTGATCACATGCTGGGTCGCGCCGCCGCCAGTCCCAATCCGCGCCAAGAGCACCAGAGTTGCGACGGACGCCGGTATGCTGCCCGTCGCAAGCCGGCGCACAACCCTCCAGTCCACAGTTCCGCCATGCCCGTGAACGGCCGTGCCAACCGTCTTGGTCGCGGACGCGTATAGCAGGTCGGTGCCGACCGCGGTTGCCGGGTGAAAGCCAAATGCGAGAACCAGGATCGGCGTCATCAGCGAGCCTCCCCCCACGCCGGTCAGCCCGACAAGTATGCCAACCAGAAAGCCGGCAAGCGAATAGAGTGGTTCAA
This sequence comes from Sphingomonas aerophila, assembly GCF_014199305.1. Classification (GTDB taxonomy): domain Bacteria; phylum Pseudomonadota; class Alphaproteobacteria; order Sphingomonadales; family Sphingomonadaceae; genus Sphingomonas; species Sphingomonas aerophila. The sequence continues at coordinate 13,641 of NZ_JACIJK010000004.1, forward strand.
TCTGATGCACGGCCAGACCGGTCGTGGAGTGGACGGGGCGCCTGCGCTGCTGTCCAGTTCAAGGTTGAGCACGCCCTCGAAGTGCGCACGACATGACCGTCTTTCCTTTTATCCAATGGGAGGATGTCCGTGGCAACGAACTGACGCGAGGATGAGATAGTTGTGAACTGACAATTATGGCTATCATCATCATGCAGTCCGCCGGGCACAGCGGAACGGCACCAACGTGCCAGCGCTTATAGCCCAGAGAAGTCCCGCGCCGACGGCGGCTATAGATCAGATTGCCAGGCAAGGGGGCGGTCACCGGCGGTCACGGTTCGATGGCAACTCGGCCCGACGATCCGGCAACGATCTTCCGGCGATCCGGGCCTAAAGAAAGTTGTAGTCGCTCGCCGCAAGTTGCGCTGCACCTACGCCTGCGAGCAGGACGTCATAGGTCTGGTCGTCGTCGGCTATTCGGTAACGAGCCGTGCCGTCCTCGACGCCGACCAGGCTGATCGTCGCAGTTGAAGAGAAGCCCTGGAGGACGAGCGTGTCCCCTCCGGCGCGCCCCAGGCCTTGGAAGTCCAGGATGGTGTCGATGCCGGATGCCGCGGCGGCGCGCGTCAAAATGAATGTGTCAGTGCCATTGCCACCGCGCAGCGTGTCCGCGCCATAGCCCCCGTCAAGTCGATCGGCGCCGTTGCCGCCCTCCAGGTTGTCACTGCCCAGTCCGCCCCAGAGCTGGTCATTGCCGTTGCCGCCAAGCAGCCGGTCTGCTCCTGCGCCACCGAACAGCTGATCCTGACCATTGCCACCGTCGAGCACGTCGGCGCCATCTCCCGCCGCGGCGGACGGGGTCAGAAGGTGGATCTCCCCGTCCAGCTCGGTCGTGTAGAGCCTCCCCAGGGCGTCGGTCGAGAAGGAGATCAGGTCGCCAGTGCCAATGTCGCCGCCTGTGAACACCAGCTGGTCATAGCGGTTCGTATACTCGCTCGCCGCCCCGTCCTCGATCTTGGCGGTGAACAGGCGGGGTGCAACGAAGTCCCCAAAGAAGTAGAGCCCCTGAGCGCCACCAGGTCCGTCATAGACATAACCGCCGATGGTCGCGCGTCCTTGCAGCGGCCCGAAGCCCGCCTCACGCTCCAGCGCCGGAAAAGTGAGCGTTCCCGGCCCAAGCGGGACCGAGGAGTCGAATTCGGTCGTCCCTTCATAGCGGGGCCATCCGAAGTTGACGGGGGCGGAGGCGGTCGCCGAAACCACGTTTACCTCCTCCTGCGACACAAGGCTGGGATCGCCGATGTACAGGTTGCCTGCGTCGTCGAAGCTGGCGCGGAATGGATTGCGCAGTCCAAGGGCCCAAACCTCGGGTGCGCCGCCCTCGCCATTGGCGAAGGGGTTGTCCGCTGGAATCGCGTATGCCGCGCCCGCGCCGGGTTCGCTGGTGACATCGATGCGAAGCACTTTCCCCATCAGCGAAGTCGGCGATTGCGATACACCGCCATTGATCGGATCGGCGTTCCAAGGTGCGGCGCCATCGCCCGTCGTGATATACAAGGCACCATCCGGACCGAAGCCCAGCCAGCCTCCGCGGTCGACTTCGGCTCCTGGCTGGTACGGAATTGTCAGAAGCACCTGCTCAGACGACGGGTCGACGGTGTTGGCGTCCAGCATCGTGAAGCGGGACACGACCTGCGTTCCGTCCGCGGCCGAGTAGTCGAGGTATACTCGGTGGTTACTCTCAAATTCCGGGTCAAAGGTGAAGCCGAGTAGTTGCTGTCCTGTCTCGAACGGCAGCGCAAGCGCCGGCGCTGGGCTCACCACCGGCGAGCCGCTTGACTGGTCGATGACAAAGATAAGGCCGGGCAAGGTCGCCACGAACAGAAGGTCGGGATCGGCAGGAGAGGATTGAAGAAAGACCGCAGGCGGTAGGCCGCTCGCGACCAGTGTCGCCGTGATCGAACCCGATAACGGGTCCCGATCTTCGGGTCCGTAGCCGTAGATCACGTCGTTACCATTGCCGCCGTTCAGGACGTTACTGCCATCGCCGCCAGAAAGGACGTCCGACCCGCTTCGGTGCTGGGCCATTGCAGTCTCCGTATAGGTTAGCCCACCGTGACCAGCGGTCGATGCAAGCGATGGCGTGAGGCCGACCGGATCCTCTGGTGATGAAGGTGCAAGCCCAGCATGCAGGATCGGGAAAGGTCGCATCATGCCCTCCACTCACGGTGGCGAACCATTAACAGCTTTCAGCATCACCTTCAGCGCTGTGCTTTTCGGTACGCTTGAACCGACTCGCAAGCCTTCGCGCGGCGCGTGAAGAGGATGGGGCAGGGCCGTGGAGGGTCATCGATTCTGCATAGGATCGAGACGCTATCGCGTCTAATCATGCGTACGGAGTCGACCTGCGTTGCTCATGGCCAGCCGATCGAAGGAGATCGGCATGACGCGCACCCAACCTCGACGCCAGTATAGCTTTATCGCGAAGGTTCTCGCGGCCGCAGCGCTGATCGGCATGGCTGATCTGCTTCTTTATGGTCGGTCGCCTGGCGCCGCGATCGGCGCGTTCGCGATTGCATGGGCGGGAGCACTCGCCTTGGTTCGTCCGGTCGTACGGCGGCGCCTGGCATCCCGGATTTCGCTGGCGGGGGCGGCCAGCTTTGCCGTGATCGTGTTTGACGATCCCAGCTTCCTCGGTTCGTGCCTTTTCTGGATGGCGATTGCATCGGCAACGTTGCTGCCTCAGCATCGCTTCAACGATGCGATCAGTTGGGGCGGCCGATTGATCCGCCACGCCATCATCGGCATTGCAAGTCCGCTTCGTGATCTCAACCGGCTTACTATCGTGGGTCGCCAGTCGGATCGGGCGAGCGTTAGGGCTGTGTTGGCCCTCTTGGCGCTACCAGTGGTCGGCGGCGGTGTGTTCCTGGCCCTATTTGCCAATGCCAACCCGCTGATCAGCGACGCCTTTCGCGCGATCCGCTTTCCCGGTCTGTGGAGCGCGGTCGCACACCTGGCGTTTTGGCTTGCGATGTCGCTGATAATCTGGCCCAACTTCCGGCCGCGAAACACGGTATCGAGCCGCCGCAGCATGGTAGCAGGCATCGCGCCATCCGCGCCTGATCTTCCGCTCGCTACGCTGAAGCTGTCGCTGCTCACCTTCAACGTGATCTTCGCCGTCCAGAACGGATTGGATCTGGCATTCCTGTGGAGTGGGGCCGCGTTGCCGTCCGGGGTAACGCTAGCCGACTATGCCCATAGCGGCGCTTATCTCCTGATCGTTACCGCCTTGCTCGCCGGGGCGTTCGTCCTGGTCGCCTCGCGCCCTGGCAGCCTCGGTTCAGAGAGTACAATGGTGCGCCGACTTCTCGTCGCCTGGATTGCGCAGAATCTGCTGCTCGTCGCATCAAGTGCGTTGCGCACGCTGGACTATATCGATGCGTACTCGCTCACCCGGCTCCGGATAGCAGCGCTCGCGTGGATGGCGCTGGTCGGTATTGGGCTGGTCCTGATCGGCTGGCGCATGCTGAGGGGCGGGTCGGCGCGTTGGCTGATCAACGCCAATGCGGTCACGGCTGGTGTCGTGCTGACCGCTTCGAGCATCGTTGATTACGGCGCAGTCGCGGCGGCCTGGAACATCCGCCATGCCCGCACAGCGGCCGACCTGGATCTTTGCTACCTCCATGGTCTTGGCTCGTCGTCGCTGCTGCCGCTGATGGAACTTGAGCGACGGGCGCAGGGGCCGGTCCTTCGTGACCAGGCGGCTTTCATCCGCTCGCGGATCATGGCCGACCTGTCGCGCGATCAAAGTGACTGGCACAGCTGGACATGGCGGAACGCCCGCCGCCTCACCGCTGCTCGCCGGGTGATCGGATCCGCGCCACGGCAGCCGTCGGCCGCGCCCCATGGCCGAACCTGTGCGGGCGCGGTCAATATGCGGTGACCGGGCTTGGATGTTTTAAAGTGGCCCTAAACAGCGGGCAGCGACTCAGATGTCACGTGCAGTCGCTCGTTCGTATGATCGACCAACACTCTATCTAAAGAAGACTAGGTGAGATCGGCAATAGATCGGGCAGTGATAATGTGGATCAAAGGCCAACGAAGAAACGTCATGTACATCCTGTCAGCTGCTGGCGCCGCAGAGCAGCTCAGCGGCCGAGGTACTTGGGCATCCTAGCTCAAAGTGGGGCAGATGATGTCAGACGAACTAGCTTATCATGGCGGTCGTGTTTTCCAGGAACGGACGCGAGTTGCGCAAGCATCAAGTGAACGGACCCGTGCGCTTCATAACGAGCTGGCGGAGCGGCACTTGGAACGATTGAAGTCGCTCAGGGAACGGCCTCGTACCAGCCGGTGATCACAGGGCTACCTGAACCTTAGCCTGGTCCTGCCGAGCCGGTCTGCCCCGAGAACGCGAGCCTGGCGGCCGATTTTACTGCGGGACGACGCTCCAATCTGCGGTCTCGGAGCTGGCTAAAGTCCTGGACCAGGCACCTCAGGGACTCGCTGGCGATGAAAGTGCAGGGTGCGATCATGCCGGCCGAGCACGAGGTCGTTCCCCTCGATCCGAAGCGCTGTCTGCTCGAAAGCTACCTTTCCGAGATCATGGGGCTCGAAGCGGAAACGCAGCTGGTGACCATCCGCGCCTGACAGCAGGCTTGGATCGCTGCTCACGCCCGCAATGGGCAAGTGCAATGTGATGCTGACGGGCCGGCGCGCGACTCCGGTCGCGGCGAGCTCTCCTTCTTCGGTCAATTGCTGTTCAGCGATCGTCCCGTCTGCGAAACGTATCGCGGCCCGGAAATACTGCCCCGACATGCCTTTGGGCAGATCCAACTTAATGGACAGGCTGCCGAAGGGCCCGTCATGCTCCTCGACCAAGACGAACCTTGGCGGCGTAACCGGGTCGCTGGTCAGCAGCACGGCGCCGTCCTTTAAGGACCAGCGCCCCTCTGCCTCTTCGTCGAGCGCTCCGTAGGACAATCCATACAGGAAACGGCCATCTGCGCGTAATTCGATGCCTGCTGCTATCTCGGACTGACTGCCATCATAGATGCCGATCAGAGATTGACGGCGTTCGTCCAGGTTCTGAGCAACAGCAGGAAAGGGCGGCAATCCGGAGGCGGCTAGCAAGCCTGGAACAGCGGCCAGGGTCAGGCGGCGACGTAGCAACCTCATCCTCCAAACATAGAGCAAAGACCGACCTAGGGCGAGGCTCGGCCCTTGAGATAGAAATTGGTGATTGAAGCAGCCACTCAGGCTGATCGGCAAAACCATCCCGAACGCGGGTTCCCGGCTGGAGCGCAGGCCCTATATGCCGCACTGCAACAAAGGAGCATCCATGTCCCTCATTGGTACCGAGCTGAAGCCGTTCACGGCGCAGGCTTACAAGGAAGGCAAGTTTCTCACTGTCACCGACGCCGACGTTCGCGGCCGTTGGGCGGTGTTCTTCTTCTATCCGGCTGACTTCACCTTCGTCTGCCCGACCGAGCTGGAAGACGTAGCCGACAACCACGACACCTTCGCTCGCATGGGCGTGGACGTGTACTCGGTCTCGACCGACACCCACTTCAGCCACAAGGCATGGCACGACTCGTCGCCCGCAATCGGCAAGATTCGCTTTGCGATGCTGGGCGACCCCACCCACGAACTCTCGCGCAACTTCAACGTCCTGCGGGAGGGCCAGGGCCTGGCTGATCGCGGCACGTTCGTGGTCGATCCCGACGGCGTCATCCAGCTTATGGAAGTGACGTCCGAGGGAGTCGGTCGCAACGCGATGGAACTGCTGCGCAAGATCAAGGCTGCGCAGTATATCCGCGCTAATCCGGGTCAGGTCTGCCCGGCCAAGTGGGAGGAGGGCGCCGAAACGCTTGCTCCTTCACTGGACCTCGTCGGCAAGATCTAAGCCGCGAACCGGGGCCGGCCGCTGCGCCGGCCCCCATCCTTGTTCCTGAATCCGGAGTTCCCCCGTGCTCGATGCAACGCTGAAAGCTCAGCTAAAGGCTTATCTCGTTCATGTGCGCCAGCCCGTAGAGCTGGTCGCCTCGCTCGACGACGACGCGAAGTCGAACGACACGTGGGAGCTGCTGAACGAGATCGCGGAGCTGCACCCGGACGTGTCCGCCGTGCGGGCCGACGATGATCAGCGACGCCCGTCGTTCCTGATCCGGCGGGTCGGCACGGAGGTTGGGGTGCGCTTTGCCGGCATCCCGCTCGGCCATGAGTTCACGTCGCTGGTGCTTGCGCTGCTGCAGGTCGGCGGTCACCCGCCCAAGCTGTCCGAGGAAGTGCTGACCGCGATCCGCGAGCTTCCGGGCGACTATAGCTTCGAAACCTATTTCTCGCTCACCTGCCAGAATTGCCCGGATCTGGTGCAGGCGCTGAACACGATGAGCGTGATCAATCCGCGCATCCGGCATATCTCGATCGAAGGCGGCCTGTTCCGCGAGGAGATCGAAGCGCGCCAGATCATGTCGGTCCCCGCCGTGTACCTGAACGGTGAGCCTTTCGCCCAGGGCCGCATGGACGTGGAGCAGATTCTGGCGAAGCTCGACACCGGGGCCGAAGCGCGCGCCGCGGAGAAGATCGCCGCGAAGGAGCCGTTTGACGTGCTGGTGGTCGGCGGTGGCCCTGCCGGTGCGGCCGCAGCAATCTATGCGGCGCGCAAGGGTATCCACACCGGCGTCGTGACCGAGCGCTTCGGGGGTCAGGTCCTCGACACCATGGCGATCGAGAACTTCATCTCCGTCCAGCATACGGAAGGGCCGAAGCTGGTTGCGCAGCTGGAGGCGCATGTCGCCGAATATGGCGTCGACGTGATGGCTCTCCAGCGCGCTCAGGCACTGGTTCCATCTCGCAGTCCCGGCGGGCTGCACGAGTTGTACCTCGCGAGCGGCGCCACGCTCAAGGCGCGCACGGTGATCCTCTCGACGGGCGCTCGCTGGCGTTCGCTGGGCGTACCTGGCGAGGACGCTTATCGTAACAAGGGCGTGACCTATTGCCCCCATTGTGACGGCCCGCTGTTCAAGGGCAAGCGTGTCGCGGTGATCGGCGGCGGCAACTCGGGTGTCGAAGCCGCGATCGATCTGGCCGGCATCGTCGCGCATGTGACGTTGCTCGAATTTGGTGATCAGCTTCGTGCTGATGCCGTGCTGCAGCGCAAGCTTCGCAGCCTGCCGAACGTCACCGTGCTCCTGAACGCGCAGACCACGGAAGTCGAAGGCGACGGCAACAAAGTGACCGGCCTGACGTACAAGGATCGCACTACGGGTGTGGTTCATTCGATGGGTCTGGAAGGTGTGTTTGTCCAGATCGGGCTGATCCCCAACACCGATTGGCTCCGCGACACGGTCGCGCTCTCGACTTGTGGCGAGATTGAGGTGGACCAGCACGGTCGCACCTCGGTCGCCGGTATCTTTGCTGCCGGCGATGCGACCACCACGCCGTTCAAGCAGATCGTGATCGCGATGGGCGAGGGGTCAAAGGCCTCGCTGGCCGCGTTCGACCACCTGATCCGCCTCCCGGCGGCAGGCGAGGCGGTGGCAGCCTAAGTTCAGAGATACCCGAGGACGCGTATGTGGGTGCGTCCTCGGGGTTCTCGCCCAGCTCGCGTGGCTTTCTAGATGTCCGTGGCAGGTTAGTGTCGAGCGTTGTCGGGGCGGCGGCGCGGGATGATGCTGACCGTCGAAGTGATCACTAGAGAGACACGCTCTCAGACCGTCGTGTGACCCTGGTTAGCCTCGCATTGGAAGTCACAGGACGTGCACTAAGGGAGCGGCTCGATGGGGCCGAGCGCGGCGACGCATCGATTACTCGCCAGCTGGCGATGGCGGCGAATTATGCGAGCGCTCGCCGCAGCTCTGCCGCTACCGGATCTTGTGCAGAAGCGACTGCTCCGCAAAGCGCCAAGCATGCTGCGCGGAGCGACCAGACCCGTTCGGGAGAAGTGCGGGGCAACCGGCTCCACCCCGCCGTTGTATCAAGGCACTTCGCATCAGCCCAGATCCGGCGAGCCAGTTTAATCAGCTCTCGAACGCTAGGCATCCGATCCTGGGCGATCACGTCAATCAACTCGGTGGAGAACAAGCCAGATCTGGATCCGGGCATTCAGGCCTCCCGCTCGGGACAGTGACCTTTCAGATCACGATCAGCCTGGCACAATCCGCGAGGTTGCTGTTCAGGCCGCTTATGCATTTGTCCCATCTCTGCTGCCCGCGAAGAGGCGGACAAAGAAAAGTAGTGGGATCAGCACGATCATTATCGACGCTAGAACGTCACCACCGAGCCAGTAGATTAGCTCTCGAAAGACGAGCGCCAGCGCGGCTACAAAAGCGAAAAGCGTCAATGCACGCGTGGCAAGGGAATACCTCCGGCTTTTCTCTGTACTTGTACCCATGACGTCTGACACTCCCGCCAAGGAAGTTCTTGCGCAGACCGAGTCTAATCCAGACTGGTCGGCTTCATCGCCTCCCGCGACTTACAGCCCAGTCAGATGTATCCCCGAGTTTTCCCTGCGTAAGGTATAGACAGGCGATTATTCGGTGATAAGACTGACTTGTATACCGCTCGGTACTGAACTGGGGCGATGTAGTCAAGGCGGACGCGGGGCCAATTTATGCCAAGATCAAACGATCTGTCTTGGCCGCCCTGCGACACAGTCACCGTCGCGCTACCGCGGCCCGCGGCCGTCAGGGCGGCTTTGCCGCGACCATGACGTTCGTTATTTGCCCGGAAACGCCAATTGCAGGTCGGTCGTCAGGTCGACAAGGAACAAGCATGAGCTTCAGCCTGATTACCGCAGCGATGGTTCTGGTCCCTTCGCCAACAGGCGACGCTCCGCCGTTCTTTCCAGCCTCTGCACTACCCCCGTCAGACCGCTGGAAGGAACAGCCCGCTCCGGCTAAATCCGGCGCGATCGTGCCGCTCATTCTGCGCGGGGCGCTCCAAACTGGCCCCGGTCCCGTTACTGTTCCGGAGGCGCCTGCTCCCCAGACTTCAGTTGAGCGTACGTCTGGTGACCCTTCGACCCAAACCGCCGAGCCGTCCGACGAGGTCGTTGTCTCAGGGCGCCGCTCTTCCGCCACCGACCCGTTGGAGCGGGCTAACGTGCAGTCCTTTAAAGCCGTGCAGGCTGTGGACGGGGCGATCGTCGCGCCCCTCGCTAGGGGGTACAAGAAGGGCTTACCAAGGCCAATCCGACGCGGCATCCACAATTTCCTGGATCATGTGCAAGAACCGATCGTCTTCCTGAACTATCTGCTGCAGCTTAAACCCGGCAAGGCTGCTGAGACGCTGGGCCGTTTTGCCATCAACTCAACGATCGGTCTGGCCGGCGTTGTCGACGTGGCCAAGAAGAAGCCGTTCAACCTTCCCCATCGCCCAAACAGCCTGGCCAACACGTTGGGCTACTACGGCGTCGGCCCTGGCCCATATCTCTTCCTGCCGATCATCGGTCCGACGACGGTGCGAGACCTTTTCGGACTGACAGTTGACCGTCTCGTCCTGCCAACAACCGTCGGCGCACCCTTCAACAAAGCCTATTACACGATCCCTACAAGCGTGCTCAGCGCGCTGGACTACCGCGTCGCTTTCGATGACAGGCTAAGTGAAATCCAGAATTCCGCTGATTCGTACGCCGCTTCACGCAAGCACTATCTCGATCGGCGCAAGGCTGAGATCGATCGGCTCCATAGTCCGAAGTGGCGGGCGCTTCATGTGCCGCCGGCCCAGCCGCCGATGCTGGAGCAACCACCCGTTTCCCAACCAGTGCCCGCCCTTTCTCCGACGAACCTACCTGCCCCGGCTGGGGAACAGGCGCTCGGTGAAGGGGCACAAGCTCAACCTGCACACTAGCGAGAGAATGTCCCAACGGTCCGGAGACACCCGGCGGCCGCCGCCTCAGGCCCGGCAAGAAATACATTTTGATCCGCTCGCCCAATCACGCGTCTTCGGCGGATCATCTCCGCCGCTCATGCGCTATGTTAGTATCGCCGATCAAAGGCCCGCAGGCTTCCGCGACTGAGAGACAGCTTACCGCGCTCCCGCTTGCAATAAGGGAGGCGGCCATGAGCACCTCGTCTCAGGACCAAATGCAACTCTTCGTCGATCGTCTAATGAAACGATCGGCCCTTGGCCGGCAGGAGCAGGACGCGATCCTTTCTCTTCCGAGCCAGTCGATCGCGTATGACAGGCGTCGGGATATCGTTGAACTGGACGACGCCACCGGCTCAGCCTTTCTGGTCGCATCGGGGATGGTGGGTCGGTTTGCGCAGACCGGGAGCGGCGCGCGCCAGTACACAGCCTTTTACCTCCCCGGCGACATGGTGGATCTGCACTCGACCGTACGAGCGGTCGGGCTTGGAGGTGTCAGCGCCATCAGTGATACCGTGATTCTGCGCGTGCCCCACGCCGCCCTGCGTCAAGTGGCCGCACGCTTCCCGGCCGTAGCCGAAGCATTCTGGAGGGATTGCATGCTCGACGCGGCGGTGTTGATGCAGTGGGCGGTCAACGTCGGCCGTCGCGATGCGCAGACCAGGCTGGCGCATCTTTTTTGCGAGATGGCGATACGTTCAGGTGAGGACCGAACTGCTTCCACCAGCTACGCCCTACCGCTAACGCAGGAGCATCTCGGCGACGCGGCGGCGCTAACCTCAATTCACGTGAACCGCTGCTTGAAAGCGCTCAGTAACCTTGTCTCGATAAAGGCTGGCGTCGTTGAGATCCACGACTGGAGAGCGTTGGCACGCGCAGGGGATTTCGACCCTGCGTACCTTCTGGCGGACACTTCGCCCGCGCGCCCTCAAAGGGTGCTTGTTACGGCATAGCTGGCCGTGCCGGCTGGATCCTGAAAGCCCAGGCTTTGGGATGATGCGCCCGATCAGCTAGTCGGGCGAACGGCTTTAGCCTGTTGCCATGCTTCCAGCACCGGAGCTGCCTCCCCGTTCAAGAGCAAGTGCAAGGAACCGCTCCCGTCAGCGGTGGCCCTGACGCCTGGCGCGGAAGAAAGAGTGTCGCGCACCTTTTGCGAAACCCCTTCCAGGACGAGGCGCCTTCCACGGGCGAGGGCCCCGTCCGGAGCAGCGGCCCCAAGTGCTTGAACCAGGAGGCCAAGCTCGTCATCGTACCGAATTGGCAAGGTAGCTCTGTCCGGAACCGCTCTTGATGGCGAGAAAGGGGCGACAGACGTCTCGGCCCCGGTCATCTGCCTCATCGCCGCTGCCAGTTGGTCAGCTTCTGGCCCGACCACCACCTGTACGCGTCCACGGCCCAGGTTGAGCGTCCCTCGCGCGCCAAGGCTTGTGAGGCCCTGCGCATCGACCAGCTCTGCGTCGTGAAGAACGAGGCGCAAACGGGTCGTACAAGCATCCAGCTCCGCAATATTGGCCGCTCCTCCCAGTGCAGCCACGAAGCGGCCGGGCCGTGCGTCTGACGCTGTGCTGGCGTCATCGGCACTGGCAGCTGCCACCGCTTCGCGGCCCGGTGTCATGAGATTGAACCGCCGAATGGCCCAGCGAAAGGCTGTGTAGTAGATTCCGGAATAGGCAAGTCCCACCGGCAGCAGCAGCAGGGGCCGGGTCGCCAGGCCGAAGTTCAGCACATAATCAAGCAGGCCAGCCGAGAAGCCGAACCCGAGCTTCACACCCAAGGCGTTCATCAGCATCATCGCCACCCCGGTCAGCACGGCATGCACCGCGAACAGGAGGGGCGCCAAGAAGATGAATGTGAACTCGATCGGCTCCGTCACGCCCGTCAGGAATGCGGTGAGAGCAAGGCTGAGGTACAATCCCGCCACGCCCTGCCGCCGCTCGGGAGGGGCCGCACGGTACATGGCGAAGCAAGCGGCGGGCAGTCCGAACATCATGACCGGGAAGAAGCCCGCCATGAACGCTCCCGCGGTGGGATCGCCCGCAAAGAAGCGTTTCAGATCGCCTGTCGCGCCGTGAAAATCACCGACTAGGAACCACGCCAGGTTGTTGATGATGTGGTGCAGGCCCGTGATCAGCAGCAGGCGGTTCGCCAGGCCGTAGAAAAACAGCCCGAGCGGCCCCGCTGCGACCACCCAGTGGCTCAGCCCGTCTACCAGCGCCTCGAACACCGGAAAGCCGACCCCAAAGGCGAGGGCAAGCGCCACGCCAGCGACGCCGGATACGATCGGCACGAAGCGTCGACCCCCGAAGAAACCTAGCGACGCAGGCAGCTGGATAGCGTGGAAACGATTATAGAGTGCGCCCGCAATTACCCCGGACAGGATGCCGGCGGGCACGGACAGTTTGGCGATCTCCTTCGCCTTCCAGGCGGCCAGGGCGATGTCGCGATAGACGGGGTCGGTGGCAGCGACGGTACCGGGAGGAATGGCTAGGAGCGGCTTCGCGCCCTCGGTTGCGACGAGGTAGCAGACGATGCCGGCAAGGCTGGCTGCGCCATGGTTCTCCCGCGCCAGCCCGACCGCAACACCGGCAGCGAACAGCAATCCCAGATTGTCGAAGATCGCCTGTCCCGCCGCGGCCACGAAAGAGATGGCGAGCAGGTCGGGCTGCCCCAGGCGCAGCAGCAGCGCGGCTACGGGCAGCACGGCGATGGGGAGCATCAGGGCGCGGCCGAGTGGTTGCAGCCGTTCAAGCGCGCCACGGCCGATCATGCCTGTTCCTCCAGCAATGCCCGAACCTCCGCGGCAGATGTTGCCGCGAGTGCTCGTGCCGCCAGCGCACGTGCGGCGGCGATCGTGACCGCACGTATCGCCGCCTTCACCTCCGGAACGATTGCAGGGACGGCTGACAGCTCCGTAATGCCAAGCCCGACGAGCAACGGCGCGACGCGGGGGTCGGAGCCGAGGGAGCCGCACACGCCCACCCACCGGCCATGCCGTCCCGCGCCCTCGACGGTCCGTGCAATCAGCCGAAGCACCGCCGGATGCAGCGCGTCGACCATCGCAGCAACGCCCGCATTGCCGCGATCGGCGGCCAATGTGTATTGCGTCAGGTCGTTCGTGCCGATCGAAAGGAAATCGACCTTGGCGGCAAGGTGGTCCGCGATCATCGCTGCGGCGGGCGTCTCGACCATTATGCCGAGCTGGACCGGATCCGTCCGCCCGATCGCGAGCGTTGCCCGGTTGAGCGACGCACGCACCCCCTCGACTTCACCGATGTCGGCGATCATGGGCAGCATGATGCGGCACTGCGCGCCCGGCACCCCGGCGAGGATCGCGCGCAATTGCGTTTCGAGCAGGTCGGGCCTCGCTAGCGATAGGCGCACGCCGCGCTGGCCAAGTGCCGGGTTTTCCTCCGGCCGGCTGTGCAGGTAAGGGACTGGCTTGTCGCCGCCAATGTCCAGGGTGCGTATGATCAAGGGCCGCTCGTCGAGCGTGGTAGCGATGGCCGCGTAAAGCGCCTGCTGCTCTGCCTCCGTTGGCGCCTCGGCACGATCGAGGAACAGGAACTCGGTCCGTAGCAGCCCGCATCCTTCCGCCCCGGCGCGCACGGCTGCGGCGGCATCGTCCACGGAACCCAGGTTCGCGAACACTTCGATCCGGGTACCGTCGGCAGTAGTGCAGGGCTGTTGCGCCGCACGGAGCGCCCCCGTGCGGGCTTCGCGTCGGCTGGCGATCACGACACTCGCCGCGTCCAGCGCCGATGCGTCCGGGTTTACCGTCAGACGGCAGTTCTCGGCATCGAGGATAGCCGGATCGCCATCCGCTATATGCAGCACGCCCGGTCCTGCCGCGACGAGCATCGGAATGCCGGCAGCGGCCGCGAGCACAGCCACGTGCGCTGTCGGGCCGCCGGCCGCGGTGCAGATGCCCTCCAGATTGGTGAGGTTGAGCCCCAAAAACTGTGAGGGGAGCAGGTCGGGGGCGATGAGAATGGTGTTCGGCTCGATCACCGGGGCGCGCATTGGGCGGCCGGTCAGATGGCCTAGCAACTGCGCCTCTACGTCCTCCAGATCCGCGACGCGTTCGGCCAGCAGGACGTCTCCCGTCCCGCGTAGCGAGGCCGAGGCGCGTTTCGTCGCGTTGCGCCAGGCCCATCCCGCGCTCTTGCCCTCCGAAATGAAGCGGCTCGCCGACGCCTGCAGGTCAGGGTCGCTCAGGATCATGCGGTGCGCCTGCGCCAGATCGTCAGTGCCAAGGCTGGCCCCGGTCGCCCTGATCGCATTCTGGAGCGCCGCAATCTCTGCTTCGACCCCGGCGCCCTGTTCCGCAACGTCGATGGTGGCAGGGCGAAACTGGCACACACGACCGATGGCAATGCCCGGAACCGCGCAAACCGGCCCGCTGCGGGCGAGAGGAGGGGGGGGAAGTCCGTCACCGGAGTCGCCGAAGCGCTCCGACGCGAACTGCTCCAGTGCGTCGAGCGCGGCGTCGGCGTCAGGTCCCGACGCGGCTACATGCACCTGTGCGCCCTGCGCCGCGCCGAGGGCCAGCAGCGCGACGATGCTCCGAGCATTCGCTTGCTTGTCCTCGTGCGTCAGCCTCACGGTCGCAGAAAAGGGGGTGAGCAGTTGAACGATGCGGGCTGCCGGGCGCGCATGAAGGCCATGGGGGGCCATAACGGTGATAACCCGGCTGGCTTCGATGACGACGGCTTCTGTGTCCGATGCGCCGCTCGCCGCCACCTCTGCCACGGGATCGCCGGCGGCGACCAGTCGGCCGGGGTTGATGATCCTTACCGACCCGCCGTTCGCGGCCACCACGGGCGTGATCAGGTCCCTGGCATCGCGCGCGACCTGGTCGAGATCGAACTCGATCAGCGATTGTCCACGGCACACGTGCTCACCCGAAGTCACGAGCGAGGAGAAGCCACGGCCACCAAGGGCTATTGTTTCCAGGCCGATATGGAGCAGGATCTCGGCGCCATTCTCCAGCCGCAGCGTGATCGCGTGGGCGCTGGTGGGGACCGACACGACCTCGCCATCAGCAGGCGCGCGGAGCACGCCTTCCGTCGGATCGATCGCGAACCCGTCACCCATCATGCGCTCGGCAAAGACCGCATCGGGCACCTCGTCCAGCGGCCCCAGCCAACCGGCGAAGGGGGCGTGCAGGGTGATCCCCGTCATGGGAGCAGCGCGACCCGCTCGATCGCCCAGAGCGGATCCACGCCGCGGGCCGTGTAGGTGAAGCAAAGGTGGGCTGTACCAGTTGATCTAGGCAGGGGAGCCGTCAGGCGTGTCACCCCGGGTCGGTTCGCCGCCGGCGCGAGCGGCAGGCTGGCGATCAACTTGCCATCGCACCCGCCGCTGCGAACCTGGAACTCGCCCGCAGGCGTGGCGGGTGCGCGAAAGTGGATCTTTTCGCGGTCGGCGCCGACCTGAAAGTTGAATGGGATTTGACCGACGTCGATCGCCACCGAGCGTGCGACTGCCACCGGCGCCCTGTCCCACCGCCAACATGGGTTGAACACGTCAAGCAGGAAACGCGCGCGCGGGCCCTGGGCGGGGTAGTCGTCCTCCAGGTCCAGCGCTACTCCGTCGCTGCACAGGGTAAGCTCATGGCTCGTGCGGCTGAGCAGGGCGGCTTCGTCAAGCTGCTGCGTGTAAGCGCCGGGCAGGCGGCGGTCGTCGATAAAGCTCGCAGCGCGCAGTTGCTGGCCAGCGCGCACGCTGACGGCGCTGCCATAGAGAGGCGACGCCAGGCCCGGCGCTGAGCCGTCCAGCGTGTAGTGGATCGGCAGCCCGGATTGGGTGCTGAGCGTCGCTAGAGCGCTGACGGCATCCCGCGTATCGAGTGCCACCGTGACCGCCCAGGCGCTAGTAGCGGCCTTGAGCCCAAAAGGCCGCAGCCTGTCGATCTGCGGCAGGAGTTGGCGTGAGAAGCCGGCCACGTCGCGCTTGGCAGCGGGCGCCCAGCCGATCTCCGCAATTGCCATCGCGCGGGGGAACATCATCCAGGCAGCGCGCTGGTCCGTCCGGACATGCTCGGTCCAGAGGTTCGCCTGCAGGCCCAAAATATGTCGTTGCTCGTCGGCACTGAGGGAGCCCGGAATGGGATCAAAGGCGAGGATGTCGGCAAGCGTGATCAGCCGGCCGCGCCCGGGCGGCTCCGCAGGGCCGGTTCCCTGGCGATTGTCGATGTACAGTGTTGGTGCGGGACTGAGCACAGCGTCATGGCCGGCCCTTGCCGCCTTGATCGCGCCGTCGACGCCGCGCCACGACGTGACCGCCGCATCGGCCGGGACACCGCCGTCGAGAATCTCGTCCCAGCCGATCAGCCGGCGACCATGCGCGGCCAGAAAGCGTCCGACCCGCGCGGTGAACCAGCCCTGGAGTGCGTCCTCATCCTTCAACCCGAGCGCCTTGATCTGAGCCTGAATCTTGGGCGACGCGAGCCACTGTTCCTTGGTTGCCTCATCGCCGCCGATATGAATGTCATGGCTGGGGAACAGGCGCATGACCTCGGTCAGCACCGTTTCGAGAAAGCGGAAGGTTCCCTCGTCGGTGTTGTAGAGCCAGGGGAAGACACCGTAATCGGACTCGGCACCGGGCGGGATCGGCACACCCATGCCCAGCTCTGGATAGGCGCGGATCGCCGCAAGGGCGTGCCCGGGCATCTCGATCTCCGGCACGATCGTGATGCCGCGGTCCGCGGCATAGGCAACCAGGTCACGGATCTGCTCGGGCCTATAAAAGCCGCCTTCCAGCGGAAGCGGTGGAGCACCGGGGGCGGTCGCGCCGCGCCGCCAGGCGGAGATGCTCGTCAGCTTGGGATAGGCTGGAACCGGCAGTCGCCAGCCTTGGTCATCCACCAAATGCCAGTGCAGCCGATTGAGCTTGTTGGCCGCCATCCACCCGATCAGGTTGCGCACATACTCGGGCGATTGCATGTGCCGCGCGCTGTCGAGCATCAGGCCCCGCCAGCGAAACCGGGGGTGATCGTCGATGGTCACTCCTGCAACGCGGTGATCCGCACCGGCGCTCGCCAGCTGCCACAGCGTAACCGCGCCGTAGAAGAGCCCGGCATTGTCGGAAGCGGTGATCGTGGCGCCCCCCGGGCCGGTCTCAAGCCGGTAACCCTCCGCAGGCATACCAGGCCGGCGAAGGAATCGGACCGCCGTCCCTGTTGCGCTTGCGCGCACGGTGGCGACGCGTACGCCCCCGACCGCCATCAGCTCGGCAAATCGCGCGGCCGCGTTCCGCTCGCCCGCGTCGCGCGCGACCACCACGCTCCCGGGCGTCAGGACGAACCCAGCGCCGGTGGTCCGCATGGCCGCAGGTGTCGGCAGCAGAGCCGGCGCCTGGGCCGCAGCCGGGGAAGCGGCCAGGAGGGCCAGCCACGCAATCAGTCCACGCATGGCACTATCTTGCCGGTCTCGCTCGCGATGGGAAAGGGTCAGAACTTCACCCGAATGCCTGCGAAGAAGATGCGGCCATTGTCGTAGCGCGCGCGGAATCGAGTTTCCGTGCCGGCATATTGCAGAATTTTGGTGTTGGTCAGGTTCACCGCATCCGCTGTTAATGACAGATAGTCCGTGATCTTCAGGTTGGCCGAGGCGTCGAGCGAGTCGGTTGATCCCTGGTTCAGCGGCGATGCGCGGTCGATGTTGATGAAGAAGGCCGAGCGGTAATTGTATGACGCACGCAGACTGAGCCAGTCGTTCTCGAAGTAGCCGGTCAGATTCAGCGAGTGCTTGGAGTTGCCGGGGATCGGGTCGCCACTGTCCGACTTTGCGTCGGAATAGGTGTAGTTCACGACGGCACCAAAGGGCCCCCAGATGCGCCGCGACGCTTGTAGCTCCACGCCAAAGTTGCTTCCGCCCGATCCGTTCGAACGGCGGTTGATGTCGAACAAGCAATTGTACAGCTGCTGACCCGCATTGACGAGCGAACAGCGGGCGAGGTTCGGTGTACCCGTCTGGACCGGGAAGATCTCCTGGTCGGTGCGGTTCACGATGTAGCTCGCGATGTTCTTGTAATAGAGCGCGGCGGCGAAAATCGTTTCGCGATCCGGGTACCATTCCAGGCTGGCGTTATAGTCGTCCGACTCATAGCGCTGGACGTTGGGGTCACCGCCGTCGCCCGTCAGCGAGCCTGGGTTCAGGCTGACGCGGGGTACGATGTCGGTATAGTCCGGCCGAGCAATCGAGCGGCCCGCCCCTAGGCGGAAGATCAGCTGTTGGGTCAGGTCAAACCAGACGTTCACGGCGGGCAAGAAGTCCGTGTATTCGCGCTTGACCGTGATCGGCAGATAGGTGCCGAACGGGTTGTCGATTGCGCCAGGCGTCGCCGCCGGCACACCCAGCTGGTTCCCGCGTGATGTCTGCTCGGTGTGGATCATGCGCAGGCCGATATTGGCGTGAAAGCCCTGGACCTGCGGCTCGCCGACCTTGACCATGATGTAGCCGCCATAGGTCTTCTCGTTGATCGAGTAGTTCTCGGGCGGGTTCAGGACGTGGGCGCGGGTCTCGGCCGGCTGGCCGTTCAGGATGCTTTGCAGCTTGCCAGTGTCCACGTTGAAGTAGTTGGTCAGCGTGCCCGGCAGGGCCAGGTTGCTTAGGAAGTCGTCGGGCAAGGAGCCGCCGGCGAAGTCGACAGACTGGCACGGGCGCCCGGCGCAACCGGTGGAAACCAGGGGCAGGTAGAAACCGCCATAGGTGGTCGCCCAGAAATACGCGTTACGATCATGGTCGGTGTACTTGCCACCCACCTTGATGGACGAGATCGGGCCGCCGACCGGCTGCTCGAAGTCGACATAGGCGTACTTCTCCTTATCGGTGTTGCCGACTTGGTGAAGCGAAGAAAAGTCGAAGTTCAGATTGTTCGGAACAGTCGGATCAGCGCCGGTGAAGCTGACCTGCGGAACGCGCCCGGTGATGTCGAATGTGAAGCTGCCAGCGGCGCCCCCTTCGTAGAAGGGCTGATTTGCAGTCTTGCCCCGTGCGCGCGTCAGCCCTCCCTTGAGGTGAAGCACCCCGTCGCCTTCGAAGGTGTAGGTCAGGTCGAGGTCGCCAGACCATGTTTCCGCAAACGCATCGCGATAGATCGCGTCATAGACGATCGCGCGGTCGGTGCGGTTGCCATTTGCGTCGACGGCTGGCCTGGATGTCACCGTTCCCTTCACCACCGTGTCGTCGACAATGGTCGCGTTGGTGACCGTGCCACCGCCACCCAGAGCGTTCGATCCCCACGCCATGAAGTTCTGGTTGAAGTTTGACGCGTTGAAGCGCGAATAAAGGCCGGTCGCGACGATCTCAAGGTTGTCCGACGGCTTGAACTGGAGTTCGACATTGCCGCCATAGCGCTCACGCTCCTGCTGGAAGAGCGCCGAGCCGATCAGCGACGGGATTTGCGCACCCCCGACATTGGCTGGTCCTGCCTGATAGCCCAGCACCTCGGCACCGTCGCGGCGGATACGACGCTTTTGGTACACGCCTCCAACCAGGACGCCGAACGTTCCGGCGTCGTTCTTCCAGCTGATCAGTCCCGAGCCCTGCGGATCAAACTTGTCCGACCGCTCCGAATAGACCGCCTGGGCAGCGGCGTTGATCGACCAGCGCGGCAGGTCGAGCGGATGTCGGGTATGGACGTTGATGGCGCCACCAATGCCTCCTTCCTCCACATCGGCCTGGGGCGACTTGTAGACGTCCAGCTGCCCGACGATCTCGGCTGGCAGGGTCAGGTAATTGAAGGAGCGGGTTGCGGCCTGCTGGTCCAGGATGAACCAGTCCGCTGTCGCGATGCCGTGGCCGTTGACCAACGTCTTGGTCAGGTTGGGGGCGGTACCACGGAGTGACACTCGCTCCCCCTCGCCGAACTCGCGGTTGATGACGATGCCGGGCACGCGCTGAAGCGCTTCGGCCACGTTCTTGTCGGGGAACTTGCCGATGTCCTCGGCCGAGATGATGTCCGCGATAACGGAGGACTGGCGCTTGGCCTCGATCGACGCCTCAAGCGATGCGCGGATGCCGGTCACGACCACGTCGTCCTGGCCCGCGGCCTCGCCGGTGCTGCCATTGTCACTGGGCGCGGGCTTGATCGTGCCGGATGGCGCGGTGTCGGTGGGAGTGTTGGGCGTCGTTTGCGCGTGGGCGGCGGTGGCTGCCAAAACGGCTGCCGTGCTGACCGAAGCGGCGAGGAAAAGGCGTCTGACCACGTTGCACTCCCCCATTATGTACGGCTGCACCGGGCGGCTAATTACCGTACCAGTGACATACCAATTCCGATACCATCTTGCTGAACACGGGCATCGTCAAGCATCTTTTTTACGGGATCGGGAGCTTGCTCTCCCGGTCGCTCTTGGCAGTGGTACGGAATTGGTTCTACATAGGCCTGGAGGGGAATGGATGACTGACCTAGCTACCCATATCGGGCCTTTGGACGATGCCGGCCGGGGATCGCTGTACCAGCGGTTGGCGCGAGGGCTGCGCGACGCGATCGAGCAGGGGGTGATCCGGCCGGAGGAGCCGCTGCCGGCCGAGCGCGATCTGGCCTCCGACTTTGAAGTGTCCCGGATCACGGTGCGCAAGGCGCTCGACTCGTTGGTTGCCGACGGGCTGCTGGTGCGGCGGCATGGAGCCGGCACCTTTGTCACCGGCCGCGTCGAGAAGCAGTTTGCCAAGCTGTCGTCCTTTACCGAGGACATGGCCGCCCGGGGTCGCACCGTCACCAGCGAGTGGCTGCTGCAGAGCGAAGGCGTAGTGACGCCCGACGAATCGATGACCCTGGGGCTCAGCCCCGGCGCGGCGGTGTATCGCTTCCATCGGTTGCGCTGCGCCGACGGACTGCCGATGGCGATCGAGCGCAGCACCATTCCCGCTTTTGCCCTGCCCGGGACAGAGGCGGTCGACGCCTCCCTGTATGAGGCGTTGGAGAAGACCGGCAATCGCCCGGTCCGGGCACTGCAGCGGCTGCGGGCGGTGTTGTTCGATGCCGCGCAGGCCGAGTTGCTGACCGTGGAGGCGGGGGCCGCCGGCCTGTTCATCGAACGCCGCGGCTTCCTGGATGACGGCCGCGTCATCGAAGCGACGCAAAGTTGGTATCGAGGGGACGCTTATGACTTCGTCGCCGAGCTCACGACCAGATAAGCCCATGGTCGACCCGAGCCATAGCCGGATGTTCGCCGAAGCTGGCGAAGCATCGAAGGTTGTCGCGCGGCAATTGGCGCTCAACCGCGACGTCATGGCGTCGGCGGGACAGATGCTACGCGACCGGGCTCCCCACACGGTGCTGACCTGTGCTCGGGGCAGTTCCGACCATGCCGCGACGTACCTGAAGCACTTGGTCGAAACGCGAGTGGGGGTGATGGTGGCATCCCTGTCGCCTTCGATCGCGTCCATTTACCGCAGCTCACCCATGGCTCGCGGGATGCTCGCGATCGGCCTGTCACAGTCTGGCAAGAGCCCGGATCTTCTTGCTGCGATGGCC
This sequence comes from Sphingomonas aerophila, assembly GCF_014199305.1. Taxonomy (GTDB): domain Bacteria; phylum Pseudomonadota; class Alphaproteobacteria; order Sphingomonadales; family Sphingomonadaceae; genus Sphingomonas; species Sphingomonas aerophila. The sequence continues at coordinate 34,971 of NZ_JACIJK010000004.1, forward strand.
GCCGTTTCGGCATCTGGTGCTGGCACGCTAGCGTTGGTGAATGCCGCCGACTCGCCGCTAGCTGACGCGGTCGACGTTGTTGTGCCGTTGCAGGCGGGACGAGAGACGAGCGTCGCGGCGACCAAGTCCTTTATCGCCTTGTTGACCGCCTCCGTTTCCCTCGTCGCCGAATGGGCGGATGACGACGCGTTGCGCGACGCGCTCGCCGGCCTGCCCGAGCTGCTTGCCGAAGCTTGGGAGTGCGACTGGGCTGCCCTGGTTGGCGAGCTGGCGGACACGCGCGGGCTGTACGTGATCGGGCGAGGTCCTAGTCTTGGGATTGCTCAAGAGGCAGCGCTGAAGCTGAAAGAAACGTGCGGCCTTCATGCAGAGGCGTTCAGCGCGGCGGAGGTTCGCCACGGACCGCTGGCGCTGGTCGGGCCGGACCTGCCGTTGCTGGTGTTCCGCCAGGCCGATGGATCGGCGGACGGAACCGACCGACTGATCGAGGATGCTCTCGCCCAAGGCGCGCGCGTGGTCGTCGCGAGCGATCGGCCGAGCGCAGCCGGTACCACATGGCTGAAGGTGCCAGCCACCGATCCGGTGCTGGCATCCATTCTCGCAGTTCAGGCTTTCTACCGCGCGGCAAGCGCCCTGTCCGTGCGCCGCGGCTTCGATCCCGATCAACCGCCCTATCTCCACAAGGTGACCGAGACCGTTTGATGCGCGCTCTGTTGAATGCCCGGGTGCTGGTGGACGGCAACTTCGCCGAACGGCTCGCCGTGCTGGTCAATGGCGACCGGATTGCGGCGGTATTGGACTCTGCCGACGTGCCTGTGGCGGCCGAGCGCGTCGACCTTGCCGGCGCGATGCTGGTTCCAGGCTTCATCGATACACAGGTGAATGGCGGCGGGGACGTGTTGTTCAACGACGCCCCGACGGTGGACACGATCCGAAGGATAGGGGCCGCGCACGCACGGTTCGGCACGACCGGCTTCCTGCCCACGCTAATCTCCGACGACCTCGACGTGATCCGCGCCGGTGTCACCGCCGTGGAGCACGCGATCGAGCAGGGCGTGCCCGGCGTGCTCGGCATCCACATCGAAGGGCCATTCATCAACGTCGCTCGCAAAGGCATTCATGCCGCGGACAAGATACGGTCGCTGGACGGAGACGGCATTGCCGTTCTTTGCTCACTGCGCCGCGGCAGGACGTTGGTCACGCTGGCGCCGGAGCTTGTTGGCGCAGCAACGATCCGACGTTTGGCAGCAAGCGGTATCATCGTAGCCGCTGGCCATACGGCTGGTTCTTATCAGGCGATCAACCAGGCGATCGACGCGGGGGTGACCGGCTTCACGCATTTGTTCAACGCGATGTCGCAATTAGGCAATCGTGAGCCGGGGGCCGTGGGGGCGGCGCTCCTCGACGAAAAAGTCTGGTGCTCGTTGATCGTTGACGGCGTGCATGTCAGCCCCATCACCCTGAAGCTGGCGCTGCGCTGTAAGCCGATCGACCGGTTTCTACTCGTCAGTGACGCCATGCCGACCACCGGAGGAACGGCCGACGGTTTCGCTCTCGACGGGCGGTGGATCCGGGCGGAAAACGGGCGGCTGGTCGATGAGCAGGGAACGCTGGCCGGCGCGGACCTGTCCATGATCGCGGCCGTCCGCAACGCTCATCACATGCTGGACGTGCCCCTTGCTCAAGCAGTCGCGATGGGGAGCACGCATCCCGCCGACTTCCTGAAGCTAGGGGACCAGGTCGGCCGGATCGCGGCGGGGCAGCTCGCGTCATTGCTGGCGCTCGACACCGACCTGACGATCCTCCGCCGCTGGATCAACGGTTCGGAGGTCGAATAAGTCCTTGCGGGGCCATGCTTGCAGCCCGGCCACTAGTGTTGTCGCCCCGATTGCCGGGTTTGCAGTTAGCTAGTGTTCACCCTCTGAGGCGCGACGAGCGCGGAACCCCCATGTGGTCAGCAGGTGTAACCGAGCGCCCCCGTGCGCAGCGCATCGGGTAAAAGCCGGTACGATTAAAGGCCGCGGTGACCGGTCGATGATGATCCCATACCATACCTCCTGAACAATAAAGATGATCGCCGGGGGTTCGGGCTTATGATGTTCCACGAGTCCCGCCTCTATGCCGCGGACCGAGGCGGGCCGTTGGTCATCCTGATAACATTGGCGCTTCTTGTAACGGGATGTGCGGTTGACCTGATCGCGCGTCGCGATACCGAAACGATAAGCATGACTGACGCGCTTCGTGCTACCACGAATGATCATCTGCAGCGACTTGCCGGCGAAACCGCGCCGGCGTGCCTCCACGAAGCGCATCGCGCCTTTTACGCTCAGGAGAAGAACGACGTCGCAGCGCTGGAACGGCGCGTAGTCTCCCAGCCCAAGAACGACCCGACCATTGAACAGGTCCGGGGACTCGGAAGCTCGCTGGCTAGCCTTGAGGAATTGCACAAGCGATCGAGCGCCAGCGGGCGCTGCCTTGCGATGGCCGAACTCTCCCCATTGTCGCGCGGCATCGACACGAGCTTCGCCTCAATCCTGGAGATCGAGCGAGCAAAGCCGGCGGGTTCGCAAAGCCGGTAGCGGAAAGGAAACGGCGTGGCCTCCATCGATCTGGCGCAGGTGACCAAGGACGTGCTTGGCGCGATGACCACCGCGATTGGAAGTGGCAGCGGGCAGGTACACGCCTTTGCTCGGGCAGAAGCCGCCAAGATCGCCGTCTCGATCGCGGAGATCGGGCAACTCCGCGCGGCGGGTGTCATCGATGAAGAGGAGATGGAGCTTCACCTCGACGTCCAGAAGAACGCGTCTCGGGCCGTGCTGATGGCCGTGAAAGGCATCGGCATCGTCACGGCAGAGCGCGCGGTGAACGCGGCAATCTCCGTTGCACTGGCCGCCGTGAGTACAAGCCTCGGAGTGCCATTCGTCCGGGTCTGACGGTGAACCCGGGCAAAAGGGGGTGAGCGATGTTCTCCTTTGACACTATCGACGTGGCGATCGGGCTCGCCCTGCTGTTCCTGATGATGAGCTTGCTCTGCACGTCGCTGCGCGAGGCCATCGAGGGGGTCATGAAGACGCGCGCGTCCGACCTGGAACGGGGCGTTCGCCAGATTTTCCAGGAAGATGGCGTACTGACGGAGCGGTTCTACCAGCATCCCCTGGTCTATTCCCTGTTTGCGGGGGACTACCAGCGACCCAACAGCAAGGCCCTGATCGCCCGGGGAGGCAAGCTACCGTCTTACATCCCGGCCAACCAGTTCGCCCGCGCTTTGATGGACATGGTGCATCAGGGTTCGGCGGCTTACTCACCATACGGAACGGTTACGCCGCCACTGACCATGGTATCGCTCCGGGAGGCAGCGGCACAGTTCCCCAATCCTCAGGTCCGCCGCGCCGTCCTGTTCGCGATCGACCAGGCGAGGGGAGACCTGGACGCGGCACGACGCAATCTGGAAAGCTGGTTCGACGGTACGATGGATCGGGTTTCCGGCTGGTACAAGCGGCGTACCCAGCTGATCCTGTTTCTGATCGGACTGACACTGGCCGTGGTGCTGAACGTGGACGCGGTCACCATCGCCCAGCGCCTGCAAAGCAACAAGGTCCTGCGGAACGCGCTAGTCGAGAAGGCGCAGGCGACGATACGGAGTTCAGGACCCTCCGGAGCGATCGGGGCGCGACCGGAGGAACTTGCCGCGCAGATCGAAAGCTACGGCCTGCCTATCGGCTGGCGCAGGGGCCGGCCCGCAGCACAGATGGAGGCCCGCGCCTGTTCCGCGCCAACGCCGGGCTGTGTTGGCGGCCGTGTCGAGGTCCTGACTCCCGGTGCGATCATCCAGATGTTGATCGGTTGGCTGATCACAGCGGCGGCGATGATGCTCGGCGCGCCATTCTGGTTTGATACGCTCAATCGGCTGATGGTGATCCGTTCAACGGTGAAACCGACAGAAAAGAGTCCTGAGGAAGGGTCGGAGGATCGGCCAAAGGCTCGCCAGCCCGCAGACACGCAGGACGATAGAGCTGCGCCCCAGGCGCCGCATGCGCCCTTTCCGGACATAGCCGCGGGTGGCCCGACGCCGCGCGCCAGCAGCGCCGCTACGCCCGGCGGTTTTCCCTTCGTCCCCAACAACTGGGCGGACGGTGTCGAGGAGGGAGTCGCATGAGTTCAGGAGCGCAAGCGAAAACCATCAAGGTCAGCCGCGACCTCAATCTGCTCGCCCCAGCTTTCCGGGCGGCCGTGGAAGCGGCCATCCTGGACTGCAATGACCAGGGGAGGCCGGGCGGGCCGCTCAACGCAATGGTCTATGAAGGCTTCCGTAGCCCGGAACTGCAGGCGATCTATTTTCAGCGCGGCCGCACGGTAAAGCCACCCAGGCACACCGTTACCAACGCGCCGACCAACGAATTCAGTTGGCACGGCTATGGTCTGGCGGTGGATGTGATCCATGCGACCCAGCTGTGGGAGCCGGGCCGGGGCGAGAACTGGTTCCGAGACGTCGCGGCCGTTTTCGCCAGGCACGGGTGCAAATGGGGTGGAAACTGGACCTCGCCTGACCTGCCGCACTTTCAATGGGGTCGTTGCCGGGCCAGCCCGTCCGATCATGCCCGCAGCCTGATCCGCAGCGGTGGTGTGCAGGCGGTCTGGACGGAGGTTGGCGCCGACCTACCTGACATAGACCAGCCGGCGGAACCGGAGCCGGCGTCGATGCGGCCCGCCGCTCCGCATATGAATGACGGCGGGGATGTCGACGTGCTGGAGGTCGAGACTTTGGTCGGCCGCAGCATTACCGAACTGTGCCGAAACGGCTTCACCGATGATCGCGCCAACCACTGCGCCCATTTTGTGGCACACGCCCTGGGATTGGATTTTGGCTATACATGTCGCGCCCATGTCGGTGGCTCGGCGTCAGGCGCGAACCTGCGCGTACACGAGATCTTCGCCGAGTGCCCGCGCGTCGGGTTGTGGGCCGATGCAGATCAGAGCCGTACGCAACTGGTCTTCGTGACGCGCCGGGACGTCGTGTCGATCGCGACCAAGACGATGGGCAACATCCCGCAGAAGCATGTCGGGATCGTCCGCGACGGCATCGTCTACCACTATTCCAACACCCTCGACCGAGTCACGAGCCAGCCCGTCGGAGAGTTCCTGGACACTTTCCAGCGTCTATACGCGGGCGATCAGGCGCTCTTCTTTGGCGAAATTCCCCATAGCGACCTGGTCCTCGCGGTTGATCCGTCGGGACAGGCAGGAGTGTCGGAAGGAACGATCGCCTTTGAACTGAGGCGTGATCAGAAGGACTGGATCGCACGGCGGGCCGAAGACGACGCTGGAAAGGCGTTTCTCGCCGGGGTGGAGATCCAGCAGCCCGCAAAAGGCTTCTTCGGCCTCTTCTTCCCCGTAGCGCGCTACTACGGCCCGGTCTTTGCTCCCGAGGATCATGCGGGGGTGATCGGCCAATGGGCGTATCTTCTCGATCTCACGGCGGCATGCGAGAGCCGGGGTTTCATGAACCTGGTCAACACCTATGACCGGGCACGCTTTACCTTCGGCTTCTATCAACTGGCTGCGCACACACCCGACGACAACCTTATTCTGTTCTTCCGCGAGGCGCTTGCCGATCCCGAGTTCAGGCGATTGTTTCCCGAGCTTGATCTGCGTGGAGGACGCGTATTCAACGTCAGCCCCGATGGGACTGCAACCGACCTGGAGGCCGGCATCCTGGACCCGGCCAGCGGAGAGATGCAGCTTCAACGCTTCATGGCGTTCCTCAACCCAAATCGGAAGCTGGTGGACGAGCAGGAAGTGTTGCAGGCCGCGCGCCTGATCTGGTGGGCGAACCAGGACGGCGAGTCCAGTAAGCTTCAGGTTCGCGTGGCGGCCCGGATCCTCGGCCGCAAGATGGCGCGTACTTATCACCCTCGCTACCGCCTGGATGGACAGCTCGACACCGTCTGTGCGCTCATAGCCGATATCCATCACCAAGGTCGCGCCAAGGTAGACGTCGTCAGGGCGGCGATGGCCGAGCCAAGAGAGGCTGATCGGGAAGCAGCGCTGCTTGCGATCGGGAGTGTCAGCTATCCCGAGCGGATCGCGACTTTGTCCGGCCGGCTAAGGGCGCTCAAAAGCGCGGGGCACCTGGGCCGAAAGCGTTATGTTGCCGCGACGAACGAGTTCGCCTGACCTGTTGCTTCAGGCATCGTCGTCGAAGACCAGTTCCAGCCGGTGGGCGAAGGGGCCGCGCTTTTCGAGCCGCCCGGCGCTGCCCCTTGCTCGCCTCAAGCCCGGTCGGGCGAGCAGCGGCTTCACCATGCGATGGAGCGTCGCGTGATTGATGAAGCGGCCGAAACATTCATGCAGGCCGTGCCCGAAATGCAGATAGTTATGCGCGTGCCGGTCCGGGTCGAAGCATGAGGGCTGGGGAACGCGGCGTTCGTCCATCATCGCCGACGCAGTGGCCGCGAACACGGTGGCGCCGGCCGGGATGCGACGCGCGCGTGGGGTGCCGCTGGCCAGTTCGTGGCTGCTCAGGGCGACACGTTTGAAGCCCGGAGCCAGGGGATCGAAGCGCATCGCTTCGGTGATGATGGCGCGCAGGCGGTCGTTATTGTCGGGCGTGTCGAGCCGTGCCGCTTGCTGTGCGGCGGCGAACCAGGCGGGACGTCGGAGGAGTTGCTCGATCGCCTGGGGCAGCACCATCGGGGGCTGTGGCGGGCCGCCGACGATCATGCACAGGATCGCGGTGCGGATCTCGACGTCGCTATAACCGGGTGCGCCGGCCGCCTGGCGCGCCAGGCAGCGGCCGAGGACATCATCGGGGCTGACGCCAGCGGCCACGACCTCCCGCCTAGCAGCGATCGCGCGGTCGATATGCTTCTGAAAATTGACCGCGAACTCTTCCGCCTCGGCCCGCCAAGCCTTGTCCTGCGCCGATCCCGTGAACTGGAACTCGAAAAGGCGTGAACCCCAGAGCGCAAAGCTGCCCGGCGCAGGCTCGCTGATGCCGAAGTAGCGCGCGATCAGGTCGAACGCGACGCCACGCACGAAGGAGACCAGCTCGATCCGGCCATTCGCGGCGCCGATCCTTGCCGCCGCCAACCGCTCCGCTTCGTCACCCAGGTGGGGCAGGTCACTCGCCAACACGACCGCTTGCATCGTCGCAAGTTGGGCTTGGTACTCGGGGCCGTCGGGCATCCCGAGAAAAAATGGGTGAGAGGCGGTGATGACCTGAAGGTTCGGCTGATAAGGCACGCCATATACCGCGTCCGTATCGAACACCTCCAGCACGTCATCATACCGTGTCACGACCCAGAAGCTGCCCAGGCGGAGCAGCGGCCTGACCGTCCGCAGCAGGGCCATAACAGGCGGAGCGAGCTGGAGCATCGCGGCGGCCAGCTGCCCCTTCCGGCCCACCTCCCAACGGTAGATCGGGCCCGAGACTGCCGGGGTCATAGCAGCGCGAAGTAGCGGAGCGCGGGCAAGCTCGGGAGGAAGAAATAGTCCCCGCCCACCAATTGCACATAGGTTTCCACCTGGACGATCCGACGTAGCGGCTTTTCCCGGATCGTCATCGGCCCCGGTGCGCCGAGAAGGGGATCCTCCTCGCCGTAAAGCATGGCAAAGCTGCTGTTCAGCAGCCACGTCTGCTGCACGAATTCGAATTGTCGGGCGATGTCGGTGTTGAGGCACATGAACAGCAGGCCGCGCTCCTGTCCGTCATCCTGCCGTGGATCGGCGATGGACGTTCCGTACTTGCGGCCCCGTCGTAGGATGCGGTGTCGGTTCGCCGCTTCCAGCAAGCTGGGGCGGGAGGCATCGTCGGGCGCCAGGGCGTCGCGGGGGTTTGCGCGGCGAACATGACTGCCGGCCGGACAACCATGCGCATAGCGGTCGTCTTTCCAGAACAGATAATCATTGTTCGGCGCGCCATTGACGGGCGGTAGCGTGCCCTTGGGACAGAGCAGGTGCCCGTCCTTGTTGCGGCCGATTACCCGTTCCGCAATCCAGTCGGCGGTGACATGCGAAGCATGCTTCGGGTCGTGTCTACGGATGCGGTCCGCATTAGCGTCCATGGACTGCCAGAAGGCGGCCACGTCCTGCTTCAGTTCACGAACGACGATGTAGCTGCCGTTCAGGCCCAGATCCAGGAAGCCCTCTGCCGTGGGATGCCGGACGAGACCCGCTTGAGCCGGCCCGTCGTCGTCGGGGGGTGGCACCGGCAGAACGGGGCCGGGCGATGGTTCGCCATGGCCGTTCCGGTACCCGATAAGGAAGTCGCCCAGTGGTACGCCCTGCACCGGACGGGGCTGTGTGACTGGGACGTCGTCCAGCGTTACCGCGCCGCCGACATCATACGGGTCGGGCTGTGATAGACCATCGGCGAAGCCGAAATGCTCGCGGCTGATGTTGCCCTGTTCGGGATGTTCCGGATCAATGAACAGCGAGCGGCTTCGCGCCACCGTGACGCCGACAGGTCGCAGCGCGGCTTCCACCTCGGCGCACCAGGCCGAAGCATCCTCGTCGCTGCCGGTGTAGAGCAGCAACATCGCGTGGACGGACAAGGCGGTGGTGACGTGCGCCTCTGCCGCCGTTCCGTCGGGCACGTCGAACCCGCCTCGCAGGCCGGCGGCGCTGGCGCGCAAGGGGGTGTTCGCGCTCCAGACCGGGCCGCCCGGAACCACGGTCGTCTCCCAATCGTCGCCACGACGATCGCCCAAACGGCGCAAGCGGTCTTCCTGCAACATCCCCTCTCGGAAGGGACGGGAGAAGGAGGCGAGCGCCGTTTCCTCAAGGCCCATCTGCCGAAGACCGGACCAGCTAAGTGCCAGCGCCGCAGCCCGCGATCCCGTCTCGCCCTTGCCTGGCGGCACGGCATTCGTGACGGGCGCGACCCGCTCCAGCACGGACAACCAACTTCCCCCGGTCAGGTCAGGCCCGAAGCTCAGGCAAAGCGCGCGACCAAAGCGGAGGGCGCCAAAGCCGCTCACGACCAGACCTTGCGTCTTGGCCGCAGCATCAGGTGCCAATTTCCAGCTCGACGACGATCTAGAGGTGCTCACAGGTCCAGCATCCAGGCTTCGGCTGCACTGTCGTCCAGCGACTTGTTGCGCAGTCCGTTGGCAATGCGGTGGTTTCGCTCGATCTGATCCACAGTCAGGTCGGGATAGGCGCTGTACCAGAAGCGGCTCACCGTCCGGCTGGCGAGAGCCCAGGCCTTGAACTGACGACCATGCTCGGCACCCTCGCCGACCAGATAACGTGTGGTCGGGAATCCGACGCCGCATCCCCAGGCCAGGGTCAGGCCGCCATGCGCCTTCTCGATGAAGTCATCGAGATAGGAGTCCCAGCTATGGTCAAAGTTCGAAAAGAACAGCAGCCGGCTATGGTTGTTCAGAAACGCCCAATGCGCAAAGTGAACAGTGCGCATGCTGCCAAGGTAGCCGGCGCGAGAGGCCCGAAGCGCACGCAGGGCGAGGTGGAGGCCCCGATGCCCCGCGCGGACGATGACGGTACGCAGGACACCCGGCTTGATGAGGACGATTGATCCCATGTGGTTCTGGGTGATCCAGTCCTCACGCCGGATCATCTCACGTAGCATCCGCTCGTCCTGTCGAGGGCGATCATGTGAGCTGTCGCGCACTTCCAGATGGCGAACCCAGAACAACAGCGCCGCCGCCGTTGCAACCACGCTCGCCAGCGCCATCGCGACCAAATGGTCACGCGCTACTCCGAGGCCAGCCAGCAGCAGCCCGGGTGCAGCGGCAACGGCCAGCAGCAGCAGGACGAACAGGGTCAAAGCCGCCCAGTCCGTAATGCGTTCAGCCGGCGAAATGCGCTCAGGCGCTTGATCGTCAAGCCAGCGGTGGTTGGGGAGGAGCGCGGTGCGAAGGTCAGCATGAACCTTGGCGGGCGCCTCTCCGCGATAAAGCTGCGGTGCGCGACGGTCGAGTTCTTCCACCGTCTCAAGAAAGACGCTGTGATCGCGCAGGATCTGCTGGCACGCCAAGCCGCGGTTCCCGTGGTGAAAGACGCTGGGCCGCTGCGTCCGCGCCTCAAAGTACGGTGCAACGCTGCGTTTTGACGCCAGCGCCGTCACCGCGTCATACAGCGCCCCTGTGCCATCGCTCGGGCGCTTGCAGCAACGGATCATCACCCGCAGCTCTTCCCCCACGACCGCCGTCAGATCGTTCCAGAAAGCGCCTTCCGGCCCGTCGAAATTGGCCTCAAGGATGAATACTGGATCATAGTCGTGCGCCGGGAAGACGCTGATCGACATGAAATGCAGCGTCGGAATACGCTCGCGCAGCCGCCAGAAGTTTGGGGAGTTCGGATCGGCCGACTTGTCTTCCTGCCGTTTCAGGTCTTCGATGGCTGCAGTCAGCCTGCTGCACGACTCCGGCTTAACCTCAAGCGGTACACAGAGTGTGACCTGTTTCACTCCGAACCCGCCCCCCCCCAAGCACAAGCCAAACGATGGCAAGCATGTCAGTGAAGGTTGTTCAGCTTGGGGCCCTGCTTCTCAAGGTGTGGAATACTGTCCGGGTAATCCTGGTGCGCGAAAAGCCTGACTGATTAGCAGGGCCACATATTGGCGATGAAGTGCCGTGAACGATCAACGTTTCGTCAGCCCCAGCATCTGGAGCAAGGCGGGTCCGGCTGCGATCAACAAAGGCAACAGCGGCAGCAGGGGCTCGTTTGAGCGGATAAGGACCACGGTCAGGGCCAGCACCGCTACCCCGGCCACGGCCAGTACCGGCCAGCGCGCAAATCGCCAGGCATCCTGGCCCATGTTCGCGCGCCACCTCTGGATTGCCTTGGGCTTCTCGGTTTGCCGGATGAACAGCGCGAAGCTATCATTCACTAGCCGGGGTGCCGGGTGCAGGACCACCAATCCCCGCCGCACCAGCGAGGCGATGGCGGTCGCCTGGCTGACATTGACGAAGCGGCCATGAGCAAGGTGGTGCAGGACCAGCCGCTCAGCCCAGCTCGAAACCGCCCACCGATACTCATAGTGCTCGACCAGCAGCGAGCGGAGGAAGTCGATGATGTCAGACGGCGCGTAGCGGCTAAGACCGGCAGCCCAGTTTTTGACCGGCTCGTCATAGACGCGGGCGTAATCGGACTGGCTGAGTCGATAAGGCCCGCCCGGTGCTGGGCGGGGCGGCACGGGCGGTGTTTCGAGCAGGGAGGCGATGACATGCTCGGGCATGAAGGCGAGTTCTTCGACCGCGGTACGCTCGCCTGGAGAAGCATGGGCGCTAAGCGGCGTCACGTGGCGTTCCGCCCGAAACATGTAGGTATGGAAGCGCTCCAATAGTCTGCTCCAGCGCAGGGCTTCCCGGAACTTGGCGCTCTCCCGGGCCTGGTCGCCGTCCGCTGCGGGGCTGCCCCCCTGGCTCGCATAGAAGTCGTCTTCCTCTCGTTCGTAGGCCTGGAGCAATCGGTCCAGCGGCGCCAATTCGACTAGGAACACGAATGCGATTGGCGGCGCGCCTGGCACGTCGTTTGCCGTATCGAAGGCCGCTACCAGCTGCTCGAAATACCCGAGCGCCTGGCGACGACGCACGGGATCCCGGTATGTCATCTCCAGGTTGAACACGGCAACGCCACAGGTCACGACCTCGCCGTTTCCAATCGCCCGGCGCAATTGGTCGACATCAGCGTCAGTCGCCACTGACATGTCGGCGGCATGGCATTGGCGGAGCAGGTCCTGCTGCAGCCCCAGCGGAGCACCGACGACCATGGTAAGCTGGCCTGGCGGAAGCCTCGCTCGGCCGTTCGCGTCTGTTGTAAGCGTCGGATAAGGAACCACGGCGTGCGGCACGCCGAAGCCGAACAGGTCCCGCAGAACAACATGCGACGCCGTCCATAGCATCAGGCCCAGTACCAAGCCGACGACCAGCAGCAAGGCGATCCAGGGAAGGGGCGGCGTGGCCGGGCGTGGTGGAGGAAGCAGGAATAACGATGGAGTGACAGCGGCGGCGGTCCCGACAGCGGAGGTGCAGGGGTTATCAGGCGGCTGGGCGCTGTCCCGAAGATAATGCCAGGCGGTTCGGGTTAGTGCTCCGTCTGCCGGTCCGCCGGAGTGAGAAGGCAGAGAAATCGTGTCCAAAAAGATACCGGGCACCCCCGGCTCGAACGGCTTGCCGTTTCTACCGGCCCTGCCGGGCAAGCCGGGTTGGCACGGCCAGCGTCCCCAGTCCACGGTTGCACGGTTGCGCCGGTAGTCGACGTCGAACGCCCGCACGGCGGCGGCGAGGTCAGAGTGGCTTCGCGCAGCGTCCTCCTTTGCTTTCAGCGTGTCGTCCACCGCGCGTTGGTTCGCGACAAAGGCCGCAGCATCGCTGTAAAGAGCAGAGGCGGGAACGACGCCTACCAGCATCAGCGCCGCGATGGCGGAGCGCGCGTGGCGGCGCTCCGCCCTTTGCCCCCCGGCTGGCGCACTGGTGGTGAGAAGCGGCTGCACCAACCGCCTGGGAAGCGAGAAGATCACGGCGCGCAATCCGATCAGCAGTGCCGTGAGCGTGGCGATGATCCGTATCGCAGGAGAGGGCACGAGCCAGACGAGTAGCGCCAGCGCCAGTCCTGCTGCCGCCACGATGATGGGTCGCTCATAGGACCTGCGTCGCGGCATCAAGCGCTGGACGTCCTCACGCCGGTGCAGCTGAGACAGCGGTTGCCGCAACAGGAGAACGATCAGCAAGACCAGGATGACGATGCCGAACCACAGGGCTAGCGCAAACTGCACCGTGCGCGCTGCAGTACGATCAAGGGTGGCTAGGTCCGCGGACACAATCAGGACCCAGGAGGTCCCCGGCAGCGTTTGTGCTGTGAATTTCCAGCGCCGTCCGTCGTACAGGCCGCCGAAGTTGACCGGTGCTGGCGCATTGTAGCGGTCGTGGCACGATTGCGGAGGTGCAGGTCGGGCAGCCAAGACGTTCAGCGCTACATCGGCGGTGCGGGAATTGAGCTCGTCGCGAAGCTGCTCCACTCCTGCCCGATAGCGATTGGAGTGGAAGATCACGGGCCAGCCAGGCCGAGCGGCGTCGACGATCGCGAACTGGAGGGGCGGGGGTAGGACCGGCGACACCAGCGAGGGCAGGACCGTGACCGCCGTCGCAACCGTCGGCCGCGCCACGCTGTCATCACTCCTCGCCGCGATCGATGGGTCTGCTACGTCGGGAACGACGGAGAAGGCCATGATCGTCTTTGAGATGCCATCAGCTTGCGAGCGCACCTGCTCCAGCGCGTAGCCGGGCACGAAACGCCATTGCGTGTCGCCGACCCTGAAAGTGGGAGGGTTACCGGTCGAGAGATAGCCTTCGAGCAATTCGCCACGCGCCGCCTGCCTGAAATATGTCCGCCCGGCGATCTGCGGGCGTCCGCCGGCGTCGTCGCGCCAGACAGTTACGCGCGTTCCCGGCACCATAAGGCCGCTCTGATCGGCTACCAGCAAGGACTCGAGTGGCGGCAACGGGAAACGAACGCGCTTGCCGTCGGGCGCCGTCTCTGGCGCAACGGTCATGCGCCGGGGAACAGGCGAGACGTCCAGCGGATTTACCGCCGGGGTCAAAGAGCCGCTCTCGATCGACCTGTTCGTCCACCACAGTGACCGGCACAGCTCCCGGCGAAACTGGTGCGCGATCCGGTTCGCGGTGACCTCAGCCTGGCGATCAGTGGCAGCCCTATTGGCGGCCGTGGTCCAAGCGAAGCGATACGCCATGGTCGCGGTCGCCGTGGCGGCGATCAGCCCCAGCCCGATCGCCCAAACCTCAACCCGCGTGATTGCCTCACCTGGCCCGATCAGGCGCAGCTTCAGGACAGGCACAAGTGCTAGTAGAATCCCGAGTATCAGGGCAAAGGCGGTGATGCCGGCCTGGGGCAGCGAGCGCAGGCCGCCGGCCCCGGCAGTGTCGGGAACCAGGCCGATCGCGTTCAGCTCTTCTGGCGGCCGGTACCGCATCCCTGCGGGGAAGAGTGGCCGCTGGTACGCGACAAAACGTTGGCCACCTATCGTTATGCGAAAGGGGGCCAACTCCACACCAGCGTCCACCTGCGGGCTGACCGCCGCCGCGCCTCCCTTTCCTAACGCGGCGCTCAGAGCCCTGATCACCGAGTCCGGTGGTCGAAGGTCCCTGAGCGTTCTGACCGGCAGGTGTTCGCGTCCAAGCTGAGCAACGATGACGCCGTCCGAGCGCATAAACAGAACGTGACGGAAACGCGGCGCTGCCTGTCCCAAATCCACCACGTCCCCGAGGTCTAGATTGGTGCGGTAACACAGCACCGCGTCTGTCAACTTGCCGGGCGGAAGGGTGAGCGCTGCGCGTGCGGGCCTTGGCCTGTTCAGGATGTTGACGATAGCGGCAGCGGTTGACGCCGGCTCGCCGCCAGGCCGCTGGCGGGCGTCCTCGAACAGGATACCATCGAGGCGCATCGATCCCCTGACATGGAGGCCGCCGCCGTTCAGGATCGCAGCCTCCTCCGCTCTCGGCGTGGGGCAGGCACTTTCGGTAGGGGCGATCGCGTAATCCACGACTACATCGCCGAGCAAGGGGTGGTAAGAAGTGCTGCGCCCCTGCCAGCCTTCCGACTTTTCGAGTGCTGGCGGCGCGGCCAGGCGCGAAGCCATCAGATTAGCCCGCGCAATGGTCCGCATGTTCGACGGCCATGCAGCGACGCTTTGCGCAACAATCTCCAGGTCGTGGGTGTTGCGCCGATGTTCGCCCGCGCTCATTCGCTGGCCGAGGAGAAGCGTCCACAACAAAAACGCGGCGAACAGGGCAGCGCCGCCAATCAGAATGGTGGAAGCCCAGCGTGAGGGCGCTCGCTTTGCGGATGGGCTCGCGGCCGGCGCGGGGACCTGACCCTGTCCCGTCATGGTGCCGCTCCAGAACTGCCGCGCTGCGCCTTTCGCCACCGGGCCCTGAGCCGATCATAAGAGACATGGCCCACGCCACCCAGCGGGGTGATCTACGGAGGGAGGCGCCGATGTGACGGATTCTTGTGCCACCCGGCTCATGACGTAGTCGGAACACTGGTGCCCTGAGAGCATTGGCATTGTCTCGCCTCAAGCGAGATCAGGAGGTTTCAATGATTCGCAAGGTAGCGATCGCCGGTATGCTGGCGACGGCAGTGCTGCTGTCGGCGTGCAACACAATGCGTGGGGCCAAGGAAGACGTAAACTCCGCTAGCAAGTCCGTCGAGAAGTCGACAGACGGCAAATAGGGCAGGTAGGACCGACACTCTAAGGTCATCAGCCCTCCATACGGGGGCGAGGCAAAGACGGCGGTGGAACTGGCCATGGCTTAGGTGCCGGCCAGTTCCACCGCCGGGGGCTGAACGTACGCCGTCAAGGCATACGATCCTTTGCAGCCGAGCCCTCAAATTCCACGTTTCGAGCGACTGATTCCACGGTCTCTACGACGCTGACATCCACGTACGAGGTCCATCAACTCCATGCGCCAGGCTGGCGCACCGTTCATCGGAGTTGACCCATGTTCCTCAAGACTCTCTTTCCAACGCCCAAGGTCGCACGCAAGCCTCTGACCGATCGCCCGTTCGCTGCCGCTTTCCTTTCCTTCGTTTGCACCTGTTCAGTGCTGGGCGGAACCACCGCCATATTCAACGATGGGTCGGCGTCTCCGCAGACCGCGATCGCACGCGCGGCGTGACCTGCGCGAACCGCCAGCGCCTGGAACGCGGTGCCCGAACGAGGCAACTGTTCCGGGCGCTTGGGTGGGCGTGTGACCGTCCCGGACGGGAAGGCGCTGGCATAGCGCGCTCCCGATAGACTTTGCCGCCACGATGCGAGAGGATCGTCGCGATCGATGCTGATCGCAGCTCTCCCATCGGAGCTTCGTCATGGCGGCGGTACAAGGATCGCTGATAATCAACATGCTCGGCGAACTTCAGGTTCGACGTGACCAGCCGATCGCCCTGCCAGCTTCGAAGAAGACCCGGGCGCTACTCGCCTTCCTGATCGAAACCCGTCGACCTCAACGGCGCGATCGCTTGTGCGAGTTGTTCTGGGATATCCCCGACGATCCACGGGGCGCTTTACGCTGGGCCCTCAGCAAGCTGCGCGGCATCGTCAACGACGATGCTCATGCCCGACTAGTCGCGGATCGTGAGCGTGTCTCGCTTGATCTGACATCAGTCGACGTTGACTTGCATGCCCTGCAACAACTCGGAAGCAACTTGGGTCAGGCGACGCTTGCGGAGCTGATACATGGCGCAGCGTTGCTGCGTCAGCCGATGCTCGCCGGGCTCGATCTGCCCCAGCATCATGCTTATCAGGCGTGGCTTGTCGCGGAGCGGCATGAGGTCGAGCGCTTGCGCTGCAGTTTTCTGGCGGCGATCGTGGACCGGCTAAAGGATGCCCCCGAACAGGTTCTTTCGTGGTGTCGTGAGTGGGTGTCGTGCGAGCCACTCAGCGCGATAGCAGCCAGCGCCCTCGTCCACGCGCTAGTCCCGCTGGGCAAGGCTGGTGAGGCGAGCGAGTTCGCGGCCGCGTTCAAGGCGGCGGCCGCAGCTGCCGGGGTCGATGCGACGTCGGTTGATGATCTGGGCCACCCGCCATCCCGCCCGTCCGACCACAACAGGCAGCTACTCCAGCGCCAAAAGATAGCGTTCTGCACCGCAAGCGATGGCGCCAGGATTGCCTATGCCTCGGTCGGCGGTGGACCGCCGCTGGTCAAGGCCGCAAACTGGCTCAATCATCTGGAACTCGACTGGGATGCGCCAATCTGGGCGCCGTTGTTCCGGGAACTGGCGCGCGATCATTGCTTCATCCGCTATGACGAGCGCGGCAACGGCTTGTCGGACTGGAATGTTTCAGACCTGAGTTTCCCAGCATTCGTAAGCGACCTTGAGGCCGTCGTGAACGCGGCAGGGCTCGGGCGCTTTCCCTTGATCGGCATATCACAGGGCTGTGCGGTCGCGATTGACTACGCGGTTCACAATCCCGACCGGGTCAGCCACCTGATCCTGATGGGCGGCTATGCCGCGGGTTGGCGAGCGGGCGCCAGCGAGGAAGTGCGGGCCGAGCGGGAGGCCGTCATCACGCTGGTTCGGGAGGGCTGGGGACGAGACGATCCCGTCTACCGCCAGATCTTCTCCGCTACGTTCATGCCAGCAGCGACCCCGGAGGAGCTTACCTGGTTCAACGAGTTTCAGCGCCGGACAACTTCTCCACGCAACGCCGCGCGCTTCCTCGAGGTGTTTGGGGGGATCGACGTCCGCCCGCTGCTGTCCCGTGTCGCAGCGCCGACCCTGGTGATGCATTCGCAGGGTGACCGACGCATTCCGGTGACGACCGGCCTGGAACTCGCTGCAGGCATCCCGAATGCAGAGTTCGTGATGCTCCACAGCGACAATCACATTCTTCTTGGCCGGGAAGCTGCGTCCGAGGAATTCGTCGCCCACGTCCGCCAGTTCATAGACTGATCGCGCGCCGGGATGGGCTCTGCACCAACCTGCATCTAGCCGTCTGACCTTGTACTTTCACGTTGGGTCGCAGCCGGCGCAATTAAGCCATCCCGCGAATGTGAAGTAGGGCGCCGTCATGCACTACGCGTACCACCTCCTGATCGAAGCGCGCCAATGATCAAGGCCGCTCGCCAAACTGCGAGCGTTGGACAGCGGTAGCCCGGTCCCACCATGTTCGGGCCAGCATGAGCGCTATCCGGTCCGTGCTGGCACTGCCGTAGCGAACGAGGACGGCGGGCCAGCCGCGGTAATGGTCAGTTTCCCAAAAGGTGTCCGGGTCCGTTTCGGTCAGCACTTCCTTGTCTTCGATGCTGACGTGAAGAACGAAGCTGTTGGGATCGGGCGCGGTCGTCGACGCGAGTGTCTTGCCGCGAAACTTGAGCGCGGGCTTGCCGTAGGCGGTGCCCTGTTCAACCCCGTGCAGGGCGGCGCATGCATGCACGACGGCTTCCCAGTCCTTCACCGCCATCTCCTGACGCCCGACCGGCTCTAATTCTACCGGATGAACGCCCGGCTTCCAACCACACCCGCATATGTGTGCGGGCCAGCCGAGGGCGCCTAGTCATGGCTTGATATTCGCTGAAACGATGTTGCTGCTTTCTACCGTCGACGAGCCAGATGCAGGGACTCCGGTACAGGCGTGATCGCGGGTGTGTCGTCGAACCAGGCCTGCAGGTTGTCCACGACCAGCTGGCCCATCGCTGTGCGCGTTGCGTCCGAAGCGGATCCGATATGCGGCAGCAGCACGACATTCTCGATTGCGATCAGTGCCTCTGGTACGTTCGGTTCATCATCGAAAACGTCCAGGCCCGCCCCGCCGATCGTGCCGGCTTGCAGCGCGGCGACCAGAGCGTCTTGGTTCACCACGCTGCCGCGGGAGATGTTGATCAGCACGCCATTCTTTCCCAGCGCCTCCAGCACCGTCGCGTCGATAAGGTGCCGCGTTCCCGACCCACCGGGCACGACAGCGATAAGGACGTCCGACGCGGCCGTCAGCGCAGGTAGAGTGGCGTGGTATTCGTAGCTCACGCTCTTCTGCGGCGATCTGCCGTGATAGGCGACCGGCACTCCGAACGCGTCAAGTCGCCGTGCTACCGCCTTGCCGATCGCGCCTAAGCCAAGGATGCCGACCCGCCGGCCGCGCAACGTGGGCGAGAGCGGGAAGTGGCCTGCTGGCCAGCGTCCCTCCCGGACGAAGCGGTCGGCCTGCGGGATACGCCGCAGGGTCGCGAGCAACAGCCCGACGGCAAGGTCGGCAACTTCCTCGTCGAGAACGCCCGGAGTGTTTGTCACGACGATGCCGCGCGAGGCAGCAGCGTTTGCGTCTACCTTGTCGTAACCGACACCGAAGCTGGCAATGATTTCCAACGCCGGCAGGCGGTCGAACCACCTCGCGTCGATGGTGCCGGCAAGCGTGCTGGCCGCCATGCCCCGAACGTCCGGTCCGACCGCTGCAAGGAAAGCGTCGGGGTCGGATTGCTCCCAAAGTCGGTGAAGGACGAACCGCTCCTCCAGTGCTGCGATAACGCTGGCAGGCATGGGCGAGGGCATGAGGATCTGGGCTTGGGGCACCGGTTTCATCTAGCGCGGAACGCAGGTTCTTGCACCACTGGCCAGAGTCGAGCGCCAGCCAAGTACATCAGCTACACGCGCGCTGGCCACTCGCGGGGTGCATATGTCCCGAGGATTTAGGCGGACCAACGTATAACTGCTGTAGTCGCGGACCACGTCAGGTCGCTAATCCACAACGGAAACGTCCGGCTAGGAGCGCTTGCGCTGGAAACCTAGTATCACAAAACCGAAACAAAGCGTGGCTACCGCGCCGAGCCAAGGGGGAAGCGTTTGCCGGTCGCAAGCCGCGTACCGTCGTGGCACCATGCCGCCGCGGCTACCCCCCTGTCGTTGTTGGGGGAAATTTCTGTGCCGAAGACCTTGTTGCTCAAGTCCGTCCTGCTGCTGGGCATAGCGTCCCTGCCGTCGATGGCCGCCGCGCAAACCGCCCAGCCCGGACCCGACCATGCCCAGGCTCAGGATATAGCCACCGGCGATGCCCAGACCGGCGAACTGACGGACGTCGTCGTGACCGCGGAGCGCCGGTCAGAGAATTTGCAGCGCGTTCCCGTGTCAGTCGCAGTGGTCGGCGGCGGCGATTTGCGCAGTTTCCAGGCGGCGGGCGAGGACATCCTTGCGCTGTCGGGCCGAGTTCCGGGCCTTTATGCGGAAACGACGACCGGCCGTATCTTCCCGCGCTTTTATATCCGTGGCCTGGGTAACGTCGACTTCTACCTCGGCGCGTCGCAGCCGGTGTCGATCATCCAGGACGATGTCGTGCTGGAACACGTCGTGCTGAAGTCCAACCCGGTGTTCGACGTAAACCAGGTGGAAGTGCTGCGCGGACCGCAGGGCTCGCTGTTCGGACGCAACACCACGGCGGGCATCATCAAGTTCGACACGATCCGCCCGTCCCAAACCCTGAAAGGGCGCGCCACCGCCTCGTACGGCGAGTTGAACACCGCGACGTTCGATGCCGGCATTGGCGGTCCGATTGTGGCCGACAAGATCGCCGTTCGCTTGTCCGCGCTGGTTCAGCATCGCGAGAACTGGATCGACAACAGCTTCTCGGGTGTAAGCGCCGACGGCACTGCGGCCCCGGCCAGAAAGGCAATGGGCGGCTTTGACGACCGGAACGTGCGCTTGCAGGTACTGCTGACGCCGAGCGACCGTGTGTCGGTCAACGTCTCCGCCCATGCGCGTGACTATGACGGCACCTCGACCCTGTTCCATCGCAATGCGTTGCGGAAGGGTTCGAAAGACGCGTCTGCCGAGCCCCGCGATCGCGTCGCCTATGATGAAGCGCAGAACAACCCTCAAGCGTACAACACCTATGGCGGATCGGTGAATTCCAGCATCGACTTCGGGCCGGTCACCCTCACGTCCATCAGTGCCTATGAGACCACGTCGGGCTATTCGCGCGGCGACACGGACGGCGGTGCAGCGGCCAACTTCCCGTTCAACGGCGTGCCGAACGGCTTTGGCCAAAGCCAGGGCAACATCCGCGATCTGGACCAATATACCCAGGAGGTCAGGCTCGCGAGCCCGGCTGATCAGCGCTTCACATGGCAGGTCGGCGGTTTCTATTTCAACCAGACAGACGTCACCGACTTCTATCAGCGCGCTTTCTTCCTGACCGGCACCGCACGGAACCCGAATAACTGGGTCCGCCTGCATGACGCCAACACGAGTTGGGCGGTGTTCGGTCAGGCGAGCTTCAAGATCACGCCCGACTTCATCATCACCGCTGGCGCGCGTGAGACGGACGACACCAAAAAGACCGACCTTGTGAAAACGGCGAACACGGCCGCCAATCTGGCCACCTATACCGGCCGCCGCCACGTCCGATTGTCCGACACCACGCCAAGCTGGGACCTGTCGGCGCTGTATCAGGTCGATCCGGCGAACAGCGTCTACGCCCGTGTTGCTCGCGGCTTCCGAGGTCCGACGATCCAGGGCCGCTCGGCGGTGTTCAACGCCGACTTCACGACCGCGAACAGTGAAACGATCACGTCCTACGAGGTTGGGTCGAAGGGCACGTACTTCGATAATCGTCTGCGCTTGAATGCAGCCCTGTTCACCTACACGGTCAAGGACATCCAGCTGAACGGCAACGACACCAATGGAAACGGTGTGCTGTTCAACGCGGACAAGGCGCGCGCCTGGGGCGTGGAACTCGACGCGGAGTACCGCCCATTCCGCAACCTGACTCTGACCGCCGGGGCCAGTGCCCTCAGGAGCAAGATCAAGGACAAGCGCGTCTACGCCCAGGCATGTGGCCTGAACGGCGTGCTTGTGTGCACCGTGCTCGACCCGTATTTCACCCGCGGCGCTGGGACGGGCCGGACCTATTTCGCGTCGATTGACGGCAATCCGCTGCCTAACGCACCCAAATGGACGCTCGACGCGACAGCCCGCTATGACCTGCCGCTGAAAGACGACAGCAGTGTGTTCCTGGCGGCCGACGGCAACATCCAGGGCTATACCAATTTCGTGCTCTATAAGACGCGTGAGTTCTACGCCGACGGCAACTTCGAGCTTGGCCTCCGTGTCGGCTACGCAGCGCCAGGCGGGGATTGGGAGGTGTCGGCCTTCGCGCGCAACCTGACGAACGAGAAGAACCTGAAAGGCGTCATCGAGAACTACATGGCGGCTGTGTTCAACGAACCGCGTGTGATCGGCGTGTCGTTGTCCGGGAAGATTCGATAAGAACGAACAGGGGCGGGGCGCATTGCTCCGCCCCAGCCCAGAGCCATGCCCATCGCTGAGGCGAGAGGGCTATCTGCACTAGGCTGCCGGCCTGGCTTCTCACTCGTGACCCGCTCCGTCGCCCGGGCAGCCGGGTTCTCGACGAGGCGGAACGACGGCCTTATCGCGCACCCATGAGCCGCTCTAGGAAGCGGAGCACCTGTGGGCGTGGTAGTCCCGCACTAGCACCCCCGTCATTGCGGGTGTGCAACAATGGGACACTTCCAGATTCGGTCACGTTGGACCTGCCTACTGCTAGGCTGGTCATGTCCGACGACGTCCTACGTATACCCATCGTAGAGGAGCAGGCCCGCGTCACCAAGCGCGTGGTCGATACCGAACGCGTGACGGTCCGCACTCGGCCTGAAGAAAAGGACGTCATCGTCCGGGAGCATCTGAGCCGAGAGCATGTCGACGTGGTCCGGGTGGCAGTAGACCGCGAAATCTTCGAGGTGCCGGCAATCCGGACGGAGGGCGACGTCACCATTGTGCCAGTTGTCGAAGAGCGACTGGTTGTCGAAAAGCGGCTGTTCCTGGTCGAGGAACTCCACCTCCATCGCCAGGTCGAGCGGACCGAGGTTGCAGTACCGACAACGCTGAAGCGGACCCGGGTCGAGGTGAACCGCGACGCCGTCCACCCACAGGAGGACCACTGATGGCAGACCCCGACCGACCCAATGAGGGCGCGCGGCCCAGGCAGGTCCATGTTGGCCCCGAGCACCACAGTAAGGGCGTGAACTGGCTTGCCTGGCTGGCGCTGCTGGCCGGTATTCTGGCGCTGCTTTTCGCGCTGAGCCGCTGCGATCGAGATGACGGGAAAGCGACTGCGCCCGCTGTTACCAACGACGCCGCAGTGGCCGGGCCTGTTGTTGCCCCGTCACCGGACAATGCGGGTTCGATGGTCGCGAGCACTTCAAACTCAAGCTCGGCCGAGGCGCTGGCGGGCACGTCGGCGGTGGGAGGCTTTCTTGCAGGTACCGAGCCCACGCCCCGAACCTTCCAGTTCGAGAAGCTGAACTTCGATACGGCGAAGAGCATCGTGCGCCCGGCGGACGCGGCCGAAGTAAACCAGGTCGCAGCGACACTGAAGCAGTACGGCAAAGCCCGCATCCGCATCGCTGGCTATGCCGACGACCGTGGCCCGGACCCCGCCAACATGGCGCTAGGCAAGGCTCGCGCAGACGCGATCAAGGCAGCCCTGGTCGCCCAGGGTGTCGCAGCCAGCCGCATCGAGACTGTTTCCGGCGGCGAGAAGGACCCGGTTGCTAGCAACGCCACCGAAGGCGGTCGCTTCGAGAACCGCCGTACCGAGTTGGTCGTCACCTCACGATAAAACCAAGACGCAGGAGAGTTACCATGTCACGCACCATCACCGCATTATTCGACAGCCGTTCTGATGCCGAGGCGGCCAAGAACCGGCTGCATATGGCAAACATCGATGCCAACCATGTCCATGTTCACGACCAGTCGAGCCCGGGCTTCCGTTCGGAAGGCGCCTACTCGGACCATCAGGATCGGGGCATGTGGGATTCGATCAAGAACGCACTCCTGCCTGACGAGGATCGTCATGCATATGAAGAGGGCGTCCGTCGGGGCGGGGCGCTGCTGACCGCCGACGTCGAGGAGGATCAGATCGACGATGCAGTTCGGGTACTGGAAGACTCGAATTCGATCGACGTCGACGATCGATCGCAGCAGTGGCGTTCACAGGGGTGGGACTATGGTACGGGCTCGGGCGCCGATACCGCCACGGGATCTGGCCTAGGCACGGCTAGAAGGGTAGGTTCGGAACCCGGGCTAGGCTTGGCCAGTGGCGGCGCCTTTGGTGCTGCAACAGGCCGCGACACCAGCGGGCGGGAAGCCTTCCGCGGCCGCGACCGCGACACCGCCTCCGCCAGCGGAAACACGGTGGAAGAAGAAGCGCTTCCGGTGGTCGAGGAAAGCCTTCAGGTTGGCAAGCGTGAGGTCGACCGGGGCGGCGTGCGCGTGCGCTCCTATGTGACCGAAACGCCGGTTCACGAGCAACTGCGGCTCCGAAACGAGCGCGTGGACGTCGAACGTCGCGCGGTTGACCAGCCCTTGTCCGCCACGGACGGCGACCCATTCCGCGAACGCACGGTTGAGATGACCGCGCGTGGCGAGGAGGCCATGGTCGAAAAGAAAGCACGCGTCGTCGAGGAAGTCGTGGTCCGCAAGACGGCTGACGAAGAGGTGCGTGACATCGACGATACCGTCCGCCGGACCGATGTGGAAGTCGACAACGACGTGTCGAGGAACCGTACCGCCGGAACCGACGACCGGGGGATCCTTGGCGGCGGGACCAAGCGCAGCGATTACTGATCGGCTCTGCGCATGGGCCGTGTGCCCATGCGCAGGAGCATATCGGGCAGCGTAAGGTGCCCTGATCGCAACTTGCTCGGGGAGCGCTGGTGCCAACGCCAGCGCTCCCCGACGTTTGTATGCACGTGCGCGGGGTTACGAGAAACCGATGACCGGGTGCGGAGCATAGGGTTCCTCCAGTCGCCTGATCTCATCATCCGACAGGATCAGGCTCAACGCCGCGATCGCATCGTCGAGATGCGCGGCTTTCGATGCGCCGACTATCGGAGCTGACACTTCCGGCTTCGCGAGAACCCAGGCAAGCGCGATCTGCGCGCGGGGTACGCCCCGCTCTCGAGCGATCGTGGCAACTGCCTCCACCACCCGACGGTCCGCGTCGGCGGTATGTTCATAAAGGCTGCGCCCGAACTCGTCGGTGCGTGACCGCTCGGTTGCGGCGTCCCACTCGCGTGTAAGACGCCCCCGCGCGAGCGGGCTCCACGGGATCACGCCTATTCCTTCAGCGTCGCATAACGGCAGCATCTCCCGCTCCTCCTCCCGGTAGAGAAGGTTGAGGTAGTTCTTCATGGTGGCAAAGCGCGTCCAGCCGTTCGCCTCTGACACGTGCAACATGGTTGCGAACTGCCAGGCGTACATCGAGGAGGCGCCAATGTAGCGCGCCTCGCCGGCCTTCACGACGTCATGAATCGCCTCCAGCGTTTCCTCGATCGGCACGTCGGGATCGAACCGATGGATCTGATAAAGGTCGACATAGTCGGTCCCGAGCCGTCGCAGGCTGGCGTCGATCTCGGCCATGATCGCCTTGCGGGACAGGCCCGCTCCGTTGGGGCCAGGGCGCATCCGCCCATGCACCTTGGTCGCGATCACCGCCTGATCGCGGCTGGTAAACTCCTTCAGGGCACGGCCAACAATCTCTTCCGAGGTGCCGTCGGAATACACGTTGGCAGTGTCGAAGAAGTTGATCCCGGCCTCGATTGCGCGGCGTAGGATGGGGCGGCTCGCCTCTTCATCCAGCGTCCAGGCATGGTTGCCGCGATCTGGTATGCCAAAGTCATGCAGCCGAGGCAAAGCCTCGACACGTCGAGTCCGGTGCTGCCGAGCTTCCTGTAATCCATGGTCGTCCTCGCGTCTGATACTTCCGCCTGCGAACGCTTGATCTCCAGGACTGTGCCTTCCTAGCTGTTCGAGGCTTGTGCATGGCCGCGGGTGCAGCCACTCTGAAGGCATGAACCGCATCCTCCCGCTGCTTTTCCTACTGACCGCCGCAGCCGACCCGGCCTCGCCGATCCTCTCGCCAGAGCGGATCAAGGCGGACGTGCAAAGCTTGAGCGCGGACGACTTTCATGGGCGCGGGCCGACGCAGGTGGGCGAGACCAAGACACTGGACTTCCTGGAACAGCGCTTCGCGGCGCTGGGGCTCAGGCCTGCGGGGGACCGGGGCTATCGTCAGACCGTAAAGCTGTTGCGCTGGACCCGTGAGCACGCGAGCTTCGAGCTGGAGTTGGGCGGGGCAAGAAGAACGCTTACGCCCGGGACGGAGATCGCCGCGACCTCGCGGATCATCGGTGCGGACACGGTGGCCCGGGTGCCGGTGGTGTTCGTCGGCTACGGCGTTGTTGAACCGCGGCTTGGGTACGATCCCTATCGTGGCGTCGACGTGCGCGGCAAACTGGTGGTGGCGCTGGCGGGTGACCCCGATGTGCAAGCGGGACGCGACCTCGGCTTTGGTGGTCGCGCATTGAGCCCGGCAGCGCGGACCAAGCTGTCCGAAGCGCAGAAGCACGGCGCAGCTGCCTTCCTGCAGATCCACGAGACGTTCCCGTCGAGCTACCCCTGGCTTCAGCTTGCTAAGAGCGACGCTGTGCCCGGCTTTGCGCTCGACACGGGCATTGTTCCGCCCGCCTTTGGTGTACGCGGCACGTTGCGTAACGACATTGGCGTCGCTCTGCTCCGGCAGGGCGGGCTGGACTATGCCGCCGCCAAGCGTGCTGCGCAGGCTGCTGACTTCCGGGGCGTCGAAATCAAGGGCGCAACCTTCTCCGCATCAACGACGGTCGCGCTAGACCGGGCAGTGAGCCACAACATCGTCGGCATCCTGCCTGGCACCGATCCGGCTGCGGGCAGCATCCTCTATGGCGCTCATTGGGATGCTTACGGCGAGAACGACTTCGATCCGCCCGCCGATCGTATCCGCAACGGCGCGATCGACAACGGCACCGGCACCGCGACGCTGCTTGAGATCGCGCGCGCCTTTACCGCGGCGCCGCGTCCGCGCCGGTCAGTGGTGTTCGCGCTGTGGACCGCGGAGGAGAAGGGATTGTTGGGCGCAAGCTGGTACGCTGACCATCCGGTGTTGCCGCTGGCGACCACTGCCGCCCAATTCAACCTCGACCCGCACGTCGTGCTTGGCCGTACCCGTGATCTGGAGCTGATCGGCGTCGGCCGCACGCCGTTGGAGGCGGATCTCGGTCGCGTTGCGGCCGCACAGGGGCTCCGGCTGACACCCGAGGAGAATACCGAGGCGGGCTGGTACTATCGCTCCGACCATTATGCCCTTGCCCAAAAGGGGGTGCCCGGTGTCTATTTCCGCGCTGGCCGCGACCTGGTGCAGGGCGGGATCGCAGCAGGGGAACGAAAGCGGGCCCGCTACAACGCGGAATGCTACCATCAGACCTGCGACGAGTTCGATGCCAAGTGGGACATGACCGGCGCGGCGCAGGAGGGCAGTGTCGCCTATGCACTCGGACGCGAGATTGCCCAAGGCGACCGGTGGCCGGGCTGGAACGCGTCGGAGCCTTTCGCCGCGGTGCGTGCAGCGACCGTCGATCAGCGCCGCTGAACCTTATGGCGGTCAAAGTCTCCTTGTCAGAACGCAATCTCCGCCTTTCGACGTCGCCCACGCAGGGTTGGCGGCACTGCGGTAACCGGCATACACAGCAGCATGGCTGACACTTTAGTTCCACCCAAAGAACAGTTCCTGCGCGAGGAAACAATTCGCGGCGGAATGGACCTGCTTCTTCTCACAAACATCCGTCACCTCAAGAGTGCTGACGAGAAACTAGTCAGCGTTGGGCTAGGTCGTGCTCATCACCGTTTGATGTACGTGGTCAGCCGGCGGCCAGGTCTCGCGGTGGCCGAACTGCTTGCCATACTTGACGTGACCAAGCAGTCCTACCAGCGCGTCTCCCATGACCTTTTGGGCAAAGGGCTTCTGGAACAACGTCAGAGCGAACGCGACCGGCGACAACGGCTGCTTTATCTCACCGAAGCAGGCCGCAACCTGGAACGAGAGCTGTTTGACGAGATGCACGGCAACGTGGCTCAGGCTTATGCCGCGTCCGGCGGCCAGGCGGTGGCCGGCTTCTGGACAGTGTTACAGAATCTGATCGGTGCGGAGGGGCGAGAGCAGTTCCGCGCACTCCAGGAGCCGTGATCGTCGTCGACCGCTCATCGCACAAGCGCCCCCTAGGGTCTTTAAGTGAGAGGCCGCGTCAGGTCGTGCCGTAAGCGCGGCCCGACTGGATCAGTCGCTGGCGAGAGGTGTTGCCGGGAACGGCGATATGCGTCGCCGGGTCATATTCCTTGCCGATGCCGGGCGACCCTTCAGGCACCCAGATCTCCACGACCGTGTTGGAATAGCTGTTCGGCAGGTAGCGGATCCAGTACCCGTCTGGATGGTGGCTCCATCGCCCCGTCGGGACGCCGATGCTGCCGGGCCCCGCCGGCGCCAGGCCTGCCAGCACGGCTACCCGCTCCAGCTCGCCATAGCTGGTTCCCGGCGTGGTCAGCATACGACGCAGGTCCGCTTCCGCTTGCAGCACAGTCCTGACCTCGCGCGGCAGATTGTCTGCGATCGGTCCGGTGGACAGCATATCAAGCACGTTGCGGTTCAGCCCGGCGAGCTGCCTCGGGGTCAGCAGCTGCGCCGCAGCCATCCGCTGATCGTTCGACAAGTCCTCGATCTTCGCGCGCGACAGGATCGCCCACAACAGCGCCTGGATGGTGTGCTGGTCGATCTCCGGGTGCGCAACCGAATTGCGCACGATGGTGATCACCGCGTCTTTGGCCGCGCCAATCGGGGGTGCGTAGAGGTACCCATCGCCACCGCCCGGACCATGCGTGCCGGCATGAAGGCAATAGCTCTGGTCGTTAAAGCGGTAATAGCCGGCCTGCAGCATGA
The DNA here is from genome assembly GCF_014199305.1 of Sphingomonas aerophila. Taxonomy (GTDB): domain Bacteria; phylum Pseudomonadota; class Alphaproteobacteria; order Sphingomonadales; family Sphingomonadaceae; genus Sphingomonas; species Sphingomonas aerophila. Next base: position 63,268 of record NZ_JACIJK010000004.1, read on the forward strand.
AACCGCCATTCGCCGTCCGCTGCAGCACCACCAGCGCGCGCGCGGCTACGGGCGGAACGAAGCTGTCCTGGCTCGGGTCGCCCCAGCGCGCGTCGGGCAAGCTGGTGGAGATTGGTTCCTTGCGCAAGCTGGGCATCGAGACACCAACACGCTTCGCCAGATCCCCCAGCCCGAGCCCGCCAAACTGTGCACCGACTGGCACCGCCGACAAGCATACGGCCAATGCCGCTGCGAAAAACGTTTGCCGTTTCATGTTGCCCCCGGCGCTGCTTCGGGCGTGGTCGTAACGGCGGCGAACCAATCTGTGAAGCGCGATGCTAAGCGTTTCGGCAGTGAGCTTCACGAACCTGGACCGGACGCCGGGGTTGGAGCTTCAGCCATTCGCCATCGTCGGTTGCTGCCCCGCCGCCCCTGCAACATCTCCTGCGCGAGCGCCTCGACGAAGCCGTCACAGTCGTCGGTCGTGCAATGGCTCTGGAGGCTCAGGGGTGAGGCTCCGCATACAGTCGGCCAAGTGGCCAGGGGCGGCGGGGTCCTTGCCGCACAGACCAGTTCGGGTCGCTTCGGCTCTGCGGGTCAGGTGCCGCAGAACGTTGCCGCCACGCGCTCATGGGCCAGTGGCGGCTGGGCGAGATCCTGCGCGTCGCGCTGGTCCTCGAAGGGGCGTGAAAGGACGTCGAGTAATCGGCGAAATGGCGCGAAATCAGCCCTGTTCACTGCGGCTGCAATCATGGCTTCGACTTGGTGGTTGCGGGGGATGAAAGCGGGATTGACCTGATCCATCGCCAACCGGCGGCTCTCAGCATCCAGATCCTCACGCGAAAGTCTTACGCGCCACTCTGCGGCCCATTCATCAAAGGCCGTGGGATCAATGAAGAGCGAGCGGGCGGGCTCGTCCTTCCCGATTGCGGCTTGCCCGAGGGCACGGAAGAGCAGGGTGAAGTCCACCTGATTTTCAGTCATGCGCGTCAGGAGGGAGTTGATGAGCTCGACGTCGCCATCCTCGTCGGATATGAAACCGACTTTCCGGCGCAGGCCTCCGAAATAGCTGTGCTCGAACACGGCGCCGAAGCCCGCAAGCGCCTGCTGCGCCTCCTCTACCGCCGCGTCCTGGTCTTCGTCGAGCAGCGGCAGGAGCGTTTCTGCGAACCGGGTCAGGTTCCAGTAGGCGATGCGCGGCTGATTGCCGTACGCATAGCGTCCCATTCGGTCGATTGAGCTGAACACGGTCGCCGGGTCATAAGCGTCCATGAAGGCGCAGGGACCGTAGTCGATTGTCTCGCCGGCCACCGACATGTTGTCTGTGTTCATCACCCCATGGATGAAGCCGATCAGCAGCCAACGGGCGACCAGCTTGGCCTGCGCGGCAGTGACCGCCTCCAGCAACGCGCGATAGGGTCGGTCCTCCATTGCCGCACCCGGATAGTGCCGGGCGATGATATGGTCGGCGAGCAGCCGGAGCCCCTCCACATCGTCCCGCGCGGCAAAGTATTGAAAGGTGCCAACGCGAATGTGGCTGGACGCGACACGAGTCAGCATGGCGCCAGGCAGCACCGTCTCGCGCATCACCGGCTCGCCCGTGCTCACCGCGGCCAGCGCCCGGGTCGTTGGAACGTTCAGGGCTGCCATAGCCTCGCTGACGAGGTATTCGCGTAGGACCGGACCGAGTGCTGCCCGCCCGTCTCCACCTCGAGAGAAGGCTGTGCGCCCTGCGCCCTTCAACTGGACGTCGCGACGCCGGCCGTTTCGATCCACAACCTCGCCCAGCAGGATCGCCCGGCCGTCGCCGAGCTGCGGGACGAAGTTCCCAAACTGGTGCCCCGCATAGGCCTGCGCGATCGGCTCTGACCCATCCGGGATCGTGCGGCCCGAAATTGCATCAAGACCCGACGGGCTTCGCAGCCACTCCGCGTCGATGTTCAGCTCTGACGCGAGTTCCTCGTTGACCTGGATCAGGGCTGGCTCGGGGCTGTGCAGCGGCTGCGCCGATGCGAAGAAGCGGTCAGGAAGCCGAGCGTAGCTATTGTCGAAGAGGATCGTCATCCGCTTAGGAACAGTTTGCGATCCTTGAAGTTTCCCGACCACCTGTGACGTATCAGCCGACCAGTGCTGGCGTGGTTTGCCGGTTTGGCGGCGCACCATAACGGCCGTAATCGCGAACCGCTTGACCTACCCCCGCGATCGACACACGATCGGCTGCAAGCGAGGGCATGGACCTCCGCTGCAAAAGGGGAGGAGTTTCGTGGAAACCACCTATGCTGCAGTTGTCCTGCTGGCCGCCGGGCTCGCCCTGACGCCCGAGGCCCAAGCTCAAACCGCCAACAGTCCGCCCGTGAGCGAGCCAGTTACCCGCATGGTCGTGTTCGGGGACAGCTTGTCCGACGGCGGGTATTATCTGACGCTGGATCCGCGCCTGCCCCGTGACGCGGGGAGCTTCACGACCAATCCCGACCCCGTCTCGCCAGAGGTACTTGCCGCCCGGCTCGGCCTGCCGCTGACGCCCGTTTACGGTCAGGGCGGTACGAACTTTGCGGTTGGCGGCGCGCGCGTCACTGCCGCCAACGCGCTGTCGATCCCCGTGGCGACGCAGGTCAGCAACTTCCTTGGCGCGGGAGGGACATTCGGGCCGCGCGATCTTGTCTACATCCAGGGTGGCGGAAACGACTATTTCGCCTTTCAAGCGCTGGGCAGCACCGACACGTCGATCCTGACCACAGCGGCATCGCAACTTGCCACGCAGGTAAGCCGCCTTCAGGCAGCAGGAGCAAGCAGGATCGTAACCTTGGCCGTCCAGTCGGGCGGCGCTCCGGGGCTTCAGCTCTTCAATCGGACCTATGCAGCGGCGCTCGCGGCCGCGAACATCAACGCACTTTATTTCGACACTGACCGCCTATTCAACGAGCTCGTCTCGAGTCCCACGACCTATGGCTACACCAATATCACGGGGGTGGCCTGTACCGTTCCGTCCTCGCTGGCGTGTACCCGCGCGACGCTGATGGCGCCCCACGCCAACGAGACGTACATCCTCGCCGACAGCGTTCACCCGGCGGGCATCACGCAGCGGATCCAGGGGCAGGCCGTCGCCAGCCTGGTGCAGGCGCCCGAGCAGATCGCAGGGCTCAGCTATGCGGCACAGGCCATGTTTCGCTCCCAACGCGACCTGCTGGAAGGGCCGGAGCGCGGCGGATCGCAGCGCGCCGGGCGCGGCCTGTCCTTCTTTGGCGGGGCGGCTTACCACTATTACTCCAGCGGAGGCTCGGCCCAGCGGATCGGGATCAATGAGCGCAGCTTCAGCGGCACAGCCGGTGTTGATCTGGGGATCGGCAACGCGTCAGGCATAGGAGTCGCGGCCGGGTATTCCGACGGGACCGGCGACTTCCACGCAGGAGCGGGGCGATATAAGCCGCGCGCCTGGACAGTGAGCGGCTATGCGCGCGGTGAATTGGGGCCAGTACGCCTGCTGGCTGACGGCACCTATGGCGAGATCGACTATCGTCGGATCCAGCGTACGGTTCAGTTGGGGCCAGCTGTCCGCGATCATCAGGGTACGACAGACGGCAACTATGTGGCCGGCCGCATCACGGCAGCTTTCGATCTGCTGACGCGAGCGGGCCTTGCGTTCGGCCCGGACCTGGCCGTCCAATATGACAGGGTACGCCTCGGCGGTTTCACCGAGGCCGGTAGCCTGTCAACCGCGGCGAGCTTTGGGCGACAGGAGGTGGAAAGCCTTACCGGCCGCTTCGGCGCTGTCGTGCGCTCACTGCCGGGCGAACCGGTGCGGGTGTTCGCCAGGGCGGGATATGAACGCGAGTTCGACGACGACCCGCGCCTGCTGACGATCACGCCCACCGGCGCCCCGATCAGTTTCACCGGCGCGGTAGAGCGTGCCGATCGCAGCTATATGAGCTATGCATTGGGGGTGGATGGCCACCTCGCTGGGGGGCTGTCCCTGCGCGGCGGTGTCTCGGGCTATGCTCTACGAGACGGGCGTGACAGCGTGACCGCCTTTGCCGGACTGTCCGCCGCGTTCTAGTTGGCCGTAAGGTCTAAGCCCTGACAGCTCGGCACTGCACCTTGCAGGATGATGTGGTTCACGAAAGCGCGTGCGGGGAGGGCCCTTATGTCTCGCCTGTTCCCCTTCCGTTCGGATCGTGGTACCCGTCCTTATGATTGCCGACGCTGTCCGGATGTGATGCCTGCCGACATGGACCTGCAATGTGCTTCCGTGATCAAGCGCGAAGTGGCCGCGAGCGCCAGCTATGATGCGCGTGCGTTCAGGCGCACGCGGGTGGCCGGGTTTGAAGTCATGCTAGGCTCCGTCCGCAGCAGCCCTGAGCGCTCAAAGGTGCCTATTTGATGACCCGTCGCGCGGGAAGCGCCGACATGCCGCTTCATGGCGGGCGCGTGCCAGCCTGGTTGGGCCAGCGGATGACGAGGTTGGGCGCTGTCATCGTGCAGGCAATTCTCCTGGAATACGGACGCGACGAAATGCTCCGCCGGCTGGCGCACCCGTTCTGGTTCCAGTCGTTCGGAGCGGTGATGGGCATGGACTGGCATTCGTCCGGCATTACGACCAGCGTGCTGGGTGCGCTGAAGCGCGGGCTCGCGCCCCTGTCGGGCGAACTGGGTATTCACGTCTGCGGGGGGCGAGGCCGGCACAGTCGCGCGACCCCGCAGGAACTGCTCGCGGTTGGTGAGCGGACCGGCCTGGACGGCATCGCCCTTGCTCGCTCAAGCCGGCTGGTCGCGAAGGTCGACAGCGCAGCAGTGCAGGACGGCTTCGATCTGTACCTGCACGGATTCATTGTCGCCGACGACGGACGCTGGGTCGTGGTCCAGCAGGGTATGAACGGCGGCCGCAAGGAGGCACGACGCTATCACTGGGAGTCCGAGGCGCTGGGCAGTTTCGTCGACGCACCACACGCCGCGATCGAAGGTCGCGGGCAGGGCATGATCGTCAACTTGGCCGATACCCGAGCGAACGCGTCGCGATCGGCGCAACTTGACCTGCTCGGGACCGAGGGGCCGGACGGCATCGTCGACCAGCTTAGGATGCTTGACAGGGCAGGCCGGTCGTCGCCCCCGGTTCAGGATCAGGATCAGGATCAGGCGATGCTGCCCCACCTCGTCATGCCTCACCACCACGAGGTTCGGCCCGAAAACGTCGTCGAGCGAAGGCTCCACGGCGCGCTCGCTGCTGCGGCGGATCGCGGGCCTGCGGATTTTGCCGAACTGCTGTTGGTGCCCGGCATCGGAGCACGGACGGTTCGCGCCTTGGCGATGATCGCTGAGGTGGTTCACGGCGCCCCGTGCCGGTTCACCGATCCCGCACGCTTCTCACTAGCCCATGGCGGCAAGGATCGGCACCCCTATCCAGTCCCGACCAAGGTCTATGATCGATCGATCGCAGTGATGAAGGCGGCAGTCGTCAAGGCGAAGCTCGGGCAGGAGGAAGAGCTCGCGGCGATACGCCGCCTCGATCAGCAGGCTCGAATGCTTGAAGGTAGGGCGACGGGGCCGTCGGTCGCAGCAGTGCTCGCGGACGAGCGAGGCAACTCACACCAATATGGCGGCCGCAGTGTGTTCGGATGGGAGCCGCCCGCCCGGAGCACAGCGCCAGGGCGGGCTTGAACGCGATGGCAGACCTGTTCGGCCTCCCGATCCTGCCGGGTCTGACCACCGCGGAAGGGATTGTAGACGCGGACGAGGAGCGCGCTCTGATCGCCCGGATCGACGAGGCCGGGCTTACACCTTTCCGCTTTCAGGGGTGGGAGGGCCGACGCCTCACGGTCTCGTTCGGGTTCACGTATGATTTCACTCGCGGCCGGCTGGAGCGCGGGGAGCCTATTCCCGAGTGGCTCCATCCGCTTCGCAGCCGCGCCGCCGTCTTTGGAAGATTGGCCGAGGACGAACTCGTCCATGCATTGGTGACCCGCTATGATCCCGGCGCAAGCATCGGCTGGCATCGCGATCGCCCCGCGTTCGAGCAGGTAATCGGCATCTCGCTCGGTGCATCAACCACCATGCGCTTCCGTCGCCGGCGCGGGGACCGCTTCGAGCGGACGGGTGTGCCGCTTCCCTCGCGCGGTATCTACAGCATGATCGGCGAGGTCCGGCACGAATGGGAACACAGCATCGCAGCGATGGATGAAACGCGCTGGTCAGTGACGTTCCGTACCCTCTCGGAGAACGGTGAGGGTCGCAGCCCACGTTCAATGCAGTAGGCCACCGCCCAGAAGTGACGCTGAGAGGCGACGACGAGCTGACGCTAAACTGCTGAGCGTGCCTGGGCTGCAATCTTGGGCGCGAACACGCGCGTGGAGAGGTTGTCGCCGTTTGTCTGGAACGACATCGTTGGGGGAGACAGGATATCCGACCGGTTTTGGTCTGCCGCAAGTTATCTAACACACGGTGGCGGTATCACCCCGTTTTTTTGCCTGGAGTACAATGATGCGTACGGTGGAGGCGCCAAACCGGCTCAATCGATGCGGCCCCGCAGTAACTCAGGGCCCGGATCCTGAGCGGCATCGCGGACCATGGTGTACGTACATACCCTAAGTCGACGAAGGGATCCCGATCCGATGTTTGAAGCGCGCCAGACCACGAGAAATCGCGGATCTTTGTTCGTCCGAACAGTCTTGTGCTCCAGGTTGGTGAACGGTTCGATGCACGATCGCAACCACCGGAAACGCGCGGCGCTGCGACGATGCCGACCATGAACAGCATGGTGTCTGCGCTGTGGTTCTTCTTTACTCAACTGGTCGATCAGCCGGACTTGGCGCGCAAACTGGTCCGGACGGGGCCCGTCCGCAAGCTTCCTGTCGTGTTGAGCCAGGACGAGGTCGCGCGGCAGCTCGGCGCGACCACCTGCCTCAAGCACCAGGGGGTGCCGTCGGTCGCTTACGGCGCAGGTCTGCGCGCATCCGAGCTGACCGCGCTCAAGGTGCGCGACATCGACAGCGAGCGCATGCTGCTCCGGGTCGAGCGCGGCCAAGGTGGGCAGTACCGCAACGCTAGGCTCCCGGCTGGCCTGCTCGCGCTGCCCAGGCAGTGGTGGAAGGCCGGGCGATAACAGGGCGTGATGCATCCTGACAGCTGGCCTTTCCCGGGCCAGTCTTACCTCAAGCCGCTCAGCACGCGTCAGTTCCACCGCATCGTCGTCGAGGCGGGCCAAGCGGCGGGCATCGGCAAGCACGTCGGCCCGCACACCCTGCGGCAATGTTTCGCGACCCATCTGCTCGAGGACAATGTCGACGTCCGCGTCATCCAGGTGCTGCTCGGCTATGCCCGGCTCGACAACACCGACTTCTACATCAAGTAGCGACCCGCACGATGCCCACCGTGAGCAGCCCGCTCGACCGGCTGACGGCATTGGACGGGAGAACGCGGCCGGCTGAGCCCCTGTCGCGCTACACGCACCATATCGCGATCTCGAACAGTCGGCTCCTGCGCTTCGACACCATGCGCAACCACATCGTTGTCCTGCCAAAGTGTCGCAAACTCGGGGCTGATCCCACATAGCTCTGTCACCAGGTTCGTGACCTCGGCGCTGGTGGCCGCTCCCGCTCGCGCCACATCAACGCGGAAGGCGCCTACAACGAAGCGGGCGATGCTTTCCCAATCTTCATTTCGGCTGCGGACGTGGTCGCTCGCGAACATCAGGCGGAGGATGTTGCGGCCCTCGCGCGGCAGCTTGGCATAGTCGGTTAGCAGCACCGCCGCAGCCCGGTTCCAGCCTACGACGTCCCACATCGCCGTTTTGATGATTGCCGGGCTCAGCGCCATTCCGTCGAGCACGCGCTGCAGCCGGGGCGTGATCCCATCGACCGGCTGATAGCGCGCCTCAGGGAGGCGGCCCAGGCCCAGCATGTAGAGGTGCTCGCGTTCCGGCTCGGTCAGCATCAGGCTCTTGGCGATCCGGTCCAGCACGTCCGCTGACGGCGCACCCCCGCGCCCCTGTTCAAGCCAGGTGTACCAAGTCGTACTTATATTGGCGCGGTTCGCCACTTCCTCCCGGCGCAGTCCAGGCGTGCGCCGCCGATTACCGCCAAATCCAAATGCCGCCGGATCAAGCCGGGTGCGGCGATCGCGTAGGTAGGTGCCGAGTTGAATGGGCGCTTCGCTAGTCATCATCGATCCTGTTGAGGACTATATTAGGATATGCTCACTACTTTAATAGGGTGCAACAAGGCGCGATGCGATGCTTCGGTTAGAAGGAGCTATCTTATGCGCGTGTTTTTGACCGGTGCGACCGGGTTCATCGGCTCTCACATTATCCCAAAATTGCTGGACCGGGGTCATCAGGTGCTCGGCCTCACCCGTTCTGATGCCGGTGCTCACCGACTCGAGGCGGCCGGAGCCGACGTTCATCGCGGCGACTTGGAAGGGCCGGAAACCCTGGCGAGTGGCGCAGCGTCGGCCGATGCAGTGATCCACTGCGCGTTCGACCACAATTTCGAGAACTTCGTCGAGAACACCAGGAAGGACCAGCGCAACATCGCCTTCATTGGTGAAGCGCTGGCGGGAACGCACAAACCGGTCCTGATCACGTCGGGTGTCGGCATCGGCACGCCGCTGAACGGGGGGCCGGCAACCGAAGACGTGCTCAACCCGCGCCACGCCAATCCGCGCATCGCCACCGAACTTGCTGGCGCGGCGTTGATTGCGCGCGGCATCGACGTTCGAACCATCCGATTGCCGCAGGTGCACAACACCACCAAAGCCGGGCTGATCACGCCGTTGATCGCCGAAGCACGCCGGGCGGGCGCGGTGGCGTACCTGGACGACGGCCAGGCGCGCTGGTCGGCGGCACATGTCAGCGATGTGGCCGAGCTCTACGTCCTGGCGCTCGAGAAGGGTCAGCCAGGAGCGCGCTACCACGCGTCGGCGGAAGAGGGCGTGCCCGCGCGCGCCATGGCCGAGGCGATCGGGACGGGCACCGGGCTGCCGGTCCGCTCGGTCCCGGTGGGCGAGGTCGAGCAATACTTCGGCTGGATGGCACCCTTCGCAGGTCTTGATATGACCGCGTCAAACGCCTGGACCCGTGCGCGGCTTGGATGGGAGCCGACCGGGCCCGATCTCCTCACCGACCTCGCCATGATGGACTACTCAGCGCTCGCGGCCGCCTGACCCTCGGCCCTCGCTCGCTGGTTCGACCATCGGTCATCCACCGAGCAGGGCTACCAAGCGCCTGCTGAAAGGGATCACTCGTTCCGTTCGGACATGAGTAGGCGGCCCCTTTTGAACATCACGAGGCTGGCCTGAACGGCCGGAACTGGGTTTTAGCGATCGACAACAACCAAGCCGCTTCAGGCAATGCTCTGAGTTTTCGATAGCAGGGCTCGACATGAGCCGCCGTTCCTCTGGCCGCGGTGGCTCTTGTGACAACGCGATGAAAGCGGACGACGACTACAGCTTCCGCTAGAGCATCTCGAGAGGCACGCGCCCTTTCGGGCGGGGATAAAGCCGGTCGAGCCCCGTGCGCGTGTCGGGACTGAGTATGAGATCGGCGGCGGCACGATTCTCCTGAACGTGCTCGCTGCGGCCCGCCTTGGGGATCGCGATGACATTGTCCTGCGCGAGCAGCCACGCCAGCGCAACCTGCGCCGGCGTCGCGCCAATATCTGCTGTAAGCACGCGCAGTTCGACGTCCGCGGCCAGCCTACCCTGTTCGACCGGGCTGTAAGCCATGGCGGGGATTGCGTGCGTGGCGAGCCACGGCAGCAGGTCGTGCTCGGGCCCGCGCCGCGTCAGGTTGTAGAGGATCTGGTCGGTCGCGCATGCCACCCCGCTGGCGGCGGTCAGTTCCTCCATGTCGCCGATGTCGAGATTGCTGACACCCCAGCGCAGGATCTTGCCGGCTTCGACCAGCCGCTCCATGGCTTCGACCGTCTCGGCCAGCGGGACGCCCCCGCGCCAATGCAGAAGGTAGAGGTCGAGCCGGTCGGTACCGAGGCGACGCAGGCTCGCTTCGCATGCTCCTTGCAGGCGGGCACGTGACGCGTTCTGAGGATAGGCCTTGCTGACGAGGAACACACCCTTCCGCCGCCCGGTGATCGCTTCGCCCACGAGGCGCTCTGCCTCGCCGTCCGCATACATTTCCGCCGTGTCGATCAGAGTCATTCCGAGGTCGATCCCCGTGCGCAGCGCTGCGATCTCATCGGCACGATGATTGGCGTCCTCCGCCATCATCCATGTGCCTTGGCCAAGCGCAGGAACTGCCGTGCCGTCGGGAAGAGTAAGTGTCTTCATGATGCTGAAACGCGCAGCCTTGGGTTTGGATCGCCATGCAACTGCTTGTGCTACGAGGAGCGCTACGAGATGATGCGAGGCTGGAGAACGCCATGACCGACGATCCGCCGCCTGATAGCAAGTTGACCCGCTCCAAGCAGCGCTGGGCGAGCGAGCACAAGTTCATCACCGGGGCAGTCGACCGAAGCGTGACTGAGCGCCTGCCGCCGGGCCAGCATCTAGTACGCGACTGGCCTGTGCTTGATCTTGGCCGCCAGCCTGATGTCGCGCCGGAGCGCTGGGAATTGGAGATTGTTGGCCTTGTCGACAACCCGGTGAGGCTCGACTGGAAGGCGTTCATGGCGCTGCCCCAAACACGGACGCGGTCGGACATGCACTGCGTGACGACCTGGTCCCGCTACGACAATGACTGGTTGGGGGTGACGACGCACGACCTGCTCGACCTCGTCCGGCCAAAGCACGCCGCATCGTTCGTCCTGCTCCATAGCTACGACGGCTACACGACAAGCGTACCGGTCGCAGACTTTGCGTCGGAAGCAGCGATGATCGTGCACGGGTGGGACGGCAAGCCGCTGACCCGTGCTCACGGAGGCCCAGCACGCGCACTGATCCCGCACCTTTATCTGTGGAAAAGCGCCAAATGGCTGCGGCGGATCGACTTCCTGGCCGCCGACCAGGCCGGCTTCTGGGAACGTAACGGCTATCATATGCGCGGTGATCCTTGGTCGGAGGAACGTTACTCTTGAACTCTGCCGTTTCCCCGCTGCTCGGTAATTCGGTGCGTCCCGACCTGCAGACAAGCGCGGCTCTGATGTACAAAGGCGCGCCAGTAGCAGTCAGGAGAGGGTCTTGGACGCATCAAGCGGAATAGCCGATCAGCTCATGACGTTTGTCGAACACTGACGAAAACAGTCGTTGATCCTTGCGCGCATGCTGCGGCGCCGGCCAGAGCCACTGCACAACAGCCTGGCTCCGCCGCCATGACCGCGTCGAGAACTGTCAAAACGTAATGCACCCACGCTCCCGCGTGCGCGGCTAGCAGGTCATTGGGAGTGTTCGGGCATTCCGTATGTGCTGTCAGTGCTGCGCACTTGCTCGGCATTGCTTTAAGATGGGGCAGAAACTCGCCTCGGTAACGTCCAGTGCAGTTTCCAAACAGCACCGTCGCAACCGATCGACGACCTGCGCGGTCTCGAGAAGGGCGGCATGCCGGCCCGGAAGCCGTTCTCACGCCGCCTGCACCTGTCCTGCGGTTGCGTCGTAGAAGCGCGACGCTAAGCTCGGCGAAAAAGGGCCACCTTATATGCGTCACCTGCTTGCGGCGACGGCGCTGCTATTCATCGCCACGCCCGCGTTTGCCGAGCCCGAATATGCCGCGGCGATCCGTGCGGATTACGACCAGACACTGGGGGCGATGTGGGACGACTTCCACCGTCACCCCGAGCTTTCGTTTAAGGAAGTACGCACGGCGGCAAAGATGGCAGCGGCGCTGCGCTCCGTTAAAGGCATGCAGGTTTCGGAGAAGGTCGGCGGCACCGGCGTGGTCGGCGTGCTGCGTAATGGCGATGGACCCGTGGTGCTGGTGCGCGCCGACATGGATGGGCTGCCGGTCGAGGAGAAATCTGGGCTGCCCAACGCGAGCAAGGCGCGCCAAATCGGAGTCGACGGCGTCGACACTCCGGTCATGCACGCCTGCGGGCATGATACCCATATCGTCGGGCTTTTCGCCACAGCGCGCCGGCTCGCCGCGCTGAAGGATCGTTGGGCCGGCACGGTAGTGTTCGTCGTCCAGCCCGCCGAGGAGCGCGTGGAGGGCGCTGCTGCAATGTTGCGCGATGGGCTCTACACCCGTTTTCCTAAACCGCAGTACGCGCTTGCGTATCACTCCAACTCCGAGGGACTGGCGGGTACGGTCTCGGCCTCGGAAGATATTCAGTACAGCTCGTCCGACAGTGTCGACATCGTCGTACCTGGCGTCGGCGCGCACGGAGCCAGCCCGCACACGGGCAAGGACCCGGTGTATATGGCGAGCCAACTCGTTATCGCGTTGCAAGGACTGATCAGCCGCGAGCGCCAGCCGCTTAACCCGGGCGTCATTACAGTGGGCAGCTTCCACGCCGGACTAAAGCACAACATCATCTCGGACGAAGCTAAGCTTCAGGTGACGGTGCGTGCCAACGATGAGGCGACCCGGAAGCAGCTTCTCGAAGGAATCGAGCGAGTGGCACGGGGCATCGGCGAGCTCAACGGCATGCCGGCTGACAAGGTGCCCGTCGTCAAGGTGGTAGAAGGCACGCCGACGACAAGGAACGATGCGCCGCTTTCTCGTCGCCTCAACGCCGTCATGGTCGAGACGCTCGGCGCGGACAGGGTGGTCCCATTTCAGCAGAAAGGGATGGGCGCTGAGGACTTTGCCGCCTTCGTGCAGGGCGATCTGAACGTAAAAGGCTACTACTTCACGGTGGGCGGCACGCAGCAGTCGGCGTTCGATGCGGCCGCGAGCGGCGGCCCTCCGGTTCCCTCGCACCACTCACCACTGTTCAAGGTTGACCCGCGTGCCGTGGTGACAACCGGGGCCACCGCCATGACCGCGGCGGTGCTCGATCTGCTGAAGCCAGGCCAAGCGCGCGCGGGGTGACCCAATCACGTGCGGTTGCGCGCGGGGAGGATGAGCGGAGTGGGTGAGAGGGCTACAAAGCTCGCAGTCTGCTCAGGCGACTAGCGACGAGCTAAGCGCCAGATCAGCGTTGTCTGGCGGATTATCAATGTTGACGCTTAGCCATATGCGACACCGCAAAGGCTGCTTGGCTTGTCGCGAAACGCTTTCTCAAAATGGGCATTTCCGGCTGGCGGCAATTGTGATTCTCGAGAACCGAGACAGCGGCTATCCATCTACCTAGTAGGGCTATCACGCTCCGGCTGGACGAAATCGAACGGTACTGTGGAGCTTGATACCGCCCGCATGGGCCGGTGAACGGATGTCCGCTTTCTGGACAGCGCTCTTATTCCCCTGAATGGCCGGAAACGGGTCTAAACAGACGTGGTTCAAGGTGCGGCAGACCGGTCCTAGTCGGCCGCTGGCATAGCAGCTTTTCAGGACTTATGGTCGAAGGTTAAGTCCGACGGGCGCAGCCGGCGATGGCGAGCTGGGTCACGAACAGAACCGTCTGTTCCTGGGTTTGGAGACCGCGCCGAAAGCAGAGCTGTCCTAATCGCTTGTGCCGAACCTACTTTCACGCCAAGATCAGAGGACCTCACGCATGAACTCGTCAAAAGTGCGCCTCCATTAGCGGTGAAGCACGATTTGTGTCGCGATCGGCTATCGCCTCGGCGATGTGCGCGTGACGCTGAAGAACTTCAGTCCTTGCTTGTTCCTTGCATCACCGGGTTGGCTTCCAAGTTGAGCGCTGGCGACGTCGCGTGCCGCGGCCCGCGCATGAAGAACATTTTTTGGGGATAAGCCGCCGTTGGTTCTCGTACGACCAACTCGCGTCCTGACCGGGGTTCGAACGATAGCGCCAGAGCTCGGCATAGGTGCGGTTGGTTTGCCGATGCGCGGCCACTGGTAAGGTGCTTCCGATCTGGCTCTGCAAAATGCGGTCGAATTGCCACCGCATGGCATGCCGGAGGTTCCGCTTGCGCGCCGCAGCGTCAAGTTCAGATCTCCGTTGTTTATACGCCAGCCGCAAGTACTCCTAGGCGCCGCCGAGACGTTCGGCGATGCACGGGCTTAGTAAAGACTTGCTGTACCCAGCGGCATCTCGATCGGGATCATCGCGCCATGAACGACAATCTTTCCGCGCCACCAGGATAAGTGTCAGCGTCGGGAGAGATTAGGATGCTTCATCGCATGCACGTCCGTGGACAACGAGGGGGACACTCTGTGGAACAGCGTCTTCCTCACGTGATACTTAGACGCGTCTAACTTTGGGTCGAACAGATGGTCGGGGAGACAGGATTCGAACCTGCGACCCTCTGGTCCCAAACCAGATGCGCTACCAGCCTGCGCCACTCCCCGACGACGCCGTCCTTAGGCGGGTGTGCGCCCGCCCGCAACCAAGAGAACGCATTTACCGCCACCTATTCCTTGAAATGAGGCGGACCCTTGCTGGCGACCGTATGGTCGGTGCCTTCACCGCCGGTCACGGGGTAACCATCGCCGGTCATTTCGTCGCTGTCGAAATCCTCGCCCGACTGACCGCCACCCGCGCCAACGCCGCTCCCCCTGACCTCGCCAGTTGCTGGGTCAAAGCTGGAACGTTGGCCGTTGTCCTTCGGGATCTCGGCTTGGGGGCTGGCGCGGTCGGGCATCTTCTCGCTCCTTGAATATCCGGCCAACGAGTTGGCAGCGCGCACGTTCCGTCCGGGTGGTCGCCAGTCGCGGCAGCGCTATGCATTCATGGAAACGTCAGAAATGGCCCAACACTTGTTCATGTCGTCAAAGCGGATAGGCTAGCGTTAGAGGGGAGACGCATCATTTATTGCAGCGTTGACTGGAAGCCACATCTGAATGAGTTAATCGCCGCTTCACGCGCCATGATGATCGGCGTGAGCGCCGACGTTGGTTGTAGCCCATGACCACGCGTCATTCGAATGGCCCTGAACTGCGTGAGCAGACGATTATAGGTGAAAACCTCCGGCGCGCGCACCCGGTCGTGAGGGATGGGACCTTTTCAAGCTTTTTGCTCTTGCTGGAAGATGTGGAGCCGGTCGACGCGAACCCGCTCGTTCCGGACCCTCAACGCCGCCGCGGTTAGATGTCGACCGGAAAGTCGGGGGAGCGGTGGAGCTCCTTTATCTGTGGCCAGCCCAGCATCCGCTTGGCCTCAACATCGATAAACAGCGTGTCATGGTGCTCGGGCGATTGCTCATCCGCCTCGATTGCGGCGCGCACCATTGCCTCCAAAGACCCGCTGTCGACCTGGGTCACCGTTGCCGGTCCAAGCGGCGCCTGATCGGCGCCGCGGCGCCTCCATAAGCGCGCAGGCTTTTTCCAGTGTTCGTTCACGACCGCCTCTGGTTGGTAGCCAGTACGATCTACTCGCACCGACCCTGAGCAACCAGAGCCCGAAATTACGCAACCGGATTTATCCACAGAATTCTGTTAACCATGGCGCGCTGCTCCGTGCTCGCCTGCTGAACTGATTGGCTGGCTGGCGTGAGACTTCGGCCGTATCCGAAAACAGGAGGCAGTTAGCCATTCGAGCTTTGATTGACCATCGGTGATCCATGGTCAGACTTGGTTCGCGTACTGGTACGATTGAACTTGAGTCGCCCAATCATGCGACCTCCACCGTGCAGAGTGTGACTTGGCAAACGATACCAAGCCCAAAGTACAGTAGACTTGATCGAGGCCAGTCGGGAGCGACATAGGCGTGCGCCTTACCACTGCCTTCTGCAGTTGACTGTTCGTGGCGCTATGGATCGACAGGCTTAGCCAAGTCGACCGATCCGACTTGTTCACCATAGAGCTTCTCAAGACGGCGCCTATCCGGGAACGGTCGTAGGAGTTAGCTCGACTATGGACGTTGTTGCGCCCTACCAATCTGGCTGGCCGCCAGCGGATGATATAGCAGCTCCGATAGTGAAAAACACTCAGGACCAGCACAGCGGGCAATGTCAGCTTCGAACGACGAACCTTTGATGTCGGCTCTGCCGGCCTTGGGGATCAGCAAGGCGCGGTTCGGAAGAGCTGTTTGTATCCGGCAGTAGCTTACCCCGGGGCCTGATAGGGCGCCCATCAAGTCGCCCGCACCTCGATGTTCATACAACACAACAATGGGGCATATATGTCCGCCGCTCGCCTTGCGATCCCTCGCGTCATTCATCAAACCTTTTATAGTAAGCAGCTGCCCAAGAGTATCAGGCAGAACATTGCTCACCTGAAAGGTCAGAACCCGTCCTTCGAGCTGCGATTATATGATGATGCTGACGCCAACGACTTTATCCGGGATGAATTCGGCACCGACATACTTGAGAGATTCCTGCGGATACGCCCTGAGTACGGGGCCGCACGTGCTGACCTGTTTCGCTACCTGCTGATCTATGCGCGTGGTGGCGTGTACCTTGATGTCAAAAGCACGACCACAAGGCCGCTTGAGGAAGTGCTACGCCCGGACGACCGGTTCCTTCTCTCCCACTGGGCCAACAGGCCGGGTGAGGAGCACGAAGGCTGGGGTAACGAGGATGTGCGCTATCCCGGGCTGCCCGAAGGCGAGTTTCAGCAGTGGCACGTGATCGCCGCGCCCCGCCACCCCTTTCTGCAGGCGGTGATCGAAAAGACGCTGGCCAACATCAGGACCTATAGTCCGTGGAAAGCAGGGATCGGAAAGGTTGGTACGTTCAGGACCACCGGCCCAATCTGCTACACCAACGCCATACTGCCGATCCTCCCACTACACCCGCATAGGCTAGTGAGGACAAACGCCGATCTGGGCCTGAGGTATTCGATCTTCGAGCAAGCGGGGCATCACCACTCCCTCGGCAAGTCCCACTACCGTCATCGAGCCGACTCAGTGGTGAGCGCCCGCAGCGTGGCGACGGACGTCTCATTCAAAACGTACTCATTCCTGTTCCGCGCGAAACGCAAGATCCAGGCCGTCACGGGGAGCAAGCTTTAGCGTGGTCAGCGAGCGCATCGGCCATGCCAAGCAATCGCCGCACCAGAAGCGCGCCGGATCTGCTTGGGACGTGAAATGACGGACCTGCGCGGCCGCGTTTGATCGACCTCTCCCCGCTGCCCTGCTCGCGGCGACTGAACTGCATCAAAGGCCCGCCGAGCCGAGCTGCTCCGTGCGGGCACAATCCTTTCCTCTGCCTGGTTCAATCCGGAGTTACCACGATCACCAGTTTTACGCGCATCACCGTGCCTCGCCCCTCCAGGTCTGGCCGTCTGCTCTGGCTTGACGGCGCTCGTGGCATCGCCGCCATCGCCGTCATGTGCTACCACTACGAAGAGCTGGTGCACGTCGGGCCGCTGCTCAGTTCAGCCTATCTGGCCGTCGATTTATTCTTCATGATGAGCGGCTTCGTGCTCAGCCATTCTTATGAAGCCAAGCTGCGCTCGTGTCGGCTGCCGACGGGTAAGTACATGCTCAGCCGCGCTATCCGACTATATCCGACCTTCTTGATCGCACTTGCGCTTGGCGCGGCCTATTACGGCAGCAAGATCATTCTACGAACCTCGGACGCGCCCGACCTAAGCGCCCTGCTTTCGATCCTGAGCAGGAACCTGTTCTTCCTGCCTGTCACGGCTGGCACCGTTGTTCCCACCGGGATGTACCCCTTGGCGCCCAGCAGTTGGTCGCTCGCCACGGAGGTGATCGCGAGCATTCTTTATGGCATGTTTCTCGCCCGCGCGAGCACGACGCTTCTGGTTGGCTTTGCCGTTGTGTTCGGGGCCGTGTTCCTGGCCGATGTAGCCGCCTTCGGCAGCTTTGATCTGGGCTGGGGCTTGGCGAATTTCGTTCCGGGCATTTTCCGCACCCTGTTTGAGTTCACGATCGGCATCCTGCTCTACCGGTTCTCCTCCTACTCGTCGGCGAAGCGGTGGCTTTCACCAGCGGTTCTCCTGGCAGGGGTAACCGGCGTGCTGGTTCTGGTGACCAGTCCGAGTTTTCTGGTGATCGGGCTCTGCTGCTACCTGCTGTTTCCCGCCTTTATCCTGAGCGCGGAAGGACGCGCAGTGACTGGCGTCATGGAAACGGCATTTCATGAGCTGGGCAGGGTGTCCTACGCTGTCTACCTGCTCCATACGCCCATGTTCCTTTGGGGTACGGGGATATTCAAGTTCGTCACGCGGCAGGAATCGCTCGCTAACGCATCCTGGTTGGGCTGGGCCCTGATAGTCTCCACGATAGCAGCGAGCTACGTCGTCGCGCGCTTCATCGATGAACCTGCTCGGGCATGGCTCAACGCGAGGACGCGTCCCCGGACGCAATCATTGGGTGCACTTGCGGCCCGGGCTGAATGGGACCGTGTGTCCTGACTTCTGGCGTGCGTATGCCGGTGAGGGACCGAACAATTGCGGCCACCAACGGCCCCGCCAACGGGTGTGCCGCGGCCGACATGCTAGCATCCGGTTCGCGATCCGACGGGTTAGGACCGGAGCGTCCAGCGGAGGAGGGTGTTACCGCGTGCGAGGTGGATGGTGGGCCCGGCAGGACTCGAACCCGCAACCTAGCCGTTATGAGCGGCCAGCTCTAACCATTGAGCTACAGGCCCACCCGAGCGCGGTTAGCGCACCCGTCGCGCAACGAAAAGAGCGCAACGAAAAAGGGCGCTTTCCCGTGATGGAAAAAGCGCCCTCAATTCGACATGCATTCAGGCGCGAACGCCCGAACACAGGGTCACTGCACGTTGTCGGCCTGTGCCTCGCCCGCGTCGCGGACGTTGGAAGCGGCGCCTTCAAGATTGTCCGACGCGTTCTCCAGCGCCTCGGCCGAAGCCTGATTGGCGGTGTTGTCAGCCATGTCTTCCATGTTGTCGGCCTGCATCTCCAGATTGTCGGCGAGCAGATCCGCGTTGTTTTCCACCGCGGCCGCTTCGGGCGACTTGCTGCAGGCGGCGACCGACATGAGGCCGGCTGCTACTGCAATAATGGCGATCTTCTTCATGCAGGTAATCCTGATCGTACAGTGGGTCCGGAGACCAGATTAGAGCGAGGTGTTCTCGACCGAATTCTCGACCGCATCAGCCTGGTCCTCTGCGTTCTCGGACGCGTTGGTCAGCGCCGCAGCCTGGTTCTCGGTCGAGGCGTTGTCAGCCAGGTCCTGCAAGTTGTCGGCCTGGACTTCCAGGTTGTCGGAAACGTTGTCAGCAGCCGCTTCGGTCGGCGTGCGGTTGCAGGCAGCAACCGACACCAGGCCGGCGGCCGCGAGGATCACAGCGAACTTCTTCATGATGAATGCTCCCCAAGCATGGAAAACCGTCGCGCCCGGCAACATGCCGCCGCGAAGGGTCCTGAATACCCGACCGGATCAGTGGGTCAATGCGGTAAATGCACCTTGCGATGAGCCGCACGGAGAGCGACCGTGCCGTTCGAATTGCGTTCCGCCCCCCGACCGCCTATCTGAACAGCGTATTTCCACCCATTCCAGATCATAAGGCGACCCATGGCCGTCCAGTATACCTACGTCATGAAGGGTCTGACGAAGACCTTCCCGGGCGCGAACAAGCCGGTGCTGAACAACATCCACCTGCAGTTCATTCACGGTGCAAAGATTGCGATTATCGGCCCGAACGGCGCCGGCAAGTCGACCTTGATGAAGGTCATGGCCGGCATCGATCCGGACTTCACCGGCGAGGCGTGGGCCGCCGACGGCATCCGCGTCGGCTATCTGGCGCAGGAGCCCCAGCTCGACCCCACCAAGGATGTCATGGGCAACGTGAAGGACGGCGTTCGTCCGATTGCCGACCTGGTTGACCGATTCAACGCGATTTCGGCTGAGATGGGCGACCCCCAGGACGACACCGACTTCGACGCGCTGATGGAGGAAATGGGCGAACTCCAGGCCAAGATCGACGCTGTCGATGGTTGGAGCCTCGATTCACAGCTCGAACAGGCGATGGAAGCGCTGCGCTGCCCGCCGGGCGATGCCGACGTGGCCAAGCTGTCCGGCGGTGAAAAGCGTCGCGTGGCGCTGTGCAAACTGCTGCTCGAAAAGCCCGACATCCTGCTGCTCGACGAGCCCACCAACCACCTGGATGCCGAAAGCGTGTCTTGGCTGGAGAACTACCTGAAGGAGTATGCCGGTAACGTCATCCTCGTCACCCACGATCGCTACTTCCTCGACAACGTGGTGAACTGGGTCCTCGAGCTCGATCGCGGCCGCTACTACACCTACGAGTCGAACTACTCCGGCTACCTCGAGAAAAAGGCCAAGCGCCTGGAGCAGGAAGAGCGCGAGGAGGCAGGCAAGCAGCGCGCGATCGCGGACGAGCTCGCCTGGATGCGTCAGACCCCGAAGGCGCGCCAGACCAAGTCAAAGGCGCGTATCCGCAACTTCGAACAGCTCATGGAGAGCCAGGAAAGCCGCATCGCCGGGAAGGCGCAGATCCTTATCCAGATCCCCGAACGCCTGGGCGGCAAGGTGATTGAGGCAAAGGCGCTGACCAAGTCGTACGGCGACAAGCTCCTGTTCGAGAACCTCGATTTCATGCTGCCGCCGGGCGGCATTGTCGGCGTGATCGGTCCCAACGGCGCGGGCAAGTCGACTCTGTTCAAGCTCATCACCGGCCAGGAACAGCCAGATGGCGGCACGATCGAAGTCGGTCAGACGGTGAAGCTCGGCTATGTCGACCAGAGCCGCGATCACCTCGATCCCAATAAGAATGTCTGGGAGGAGATCAGCGACAAGCTAGAGGTGTTCCGCTTCGGCAAGCAGGAGCTTGGCACGCGCGCTTATGTCGGTGCCTTCAACTTCCGTGGCCCGGATCAGCAGAAAAAGGTCGGCCAGCTATCGGGCGGTGAGCGCAATCGTGTCCACATGGCCAAGATGCTGAAGGAGGGCGGTAACGTCCTGCTGCTCGACGAACCGACCAACGACCTGGACGTGGAAACGCTGCGCGCCTTGGAAGAAGCGCTGGAGACGTTCGCCGGCTGCGCCGTGGTGATCAGCCACGATCGCTTCTTCCTCGATCGCCTCTGTACCCACATCCTTGCGTTCGAGGGCGACAGCCATGTCGAATGGTTCGAGGGGAACTATGAGGCTTACGAGGAGGACAAGCGCCGTCGCCTGGGCGATGCGGCCGATCGTCCGACCCGCCTCGCGTACAAGAAGCTGACCCGCTAAGCCGGTCGAGAAGACTGGTCGTAGTCGATGAGAAGCGCGGCTCGCCATCACGGCAAGCCGCGCTTTCTCGTTCAGGCGTTCGCGAGCGAGCGGCCGTCGATCACGAAGCGGTACTTCACGTCGCTGCGCTGCATCCGGTCATAGGCTGTGTCGATCTCCGCGATATCGATCATCTCGATCGTCGCGGTGATGCCGTGCTCGGCGCAGAAATCGAGCATCTCCTGCGTCTCGGGCAGGCCACCAATCAATGAGCCGGCGATGGAGCGTCGACCGAAAACCAATGTGCCGACATTCGGGGTAGGGTGCGGATGCTCGGGCACCCCGATCAGAACCAGCGTGCCATCGCGCTTCAACAGCGAGGTGAAGTCGTCCAGGTTGTGGCTGGCCGCAACCGTGTCGAGGATCATGTCGAAGCTGCCGACGTGCGCCGCCATTTCGTCCGCTTCACGCGACACCACGACCTCGTCGGCGCCTAGGTCGAGCGCATCCTGTCGCTTGCTCGCGGAGGTCGTGAACGCCACGACGTGCGCGCCCAGTGCATGCGCGATCTTGATGCCCATGTGACCCAGGCCGCCAATGCCGACGATGCCGACCTTCTTGCCCGGCCCGGCACCCCAATGCTTCAGTGGCGAGTAGGTGGTGATCCCGGCGCACAGCAGCGGCGCGACGGCGGCAAGGTCTTCGTCTGCATGGTTGATCTTCAGCACGAACTTCTCGTCGACGACGATCTGCTCGGAATAACCGCCCAGCGTGTGCCCCGGCGCATCCGCGGTTGGCGAATTGTAGGTCAGCGTGAAGCCGTTCTCGCAATATTGCTCCAGACCTTCCGCGCAGGAGCCGCAATGCTGGCAGCTTTGCACCAGGCAGCCGACGCCAACGGTGTCACCGACCTTGTGCCGGGTCACCTCACCGCCGACCGCTGTCACATGGCCGACGATCTCGTGGCCAGGGACGCAGGGGTACAGGGTGCCTTCCCATTCGGCACGGACCTGGTGCAGATCCGAATGGCACACCCCGCAATAGGCGATCGCGATCTGCACATCGCGCGGACCAGGCTCGCGACGCTCGATTGTGATTGGCTCGAGTGGCTGGTCGGCGGCAGTCGCGCCATAGGCTTTGGTGGCCATGCTTATCTCCGAAATGAAAGCTGTCGGGGCAACTGAGAGCTACCCCTGCTGTCACATCGGAGCATGGCCCGTGTGTATCAACCCGTCAGCGTAGGCGCCTGACGTATAAACGCCCACCTTCACGCCGTTCGACCTGGAAGTTCGGTACCGCCTCGATCAGGTCGGACAGGCGACGGTACCCGTAATTGCGCGCGTCGAAACTCGACCGGTTGCCGGCAAGCTGCGCCATCGCGGACAGGTTCACATAGCCCCGCTCGTCTCGCTTTACGGCATCATACGCGTCGATCAGCAGTTTCAGCAGCTCAGGGTCTTCGGTCACTTGCTCCTGGCGCTGACGCCGTCCGATCGCAGGGGGCAGCGCCTGTTCGATCGAGCTTTCCGGCCCTTCGGACGGACTAGCCGCTTGCGTGTCGGCCCGCGCCCGCCCGCGTGCCGGCGTTGGCGATGGGGCAGGGCTTTCTTCCGCCATCAGCGCGGCAACGTCGATGAAGCGGGTGCAGGCGCGCTTGAACGCTTCGGGCGTGCGGCTCTCGCCGAACCCATAGACGGGCAGGCCATCCTGCCGGATCCGCATCGCAAGCGGCATGAAATCGCTGTCTGACGACATGATGCCGAACCCTTCGACGCGGCCTCTGAACAGGAGGTCCATGGCGTCGATCGTCATCTTCATGTCGGTCGCGTTCTTGCCCTTGGTCAGGTCGAACTGCTGTTGCGGCTCGATCCCGTGCTTGACGGTCATGTCGCGCCAGCCCTTCAGCGCGGGCTTGGTCCAATTTCCGTACACACGGCGAACATTGACGGTGCCCAGTTCGGCAAGCACGGTCAGCACCGGGTCGATCGCGTGCCAGCTGGCATTGTCCGCGTCGATTAGCAGGGCGATGTTTTGGGTGGGGGTGTCGTCAGCCATGGCGGCACCCTCCAACCCGCTTGGGCGTGCGTCAACCGTTCTGGCGGTTGGGACCACGATCACTCGGCCGTGCTTCACCGGCTGCGATGGCGTCGCTCTTCATGGGGCGCGTGCTCGCGTCGGGCTCGTCCACCGCCTCGGTCAGGTCGGCCTGACTCCCGATGTTTGTCTGCAGGCCACCGCCAGCGCTGCCGGGGACGATGTCGGAATCGGCATCCGCCACGGCGGCATCGATCAATTCGTGATCGTCCGTGTCGCGCGCGGCGGTCGTGCGTGGGTTCTCGGCCATATGCTCTCTCCTTCGCGGCAATGAACGGCCGGGCGGGGAGGAGCGTTCCTCAAGCTGACGGGTAAGCGATGGCAGTCACCTCATATTCCTTCTCCCCGACCGGAAGGACCACGCGACGAAGGTCGCCCAGCGCGGCCCCGCGCAGCGCCCGCGCGATCGGGGCGTTCCAGCCGACCAGGCCCTTGCCTGCGTCCGCCTCATCATCGCCGACCAGGGTCAGCACGCGCGCGCGCTCATCCTCGTCCACCAGGGTCACCGTAGCGCCGAACCAGACGCGGCCACGGTCACCCGCCTGGGCAGGGTCGACCACCTTCGCCGCTTTCATCCGCCGTGACAGCCAGCCCAGGCGGCGGTCGATCTCGCGCAGCCGCTTCTTGCCATATAGATAATCGCCATTCTCCGACCGGTCGCCATTGCCCGCGGCCCAGGATACCGTTTCCACGATCTGGGGTCGCTCGGTCCCGAACAGCTGCTCATATTCCGCCCGCAGCGCGGCATATCCCGCAGGGGTGATGTAGTTGGGTCGGTCCATCCCGCGTCTCTAGGCCGGGCCGACAAGAACGGTCCACCCCTGGCGCCGGGCCGCGAAGCGCGCCACCTTAGCTCTGGATACAGGGGGACCCGATGACGCTGGCACTGCTGTTCGCTTCAATGTGGCTGGCACGGGTGATCGCGCCCGACACCCCGACCGGCCGCTTTCTTCACCGTTGGACCGTGGTGGTGCCGGCTGCGCGGCTGGCCGCGATCCGGCCCGGACAGGTCCTGCTCACCGTGCTGGTCCTGACCGTCGTCACCATCAGCGTCGTCCTCATCGGTGAAGAATCGACACGCCTCATCGGAACTGCCACGCCGGAAATCGCCGGGTGGATCACGATGTTTGAGGTCACGAGCTATCTGGATGCCCTGGTCGCGGTCGTGTCGGCATCCTCGCTCTGGCGCCTTGGTCGCACACCGAAGGTATTCCGCCTGCCTCGACGTCGCGCCACGGGCAGGGAGCGCCGCTCCCGCGCGAGCCGCCCGTCCGCCGCTAACGACGCGAAGGATGGGCCGGACCGCCTCGTCGCCGCTTAGCCAGGCCGGCTCTTGCCGAGGTACCAGGACAGGGGTGCTGGACGTCCCGCACTGAGTGCACGGGACGGCATCATCAGGTCGTAAACCACGGCGTTTTCCAGCACCCGCTGCACATAGTTGCGCGTCTCGGAAAGCGGAATCGCCTCGATCCAGTCGATCACGTCCACCGTGCCCATGCGCGGATCGCCGTTCGCAGCGAGCCATTTGCGAACGTTGCCCGGCCCCGCATTGTACGCCGCGATCGCCAGCGGATAGCTGGAGAAGCCGCCATAGACGCGCTCGAAATAACTGGACCCCAACTGCATCGACAGCGACGGATCGGTGGTCAACGCACTCGGATCGTAGCTGATGCCGATCTTGCCCGCCTGTTCGCGCGCGGTGCCGGGCATCAACTGCATCAGGCCGCGCGCACCCGCGTGGCTGATCGCGGCGCGGTCGAATTGGCTTTCCTGGCGGGCGATCGCATGGATCATTGTCCAGTTTCGCTCATAGCCGACCGGCACCGGCATGGTGGGGAAGCCGGCTGCGGAGTAATCAGACAGGCCGTTCTGCATCGCGCTGCGGCCGATCATCACTGCAAGGTCGGGCCGCGCGATCGACCGCGACAGCTCGGCGCCGAGCAGGTGATCGCTGTCGCTCTTGGCGTTGAGGGCGATCTGACGAACAAAAGCGGTCTGGTCCTGCCACTGGCCGATCTGTCCCAGGAAGCGGGCGGCGCGCACCACTTCCCGCCGGTCATAGTCGGCGCGTGTCGCGGGATCGATCATGGGCGTGCCAAGCGCCGGTGGGGCAGACAGGCTGCGCCCGGTCCGCTCGGCGGCAAGCTGGCCATAGAACTGGTCGCGATAGCCCGCCGCCGTGGTGAAGTACGCGGCGGCCTCCACGCTGCGGCCAGCAACCTCGGCCGCGCGGCCAGCCCAATAAAAACCCTTTGCCCTTGTCTGCGGCGCACGCGATCCATGCGCGTAGCGGTCGAACAGCGTCATGGCGTCACCCGGCCGGTTCAGCCGCTTCATCGCGACCTGCCCGCCTAGCCAGGCGAGGCTGGTGTAATCGTCACGCTCCCCATAGGGCTTGATCGAGATGTCTGTCGCAGGCGGATAGGCCTGATCGATCTGGCGCGCGATGTCGTAGGACGCCTGGTACTGCCCGTCGTTAGCCGCACCCCTGGCGGCGGCCAGGAGAACTTCGAAATACTCTTCAGGATTTCCGGGATAGCTGGTCAGCGTGCGCGCCTGGGCCAGCCAGGTCCGACTGGTCGGGGATGCACCGTTGTTGCGCAGCCAGGTCGCCCGGTCCGCGACATAGCCGGGGTCGCCCCCCAGCGCGCCAGGTTCGGCAAACGCCAGCGATGACGCGTCGGACGCGTTGGTCCGGAACGACAGGCGCGCGGCAAAGCCGGGCCGGCGTGCGGGGCTGACCCAGCCAAGCTGCCGTGCCGCCAATCCCGTTAGGCCCGCCCATAACAGCGCGTCCATCCGCGCGTCGTGGTCGGCGGGCGTCAGCTGGCCCGAGAAGCTAGTCAGCAGATAGCTCTCATCGGAGGGCGCCATCGCGCCACGGCGCCACGCATCGCGCGCCGTGGCCGCTGCCTCGACCGGCTGGCCGCTCGCCAGCAAGGCGCGGGAAAGGGCGACCCCGCCGCCGGTGCTTTGCGGCGGATAGCGACGAAAGAACGCGATCACATTCGCGGGCGCGGCCATTCCCGCCTGCCGCTCGGCCGCACGCCGGTTGGCAGCTTCGTCGGGCCAGCCCGGATGTGCGAGCAGGAAGCCGGCATAGCTGTCGAACGGCAAAGCGTCGGTCTGGCGGATCGCCTTCCACTGGGCCAGCGTGGCGGCGATTGCGCCATCGGGCTGGCCAGGCTGTTGCACGACAGCGGTGTTGTAGCTGCCCATCGGCAGCAACTGGGTGGGCGCACGGTCCTGCGCGGTGAAGCTTGAAAGGCCAGCGGCACCGGCGATGAGAAGATAGGGACGGAGAAGGGGTGCAACCATGTGGACAGGATAGCGATTCGACCCGTATCTGTCCTGAACGAACTGCCGTGCCGGCCGGTTTATTCGACGCGAACACAGGAAACCCGCTGCCATGTTCCACGGCTCCATTCCCGCGCTGGTCACGCCATTCTCCGACGACGGTTCGGTTGACGAGGCAGCTTATCGCGACCTGATCGAATGGCAGATCGAGGAAGGCTCCACGGCGCTGGTCGCATGTGGCACGACGGGGGAGGCGGCGACCCTGACGTTCGACGAGCATTTCCAGGTCGTACGGGTCTGCGTCGAACAGGCGCGGGGGCGAGTGCCGGTCATTGCCGGCGCAGGCTCCAACGACACGCGGGTTGCGCGCGACAATTTGCGTGCCGCAAAGGACGCCGGGGCGGACGCCGCGTTGATGGTGCCACCTTACTATAATCGTCCCGGGCAAGAAGGCATCTTTCGCCATTTCGACACGCTCGCCGCCGACGCGCCGCTGCCTATCATCCTGTACAACGTGCCGGCGCGTACGGTGACCGACATCCTGCCAGCAACGGTAACCAGGATCGTGCGGGCCGCCCCCGACATCTTCGTCGGCATCAAGGATGCAAGTGGTGCGCTGGCCCGCGTCTCCCAGCACCGCCTAAGCTGCGGTGATCGTTTCACCCAGCTGTCGGGCAACGACGATCTGGCGCTTGCCTTTAACGCGATGGGCGGCACAGGCTGCATTTCGGTCTCCGCCAACGTCGCCCCGCGGCTGTGCGCGGAGTTCCAGGCAGCTTGCCAAGGGGGTGACTACCGACGAGCGCTCGCGCTGCAGGATCAGCTCTACCCATTGCATGACGCCTTGTTCACCGATGCCTCGCCGGGCCCGGTCAAATACGCGCTTACCCGCGTTCGGCCCGGTTTTCCCGGCACCCTGCGCCTGCCGATGACGCCAGCAGGGGAGGCATCTCGCGCCGCAGTGGATGCCGCGCTGGCCCATGCCGGGCTGGTTTGAGGGGCTGATCATACCGGCCCCGGTCACGCGCCGCTTCCCTCCACCCCCGTCCTTGCCTACATCGCCCCGATGCGTCCCAAACCCGCCACGTTCGACAAGAAGAAGATCGTCGCCGAAAACCGCCGTGCCCGGTTCGACTATGCAGTTGAGCAGACGTTCGAGGCCGGCATTGCCCTGACCGGCACGGAGGTGAAATCCCTCCGCTTCGGCGAAGGTTCGATCGCGGAGGCCTATGCCGAGGTGAAGGGCGAGGAGGTGTGGCTGGTCAATTCGAATATTCCCGAGTTCAGCCACGGCAATCGCTTCAACCACGAGCCCAAGCGGCCGCGCAAGCTGCTGCTGCACGAGCGCGAGATCAACAAGATGCACGGCGCCGTCGCGCGGGACGGCATGACGCTGGTCCCGCTGATGGTCTACTTCAACTCGCGCGGGCGAGCGAAGGTGGAACTGGCGCTCGCCAAGGGGCGCAAGGCGCACGACAAACGCGAGCACATCAAAGAACGCGAATGGAAGAAAGAGGCGGGCAGGATCTTGCGTGAGCGTGGCTGAGCCGACCGCGGACGCGGCCGGATGGATGGCGCGCACGGGGGGGTGGCTTCGCGGCCAGGTGCCGACGCGCGCTTCGATGGAGAAGAGCGTGTTGCTGCGCCCGGTCGCTCACCGGGTGCTCGCGCCTGCCTTGTGGCGGTTCACCCGCCGCTCGGTCCCGCGGGGTGTCGCGCTGGGGGCATTGACCGGCATCCTGTTTCCCTTCGCCCATATGCCGCTGGCCGCGACGCTGGCACTGCCGGTCCGCGCCAACGTACCAACCGCGGTCGGTACGACGCTGATCAACAATCCGCTTACCATCGGGCCGCTGTTCTGGGCGGCGTACCGTATCGGGCGCTGGATGCTGCGGCTCGACCGTGACGTGCCGGGGCACCCGATCGCCCGTGGGGTGGAGGCACATGCTGGCTGGCTTCACTGGCTAGTCGCGCAAGGTGGTCCCGCGACCCTCGTCGGATTGGTGGTGATCGCCGTTGGGCTGGCCATCAGCGGCTATGCCGTCGCGGCGCTTGCGTGGCGGTGGCGGGTGGCATGGAGATGGCGTAACCGCGCGAGTTCGCGGGCGAATTGACGAACCGTATCGGTCGAGTACAACACGCCGCGTCCGATGCCGCCCGCTTTTGACTGGCGGATCGTTCTTCGATGGAGAGCCTCGACATATGAAGCGTTTCGTTATCGGCAGCCTGCTTGCCGCCACGACCCTGGCCGGCGTCGCCGCGGTGCATGCGCAGACCGCCCAGCCGGCTGGCACGGCGCCTGCTACCCCGTCGCTCCAGGTGCAAAGCTATGGCAGCTTCGGGCTGGACGAGGCCGGCATGGACAAGTCAGTCGCGCCCGGTGACAATTTCTACCTGTACGGCGGCGGCAACTGGATCAAGAACACGCCGATCCCGGCCGACAAGTCCAGCTATGGCGCGTTTGACACGCTTGCCGACCTGTCGCGCGAGCGGACGCGGGGTATCCTGGAGGCATCCAAGGGCACCAAGATCGGCACCGCTTACGCGACCTATCTCGACACCGCTGCGATCGAGGCAAAGGGCTTGGCGCCGATCCAGCCCTGGCTTTCCAAGATCAAGGGCCTGAACGATAAGGCCGGCTATGCCGCGCTTGCCGCAGAGGCAGACCGCAACGGCGTCGGCACTCCCTTCGGCACCGGGGTTGGCCAGGACGACAAGGATCCCGAGACCTACATCGTCGGCCTGAGCCAGGCGGGCCTAGGGCTGCCCGACCGTGATTACTACCTGAAGCCTGACGCCAAGCTGGCAGAGGCAAAGGCGGGCTACCAGGCGCATCTTGCCAAGCTGCTGACCCTGGCCGGCGAACCGAATGCGGACGCGCGAGCCAAGGCGATCGTCGATATCGAGACGCAGGTCGCCCAGGTCAGCTGGACCCGGATCGACAGCCGCGATTCGGACAAGACGTACAACAAGATGTCCACCGCGCAGCTGATCCAGTCGGCGCCCGGTTTCGACTTCGCGACCTATCTGCGCAGCCTCGGCACGCCCGTCGACACGCTGATTGTCGCGCAACCCACGGCGGTCACCGGTATCGCCAAGCTGATCGCTGCGGCGCCGCTCGATGTGCTCAAGGATCAGTTGCTGGTCCGCTCGCTCGACGGTTTCGCAGACGTTCTGCCCAAGCGATTCGATGATGAGCGTTTCGCTTTCTACGGCACCGTCCTGTCGGGCACGCCGCAGCAGGAGGACCGCTGGAAGCGTGCCGTCAGCTTCACCAGCGGCGCGGTGTCGGACGAGGTGTCCAAGGTCTACGTCGCCAAGTATTTCCCGCCCGCGACCAAGGCGGCGGCTGACCAGCTCGTCCGCAACGTCATTGCGGCAATGAACAAGCGCATCGACGCGCTGGCCTGGATGGCGCCCGAGACGAAGGCGAAGGCGCATGCGAAGCTTGCGGCTTTCACGCCAAAGATCGGGTACCCTTCGCGCTGGCGTGATTATTCGAACCTGACGATCACCGCAGGCGACGCGTTCGGCAACAAGCTGCGCGCCGCGCACTGGGCGCACGAGTACAATATCTCCCATCTCGGCAAGCCGTTGCAGCGCTGGGAGTGGGGCATGACCCCGATGACGGTCAACGCTTATGCAAATTTCGGCATGGTCGAAATCGTGTTCCCGGCCGCCATCCTGCAAGCGCCGTTCTTCGATCCGAAGGCGGATCCGGCGGTGAATTATGGCGGCATCGGCGCCGTGATCGGCCACGAGATGAGCCACCACTTCGACGACCAGGGCGCCAAGTACGACGCCACGGGCAAGCTGTCGCAATGGTGGACCGACCAGGACGTCAAGAACTTCAACGCGCTCGAGGAGAAGCTGGTCGCCCAGTACGACCAGTATGAGCCGTTGCCTGGCATGCACCTGCAGGGCCGGTTGACGCTGGGTGAGAACTCGGCCGACCTCGCCGGCTTGTCGGCGGCCTATGACGCTTACAAGGCGTCGCTCGGTGGCAAGGCGGCTCCGGTACTGGGCGGGATGACTGGCGACCAGCGCTTCTACCTCGGCTGGACCCAGGTGTGGCGGCGCAACTATCGCGAAGCGACGCTGCGTCAGCGGTTGCTGACCGACCCGCACTCGCCGTCCGAGCAGCGCGGCAACATCGTGCGCAACATGGACCCCTGGTATTCGGCCTTTAAGCCGACCCCAGGACAGAAATTGTACCTGAAGCCGGACCAGCGCGTTCGCATCTGGTGAACGATCGGCAGGCGCGGCGTTGTGCCGCGCCTGCTCCTTTTGGTTAACCCCGCTTGACGCGAAGGCGGCGGTGCGACCACTCAGGCGAATGGCGACCCAACCCGTACCCGGCGGCCTGACCCCAACTCGCTCGGCTGCGCTGGTCGCGGTCGGGACGGGGCTGGTTGCTGCTCTGCTCGTGCTTTGGCTGTCGAAGAGCGCGGTGGCAGCATCCGGCTTCCTCGGTGCCGCCCTGGTCATCGGTGGCGGCGTGCTTGCCTGGCGGATGCTCGCCCGGCCGGCGCCGGCGGCAGAAGCGCGAGTCGACTGGAGCCTTGCCCATGCGGTATCGCAAGCGAGCGTGGACGCAGTCGCGATCACCGATCGGGCTGGCCGTCTGGTTTGCGCCAATGACCGATATGAGGAACTGTTCGCAGGCCTTCCTACCCCGCCGGGCTTGCCGCTCGACGCGGATGGGGCGGCAGAACTAGGTGCGGCGGGGCGAGCCGCGTGG
This sequence comes from Sphingomonas aerophila, assembly GCF_014199305.1. Classification (GTDB taxonomy): domain Bacteria; phylum Pseudomonadota; class Alphaproteobacteria; order Sphingomonadales; family Sphingomonadaceae; genus Sphingomonas; species Sphingomonas aerophila. Next base: position 94,423 of record NZ_JACIJK010000004.1, read on the forward strand.
CGGGACGGCACGGGGCATGCAGCCCGACTCATACTTGGACAGCTTCGCTTGTCGGCAGAGGTGGTCCGGGCGGGCGACGAGGGCGATATGCTGGTCTGGCGCTTTGCCCCCATCGAGGAAGAGGACTCGGCCGAACTGGTAGCCCGCGCCGTGTCCGGCCCGCTTGGCGACCGGCTGGGCGGTGGCGGCATCATGGCAGCGCTGATCGCGCCGGATGGCCATGTCCGCGCCGCCAACCGCGTGCTTGCGATGCGCGCGCTCGGCAGCTCGGACGGCACCGTCGAAGGGCGTGATTTCACGCGGTTCCTGATAACCGACAGCCGCGGCCTGGTCCGGTTCGAACGCGAAGGGTTGGAGGGCAATCCCCTGCGCATCGTCCAGGTTCCCTTCAGCGACGCCGATGACGCACCCGTGCTGGTGGCCTTGCTCGACGACGAGGAAAGCGTCACTCCCGCGATTGGCGCGAGCGCCGCGGCGCACGTGCGAAGCCTGGTGAGCCTGCTGCCGCTTGGGCTGGCCCTGGTCGATCGCGACGGCCGGTTCGTGCAGATGAACGACGCGTTCATCCGGGCGGCAGGCGTGAATGCCGCCGCGCCGCCGCTCTATCCGGGCGACCTGATGGTGCGTGAGGACAAGGCCGCGGTCGCGGATGCGATCCGTCGTTTTGCCAGCGGCGCCACTCATTCCGCCGACATGGCCGTGCGCCTGAGGTCAAATCCCGAGGAGCCGGTGGCGCTGACCATCGCCGGCGCGCGCGGATTAGGGGAGGCGGCCGTGCTGTTGTCGCTGAAGGACAATAGCGAGGAATCCCGCCTGAAACGCGAAGTGGCGCAGGCGACCAAGATGCAGGCTGTCGGCCAGCTTGCGGGCGGCGTCGCCCACGACTTCAACAACATCCTGACTGCCATCATCGGCCATTGCGACTTGATGATGATGCGCCATTCGCCAGGCGACAGCGATTATGATGATATTCAGCAGATCCGGACAAATTCCAACCGTGCGGCGGGCCTGACACGCCAGTTGCTCGCTTTCTCGCGCCAGCAGACGCTGCGCCCGCAGATCCTCCAGCTGCCCGACGTCGTGTCGGAAGTGTCCAATCTGCTCAAGCGACTGTTGGGCGAGACGGTGAAGCTCGACGTCAGCCATGGCCGCAACCTGGGGCCCGTGCGCGCCGACCCCGGCCAGCTCGAACAGGTGGTGGTGAACCTTGCCGTCAACGCACGCGATGCGATGCTGCAGGCCAACCCGCGCGGGGGCGGCACGCTGACCATCCAGACGCGATCGATCTCGGCTGCGGAGGTCCGGCGCATGGGTCGCGACATCATGCCGCCAGCCGATTATTCCGCGTTGATCGTGACGGACACTGGTACTGGCATCCCGCAGGAGGTGCTGCCCAAGATCTTTGAACCCTTCTTCACGACCAAGGAGGTGGGGAAGGGCACGGGGCTTGGCCTGTCCACGGTGTACGGCATCGTCAAACAGTCCGGGGGCTATATCTTTGCCGACAGCCCGCCGGGTGAGGGCGCGATATTCTCCATCTACTTCCCCGTCCATGCGGCACCGGCGACGGCCCGGACCACGCCGGCTCGTCCCGCGCCAAAGCCGGCCGAAAGCTGGGGTTCCGGCACCATCCTGCTCGTCGAGGACGAGGACATGGTGCGCGCGGTCGCCGAGCGCGCGTTGGTGCGACAGGGCTACAGCGTGCTCACGGCCGAGAACGGCGAGGTCGCGCTGGAAGTGCTGGAACAGAACGGCAAGCCGGACCTGATGATCTCCGACGTGGTGATGCCGACGATGGACGGCCCTACCATGGTGCGACAGGCCCGAGCCAAGTACCCCGACCTGCCGATCCTGTTCATGTCCGGCTATGCGGAGGAACAGCTGCGCCGATCGATCGACCTCGACAATGTGTCGTTCCTCCCAAAGCCTTTTTCCGTCCAGCAGCTTGCCGAGGCAACGCGGGAGGCATTGGCCGGGCGATGAACAAGACACTGGCATCGCAACGAAACGCTCTCTAAGACGCATTCACGATGACTTCGCCAAGCCAAATCCTGATCGTCGAAGACGAGCCGTTGATCGCGATGATGCTGGAGGACTTTCTCGAAGTTCTCGACAAAAAGGTGGCGGGAACGGCTGACAGTGTCGAATCCGCCCTGGCGCTGGTCCACGGCGGCAATGTCGGCGCGGCGATCCTGGACTTGAACCTGCGCGCTGGCGAGAAGAGCACGCCTGTTGCCGAGGCGCTGGCGAGCAAGGGCATTCCCTTTATCTTCGCGACCGGCGGCAGCGATGACGGTGTGGATGAGCGGTTTCGCGACCGGCCTCGGCTGCAAAAGCCGTTCACCATGGACGGCGTTGCCAAGGCTCTCGACAGTCTCTGACTGACCGCCTCGCAATAAGCTTGCGCAAACGGGGTCGGTGACGACATAGGCTGTCGGTCATGAACGACCTCACAATCGACAAGCCTCGCTTCGACAAGTCCCGCCTGCCATCGCGTCACGTGTCCGTTGGCCCAGAGCGGGCGCCGCACCGTTCCTATTATTACGCGATGGGCATTCCTGAAGAGGACATCGCCAAGCCGTTCGTGGCGCTGGCGTCCGCCGGCAACAACTCCGCTCCCTGCAACACGACGCTCGATGCACAGGCCGACGCCGCTCAGGCAGGCGTGATCCAGGGCGGCGGCATGCCGCGCCGGTTCAACACGATCACCGTGACCGACGGCATCGCCATGGGTCACCAGGGCATGAAGTCGTCGCTGGTCAGCCGCGAAGTGATCGCCGATTCGGTCGAGCTGTCAGTCCGCGGGCATTGTTATGACGCGCTGGTGGGCTTTGCGGGATGCGACAAGTCGCTGCCCGGCATGATGATGGCGATGCTGCGGCTGAACATCCCGTCGGTCTTCGTCTACGGCGGGTCTATCCTGCCCGGCCGCTATCAGAACCGCGACGTGACGGTGGTGGACGTGTTCGAGGTGGTCGGTCGCTATGCCGCCGGCACCTGCCCGCTGGAAGAGGTGCATGCGCTGGAGAAGGTCGCCTGCCCCGGCCATGGTGCCTGTGGGGGCCAGTTCACCGCCAATACCATGGCCTGTGTCGGTGAGGCGATCGGGCTAAGCCTGCCCAACAGCAACATGGTGCCGGCCCCCTATACCAGCCGCGAACAGATCGCGATCGCTGCCGGCGCGCAGGTGATGGAGCTGGTCGAGCGCCAGCTGCGGCCGCGTGACATCTGCACCCGCGCGGCCTTCGAAAACGCTGCCCGCGTGGTGGCGGCGACCGGAGGCTCCACCAACGCGGCGTTGCACCTGCCCGCGATGGCGAACGAGGCGGGGATCGAGTTCGACCTGCACGATGTCGCTCGGGTCTTCGCGGAGACGCCTTACCTCGCCGACCTCAAGCCTGGCGGCCGCTATGTCGCCAAGGACATGCATGAGGCTGGCGGCGTTTACATGTTGATGAAGACCATGATGTCGGGTGGGCTGCTCGACGGCAACTGTCTCACGGTGACCGGTCGCACGCTGGGCGAGAACATCGACCAGGTCACCTGGAACCCCGACCAGAAGGTCATCTACGATATCTCAACCCCGATCACCCCGACCGGCGGCGTGGTCGGCCTGAGCGGCACGCTGGCCCCGAATGGCGCAATCGTGAAGGTCGCAGGGATGCACCGGCTCCAGTTCGAAGGGCCGGCGCGCTGCTTCGACTGCGAAGAGGACGCCTTTGCCGCGGTGGAGAGCCGCTCCATCGTGGAAGGTGAGGTTGTCATCATCCGGTACGAAGGGCCGAAGGGCGGCCCCGGCATGCGTGAAATGCTGAGCACCACCGCCGCGCTTTATGGCCTGGGCATGGGGGAAAAGGTCGCGCTGATCACCGACGGCCGGTTTTCGGGCGCGACGCGCGGCTTCTGCATCGGCCATGTCGGACCAGAGGCGGCAGAGGGCGGCCCGATCGCACTGGTGCAAGACGGCGACCCGATCCGCATCGATGCGGAAGCTGGAACGATCGACCTGCTCGTTGCTGAGGAGGTGCTGGCGGAGCGGCGCGCGCGCTGGAAGCGGCGCGATAACGGCTATGGCTCGGGCGCATTGTGGCGCTATGCCCAGAATGTCGGGCCAGCCTATCAGGGCGCCGTCACTCATCCGGGCGCAAAGGCCGAACGCCACGTGTATGCGGATATCTGAACCGGCGGTTGTCCAAGTTTTAAGGCGACGCGGGTTGTGGCTCTGCGCGCCCGCTTTGGCGGGGGCCATCGCCGCCTGCGGTCCCACCAGTCAGTCGTCCGAAGTGTCGGCAGAGGCGGTCGCCGGACCCAAGCTTCCCTGTGCACGTGGCGCGGCTTCGCTCGCGCCCGTCTGCACCCTGACACGGGAGCGGAGTGGCCAGGGCGAGATCTGGACGGTCCGCTTCCCCGATGGTGGCTTTCGCCGGCTGCGGGCCGAAGGTAACGAGATCGGAGCCGCAGATGGTGCCGAGCCGTTGCGGAGTGAGGGCGACGATGTCGTAATCGGGGACGAGCATTACCGCCTACCAGACGACTGAGAGGACGAGCGTTTGAGACCGATCGACGGCCTGACTGTCCTGACCGCGGCCGAGATGCGCACTGCGGAACAGGCGAGCGGCGTTGACGAAGCGGCGTTGATGGACCGGGCAGGCGCCGCCATCGCAGAGGTCGTTCGCCGCATCGGTGGCGGACAGGAAGTGCTGGTGCTGTGCGGTCCCGGCAACAATGGCGGGGACGGCTATGTTGCGGCGTCGGCGCTGAGGCAGGCCGGCATCCCGGTTCGCGTCGCCGCCCTGTCCGACCCGCGTACCGACTTGGCGCGACGAGCGAGGGCAGGGTGGGCTGGCCCGGTAGAGCCAATCGCCGAGGCGAGCGCCGCGCCCGTGCTGCTCGATGCGCTGTTCGGAACCGGATTGTCGCGAGGCCTCGACGAACCTGTGGTCGAATCCTTGCACGCCCTCTCGATCCGGGCCGTGCTGACCATCGCGGTCGACCTGCCGAGCGGGGTGGCGACGGACAGTGGCGCGCTGCTGTCGGCCTATCCCGGCGCGGCGCTCACGCTGGCGCTGGGCGCGCCAAAGCCAGCCCACCTCCTGCTCCCCGCCGCGCCGCTATGTGGGACGGTGCGCGTGCTGGACATCGGCATAGCGGCCCGATCGCAGGCGTCCGTCCTGCCGGTTGCTTCCCTGCGCTCACCCGCGGTGGATGCCCACAAATTCAGCCGTGGCATGGTCGCGGTCGTCGCGGGCCGAATGCCCGGCGCGAGTGCGCTTGCCGCCTCCGCCGCAGCGCGCGTCGCGGGCTATGTTCTCCTGATCGGCAGCGCGACCGATCGCCTGCCGCATGCGATCGTTCGCCGACGCTGGGCGGAGGACGCGTTGTTCGATCCGCGCATCGGCGCCGTCGTGATCGGGCCTGGCCTGGGCCCTGACGAGGAGGCGAGGGCGAAGCTCAATGCCGCGCTGGCCAGCGACCATGCGCTGGTGATCGACGGCGATGCCCTGCGCCTGCTTGACCCGGCCCGGCTCCGATCGCGCGCGTCGCCAGCGATCCTGACGCCGCATGAGGGTGAGTTCGCGCACCTTTTCCCTGACGTAAAGGGAAGCAAGATCGACCGGGCACGTACAGCTGCGGGAGAGTCGGGGGCGACGGTAGTGCTGAAGGGTCCCGACACGATCATCGCCGCCCCGACCGGAGAGGTCCGCCTGGCTGCCCGTCATGTTCCCTGGCTTGCCACGGCGGGCAGCGGCGACGTGCTCGCGGGCCTGACCGGCGCCCTGCTTGCCGGACCGGACACGACGGCTCTGGCCGCCGCCAGCAGCGCGGTCTGGCTTCATACCGAAGCCGCGCGGATCGCAGGGCCGGCGCTGATCGCCGACGATCTCACCCTTGCGCTCCCGGCCGCCATCGCGCAGGCCGGCGCATGAGCATGATCGTTCGCGTTGCCGCCCGTGGCGACGGTGTTACTGATGACGGCCGTCACGCCGCCTTCGCCGCGCCCGGCGACACCCTGACCGAAACGGGCGGGGTCGTGCCCGGTCCTCACCACCAGACGCCGCCCTGTCGCCACTTCCCCGAATGCGGCGGCTGCCAGTTGCAGCACCTGGACGATGAGACATGGGGCGGCTTCATTATCGACCGTGTCGCCAGCGCGCTCGATGCACATGGCATCGCGACCACGATCCGCGCGCCTGCGCTGTCGCTCCCCCGCACGCGTCGGCGCGCAACGCTGCACGCCGATGGCAAGGGCGGCCGCGTAGCGCTGGGGTTCACGGAGGAGAAGAGCCACGCGATCGTCGACATGCGCGAGTGCCACATCCTTGCGCCTGAACTGTTCGCGTTGGTCGCGCCACTACGCTCCCTGCTCGCGCGGCTGGGGCTGCGCCGACGGGCCGACGTTCAGCTGACCATGACCGATCGCGGCGCGGATGTTCTGATTGCGGGCTTCTCGCCCGACGGCTTGGCAGCGGCGGAGGCGATCACAGCCTTTGCCGGCACCCATGGCCTTGCCCGGTTGTCGGTAGATGACGGCCTGGGCCCGGAAACGCGTTGGGAGCCCGAGCCGACGACCGTGACCCTGGGCGGCGTACCCGTGCCGTTTCCGCCCGGCGGCTTCCTGCAAGCGACACCGGAAGGGGAAGCGGCGCTGGTCGCGGCGGTGCTGGAGGCGGTTGGCACGCCTGCTGCAACCGCGGACCTGTTCGCGGGCCTTGGCACCTTTGCATTGGCGCTGCCCGGCCGGGTCTATGCCGCAGAAGGCGCACGCGACGCGATCGGATCGCTGAAGGCGGCGGCGAATGCCAACCAGCGGCTGATCTTTGGCGAGCATCGTGACCTGTACCGCCGGCCGCTCATTCCCGCCGAGCTCGACCGCTTCGACGCGGTCGTCCTTGATCCGCCCCGTGCCGGCGCGCGCGATCAGATGGAAGCGCTCACCGTGACGCGCGCGCCCGTGATCGCCTATGTGTCATGCAATCCCAGCAGCTTCGCACGAGATGCGCAGATATTGGTTGAGGGCGGCTGGCGGCTCGACTGGATTCAGCCGGTGGGCCAGTTCCGCTGGTCCACCCATGTCGAACTTGCCGCGCGCTTCAGTAGATAGCGTCCACGAAGAACAGCCCGTCCGGCGGTGCGTTGAGCGGCAGCCGCTGCCGGTCGCGCGCTTCCAGCGCGGCGGTAACGTCATCGGCTGTCCAGCGTCCAAGTCCGACCTGCGCCAGCGCGCCTACCATGGAGCGCACCTGATGGTGCAGGAAAGATCGCGCCGCCGCCCGGATGAGCACGCGTTCGCCCTCTCGCACCACCTCCAGCCGGTCGAGCGACTTGATCGGGCTTTCTGACTGACAATGGGCCGAGCGGAAGGTGGTGAAGTCATGCCGCCCGATCAGGCGCTGCGCCGCCCCGTGCATCGCGGCCGCATCTAGCGGCCGGCCCACCTGCCACACCAACCCCTTCTCAAAGGTGAGCGGCGCGCGCCGGTTCAGGATCCGATATTCGTAAGCCCGACCCCGGCATGAAAAGCGCGCGTGCCAGTCATCTGGCACCACCTCGCAAGCGAGCACGGCGACTGGCGCCGGCCGCAGCAGCGCGTTCAGGGCTTCGCTGAGGCGGAAGGGCTCGATCGGTTTGCCGATGTCGACATGGGCCCGCATTCCGAGCGCATGAACCCCTGCATCGGTGCGACCGGCCGCGTGCAACACAGCCTGCTCGCCCGTGACGGCCTGCACCGCCTCCTCCAAGGCCTGCTGTACGCTGGGGCCATGCGCCTGACGCTGCCACCCCATGAACGGCCGGCCATCGAATTCGACCAGCAGGGAAAAGCGCGTCACGCCAGCTGCGTTCCTGGCGCAATCGCAAAGCCGCGGAGCAGGTCGTCGGCAGAGGTCACCCCGCGCCCCGCACGCTGGACCTGGGTCGGGAGGAGCCCTCCTTCACCGCAGGCGATCAGCAAATGGTCGTCGATGACAATACCTGCGCGGTCCGAAGCGGTGTCGACCAACTCGGCCGCCAGCACCTTTACCCGTTCTCCCGCTACTTCGAACCAGGCACCCGGTGCCGGGTTCATCGCGCGGACCAGCCGTTCAAGCTCGACCGCCGGGCGCGACCAGTCGATCCGTGCCTCTGACTTGTCTATCTTCGCGGCATAGGTCACGCCTTCGTCCGGCTGCGGCTCTGCGACCGTAAGGTCCAGCCGGCTGAGCGTTTCGACCATCAACGCCGCGCCGAGCGATGCGAGTTCGCCCGTCAGGTCACCGGCCGTCTTTCCGTCCACCGTCACTCGGCCATCGAGCAGCACCGGGCCGGTATCGAGCCCCGCCTCCATCTGCATGATGCACACGCCCGTTTCAGCGTCGCCCGCCATGATCGCGCGCTGGATCGGCGCCGCGCCGCGCCAGCGCGGCAGGAGAGAGGCGTGGATGTTCACGCACCCATGCGTCGGCGCGTCGAGCACCGCGCGGGGCAGGATCAGGCCATAGGCGGCGACCACGGCAACATCGGCAGCCAAGGCCGCGAACTCCGCCTGTGCTTCGGCGCCCTTCAGCGAAACGGGGCTGCGAACCTCGATGCCCATCGCCTCGGCCCGAACCTGGACCGGGGAGGGAACCAGCTCGCGCCCACGACGCCCGCCGGGACGGGGCGGCTGGGTGTAGGCGGCGACCACCTGGTGCCCTGCATCGACCAGCGCGCACAACGCCGGCACCGCGAACTGGGGCGTTCCCATGAAGACGATCCGCATCGGGAATGCTGTCCACGCTGGCGAACCCCCGCGCAACCCCCTATCTGTTCCCCATGGCATCACCCGAGATTGAGGCGTTGACCCAAGCCCTGTCGCGCCTGCCGGGCCTGGGGCCCCGTTCGGCCCGGCGCGCGGTGCTGCATCTGCTCAAGAAGCGCGAAGGGGCGCTTGGGCCCCTGCGTGCGGCGCTGGAGGCGGTGGACGAGCGGCTGGAGACCTGCGCGACGTGCGGCAATGTCGACACGTCGAACCCTTGTGCGATCTGCGCCGACCCGCGCCGGGACGCCCGTGCGCTATGCGTCGTGGAGGAAGTGGCGGACCTGTGGGCGCTGGATCGGGCGCGGCTGTTCCCGGGGCGCTTCCATGTGCTGGGCGGGCGGCTGTCGGCGCTGGAAGGTGTGCGGCCGGAGGATCTCAGCATCGATGCGCTGGTGCGCCGGATCGAGTCGGGCGGGATCGATGAGGTCGTTCTGGCGATGAACGCGACGCTTGAGGGGCAAACGACCGCCCACTACCTTGTGGAGCGAATCGAGCGTTTTCCGGTGCGTGTCACCCAGCTTGCCCATGGGCTGCCCGTAGGCGGCGAGCTTGATTATCTTGATGAGGGAACGTTGGCACAGGCACTGAGAGCGCGGCGGCCGGTCGCCTGACCCACTCAGCGGCTGGCGATGGCGCCGCGTTCGGTGAAATCGATCCGGATCCGTACCCAGGTGCCGACCAGTCGTCGGCCGCCGATGGTCGGCGGGATCACCAGGAACTGCCACGCCGCCTGACGCATGGCGTTGCCCAGCCCTGATCCGACAGGCGATTCGCCCAACGATCGGCAATCCTCGACATGGTAGCGCTCTACCGTGCGGCAGGCGATCGTGACCCAGCTGCCCGGCGCGACGGCGCGATGGATGTAGCCGTTGATCTCCGTGCTGGTCGGCTCGCGATACCAGTCGGCCGGATAGAGGCGCTGCCCGCCAGGGCCTTCGCCGGGACCCGCCACTGCCGCGGAGCCCGCGCCCGCGCTGCCCGAGTCGGTGCCGGCCACCGCCGTGCCCTGTGCATCGTCATCGGAGTCGCGGGCCCGCTTTGGCACCTTTGCCAGGTCGAAGTCCTCGCGCAGGTAGGTCCAGGGCTCTGTCGCCGGCGCCGGGGTCGGAACCGTGACGGGGATCGGCGGAGGAGGCAGGGCGGCCGTGCGGGGTGGAGCGGACGCCGCCTTTGCCGTGCTGCGCTTGGCCGGCTTTTGCGTTGCGCGCTTGGTCGCCTGTGGCTGCTCCCCCGCATCGGGGAGCAACTGGAACGACGTTTGCGTCTTCGCCCGGGGCGGTTCGTCGAGCGACGGGCCAAGGCGCAGCAGGGCCCAGAGCAGCAACAGATGCGCGGCGATCGTGAGGGCAATCGAGACGGTCCGCCGGCGCACTCCGCCCGAACCCGAATCCGACACCGGTTGGAGGTACGCAGAGCGCATCGGGCGCGCCTAGCCATCACCGGGGCGGGCCGCAACAGATGCCGGGTTGCTTGACGCTCCCAGCGTCGCCACCTAGCTCGGCGCCATGGCCGTTCTTCCCATCGTTGAGGTGCCCGACGCTCGTCTGCGCGCCGTTTCGCAACCCGTTCCCGTCGTGGACGACTCCGTTCGCCAGCTGGTGTCCGACATGATCGAGACCATGTACGCCGCCCATGGCATCGGCCTTGCCGCCATCCAGGTAGGCGTCGAGAGCCGCGTGCTCGTCATCGACCTGCAGGAGCAGGAGGACGAGGAAGGCAAGCCGATCCGCGATCCGCGCGCGTACATCAACCCCGAGGTGCTTGAGGTTTCAGAGGAGCTGTCGGTCTACAACGAGGGCTGCCTGTCGATCCCGGACCAGTATGCGGAGGTCGCCCGCCCCGCCCGCTGCCGCGTCCGCTGGCTGGATGAAACGGGTGAGTCTCACGAAAAGGAGCTCGAGGGGCTGCTGGCGACCTGCATGCAGCATGAGATCGATCACCTGAACGGTGTGCTGTTCATCGACCACATTTCCCGGCTGAAACGGTCCATGTTGTTGAAGAAGCTCGACAAACAGCGCAAGGCAGCCTGAGCGCGCGGCGCTCACAAAAAGGCTGTCCTACACTCCGCGTTCGGGCTATGTTCCTTTTCTGCCGGGCATTATACCCGGCGTGAGAAGGGGTCGTCGCTAGTGTCGTTTTGCCGGAATCGTAGGGGTGGCTGAGCTCGTTCTGGTCGCACTGCTCGCCGTTGCGGCAGGGCTGCTGGTCGGGTGGCTGGTGGCGTCACGCCGCCATTCCGCCCTGGCGAGCGATCTGGCGGTGGCGCAGACCCGCGCAGCCGACGCCGAACTAATCCGCCAGGCCCGCGATGCCGTGGAGCGCGAGCGCAACGAGGCGCATCGCGAGCTGGCCGGGCTCCGCGCCCAATCTAGTCAGCTAAGCGAGACCCAGCGCGCTATGGCGGCGCAGCTGGCGACGGCGCAGGAAGAGCTGCGCGAACTGGCAGGACTTCGCGCCCAGTCGAGCCAATCGGGCGAGACCCAGCGTGCGCTAGCGGCGCAGTTGGCGACGGCTCAGGAGGAATTGCGCGAGCTGGCCGCGCTGCGTGCCGAGGCGACCGCGCGGGACGAAGCGCACCGCACCACGCTGCAGCAGCTTCACGAAGCGCGCGAGGCAATGAACGCGCAGTTCGGTGCGGCTGCGGCGAAGGCGCTGGAAGGTGCGCAGTCGCAGTTTCTGGAGCGCGCCCAGGCCCGATTTTCCGAAGCCGAAAAGATGCAGGGTCAACGCCTCTCCGCACTGCTGGCCCCGGTCAACGAGCGGCTTCAGCGGTATGAGGAGGGGGTCGCAAAGGTCGAGGCGGAGCGCCGCGACGCCTTTGGCGAGCTAAAGGGTCAGATCGAGCACATGCGCGTCGGGCAGGAGTCGGTGCGTAGCGAAGCGGCCAAGCTGGTCAACGCGCTTCGCAACGCGCCCAAGGCACGCGGGCGCTGGGGCGAGCAGCAATTGCGCAACGTGCTCGAGTCGTGCGGCCTGTCGGAACACACCGACTTTGCCATGGAAGTAAGTGTCGCGGACGGGGAAGGTGGTCGCCTGCGCCCCGACGCGATCGTTCGCGTGCCCGGCGGCAAGTCGCTGATCATCGACGCCAAGGTGTCGCTCAACGCCTATCAGGACGCGTTCGGCGCGATCGACGATGCGGCACGGCTTTCGGGCCTGAGCGCCCACGCGGCGTCGATCCGCGCGCACATCAACGGCCTGTCGGCGAAGAGCTATTGGTCGCAGTTCGACGACGCGCCCGATTACGTCATCATGTTCATTCCGGGCGAGCATTTCCTGTCCGCCGCGCTGGAGCATGACCACGAGCTTTGGCAATACGCCTTTGACAAGCGGGTGTTGCTGGCAACCCCCACCAACCTCGTTGCGATCGCCCGCACCGTCTCGGCTGTGTGGCGGCAGGAGAAGCTGGCAAAGCAGGCACGCGAGATCGGCACGCTCGGCAAGGACCTGTACGCTAGGTTGTCAGTCATGGGCGGCCATGTCGCGCGGCTGGGCAAGAACCTGGATACGGCAATGGGCGCGTACAACAGCTTCGTGGGCAGCCTGGAGTCGCAGGTGTTGACCCAGGCTCGCCGGTTCGAGGCGCTGGACATCGACACGGCGGGCAAGTCTATCGAGGCACCGCCGGTCAGCGAGCAAAGCGCGCGGCCGGTGACGAAGCTTGCGCTGCTGGAGGACGCGGCGGAGTAATGCCTCGCGGAGGCGCTGGGTGAAAGCTCGCGGTCAGTGGGCCGGGTCCGCGCTGTTCGAGAATGCGGCCCGACGATCTGAGCGGCGGTGCCGCGCGAGTGGCCCATAGGTCAACGCCGCTGGTGACCAGGCTCGCTGGTCGAGATTGCCGCTCGGGTACATCCACTGCGCTGGTTATTGGGAGGCCAAAGGCTGTCACCGGCGATGACCCCTGCTGCGCGAGGGTCCGGCGATCGGTGTCTGGATTTCGCGCAATCCTAGGGTGCGGCTCCGCGACGTTGGCTTCGCTGGTCTTTGAGGACGCGCCATCGCCGCAGGCGCCAAGCTCTGGGAGCTCGACGGTAGGCTCGGGTGACGTCAGCAACGCTGGCGGGCGAGGAGTTTCAAGGCCAGCCAGCTGGTGGTTGCCTGCTCGGCGACGCATTGCAGCTGCTGGCCGGGTTTGCATCGTTCCAGGATGCGGCTTTGGCGACCTGAGTTTTTCCGCTGTGCGAGTTGTCCAAGGCCATCGCTGTCGGCGATCGCTCTTGCGGCAATCAAGAAGACGTTTCGAATTTCAGCCGCGCCGGCGGGCACTGACTCTTAGGCCCGCCGCCGCTGGTGATGCTCTACTAGCCGAAGCATCGCGGTGATGGCCAAGTTCACGCCGTCTCAGGAGGCGGCTCTGGCAGCGCAAGCTTCAGCTGTGCGTAATGCTACAGGCCCTCGCGGCTGGTCACCGCGCTCGCTCTTTTCAAGAACGGAACGGATACCGTCAGCTATTCTGCTGGACGAGGATCTCTCGGCCCCTGCGCCAAGCGACCAAGTTCATGCTGTCCCGAAACGGGCCCCGCAACGTCAGCGGCGATGCTGGGCGAGGACTTCATAGGCCATGACGGCGGTTGCGACGGCGGCGTTCAGGCTGTCGGCCTTGCCCAGCATGGGAATCTTGACCAGCAGGTCGCAGGCGGCGGCATAGTCGGCGGGCATGCCTTGCGCCTCGTTGCCGGTCAGAAGGAAAGTGGGCCCTCGGTACGCGGCGGAGCGGTAGTCGATATCGGTATCGAGGCTGAGCCCGACCAGTTGCCCTGGCCCCGCACGAAGCCAGTCGAGGAAGGGCTGCCACTCGGTCCGCACGACGGGGATTGTGAACAGCGCGCCCATGCTGGCGCGCACAGCCTCGACCGAAAAGGGGTCGACGCATTCGCCGATCAGGATCAGGCCCCCCGCGCCGACCGCGTCGCCCGTCCGCAGGATCGTACCGAGATTGCCCGGATCGCGCAGGCGTTCGGCGACCAGCCAGATCCCCGAGGCGTTCCGGTCGAGGTGGGAAAGGTTGGTATCGAATTCGTCGAACACGCCCACCACTGCCTGTGGGTTTTCCTTCCCGGACAATTTGGACAGGATGTCGGGCGTGGTCTCGATCGCCTCGCCGCCCGACCGCTCGACCGCATCGACCAGGGCACGCACCCGTTCATGGCCGGCGCTGGCGGCTGCGAAGAACAGCAGCGCGGGAACACGGCCGGTCTCCAGCGCCTCCGTCAGGATGCGAAGCCCCTCGGCCAGGAACTGGCCCGATTCGCGGCGGTGGCGTTTGTCGCGCAGGTCGCGGACCTGCTTTACCAAGGGGTTGGAATAGGCGGTGATCTGACGGGGCATGACGCAGCCCCTAGGACATCAGGGTACTGCTATCCAAGCTATGCTGGTCCACGGCTGCGCGTAGAACTCACCATCGGTGCCGCCATAGACCACGATGCCGATTTCATCGGCGGCGATGATGGCGCGTTCGTTGGGGATCTTCTGCCCTGCCGAACAGATGCGTGCCATCAGCACGTTGTTGTTGGCGGCCAGCGCCTGACGGATCACCTCCAGCATCGCCGCTCCGTGCCGATCCGTTTCGCAAGGCGTTCGCGCGGGTGGATCAGTCCTCCCCGAACTTCGCTTCAACCAGTTCGGCCAAGGCGTCCACCGCAGCCGGGGCACCATCGCCCGCCGCGCTGATCGTGATCGAGTCGCCCATGGCGGCGCCCAGCATCATCAGCCCCATGATGGAGGTGCCGGCAACGGCGCTGCCGTCCTTTTCAACGCTGACCTCACAGCTTTGCGAGGAAGCGAGGGTGACGAACTTGGCGGAGGCGCGGGCGTGAAGGCCACGGCGATTGCTCACCAGCACGGTACGCGAAGCGGTCACGCGGCGGCTTCTCCCAGAACCTCGGAAGCGACGGAGATGTATTTGCGACCGGCTTCGCGCGCGGCGGCGACAGCTTCCACCACCTTCATCGACTTGCGGGCGGAACCGAGACGGATGAGCATGGGCAGGTTCATGCCCGCGATCACTTCGACGCGCCCGCGTTGCATCAACGAAATCGCGAGGTTGGAGGGCGTGCCGCCGAACAGGTCGGTCAGCACGATCACGCCGCGACCGGTGTCGACCCGAGCGATCGCCTGGGCGATGTCGGCGCGACGTCGGTCCATGTCGTCATCCGGCCCGATCGCAATGGTGGCCACGCCCTCTTGAGGGCCGACCACATGGATCATGGCAGTGACGAATTCATCGGCGAGATGACCATGGGTCACCAGAACAAGGCCGATCATCGGTAAAGTTTTCCCATCATGGGCCGGCAACAAATCCTTCTCGCGAGTCCTGAGGCGCGGTGGCCAGATCGCGATGCAGAACCGTGGGCGAAAAACCATGTTCGCGCAACCATTGCGCGATCCGTTCGGTGACGTGAACCGACCGGTGTCTCCCGCCGGTACAGCCAATGGCGACGGTAACGTACGACTTTCCCTCCGCCTGATAACGGGGAAGGAGAAGCCCGATCAGTTCCTCGATCCGTGAAACCGCCGCCTCATAGGCCGGGTCCGCAGCGACATAGGCGGCGACGTCTGGGTCGAGGCCGGTGCCCGGCCGCAGCGCCGGGTCCCAGTGAGGGTTGCGCAGGAAACGCATGTCGAACACCAGGTCAGCATGGCGGGGCAGGCCGCGCGAAAAGCCGAAGCTCATGACCTGCAACGTCGATTCGCCCCCATCCTCTCCACCGAACAGGGTACGGATCTCCCCTGCGAGGGCGTGGGCGGACAAGTTGGTGGTGTCGATCAGCCGGCTGGCCCAGGCGCGCAAGGGCGCGAGCAGTTCGCGTTCCTCGGCGATCCCGTCGCTGGCAGGGTGATCGGCGGCAAGTGGGTGGCGACGGCGCGTTTCGGCGTAGCGACGCTCAAGCTCCGCATCGCTGCAGTCCAGGAACAGGGTGCCGATCTGCCACCCGTGCCGTTCCTGAAGGGCGCGCACGCTGGCGACGACGCGCTCGGGGTCGAAATCGCGCGTTCTGGGCCCCAGGCCGATTGCGAGCGGCTGGGCGGCGTCCTCCACCCCGCGCGGGCGCGGCGCGTCGAGAAGCCGTTCGAGGAGGCTGAGGGGCAGGTTGTCGACCACCTCCCACCGCAGATCCTCCAACGTCTTCAGCACGGTGGACTTGCCGGCGCCGGACAGGCCGGTGACGAGCAGGATGTCGGGGCGGTTGCTCACGGGGCTGTTCCAATATGGGACAGCGCAAGTTCGACCTTGATCGGCGCCGAAGCAGGGAAGGGGGCGAGCGTCAGTTCGGGCAGCGTGACGCCAAGAAGCTCTCGCGAGCGTGGCTCGGGCAAGCGGTCGGGATCGGGACGCAGGCTGACCAGCAAGGCTGCAGGAGCGCTGAGGCGATAGGCCAAGGTCAGGATGCCGACGCCGCGAACCTCGATCGCGCCGGCAATGCGGGGTGGCGCGCTGGCGACAAGGGTCGCGCCGTCACGAGCGAGAACGGTGTAATCGTCGCTGACCAGCTCTGCCCCCCGGTCGATCAGCCGCAAAGCGAGGTCCGACTTGCCGGCCCCGGAAGGCCCCTCGATCAGCACTGCACGGCCATCAATGGCAACGGTGGTGAGGTGAAGAGTCTGCGGCTCCATCATTGATCGCTCGCCGGTTCGGTGCGGCTCAGGCGCACCACGAAACGCGCGCCGCTCAATCGATCTTCGCGGGACTCGGCCATTACCGTTCCCCCATGCCCCTCGACGATGGTGCGCGCAATGGAAAGGCCGAGGCCGGAATGCTGGCCGAATATCTCCGTGGCGGGGCGGATGGAATGAAAGCGCTGGAAGACCGCTTCGCGCGCCTCTTCCGGCACGCCCGGGCCGTCATCCTCCACGCTGACGGTGACCTGGTCGCCCTGTACCCGGACGCCGATTGCGACAACGCCATTGTCGGGGGAAAAGGACAGGGCGTTGTCGATCAGGTTCTCGAACACTCGTTCGAGGCGCATGCCCTCCGCAGGGACCAGCGCCGGCTCGCCCGGACTGTCGAAGCGTAGCCGGATGCCGCGTTCCACCCCGCGGGCGAGGCGTTGGTCCACCAGCCCGCGCAGCAGGGCGACGAGGTTCAGCGGGTCGAAATGTGCGCGGCTGAGCTGGGCGTCGAGGCGCGACGCGTCCGAGATATCGGTGATAAGCCGGTCGAGGCGGCGAACGTCATCGCGGACCACCGCGCGCAATTGTTCGCGAAGGCCTGGGTCCTCCACCCGGCCGAGCGCGTCCACGGCGGACCGGAGCGAGGCGAGCGGGTTCTTCAGCTCATGCGTCACGTCGGCGGCGAAGGACTCGGTCGCGTCGATGCGCGCGCGCAAGGCGAGGCTCATGTCGGACAGGGCGCGGGCGAGCATCCCGATCTCATCACGGCGATCGGGCAGGCGGGGGACCACCACCTCTCGCGCGCGGCCGAGCCGCACCCGCACGGCCGCGCGTGCCAGGCGGCGGATCGGGCGGACGATGGTGCGGGCGAGGAAGAGCGACAGCAGCACGGAGACAAGGGTTGTGATCAGGAGGACCACCGACAGGCGGAAGCGCTCCACACGCACGATCTTCGTCACCTCGCGCGCGTTCACGGCCGTCATCAGCGCTGCGCCGCCGTCGAGCGGGGCCGCGGCGGTGATGACCGGGGTGCGATCGGGCGCCCGCCATACGGTGGTGGAAACGGCGCCCCCGAGCGCCCCCGCCACGTCCGGCCAGCGCCGCCCGTTGCGGCGTTCGCGGTACAAGGGCGCGCGGGCGGCCCCGACCACGATGTCGATGCCGGCATCCAGCCAGCGCGCGATCCGCTGCCCCGCCGGGTCCTTGTCGGGATCCATCAGCACCATGGTTCGGACACCGAGGGCACGACTGTCCGCCAGCAAGGCGCCGCTTCGAGCGTAGACACGGATGCGCGTGCCCGTGTCGCGGGCGAGCTTCGCCAGCAGGGTGTTGCGATCCGACGGCGGTACGGTGCCGACAGCCTCTGCGATCAGACGCGCTTCCCGCCCGGCCTGCGCGGCGCGGGCGTCGAGAACGCGCGAACGGTACGAGTCGAGGTAGAAGAACCCGCCGGCCAGCATGAGCAGCGCGATGATGTTGATCGCCAGGATGCGGCGAGTGAGCGAGATCTGTCCCGACCAGCGCAGCGCCAGGTCGCGGCCGACCTCCCGCAGCTCGCTCAGGGTTTCATTCCTCGGAGAATCGGTAGCCGGCGCCATACAGCGTCTCTATGGCGTCAAAGCTGGGGTCAACGGCGCGGAACTTGCGGCGCAGGCGCTTGATGTGACTGTCGATGGTGCGGTCGTCGACATAAATGTCGTCTGAATAGGCCGCGTCCATCAGTTGGTTGCGCGTTTTCACGATGCCGGGGCGCTGGGCCAGCGTTTCGAGGATCATGAACTCGGTCACGGTGAGGGTGACGGGCTCCCCCTTCCACATCGTCCGATGGCGGGCGGGGTCCATGGCAAGCTGGCCGCGGGTGAGGGTGCCGTCACCCGAGCCGGCGTCACCGGGCGCTTGTGGCACTTCCGTCCGGCGCAGGATCGCCCGGATGCGCGCGATCAGAAGGCGCTGGCTGAACGGTTTGGCGATATAGTCGTCCGCGCCCATGGCGAGGCCGAGCGCCTCATCCAGCTCGTCATCCTTGCTGGTCAGGAAGATAACGGGGATCTGGCTCCGCTCACGCAGGCGGCGCAACAGTTCCAATCCGTCCATGCGTGGCATCTTGATATCGAAGATGCCGAGGTCGGGCGGGTTGTCGACCAGAGCTTTCAGCGCGGTCTCGCCATCGGAATAGACGCGGGTCAGGAAACCTTCGGCCTGCAACGCGATCGACACGGAGGTCAGGATGTTGCGGTCATCGTCAACCAGCGCAATCGTTGCGGTCATGCCTGCGCTATCCTCCTCCACAGGCGGTCGCGGTAGGGCAAAGCTGCCCGGGCCTCAACCTTTGGCCGTTGGGGGCGGGGAGGGCGAAGGCAGGGGCTCCACGATCACGACACCGCCCTGCACCGCGGTAATGCGGGCGGGGGAACCCACGGAAAGGTCGGGGCCCTCGGCCGCCCAGGAGCCATCGCCGATGCGCACCCGGCCGTGCCCGTCGGCAATGGCGACGTCCACCGTCACGACCTGCCCGAGTAGGCGGCCCGCCCGGTCGTTGAGCAAGGCATCGTCGGTGGCGACGGGATAGTCATGATACCAGCGGCGGCCGATTAGCACAGCCACCGTCGACCACAGCGCGAACGACAGGAGCTGCACCGCCACCGGGATGCCCGGCACCGCAAAGGCGAGGGCACCGGTGATCGCGGCGGCAAGCGCCAGGAACACCAGGAACACGCCCGGCACCACCAGCTCCGCGATGCCGAGAGCGAGCGCGGCGATCAGCCACGCCCCGCCCGCGCCGCCGACCCCGTCCAGCGTCACGATTCGGGCAGGTCGCGGGTGATCCGCGGCACCGTCACGCCAGGTTGCGGCTTGGCCGAAGCGGGGCCGTTGGCGGAAACGTCGCCCAGCGCCTCCTTGGCGAGTTGGCCGATACCGCCCAGCGTCCCGATCAGCTGCGTCGCCTCTACCGGAAACAGGATCGTCTTGGCATTGGGGCTGGTCGCGAACTTGCCGATCGCCTCCACGTACTTTTGCGCGACGAAATAATTGATCGCCTGGGTTCCCCCGTTCTCGATCGCTTCGGAGACGACGCGGGTCGCCAGAGCTTCAGCTTCGGCGGCGCGTTCGCGTGCTTCCGAGTCGCGGAATGCGGACTCGCGGCGTCCTTCGGCTTCCAGGATGCGCGCCTGCTTTTGCCCCTCCGCCCGCAGGATCTCGGAAGCGCGGGCGCCTTCTGCGTCCAAGATATTGGCGCGCTTTTCGCGTTCGGCCTTCATCTGGCGGCCCATGGCGGCGACGATGTCCTGGGGCGGACGGATATCCTTGATCTCCACGCGCGTAATCTTGACCCCCCACGGGTTGGTCGCGTGGTCGACGACCGAGAGCAGTCGTGCGTTGATCTCGTCACGCTTGGACAAGGTCTCGTCCAGGTCCATCGAGCCCATCACGGTCCGCAGGTTGGTGGTCGTGAGCTGTTGCAGCGCCATGTACAGGTCCGATACCTCATAGGCGGCCTTGGCCGGGTCAAGCACCTGAAAGAAGAGCACGCCGTCGGTCGCGACAATCGCATTGTCCTTGGTGATGATCTCCTGTCCCGGAATGTCGATCACCTGCTCCATCATGTTTACCCGGCGGCCGACGCGGTAGAAGAAGGCCGGGTAGAAGTTGAAGCCGGGCTTTGCGACGGCGGTGAACCGGCCGAAATGCTCGATCGTATACTGATAGCCCTGACGCACGATCTTGATGCTGGTCATGAGGTAGAAGAGCACCAGCAGCAGCGCGAGGCCGGCGACAATCAGACCCATCTTTCGTTCCTCCCAGTTTTGCCGGAGCGTAGGAGCCTTGCCGGGCGGGTTCAAAAGCAATCGAGCACAGCTTGGCGCATCGCGAGACAAGAACACACCCTAGCGCTTCAGCGCCGCCGCGGTTACATGGCCCGCCACTTGCCCCTCGCAGGATCACGGCACCCATGAACATCCGCCTCGGCCTCACCTTTGACGACGTGCTCCTCGTGCCGGGCGCGAGCGAGGTGCTGCCGAGTGCAGCCGACACCCGCACGCGGCTGACCCGAGGGATCGGGCTCAACATCCCGATCCTGTCGGCCGCGATGGACACGGTGACGGAGGCCGACATGGCGATCGTCATGGCGCAGCTGGGCGGCATTGGCGTGCTTCACCGCAACCTGACGGTTGAGGAGCAGGCGGACGCGGTAAGGGCCGTGAAGCGCTTTGAAAGCGGCATGGTCGTCAATCCGATCACCATCGCGCCCGACGCCACGCTGGCCGATGCGCGCCGCCTGATGGAGAAGCATCGGATCAGCGGCATCCCGGTGGTGGAAAGCAATGGTCGGCTGGTCGGCATACTTACGCACCGCGACGTCCGCTTTGCCGAGAACCCGGCACAGCCAGTGTCCGAGCTGATGACCCATGATAATCTAGCCACCGTATCCGTCGGCGTCGGGCAGGAAGAAGCGCGGCGGCTGTTGCACCAGCGCCGTATCGAAAAGCTGCTGGTGGTGGACGACGCGTATCGTTGCGTCGGGCTTATCACGGTGAAGGATATCGAGAAGGCTGTCACCTATCCCGACGCGACCAAGGATGCCGCAGGACGGCTGCGCGTCGCCGCCGCGACCACGGTCGGCGACAAGGGTTTCGACCGGACCGAAGCGCTGGTCGATGCCGAGTGCGACCTGATCGTGATCGACACCGCGCATGGCCACAACCGCGACGTCGCGCGCGCGGTGGAGCGAGTGAAGAAGCTGAGCAACGCGGTGCAGGTGGTGGCGGGCAACGTCGCCACGGCCGAGGCCACGCGCGCGCTGATCGATGCGGGGGCGGACGGGATCAAGGTGGGCATTGGCCCCGGTTCCATCTGCACCACCCGCGTTGTCGCTGGCGTAGGGGTTCCGCAGCTGACCGCGGTGATGGACTGCGCCGAAGAAGGGCACCGTCACGGCGTGCCGGTGATCGCCGACGGGGGCCTGCGCACCTCCGGCGACCTTGCCAAGGCGCTCGCGGCGGGCGCGTCGACCTGCATGGTCGGATCGCTGCTGGCGGGCACGGAAGAGGCGCCGGGCGAGACGTTCCTGTATCAGGGGCGCGCCTATAAGTCGTATCGCGGCATGGGGTCCGTCGGCGCCATGGGCCGCGGGTCGGCCGACCGGTATTTTCAGGGCGAGGTCAAGGATCAGCTGAAGCTGGTACCCGAGGGGATCGAGGGCCAGGTGGCGTTCAAGGGTCAGGCGCGCGAGGTCATCCACCAGCTGGTCGGCGGCATCAAGGCGGCGATGGGCTATACCGGGGCGGCGACCATCCCCGACCTGAAGGAGCGGGCGCAGTTCGTCCAGATCACGGGCGCGGGGCTGAAGGAAAGTCATGTCCATGACGTGACCATCACCCGTGAAGCGCCCAATTATCCCACCCGCTAGGTTGCCAGGATGACACCGGCGGCACGAACAGAAGCCGCGATCGAGCTGCTCGATGGCATCATCTCTTCGGCAAGGGAGGGTGGGGCGGCTGCGGACACGCTGATCGCCCGCTATTTCGCCCAGCGTCGTTATGCCGGGTCCAAGGACCGCCGCGCCGTGCGCGAGCTGGTCTATGCCGCTATACGCCGCGCGGGAGAGGTGCCGGTGACGGGCCGCGCGGCGCTTTTGGCGCTGGCGCGAGAGGACGCGGCGCTGGCCGACACCTTTGACGGATCGCATCATGGACCCGCCCCGATCGACGCCGCCGAGCCGGTTGCGCCAGCGGGGGTGGCGCCCGCCTGGCTGACCGAGGCGCTGACAGCATCGGGGCTGAATGCGGAGCAGCAGGCGGCCTTGATCGAGCGAGCGCCGCTCGATGTCAGGGTGAACCGGCTGCGCGCGGAGCCTGCGCAGATCGTCGCGGAGCTGCCCGATGCTTTCCCGGTCGCGGGCGCCCCCGATGCCTTGCGCTTGCCCGCTGGAACCGATGTGGCGCGGCTGGCGGGTTTGGTCGAGATCCAGGATGTAGGCAGCCAGATCGTTGCGAGCGTCGTGCCCGCGTCCGCCAACACCCGGGTGCTGGACCTGTGCGCGGGTGCCGGCGGCAAGAGCCTGGCGCTCGCGGCGATGATGGCGAACAGCGGGCATATCCTGGCGACCGACACCGACCGGGCGCGCCTGTCCCGCCTGCCTGCGCGCGCGGAGCAGGCGGGCGCGACCATCATCGAAACAAGGCTGCTCAATCCGGGTCGTGAGGCCGAGGCGCTGGGCGGTGAGGCTGGACGGATAGACGCGGTGCTGATCGACGCACCGTGTTCAGGGACGGGCACCTGGCGTCGGAACCCTGAAGCGCGATGGCGGCTGACGCCTGCACGACTGGAGCGGCTGGTCGCGACACAGGCGTACCTGATGTCGCTGGCCGCGCCGCTGGTTCGGCCGGGCGGTACGCTGACCTATGTTACCTGCTCCCTGCTGGATGCGGAGGGGACGGATCAGGTCGATGCGTTCCTGGCCGATCACGCGGACTGGAGCGTCGACGCCCTTGATCTGCCACTCGGGCGAGCCCGCGGCCATGGATGGCGGCTGGACCCGGCGAGTGACAGCACCGACGGCTTTTTTGTCGCGCGGTTGCGGGCACCATGGTAGTTCGTTCGCCTGTGTCTCCCGTGGAGTTGTTCATGCGCGTTACCTCCGTCGCTTTCGCTGCCGCCCTGACGCTGGTGTGCGTGTCGACGTCGCTCAGCGGGCAGAAGCCGGACGATCAGATCGACGCGCGTTCCATGCAGTTGCTGGCGCAGGGCAGGGCCGCTCGCGCGGCGGGCAACCTGGATGGTGCGACCGACCTGATCGAGACAGCCGTGGCGGTGGACCCGCGCAACCGCGCCGCTTTCATCGCTCTGGCAGAGGTCGCATCGGCGCGCGGGCTGCCTGGGAAGGCGATCCGGCTGTACCGTGAGGCGCTGTTGCTGGAGCCCAACGACCTTGCCGCCCTGAGCGGGCAGGGAGAGGCGCTGGTCAACAAGGGGGCGATCGCGCAGGCGCGTGAGAACCTGTCCCGCATCCGCAAGCTGTGCAAGGCGAGCTGTGGTGAAGCGACGCAACTGGCAGCGGTGATCGCCAAGGGGCCTCCGGTCACCACGGCTCAGGTGGCGACCAAGGTTACTCCGCAACCCGAATAGTACGCGCCACCGCCACGAAGTCGTCGACGGACAGGGTCTCGGCCCGGCGTGTCGGGTCGATGCCGAGTCGATCGAGCGCGGCGAGAGCACCGGGCACTGACTTGAGGCTTTGGCGCAGCATCTTGCGGCGCTGGCCGAAGGCGGCAGCGGTGACCCGCTCCAGAGTGGCAACGTCAACCCCGGCCGGCGGCTCGGCTGGGCGGATCGCGACAACGGCCGACATCACCTTTGGCGGCGGCGTGAAGGCGGAACGATGCACCGGCATCGCGATCCGCGCCGTGCTGCGCCATTGAGCGAGGACGGCAAGGCGCCCGTACGCCGAACTGTCAGGCGTCGCGACGATCCTGTCTGCTACCTCGCGCTGGAACATCAGCGTCAGCGACTGCCACCAGGGCTGCCATGCGCCGCTGAGCCAGCCGACGAGCAGGGCGGTGCCGACATTATAGGGCAGGTTGGATACGATGTGCGGCCGCCCCTCGAACAGCGTGGGCGCGTCCACGGCGAGCGCGTCGCCTTCGATCAGGCGCAAGCGGCCGGGATAGGCCGCGCCAAGCTCCTCCAGTGCCGGGATGCAGCGCTGGTCGCGCTCGATCGCGGTGACGCGCGCGCCGGCGGCCAGCAGCGCGCGGGTGAGGCCGCCGGGACCCGGCCCGACCTCCAGCACGTCCTGGTCCTCCAGGTTGCCCGGTACGGCTGCGATGCGCGCCAGGAGCTGTCCATCGAAAAGGAAGTTCTGCCCTAGCGCCTTGCTGGCCGACAGTCCGTACCGCGCGATGACCTCACGAAGGGGAGGCAGCTCGGGGGTCGTCATCGCGAAAGGACGTGGGCGGCACGGTGCTCCGCCGCGCGGGCGGCCATCGCGATCGCCGCGATCATCGCGCCGGGGTTCGCCAGGTCCTGGCCGGCGATGCCGAACGCGGTTCCGTGGTCGGGAGAGGTCCGCACGATCGGCAACCCCAGCGTGATGTTCACGCCCTCATCGAAGTGAATGGTCTTAAGCGGCACGAGCGCCTGGTCGTGATACGGGCACAGCACCACGTCGTACTTCTCGCGAGCGCGAGGGTGGAACAGCGTGTCGGCCGCGAATGGGCCGGTGGCGTCGAGCCCTTCCTGACGGAGCTGGGCGATGGCAGGCTCAATGATCTCGATCTCTTCGCGCCCGATCGTGCCGGTCTCACCGGCATGGGGGTTGAGGCCAGCAAAGGCGAGGCGGGGTGCGTCGATCCCGAAGTTGCGGGCAAGGCCACGCGCCGTGACCCGCGCCTTTGCCACGATCAGGTCAACCGTCAGCAGCCCGGGCACGGCGGCCAGGGGCACGTGCTGGGTGATCGGCACGACCCGCAACGTCGGGCCGGCCAGCATCATCACGGCGTTCTCACCCGATACGCCGCAGCGTTCGGCGACAAATTCGGTCTGGCCGGGATGGTCGAATCCGGCGGCATAGAGTTGCGCCTTCGACACAGGCCCAGTCACCAGCGCGCGTGCCGACCCCTCCCGAACCAGGCCGACAGCGGTGTTGAGCGAATGCAGTGCACTGCGCGCGCCCTCGACGTCGGGCAGGCCTGGGACGATCTGGTGCACGCCATCGATCTGCAGCACCGGCAAAGCAGCGGCGAACACGTTAGCGGCCTCCAGGAGGCTGCGCACCTGCTGAACCGGACCCTGCCACACCTGCGCCACCGCGCGGGCATCGCCGATAGCGGCAAAGGCGGGCAGATCATGCTCCTTGCGGGCCGCCCACGCCTTGGCGATGATTTCCGGCCCGATCCCTGCCGGATCGCCCATCGAGACGGCCAGCGGGGCGGTCACGGCGGCGGTCGCCTCAGCGATATTCCACCACCGCGTCACGCCGCAGATCGCGAAGCTTCTGATCGGCGCGCAGGTTCACGCGCTGCTGTTCGAGCTGGTCGCGGACCTGCTCCACGCCCGGCAACGAAGCCGTGCGCGGGTCGTCGCGGCCGCACAGGACCAGGGTGCGAACGCCCTGTTCCGGCGAGCCGAAGGGGGGAGTCGCTTCGCCAACCTGAAGCTTCAGCATGATGTCCTGAAGCTGCGGCGGCATGTCGCGGATACGAACGGTGTCGTTGTCGAGCACGTCCGCGTTGACGCTTGCCGCGACCTTCTCAACGCTGCCGCAGCCGCGCAGGGTCTGGATCGTCTTGGCAAAGGCGGCGGTGCGAGCGGACGCTTCGGCCTGGCTGGTGCCGGCCGGGAACTTGATCGTCATCTGCTTGAGGCTGAGACGCGCGTCACGCGGGTCGGCCGCGCCGACACGCCGCTTGTCCGTCAGGTAAACCAGCGACACGCCGCCGGGCGTCGGGATCGGCCCTGCGACCTGACCCACCGACATCTGGTTCAGCGCCTCTGCCATCGTGTCCGGCAGCACCGCCGCACGAACCCAGCCAAGATCGCCGCCCACGCCGGACGTCGGCGACTGGGAGTATTTGCGCGCGAACGCTTCGAATGGCTGCTGCCCCTTCTGCAGCTCGGCCACGATCTGACGCATCTGCCCGGTTACCTGTTCCTGGTTGGACGGGTCGGCGCGCAGGTAGATCTCGTGAACCGCGTATTCCTCGACGCCCTGCGATTGCTTCAAGCGATCGATGATGGCCTGAGCCTCCGTATCGCCCACATTCTCGGTTGGCGCGATGCGGCGGCGCAGATAGCGCTGCCACGCCAGCCCCGCCTCGATCTGGCGACGGAGCGAGCGTTCGGACGTACCGTTCTTGCGCAGATAGTCCCGGAACGCTGCCGGTGTCTGCTGGAAGCGGCCTGCAACGCTGTTGAAGCTGGAATTGATCTCGTCGGAAGAAACGTTGATGTCGGCCGTTTTCGCTTCCTGGATCTGCAACGTCTCGTCGATCAGGCTCCGCAGCACCTGAAGCTTCAACGCGTCGAGGTCGCCGCCGGGTATCTCTCCCTCATTCGCGAGCTTGATCAACGCCACGCGCTGGTCGACGTCGGTGCCCGTGATCACGGAGTCGTTGACGATCGCCGTCGCCTTGCGAACGTTCGGATCGAGCTTGCCGAAGATCTGCAGGTTAGCAGGCAGGTTCAGGCTGGTCTGGGGCACGGTCGAGTCGGATACCGTTTGGGCAAATCCGGAACCGGTCAGCGCCGCGGCGGCAGCGAGGCCCAGCGCGGCGCGTGCGAAGCTGTGAGTCACTGATCGTTCATCCCATTCGCGCGGCACGCGCAATCGGTCGCTACTTGCCGCAAATTAGCTGAACCCGGGCTTAGCGGCCGAGGTTGGTGAACGCCAGCGTCAACAGGAAGCTGTTGCCGCGCCGCGCATCGCCCGTGTTGTTGTAATCGCGCCGCCAGGTAAGCCCCAGGCGAAGGCAGTCGTCCTCATATTGGACACCCAGGCGGTGGCGGACAGGATCAAACCCGTCCGACAGGCTGAGCGGGTCCTCCGCACGGTTGGTGAGGTCGACCACCGCCGAACCGAAGGCCGACCAGAACCGCGCGAACTGAACCCGCCCGGCAACCCGCGCTTCTTCACGGTCCTGCAAATCCTCGATTGCAGGCGAGATGTTCCGGTTGAGCCGCAGATAGCCGAGCAGAACATAGGTACTGCGCGAGCCGAGGGTCGCGTCGACTTCGTTGCGGCGGACCGCAAGGCTGTCCTTATCCAGGCGATACCGATGCGTGACGGAGATCAGGTCGTGGAAGCGCAGTTCGGTCCGGCCGACGATGTCGGAGAAGCGATCCGAGAGGCCAGTGCCGTCATAGAAGATGCCGGACCGTTCATCGAGGCGGTAGCTCTGGCCGATCACCGCGTTCAGGCTGACGCCGGGAAGGTCGACCGCCCATTCCGCGCCATAGGTGGCTCGGCTCGAGTCCTCGAACCGGTCGTAACCGGCAAAGCGGTTCAGCGAGAACAGGTTCGAGTCCTCAAGATCCACCGCACGGGCGTCCTCATTCGGGATGCTCAGGTTCTTGAGGTGCGGCGCCGCAACGATCTGAAGCCGGGGCGTCAGGCGCTGCGTACCGCCAAGGAAGCTGCCAACAAAAGGCCAGCGCACGTCAACGGCCAACGCACCGATGGCGCGGGCCTGGTACCCATCCAGCCCACGATACAGCAGCGGGCTCGTGAGCGTTTCGTTGGTATGGTAGACATCGCCGCGGGCGTAGGCGGTGAGTGTCACCTCCTGACCCCAATTGGTCAGGCGGCGCAGGTCCCAGCGCAGGCTGGCGAAAGCACGCTGCGTATCCTGCCCGGCGGAACGGCCGATCGCGAGGGTGTTCACCTGCGCGGTGAAGCGGCCCCCGATCAGACCGTCATCGAACCGCTTGCGGTAGTCGAGCTCAGGAAACGCGACGGGCTGGAGCCCCTGACGATCGTTGACGCGCAGGGTCTGCAAATACCAGCCGGTCAACGCGAAATAGCTGTTGTCGTCGATCCGCTGAAGGCTCGCCGTGCTGCGCAGCCGATCGTCGCGCGAGATGTCGTACCGGCGCAGGAACGTGCGGTCGGTGGCGAGGCGGACAGAAGCCGACGCGCTCCAGTTGGGTGTATATTGATAGCGCGCGACACCATCGATGTAGCCGCGGAACGCTTGTTCGGTGCTGACGCTGGTTCCGGCCGCGGTCAGGTCGTCACTGCGCCGGCTGACGGTGCCATAGGCGGTCACGCGGAATGCACCCATGTCACCGAGCGCCGAATAGTCGGCCTGAACCATCGGCAGAACACTGCTGTGGATGTGCGGCGTGACCGTCAGGCCGCGGTTCGGCCCGAAGGCGCGGTAATAGGGAAGCGCAAACTCCAGTCCATTGACGCGGTCGTAGCGGATGTCTGGAGTGAGCAGGCCGCTGTCGCTGCCCCCGCCGATCGGGTGCGAAAATTTCGGAAGCGGCACCGTCGGCAGCCCGAACAGGTTGAAGCGGGCGCCCACGTAATACACGCGCCCGCGCTCCGGCCGGTACGTCACCCGAACCGCCGTGATCTTCCACGACGGCTCCTTGGGGCAGCCGGCCGAGGTCGTGACAGCACAAGGAGTATAGGCGGCGCGATCCAGATTGACCGTGCCATCCCCCGATCGCGTCCCGCGCTCCGCCGCAAGGCGCCCACCGCGTTCGAGCACGAGAAGCAGGTTGGCGACCACCCCGTCCTTCAACGTGTCGGTCAGTTCGATCGAGTCGCCATAGGCGATGTCGCCCTCAGGGTTGGTGGCGGCGATGTTGCCGGTCGCGACGACCCGGCCCGTGTTGCGGTTCCACACGACCTTGTCGGCCCGCAGCCGCTGTGAGTCGCGGGACATGCGTACTTCGCCCGTTGCGGTGACGATGTCCGCGTCCGTGTCATATTCGAGCGCATCGGCACTGAACTGGATCTGGTCGGCGGTGGGCACGGGCGCGTCCGCAGGCAGCGCGGCAGGGGCACTGGGCGCGGGAACGCTGCGGTCGCCCAGGTCCTGCGCGGCCGCAGCCGTTCCGAACAGGAGAGAAAGGGCAAGGCTGCTCCCCACCAGCAGATTACAACGCAGCACGAGCCCCCCGTCACCCTTGTCGTCGACCACGCCGGCACAAAGCGGGATCGACCCGCCTATCGCACTGCCGCGGGCCGGGCGCAACGCAGCGCTTTACCGCATATGGGCGAGGAGCTTAGAGCGGGCGTAATGTTTCAGTTTGGTCAAGGTTCGTGTCCCATGCAGATCGTTTTCAGCACTGCCGTTGACGGCAGCCCTATTACCGCTGTCCCCGTCGCGAAGAACGGGCTGGAGCGCGCGGCGTGGGGCAACGTTGATGAAAGCGGCCAGGCTGTCATCGCCGCTGCGGCCAGGGCGGCGCGGTTCGAGGGTGAGGCAGGCAGCATCGTTGACGTATTTCTGGCGGGTGCCACGCCGCGTCAGATCCTGTTGCTGGGCGTCGGCGCTGGCGATGAGGACGGGTGGGCCAAGGCCGGTGGCGCCCTGACCGCCAAGCTGCTGACGTCCGGTGCCACGGACGTCAGCGTCGACCTGACCGCAACGCCGGACACGCCGAGCGCGGCGGCGGTGGCGCGCTTCGCTGCAACAGCCACCCAGCGCGCCTGGCGCTTCGACCAGTATCGCACCAAGCTGCCCGAAAACTCGAAGCCGACTCTTGAGCGGATCACGATAGCCGGCGCGCCTGACGGCACGGACGCTGCCTGGGGCGCGCAGTCGGCGGTGACCGACGGCATGGCGCTGACCCGCACGCTGGTGAGCGAGCCGCCAAACATCCTGTATCCCGAAACCTTCGTCGAGCAGGTGCTGGCGAGCGTCGAGGGCCTGGGGATCGAGGCAACGGTGCTCGACGAAGCGGCAATGCGGGAGCTTGGGATGGGCGCGCTGCTGGGCGTCAGCCAGGGTTCCGCGCGGGAGGGACGGCTGCTTGCGCTGAGGTGGAACGGCGCTGGCGAGGGCGACCCCGTCACCGCGCTGGTCGGCAAGGGCGTGACCTTTGACACGGGTGGTATCTCCATCAAGCCGGCGGCCGGCATGGAGGACATGAAGTGGGACATGGGTGGCGCCGGGGCGGTTGCCGGGACCATGAAGGCCCTCGCGCTGCGCAAGGCGAAGGCGAACGTCGTTGGCGTCATGGGGCTGGTCGAAAACATGCCGGACGGCAACGCGACGCGTCCGGGCGACGTGCTGACGTCCATGTCCGGCCAGACCATCGAGGTGTTGAACACCGACGCCGAGGGGCGGCTTGTGCTGGCCGACGCCGTCACCTGGGTTCAGCGGACCCACAAGCCGACCACGATCGTCGACCTCGCCACCCTGACCGGCGCGATGATCGTGGCGCTGGGCAACGAGAATGGCGGCCTGTTCAGCAACGATGACGGACTTGCCGAACAGTTAATCGCGGCGGGCCTGGCCAGCGACGACAAGCTGTGGCGGTTCCCGCTGTCGGCAACCTACGACAAGATGATCGATTCGCCCATCGCCGACATGAAGAACATCGGCGGCAAGGGCGCAGGATCGATCACCGCAGCGCAGTTCATCGGCCGCTTCATCGAAGAAGGCGTGAAGTGGGCACACCTCGACATCGCCGGCATGGTCTGGTCCGACAAGCCGGGCACCCACCATGACAAGGGCGCGACCGGTTACGGTGTGCGCCTGCTCGATCGCTTCGTGTCCGAGAACCTGGAAGGCTGAGGGGCGGGCGGTGCAGGTCGATTTCTACCACCTCACCGCCATGCCGCTCGACCGGGCGCTGCCGAAGATCGTCGAAAAGGTGATCGGGAGCGGCGCCCGTCTGCTGATCGTGTCGGAGGATGCGGGCCAGCGAACCGGCCTCGACCGGCTGCTGTGGAATTACGCTCCCGACTCTTTCCTGCCCCATGCGCAACTGGGGGCGGGTGACGATCGTGCCCAGCCCGTGCTGATCGCGCCTGACGTCAACGCCGCCAATGGCGCGCGTTTCATCGCACTGGTGGACGGCATTTGGCGCGATGAAGCGCTCGATTTCGACCGCGCTTTCCACTTCTTTGATGAAGACGCGATCCGCGCGGCGCGTGCGGCCTGGAAGGGGCTGGGCGACCGTGACGGCATCGAGCGGCGCTATTGGAAACAGAACGAGGCCGGGCGCTGGGAACAGGCGGCCTGACCAGCGGCCCGGCGTGGCGGTTGCATCCGCCGGACCCGCCGACTAGAGGCGCGGCGACTTCCCACACCAGAGCAGGAGCAGCGTGACCGTCATGGCCGCGAACCGTACTTTTTCGATCATCAAGCCCGACGCGACCCGTCGCAACCTGACCGGTGCGGTCACCAAGATGCTGGAGGAAGCCGGCCTCCGCGTTGTCGCGTCCAAGCGCATCCAGATGTCGCGCGAGCAGGCCGAGGGTTTCTACGCCGTTCACCGCGAGCGCCCCTTCTTCAACGACCTGGTCGAGTTCATGATCTCGGGCCCCGTGGTCGTACAGGTGCTCGAGGGCGAGGACGCCGTGAAGCGCAACCGTGACATCATGGGCGCGACCAACCCCGCCAATGCCGAGCCGGGCACGATCCGCAAGGAGCTGGCCGAATCGATCGAGGCGAACAGCGTCCACGGTTCCGACAGTGACGAGAATGCGGCGATCGAGATCGCCTATTTCTTCCAGCCGAACGAGATCGTCGGCTGATGTCCTGGCGGCTGCGGCGCGCGTCGGTCGACGACGCCGCCGCGGCCGCGCTGGTCGCGGCGGCTACTTTCCTCGACACGTTTGCCGGTGTGCTCGCCGGCCCCGACATCATCGCCCATGTCGCGCGCAAGAGTTCGACGGACGCTTTCGCGGCGTGGATTTCGGACCCGGACAGCGTCGTCACGCTTGCCGAGCATGAACATGGCGCGGCGCCGCTGGGCTATTCGGTCCTGACGCGACCCGACCTGCCGATGCAGCTTGGTCCGCAGGATATCGAACTGCGACGTATCTATGCTCTGTCGCGTTGCCAGGGGCAGGGCCTTGGGGCGCAGCTGATGGAGCGGGCGACCGAGGATGCGCAGACGCTCGGCGCACAGACTTTATGGCTTGGGGTACTTGCCACCAATGCGCGGGCGCGGGCCTTTTACGAGCGGCAGGGCTTCATGCTGCGCGGCGAGCGCCGGTTTCTGGTCGGATCGACCTGGTTCGACGATGTCGTCTACGCGCGAGAGATCTAGGAGCTACAGGCTTTTGCGCTGACCGGCCGGTCAGGGCCTGGTCCACAAGCGATCGAGCTCGGCCTGGCTTCCGCCCGCATGGCGCAGACGGAAGTTGGCGATGGTAAGCCGGCGGCCCTGCAGCGGCAGGGTGCCGGGCCTGGTCTGCCAGATCACATCATAGATGCCGCTGGCGCGATGTTCCCCGTCGGCGTCGTTGTATGTGTAGGTGATCAGCACCGGGAGGCGGCCGGTCCGATCGTCGGGACCGCCATCCGTCAGCTTGAGCAGCGGCTTCGCGAACCAGTCGGCGTTGATCGAGTCCGCCAAGGCGTCCTGCGGACCGACGCCGAGCGCTTTGGGAAAGCTGACCCGTGCTTCGCTGAGCGGGTGATTCTCATCACGGGTCAGCTTGACCGACTTGTCGGACGCCACCTCACCCTTCAGCACGTAGCGGGACTTCTTGGCCGCATCCTGCGCGGCCTGCGCCCGGTCGGCCTGCGCGTCGCGGCGTTCCGACCAGCTGTTCCAGAAGCCGAGGGCGGCGATGATCAGACCGGCGACCGCCACAAACTCGGCCAGGCTGATCCAGCGGCGGCGAGTGCGCGCCTGATCCGCGCTTTCGCTCACCGGCCGCCTGCTTCCAGCAGAGCCTTGGGCGCAGCAAGCTCCCAGCTTTGCGCCACCCGATCCTCCACGAGCTGCCAGTCTGGATCGACGAGGTTGAGCCCGACCCATTCGGCCCGGAAATACGCCACCTTTGAATAAAGGTCGGGCGCCGCCTCGATCAGCATGGAAGCTTCGTTCGGGGAGCTTGCCTTGACCGCGACGACCGTGCGACCGTCGCCATGGTGGTCGTCACGAAACTGAGCAAACATCTTGCCCTCGACGAAGAAGGTCGGCTGTCCGTGGCTCGGGCGCTCTTCCGTACCCGGCAAGGCATGGGCGAGGTCGCGAAGGCGAGGCAGGGCGGGGTGGTCGGTCATGGCTCGGCTGAACTCCGACAAGACGCGGGGATAAAGCTGATGTTCCGCCACCAGCACGCGGGCGGCGAGGCTGTCGGGCGTATCACCTGGCTCGATCGGCACCTCCGCCTGACCGAGCAGTTCCCCCCCGTCCAGTTCCTCAGTGACCAGGTGCACCGAACAGCCCGCAACCGCATCACCCGCCGCGATTGCGCGGGCGTGGGTGTCGAGCCCCTTGTACTTGGGCAAGAGGGAAGGGTGGATGTTGATCATTCGCCCGCGCCAGCGATCCACAAAGGCGTCGGACAGCAGGCGCATGTACCCAGCAAGCGCAATCACCTGCACCCCGGCCTGGCACAACGCAGCATCCAGCGCCTCTTCATAGGTCTGCTTGCCGATCCCGCGCGGGCTGAGAGCGAATGTAGCGATGCCCTGCTCCGCGGCCCAGGCGAGCCCGCCAGCATCCGGCTTGTCTGACGCGACCAGCACGACGCGATAGCCCTGCGCTCCTTCGACTAGGGCGCGCAGGTTGGACCCGCGGCCGGACAGAAGCACAGCGACCCGCGCCGGATCAGCCATGGTGCGTAGCGCTCCAGTCCGACCGCGCGCTCCAGACATCGGTGCTGCCACGCACGGTGCAACCGCGGGGGCCGTCCTCGACATAACCAATCCGGTGCACCGTCTCGCCAGCGTCGGTCAGCGACGCCGTGACGCGTTCTACCTCGTGCGGGCCCGCGATCACGACCATGCCGATGCCGGTGTTGAAGGTGCGCGCCATCTCCTCGGGCTCAATCGCTCCCTGAGCCTGGAGGAAGGCCATCAGGCGCGGCAAGGGCCAGCTGTCCGCGTCGATCACGGCGTGCGTGTCGCGCGGCAGCACGCGGGGCACGTTCTCCAGCAATCCGCCGCCGGTGATATGTGCGAGGCCCCGGATCCGCCCGGCGCGCAGCAAGGGCAGCAAGCTGGCGACATAGATGCGGGTCGGCGCCATCAGCCAGTCGATCAGCAGGCGGTCGGCGTCAAACAGAGCCGGGCGATCGAGTCGCCAACCCTTGTCGGCCGCAAGCCGGCGCACGAGCGAGAAGCCGTTGGAGTGCACTCCCGAGGAGGCGAGGCCGAGAATGACGTCACCGGGCGCGATCTGCTGACCGGTCAGCAACTGGTCGCGCTCCACCGCGCCGACGCAGAAGCCGGCGAGGTCATAATCACCCTCCGCATACATGCCGGGCATTTCCGCGGTCTCGCCCCCGATCAGCGCGCAGCCGGCCTGCTTGCACCCCTCTGCAATGGAGGCGACCACCCGCTCGGCGATCGCACCATCCAGCCGGCCGCTCGCGAAATAGTCGAGGAAGAACAGCGGCTCTGCGCCTTGCACGATCAGGTCGTTCGCGCACATCGCGACGAGGTCGACGCCGACCCCCTCGTGCCGGTCCCATTCGATCGCGAGCTTCAGCTTCGTGCCGACACCGTCATTAGCGGCAACCAGCAACGGATCCTTGAAGCCTGCCGCCTTGGGATCAAAGATGCCGCCAAAGCCGCCGAGGTCAGCATCAGCGCCTGGACGGCGGGTGGCGCGCGCGAGCGGGGCAATGGCGCGCACCAGCGCATTGCCGGCCGCGATCGACACGCCAGCGTCGGCATAAGTGTAGGATGCGGGGGAGGTGTCTTCGGCCATTCCTGGCGACTAACCACAACGCGCTTGGATTTCCACGTCTGCTTCGCCAAAAGGCGGGCAATGCGTTTCCGTTCCATCCTTGCCGCCGGCGCGGCTGTCGCGCTCGCCATGGGGGCAGGGCACAGCACATCGGCGCAGGTCGATACGGCTCGCGGCGTCGCGCCGGTCGACAGTTCCGGCAGCTACGAGGTGTCGGGCGTGACCGTCGACGTGGCCGCGCCCACTGCCGACCAGGCGCGCTATGGCGGCTGGCGCCTCGCCCAGCGCAAGGCATGGGTGCAGCTTTCCAACCGCCTGGGCGGAGGCGGCGCAGCGATCGGCGACGGCACGCTGGACCAGATCGTGTCGGGCATCGTGGTCGAGAACGAGCAGATCGGCCCGAAGCGCTATGTCGCGCGGCTTGGCGTGCTGTTCAATCGGTCGCGGGCCGCGAGCCTGCTCGGCATCAGTGCCTATGCCGATCGGTCCCCGCCCATGCTGGTCATTCCGGTACAATGGTCGGGTGGAGTCGGCACGGTTTTCGAGCAGACCACCGATTGGCAGCGCGCCTGGGCCCGGTTCCGCACCGGCAACAGCGCGATCGATTACATCAGGCCGGCCGGCACCGGTGCCGATTCGCTTCTCCTCAACGTTGGCCAGGTTCAACGCCCGGGTCGCGGCTGGTGGCGGACGGTCATCGACCAGTATGGCGCATCGGACATCCTGATCCCGGTGGTCAGGCTGTATCGGCAATGGCCCGGTGGCCCGGTCATCGGTGTATTCCAGGCACGGCATGGGCCTGACAATCGATTGATCGGCAGCTTCACGTTGCGGGTCGGCAGTTCCGCGGGCATCGCCCAGCTGCTGGACGCGGGCGTCAAGCGCCTGGACGACATGTATGCCCGGGCTCTGCGCGGAGGAATGCTGTCGGTTGACCCGACCCTGTCACCGCCGCCAGCGCCAACCCCCGTCGAAACGGATGAAGGGGATGCGGTCGATTCGGCAGACGGCGTCATCAACGACCCGAACAACCCGGCGACCCTATCGAACTCGCCGGGTATCGCGATCACGGTGCAGGCCGACACGCCCTCCGCGTCGGCGGTCGCCAATATCGAATCGATCTTGCGCGGAGTACCGGGTGTGCGGTCGGCCCAGACGACCAGCCTTGCACTGGGCGGCGTGTCGGTGCTGCGCGTCACCTTTGACGGCGATCCCGACGGGTTCCGCGCCGCCATGGAAGCGCGCGGTTATCAGGTACTCGGCAGCGGAACCGCCATTCGGATCCGGCGGGTGCCGCAACTGCTGCCGCCAGACCTGTCGCGCGACAATGTGACGGGGGGCTGAGGAGCGGAATGAGCCAGATCGCCTTACCGCTGGCCTGGCCCGCGGTGCCGCGTGACGACGCTTTTCTGGTTTCCCCGTCCAATGCGCGGGCCGTTCACCTGCTGGATCATTGGGGGACGTGGTCAGTGCGAGCGGCGCTGCTCGTCGGTCCCCGCAAATCCGGGCGCAGCCTGCTGGCCCGCATCTTCGCCGCGAAAAGCGGGGGCACCATCATCGACGAAGCGGAGCAGGTGCCCGAAGCAGAGCTGTTCCACGCCTGGAACCGCGCGCAGGCGGAACGGATGCCGCTGCTGATGATCGCGGACGCCGCACCGCCGGTGTGGACGATAAAACTTCCCGATCTTCGGTCGCGCATAGCGGCCAGTAACGTTGCCGTCATCGAAC
Source organism: Sphingomonas aerophila (assembly GCF_014199305.1). Classification (GTDB taxonomy): domain Bacteria; phylum Pseudomonadota; class Alphaproteobacteria; order Sphingomonadales; family Sphingomonadaceae; genus Sphingomonas; species Sphingomonas aerophila. Next base: position 130,871 of record NZ_JACIJK010000004.1, read on the forward strand.
CACCCGATGACGCGCTGATGCGATCCTTGCTTGAACATCTTTTCGCCCGGCGCGGGCTCGACGCCCGACCCGACCTTCTCGATTGGCTCGCGAGCCGGATCGAACGCAGCCACCTGGCCGTTATGCGCACGGTGGATCTGCTGGACCAGGAAGCTTTTGAGCGGCGCAAGAGGTTGTCGATTCCCTTTGCGCGCAACGCCCTGCTCGACGCGGGGCTGATCGCGCCCCGAAGGGACGTGGCATGAGCCGGCCTGCGCACCTGACCCGCCTTGCCGCGCGCGACGATGATCCCTTTGATGGCGCGGGAGGGGACCGGTACTTCAATCGCGAACTGTCCTGGCTCGCCTTCAACCGCCGCGTGCTGGAGGAGGCCTGCAACACGGCGCACCCCCTGCTCGAGCGACTTCGCTTCCTGTCGATCTCCGGTTCGAACCTCGACGAATTCTTCATGGTCCGCGTTGCCGGGCTGAAGGGGCAGCAGAAGCAGGATGTGGACCAGCGTTCTGCCGACGGGCTGACCACCACGCAACAGCTTGCCGCCATCACAGCGGAGGCCGATCGGTTGATGGACAGCCAGCAGGCGGTGTGGGGCGACTTGCGCGTGGCTCTCGATGAGGCGTCCTTGTTCGTGTTGCGCCGGGACGCGATCGACGACGAGACGTCCAAGTGGCTCGAGACGCATTTTCTCGAGCAGATCTTCCCGACGCTGACACCGCAGGCGCTGGACCCGGCGCATCCGTTTCCGTTCATCCCCAATCGCGGCCTCAGCGTCATTTTCGACCTGGTGCGCCGGTCGGACGATGAGCCGATTCGCGAACTGGTGATGCTACCCGCCTCCACGCCGCGCTTTGTCCGGCTTCCGGGTGAGGTCGCCCGCTATGTAGCCGTGGAGACGATCCTGAAGCGGTTCGCGCCGCTGTTGTTCCCCGGCTATGACGTGGGCGGGGCCGCAAGCTTTCGCGTGCTGCGCGACAGCGACATCGAGATCGAGGAAGAAGCGGAGGATCTGGTCCGCTACTTCGCCAATGCCATCAAGCGCCGCCGCCGTGGCCGGGTGATCCGGCTGGAGTTGGAGACAGGCATCTCCGACGCGCTCGCCGCGGTGTTGAAGGAGGAACTGGGTGGCGCCGACGCGATCATCACGGAAAGCGGCAACCTGCTCGGCATCGCCGACCTGTCGATGTTGGTTGACGAGGGCCGGCCCGACCTGAAGTTTCCGCCCTTTACTCCTCGCTTTCCCGAGCGGATCCGGGAGTTTGGGGGCGATTGCTTTGCCGCGATCAAGTCCAAGGACCTTGTCGTCCAGCATCCCTACGAGACTTTCGAGGTGGTGCTCGCCTTCCTGAAACAGGCGGCGAACGACCCTGACGTGGTCGCGATTAAACAAACGTTGTATCGCGCGGGTAAGCAGCCGGCCGTTATCAACGCCCTGATCGCTGCGGCGGAGGCGGGCAAGTCCGTCACGGCGGTGGTCGAGTTGAAGGCGCGCTTCGACGAGGAGCAGAACCTCGCCTGGGCCAGCGCGCTGGAGCGTGCGGGCGTCCAGGTCATCTATGGCTTCATCGACTGGAAGACGCACGCGAAAGTAGCAATGGTGGTCCGCCGAGAAGGGCAGGGCTATCGCACATACTGCCACTTTGGCACCGGCAACTATCACCCGGTCACGGCCCGAATCTATACCGATCTCAGCTTCTTCACCGCCGATCCCAAGATCGGGTCGGATGCGGCGCAGATGTTCAACTACATCACCGGATACGTTGAGCCATCGTCCATGGCGCGCGTCAGCCTGTCCCCGCGCGACCTGCGTGACCGACTGGTTGACCTGATCGATACGGAGATCGCCACGGCCAAGGGCGGCGGACCAGGCGCGATCTGGGCCAAGATGAACTCCCTTGTCGATCCTGCGATCATCGAAAAGCTTTACGAGGCGAGTGCGGCGGGGGTGAAGGTCGAACTGATCATCCGCGGAATCTGTTGCTTGAGGCCGGGCGTGGAGAACATGTCGGAAAACATCCGCGTTCGATCCATCGTCGGCCGTTTCCTGGAGCATAGCCGCATCTGGGCCTTCGGAAACGGGGCTGCACTGCCCAACGACGGCGCGGCTGTGTTCATTTCCTCTGCCGACTGGATGCCGCGGAACTTCGACCGCAGGGTGGAATACATGCTGCCACTGTTGAACCCGACGGTGCACGACCAGGTGCTGGACCAGGTGATGGTCGCGAACCTGATCGATACCGAACAAAGCTGGGCACTGAACCCGGACGGTAGCTACACCCGGCTGTCGCCAGGTGAGCGGCCGTTCAACCTGCACCGCTATTTCATGACGAACCCGTCGCTGTCGGGCCGGGGTGCGGCGCTCGATTCCCCTGCCCAGGTGCCAACGCTGACGATCGGTTCCGCCTGATAATGAACAACACCACGCAGCCGCGCACGGCCATTATCGACATCGGTTCGAATTCGATCCGGCTTGTGGTGTACCAGGGACCGCCCCGGCTTCCGGCGGTACTGTTCAATGAAAAGGTGCTGGCGGGCCTTGGCCGCGACCTGTCCGCGACGGGCGCGATCGATGAGGCCGGCATGGCGTCAGCGAAGATCGCGCTGGCCCGTTTTGCCGCAGTGGCGCGGGAGATGAGGGCGGAACAGGTCCGCACGGTAGCGACCGCTGCGGTACGCGATGCCTCCAATGGCGGTCGCCTGATCGAAGCTGCACGCGACCTTGGCTTGACGGTGGAACTGCTGACTGGGGAAGAGGAAGCGACCGCGGCCGGCAACGGGGTGCTGTCGGCGATACCCGGGGCCGATGGCATCGTGGGAGACCTGGGCGGCGGCAGTTTGGAACTGGTCCGCATTAAGAAAGGGTCGGTCGCCGCGCGCGTATCCTTCCCCCTTGGCGTGTTGCGGCTGGCGGCGTTGAAGGAACGGCGCGGCAAGGGCTTCGAGCGTCATGTCGGCGCGCTGGTGGAGGCGGCGGGGTGGCTGAACAAGGGACAAGGCCTGCCCTTGTACCTGGTCGGCGGGTCATGGCGCGCATTGGCCCGGCTCGACATGGGCCTGACCGGATACCCCCTGCCCGTGATCCACCAATATGGCCTGACGCCTGATCGGGTAGCGCATCTGTGCCGGGCCCTGCCGCGAATGGACAAGGCGACCCTGCGCCACGTGCCAGGCCTTTCCGCCGGACGCTCAGCCACGCTGGCCGATGCGGCCGCGCTGCTGGATGTGCTGTTCCGGTTGCTGGGGAGCCGGGTCGCTATCGCATCGGCTTTCGGGCTGCGCGAAGGGTTGCTGCACGCCGCCCTGGACCCACAGACGCGTGCGCTCGACCCGCTGATCGTAGCCGCGCGCGATGAAGGGCGGCTGCTTGGACGGTTCGCGGAACATGGTGACCTGCTCGACCGATGGGTCCAGCCGGTCTTCGCGGGAGAGCCGGGCTGGGCGACGCGCATCCGGCACGCGGCCTGCCTGCTGGCCGATGTGGGCTGGCGCGCCAACCCAGAGTTCCGGGCCGAGCGCGGCGTTGAGATCGCCTTGCATGGCAACTGGGTAGCGATCGAGGCACATGAGCGTGCGATGCTGGCCCAGGCATTGTTCACCAGCCTGTGCGGGCGCACGGACAGCCCGCCTCCCTTGCCGGCCCTGGCAAGCGCGGCGGAGTTGAAGATGGCAAGCGCGTGGGGACTGGCCATGCGGCTTGGCCAGCGGTTGTCCGGCGGTCTTGCGGGCCCGCTGGAGCGATCGTCGCTGCAGCGCACACCAGGCGAGGTCGCCCTTGCGCTCGCGCCCACCGACCGGGCCTTGTACGGTGAGGCAGTTGAAAAGCGGCACGGCGCCCTGGCGGCCGCCTGGAACGCAGCCGCCAAGCTGAAGGTCAGCGATTAAGCGGCGGCACCGACAGGCTCACCCGTGATCGGCCGCGACCCGCCGGGGCGACGGAGCCGGACGTGAGTGACCTGGGCACCCGACGGGGAGTCGGACGCAATGCGCGTAAGGGCGCCGGCGACCGACGAGGCTAAGGCGTTCAGTCGTGGCAGTCAGCCCTGGTACGACGGCCACGCGCAAAGGCGAAGCTCCAACCGCCGTTGCGCACCGTTAGGGGCAGGGCTGCCCACCCCTACTCACGCAGCGGCGTCGACAGCCTCGTCGGCCCTGGTCATCTTCAGCTTGCCGCCCTTTACGGCGAAGCCAAGCCGCCCTTCCACCAGGTCGAGCGCGTCGCGGCCGAACTGGTCGAAACGCCAGCCTTCCAGCATCGGCAATCCGCCGCGCACGCCTGCGGCGAGTGCCTCCAGTTCCTCGGATCGCGCGAGAAGGCGTGGGGCCACGTCGATGTCGCGCGCACGAATCTTGAGCAGCAGCTTCAGCAAGTCCGCCACGAGGGAGCCGTCCTTGCCCAATCCGGGCTTGCGATCGTCGCGGGGCGGCATCTCGTCGGCCGGCAGCGGGGTTGCCGCTTCCAGGGTCGCCATCAGCCGCGCGCCGATGTCGTTGCTGGCCCAGGTCGCGGACAGTCCGCGCACCTTGGCAAGGTCGGCCTGCTTGCGTGGGGAATGGCCGGCAAGATCCGCAAGCGTTTCATCCTTCACGATCCGGCCGCGCGGGAGATCCTTGTTGCGCGCTTCCAGCTCGCGCCAGCGCGCCAAGGCCTTCAATCGGCCGAGCACGTCGGCCTTGCGGCTCGGCACGCGAATCCGCTTCCAGGCGAGGTCAGGATCGTTGGCATAGTTTGCGGGATCCGCCAGACGCTCCATTTCCTGATCCAACCAGGCACCGCGACCAGTCTTTCGCAGCCGCTCAAGCATTCTCGGGAAGATATTCGCGAGGTGTGTGACGTCGCCGATGGCATATTCGATCTGGCGCGCATCGAGCGGGCGACGAGCCCAATCCGTGAAGCGGGCGCCCTTGTCGATGCTGATGCCCAGCCAGCTATCGACCAGGTTCGAATAGCCGATCTGTTCGCCTTGCCCCAGCGCCATCGCGGCGACCTGAGTGTCGAACAGCGGGTGAGGAGTCTTGCCGGTCAGGTTATAGATGATCTCGATGTCCTGCCCACCGGCATGGAATATCTTCAGCACTTCCTCGTTGTTCACCATCAGGTCGAGAAGCGGCTGGAGGTCGAGGCCGGGCACCATTGGATCGATGGCGGCAGCCTCTTCCGTATCCGCGACCTGGATCAGGCAGAGTTCGGGCCAGTACGTGCTTTCACGCATGAACTCCGTGTCGACGCAGATGAAGTCGGCTTGCGCCCAGCGGTGGCAAAGGTTGGCGAGCGTTACGCTGTCGGTGACCAGGGGGTGGATGTGCATCGGCCCGCTGTAGCGCGGCGCTTCCCGGTTGACAAAAGGGGGTTGAGGAGGGGAGGGCGACGCCTTCATTCAATCACGTCCTCGCGATGAGCGGGGGCATAGCGCGTGGTGTCCGGAACCCTTCGGGGTCCAGCCTGCGCGGGAATACGGACCAGACGATGCACGCCTATCGCACTCACACCTGCGCCGCGCTGAACGCTTCGGCGGTTGGCGACACTGTTCGCCTGTCGGGCTGGGTGCATCGCAAGCGCGATCACGGCGGCGTGTTGTTCGTCGACCTGCGCGACCATTATGGAATCACGCAGGTAGTGGCGGACAGCGACAGCCCGGCGCTGGCAACCTTGGAAGCTGCCCGCGCCGAGTCGGTGATTACCATCGATGGCGTCGTGAAGGCGCGCACCCCTGCCACGGTGAACCCGAACCTGCCGACCGGCGCGATAGAGGTGTTCGCCCGCGCGGCGACCGTCCAGTCCACCGCGCAGGAACTGCCCATGCCGGTGGCAGGCGATGCCGAATATCCGGAGGACATACGCCTTCGTTATCGCTTCCTCGACCTGCGTCGTGAGAAGCTGCACGCCAATATCCTGCTGCGGTCGAACGTCATCGCTTCCATCCGCCGCCGCATGGTGGACAGCGGCTTCACCGAATTCCAGACGCCGATCCTGACCGCATCAAGCCCCGAAGGTGCCCGCGACTACCTCGTCCCCAGCCGCGTCCATCCGGGCAAGTTCTATGCGCTCCCCCAGGCGCCGCAGATGTTCAAGCAGCTGCTGATGGTGGCGGGCTTTGACCGTTATTTCCAGATCGCGCCCTGCTTCCGTGACGAGGACGCGCGAGCGGATCGTTCACCGGGTGAGTTCTACCAGCTCGACTTCGAAATGAGCTTCGTCACGCAGGAGGACGTGTTCCAGGCAATCGAGCCGGTGCTCCACGGCCTGTTCGAAGAGTTCGCCGATTGGCAGGGCAAGGGGCGTCAGGTTTCCGCCCTGCCGTTCCGCCGCATCCCGTATCGCGAGTCGATGCTTAAGTACGGCAATGACAAGCCCGACCTGCGCAATCCGATCGAGATCTCCGACGTGTCCGACCACTTCCGAGGCTCCGGCTTCGGGCGCTTCGCCTCGATCGTCGATGGCGGAGACGTGGTGCGCGCGATCCCGGCGCCCGCCACCGCAGAGAAGAGCCGCAAGTTCTTTGACGACATGAACGCCTGGGCGCAGAGCGAGGGGTTCGCGGGGCTTGGCTATGCGACCCGCAAGGGCGGCGAATGGGGTGGTCCGATCGCCAAGAACCATGGCGAGGACAAGATGAACGCCCTTGCCGACGCGCTGGGACTTGGTCCGGATGACGGATTGTTCTTCGCAGCGGGCAAGGAAGCGCAAGCGGCCAAGCTGGCGGGTCTCGCCCGCACCCGAGTCGGCCACGACCTGGGCCTGATCGATCCCAAGCGTTTCGAGTTCTGCTGGATCGTCGACTTCCCGATGTTCGAATATGACGAGGACGCGAAGAAGATCGACTTCAGCCACAACCCGTTCTCGATGCCGCAAGGCGAGCTGGAAGCGCTGGAAACCAAAGACCCACTCGACATCCTCGCCTACCAGTACGACATCGTCTGCAATGGCATCGAGCTGTCGTCGGGCGCGATCCGGAACCATCGACCAGAGATCATGTACAAGGCGTTCGAGATCGCGGGCTACAGCCAGGCGGACGTGGACACCAATTTCGCGGGCATGATCAACGCCTTCAAATTCGGCGCCCCGCCGCACGGTGGCTCGGCGCCAGGCATTGATCGCATGGTCATGCTGCTCGCCGATGAGCCGAACATCCGCGAGGTCATCACCTTCCCGATGACGCAAAAGGCGGAGGACCTGATGATGGGCGCGCCAAGCTTCGTGTCGGCCAAACAGTTGCGCGAGCTGAACCTGCGCTCAACGGCAGAGGTGAAGGACGTGGACAGGGCGGTTGCACCCTCTGCCGGGTAACGTGCTGGGTCGAGTGTGCCGCGTCAGCGGACGCACAGGCTGAGAAACGAGGGAAAAGGGCGTGCTCGACGACCAGCTGCGACCGGCAGCGCCCACCGCGCTGACGCGCAGCCTGGGCGTCGCGGGCGTATTGTTCCTGACCCTGTCGGTCGCGACGCCTGCCTCGTCGGTGTTCGTGATCGTGCCCGGCATGTTCCAAGTCGCCGGCACGGGCGCGGTCTGGGCGATGATCATCGCCGGGTTGGTGTGCGTGGCGACCGCCTTCATCTATGCAGAGCTGTCGTCCGCATGGCCGGTCGCGGGCGGTGAGTATGTAGCAGTGGCGCGCACCCTGGGGCCGCTTGCCGGCTTCGTGATGCTGGGCGTCAACGCCTTCGACAATCTGCTCTTTCTGCCTGTGGCTGGGCTTGGCGTAAGCGAGGTTCTGGCCGGCGTGGTGCCCGGACTGCCGCCGCGTGGCACCGCCATCGCGGTTGTCGGGGCGTGCACTCTGGTCGGGCTGTTCAACATTCGCGTGAATGCGGTGCTGACCGGACTGTTTCTGGCCGTGGAGGTGCTCGCGCTCGCGGTTGTCGGCATGCTTGGCTTTGGTCACCTGAGTCGTAACCCCGCCGCGTTCCTTACTGCGCCGGTGGTCGCCGCCGCCGGCGAGCTGAGGCCAGCCGACCTGGCTTCGGTCGGCCTGGCGACCACGATCGCGATCTTCGCTCTTAACGGCTACGGCGCGGCCGTTTATTTTGGCGAGGAGATGCACCAGGCGCCCCGCCGGATCGCTCGCGCCATTCTGATCGCACTTGTCGCGACACTGGTGTTGGAAGGCGTGCCCGTCGTGGCGGCGCTGTCTGGAGCGCCAGATCTTCCGCCGACGCTGGGGAGCGAGGACCCGTTCGGGCTGCTGGTCCGCCAATGGGCGGGACCCACCGCCGCGCATTGGCTTGCCTGGGGCGTGGTGCTGGCCATCGTCAACGCGATCATCGCGTGGGTGCTTGCCTGCGCTCGCTTCTTCTACGGCACTGCACGGGACGGTTCATGGGGTCGCCCGCTCGATTCATGGTTGCAGGCGATCCATCCGCGCTGGGGCTCCCCCTGGCTCGGCACGATGCTGATCGGCGTGACGGGCATGGCGCTCTGCTTTCTGCCGCTCAGGCTGCTGCTGATCTGGAGTGGGGCAGGGCTGATCGCCATCTACGCCGGCATTGCGCTGGCGGCGATGGTCGGGCGCCATACGGGCGCGACGGACGGGGCGGGTTACCGCATGCCCCTTTATCCCCTAGCGCCGCTGCTGACACTGGCGGCACTCGGGTACGTTACCTGGACGAGCTGGCTCGATCCCGCCGAGGGCCGGCCCGCCCTGATCGCGACGGCGTTCCAGATAGCTGGATCGGCCGCGTACTACTGGCTGGTGCTGCGTCGGCGGGGCTGGGCGGCAACCTTGCCGCAAATCGACCAACCCGCCTGAAGCGGATTGTCAGACCGGCTCAAAGCGGCCGTTCTCCTGCAATGCCCGCAGCTTGCCGTCGGCGATCGCGAACACGGCGCCGTGGATCGTGAGCGCGCCCGCATCCAACGCCTCGCGGATGAATGGGAAGGTCTTCAGGTTCTCGATCGAGACCTTCACCCCTTCCTGCTCCAGCGCTCGCTGCCCTTCGGCTCCGTCGCCATGTTCTGCCACGACCCGATCACGAGCCTCATCAAGCAGGCCGATCCATCCCGCCACAAAGCCGCCGTTTCCGGGCTTTGCATCAGCAAGACTGCGAGTCAGAGCTGCACTGACACCGCCACAGGCGCCGTGGCCGAGCACCAGGATTTCATCGACCTTCAACTTGGTCACGGCAAACTCGACCGCGGCCGATACGCCATGCAAGCCACCCGACGCGTCGAACGGGGGCACCAACGCCGCCACGTTGCGGACCACAAACACCTCGCCCGGGCGTGAGCCGAAGATGGTGGCCGGATCGACGCGGCTGTCGGAGCAGCTGATGATCATGACCTTGGGTTCCTGCCCTTCAGCCAGTTCGCTCCAGCGCTCCCGCTCCTGCAGCCATTCGCCGCCGCGAAACCGGTAATAGCCGTCGATCAGGTCGGAAAAGTGAGTCATTGGAGTCCCGTGTTCTCGGTGTTCGCCTGAAAACCTAATCTAGCAGGGGGCAAGCGGTTCCCACCATTGCTCCATGCCCGGCGCATGTCTATCTGCGCCACCATGAACGAGATGACGCCGCTCGCCCGTCCTGAGCGCCCCCGCAAGCCCGACTGGATCCGGGTCAAGGCGCCGACCAGCCTTGGCTTTTCGGAAACCAAGGGTTTGATGCGGCGGCTGGGCCTTGCCACCGTGTGCGAGGAAGCGGCGTGCCCGAACATCGGTGAGTGCTGGACCAAGAAGCACGCCACCGTGATGATCCTGGGTGACACCTGCACCCGTGCCTGCGCCTTTTGCAACGTCAAGACGGGGATGCCGCGCGCGGTCGACCCGCTGGAGCCCGAGCACGTAGCGGTTGCGGCGGCCGAGCTGGGCCTGGAGCATATCGTTGTCACCAGCGTGGACCGCGACGACCTGCCCGATGGCGGCGCGTCCCAATTCGTGAAGGTGATTGAGGCGCTTCGTCGGAACACGCCCAAGACAACGATCGAGATCCTGACGCCAGACTTCCGCAACAAGGCACAGGCGGCGATCGAGTCGATCGTGACGGCCCGGCCCGACGTGTACAATCACAATCTGGAAACCGTGCCGAGGCTGTATCCGACAATCCGCCCGGGCGCCCGTTATTACGCGTCGCTGCGGCTGCTGGAGAGCGTGAAAAGGCACGATCCATCGATCTTCACCAAGTCGGGCGTGATGCTGGGCTTGGGCGAGCAGCGGTTGGAAGTGCACCAGGTCATGGACGACATGCGCTCCGCCGACATCGATTTCCTGACCATGGGCCAGTATCTGCAGCCCACGCCGAAGCACGCCAGGGTCGAGGAATTCGTCACTCCCAAGGCGTTTGACGCCTATGCCGGTATCGCCCGCGCAAAGGGCTTTCTGCTGGTCGCCGCATCGCCGCTGACCCGGTCGAGCTACCATGCAGGCGACGACTTTGCCCGCCTGCGCGCCGCGCGGTAGGCGAAGCTGGGGCTGGTTCGTGCCTAAGCACACCGAGACCCGGCATCTGCCCTATAGCGCGACGCAGATGTTCGACCTGGTGGCCGACGTGAAGCGCTATCCGGAGTTCCTGCCCTGGGTCAGCGCCATGCGGGTACGCCGGGACGGGCCGACGGAGACGATCGCGGACATGATCGTCGGTTTCAAGGGCCTGCGTGAAAGCTTCACGTCCAAGGTCGACAAGGAACGACCCACTCGCATCCATGTCGACTATGTCGATGGACCGCTGAAGTACCTGCGCAACGACTGGGTGTTCCGCGACGAAGACAGTGGCTGCACCGTCGACTTCGCGGTCGACTTCCAGTTCAAGAACCGAGTGTTCGAGGCCTTGGCCGGCCAGGTGTTCGGCGTCGCCCTGCGCCGCATGATCGGTGCGTTCGAGGCGCGCGCGATAGCGCTTTATGGATCGAGCGACGCCGCGGGTTCCGGCAACAGCAACTCGAGCGCACACAGCGCCGCCTGAAGGCGGATCTCACCGCGGCCGAGTTCGCCGAATTGCTTCTTGTCGGCATGAACGTCGGACGAGTCGCCGCCCTTCTCCGCGCGAGCGAAGACAACCGTTCCGACCGGCTTCTTGACCGTACCTCCGCCTGGCCCCGCCACGCCGGTGATCGCGACCGCAACGTCGGCGCCGCTCATCGCGAGCGCTCCTTGCGCCATGCTCCAGGCGACCGCGACGGAAACGGCGCCAAAGGTTTCGAGCACGTCGCCGCTGACCCGCAGCATGGCCGTTTTCGCGTCGTTGGAGTAGGTTACGAACCCGGCCTCGAACACGTCTGAAGATCCGGCGATCTCCGTCAGGGCGGCGGAGACCAGGCCACCCGTGCAGCTTTCCGCGACCGCAACACGGCGGCCCGCCTCGCGATTGGCCGTGATCACGCGCTGGGCCGCTTCAACCAGTTCAGACGGCAGGATCGTATCGGCGTTCATGGCTGATCCTCTCGGCAAAGCGGCAATTCGGGCACGTCGACCTGCTTGCCCTTGGCCCTCTGCTTGTTGACGTATTGAAGCGCCGTCACGACCACCCCTGCCGTATTGCGAGCAGGCAGGGGTGCGAGCTGGGTCACCAGCCGGTCAAGCATTCCGCAGTCGCCTGGCGCGATCCGTCCGACCAGCAACGGAACCAACAATGTGGTGAGGAGCGGCCGCGCATAAGAGGAGTCCAGTAGCAGGTCCGCTGCGGGATTGCTGAGCTTTACAATGGCGCCGCGGGCCGCGGGCCAGGCGAGGTCGGCCGCGGCGCGATACTTGGCCAGAAACGGCCCGTCCTGCCGGCGGAGCAGGCTGGTCGTGGGCAGCCGCGGCGCGCAAACAACGCCCGTTTCGCTCAGGATTTCGGGCAATGCGACCAGCGCGATATCCTCGGCCTCCGACCCGGACAGGCAGGGCCGTTGCGCCGCCGCTGGCGTTGCCACCATCAGCGTTGCAGCGACAATGGCGGCTGCCTTCATGCGAACACTCCGCCAAATCTGACCGTTGCCGCAGCCTGCACCGCTATTCCCTCGCCACGGCCGGTGAACCCCAGGCGCTCGGTTGTGGTCGCCTTGATGCTGACCCGATCGGGCGTGATGCCGACCAATTCCGCGATGCGCGCCGCCATGGCGGCACGATGCGGCCCAATCTTGGGCGCTTCACAAAGGATGGTCAGGTCCGCGAACGTCACCGTACCGCCCTTGGCACGCACCAGCCCGACTGCATGCTGGAGGAACTGACCGGATTCCGCGCCGCGCCACTGCGGATCGCTCGGCGGAAAGTGAGTCCCGATGTCGCCGGCGGCAATGGTGCCGAGCAGGGCGTCCGTAAGGGCGTGGAGGGCGACATCGGCATCGCTATGCCCGGACAGCCCCTTGTCATGGGGGATCAGCACACCGCCCAGCCACAGCTCCTCGCCAAGCTCCAGACGATGAACGTCGAAACCAGTTGCGGTGCGGTACTCGGCACCGACCCGTGCCTCGGCAGCGGCGATGTCGGCGGGGTGTGTGATCTTTTCCAGCACCGCATCGCCCTGCACCACCGCGACGCTGACGCCAAGCCGCCGCACCATCTGGGCGTCGTCGGTCGCTTCCTCGCTCGCGGGCCAGGCGGCATGGGCGTCACGCAGCACGGAGAGCCGGAACGCCTGTGGTGTCTGGATGCGGACCAGCCCGGCGCGCGGCACCGTTGCCCCGAGCTTCCCGTCAGGAGCAGCGGCAAGTGTATCTGCGACTGGCAGGGCAGGGCTCGCCGCATCGGTCTGGTCGAATGACGCAAGCAGTCGGTCGATCACCGCTTTGGGAAGGAACGGGCGCGCGGCGTCATGAACCAGCACGTGGGTGGCCCCGAGTTCGGCCGCAGCATCCAACCCGCGTGCAACCGACTCCCGCCGTGTTGCGCCACCATGGGTCCAGCGCACCTCTCGCAACGTATGTAACAGCCGCTCTTCCTCGCCCTGCGCGACGACAACAACCGTGTCGGTGACGCCCGGGTGGCGGGTGAGCGCGGCATGGGCGTGGGCCAGCATCGGCCGGCCAGCAACGGAAAGAAACTGCTTGGGCATGCCTCCGCCGATCCGGCTACCGGAGCCGGCGGCGACCAGGATCGCGACTACGCGCCGAGCTTCGGTCATCGCCGTCGCCTAGCCCATGCCAGCCAAGGTTGCCAACCTTGTCGCCGCGGGGCCGATCGGGTATGTGCCTGTTTTTCAGGCACCATGCAGATGCTCAAACATATCCAGGTCGGTCCGGTGAGGATTGAGACCCCCGTCGTGCTCGCGCCCATGACCGGCGTCAGCGATCGGCCGTTCCGTACCCTTGTCCGCCGATACGGCTCTGGCCTCAACGTGACCGAGATGATTGCCACGCAGGCAGCAATCCGCGAAACTCGACAGTCGTTGCAGAAAGCGGCCTGGGATCCGGTGGAAGAGCCGGTCTCGATGCAGTTGGTCGGGTGCGAGCCGTACCAGATGGGGGAGGCGGCAAAGCTGAACCAGGATCGCGGCGCTGCGATCATCGACATCAACATGGGGTGTCCTGTTCGCAAGGTCACCAATGGGGACGCAGGCTCTGCGCTCATGCGTGACCTGAAGCTGGCGGCGGCCATCGTTGAATCGACGGTCAAGGCCGTCTCGGTGCCGGTCACGCTCAAGATGCGGATGGGCTGGTGCCATGACAGCCTGAACGCGCCGGAACTTGCGCGTATAGCCGAGGATCTGGGGGTCAAGATGATCACCGTTCACGGCCGCACCCGAAACCAGATGTACAAGGGACAGGCCGACTGGGGGTTTATCCGTCGGGTCAAGGATGCCGTAAGCGTGCCGGTAATCGCAAATGGCGACATCTGCGGGATCGACGATGCAGCAACTGCGATCGAGCAATCGGGTGCCGATGGCATCATGATCGGTCGTGGCGCTTATGGTCGTCCCTGGTTGTTAGGCCAGGTGATGCATTGGCTGCGCACGGGCGAGCGACTGCCTGACCCAGACCTCGACGAGCAATACCGAGTGATCACCGGCCATTATGACGCAATGCTGGAGCATTATGGCACCTTTACCGGCGTCAACATGGCTCGCAAGCACATCGGCTGGTACACCAAGGGGCTGACCGGATCCGCCGAGTTCCGCAATGCGGTGAACCAGGAGCCCGACCACCTTCGCGTCAAGGCCATGCTGGCCGACTTCTATGCTCCATGGCGGCAGCTTGCCGCGGCCTGAGCCCAGGCTGTCGGTGGCGGCCGGACGGGGTGGCCCCAGCCTTGGCGCGTTGTTCGGCGCCTTGCCAGTCGCAATCGTAGTGGTCGACCCGGATGAACGCATCCAGCAGGTGAATGCGGGTGCGGAGCAGATGTTGAACCTGTCCGAACGGCTGATGGTGGGCCAGCCGCTATCCGCAATCCTGCCGGTGCCGGAGGGCGAGCGCAGCCGGGATGGGCAGAATGTCGCCCTGTACGATGTTGCTATCGAGACATCGCGCGGCGTTCGTATCCGTGTCGACTTCATCGAGGCCGAATTGGCCGACCATCCGGGCTGGCGGGTCATCGCGCTGCACGGCGCCGCGTCCTCCCGCCGCCTCGGCCACGGAGCCGATCGCGCCGCCGCCGCTCGAGCCGCGACGGGCGCGGCGGCGATGCTGGCGCATGAGATCAAGAACCCGCTTTCCGGCATCCGCGGTGCCGCCCAACTGATCGGCGCGTGCGAGCTGACGGACCTGATCACGCGTGAGGTCGACCGCATCGCCGCCCTGATCGATCGCATGCAGGACTTCAGCGACACACGCCCCCGGCCGGTCGCGTCGGAGAATATCTACCCCCTGCTCGACCACGCCCGGCGCCTGGCGCTTGCGGGCTTCGCGAGGGGGATACCGATCGAAGAGCGTTTCGATCCCTCGTTGCCGCCGGCCCTGATCGATCGGGACGCGTTGCTCCAGATCTTGATAAACCTTCTGAAGAATGCGCGGGAAGCGGTGCGCAACGAACGCCAGCCACGGCTGGCCATCGCCACGGCTTATCGCCACGGAATGGCGGTCAGCGCCACGGCGGGGCGTCCTCGGGTGGCTCTGCCGATCGAGATCAGCGTGCTCGATAATGGACCCGGAGCGCCCGACGATCTTGTCGATCATCTTTTCGATCCCTTCGTGTCCGGTCGGCGTGACGGACAGGGGCTCGGGCTCGCGCTGGTCGACAAGCTCGTCCGGGACATGGGCGGGATCGTGCAATATGCCCGTGAGGGATCGCCGCCGATGACCGTGTTCCGGCTTCTTCTGCCGAGGGCCGCGTCATGAGCCGGGTTCTCGTCGTTGAGGATGATGATGCGATTCGCACAGTGATCGTGCAGGCACTGCGCCGTGCCGGGTACGACGTGACTGCGGTGGGTACGCTTGCCGCGCTCGACCAGGCGCTTGGGTCTGGCACGCCCGATGTCCTGGTCAGCGATGTCAAGCTACCCGACGGCGACGGCCTGGAACACCTTGCCCTCATTGCCGAGCGTTGTCCCGGGCTGCCTGTCATCATCCTGTCCGCGCAGAATACACTGACAACCGCGGTCCGAGCCGCGGAAGCCGGCGCCTACGACTATCTTCCCAAGCCGTTCGACCTGGAGGCGCTGGTACGGGCAGTCGCGGGTGCAGCCGGACGAAGCGCGTTAACGGCGGATCCGGGGCTGGGCGGCGAAGAGGACCGCTCGCTGCCGCTCATCGGGCGCTCGCCCGCGATGCAGGACGTGTACCGCGTGATCGCGCGCGTCGTGTTCAACGACCTTACGGTATTGATTCAGGGGGAGTCAGGGACGGGCAAGGAATTGGTTGCCCGCGCGATCCATGACCTTGGCCCGCGCCGCCACGCTCCCTTTGTGGCGATCAACATGGCCGCGATCCCGCGCGAGTTGATCGAAGCGGAGCTGTTCGGCCATGAACGCGGGGCCTTCACGGGCGCTGGCGCACGTAGCGCGGGGCGGTTCGAGCAGGCGGCGGGTGGCACGCTGTTCCTGGACGAGATCGGCGATATGCCTCGCGACGCACAGACCCGCCTGTTGCGGGTCCTGCAATCGGGTGAGTTTACCACCGTCGGCGGTGCGCGTCCGATCCGCGCCGACGTCCGCATCGTCGCGGCAACCAATCGCGACCTATCCCGGGAAGTGACCGAAGGTCGTTTCCGCGAAGACCTGTTCTACCGGCTGAACGTCGTGCCAGTCGCCCTGCCTGCCCTGAGGGGGCGGCGGGCGGACGTGCCGCTGCTCGCCCGGCATTTCCTGGACCGGGCCGCCGCGCAAGGGCTTCCACGCCGGCAACTCTCGACGGAGGCGCTGGGCTTGCTGGAAGGGCAGGACTGGCCAGGCAATGTGCGCGAACTCGAAAACTTAATGCGGCGACTTGCCGTGCTTGCTCGCGACGAGGTGATCGGGGCCGACGCGATCCGCTCCATTATGGGACAGGAGTCCCTGCCAGCCGAGCTGGCCGATCCCGATCTTGCTGCCGGAGTCGCTGCCCTGGTCGAGCGGATCGCCCGCAACACGCCGGCTGCTCTGGAAGACGGAAGCTTGTACGATCGGGTCATCGCCGCTGTCGAGCGGCCCTTGATTGAGGTCATGCTGGCCCGACACGCGGGTAATCAGCTGCGGGCAGCGCGCGCGATGGGTATCAATCGCAATACCTTGCGCAAACGACTCGACGCGCTTGGGATCGATGCAGAGCACTGGACTCGACCGTAGATCACGTTGCCCTGACGAAATTGTCGGATTGTGGTTTCCCGGCAACAGATAATCGCGTAGCAGCGCCGCAATGACCGCAGTCGCGACCCAACGACCGGACGGGCCGCAGCCGCGACGCCGCGGCGTCACGGCCGCCCTGGAAGTGCTGGTTCTCGCGGTCGCTGTCGGGGTAGCGTTGGTCAGCTATTTGACCGTCAGCCGCGCGCCGAACCCGCAGCAATTGCTAGCGCCGCCGCTCGTCGCTTTGCTTCTCGTGGCAAACCTGGTGTGCGATTCAGCCGTGATCGTGCTGATTGGCCGCGCCATCGCGCGTCGCCGCGCCCGCAAGTCACCCGTCGGCGGCGAGGGGTTGTTGCACGTCCGGCTGGTCGCGCTCTTCTCTGTCGTGGCTGCTGTTCCGATGCTGCTGGTCACGATCGCAGCATCGCTGTTGTTCCAGTACGGCGTACAGTTCTGGTACTCCGATCGCGCGCGTGCTGTGTTCGAAAACGCGACCACGCTTACCCGCCAGTCCTACAATCAGCTGCTACAGCGTTGGGAAGAGGCGACAGTCACGACCGCCGCAGACATCGCGACCGAGCTTCAACGGCGGCCGATCTCTGGCGACGCACTTTATAATTACCTTGGCACCCAGCTCTACGTCCGGAGCATGAGCGAGGGCGCGCTGATGTCGGTCGACCAGAATTATCGCGTCCGCGTCGTCATCAGCGTCAACCCGTACGGCATCGATCCGGTACGCCAGCTCAATCGGGAAATGCTCACCGACCTGCGGAAGGGACAGCGCAGCGTCGTCAACGTCACGCGGGACCGGATCCAGACCGTGACGCCCGTGCCAGGCACCGACCTGGTCTTGTATGCAGCGCGCCTGACCGACCCGAGCGAGATGCAAAAGCAGACCGCGCGAGCCGAAGCGTCGTTGGCGAACTATCATGCCCTGCTCGTTCGCGCTCGCTCGCTTCAGGTGCGCTTCAACACGGCCCTGCTGGTCCTGTCGCTTCTGATCGTCGCCTTTGCCGTTTGGATTGCGCTGGCCCTGGCCGACCGGCTGGTCCGTCCGGTCGGTGAACTGGTCGATGCGGCGCGGCGGGTGGCCGGTGGGGACCTTACCGCGCGCGTGACCGATCCACGTCGGCGTGATGAGTTCGGCACGCTAGCCAACGCCTTCAATCAGATGACCGAACGGCTGCAGCTACAGAACTCGGCTCTGGTATCGGCCAACGACCAACTCGACAGCCGGCGTGCGCTGATCGAGGCAGTGATGGCCGGGGTGTCCGCGGGTGTGGTCGCGACGGGCGAGGATCGCACGATCCGAATCGCAAACGCCTCCGCGGTTCGCCTTGTCGGCGCTGGCGAGGAACTGGTCGGCCGCACGCTGGGCGATGTCGCGCCGGAACTGGACGCCATGGTTGCGGAACGCCAGCGCGAGGCGATCATCCAGGTGGGCGAGCGCACGCTGGCCGCCCGGCTGGCACGAACCGAGGCAGGGCCGATCCTGACTTTCGACGACATTACCCAGCAGCAACAGGACCAACGACGCGCCGCCTGGGCCGACGTCGCACGGCGGATCGCGCACGAGATCAAGAACCCGCTGACCCCCATCCAGCTTGCCGCGGAACGATTGCAGCGTCGCTATGGCAACAAGGTCGACGAGGGGGACACCACCTTTGGCCGTTTGACGGAGACGATTGTGCGGCAGGTCGGCGACCTCAGGCGAATGGTGGACGAGTTTTCGTCCTTTGCCCGTATGCCAAAGCCGGAGTTCAAGCACGAGGCCCTGCTCGACACCGCAAGGCAGGTGATGTTCCTGCATGAAGTTGCATACCCTTCGATCACCTTTGACCTGCGCGTCGACGAACCTGGCCCCATGCTGGTGTGCGACCGCCGACAGATCGGTCAGGCACTGACCAACATCGTCAAGAACGCGGCCGAAGCGGTGGAGGAGAAAAAGGTTTCTGATGGCCACATCGTCATGGCTGTTCGCGAGGAGCCGGACGAGGTCGTGGTCGAGGTGGAGGACAATGGAATTGGCCTGCCCGCGGAACGGGACCGGATTGTTGAGCCTTATATGACCACCCGGGCTCGCGGGACTGGTCTGGGGCTCGCAATAGTTAAGAAGATCATCGAGGAACATCATGGAACCATTAGCTTTGATGATCGGGAAGGGGGCGGAACGAGGGTGACCATGCGCTTCGACACCGTTGCGCTGGCGGCGTATGATGATGGCGTACCGATCGAGCCGGGCCAGCTCGCAACGCTTACACTAGGCAGGACTTGAGCTGATGGCCCTCGACATTCTCGTCGTCGACGACGAGATCGACATTCGCGAATTGGTAGCCGGCGTCCTGGAGGACGAGGGCTATGAGACACGCTCTGCGGCGAACAGCGATGCGGCCCTGGACGCGATCGCCAACCGTAGGCCCTCGCTCGTACTGCTGGACGTGTGGCTGCAAGGGTCACGTCTCGATGGGCTTGAACTGCTTGACGAGATCAAGCGGCGCGATCCTTCCATCCCCGTGTTGGTGATCTCCGGCCACGGCAACCTCGACACGGCGGTGGCGGCCATCCGCCGCGGCGCTGCCGATTTCATTGAAAAGCCGTTCGAGGCGGAGCGGCTGCTATTGATGGTAGCGCGTGCCACGGAAACCGAACGGCTCCGCCGTGAAGTGGCATCGCTGCGCGCCTCCGTGGGGCGCGATACTGACCTGACCGGCAGCTCCACCGCGATCAACAGCGTCCGCGCCACGTTGAAACGCGTCGCAGGCACCGGCAGCCGTGTCCTGATCATGGGCGGAGCAGGGGTCGGCAAGGAAGTCGCTGCGCGCCTGCTCCATGCCTGGAGCCAGCGTGCCGACTCACCGTTCGTGATCGTCAGCGCGGCGCGGATGACGCCGGAGCGTGTCGACGAGGAGCTGTTCGGGGTGGAGGAGGGGGGTGACCTCGTCCGCACCGGCCTTTTGGAACAGGCGCACGGGGGCACGCTTTTCCTGGACGAAATTGCCGACATGCCCGTTGCTACCCAGGCGCGGATCCTGCGCGTGTTGACGGATCAAAGCTTTACCCGCGTGGGCGGCACGCGCGTGGTCAAGGTGGACGTCCGCGTCGTCTCCGCCACGGCCCGTGACCTGACAGAACTGATTTCCGAGGGCCGCTTCCGGGAAGACCTGTACTACCGGCTGAACGTCGTGCCGGTGCTGCTGCCTTCGTTGGCCGAGCGGCGCGAAGATATACCGCCGCTCGTGCAGCACTACATGGCCCACTACGCGTCTGAACGGCGCGTCCCAACCCCGGAGATTGCGACCGACGCCATGGTTGCGCTGCAATCCTACGACTGGCCGGGCAACGTCCGACAGTTGCGCAATGTGGTGGAGCGAACCATCATCCTCGCGCCAGGGGACAGGATTGGCCGCATCGACCTGGACCTTTTGCCGGCAGAGGTGCTGGGCGATGGCGGCGACAGCGCGGCGAGCAGCGCAATCATGGGTGCCCCGCTGCGCGAAGCCCGCGAGTCGTTCGAGCGCGAATATCTGCGCGTCCAGATCCGCCGTTTTTCCGGCAATATCTCGAGAACTGCGAGCTTCATCGGGATGGAACGCTCCGCTCTCCATCGCAAGTTGAAGCTGTTGGGAATAACCGAACCGCGCGACGAGTGAGTGATAGCCCAACATACGGCTATGGACGGACAGCTGCCGCGACCATAGATTATTGGAGCTTTCATCCGGAGGCATCCGACGTCGGACAACGACGCTCTTGCGGGGCATGCTCCCGCCAACAATGAAAGGGATGACACCCCATGGCCGATAAGCAAGGTTCGCTCCAGGACCTCTTCCTCAACGCGCTCCGCCGTTCCAAGACCCCGGTCACGATGTTCCTGGTGAAAGGCGTGAAGCTGCAGGGCATCGTGACCTGGTTCGACAACTTCTCCGTGCTGCTGCGGCGGGACGGGCAATCTCAGCTGATCTACAAGCACGCCATCTCGACCATCATGCCGACCGGGCAAATGGACCTCGCCGCGATCGTCGACGCGGCCCAGGATGCGCCTCGTAAGCAGCCGCTGTTGCAGGACATCTTCTTGAATGCCGTCCGCCGGTCTGGTGACAGCGTCACCATGTTTCTTGTGAATGGGGTGATGCTCCAGGGAGCCATCGCCGGCTTTGATCTGTTCTGCATGCTCCTGCAGCGCGAAGGGTTGGTGCAGTTGGTGTACAAGCACGCGGTTTCGACCATCCAGCCAGCCCACGCCCTGAACTTGGCCGAGGAAACGGCCGGATCGGATGATGATTGAGCACGAATTCCGGATTTGAGCGCGACAAGGGTGAGTTCACCCGGGGTGCACGTGCCCTGATAGTGTTGCCCGACCAGGGTGGATCGAGCCGCGATGCTGACGCACGGCTGGACGAGACCGCTGGTCTGGCTGCCGCGATCGGCATCGTCGTCGCGGAGAAAGTCGCTCTGCGCGTCCGCCAGCCGCGCCCAGCGACCCTGATCGGCAGCGGGCAGGTTGAACAGCTCGCAGCAACCGCGCGCATGGAAGAAGCGGACCTCGTCGTCTTCGACGCGAGCCTGACGCCCGTACAGCAGCGCAACCTGGAAACCGCGCTCGAAGCCAAGGTGATCGATCGAACCGGCCTGATACTCGAGATTTTCGGGGAACGGGCAGCCACAGCCGAGGGGCGACTGCAGGTCGAACTTGCCCACCTCGACTATCAGGCTGGCCGGCTCGTACGCAGCTGGACCCACCTTGAGCGGCAACGGGGCGGCTTCGGCTTCCTGGGCGGCCCTGGCGAAACGCAGATCGAGGCCGACCGCCGATTGATCCGCGACCGCATGGCTCGGCTTCGTCGCGAGCTCGAGGGCGTCAGCCGTACGCGCGGGCTTCATCGGGAAAGACGACAGCGCGCGCCATGGCCCGTGATCGCGCTGGTTGGCTATACCAACGCTGGAAAGTCGACCTTATTCAATCGGCTGACCGGCGCTGACGTCATGGCGGAGAACCTTCTGTTCGCGACGCTAGACCCGACATTGCGTCAGATTGCGCTTCCGGGTCTCGACAAGGCGATCTTGTCGGACACGGTGGGGTTCGTGTCGGAACTGCCGACCCAATTGGTGGCCGCGTTCAAGGCGACGCTGGAAGAGGTCGTCTCAGCCGATCTTCTCATCCACGTCCGCGACGTCGCGCATCCGGACACCGAAGCTCAACGTATCGATGTCGAGGGCGTGCTCGCCGATATCGGCGTATCCGAACAGACACCGGTGATCGAGGCCTGGAACAAGCTCGACTTGCTGGACGACGAAGCCCGCGCCGCTCGCCTTGCCGAGGCTGCTCGCCGGGAGGTCGTCGTCGCCATTTCGGCGCTGACCGGGGAGGGGGTCGACAATCTTCGCACCGCCGTGGCCGATCGCCTGACCGAGGGACATCGGCGTTACACGATCACGCTTGCTGCGGGCGACGGGGCCGGCGCGGCATGGCTCCACGCGCATGGTGAGGTGTTGGCAAGCGAAGTCCAAGGCGAACAGGCGTCATATGACGTGCGGATGTCGCCGGCCGATTTCGAGCGGTTCGAGCAGAGGCACGGTTAACGGTCATTTACCATCTATCCGGGCAAGCGCGCCCGGATAGCTCCGCAATCAACGCTGTTCGGTATCTTTGACGCCCCGCCAAAGGGCTTCCTGCTGCTCCAGGGTCAATGTCGGGAACGCAGGACCGGCGGCCTCCATCGCCCTGAACCGCCGCTCGAACTTCTTGTTTGCCGCGCGAAGGGTAGCTTCGGGATCCAGCCCGAGGTGCCGAACATAGTTGACCACCGCGAACAAAAGATCACCCGCTTCCTCTGCCAGCTTATCTGGCGAGGATTGAGCAATCTCTTCCAACTCCTCGATAATCTTGGCGCGGGGCCCATCAGCGTCAGGCCAGTCAAAGCCGGTGCGGGCAGCGCGCTTCTGTAACTTCTCTGCCCGCAACA
Source organism: Sphingomonas aerophila (assembly GCF_014199305.1). Classification (GTDB taxonomy): domain Bacteria; phylum Pseudomonadota; class Alphaproteobacteria; order Sphingomonadales; family Sphingomonadaceae; genus Sphingomonas; species Sphingomonas aerophila. The sequence goes on from NZ_JACIJK010000004.1 coordinate 153,430, forward strand.
GCGCCGGCAAGGCTAGCGCGACGCCAGCAAGCGCACTCGTGTCCGACCGGTCGTCACGCTCACTTGCCTTGATCGCCTCCCAACCGGGCGATGTTGCCGCGTCGCCGAAGATGTGGGGATGCCGCCGTTCCATCTTGTCGCTGATCGAAGCCACCACGTCGGCCAGCGTGAATTGGCCGGCTTCTTCAGCGATCCGGCTATGGAACACGACCTGAAGCAGCAGGTCGCCCAATTCGTCCTTGATGTCGGCCGGATCGTTGCGTTCGATCGCATCCGCAACTTCATACGCTTCTTCAATCGTGTAAGGCGCGATCGTGGCGAATGTCTGCGCACGGTCCCAGTCGCAACCATCAGAGCCGCGAAGCCGCGCCATGATAGCCAACAGCCGCTCAATCATTGGGAGACCACCCCACCCAGCACGGCTGTGAGATCGATAATATACATTATGTAAAGTCCTGCGGATGGTGGGGGGTCAGGATCAGCGTGTTGTTCTCCACCCGCCACGTTTTAAGCCGCGACAGAAAGTTCATGCCAAGGACATCCGAGTCGCCGAACGCCGGCGAAACGACCACGGGCAGCTTTCGAGCGACAATGGTGCCGAACCGCAGTTCATCCACGCTGGCCGTTTGCGCCTGAACCGTCCCGTTCGCGGTTCGAAGCAGCACCGGGATAAGGCTCTCCTCCACCTTCAACCCGGCAGCATCTGCGGTTGAGGTTGAGAGAGCTGTGATCGTGGCACCGCTATCGACGAGCATCCGACGCTTCACGCCATCGACGGTCACCCGCGCCCAGAAATGGCCGTCGGGCGACATGCGTATCCGGACTTCCTCGCCGACAACGGTCTGATCGTCGAGCTTCAAAGCTTGTGCGATCTGGCCCAGATATGGGTCGAACTTCTCTCGCTGGGCGAGCACGAACAGACCGACGCCAAAGATTGCAGCCCAGCTCAACAGATTGAGAGCGATCCTAAGAACCGGAACGCGTCGTGCGATCAACGCCGACAGGGGCAGAAGAATCAATAGTCCGAGAAGCAGCGCATGAACGCCGTCCAGCGTCATAGGTGATATTCCAGCCCGTCGTAACCTGGCTCCACGCCGGCGGGCAGCGTCGCGCAGAGTGTGGCATAGTCCATGGATTGGTCCATATGTACCAGCGCTGACCGCTTGGGGCCGAGCTCCGCGATCCAGCCCAAAGCCGCATCCAATGTCGGGTGACTTGGATGTGGTTGCTTTCGCAGCGCATCAATTATCCACAGGTCCAGATCGCGGTACAATGCTCGCATGGCCGGGGTCAGATCATGGAAGTCGGTCGCGTAGCCGACACGCACCCCGCCCGCTTCGAACCGGAGCCCTGACGATGAGATGCGTCCGTGCGGCTGGTCTACGACGCTGATATCGATCGCGCCGATCCGCTGCTGATCATGCAGCGTCCGTCGTTCAACCGTAGCCGGGTACCCGCCCCGCCCTTCGAATACATATGCAAATTGTGCCGTAAGTACCTGAAAGGTCTCGTCGCGAGCATAGCCGGGCACGGCATGTCCAAGTGCGTGGTAGATCTGCCGGACATCATCGATCCCATTCGTGTGATCGGCATGGCCATGGGTCCAGATGATCGCGTCAACCGCGCCCACCTGCGCGGCAAGCAATTGTTCGCGCATGTCGGGACCGGTATCTACAAGGATCCGGGTATCTTCATGCTCCACGAGGATGGCGGCACGAGTGCGTCGGTTGCGGGGCTCGGTTGGATCACATGCGCCCCAGTCGTTGCCGATCCGCGGCACACCCGACGACGTGCCGCTGCCAAGGATCCGCACCTTCACGCCTGGGTTTTCGCGAACAGACTGTGGAAGTTGTAGGCGGTACGCTCTTGAAGAAAGGCGATATCTTCTCCGCGGAGCTTCGCAAGGAATTCGGCGGTGTCGGCGACAAAGGCAGGCTCGCCGGGTCTTCCCCGATGCGGAACCGGGGCCAGAAACGGGCTGTCCGTTTCGACCAGCAGCCGCTCGATTGGTAGCCGCGCAGCGGTTTCCTGTAGGTCGCGCGCGTTTTTGAACGTCACGATGCCCGAGATGGAGATGAAGAAGCCCAACTCCATAGCCCGATCCGCGAATGCGCCAGTGCCGGTAAAACAATGGATGACCCCGGTGAAGGCCCCCTGCTCCATCTCTTCGGCCAGGATCGCGGCTGTGTCGTCCTCGGCATCCCTGGTATGGACAATCAACGGTAGTCCCGTCTCCCGCGCGGCCGCGATGTGGGCCCGGAAGCTTGCCTGTTGCCGGGTGCGATCGGAGTGGTCGTAGAAGTAATCTAGCCCGCTTTCGCCCAGACCGACGACCCGTGCGTGTCGTGCCCGGTCGACAAGCGTCGCCGTCTGCATGTCTGGATGCTGGTCGGCTTCATGCGGATGGATGCCGATGCTGGCCCAGACGTCCGGCTCGCGCTCTGCGGTCGCGATCACGTCGTCCCATTCGCTTTCGCGGGTCGAGATGTTGAGCATCGCCGTCACGCCCCGCGCCCGCGCCCGGGCAAGCACCTGCGCCTGCTGCTCGGCAACGCCCTTGTAGTTCAGATGACAGTGACTGTCGGCGAGCATCAGGCCCCCGCCTCTGCGTCGACGGGCATGTTAAGCCGCGGGAAGATGGGCACCGGCGGGGAAAGACGAAACGCGCTTTCCGCCAGCCGGTTATACCAGCCATCATCGTCAATGGCAGCATGGTCCCGTTCATCCGGACCGGCGCCGAGCTGGTCGAGCAGCCGGTTCGCCGAACTTGGCACCACGGGAAGGATGGCGATCGCCAGCATCCGGATCGCTCGTACCAGCGTCCGCAATACCGCGTGCATCCGCTCGGGGTCGGACTTGCGCAAAGCCCAGGGCGCCTGTGTGTCGATGTAGCCGTTGCAGGCGAACACGCCGCGCATCCACGCCTCTATACCCTGGCTGAGCGCGAGATCGCCGAACGCGGCCTTCAGCCCCGCGCAAGCAACAACGACCTCCTCGATCAGCATGGCATCGGCTGGATCCGACCTGCCAGCCTCAGGAAGAACGCCGTCCAGGTTCTTGGCAATGAACGCCAATGTCCGCTGGGCAAGGTTGCCGAAGCTGTTCGCGAGTTCGGCATTCACGCGCAGCACGATCGCCTCGGGCGAGTAGCTGCCGTCCTGGCCGAAGCTGACTTCCCGCAGAAAAAAGTAGCGCAGGGCATCAACGCCAAAGCTGTCGGCCAGCGTCATGGGATCGACGACGTTGCCCAGTGACTTGGACATCTTCTCACCACCACGGGCGAGCAGGAATCCGTGGCCGAACACGGACCGGGGCATCGGAACGCCCGCCGACATCAGAAAAGCTGGCCAATACACGGCGTGAAAACGGACAATGTCCTTCCCGATAAGATGCAGGTCGGCGGGCCAGAACCGGGCATTGGCCGCGTCCTTGTCAGGATAGCCGGTCCCCGTCAGGTAGTTGGTCAGCGCGTCGACCCACACGTACATCACGTGCCCTGGGCTACCCGGCACCGGCACGCCCCAGTCAAAGCTGGTCCGCGACACCGACAAATCGGAAAGGCCGCCCTCAACGAACCGCATCACCTCGTTGCGCCGGCTTTCGGGGCGGATGAAGTCCGGATTGGTCGAATACAGGTCCAGCAGCGGCTGTTGATACCGGGACAGGCGGAAGAACCAAGTCTCCTCCGCTGTCCACTCAACAGGCGTTCCCTGCGGCGACAGCTTCTCGCCGCCCTCACCCGCAACCAGTTCGCCCTCGTCGTAAAAGGCCTCATCACGGACCGAGTACCAGCCCTCATAGCGATCAAGATACAGGTCACCGCGATCGGCCATGGCCTGCCAGATCGCCTGGCTGGCACGGTGGTGATCAACCTCCACCGTGCGGATGAAGCGATCATAGCCGACATTAAACTTGTCCGCCATCTCGTGGAAATGGCGCGACATCTCGTCGGCAAAGGCCCGCGTCTCGATCCCACGCGCCCGGGCGGCCTGCGCCATTTTCAGCCCATGCTCGTCGGTCCCCGTCTGAAACAGGACATCCCGGCCAGCCTGACGCTGAAATCGCGCGATCGCGTCGGCGGCAACCATCTCATAGGCGTGGCCGATATGCGGCCGCCCGTTGGGATAGTGGATTGCGGTGGTGATGTAGAAGGGGTCGCCCATGTCGGGCTCCCTACCCCGCCGTCGCCGCCGATGAAAGCCGCGCGACGAGCCCTGCCATCTCGAACACGGTCGTCGCAGGATCGAGGGACAGGCCGATGGCTGCACCGGACAGGTCGCGGGCAGCCGCATAAGCGTCGAGTGCGACCCGCAGCGCCTCGCCCTGCCGCTCACGCGCGGCATGGGCGATCAGCGCCGGTGCGCGGTCAAGAAACAGCTCATATCGTGGCTGGGCTGCTTTTCCCGCCAGCGCGCGACCCAGGGTGAGCCGTTCGCGATGATCGCGGTCACCCGATCGCGCAATAGCGTCCAACGCCCGATCCAGCCCGGCAACGTCTAGCCCGGCATAGCGCACCCCCCGCCCTGGCGCACCCTCACTGGCAGTGACGAGGGCCTGCATTTCACCGCTGTCAGCACCCGGCAACACCGTCCCGAGCACCTTTGCAACATCGGCATCGCTCAATCGGGAAAACCGCAGCAGGCGGCACCGCGAGCGGATGGTGGGCAGCAGCTTGCCCGGCGCATGACTGACCAGGAAGAACACGGTGCCTTGCGGCGGCTCTTCCAGGCTCTTCAGCAGGGCGTTCGAACCTTCACGCTCCAGATCGTCGATTGCGTCGATGATGACGGCGCGACGCGATGAAAGTGCCGGAGGGGTCGCCAGCTGTCCGCGCAAGGCTCGCACCTGTGCGATGCGGATGCTGCGGGCCGGAGCGTCGTCGTCCTTGCGCTGGTCATAAGGCACGATGCGCGGCGGCGAGGATTTGTCCCATACCTCCCGCGTGACAACCTGGTAATCGGGGTGGCTACGCGCTTCCACCAACGCGCGGCTACGCGCATCGTCACCGATCAGGCGCAGGGCGGCTTCACGGGCGAAGGTAGCCTTGCCGACGCCCTCCGCCCCGGCAAGCAGCCAGGCATGGTGAACCTGGCCGCCCGCCAACGCGGCGTCGAACTCGGCCTGCGCGGCGGCATGCCCCACCAATGACGTCATGCCGCCCACCTGGCTCAGATGAGCGAGGTCAGTCCCGCCCAGGCGCGGCCAAAAAAGCCTGCTTCGCCAACGTCCTTGTCGGCCACCAGCGGCAGGCGCTGTTCGGGGGTGTCTGCCGAGGTGATCACGAGTTCGGCGATCTTGTCGCCTGCCTTGATCGGCGCCTTGATCGGGCCCTTGTAGACGACCTTGGCCGAGACGGCGGGTACAGCCCCGGCTGGCATGGTCGCCTTCAACGTCGTCGGTGCCACCAGGCCGACTGTGTTCGACGATCCGAGTTGCACTTCGGCATCGGCGACCTTGCGCCCCTGCGCGACAAGCGGCTTGGCCTGCCAGGCGCGGAAGCCCCAGTCCATGAAGCGGACCGACTCATCGGCGCGGCCGTTGAAGCTGGTCAGTCCGGCGACCACCATAACCATACGGCGGCCGGACTGCTCTGCGGACCCGGTAAAGCCATAGCCAGCCTCATCCGTGTGCCCGGTCTTCAGTCCGTCGGCGCCGGCGACCCGACCGAGCAATGGGTCGCGATTGGCCTGAGTGATGTCGCTCCCCGCACCCAACGTCTTGCCCCAGGTGAAGTTCGGGAGAGAGTAGAAGCGCTTGTACAGCGCAGGATGATCCTGGATCGTCGCGGATGCCAGCTTAGCAAGGTCACGCGCGGTGACATACGTCACGCCATTGTCCGGCCAGCCGTTGGACGTGCCGAAATGGCTGTTCGTCAGTCCCAGCTTGCGTGCCGCATCGTTCATGCGGTCGGTGAAGCTCTGCTCCGTGCCCGAGATCCCCTCCGCCAGGACAACGCAAGCGTCATTGCCGGACAGAGTCACGATCCCCTTCAGCAGGTTCTCAACGCTAACACTCTCCCCGGCGGACAGGAACATGGTGCTGCCGGCCGCAGGACCGTGCCATTGCTTCCATGTCTCGGGCCGAACGGTGAACTGCTGGTTCAGCTTCAGGTCGCCGCGCTTGATCATGTCAAATGCGACATAGACCGTCATCATCTTGGCCATCGACGCCGGCGGCATGCGGCGGTCCGCATCGCGCTCATACAGCACCGCGCCGGTCGACAGGTCCTGCATATAGGCGATGGGCGCCGTTCCCTGGAACTGCGGCGCGGCTGCCGTCGAGGATGTCGCGAGGGCGGCAGCGATAAGCGGTGCGGCAAAGAACTTGTTCATGGGATGTCCGTTGCTGGTTGTCGGTCGTACGGGGAAGGTCAGGGCACTGCCATAGCCACGTGCCACCGCCGCGTCACGCGGGATGCGCTGCCAAGGTAAATTGCAGTTACAGGCGCGAGTTTAGGGTGCGCGTCGGCGAACGACGCGGTCTGGCTCAACCCTCCACCGCATCAGCGAGCAGCCCGACCGAGAGGGCATAAAAGTTCGAGCAGTTATAGTCGAGGATGACGCGATAATTGCCGGTCAGCAGATAGGCAGTCTGCCCCGGCCCGTCCGGCTCCATCAACGTCGCCAGGACGTTGTCCGCTGGCCAGCTACGCGACTGCGGCACTACGCCCATGGCGCGCCATTCGGCCACCGTTCGCCAGCCACTGTGTCGCGAAAACACCCGTGGACAGCGGGGCGACACCAGTCGATTGCGCACGATGCTGCGGTCAAAGCTTGCGGGCAGGCTGACAGCCAGGCCCCATGGCTGGCCTGCACGCCATCCGGCATCGGTGAAATAGCGAATGATGGAGGCAAGCGTGTCGGCTTCGCTGGTCCAGATATCGGCTCGCCCGTCCCCGTCCCCATCGCGGGCCAACCGCAGATAAGCTGAAGGGAGGAATTGCGGGTTGCCGGTCGCGCCCGCCCAACTTCCCTTCAACCGCTCGCGCGGGACGCCGCGGTCGATCATCTTAAGCGCCGCAATGAACTCGCCCGCGAACAGGTCGCGCCGTCGGCCCTCATAGGCAAGGCTGGCAAGGCTGCGGAGAAGGTCGAAGTTGCCCGTGTAACTGCCGTAATTCGTTTCGTGGCCCCAGATTGCGACCGCAATCGCCTCTGGCACCCCGCTTGTCCGCTCCACGGCCGCGAGCCGCCCCCGAGTGCGCTGGTAAACGGCGCGGCCCCGTGAGATGCGGCCCGCATCGACATGCTGGATCCGGTATGGGGCGAAAGGGGAGAAGGAGGTGGGCGTTTCCGTGTTGCCCGGCTGCGCGCGGTCGAGCGCCACCACGCGAGGGTTGAAGGTGAGCGTGGGCAGCACGGCATCCAGCGTTGCCGCTCTTACCCCCTGCGCCAGCGCCTGGCCACGCAGACCGGCAAGGTAGCTTTGAAACCCGGCTTCGTCCTGGGCGCCCGCTGGCGACAAGCCGGCCAGCGCCAGTGCGGCTGCGGCACCAATATTGCGAATGTACCGGGCGAGTTTCTGTGGCTTTCCCATCGTCCGCTAGGTGCCACAGGGGCGGCGACGCCGGAACCCCAAACATCGCGCCTCTTGCACAGGCGGGCTTACCGGCTCTAACGGGGGGCGAGCGGAGAGATGGCCGAGTGGTTTAAGGCAGCGGTCTTGAAAACCGCCGTGGGTTCACGCCCACCGTGGGTTCGAATCCCACTCTCTCCGCCAGTTCTTGCCGGGCGTCACTGGCCAACGATCGGCAGCATCGTCTCGCTATCGCCGGGGCTGAACGGCTGTGCCCGCTCGCGATGCGCGGCTCGGCCGCTGGAACACTGCCAAGCAAAACCGGCGCACGCTGAACGCGGCGCCGGTCTGGCCTTGCTGAGTCGAGATCGACGGCAACCACGGGCACCGACCTGCGGCACCCATGCAACAGACTTTAACGGCCCTTGAGGCTGAGCCCGCCGAAACGCTTGTTGAAGCGTGCAACCTGGCCGCCCGCATCGAGCAGTCGCTGGTTGCCACCGGTCCAGGCCGGATGCGCCAGCGGATCGATGTCGAGCAGCATCGTTTCGCCTTCCTTGCCCCAGGTGGAGCGAGTTTCGAACACGGTGCCGTCCGTCATCTGCACCTTGATGGTGTGATAATCGGGATGAGTATCTTTCTTCACGTCACAAACTCCTGAAATGGCCGGTTTCCGACCGGCCGGAGGAAGGCGCGCCCGTACACGCGCCTTGGGTCCAAGTCAAAGTACGCGTTGGGCGCCCACCGGGATCAAGCCTTGGGCGGATCCGCGATCATGGCGGTGAACTGCGCCTCGGCGACCAACTGACCGTCAACCTTGGCCTGGCCAACGAACTTGCACACCGTCGCCCGCTTCTGCACAAAGCTGACTTCCAGGCGAAGAAGAACGCCGGGTTCGACCGGCTTCCTGAACTTCGCGCCGTCGATGGCCATAAAGTAAACGAGCTTTCCCGAACCAGCGAGGCCCAGGCTTTCCACCGCGAGCACGCCGGCCGCCTGGGCCAGCGCTTCCACAATCAGTACGCCCGGCATGATCGGGCGACCAGGGAAGTGCCCCTGGAAGAACCCTTCGTTGATCGTCACCGCCTTGATCGCGGCGATGCGCTCGTCGACCACGAGTTCCTCCACCCGATCCACCAGCAGCATCGGGTAGCGGTGCGGCAGCGCCGCCATTACTCGCCCGATGTCGAGCGAGTAAGGCGCGCTGGTCGCAGGAGAAGCGGCGTCCGTCACCGGCTCTGGTTGCGGCGATTGTTGGAGGCCGGCGCCGTGGCCGCAGGGGCCGGCGTGCCTGCCGCTGCCGGTGCTGCACCCGCGCCCTGCTGGCCGGGCTGCCAGTTCGCCGGCGGCGTCGTATTCACGCTAGGAACCAGCCGGTCGAGCTCGGCAGTGATCGCCGAGGTGATGTCGGCCGTTGGCTGTGCGAACAGTGCCGCCTGCGGGTTGAGCAGCACGGTGACGTTCTTCGCGCGAACGGCATTCTGCACCGCGGTGCCAAGCTGCGCCTGGATCTGCTCAAGCGCATAAGCCTGAGCGCGCTGTGCCGGCAGGGTCAGCCGATCGAGATCCTGCTGCGCCGTCGCCTGGCGGCTCTGGATCGCTTGCGCTTGGCTCTGCAAAGACGCCTGGTTGGCGTTCGGAGCCGCACGAGCGGTGTTGAACGCGGTGATCAGCGGCTGAAGCTCTCGCTCAGCAGTCTGACGACGCGTTTCGGCCTGGTCGATCTGGGCCTTGTAGGTAGTCTGGATCTGCGTGCGCGCGGCAGTCCAGGCGCGCGTGTTCACCATGGCTGCCTGCGGATCGGCAATCGCGACGCCCGCAACCTGAGCGGTCGCGGTGGTGGCGGCGAGGGTTGCCGGCGCGATCAGGGCGGCGGCAAGAATCATGGACTTCAGGGTCATCAGAACTGGGTTCCCACATTAAAGGTTATAAGCTTTTTATCATCACCGGGCTGCGAAAGCAGGGCCTTGGCGACGTCGATACGCAGCGGGCCGAACGGCGAGTTCCAGTTGACGCCGACGCCAACCGACACGCGCGGCTTGGCCGTGCTGCCGTAATAGACTTCCTTGAACGCCGGGATCGGACTGTTCTGCGCGATCGCGTTGGTCTCTCCACCCGCGCACGCGCCGCCATACGTCGCCGAGAAGCCGATCGCGCACGTTGTGTACCGGCTGACGGCCGCGGTATCTCCCGTCTGGGTGCTGTTGTTGATATAGAGCTGGCGGCCCTGCGTATCGGTCAGCAGCGATGTCAGCGGCAGCACGGTGACGTTGCCGTTGGCATCGGTCGTCGTCGGGAAGTTGGCGGTCGGCAGCGGCCGCGTGATCGAGAACAGGCTGCCCGCCTGGATGTAGATGGACGGCCGCAAACCAAGCTCGCGGGCACCTGCGCCGAGCGGGATTTCAAGCTCCGCGCGGGTCAGGTAGTAAGCGTTGCCGCCCAGTGCGTCGTCGACGATCTGGTCGCGGTCGGTGACGGGTGTCTGCACGCCGTTGGCGACCGTGAACGGAATGCGCTGCACGCGCGGACCAACACCGCGAATGTCAAATCCGCGGAACTGGGGCTCGCCGAGATAGAAGCGGTCGGTAATCCGGATCCGATCGACACCGGGCCCACGATCCTTCTCCAGCGAACGGATGTAGCCACCCTCCCCGACCAGCGAGAAGATGAAGCCGCTGCCGACATTGTGGAACTTGGACGCTTCCAGGCGGGTACGGATATACTTCACGTCGCCGCCCAGGCCCGCGAAGTCCTGGCTGAACGCCAGCCGCTGGCCCGCTGTTGGCCGCAGACGGCTGTTCAGGCTGTCATAAGCGATCGTGTAGCCGACCGACGAGGTTATACGATTGCCGATCGCCTCGCACAGGTAGCGCCCGGCCTTCAGCGGGTCGCAGACGCCATTGGTATAGAAGCTTCCCTCGTCGAGGGAGACCTTGTCATACGAGAAGCCGTACCGGCCTGCGAGCGTCCAATATTCCGTCAGCGGCACGCCCGTGCGAATCTGGAAACCCGTCGAGACCTGCTGATAGGTCGTGTTCCGATTGCTGCCAATATAGTTGAACGAGTTGTAGTCGCGGCGGAACAGGTCGACGCCCAACGCGATGTTCTTGTCGAACAGATATGGTTCGGTGAAGCCCAGCTCGACCGACTTGGAATAACTCGAATAGTTGACGCCGAAGCGAGCAGTCTGCCCCTTACCGCGGAAATTGTTCTGGGTGACGTTGGCCTGGATGATGAACCGCTCCAGGCTCGAATAACCGGCCGACAGCTGCAGCTCGCCCGTCGACTTTTCTTCCATGTTCGCTTCGAGCACGATCCGGTCGGGCGCGGAGCCCGGGGTCTGCTTGATCTCGAACTTGTCCTGGAAATAGCCGAGCGAGTTGATGCGATCCTGCGAGCGCTTGACCTGGAAGCTGTTGAACGCATCGCCCTCGGCCAAGCGGATCTCTCGACGGATCACCTTGTCTTGGGTCTGCGTGTTGCCGGTGATGTCGATACGCTCGACATAGGTCCGCTTGGCTTCCGCGATATGGAAATTAACCGACATGGTCAGGTTTTCGCGGTCCGGCTGGAAATCCGGGCTGACGTCGGTGAACGCATAGCCGAACAGGCCCGCGGCCTCGCTCAACTGGTCAACCGAATCCTCGACCTGCTTGGCGTTGTACCAGTCGCCCTTTTTCTCGGGCAGCGACGCCGCCAGCTTCGCGTTATCAAAGTCGCGGATCTCACTGTCAACGGTGATATCGCCGAATTTGTAGCGCGGCCCTTCCTCGACGACATAGGTGATGATGAAGTCACGCTTGTCCGGCGTCAGTTCGGCAACTGCGCTCGTCACCCGGAAATCGGCATAGCCGTTGGTCAGGTAATATTGGCGCAGCTTCTGCTGGTCATATGCCAGCCGGTCCTGGTCATAGGTGGTGTTCGACGAGAGCAAGCGGAAAGCGCGTGCCTGCTTTGTAGCCATCTGCTCGCGAAGCTTGTCGTCCGAGAAGACGGTGTTGCCGATGATGTTGATCTGCCGGACCTTGGACTTCGGCCCCTCCGTCACCTCGAACACCACGTCCACGCGGTTCTGGTCGAGGCTGACCATCTTCGGCTCGACCACCGCGCCAAAGCGGCCCTGGCGGCGATACAGCTCGACGATCCGCGCCACGTCCTGCCGAACGGCGGTGCGCGTGAAGATCTGACGCGGCTTGAGCTTGATCTCCTTGTCGATCTTATCCTGCTTAAGGCGCTTGTTGCCCTCGAAGATCACGCGGTTGATGATCGGGTTCTCACGAATCCGGATCACGATCTCGCCGGTCTGCGCGCCCTCGATCTGGGCATCAGCGAACAGGTCGCTGGCCAACAGATCCTTGATGGCCTGGTCCAGAACCTCGTTGGTGTACCTATTCCCGACCCGCAGCGTCGTGTACGACAATACCGTCTCGGGCTCGATGCGCTGCGACCCTTCAACGCGGAGCGTCTTGATGGTCAGCGCATTAGGATCGGTGATGGGCGCTGCTTGGCGCGGTGCCGGCGCAGGCAGGTTCTGCGCAGGGCCCGTCACGGCAGCGCGGGGACGGCCGCCGCCACGCGGACCACGTTGTGCATCCGCATGGCCCGCCAAGCCGGCGATCATGGTGCCGGTGAGCAGCACCGCCGTCGTGCGAACGCCAAAAGAAGACTTGGTTACCAACACTCGTTTACCCCAACCCGCTCGCGCCAGCCCTGTATGTCTCGATTGCGGCTATTTGTCGTCCGTGCGACATTCTGTTGCCAGGCCCGCTCCGCCGCGCGTCTGCCCTGCCCCACTCCGCTCAGCCGATCAACCCAGCCAAGCTTTTCCAAAGCCCCGCTGACCCCAGATCGTTGAACGTCACGACCAGCATCAGCGCCAGTATCGCGGCAAGCCCGCCGCGAAATGCCCATTCCTGCACCCGCGGCTCAACCGGACGCCGCCGGACCGCCTCGATCGCATAGAAGAACAAGTGACCGCCATCCAGCATGGGAACTGGCAGCAAATTGATGAACCCCAGATTGATGGACACCAGCGCGACCAGATACACCAACGCGGGCACGCCAAGGCTGAGGAACTGGCCGGAGATGCGCGCCATGCCAACCGGGCCGTGCAACTCCTTGACTGGAGCCTGCCCAATGACGAGCTGGCGCAGCTTGCTGATCGTCAGGGAGACGATGTCACCAACCTGACGCGCAGCGACCACGGGCGCGCGCCAAGGTGCGACCGGAACCAGCTTGGACGGCCCTGGCGAAATCCCGAGCAGACCGGAGCTTTCGGTGTTCCCGAACCGATCACGCATCACCTGCCGCTTCAGGGTCGCCGTCCGGGTGAACGTTGCGCCGCTGCGCTCGGCGACCACCTCCACCCGCTCGCCCGCACGCGGGTTCACGAACACCAGCATGTCGCCAAAGGTGTCCATGCGTTCACCGCCCAGCGACACGATCCGGTCGCCCGCCTGCAGCCCGATCGCCTGCGCGGCGCTACCCGGGACAACCGCGCCCACGGTCGCGGGCGTCCGGTCCTCGCCATAGGCCATCGCAAAGCCGGCCAGGATGAAAATCGCGAGCACGAAGTTCACGACCGGTCCCGCCGCAACAATAATCGCACGCTGCCACAAACGCTTTGCCTGGAAGGTGCGGTTGCGTTCCTCGGCGGGCAGAGCCAGCCAGGCTGCATCCGGCTGGCTGGCCGGGTTCATATCACCGGCAAACCGGACATAGCCGCCCAATGGCAGCCAGCCGAGCTTCCAGCGCGTGCCGCGCTTGTCGGTCCAGCCGGCAATCTCCCGACCAAAGCCGATGGAGAACGCCTCCGCCTTCACCCCGAACATCCGGCCTGCAAGGTAGTGGCCCATTTCATGAACGAACACGAGCGGCCCGATGACTAGGGCAAATGCCAGGAGAGTAAGAAGAAGGCCGGGGGACTCGATCACGCTACAGGATCCTTTACGCGCCCCTTTTGCACCCGCTCGCCCGCAATGGACCTCGCCTCGGCATCGATCGCGAGAACGGCGTCGAGCGTTTCCGGGGCGGGCGGGTCGTAGCGACTAAGTGTATCGTCCACAATTGCGGCGATTTCGAGAAAGCCGATCCGGCCTGCCAGGAACGCTGCCACCGCTATCTCGTTGGCGGCGTTGAGAATTGCCGGCCTGGCGCCCCCCGCTTCCACCGCCGCCCGCGCAAGCCACAAGCTGCGGAATCGCGTCTCATCAGGCGCCTCGAAATCAAGCCGACCAAGTTTCACCAGGTCGAGCGGCTCCATCGGGGTCGCCATCCTGTCGGGCCAGGCAAGCGCATGGGCGATCGGCACCCGCATGTCGGACGGGCCAAGCTGTGCCAGCACGGACCCGTCGATATAATCAACCAGGCTGTGGATCACCGACTGGCGATGGACCACGATCTCGATCCGATCTGAGGGAACGGGAAACAAGCGGGCCGCTTCGATCAGTTCGAGCCCTTTGTTCATCATGGTGGCGCTGTCGACCGAGATCTTGGCGCCCATCGACCAGTTGGGATGCGCAACCGCCTGGGCCGGGGTGACCCGCGCCATGTCGTCGAGCGCCCAGTCACGGAAAGGGCCACCGCTTGCGGTCAAGATGATGCGCCGCACCTCATGCGGCCGATCGACGCTGAGGCACTGGAATATCGCGTTGTGCTCGCTGTCGACGGGCAGCAGGGTTGCGCCATACTGGCGGACGGCGGCCATCACCACCTCACCCGCGGATACCAGCGCTTCCTTGTTGGCCAGAGCGACCGTGCCGCCCGCCTCTACCGCGGCCATGACAGGTTCCAGCCCGGCGCAGCCGACGATCGCGGCCATCGTCCAGTCCGCGCCCAGCCTGGCCGCCTCGACCACGGCACGCGCGCCCCCGGCCGTTTCCACGCCCGTTCCGGCAAGGGCGGACCTGAGAGCTGGCAGGCAGCCCTCGTCCGCTACAACCGCCAGTTCGGCGCCGGTCCGGATGGCGGCAGCAGCCAGTCCCTCGACATCGCAGTTCGCGGTCAACGCGCGGACGCGAAACCGCCCGGGCTCGCGCTCGACAAGGTCGAGGGTCGATGTGCCAACCGAGCCGGTCGCACCAAGGATCGAAACCGTCTTCACCACGGTGCGTAGGTATACAGCCAGGGTACGGCCACGGCGAGGAATGCAGCGACCGGCGCCACCGGTACCACGCCGTCCAACCGGTCAAGCACGCCGCCATGGCCCGGCAGGATGTTACCCGAATCCTTTACCCCGGCCCGCCTCTTGAGCGAGCTTTCGAACAGATCGCCTCCCTGGGCAAGCACCGCGAGTGCCGGCGTCGCCAGCGTCATTCGCAACGGCAGGCCGTAAAAGGCGTGAAAGCCCGCCCCCAGTGCCGACGCCAGAACAACACCACCGATCAGCCCGGCCCACGTCTTGGAAGGGCTGAGCTTGGGCGCGAGCTTGGGCCCGCCGATCGTACGGCCCGCGAAGTACGCGCCGATGTCGGTCGCCCACACAAGCGAAAGCGCCCAAAGGGTCCAGACAATGCCTTCATGCTGGTGCCGCAGTAGAAGCAAGGACAGGATCGGCAGCCCGACATAGATGGTACCGGCCGCCAGTTCTCGTCGTGCCGTAACGATCACGATGAAGAACGCTGCGCCCGCAAGCACGCCCAGCACAAAGAAGTGCGGCCCAGCGCCCGGCGGCGGACTCATCAGGGCGAGCGAGACGAAAAGGCTATACTGGGCCAGCCGCTTCTGCCGCGGCGCAATGCCGTGCAGGTCCGACCATTCCGCCATCATGAACAGGCCGGCGACGACGCACAGCAGCCAGAAAAGGTAACCGCCAATGGCCAGCGCGACGATCGCGACTGCGACCATGCCGATCCCAGCAACCGTTCGAACCGCAAGCCCGGACGATCGCGCAGGCACCGGGCTACCCGGAGGAGTGTCGGTCACAGGCCCCCGTACCGGCGCTGCCGCGAACCGAACGCGGTAATCGCCTCAGCGAGCGCGCCCTCGTCGAAGTCGGGCCAGAGCGTGTCAACGAACAGGAGCTCGGCATAAGCTGCCTGCCAGAGAAGGAAGTTCGACAATCGCTGCTCGCCCGAGGTGCGGATCAGCAGGTCGAGAGGAGGCAGGCCTTGGGTTTCGAGCTCCGCCTCGATTGCCGCCTCGTCGATGGCGTCGGCGGGCAACCGTGCCGCGAGCCGCCGCGCGGCGGCCGCCAGTTCGGCCTGAGCACCATAGTTCAGTGCAATCGCGAGGATCGGGCCACTATTCGTTGCGGTCCGGGCAACCGCGTCGTCGATCATCTCCACCAGGTCCGGCGCGAACCGGCGATAGTCGCCGAGGATACGCAGGCGGACATTCTCGCGCGCGAGCTCGTTGAGGTCCGAGCGGATGAAGATCCGGAGCAAGCCCATCAACTCGCCGATCTCGGCTTCGGGCCGACGCCAGTTCTCCGACGAGAACGCATACAGCGTCAGTGCCTCGATCCCCATTGCGCGAGCCGCTCGCGTCACACGGCGCACCGCCTCCACCCCGGCCTTGTGCCCGAAGATCCGGGGACGGCCGCGCTGTTTCGCCCAACGACCGTTGCCGTCCATGATGATGGCCACATGGCGCGGGATCGCCGCCGCCTCCGCGACCGGAGTAAGGATGGGAGCGGAACTCACCAGCCCCGACGCCCCGTGGTGCCGGCCAACTCCGCTGCGCAAGGAGCGCAGGAGAACAGGGGCCGGACGACGATCACTTGCCCAGGATTTCCTTTTCCTTCGCCGACGCTGCTGCGTCCAGATCGGCAATGGTCTTGTCGGTCAGCTTCTGGATCTCTGTTTCGTGGCGCTTGCGCTCGTCCTCGCCAAACACGCCCTTCTTTTCATCGACCTTCAGGCTGTCCATGCCATCGCGGCGCACGTTGCGAACCGCGATGCGCGCCTTTTCGGCGTACTGGCCGGCCAGCTTGGCGAGTTCCTTGCGGCGCTCCTCGGTCAGGTCGGGGATGGGCAGGCGAAGCGTGTTGCCATCGTTGATCGGGTTTAGGCCGAGACCCGCCGAGCGAATCGCCTTTTCCACCGGCCCGACATTCGACTTGTCCCAGACCTGCACCGACAGCATCCGCGGCTCGGGCGCAGACACGGTTGCGACCTGGACCAGCGGCATGTGGCTGCCATAGACCTCTACCGTCACCGGATCGAGCAACGCGGTCGAGGCGCGCCCGGTCCTCAGGCCCGCCAGGTCGCTCTTGAGCGAATCGACGGCGCCGACCATGCGGCGCTCCAGGTCTGACTTGTCATAGGCGGGCATCGGCCATCTCCTGGGTCTGAACGATGGTGGACGTCCCTTCCCCGGCCAGCACGGCGGCGAAATTGCCATGCTCACGGATGTTGAACACCACGATCGGGATGTTGTTATCGCGGCACAGGGCCACGGCGGACGCGTCCATGACCTTCAGGTCATCGGACAGCACCCGGCTGAATGTCACGGTTTCATAGCGCTTGGCAGTCGGCACCTTTTTGGGGTCCGCATCGTACACGCCATCGACGCTCGTCCCCTTGAACAGGGCGTCGCACTTCATTTCGGCGGCGCGGAGCGCTGCGCCTGAGTCGGTGGTGAAAAAGGGAGAGCCGACTCCTGCGGCGAAGATCACCACACGCCCCTTCTCCAGGTGGCGCTCGGCGCGGCGGCGGATGAACGGCTCGCATACGCTTGCCATGGGGATCGCCGACTGAACGCGGGTTTCAACCCCGATCTGCTCCAGCGCGTTCTGCACGGCCAGGGCGTTCATCACGGTTGCCAGCATGCCCATGTAGTCGGCGGTGGCGCGCTCGATGCCCTTGGCTGCGGCGGACAGGCCACGGAAGATGTTGCCGCCCCCGACCACGATGCAGAGCTGATACCCCTCGGCACGCACATCGGCGATCTCCTGGGCGACGCGGGCGGTCACCTCCGGATCGATCGCGAGCTTGCCATCACCCATCAGCACCTCGCCCGAGAGTTTGAGGAGAATGCGTTTGAACTGGGGAGCCGTCATGGGGTGCGGAGGTACTCGGGGTCGCGCGCAGGGGCAATGCCTTGCACGAAATCTTCAATACATGTGCGGCCGGTGCCGCGATCACCCCGGGCGCCTGCCCGGGGTGACTGGCCGCCACTGATCGTGGCGGTGCGGATCAGGCCGCGGTGGCGCTCTGCGGCACACCGGAGACGGCAGCCACTTCGGCCGCGAAGTCGGACGACTCCTTTTCGATGCCCTCGCCGAGCTGGAAGCGGACATAGTCCTTGAGCACGATGGCCGTGCCTGCATCCTTGCCCGCTTTGGCAACGACGTCGCTGATCTTGGTCTTGCCGTCCATCACGAACAGCTGGCTGACCAGCGCGTGCTCCTTGCGGTACTTGGCGATTGAACCTTCCACCATCTTGGCGATGATGTCGGCAGGCTTGCCGCTCTCGGCTGCCTTCTCGGTCGCGATCGCGCGCTCACGCTCGATCTCGGCCTCGTCGAGGTCCGCTTCGTTCAGCGCCTTGGGGAATGCGGCGGCGATGTGCATCGCCAGCTGCTTGCCCAGGCCCTGCAGGACATCGTCAGCCGCGTCCGACTCGAGCGCAACCAGCACGCCGATCTTGCCCAGGCCCGCCGATGCGGCGTTGTGAACATAGGACACAACCGCGCCCTTCTCGACCTCAAGGCGCTTGGCGCGGCGGATCGACTGGTTCTCACCGATCGTGGCGACGTTGTTGGTCAGCACTTCGGCGACCGTGGTGCCTGACGGCATCTGCTCCTTCTTGAGCGCCTCAACGTCGTCGCCGGTCGCGAGCGCGATCTGGACGACCTCACGCACGAAGCCCTGGAACTGATCGTTCTTGGCGACGAAGTCGGTTTCGGAGTTGACCTCAACCGCTGCGCCCTTCGTGCCGCTGGTGGCGACGCCGACCAGGCCCTCGGCCGCGGTGCGGCTGGACTTCTTCTGCGCGGCCGCGAGGCCCTTCGTGCGCAGCCAGTCCATCGCGGCATCCATCTCGCCAGCGGTTTCGTTCAGCGCCTTTTTGCAGTCCATCATGCCCGCGCCGCTCTTTTCGCGCAGGTCCTTGACCATCGCTGCCGTGATGTCGGCCATGTTCTTGATCCTCTTGGAATGTGAGTGCGGGCGGGGCGGAGCGCTTGCCCTACCCCGCCCGCTGACAGTCAATCGTGACGATTACGCGTCGATCGCGCGCTCGGTCTCTGCGCCAGCGCCCTCAACGGTTGCAGCGCCGGTGTCCTCGGCGGGAACGGTCAGCGCTTCTTCGGTCGGAGCCTCTTCAAGGGCGCCAACGTCAACGCCGCGCTGCTGCTGGCCCTGCTGGTTTCCGCGGGTCGCCGCAATCGCGATGGCTTCGCAATACAGGCGGATCGCGCGGCTCGCGTCGTCGTTCGCGGGAACCGGGAAGGCGATGCCGTCGGGCGACACGTTCGAGTCAAGGATCGCGACGACAGGGATGCCGAGCGTGTTGGCTTCCTTGATCGCCAGCTCTTCCTTGTTGGCGTCGATCACGAACATCACGTCCGGAATGCCGCCCATGTCGCGAATGCCGCCGAGGCTGAGCTCAAGCTTGTCGCGCTCACGGGTGAGCTGGAGCACCTCCTTCTTGGTCAGGCCGGCGGTGTTGCCGCTCAGCTGCTCTTCGAGCGACTTCATGCGCTTGATCGAGTTGGAGATCGTCTTCCAGTTGGTGAGCATGCCGCCCAGCCAACGGTGGTTCACGAAGTGCTGGCCCGCACGACGCGCCGAATCAGCGATCGGCTCCTGCGCCTGGCGCTTGGTGCCGACGAACAGGACCTTGCCGCCGCCGGCGACAGTCTGGCTGACGAATTCGAGAGCGCGGGCGAACAGCGGCACCGTCTGCGACAGGTCCAGGATGTGGACGCCGTTACGATCGCCAAAGATGTACGGCTTCATCTTCGGGTTCCAGCGGTGAGTCTGGTGGCCGAAGTGCGCGCCGGTTTCGATAAGCTGCTGCATGCTGACGACTGGTGCCGCCATGGAGTAATTCCTTCCGGTTGAGCCTCTGGGAAGCGGATGACGCGTGGCTAAGAAGCCGGCGCACCGGGTTATGATGCTTCCCATGCGGGGTTTAGGGGCGCGCCCTTAGCCGATCGCGGTGCACCAGGCAACACCACCGAATTACCTTGACAGCGGAACATGAAAGGAACATATGGGGATCACAGCTGGTCCAGAGATCTGACGGCGGCGATGAAAACCGGGAAGTAGCTCTAAGTTATCGGTTTTTCTGAGGCGTCCGGAACCTGTGGATAACTTGTCGGTTTGGGCTTGCGGAACAATGAGTTCGCAAGAGTAGGGAGCGAACATGTCGGCAGTTTTCGGGATCGTGGTTTTTGTCGGCGCGTTCGCCGCATCCGTTTCAGTCATCTACGCGTCGGTTGCGCCGCAGTGGCAGCGCATCACGCGTCTTGCCCGCGGTCACGCCGAGGCTGGATTCGCACCACTTGCTACGTTGGCAGTCGCCGAACGTCGCATCGCTGTCAGGCGCTGGTCGGCGGCAAATCCGGTACCCGCGGCAGTGCGCCGGTTGCGCGCAGCCGCCTGATGCGGGTGTAGCCTATCATGCTGAGCGGGATCGTCAGCAGGTAGGCAATGCAGACAACGGTGAGGGTCTGCCATGGCGCGGTAACCAGAGCCGCGCCGAGCAGCACTACCAGGGCGAGCGCTTCAAACCGGATGTTGCGGCGCAGCCGAAGCGACGACCAGCTATAGGTCGCAACGCTGGACACCATCAGGAGCGCAACAAAGGCCGCCCAGGGCGCAACCAGATAGGGCGAGGCAGCCAAGGGTTCGTCCGACCAGAACCAGATGAACATTGGCAGCAGGGCCAGGCCAGCCCCGGCGGGCGCCGGGACACCCGTCAGGAAGCCGGCGGATTTGTGAGGCTGGTCGCTTTCGTCGATCTTTGCATTGAAGCGCGCCAGACGAAGGGCGCAGAACACCGCCAAGATCAATGAACAGATCCAGCCCATCCGTGGCAGTGCCTGAAGCGACCAAAGATACAGGATCAGAGCTGGTGCTACGCCGAAACTGATCGCATCCGACAATGAGTCCAGCTCTGCGCCAAAGCGGCTTTCACCGTGGAGCAGCCGGGCGATGCGGCCGTCGATACCATCCAGTACGCCCGCGACCATGATCATTGCCACTGCCTGCTGCCATTCGCCGCCGATGGCGAAGCGAACGCCGCTCAGCCCGGAGCACAGGGCAAGAGCCGTGACGGCGTTAGGCGCCACTGCCCGTAACGGCAGGCCGCGAACGGGACGGCGCGGACGTGGACCCAGCGACATCAGTTCTGGTCTCCGGCGCGGTAATCAGACCGGAGCCCGGGAGAGCCGAGGCTGAGGTTTGAGCCCGGCGGGAAGCAACCCCTCTGCCGCGTCACTGCGAGATACCGGTTACAGGCTGCCCGCCGACCCGGCCGATCACCGTTTCACCGGCGATTGAACGCTGCCCCAGCGTGACCTGCGGTGCGGTATCGTCGGGCAGGAACACGTCGACCCGGCTGCCGAAGCGGATGAGGCCGATCCGCTGACCGGTTGCCACCATGTCGCCAGGCTTGACGAAGCCGACGATGCGCCGTGCTACCAATCCCGCGATCTGGGTGAAGCCGATGCGGCGCCCGTCCCGGCCCTCGACAACGATGTGCTGGCGCTCGTTCTCGTCCGACGCCTTGTCGAGGTCGGCGTTGAGGAACTTGCCGGAAATATACACAACCTGCCGAATGGTGCCCGCGATCGGGGTTCGATTGATGTGGACGTCGAACACCGACATGAAGATCGACACCCTGACCAGCGGCTCCGCCCCCAGATCGCCGACCAGCTCCCGCGGCACGGGCACGCGTTGGATCATGGTGATGAGGCCGTCGGCCGGCGCGATCACCAGCCCCTCGCCTGTCGGGGTGGTGCGGATGGGGTCCCGGAAAAAGGCAGCGACCCAGATCGTCAGACCCACGAACGGCCAGAACAGAACCTTTGTCACGATTGTCGCGAGCAACGTCAGCCCAACCGCGATCGCCGTGTACTTTCGCCCTTCGGGATGGACGGCGGGGAATCTCCATTTGACCGTCGTGGTGGTTACAGGCGGCTTTTCGAGCGATGACATGGGCCCAGCCTAACCGTCCTGGCCCATTGTGACAATTGGAGGCGTCAGGATCGAGTCCGATGCTTATGCCAGATTCTGGCAGTGCGGCGCGGCACGGCTCTGCTGACGATCAGGGCTGGGTGACTAGCTTTGCTGTCGACTGCGCCGGATCGGATTTGCCTCAGCGCTGCATGACAGGGCATCTCGGAAACGTATTGGCGGGCGGCTGCGTAGCCCGCGGTTCGCTTGATCGCTGCCGTCCCCTCCCCTAGACGCGCCTCAACCCCTTCCCAAGGAACAGGACATATGGCGAAGATTCAGGTGAAAACGCCCGTCGTGGAGATCGACGGCGATGAAATGACACGGATCATCTGGGAATGGATCCGCGAACGCCTGATCAAGCCGTATCTCGACATCGAGCTCGACTATTATGACCTGGGCGTCGAGAAGCGCGACGAGACCAACGACCAGATCACGATCGATGCGGCCAACGCGACCCGCAAGCACGGCGTCGCCGTCAAGTGCGCGACCATCACGCCCGACGAAGCGCGCGTGAAGGAATTCAACCTGAAGGAAATGTGGAAGTCGCCAAACGGCACCATCCGCAACATCCTGGGCGGCACCATCTTCCGTGCGCCCATCGTGATCAAGAACGTTCCCCGCCTGATTCCGGGCTGGACCCACCCGATTGTGGTCGGTCGCCATGCCTTTGGTGACCAGTATCGCGCCACCGACACCCGCATCCCCGGCCCCGGCAAGCTGCGCCTAGTGTTCGAGGGTGAGGACGGCCAGGTCATCGACCGCGAAGTGTACCAGTTCAAGGGCCCGGGCGTCGCGATGGCGATGTACAACCTGGACGATTCGATCCGCGACTTCGCGCGCGCCTCGATGCACTATGGCCTGGACCTCAAGTGGCCGGTGTACCTGTCAACCAAGAACACGATCCTGAAGGCCTATGACGGCCGCTTCAAGGACCTGTTCCAGGAGGTGTTCGAGGCCGAGTTCGCCGACAAGTTCAAGGAAGCGGGCATCGTTTACGAGCACCGCCTGATCGACGACATGGTCGCGTCGGCGCTGAAGTGGAACGGCGAGTTCGTCTGGGCCTGCAAGAACTATGACGGCGACGTGCAGTCGGACCAGGTCGCACAGGGCTTTGGCTCGCTCGGCCTGATGACCTCCGTGCTGCTCACCCCCGACGGCAAGACGGTGGAGGCCGAGGCCGCCCACGGCACCGTCACGCGCCACTATCGCCAGCATCAGCAGGGCAAGGCGACGTCCACCAACCCGATCGCGTCCATCTTCGCCTGGACCGGCGGCCTGAAGTATCGCGGCAAGTTCGACGACACCCCAGACGTCACGCGCTTTGCCGAGACGCTGGAGCAGGTGTGCATCGAAACCGTCGAAAGCGGCAAGATGACCAAGGACCTGGCGATCCTGATCGGTCCCGACCAGCCCTGGATGACCACCGAGCAGTTCTTTGAGGCGATCCGCGAGAACCTCGAGACCCGGATGGCGAGCTGGGCCTGAACCAATACCGGGCGGCCGTCGATCGGTCGCCCGGCCTTGTCAGCGGCGGCGCAGCTCCACGACCAAGCCACCGTCGCCGTTGAGTGTCACGGTCTGGCCCGCGGGCAGGCTGACCGATTGCCGAAGCTCCACCGTTCGGGAGCCGAGTTCGGCGCATCCCTGGCCAGCCGGGCGGATCCAGCGGACAGTGACGTTGGCCCTTGCCGGATCGGCGGGGGAATTGAACTGATTGAGGTCGACATTGACCTCATTGACCCGCTGCGTGCCGAAGCTCGAAATGCCGGCGGCGAGGCAGGCCGGATCACCCGGCTCGCTACGGGACTGGCGGAGGTTCGTCGGGCCGGCGTTGCTGACCCAGACCCTGCCCTGCCACAGCGGGCCTTCAGGCCCGCGTACGATCAGATCGACCGGAAACCGAACACGCTCCACGCCGGCGCTCGATACAATCACGCCTGGGTATAGTGCCGGTGGCCTCGGCGGCGATGGGGGAGCGGGCGGTGCGATTGCCTGAACCACTGCAACGGCTTGCACAAAGGTGATGATCAACGCGCTCTCCCTGGTGGATACCCCTTCAAAGCGGCCCGATCATTAACACCTCGCGACAGAACATGGCTGTTGGGCTGGTAACTGCTGACATGGCGGCTGACAGCGGTACAAGCGTGTCATGGCGATCACACTATCCAATCAAGGCTTGTCCGACACCCTGGTGATCCTGGGCGCGGCCGGGCTGGTCATTCCCGCGTTTGCCCGATTTCGTATCAGCCCGGTCATCGGCTTTATCCTGGTCGGGATGCTGGTAGGGCCATCGGGCCTCGGCAGTCTGGTGACAAGCCAGCCCTGGCTCTATCACATCACCATCTCCAACCCGCATGCCATCGAACCGTTTGCGGAGTTCGGCATCATCCTGTTGCTGTTCGCAATTGGGCTGGAACTCTCGTTCAAGCGGATATGGTCACTGCGCCGCCTGGTATTCGGAACCGGGGCGGCGGAGCTTGGCGGGTCCGCCCTGTTGATCGGGGCGGGCCTGATCGTGCTGGGGCAGGACTGGCAAGGCTCGCTCGGCCTCGGGCTGGCGCTTGCCCTGTCGTCGACGGCGCTGGTGCTGCCGCTGGCGGGGACAACAAGCCCGGTCGGCCGAGCGGCGTTCGCCATGTTGTTGTTCGAAGACCTGGCATTGGTCCCGATCATCTTCCTGCTCAGCGCCATCGGCCCTGCGGGCGGAAACGGGCTTGCCGGCGTCGGCTTCGTCGCGCTGATGGGCGCGCTGACGATTGCCGCCCTGTACGTCGGGGGGCGGTTCATATTGCCACGCCTGTTCGCGCAGGCGGCCCGCACCAAAAGCCCGGAGGTGTTCCTGGCCGCCTCGCTGCTGGTCGCGATCGTCGCCAGCGTCGCGACCAGCGCTGCGGGCCTGTCCCCGATCGTGGGTGCACTGCTGGCGGGGTTGCTGATCGCCGAAACCGACTATCATCACGAGGTGGAGACGATCACCGCGCCGTTCCGTGGTCTGGCGTTGGGCGTGTTCCTGATCACGGTCGGGATGGGTGTGGACCCACGCGCGTTGTGGGCGAGCGGCCCATCGCTGTTGCTGGCGGTGGTGGGCGTGGTTGCCGTGAAGACGGTGGTGACGTTTCTGCTGCTTCGAGTCGCCAATGCCCGTCCGGGAGTGGCCGCGGAAACAGGATTGCTGATGGGCAGCCCGTCAGAGACGACGTTGATCGTGCTCGGCACCGCCACCGCAGCCGGGCTGATCTCCCAACCCACGGCAGCGTTCTGGCAGGCGGTAACGGCGATCGGGCTGACGCTGACGCCATTGCTGGCCCGGCTGGGCAGCGTCGCCGCGCGTCGCATCGAACGGTCCGGCAAGGACAAGGAAGAGCCGGCCATCCCCGACACAGGGCCGGGCGCGGTGATCATCGGCTTTGGCCGGGTGGGCCGTATCGTGGCGGATATGTTGTCGGCCCATGATATATCGTACCTGGCCGTTGAGGCTGACGTGGACGCCGTGGCCGCAGCGCGGCGCGATAAATATCCGGTGGTGTTCGGCGACCCCGCACGGCGCGGCATGTCGGAGAAGCTGCGCCTGGCCCAGGCGCGGGCGCTGATCCTGACGATGGACGATCCCGTCCTGACCGTCCGGCTGACGCGCCAGATGCGCGCGCTCGCCCCCGACCTGCCGATCATCGCCCGTGCGCGCGACCCCCGGCATGCGGCCGAGCTGTACCGGGCGGGCGTGACCGACGCGGTACCAGAGACGCTGGAAAGCTCGCTTCAGCTGTCGGAAGCGGTGCTTGTGGACATGGGCATGGCAGTGGGGCCGGTGATCGCCTCCATTCACCAGAAGCGGGACGATCTGCGCCAGGCGATCCGGCGGGAGGCTCGGCTGGACCGGGAGCCCCGGATCCGGCGCATTCGCCTGCGCAGCCAGGCGCCGTCCAGCACGCCGTCAACAGCCAGCGAGTAAGTCGGCCGAGATCGGGGCGATCTGGTCCGGCGCGCGTTCATTACCGGGCGGGGCGGCAGCAAGAGCCGCCCCGCCCGGCTGAACTCAGGCGATGACCGCTTCGGCCAGGGCGGAACGGATCGCGGCAAGGGCTTCGGCCCCCTTGGTGCCGTCCGGCCCTCCGCCTTGCGCCATGTCGGGGCGGCCACCACCACCCTGCCCGCCAAGGATACCGACCGCCAACCGGGTCAGCTCAACGGCGTTGAAGCGACCGACCAAATCATCGCTTACGCCAACCGCGATCGAGGCGCGCCCTTCGTTGATGGCGATCAGGGCGGCAACGCCGGAGCCGATCCGCCCCTTCGCCTCGTCGACCGCGCCGCGCAGGCCCTTGGCCTCGAACCCGTCGAGCACCTGTCCGATGAAGGCGATGTTGCCGACCTGCTCGGGGCCGACCGGCCCGCCCTGCCCGCCGCCCATTGCGAGCGCGCGCTTTGCGTCGGCCAGTTCGCGTTCCAGGCGGCGGCGTTCGTCAACAAGGGCGGCGACGCGGGCAGGCACTTCCTCGGGGCTCGCCTTCAACGTTGCGGCTGCTTCGCGCAGCATGGCGTCGCGACTGTTGAGGTATGCGCGTGCCGCCTCGCCCGTCAGCGCCTCCACCCGGCGGACACCGGAGGACACGGCACCTTCGCCCACGACCTTGAACACGCCAATGTCGCCCAGCGCGCCGACATGAGTGCCGCCGCATAGCTCGATCGAGTAGGTTTCGCCGCCGTCCTCGGCGCCCATCGAAACGACGCGAACCTCGTCCCCGTATCTCTCGCCAAACAGCGCCATCGCACCCATCGCGATCGCGTCGTCGGGGGTCATCAGGCGAGTGACGACGCTGCCGTTGCGGCGAATCTGCGCGTTCACGGCCGCTTCGGCGTCGGACAGCTCGGCCGCTGTCATTGCCACTGGGTGCGACACGTCGAAGCGGAGCCGCTCCGGCGCGACCAGTGAACCCTTCTGCGAGACATGGGTGCCGAGCCGCTGACGCAGCGCTTCATGCAAGAGATGGGTGGCGGAGTGATTGGCGCGGATCTGCGCCCTCCGGGCGACGTCGATCGTGAGGCGCACGGTATCGCCGAGGCGGATGACGCCCGCATCGACCCGCGCATGGTGCACGAACAAACGCCCGAGTTGCTTTGCGGTGTCCGTGACGGATGCCGTAAGGCCCGCGTCGCTGGTGATCGTGCCCGTGTCGCCGACCTGCCCACCGCTTTCCGCGTAGAAGGGGGTTTGGTTGACGATCACCGCCACGTCGTCGCCAGCCGTCGCGTGCTCGACCCGCTCGCCATTCTTGACCAGCGCCAGCACCTGGGCCTCGCTCGTGTCATTAGCATAGCCGGTAAATTCGGTGCCGCCGAGCTCCTCCGCGATGTCGAACCACAGCTCGTCGGATGCCTTCGCGCCCGATCCCTTCCATGCAGCACGGGCCGCCCGCTTTTGTTCGGCCATGGCCGCGTCGAAGCCCTCACGGTCGACGCCGAGACCCTGGGCACGGAGGGCATCCTCGGTGAGGTCGAAGGGGAAGCCGAACGTGTCGTACAGGCGGAACGCGGTCTCGCCCGCCAGCGTCGCGCCGGGCGTCATCGTCGCGGTAGCCTCGTCCAGCAGCTTTAGCCCCCGGTCGAGCGTCTTCCTGAACTGCGTCTCTTCCTGGCGCAGCGTCGCCTCGATCAGCGGCTGCGCGCGGACCAGCTCCGGATAGGCTGCGCCCATCTCAGCCACCAGCGCCGGCACCAGGCGGTGCATCAAGGGCTCGGCCGCGCCCAGCAGATGGGCGTGCCGCATCGCGCGGCGCATGATCCGGCGCAGCACATAGCCGCGTCCCTCGTTGGCGGGCAGCACGCCGTCCGCGACCAGGAAGCCAGCCGATCGCAGGTGGTCCGCAATCACGCGGTGCGATGCCTTGCGCTCACCCTCCGCATGGGTCGAGGTGAGCGATTCGGATGCTTCGATCAGCGCCCGGAACGTGTCGGTGTCGTAATTGTCGTGGACCCCCTGCATCACCGCCGCGATGCGCTCCAGCCCCATGCCGGTGTCGATTGACGGCTTGGGCAGGTTGCCCACGATCTCGTTGGCCTCCTGCTCATATTGCATGAAGACGAGGTTCCAGATCTCGACAAAACGGTCCCCGTCCTCATCCGGGCTGCCGGGAGGGCCGCCGGCGATATGGTCGCCATGATCGAAGAAGATTTCGGAGCAGGGACCGCACGGCCCGCTGTCGCCCATTGCCCAGAAATTATCCTTGGTCGGGATGCGGATAATCCGCTCTTCCGGCAGGCCGGCGATCTTCCTCCACAACCCGAACGCTTCGTCGTCGGTATGGTAGACGGTCGCGGTCAGCTTCTCCGGCGGCAGGCCCCAATCCTTCGTCAGAAGGGTCCAGGCATGGGTGATCGCCTGTTCCTTGAAATAATCGCCGAACGAGAAGTTCCCGAGCATTTCGAAGAACGTATGATGCCGCGCGGTGTAGCCGACATTGTCGAGGTCGTTGTGCTTGCCGCCTGCCCTGACGCACTTCTGGGACGAGGTCGCGGTCGAATAAGGCCGCTTTTCCAGGCCGGTGAACACGTTCTTGAACGGCACCATGCCGGCGTTCACGAACATCAGCGTCGGGTCATTCTGCGGGACCAGCGGCGCGCTCGGCTCGGGCTGGTGGCCTGCGCGAGCGAAATAGTCGAGAAAGCCGCGGCGGATGTCGTTGGTCGAAGTCATGGCGGGGACTTAGGCGAGCACGCGCGGCCGCTCAAGGAGAAGCGCTGCCCGTGTCGCACACCAATGCGCCACCCGTGCCGCGAGCGCTGGATCAGAGATAGCCAATCCGGCGGTGATCAGCGCGGAGGGACCGCGCGCCCGTCAGATCGGTCGATCAATGCTGGTCGGGGGCGTCGAGAACCACTTCGGTCCAGCGGCAGTCAGGTGGAAGCAGTCCTCCAGCCGTACCCCGAACTTGCCCGGCAAATACAGGCCAGGTTCGTCCGAGAAGCACATGCCCGGCGCCAGCGGGGTCGCCTCTCCGCGCACCAGGTTCACCGGCTCATGCCCGTCGAGGCCAATGCCATGGCCGGTGCGATGCGACAGGCCGGGCAACGCGTAATCAGGACCATAGCCGAGGCCTGTATAGTAGCGCCGCACCGCGCCATCGACGCTGCCGGCCGGCGCCCCCAGCTTGGCAGCCGCAAACGCGACCTGCTGACCCTTCGCCACCTGATCCCAGACGGTGCGAACCTCACGCGAGGCGGTGCCGATGGGCACCCAGGTGCGCGACACGTCCGACTGGTAGCCCTGCACCGTGCAGCCGCAGTCCATCAGCAGCACCTGCCCTTCGCCGACCCGGTGCACTTCGCGGCTGCCGTGCGGCAGCGCCGCGGCGGGACCGATCAGGGCAAGTGTGAACTCCGGACTGCCCCCGAGCTTGGTCGTCGCCGCGTTCATCAGGGCGGAGATCTCGGGCCCCGCCATGCCCTTCTCGATTCGGGAATGGGTCCAGCGATAGGCCGCCAGCGTAACCTCGGTCGCAAGCTGCATCAGCGCGATCTCGGGCGCGGTCTTCACCATCCGGCACCCGCGCACCACGGGGTTGGCGGGCCGTTGCTGAAGGTCCGGCGCCGCGCGGGCGAGCGCGGTGGGGATGAAGCTGCGCACCGTTTCCTCGATGCCGATCGGTCCCCGGAGCCCCCGCTCGCGGAGCCATCCGGCAACCACGGCCAGCGCGTCGCCGTCCTCCTGCCAGGTCCGCACCGTCGCCGGAACGGCAAGCGTCTCGCGGACGGAGGGCTCTTCGAAAAAGGGCGTGACGATCAGCGCGTCACCCTCGACCGGCAGCACCGCGAGCGTCGGACGTTCGCTGCGGCCCCAGCGCACGCCGGTGAAGTAGATCATCGACGATCCGGGCTCCACCAGCACCGCAGACAGGCCATGTGCCCGCATCAAGGTTTGCGCCCGCGACAAGCGGCGCGCCCGCTCGGCGGCGTCGATCGGCTTTGCATCACCCGTCATGTTCTGGAGCGCCGACAGGTCCGGCTCGGCCGCGCGAAGGACGGCAGAGGCCGTAATCGGCAGCGCTGCGGCGGCTGCAAGAATGTGGCGGCGGGTCGGAAGGAAGTGCATGGCGAAAGGACTAGGTCCCTTGACCCGGCGGCCGCAATCCCCTTCGCTCAACCAACAAGTGCGTGAGGGTGACGGGTTTGGGCAAGCGACTGACGTGGTGGATCATTGGCGCGCTGGTGGCGGGCGGTTTGCTCGGCTGGGGATTGAACGTCGCCTATGCCGATCAGGGCGCTGCGGGCGCCGAGTCGCTGGAACGGCTGGGCTATTGGTTCGACATTCCGACCCAGATGTTCCTGCACCTGATCAAGATGATCATCGCGCCGCTGGTCGTCTCCACGCTGGTGGTGGGCATCGCCCATATGGGCGGCACGGGAGCGATCGGGCGCGTCGGCTTGCGCGCCTTTGCCTGGTTCGTAGGCGCCAGCCTGGTATCGCTGACGCTCGGACTGATACTGGTAAACCTGCTGCAGCCGGGCGTCGGGCTCGACCTGCCGCTGCCGCCCGTGACGCAGGCGAGCGGCGTTGACCGATCCGGCTTCGATGCGGCCAAGTTCTTCACGCACATCATCCCGACCAGCGCGATCGACGCGATGGCGACGAATGACATTTTGCAGCTCGTCATCTTCTCGCTGTTCTTCGGCGTGGCAATGGCGGCGATCGGCGAAAAGGCCAAGCCGCTGTTGAGTGGCTTGGAAGCGCTGGTCAGCGTGATGCTGACGGTCACCGGCTATGTGATGCTGTTCGCGCCGGTGGCGGTGTTCTTTGCGGTTGCGCGGACGCTGGCGACCCGTGGGGTCGGCGTGGTCGGCGATCTCGCCTATTTCATGGGCAGCTTCTACATCGGCCTTGCGGCGTTGTGGGCGGTGCTGCTGGGCGCGTGCTTCCTGGTTGTCGGCCCACGCACGCGTGAGCTGATCCGCTACCTGCGCGATCCCGTTCTGCTCGGCTTCTCGACCGCGTCGTCGGAGGCGGCCTACCCCCGCACGCTGGAAGCGCTGGACCGGTTCGGCGTGCCACCGCGCATCGCCAGCTTCGTGCTGCCGCTCGGCTATTCGTTCAACCTGGACGGGTCGATGACCTACATGACCTTTGCGTCGATCTTCATCGCGCAGGCCTATGGCATCCACCTCGACTGGGGGACGATGATCACCATGCTGTTGATGCTGATGATCACCAGCAAGGGCATCGCGGGCGTGCCCCGCGCCAGCCTGGTGGTGATCACCGGCACGCTGTCCCACTTCAACATTCCGGAGGCAGGCATCCTGCTGATCCTAGCGGTGGACCACTTCCTGGACATGGGCCGGACCGCGACCAACGTGATCGGCAACGCGGTCGCCGCGGCGGTGGTGGCGCGGTGGGAGGGACAGCTCAACCGGCCGGAGCCTGCCGCCATCCCGGTCACCCCCGTTCCCGCCGGTGCGCCCCAGGACGGCGACACGCTGCATCAGCTATAGGCGTAAGGTCCGCCCGCCTGAAGCGCCCGCACATAAGCCGGGCGGGCGTGGATCTTGTCGAGCCAGGCGATCGTGGCCGGGCGAGAGGCGTCGAGGCCACCACGGCTGCGGGCGGCCTCCAACGGAAAGCTCATCATCACGTCGGCGGCCGTCAGCTCCTGCCCGGCAAACCAGGGACGCTGGCCTAGCTCCGATTCGACATAGTCGAGGTGTACGTCGATCATCGGCTGCAGCTTTTTCTGAGCAGGCTTGCCGAGCAGGGGCACGCGGCTGAGCACCAGCTTCGCGAACAAGGGCGGCATCAGCGACCCCTCGGCATAGTGGAGCCAAAAGCGGTAGCGCAGTACATCGGCCCGGTGCTGGGGCGGACCAAGGCGGCCATCGGCCTTCTCGACCAGATACTCCACGATCGCGCCCGTTTCCGCGACGATGCAGCCGGCGTCGGCGTCCTCGATCACCGGCGACTTGCCGAGGGGGTGGATGCGCTTCAACTCGGGCGGTGCGAGCATGGTCACTTTGTTTCGTTCGTAGCGGCGCACCTCGTATGGCAGCCCGAGCTCCTCCAGCATCCACAGCACCCGTTGCGATCGTGAGTTCTCGAGATGGTGGACGATGATGGTCATGCTGGTTCCCCTGCCTGAGCGCGCCAGATCCAGCCCAGGGCGGGCAGGTCGACGGCGTCTACGGTGCGATAATGCGCAAGGGCGCTCGCCAGTGCCAGCCGCAGTGCGTCCGGCTCCGACGCTTCCCGCAGGGCGGCCGCGGCCGGGCCGATGCGGGAAAGGAAGCTGACTGCATCGGCGACCGGGTCGTCCCCGGCGCCCGCACGGTAGGCGAAGGGCACGCGCCTGGGAGCATCGGGCAGCCATCCAGCCCGCGTCAGGATGTCTGCAACCCGTTCCGGGTCGGCGAATGCAAAGGGGCCGGGTTCATCGGCCGCGACCGGCTCGGGCGGCACCAGTTCGTCTACCAATGTGGCGAACCGGTTGTCCCTTCGCGGCCCGAAGCAGGAGAAGATCAATGTCGCGCCCGGAGCAGCGGCGGCGCGCAGGGCGGCAAAGGCGGCGACGGGGTCCGCGAAAAACATTACGCCGTGGCGGGAGACGAGCAGGTCCGCGCGGATCGCCGCTGCCGCGACCAGGACGTCGCCCTGTTCAACGCGGCAATTCGACAGGCCAGCCAGCCGGTTACGGGCAACATCCACCAACGACTGGGAAAGGTCGACGCCGACCACCTCAGCGTCCGGGCGAGCGATGGCGAGCGCAAGGCTGGTTGCCCCTGCCCCGCATCCGATGTCGAGCGCACGAAATGGGCCCGGCGGCGCTGCGGCAAGGATTGCGGCCTCAAGCTGGTCCGTAAGGTTGGCGAAGCTGCGGTCGGTGCGCCGCCACTCGTCGGCCCAGACATCGCCGACAAAGCCCGTCCAGTCTGTTCCGGCGATCATGACGCGAGCTCCAGTTGAGGATCGAGTAGTTCCAATACCCCGGCTCAAGCGCGCGGACACCCCGCGGCTAGCGAAAGCACAAGAACTCAAGAGGTCGCGCCGCGCACCACCGTCGCCGGGCGTCGTCGCATGCAAAGAAGGCCCGCCGTTGCGGGCGAGCCTCCTGGTGTATCGGGCAGCCAGTCCGATCACGGTATCTTAAATATCGTCTTCCTCGCTGGGACCGGCCATCATCTCCTCGGCGACCTGGTCGGTCCGTTGGCGAATGGCACGCTCCAGCCGGTCGGCGACCTCCGGATTTTCGCGGAGATAGTTCTTGGCGTTCTCACGACCCTGGCCAATGCGGATCGAGTCATAGGAGAACCACGAACCCGACTTCTCGACCAGCCCGGCCTTGACGCCAAGGTCCAGGATCTCGCCGATCTTGGAGATACCCTCGCCGTACATGATGTCGAATTCCACCTGCTTGAACGGCGGTGCGACCTTGTTCTTGACTACCTTCACGCGGGTCGCGTTGCCGACGATGTCCTCGCGGTCCTTGATCTGGCCGGTGCGGCGGATGTCGAGGCGGACGGAGGCATAGAATTTCAGCGCGTTGCCGCCGGTCGTCGTCTCCGGATTGCCGTACATCACGCCGATCTTCATGCGCAGCTGGTTGATGAAGATCACCATGCAGCGCGAACGGCTGATCGAGCCGGTCAGCTTGCGCAGCGACTGCGACATCAGGCGGGCCTGAAGACCGACATGGCTGTCGCCCATCTCACCCTCGATCTCTGCCCGCGGCACCAGCGCGGCGACCGAGTCGACCACCAGAACATCGATTGCGTTGGACCGGACGAGAGTGTCGACGATCTCCAGTGCCTGCTCGCCAGTGTCCGGCTGCGAGACGATCAGTTCGTCGATGTTAACGCCCAGCTTCTTGGCATAAACCGGATCCAGCGCGTGTTCGGCATCGACGAACGCTGCAGTGCCGCCGTTCTTCTGAGCCTCAGCGATCACATGGAGCGCGAGCGTGGTTTTGCCCGACGATTCAGGGCCATATACCTCGATCACGCGGCCGCGCGGCAAGCCGCCCACGCCCAGCGCGATGTCGAGGCCGAGCGACCCGGTCGAGATAGCCTCAACCTGCATCGCTTCCTTTTGGCCGAGCTTCATCGCTGAGCCCTTGCCGAACGCGCGGTCTATCTGCGCGAGGGCGGCGTCCAGCGCCTTTTGACGGTCTGCGTTGGCGGTTGCCACGTTATCGATCACCTGCAGTTTGGCGGCCATTGTCCGTCCCATCGCTAGAGCATGCGCGCGATCCGATCAACGCGTCTGATCAGACATGTACTCGATGTGTTCCGTCGGAACAAGAGTGGAACGAGGATTTTTTCCTCGGCTCCGCTCGATGCGGCGGGTCCCAACACTCATGCCAGCGAGGTCGGGAGCGTCCACCAGCCCCTGCGCTCTGCAAGTCCTGCCGCAGCGTCGCGGTCGGCATCGGTTTCGAACAGGGCAAAGCAGGTCGCGCCCGACCCGGACATG
The DNA here is from genome assembly GCF_014199305.1 of Sphingomonas aerophila. GTDB lineage: Bacteria > Pseudomonadota > Alphaproteobacteria > Sphingomonadales > Sphingomonadaceae > Sphingomonas > Sphingomonas aerophila. Next base: position 187,522 of record NZ_JACIJK010000004.1, read on the forward strand.
CGCGACAGGATGGCGCCGGGCGCGGCGGCGAGCAGTTCCTCCACCTCTCCGATCAAAGGCGCAAGCAATCGCGCCGGACCGGCCAGGTCATTGCGCCCCGCAAGTGCCCGCTCGATCAGGTTTCCATCGCGCAGTGCGCCGCGGTCTACGCCGTCCCAGGCGCGGAACACCGCCGCGGTCGAGACGGCCACGCCGGGGTTGACGAGCAGGAGCGGTATTCCCGGCCTGCCCTCGATCACGGCAAGCTCCTCGCCCGCGCCGGTGCCGATGCTGGTGCGGCCGAGCAGGCAGGCGGGCACGTCCGCGCCCAAGGGACGGGCCATGGCGGTGAGACGCGGGTCGCCTGATGCGACGCCGGCGATCCTTGCCAGCGCACGCAAGGTCGCCGCCGCATCCGCCGACCCACCCCCGATGCCAGAGGCAACAGGCAGGTGCTTGTCGAGCGTGATCGCCTGGGGCGGAATGTCGGGGAAGACGCGGGTGAAGGCGTTCGCGGCCTTCTCGATCAGATTGTCTGGTACGGCAAATGCTTCACCCGCGGTGGCCGGCACGAGGCGTGGAGACACAGCCTCGACCTCCGCCGGCGAACCAAGCGCCCCGGCAAAGGGGCCGGTTATGGTCAGACTCCATTCCTCCGCTGGCGCGACCAATACCGTGTCCCCGTCCCGCGCGAAGGCGAACAGTGTCTCCAGGTCGTGATAGCCGTCCGGCCGGCGGCGACGGACGTGAAGGGCGAGATTGATCTTCGCCGGCGCTCGCTCAATGATCATCGACGCGGCAGCAACCCGCTGGCGATCTTGCCCGTCAACCGCGCGGCGAGATCGCCCTCTGCCCCAAGCGCGGCGGCGCGCCATGCGTAGCGGGCCTCATATCGGCGGCCGAGCGACCAGTAGACGTCGCCCAGATGTTCGCCGATGTCGGCATCGCCGGGCTGTGCCGCCGCGGCGCGTTCGATCAGCGGCAGGGCGCGCGTCGTCTGGCCGGTCAGATAATATGCCCAGCCGAGCGAGTCGGTGATGGCGGCGTTATCGGGATCGAGCGCGCTCGCCCGTTCAAGAAGCTTGGCAGAAGCCTGCACCGCTTCACCCCGCGCGATCCTGGCATATCCGAGGTAGTTGAGCGCCAGGGGTTCGGTCGGGCCCAGCGCCACCGCCCTTTCCAGCGCCGCGCGTGCTTCCGGCCAACGTCCACCCCGGTCCAGCGCACCGCCATATTGCATCCAGGCGGACCAGCTGTTGGGGGCTGCATCCACCGCCCGCTTGTACCACCGCGCCGCCTCGTCGAACCGCTCGGCCGTCGCCAGCAAGTCGCCATAGCGCTGCCAGTCGTTTGAGCTTGCATCCGTGGCTTCGGCACGGGCGCGAGCCGCGGGAAGTGCTTCTGCGGTGCGGCCTGCGCCGTTCAGGATGCTGACGCGCGTGGCGGCGGCAAGGCCAGCGAGCGGGGCATCCGCCCCAACCTGCCCCAGCACAGAAAGCGCGGGGCCAGGAACGCCACCACGGGCGAGGGATGTCGCAAGGATGACACGCGCACGGTCGTTGGTGGGATCAGCGTTGATGGCCGCGCGGGTAAGCGCCACCAGCAGCGGCGCGGCCGTTTCCTCTCCCAAATCGGCCGCAACTCGGGTCAGCAGACGTGACACGGCGAAGCCGAGGGTCGGTTTGGCGGGCACCCCGGCCCGAAATGCGCGCTCTAGCGGCCCCTGGCCCGGCAGCAACGCCGCCGCCTCGGCACGTCGTCCTTGTCCGCTCAACAGCTGTGACGCGGTGAGTCGCAAGTCCAGGTCACCATCGCCGCCGCGAACCGCCTCCAGCGCAGCCAGGCCCGTGGCGGTCTGCCCCCGCGCGATCAGCAACAGCGCCCGCGTTTCGGTCGCGAGCCGCCGCGACAGCGCGTCGCCCGAAGCGGCATCCAGGGCACCTGATGCGTCCACACCCTGCGAGAAGGCGATCCAGCCGAGCAGGGACGGAACCAGGATCCGCAGCGGCCCTCCGGTCAGCCGTGCCGCCGCTCGTTGCGCGGCCGCCGCATCGCCGGCCCGCGCCGCCTGAGCCAAGGGCAGCAATGCCGCATCGGCAGGCGCCACGCCCGCCCTGTCCAGCACGGCAGCAGCGCGGCGGGCGAGCACATCGTCGCCCGCGTCCAGGGATTCCCGATACGCACGAATGGCGATCAGGGCATTGTCGGGCTCCGCGTCGAGCGCGCGCGCATAGGCGGCGCTCGCCGCGACCGGCTCCCCGCTCGCATCTGCCGCACGCGCGCTCAGATATGCGGCCAGTCCGCCGGTATCGGCCAAGGCCGGGCTCGCCACCAGAGACGCGGCGGCGAGCAAGTGCGGCTTACATGTTCGGGTAATTGGGGCCTCCGCCGCCTTCGGGCACGACCCAGTTGATGTTCTGGGTCGGGTCCTTGATGTCGCACGTCTTGCAATGAACGCAGTTCTGGGCGTTGATCACGAATTTCGGGTCGCCCGTATCCACGCCAACGAACTCGTATACGCCTGCCGGACAGTAACGCTGGGACGGCCCATCGTACAGCGGCAGGTTGTACGATACGGGAATATCGGGATCCCGTAGCGTCAGGTGAACCGGCTGATCCTCCTCATGGTTGGTGTTCGACAGGAACACGGACGACAGCCGATCGAAGGTCAGTACGCCATCGGGCTTGGGATAGAGCGGCGGGGTCACCAGGTCCTTGCGCCACAGCGTCTCATGATCGGGCTTGTGCTTCATGGTGATCGGCCACTTCAGGCCGAAATGTTCCATCCACATGGCTATGCCGGACAGGCCGGAGCCGATGAAGTCGCCGAACTTCTTGACCAACGGCACTACGTTGCGGACGGTGGATAGCTCCTTGTAGAGCCACGACGCCTCGAACGCCTGCGGATAAGCGGTCAGTTCGTCGCCCTCGCGCCCGGCCTGGATCGCGGCAAAAGTGGCTTCCGCAGCCATGATCGCGGACTTCTGCGCGCCATGAGTGCCCTTGATCCGGGGCACGTTCAGGAAGCCCGCCGAACATCCGATCAGCGCGCCGCCGGGGAAGACCAGCTTGGGGATGGACTGCAGCCCGCCGTCATTGATCACCCGTGCGCCATAGGAGATGCGCTTGCCCCCCTCCAGCAGCTCGGCAACGGCCGGATGCGTCTTCCACTTCTGCATTTCCTGGAACGGGGAGATGTACGGATTTGTATAGCCAAGCCAGGTCACGAACCCGATCGACACCTGCCCGTTGGCCTGGTGGTAGATCCACCCGCCGCCATTGGCATCATCGCCGAGCGGGAACCCCTGCGTGTGGATGACGCGGCCAGGATGATGCTTCTCGGGCGCGATGTCCCAAAGCTCCTTGACGCCCAGGCCATAGACCTGCGGCTGGCTGTCGCGCGCGAGGTCAAACAGGCGGATGATCTCCTTGGACAGGTGGCCGCGAACGCCTTCCGCAAAGAAGGTGTACTTGGCGTGGAGCTCCAGGCCCGGCTGGTAGTCCGGCTTGTGCGTGCCATCGCGTGCGACGCCCATGTCCCCGGTCGCGACACCCTTCACCCGGCCATCATCATGGAACAGGATCTCGGCCGCGGCGAAGCCCGGGAAGATCTCGACACCCAGTTCCTCGGCCTGCCCCGCCAGCCAACGGCACAGGTTGCCAAGGCTGCCCGTGTAAGTGCCCTTGTTGTGGAGGAAGGGCGGGGTCCACAGATGCGGCAGGTTGAACTTGCGCCGGGCGGTCAGCACCCAGTGGAGGTTCTCCGTCACCGGCACCTCTGCCAACGGGCAGCCCTTTTCGCGCCAGTCGGGGATTAATTCGTCGAGCCCACGCGGGTCGATCACTGCGCCCGACAGGATATGGGCGCCGACCTCCGATCCCTTTTCCAGGACGCAGACCGACAGCTCGGTGCCGGCATCGGCGGCAAGTTGTTTCAGGCGGATCGCCGCGCTGAGCCCGGCTGGGCCCGCGCCGACGATCACCACGTCATAGGGCATCGACTCGCGTTCGCTCATGTTTCTCTCCTGGCCGGCCCGCGCTAGCCCAGCTTCGCCATGCCCTGATCTGAACGGTCGGGCGCGCACCGGCAACGTCTTGTCCCCCTAGCGGATCGGACAAGTTGACCGAAACGTCAACTGCGCAACATGGGATATGTCATGGGAGCAGAGCTACCAGGCGATTGGCGGGCAGAGGCAGCAAGTGCGCTGGCCTGGTGGGCGGACGCGGGTGTCGACTTGCTGGTGGAGGACACACCACGCGACTGGTTCGCGGCCCCCCTTCTGCCCACTGCCCTTCCGCCAAGCCCGCCGGTGCCGGCTGACGACGTCGCGCTGCCGACCGATTGGGAAGCGTTCGCCGCATGGCGGCGCGGCCCCGCCTCACCCGAAGCCGGCTGGCGGGGCGAGCACCTGCCCGCCTCCGGCCCCGTACCAGCGCGCGTCATGGTGCTGGTGGACTGCCCCGATCGGGAGGATGGCCCCGACAGCGGGTTGATGTCGGGTTCGTCAGGCAAGTTGTTCGACCGGATGCTGGCGGCCATCGGGCTCAGCCGCGAAACGGTGCACCTGGCCAGCCTGTGCGGCAAACGACCCATGGCCGGCCGCACCCCGCGCGAGGATGAAGAACGGTTGGTGGAGATTGCCCGCCATCACATCGGCCTGGTCGCCCCCAAAAGGCTGCTGGTGATGGGAGATGCGGCGAGCCGTGCCCTGCTCACGACGGGCGTCCAGTCAGCGCGGGGCCGTTTACATCCCCTTAACCATGAAGCTGGCCTAACGGAGGTTGTCGCGAGCTTTCACCCGCGCTTCCTGCTGGAGAAGCCCGCCGCAAAGGCAGAGGCCTGGAAAGATTTGCAGATGCTGATCGGGGAACCGACGACGTGATCCGACTGACGGTTTCCGCGGCTACGCTGGCCGCTATGGCGGCAGTACTGCCGCAGGCCGCGGTGGCCGCAGAGCCAATGGAGGGGGCCCGGACCGCGACGCCCTCCCAGGCGTCCATACCCGCGCAACTCGACCAGGCGCAGCGCGACGCTTACCGGGCGGTATTCGCGGCGATCCGTGACGGCCGTTGGACGGATGCCCAGATCGGGCTCGACACCATGACGCCCGGGCCGCTGCATGCCTTTGCCCGCGCCGAGCTCTACACCGCCAAGGGATCGCCCCGCGTTGAGCTGGAGCCGGTTGCCGCCCTGCTCGCCGAAGCACCGGAGCTGCCGCAGGCGGCGGCATTGGCCCGCATCGCCAAGGCTCGCGGCGCGGTGGACCTGCCGCCGCTGCCGGTCGAACAGCGGCTGATCTGGCAGGACGGCGCCCCGCGCCGCGTCCGCACCAAGGCCATCAAGAGCGATCTGGTTGCCGCCGACCTCGGCACCCGTATGCAGCCCTTCGTCAAGGTTGATGACGGCGCGTCGGCAGAAGCACTTCTCAACGCGACCCAGGGCTTGTCGCCCGAAGCGCTGACCGAGTGGCAGCATCGGGTCGGCTGGATGTATTTCCTGATCGGCGACGACGTGAACGCCCGACGTCTTGCAGCGGCAGCGCAGGACGGCGTCGGCGAGTGGGCAGTGCAGGCCCGCTGGATGGGCGCGCTCTCCGCTTGGCGGCAGAATGATTGCGCCGCGGCCGAAACGGGCTTCGAGGGCGTGGCAAGCCGTGCAGGCGATGTCGACCTGCGTGCTGCGGCTTTTTACTGGGCCGCGCGCGCCGACATGGCCTGCCAACGGCCCGACAAGATCCAGGCGCGGCTGACGGCGGCAGCGCAGTTCGGCGAAAGCTTCTATGGCCAGCTCGCCCGCCAGGCGCTGATGATGAAGGACGCGATCAAGCCAGCAGCCGGTTTTGTCCAGGCGGATTGGGCGGCGCTGGACAAGCGTCCCAACGTCCGTGTTGCCGCCGCTCTTGCCGAGATCGGTGAGGCCGACTTCGCGGAGGACGTGATCCGCCAGCAGGCAAAGATCGGCAACCCGGCGGAGTTCGGTAGCCTGGTTCGCCTCGCGGAAACGCTGGACCTGCCAGCCACCACGGTCTGGCTCGCCCATAACTGTCCGGTCGGCGTCACGGCCGCGACCGAGGCGCGCTATCCGACGCCGAACTGGAAACCCGACAGCGGCTGGCGCGTGGACAAGGCGCTGGTTTATGCGCACACGCTCGAAGAGTCGCGGTTCCGCAGCAAGGTCGTCAGCCCTGCAGGGGCCTATGGCCTGATGCAGATCATGCCGGCGGCCGCGACCGATTATGGTCGTGAAAAGGGCCTGCTGTCCGTGGACCGCTCTGCCCTGACAAAGCCGTCCGTCAACATGGACGTCGGCCAGCGGCATCTGGAGCGGCTTCGCGACATGGCGGGCATCACCGGCGGGCTGCTGCCCAAGGTCATCGCCGCCTATAATGCCGGCCCCAAGCCGGTCAGCGAATGGAACGCCATTGTCCGCGATGGCGGCGACCCGCTGCTCTATATCGAGAGCATCCCCTATTGGGAGACACGCGGTTACGTCACCACCGTGCTACGCAATTACTGGGTTTACGAGACGCAGGGCGGCCAGAAAAAGCTGCCGAGCCGGTCGGCGCTGGCGCAGGGTATGTGGCCCCGTTTCCCCGGCCTTCCAGGGGGCGCAGCGGTTCGCCTGAACGCCCAGCCGAACCGCAGTGCGCAGGCGAGCACGATCGCGGTGAACGCTGCTGTACCGACGGGGCCTGTACCGGTCGCGGCGGAGTAACGCCGCCGCGGCTTGCGCCCGCGCTCGCCCGGCGCGATGGGACGCGCATGCCGATCGATCAAAGCCTGCCTTTTCATCCCGTTCGCATCGCGGTACTGACCGTGTCCGACACTCGCGGGTTTGCTGAGGATCGGTCAGGCGATACGTTGGTGGAGCGGCTGACCGCCGCGGGGCACATCCTTGCCGATCGCGTCATCCTTCGCGACGACGTGGACGCGATTGGCGAGCAGCTCCGACGCTGGATTGCGGACGATACGGTCGACTGCGTCGTGACGACCGGCGGCACCGGCGTCACCGGTCGTGACGTGACTCCGGAAGCGGTTGAGCGGGTCGCGGACAAGATGATACCGGGCTTTGGCGAGCTCTTCCGCTGGCTCAGTTATGCAAAGATCGGCACCTCCACCGTCCAGTCCCGCGCCTGCGCCTGCGTCGCTGGCGGCACGTACATCTTCGCCTTGCCGGGCTCCACCGGCGCGGTAAAGGATGGCTGGGACGGCATTCTCGCGGACCAGCTCGACAGCAGGCATCGCCCCTGCAACTTCGTGGAATTGATGCCGCGGCTGACGGAGCGGTAGAAGCGCACATGCCTCGGGGTAGCGCCCGGGCGCGGATCAGCTACGCTCGGGATAATCAAGCGGGAGCGAGACGTGCGGCCTATTTTTGCGACTTTGAGCATGATCGTGGCTGGCGCCTTGGCCGCGACAACCGCGATCGCCGGCTTGGATGATCGCCTGCCACCCGCAGCCTATGTTGATCCGGTGGACCAGCAGATCGCCAGAACCGGTCACGGGGTCGGGAACCGCCCCTTCCCTTGCGCGCGCGAACGGATGGAGCACGGCATCGCCCTTGTCGTGTCGGCACCTACCGAGCGCTGCGTGAAGATGCTCCCGGCACGGCGATGGCGCGGGCTGTGGACCAACGAGTTCGAGAACTCCCGCTTTTGCCCTGCTCCGGCCAGGTCCTGCACCTTCCGCGACAGGGGTGAGCGGGTGTGGCTGAACCCCGAAACCTTGCCCAGCAAGCGTGGGAAGCTCTATGCTCTCGAATTCGTTGGCCGCAGAACCATATACAAGGGCCCCTACGGCCACATGGGCGCGTCCGATCATGTCATTACCGTCGACCGGCTAATCTCGGCACGAAAGCTGCGGTAAGAAGCGCAGTTGGCGCCCAGCGAGGGCGCATCAACTCGCCTCCGGCACCATGGCCGCCAGTTCATGCCCATGCGGGTCGGCGAAGTGGAAGCGCCGGCCGCCCGGAAACGAGAAAATCGGCAGCGTCACTCGCCCGCCGGCCGCAATAACCGCGGCCAGCGTTCCCTCCAGATCATCGACCTCGATCACGGGCAGCAGATGGGCGGTTGCCTGTTCCCGGTCGCCGTTCAGCCCCAAGTCGACGTCGCCGGTCATCGTTGCCGCGTAGTCCGGCCCGAAGTCGGTGAACGTCCACCCGAACGCGTCCGCATAGAAGCGCCTGGCTACCGCGACGTTTCCGATTGGCAGTTCGACATAGTTGATCCTCGCCATTGACCTGACTCCCGTAACGTTCTTGCTATGTTCTGCGCGTTCGCCTAGGCTTTGACAATGGCCAAGACTCGCGCAATCCGCGGGGCCACGCTGAACGCGCAGAGCCGCCGCTTCAACATGCCGTCCGTCGAGGATGACGGCGACTGGCTCGACTCCCGCGACTTGATCGATGGTGCCTCTCCACCGCTGCGCACCACGGTGACGGTCGAACGACCACGCACCATCATCAGCCGCAACCAGTCGCCAGACGTGCCCTTTGATCGCTCGATCAACCCGTATCGCGGGTGTGAGCATGGCTGCATTTATTGCTTTGCCCGCCCGAGCCACGCCTTTCATGACCTGTCGCCGGGGCTCGATTTCGAGAGCCGGCTGTTTGCGAAACCCGATGCTGCGGCGATGCTGCGGGAGGAATTGAACCGGCCGGGGTATGAGTGCCGGCCGATGGCGCTCGGCACCAACACCGATCCCTTTCAACCGATCGAGAACCATTGGGGGATCACCCGCAGCATCATCGAGGTGCTGGCCGAGACGGGCCATCCGCTGACCATCACCACCAAATCCGATCGGGTGGTGCGCGACATCGACCTGCTAGGCCCGATGGCGGAACGCGGGCTGGCGGCGGTGTGCATGTCGATCACCTCGCTCGACCCCCGGATCGCGATGACCCTTGAGCCGCGCGCACCCTCGCCAACTCGTCGGCTTAAGGCAGTGGAGGCGTTGGCAGCGGCAGGGGTGCCCGTTTATGTCTCGATTGCTCCGGTGGTCCCGGCGATCACTGATGGCGAGATGGAGCACATCCTGGAGCGGGCGGCGGTGGCAGGAGCGAAGGCGGCGTTCTTCATCCCCGTCCGCTTGCCGCACGAGGTCGCGCCCTTGTTCCAGGCGTGGCTGGATGAACACTTCCCCGACCGAGCCGGCAAGGTGATGGCGACCATCCGCTCGCTGAGGGACGGCCGCAACAATGATCCGGGGTTCTTCACTCGAATGAAGGGGAGCGGGCCATGGGCGGACCTGCTCGCCACCCGCTTTCGCCTTGCCTGCCGCCGTCATGGCCTCAATGCCGAGCGGATCGTGCTCAGGACCGACCTGTTCCGGCCGCCAGCCGGGCCGCAGGGCGAGCTGTTCTGACGCCGGGCCGGGGAACAGGACCCGTGCCCTCCCGTTGACCACCTGAACGCACAGGAGGCGATGATGGCAGACCAGAACCATGTGACGGGCGGCGAAAGCGGCGGCCAGGGCAACGCGCCCGACCGGCCCAACCAGGATCCCGCCGTACCGACCCAGTCCGACAGCGGTGACCAGGAGTCCGGCGCCGGCTATGGCAACAATGCCGGCGTCCAGGGCGAGACGATCGACGACACCGCCGAGAAGCAGGCATGAGCGACCTGACCAAGAGCAGCCTCGACCGCGGCACGCTCAACAGCGATCGCGTCTCGCCCACGGCGGGGCGTGAGCAGGCTGTCGAAGGGCATATCCAGGATCTCGAGGACCAGCAGGCGCTGCGGATCGACAGCGACTCAGGGGACGAAGCCGCATCCGCTGATCAGGGCTCGTCAGGCGCCGCGTCGCCCGGCAGGCATGTGGGCCCGGACGCCTAGCGTCGGATTATCAGGTGCTGGCGAGCTGGTAACTACCATACCGCTCGCGCAGCGCTGTCTTGAGAAGCTTCCCCGTCGCGGTATGAGGCAGGGCCTCGACGAACAGGATCGCGTCGGGCAGCCACCAGCGGGCGACACACGTCGACAGGTGCGCGCGCAGTTCGGCCTCGTTTACCTGGCTGCCTGGTTTGCGGACGACCAGCAGCAACGGCCGTTCATCCCATTTGGGATGTGCGATGCCGATCGCAGCAGCCTCTGCCACGCCCGGGCAGCCCACCGCCGCGTTCTCCAGCTCGACCGAACTGATCCACTCGCCCCCTGACTTGATCACATCCTTGGCGCGATCGGTGATCTGCATGGTGCCATCGGGATGAAGGACGGCAACATCGCCAGTGTCGAACCAGCCATCTGCGTCCACACAGTCCTCTTCCGCCCCGAAATAACGCTGGACGACCCAGGGACCGCGTACCAGCAGGCGCCCGGATGACACGCCATCGCGTGGCAGTTCAGAGCCCTCGTCGTCGACGATCTTCAGCTCGATCCCGAACGGGATCTGGCCCTGCTTGCTGGCAAAGTCGAGCTTCTCGTCCAGCGTCATCTCGTCCCAATGGCCGGGCCGCTGCCCTGCTGTGCCGACCGGGCTGGTTTCGGTCATGCCCCAAAGATGGGCGACATCGATCCCCATCGCTATCAGCCGCTCTATCATTGCGCGGTGCGCGGCCGCCCCGCCGATTGTGGCAAGGCGCAGGTGGCGCGGCCACTCTCCCGTAGCGTCGATATGGGCGAACATGCCGAGCCAGACGGTCGGCACGCCGGCACAATGGGTAACCCGCTCCCGGTTCATCAACCCACACAGCACGCCCGCTTCGTTCACGGCAGAGAACACGAACTTTGCGCCTGCGATCGCTCCTGCCAGGGGCAAGCCCCAGCCCGCAGCATGAAACATCGGGACCACCGGCAAGGCAACCGATCGCGATGACAGGTCGAAGACGGAGGGCGTTACCACCGTCAGCGCGTGCAGGATGCTGGAGCGGTGCGTATACAACACGCCCTTGGGGTCCCCAGTCGTGCCGCTGGTGTAGCAGAGCATGCAGGGCTCACGCTCCGGCCCTTCGACCCAGGCAGCGTTGCCGTCCTCACGTTCGATCAGAGCGCGAAAGCTTCCCTCGTCCTGGCCGTCCATGACAATATAATGCTCAATGCTGGACAAGCGATGGCGGAGCCGGTCGACGATCGGCTGGAAAGCACGATCGTACAGCAGCACGCGATCCTCGGCGTGATTGGCTATGTAGACGAGCTGTTCGTCGAACAGGCGCGGGTTGATCGTGTGAATGACGCACCCCGCACCGATCACGCCATACCAGGCAGCAAGGTGATGGCCGTGGTTCATGGCAAGCGTCGCGACGCGGTCGCCCCGGCCCAGTCCTAATCGCCAAAGCGCCTGTGCGAGCCGCCGAGCGTCGTGCGCCACCCCGGCCAGGTGCTGCGCGTCTCGCTTCCGTCCGCCCAACGCGAGACGATCTCGCGAGTGGCATGTTCACGCGCGGCGTGGTCAATCAGCCGCGGCACGCGCAGCTCGACATCCTGCATGCCGCCCAGCATCAACCCTCTCCTTGTTTTCTCCGGGCAAGCATAGGTCAGGCAATCGCGCCGGCAAGCCGATCCGGCGGGCTTCGGCTAGCCGACGAGCTGGAGGCGCACCTCCGACATGGCGAGCCGCGCGGCGGCGACACCGGGCAAGTGCTCGACATGCTCACGCAGTTCCTCGTCGAGCAGAAAGTCGCGACCCAGCAGCACCGTCGCCGTGCCGCCTGGTACCGGAACGGTGGCCCGAGCCTCACCCCGCGCGCCACGGTGATCGGCGAGCAGGCGGGCCAACGCCGTGAACGCACCGGCGTCGGCGATCTCGACCTCCAGCACGAAGCGGGCCGACTGGGCGAGCGTCTCGAACGGCTGGATACGCTTCACCGACACGCGCGGCAGCTCCTCGCCCGGCCGCCGGTCCAGTTCCGCAGTGACAAGGCCACATCCGCCGACCCGTGCCGCTTCCTCCAGGTCCTTTGCCACGGCATCGTCGAAGCACGTGGCGACGAACTGGCCGCTCGCGTCCGACAGCGTCGCCATCATGTAACGCTTGCCCCGCGCCGAGGTGCGCCAGCGCGCGTCCTCGACCAGCACTGCCAGTGTCGCGCCGGCACGGCTGCCATCGTCGGGGATCGACAGTTCGGACAGGCTCGCAAAGCTACGCGCACCGTGGTTCTTGGCGAGGTGCGCGTGGCGGTCCACCGGGTGGGCGGAGAAGTAGAAGCCGAACGCCTCCTTTTCCTGCTCCATCCGCTCGGCCAGCGTCCAGCGAACCGACGCTGGGGGCTTGATCGTGTCGTTGACCTGCGTGTCGCCGCCGAACAGGCCGCCCTGCCCGCTGGTCTTCTGCTGGTGAGTACGTTGAGCCACGGCCAGCAGCGTCTCAGCTACCGCGACCAAGCCGGCACGATTGGGGTAGAAGCTGTCAAAGGCTCCTGCCGCGGCAAGCGTCTCCACCTGGCGCTTGTTGAGCAGGCGCGGATCGACGCGTGCGGCGAGATCGTCGAGGGAGGCGAACGGCCCCCGTTCGGCGCGCTCGAGGCAGAGCCGCTCCATCGCGCCCTCACCCACCGACTTCAACGCGGCAAGCGCGTAGCGAACGGCCAGCCCCGATGCCTCTCCCCCACCGTCCGCGGCTGGAGCCGCCACCTCGACGTCGAACTCGGCGGCGCTGGCGTTGATGCAGGGCGGCAGCACGGCCACCTCTGATCGGCGAGCGTCCTCGACGAAGATGGCAAGCTTGTCGGTTTGCGCCATGTCGAAGCACATGGACGCGGCGAAGAACTCGTGCGGGTGGTGCGCCTTCAGCCACGCGGTCTGATAGGCCAGCAGCGCATAGGCGGCCGCGTGGCTCTTGTTGAAGCCGTAGCCCGCGAACTTGTCGATCAAGTCGAACAGTTCGTTCGCCTTGGCCTTGGGGATCTGGTTGTGTTCGGCGCAGCCCGCGACAAAGATCTGCCGTTGCTGGTCCATCTCCGCCTTGATCTTCTTGCCCATCGCGCGGCGCAACAGATCGGCGCCGCCCAGGCTGTAGCCGGCCAGGATCTGCGCGGCTTGCATCACCTGTTCCTGGTAGACGAAGATGCCGTACGTCTCGGCGAGGATCGGCTCCAGCAGCGCGTGCGGATACTCGATCGGCTCGGTTCCGGCCTTGCGGCGGCCGAAGGACGGAATGTTATCCATCGGGCCTGGTCGGTACAGCGACACCAGCGCGACGATGTCGCCGAAGTTGGTCGGGCGCACGGCGGACAGCGTGCGCCGCATCCCTTCCGATTCCAGCTGGAACACGCCCACGGTGTCGCCGCGCTGGAGCAGGTTATAAACCGCCTCGTCGTCCCAGGTCAGCGCCGACAGATCGACGGTGATACCGCGCTTGGCGAGCAGCTGCACAGCCTTTTGCAGCACCGACAGGGTCTTCAGGCCGAGGAAGTCGAACTTCACCAGCCCAGCGCCCTCGACATACTTCATGTCGAACTGCGTGACGGGCATGTCGGATCGCGGATCGCGGTACAGCGGTACCAGCTGCGACAACGGCCTGTCTCCGATCACCACGCCGGCGGCGTGGGTCGACGAGTGGCGCGGCAGGCCCTCCAGCTGGATCGCGAGATCGAGCAAGTGGCGAACCTGGTTGTCGTTCGCGTATTCCCGCGCGAGCTCCGGCACCCCGTTCAGCGCGCGCTTCAGGTCCCAGGGATCGGTCGGGTGATTGGGAACGAGCTTCGCGAGCCGGTCCACCTGGCCATAGCTCATCTGGAGAACGCGGCCCGTGTCTTTCAGCACGGCGCGCGCCTTCAGCTTACCAAAGGTGATGATCTGAGCGACCTGGTCGCGGCCGTATTTCTCCTGGACGTAACGGATCACCTCGCCGCGCCGGGTTTCGCAAAAATCGATGTCGAAGTCGGGCATCGACACGCGTTCCGGGTTCAGGAAGCGCTCAAACAGCAGGCCCAGCGCCAGCGGGTCGAGGTCGGTGATGGTCAACGCCCAGGCCACGACCGATCCGGCGCCCGATCCACGGCCGGGACCGACGGGAATGTCGTGCGACTTCGCCCATTTGATGAAGTCGGACACGATCAGGAAATAGCCGGGGAATCCCATGCCGATGATGACATCGAGTTCGAATTCTAATCGCGCGGCATAAGCGTCGCGATCCGGGTTTCCACCCAGCTCCTCGATGCGAGCCAGACGCGCGTCCAGCCCAGCACGCGCCTCCTCGCGCAGCATCGTCGCCTCGCCCTCGCGGTCGCCCGCAAGGCTCGGCAGGATGGGCTTGCGGCTGGGGGCCATTACCGCGCAGCGCTGTGCGACCAGCAGAGTGTTGCTGATCGCCTCGGGCAGATCCTCGAACAGCTCGCGCATCGTCTTGGCGGGCTTCATCCAGGCGTCGGGCGAACTCCTGGGCCGGTCCTCGCTTTCGACATAGGTCGAATTGGCGATGCACAACATGGCGTCATGCGCCTCTCCGAATGCCCCTTCGGCGAAGCAGCAGGGATTGGTCGCGACCAGTGGCAAGTTGCGGTCATAGGCGAGGTCGATCAGCGCCTCCTCTGCCGCTTCCTCGACCGGGTCACCGCGACGGCTAAGCTCGATAAACAGACGGTCGCTGAACAGGGCCTGCAGACGATCGGCATAGGCAAGAGCCCGCTCATGCTGCTCCTCTGCGAACAAGCGGGCGAGCCCGCCCTCGCCGCCGGCGGTCAGCGCCAGCAGGCCATCGGTGCGCCCTTCCAGCATCGACCAGTCCACATGAGCGGGCTGCTCGATCGGACGGTCGAGGTGCGCAAGGCTGACCAGCGCACACAGATTGTCGTAGCCGCGCTCGTCCTGCGCATAGAGCGCCAGCCAGTCGAGCGGCGCCGCCACGCCCTCGGGCATATCCGGCCGTGCGACCGCGAGCGTGGTACCGATGACGGGCTGCACTCCGTCCTTCTTGGCTGCATCGGAGAAGGCCATCGCTGCATACAGGCCGTTGCGATCAGTCAGCGCCGCGGCGGGAAAACCCAGCTTTCGCGCATGCTTGGCGATCGCCTTGGGCTCGATCGCGCCGTCCAGCATGGTGTAGGACGAAAAGATGCGGAGTGGGACGAACCCGGAATGCGGCATCGCCCTAGCTTAGGGAGTCCCACCCGATTCGACCAGCGCGGAACCGCTAAAGCGACGGCCCGTTCGCTGGTGACATGGCGGAGAATGTCGGCATGACTGTTGAACGATCAACGCGATTGCAGGCGGGGGCCGGCTGGGGCTGGATCCTGGCCTATGGCATCCTGTCATTGTTGCTGGGCGTCTTGGCGTTGGCTTGGCCCTTCTCGGCCACGATCGCGGCAACGCTGGTCGTCGGGTGGTTCTTCATCGCCGCGGGCGTAGTCTCGACCGTCGCGGGCGCGACGGGGCACGGGCATGAAGGGCGCGCCTACTCCATCCTGTTCGGGCTGGTGTCGGTTGTGGTCGGCCTGTTGATGGCGTTCGATCCGGTTTCCGGTGCGGTATCGCTGACGCTTGTCGTGGCGGTCTGGCTTGCCGTGCGCGGCGTGCTGGAGCTCGCACTTGGCGCGCGTTACCGCCGGCACCGCTGGATGATGATCGCGCTCGGCATCATCAACATACTCTTGGCAGCCTATGTGCTGATCATGCTGCCGTGGGCGGCACTGGCGCTGCCCGGCTTCATCCTCGGCATCAGCTTCCTGTTTGGTGGCGTAACGGCGGTATTGAGCGCGTTGTCCCACCGAAATGGGGCGCCGGCCTTCGCCGCGCCTGAAACATCATCCGTGTGACACGCCCAGCAACCAATGGACGACGGAAAGCATGATCAGCAGCCCGGCGAGGATAAGCAGGATCATCCCGAACAGGCAATCGAGCACGCCGCGGTCGCCGAACCGCGATCTCACAGCAGCGCTATGATGTCCGCCCATATGTCTTCGGGTTTGGTCGTCGGGGCATAGCGTTTCACAGCCCGCCCCTCGCGATCGACCAGGAACTTGGTGAAGTTCCACTTGATCGCCTTTGACCCGAGCACGCCCGGCGCTTCTGCTTTCAGTCGTTCGAATAGCGGGTCCGCGGCGGAACCGTTGACGTCGATCTTGGCAAATACGGGGAAGGTGACGTCAAAGGTCGTGGAGCAAAAGGCGCCGATCTCTGCGTCCGTGCCGGGCTCCTGCGCCCCGAACTGGTTGCATGGGAAAGCCAGCACCTCGAACCCCTGCGCGCCGAATTCGCGGTGCAAGGCCTCGAGTCCCTCATATTGCGGGGTGAAGCCGCAACGGCTGGCGGTGTTGACGATCAACAGCACCTTGCCCCGCCAGGTATCGAGCGTCGCCTCGCCCCCGTCAGCTGCTCGGACAGTCAGGTCGGTGATCGCGCTCATCCATTGCTCTCCAGCAGGAACCTGAGATTCGCCTGTACCCCGGGCCACTCACGGTCGAGGATGGAATAGACTATGGTGTCGCGCAACCGCCCAGCCACGATCTGATGGCCGCGCAGCAAGCCGTCCTTCCTGGCTCCAAGACGCTCGATCGCGGCCTGACTGCGGCGATTGAGTGCATCCGTGCGGATCTGGACGCACTGGCAGCCTAGCACGGCGAAAGCGTGGTTCAGCAACAGCAGCTTGGTTTCTGTGTTCACGCCGGTGCGCTGCACCGCCTTCGCGTAGAAAGTGCCACCGACTTCAAGCCGACGATGGGCAGGGTTCATCCGCATGAAGCGAGTGGTCCCCACCACCTCACCCGCCGCGCCCAGCACCGCAAACGGCATTGCACGGCCTGTGTCGCGATCGGCGAATGTCCGCGCCATCCAGTTCGGCGCATCCTTCAGTTGCGCGACATTGGCGTAGAAGGTGTTCCAGAGGCCACCTGCCGATGCCACCTGGACCAGCGCATCCATATCGCCTGCCTCAAGCGGCCGTAGCGTGACGTGGCGGCCAGCCAGCGTCGGCGTTTCGCGCCAGGCGTTCACTGGCTGCCGGGCAGGAGAGAAGAGGACGCGAGCGCTGACCCGATGTCGAGCGCGCCGTCACGCCCAGCCTTGAAGGTCGATCGAAACCACGGTCGGCGCACGGCCCAGGCCCGTCCGGCCCCGTTGTACGCCGGCACATCATCGGCACCGGCCACCATGGCGGCGATCACTGCAGCTGACCCTCGTGGAGGCGGACCAGACGGTCCATCTTCAGCGCCAACCGCTCGTTATGCGTAGCGACAAGCGCTGCCGACCCTTCCTCGCGTACGAGACGCAGGAACTCGGCCAGAACCACGTCGGCGGTATGCTCGTCGAGGTTGCCGGTGGGCTCGTCCGCCAGCACCAGCGCCGGGCGGTTGGCCAGCGCGCGGGCGACGGCGACCCGCTGCTGCTCGCCGCCGGACAATTGGCTCGGGCGGTGGGTAAGGCGGTGACCGAGGCCGAGCGCCGTCAGAAGCGTTGCGGCCCGCTCCTCCGCGTCCCGAGCCGAGGCGTTACGGACAAGCAGAGGCAGGACAACATTCTCCACCGCGCTGAAATCAGGCAGCAGATGGTGAAACTGGTACACGAAGCCTAGCCGATCGCGGCGCATCACCGTGCGCCCCTGCGCGTCGAGGCTGGTCGCTTCCTCGCCTGCGATCCGGATCGACCCGGAAAAGCCGCCCTCCAGCAGCCCGACCGCCTGAAGCAGCGTCGATTTGCCAGACCCGGACGGTCCCAGCAGCGCAACGATCTCGCCCGGCCGCACGGACAGGTCGACCCCGCGCAACACCTCGATGGTTTGCCCGCCCTGGGTGAAGCTGCGCGCGAGGCCGCGCACGTCGAGCACCGGATCATTCATAGCGCAGCACCTGCACAGGGTCGGTACTCGCCGCCTTCCACGCGGGATAGATTGTCGCAAGGAAAGAGAAGAGCAGCGCCATGATCACGATCACGGTGATCTCGACCGGGTCAGCCTTTGACGGCAGCTCCGTCAGATAACGGATGGAGGGGTCCCACAGGTTCTGGCCCGTCACAAGCTGGACGAAGTTCACGACCGCCTGACGGTAAAACAGGAACACGAAGCCGAGCAGCAGCCCCGCCACCGTGCCCAGCACACCAACCGTGAAGCCCACTGTCATGAAGATGCGCATCATCGCGCCGCGGGTCGCGCCCATGGTGCGCATGATGGCTATGTCGCGCGTCTTGGCCCGCACCAGCATGATCAGGCTCGATGCAATGTTGAAGGCGGCAACCAGGATGATGATGCACAGCACGGTGAACATCGCCACCCGCTCAACCGCCAGCGCGTCGAACAGCTGGGCGTTCATGGTCCGCCAGTCTGCAATCGCAGCGCCCGGTGGCAGCTTGTCGCGCAAGGGAGCAAGGATGTCCTGCACGCGATCCGGATTGGCCGTGTTCACCTCGATCATGCCCACCGTATCGCCGAGAAGAAGCAGCGTCTGAGCATCCTCGATCGGCATGATCACATAGGCCTTGTCATAATCGTAGACGCCAATCTCGAAGATCGCGCCGACTGTGTAGCTGACATAGCGGGGGACGGTGCCGAACGGGGTGGACTGGCCTTGCGGGTTGATGATCGTGATCTCGCTGCCCAGCTCCGCACCCAACGCTTCGGCCAGGCGGGACCCGATCGCAACGCGGTTGCTGCCGGGCGTGATGCTGGACAGCGTGCCCAGCAACACCTTGCCACGCAGGCTCGGATTGTCGCGGATGTCCTCGACCCGCATGCCGCGAATGAGGATGCCTTCGCTCCGGCCGTTATACGTCGTGAACAGCGGTTGCTCGATCAGGGGAACTGCACTGGTCACTCCCGGCGTGGCGCGGGCCTGCCTAACAGCATCGCGCCAATCAGGGAGCCGCCCTCCGACCCCCTGGATCACCGCGTGACCGTTCAGCCCGACGATCTTGTCGAACAGCTCCGCGCGAAATCCATTCATCACGCTCATGACGATGACCAGAGCGGCAACGCCCAGCATCACTGCGCCGAGGCTGAATCCGGCGACAAGGACGATGAACCGCTCGCCCCGGCCCGGCAGCAGGTATCGCCGGGCGATGGTGCGTTCGAAGCGAGACAACAACATGGTCAGAGCGCTTACGGGTTGGCCTGTCCGCGCGCAACGGGAACCACGGATCCGAAGGTGTGTCTGTGCGGACACAATTGGACGCCAATCGTCGCCTCTGCGCAACAACACTGGTGACAAGCGCGTGGTGGCTTTCTAGCACGACCTTACTGAGAACACAGGCAACGGCCGTGGTTCGGGAAAACGCTACCAGCTCCGCCCAAAGAGGTGTTTGAGCGGTAGCGCAGAAAGGGGGCTGACGAGCGATCGTCACGCAGGCGCCCGGATCGGAAACGGTCCGGGCGTTTGCCGTTCAGGGCTCTAGCTGGTTCGGCGAAGAGGCTGCCTGGCACGGCACGGGAGCTTCCAAACACCGACGCGGCACCAGGAGCCCCTTCAAGGTCCTTGTTGCGCCTGAAGACCTGAACGGAGGCTTATCGAGATCAGGTTTTTGCATCGCCGGCCCCTTGAACCGCATCGGACTTTTCCCAGATATGGTTCGTGCGGCGCCACTTTGGGCCGCATCCGGGGGCCTCGCACCCGCGGGCGCCCGGCTTGTCAACTCGCTCATGTGAGAGGTTTTGATATGCGACTGGACCTGACCCCTTACCGCCGTTCGACCATTGGCTTCGACCGGCTTTTCGACCTTCTCGAGACCAACGCTCAGCGCGCGTCGGCCGAGAATTATCCTCCCTTCAACCTCGAGCGCGTCGCCGAGGACCGGTATCGCATCACCTTAGCGGTTGCCGGCTTCTCCCGCGATGAGATCGAGATCACCGCGCAGCAGAACCTGCTGCTCGTCACCGGCAAGAAGGACGACAAGGCGGCTAACGCCAGTTTCCTTCACCTGGGTATCGCCAATCGCAGCTTTGAGCGCCGCTTCGAACTCGCCGACTTTGTCTTCGTCGAGGATGCCCGTCTCAATGACGGCTTGCTCGTGGTCGACCTGGTCCGTGAGGTTCCCGAGGCGATGAAGCCGAAGACGATTGCGATCAAGACGGGCGCTCCGCTGGCCGCGGTAGAGCACAAGGGTGAAGGCGACGAGGCTCAAGCCGCGTAAGCTTTAGCTCCAACCAGCTCGGCGCCTGTTGCTCCCTTTTCCAGGCGTCGGAGGGCGTCCGGACCTTTCAGGTTCGGGCGCCTTTGCTTCTTATGCGGCCGCTCGCCAGGCCGGCATGTTCAGGGCCGGCAAGGCGCGCAGCGCTGGGCGCGCGAATAGATACCCTTGTTGGTACCTGATGCCCATGTCACGAAGCGTTCGGTATTCGGCCTCCGTCTCCACCCCTTCGGCTATAACGGTAATTCCCAGCCGATGCAGAAGTCCAACCGTGCTGTCGACGATAAGGCGGCGCGACATGTTGCTGTCGAGATCGCGGATCAGTTCCATGTCGAGCTTGATCAGGTCGGTCTGGATCCGACCCAACAGACCCAGGCCAGCATGACCCGCGCCGAAATCATCGAGCGCCGTGGCAAAGCCCATCTTACGATAGGTCGCGATGATGTTGGCGACATGATCCGTGTCGACCATGCGCTCATTTTCCGTAAACTCGAAGATGAGCCGATCGGTCGGTAAGGCCACCCGCCGCGCCGTCTTGAGCGTCAGCTGGATACAGGCGACTGGCGAATAGACGGCATTCGGCAGGAAATTGATCGACAGCTTGGCGTCGGTGGCGAGCAACCCGGCCTCGACTGCCTGCTCGATCGCCGCGACACGGCACTGTTGGTCGAACGCATAGCGGTTTTCCGGTGTGACACGTGTCAGCACCTCGGAAGCACTCTCCCCATCCGGTCCGCGGACCAATGCCTCATAGGCGAACGGGTGCCCGGTCTCGACGTCGACGATCGGCTGGAATGCCATCGCCAAGTCGAACTGCTCCGCCGCGGCCCGACAGCCTTCACAACCAACCATCCAAAGCTCCTTCGAGCCATTGATGATCGATCGAGCTTAAAAAGCTATGATTAACACAGATTTGGTCGTGCTTTCCCTTTAGCCCAAGCGGGCCAGTGCCGCCGACAGGCGGTCGGCTTCGGCCGCCTTGTCAGCGTGGTCCGCCCGCGCCTTCTCAACCGCTTCCGGCTTGGCGCGCTCCACGAAGCTGGGATTGCTCAACCGACCAGCAAGTCCGTCCCGCTCCTTCTCGGCCGCCCCGATCGCCTTGGACAAGCGCGTGCGCTCTGCGGCAAGATCGATCACGCCCTCCAACGGCAGCACAAACGTGGCCTCGTCGACTACGACCTGCGCCGCGCCGCCGAACGCGTCGCCCTCTGCCAAATCGGCTCGCGCCAGTCGCGCGATCACCGACTGCTGCCGCGACAAACGCGCCAGGGTCTCAGGACCCGCGCCCCGGTGATGGAGCGGCAGCCGCGCCCCCGGTGGGACGTTCAGCTCCGTCCGCGCCGCGCGCACCTCGCCGACCAGTCGGATCAGCCAGTCAATCTCAGCTTCTGCCGCTGGATCGAGGCTGCGGGCATCCGCCTGCGGCCAGGAAGCAACGATCAGGTCACTCTGGCGGGTCGCGAGCGAATGCCACAGCTCTTCGGTGATGAACGGCATGAACGGGTGCAGGATCAGGAGGATCTGATCTAGCACCCAGCCGGCGACAGCACGTGTTTCTTCGTCGATTTGCCCCTTGATCAGCTCCAGATACCAATCACAAAACCGGCTCCAGACGAACTGGTAGACAGCGTTCGCAGCCGCATCAAAGCGGTATTCGGCCAACGACAGATCGACCGCCTGCACCGTGCGGATCGTTTCCGCGATAATCCATTTATTCACGGCCAGGCTTGCAGCCGGCGCTTCGGGCAGTGTCGATCCGCCGATGCCGTTGGACTGGCAGAAACGCGCCGCATTCCACAGCTTGGTCGCGAAGTTGCGGTAACCCTCGACCCGCTTTTCATCCATTTTGATGTCGCGGCCCTGGCTTTCCATCGCCGCCATAAAAAAGCGCAACGCGTCGGCGCCATAGCGATCGATCAGGCCTAGCGGGTCAACGGTGTTGCCTTTCGACTTCGACATCTTGGCGCCGTCGGCTGCCCGCACCAGACCATGCAGGTACAGGGTCTTGAACGGCACCTCGTTCATGAAGTGCATACCCTGCATCATCATGCGCGCATCCCAGAAGAACAGGATGTCAAAGCCGGAGATCAGGACGTCATTGGGATAGCGCCCCGCAAGCGTCGGGTTCGTTGCATCAGGCCAGCCCAGCGTCGCAAATGGCCACAGCGCGGAGGAAAACCAGGTGTCGAGCACGTCGGGATCGCGGGTCAGCATCACGCCTTCCCCTGCGGCCGCCTGGGCCTCCTCCTCGGTTTCCGCGACGAATACGCGGCCGTCCTCGGCAAACCAGGCCGGGATCTGGTGCCCCCACCACAACTGGCGGCTCACGCACCAGGGCTGGATGTTGTCCATCCAGTTGAAGAAGGTCTTCTCCCACGTCTTGGGCACCAGCCGGATCCGGCCTTCGCGCACCGCTTCAATCGGGCCCTTGGCGAGCGTCGCGGCATCAACATACCATTGGTCGGTCAGCCACGGCTCGATCACGACACCCGAACGGTCGCCATACGGGCGCTGGATCACCCGCTCCTCGACACGCTCCAGAGCGCCCTCACCCTCCAGCAGCGCGATGATCCGATCGCGCGCGTCGAAGCGGTCCAGGCCGATCAGGTCCCCCGGGATAAGTCCGTCGGCGACTTGCACCACCTCGCCCTTGGCCCCGAGCATGTTGAGCATGTCGCGGGCCTCGATCCCGGCACGCCGTCCGACCTCGAAATCGTTGAAGTCATGTCCCGGCGTGATCTTCACTGCGCCGCTGCCGAGTTCCGGGTCGGCGTGGTCGTCTGCCACGATTGGGATCAGGCGACCTGTGATGGGCAAGCGCACCTGCTGGCCGATTAGCGCCTGATACCGTTCGTCCGACGGGTTCACCGCGACGGCCATGTCGGCCAGCATCGTTTCCGGCCGAGTCGTGGCAACGGAGATGCTGCCCGACCCATCCGCGAGCGGATAGCGCAGGTGCCAGAAGCCACCCTTCTCCTCCCGTGTCTCGACTTCCAGATCGCTGATCGCGGTGCCAAGGCCCGGGTCCCAGTTCACCAGCCGCTTGTCGCGGTAGAGCAGGCCTTGCCGGTGGAGTTCGACAAACACCTTCACCACCGCCCGGCTGAAGCCCGGGTCCATGGTGAAGCGCTCGTTCGCCCAGTCCATCGAACAGCCCAGTCGCCGCAACTGCGCGGTGATCGCGCCGCCCGACTCGGCCTTCCAGTCCCATACGCGCGCGACGAAGTCGTCGCGGCTCATGTCGGTGCGCTTCTCGCCCTTGGCGGCCATCTGACGCTCGACGACCATCTGTGTCGCAATGCCGGCATGGTCGGTGCCGACAACCCACAACGCGTCCTTGCCTTTCAGCCTGGCGTGACGGGTCAGGATATCCTGCAGCGTGTTGTCGAGCGCGTGACCGATGTGCAGCGAGCCGGTGACATTGGGCGGAGGATTGACGATCGTCCAAGGTTCGGCGTTGGACCGATCTGGGCGGAACAGCCCGTTAGCCTCCCAATGGCTGTACCAGCGCGCCTCGATGGCGGCAGGATCGAAGTTCTTGTTCAGCGGTTCGGGTGCCAAGTCGCTCATGGCCTGAGCGCTTAGCGAGGGCAGCCGGGCGAAACCAGCCTCCGTTGCCCGAGAAGGATGAGCGCGGGGCAATTGGCCACGCGGCGCTAATCAAATCTGGCCGGTAATCTTTCCAATCTCGCGCGCGACCATCTGCTCCACCATCGGCGGCAGATTCGTGTCGAGCCATTCGCGGAGCATGGGGCGCAGCATCTCACGCACCAGCCCTTCCAGCGTACCATCGCTGCCGGGTTCGGGCTTTGTGACCAGCCGGCTCAGCATGTCGAGCTTCCCGCGCGATGCAGCAGCGGCTTCACGCGACAGGATCGATTCGGCGGTGGGCTGAGCTGGTGAGTCGTCTGACGCCGTCTCTGCAACAGGCGAACCCGCCAAAGGCTGTGACGTTGAGACAGGCGCCAACGGAGCCTGGAGCATCGACGCCGGCTGCTGTGGCGGAGTCACCGGATCGTTGAGTTCCAGAACCCCGGGCTCGTCCGGGGTGATTGCCGTGGGCGTAGGGGGGGGCGTCGGTGCGGGCCGCGACGCTCGGCGCGTGCGACTCGGCGGCTCGCCCTCTTCGGCGATAATCCGTTTGATGGAAGACAGGATCTCCTCCATCGACGGCTCGGCGCTGATATCCCCCATCTTCGCGCGTTCTCCCCGGCCGTTAACCCTACCTGCGGGACGGCGCGTCGGCACCTGTGGTCAATGGGCGCCCCGTGTCAACCGGGGGCGTAGACAACAGGGCATCCTGCGGACGCACGACCCGAGCCGTTTCCGGAAGACTTTCATTGGTCCGTGTGGCGATGGCAGCCGGCTCGCCATCGTCACTCCAGTCGCTAGCCTTGTTGCGCACGCGGTTATAGTTCGCGACCGGATCATACAACGCACCGCCATCAAGGCCCAGGTCGCGCGCCTCCGCCTCGCCCATCGCAGCAAGCAGGTTGAAGCCGGCAACGTAAGCGTCACGACGCGCGGTCACCAATGTAACCTGGCTGTTCAGCAGCTCCTGCTCGGCGTTGAGGATGTCGAGGATGGTTCGCGTGCCAACCGAATTCTCGGCGCGCACGCCTTCCAGGCTGAGCTTGTTTGCGTTCACAGCAACTTCCGAGCTGGAAATCACCTGCTGTGACGAGCGCCAGATCGCATAGGACGAGCGCGCCGCGGAGATCACGCTCCGCTCCGTTTCGGTCGCCTGTTCAATTGCTTGGCTACGCAGCGCTTCCGCCTGCCGCACCCGCGCGCTGGGAGCACCGCCCTGATAGAACGGCACCGTCAGGCTGAGTCCGGCGGTTGCGCCGACGCCGCTCTGGGATCCGGAGATGAAGTTTCCGCTGCTGCCCGCGCCAAGGGTGCCGAGGTAGCTGTTGAAACTCCCGCCCGCCGTCGCGGAGACTCGCGGCAAGCGGTATGACTTCGCCGCCTGAACATCGAACCGGGTCGCATCCCGCTGCCGCGCAGCCGCGATCAGTGCGGGATTGTCGTTCAACGCCGCCGTGACCGCCTGTTCCACCGTCGCCGGCAGCTGGGGCAGAATGGGCGGATCCAGGAGTTGTCCGGGGGAAGAGCCGACGACCCTGACGTAATTCTCCCGACTCGCGATAAGCTGCGCCTCGGCGCTTTGCAGCTGCGAGCGGGCGAGTGCCAGGCGTGACTCGGATTGCGCAACGTCCGTTCGCGTCAGGTCGCCAACCTGAAACCGGTCGCGGCTGGCCTGGAGATTGACGTCGAGAACACGGACATTCTGCTGGTTCAGACCAACGATGGCCTCGTCACGGATGACGTCCATGTAGGCCGCGACCACCTCTGCAAACAGATTGGCTTCGGTGTTGCGCAGCCCGGCCTGCCCGGCAAGAACTCGCGTTTCCGCAGCGCGCACGGAGTTGCGAACCAAGCCGCCCTGATAGAGCGGGAACGACACTTGAGGCCCGACCGAGAAGGACCTTTCCGGCGTCTGGGACGCATTGCCGCTGTTATAGAAATTCTCGTTGAGGCTCGCACTGGCGCCGGCGTTCGGACGCCCCTGTGCCTTGGCAAGCGGGACATTCTCATCGTTCGCCCGCTGGCTCGCGCGCTCCCCGGTCAGGGTCGGATTTGTCGCATAGGCGCGCCGCAACGCATCCTGAAGAGTATCCGCGCCAGCGCTCGTCGCCGCGAGCGAGCACATCGCAGACAGGGCAGCGCCCGCCAGCCAGCAACCGATCCTCACGATAGGTGCTCCCGTCAGAACTGAAAGCTGCGCGGCCGGGAGAACCCGGGCAACACGACGCATTCGATGTCGGCGAAAGGCTGGAGCCCGTACCCCGAAGCCGAGGTTCGCCCGAAGGCCAGCCGAGTCACGCCCCGGTCGACCAGGCCCGCAGCAATGCGGGCACCTGGCTTCAACTGCGCCACAAGAGTCTCCGGAAGCACTTCCACAGCGCCGTCGACGATCAGCACGTCATACGGCGCACCTTCCGGGTGACCTGCCGTCAACGGCCCTTCAACGACCGTGACCTTCTCCTGCCCCGCCAGCGGCGTCCGGGCCAGTCCAGCAAGGGAAGCACTTTCCTCGACCGCGACCACCTCTGCCACCACATGGGCGAGCAGCGCCGCCGAATAGCCGCCCGCCGCGCCGATCAACAGCACGCGATCGGTCGCCTCCAGATCTGCAACCGTCAACAATCGCCCGGTCGCAAGCGGCATGTTCATGGAACGCCCGCCGCCAAGCGGGATGGCCACGTCACGATAGGCCGCGAACCGTGCTGCCTCAGGCATGAACAGCTCGCGGGGGACCGTTGCCATCGCCTCTACCACTCGGGTGTCGTCCACCGCGTTTGTGCGCAGCTGGCTGGACACCATGGCCATGCGCATTGCCTGCGTGTCGATCCCGGCGGGGCTAGCGAGTGAAGTCGCGATCATCATGGCCTTCCTGTCGCATAGCTGTCTTAGCCATGCAATACACATTGATGGCCCACTTCTATCGCGCGTCTAGCAGCGCGCCAAGCTGCAAAGGCGCCCCTGTCAGGCGGCCGCGAGGTCGCCCGTGGCGTGAGCAGCTCGCAGCTCTTCCAGGCGGTCGAGCAGGCTCGCACGCCGCTCCTCCACTACGCCTGGTGGGCTAAGCTGCGGGGCAGCTGACGAGGCAAGCTTCTGCAGGGCGAGTGCGGTTCCTTGCGGCGTAACCCCATCTATGCGCTCGCCCAAGCGGGCCAGCAGCCCGCGTGCAACCGCCCCTGCTCCGCGTTGCTGGCGTGAACTGGCGATATTGATGCCCTTCATGAAATGATCGAACGCCTGATCTTCGCCGACTTCTACAGCGCGATTGACGGTGCCAAGCTTGGGCCGGCCAAAGAGCGCCAGGGCTCTAGGTGAGGGTGGTCGAACAGGCACGATGCGAAGCGGTGTGCGAACCGATGCCGTCCAGTCGAACCACTTGAACAGCGGCACGTTGCCGGTCGTAACGAACGCGATCCAGGGTATCCGAAGAACGTCGGCGATGATCGCGCCGTGGAGCGATTCGGTCATGACCAGCGGCGCCGAAGCGATGGCGCCGATCACCTTCTCCGGTGGCTGCATTGGATCGATCAATGAAAAACCTGCGAGATTGCACGCCTCATCCCACCCCCCGACCAACATCGACTGCCAATGCGGGACCACGACCGGCTTGGCTGACGCGGAGGCGCGGCCGATCCCCAGCCGCTCAGGCGCTAGGATACCGCCGTCAATGATCGCACGGTCGGTCGGCAGGTTTAGCACGCGTGCAGAGAGTGGGCCTCGAACACACCAATAGTGATTGCTCGGGTGAACTGCAGCAATCGGATCATAACCGACGCCGCTTGAGAATACATGGATACGGCTGACCTCAGGAAATGGTCGCCCGATCAGCGTTCCAACGCCCAGGAATCCGTCCGCGGAAGGGGTGGCTGGCCCAAACATTTCCGGAGCCAATCCTGGCCAGACAACCTCATTCAAGTCGTCACCGAAATTCGGATGATCGCCGCGATAATAAAGCAGACGCACTTGTATCCATTTCGGACAGATCAGTGGGGAACGTTATTTTCTCAACTTGAGTGAATATCTGATCAATGTCAAAGCCGGCCGGGGAAGGAGTCAGCGCGGGGGCGCAAAGGCTTCGCATTAAGGATGGCGGGGCATGGATCTCACAATTGCAATCTGCACCTTTCGGCGACCGTCGATTGCCGGCACTCTGCGCTCGATTGCTGAACAACGCGGCTTTGCAGGCCTGCCTCCAATTGTCGTCATAGACAATGACAACGATAGGAGTGCGGAGAGCCGCATCTTGGCAGCCGCTGCGGAGGCAGGCGTGCTGATCAAGTACCTGCATGCGCCCGCTCAGAACATCTCAATCGCGCGAAATGCGGCGCTCGATGCAACCACAACTCGTTGGCTCGCGCTCATTGATGATGACGAACAGGCAGAACCCGACTGGTTGGTGCGCCTGAGCGCGGATGTTGGCGGTGCCCATGCGGTCATCGGCATCTCGCGCGCGATCTACTCACCAAGTCAGCCGAAGTGGTTGTCGCGATGCGCCTTTTATTCGAACCGGATCACCGGGCGGCTCGACAACGCTTATACCTGCAACGCATTGCTCGATCTCGACTTCGTTCGTCGTCACGGGCTTCGCTTCGACCTGGCCCTTGGCCGCACGGGAGGAGAGGATACGCTGTTTTTCCGCTCCTTGACCGCGGCAGGCGGGGTCATCGCCTATCGTCCGGGCGCTGTCGTCACTGAGCCAGTACCGGAATCTCGTGCCCGGATGCGCTGGGTTCTTCGGCGCAACTTCCGGGCCGGACAGACCCATGGTCTGTTGCTTGCCACTCACGACCCTCGTGCATTTCAAAAGCTGCCGATTACCGCTGGCGCAAAGGCAGCTGTGTCGGCCACCGCCGCGCTTGCATCCGTCCCGGGCAGTGCTCGGTCGCGCCGCTGGGCTGCCCGCGCCGCACTACATGCAGGCGCGCTGACCTACCGCCTGAACCGAAAGATCCTGAAAGAATATTAGGTCGGGCTGCACTCGTTATACGTTCATTGAGGCTCCGTGCGGTGGATCGCAAGGGAGGACAACTCCTGGACGCCTCTTGCCTTCAAGGGTCCCCAGGAGCTCCTCACGCCATGGCGCGATCGCTGCCATACCTCGCAGGCGCCCAAGCTCTTACATCAGTGCCTCCAACAATAAGATAGCGCTCGGACGAATACCAGCGATCGGACCTCGAGCGGCACCCCCTTGGGTCAAGAGCATGCGGCAGCGGTACTCGCCTGTTGACGCGGTGCGGAAAAGCAAGCATCTGCGCGCCTCTCCCGGCGTCGAGGCCCGATGGCGGAGTGGTGACGCAGAGGACTGCAAATCCTGACACAGGCCAGGACTTGAGCCGGTTGTTCGCAACTTTCACCATTCGTTCGCCTCACCTGATATCAAAGTGTTACTGGTCATAGTGCGTACTCCGCACAGGACTTTTAGGCGCTCTCGGCAGCTTCCATCTTTGCCATCGCCGCTGCTGCTCGAAGCCGCTGCGACGCATACTTCAGCACCATCTTGAAGGTCTGGTGCCCGAGCACGCTTTCGATCTCAGCGACGGTGCAGCCAGCCTCTTCCATCCGCGATCCGGCCGCATACCGCAGACCGTGCATTGACCTGTTGTTGGGCATGTCGGGCAGCGCTTCGACGCGGCGGCGAACGGCCCCCGACAGACCATTGGGCGTGAACGCCTTTCCGTCGGCGGTCGTGCAGATAACCACGCCCTTGCGGGGGAGCTTGTCGAGATGGCGACGAAGCGCGGTGTGGCAGGCAATGTCGAGCAAAGCCGTGGTCTTCGACTGCCGAACGCGAATCACGTCACCCTGGAACTGCTGCCACGTCATCTTCACCACGTCCTCGCGGCGCTGGCCCGTGTAGAGGGCGACCAGCACGGGCGTGACCAGATGCGCGGGGGCGCCCTTGAGGAACAGTTCGACTTCGACGTCGGACCAGACGACGATCTCCTTATCCCCGCCTTTGCGCTTGAGCCGCTTGATCCCCTTCGCGGGGTTGAAGCCGGCGGGCACCAGGTCGTTCTCGTCCGCCCAGCTGTAGAGGCGCGAGAGCATCTGCTTGATCTTATGCGCCTTGCGAACAGTCGCAGCGTGATCGTCTCGGACAGCTTTCAGGATGTTCCGCGTAGCGGCGGCGTACCTCACCTCTCCGAGCTCTTGAACGATCAGGTCTAGCGTCCGCGCGTAATCCGTCTGGGTGGCGTCGGCGAGCTCCGAGAACTCCGGGCTGCGGCGATACTGTTGCACCAACCACGCGAAGCTCGATCGCGCCGGGGGACGTTTGGCGCCCCTCGCTTCCACGATCGCCAGCAGCTCAGCGTACCGCTCCATGAAGGTCGACCGCTCCTGCTGCTGCGACCATTGCAGAGCCGAGTCGTGCGGCAGAGGCACGTCCCCCGTCAGCTTGTGGCGGAATCGCCAGTACGTACCCTTCGATAGGTAGGTGTATCGGAGCTTAGTGCCGGGCACGGCCACGACGCCGCTCAAAGAAGCGGGCCTCCTCGTCTTCCTGTTCCTTGCCCTGATCCGCGTCCAAGATCGGCTGTTCGCTGATTCTGTCGACCCAGCGGTCGAGATCCAGCCGATCCCACATCACCCGGCGGCCAACCGGCTTCGTTTTGATGCCGAGCCCACGCAGCATGGTGATGCCGATACCGAGGTATTCGGCAGCATCCTCGGCTGACAGAAGTCGGCCCCAGCGTGAGCGTGGCGGCGTGATGACCACATGCTCGGTCACGCAGCAATCCTTTCGACTGGCGCCCAAGGCCGCGGCGGGACGCTATGGGCGATGTAGAGCGGGTGCTGAGGCGACCCGTCCTGGTTGAGCTTGAGGCAGTTCAGCCGAAGCCCAGCGTGCGCGGCGAGTGCGGCGGCTTCTGTGTCGCGGCCCCTGTGCTTGCCATGTGCACCCCAGCCGCAGACCACTTCATCTCCGGCGGCTGCCGCGGCCCGCAGGACGTCGAGCGACACGGCATCGTTTTCCGGCCCGACCGGATCGGCGACTGCCTTCATCGCGGCCGGTTGGGTCGCGCGGAAGGCGAAGAGGTTGATCACCCGCACGCCACCCCTGCCCCATGCCCGCGCGCGGCTCACCAGTCCGGCGAACGTCGGATCCAACTTCTCGTGCGTGGCGGTGCTCGGGTTGAGCATCCAGGCGACCAGCAGTGGAGCGTGCGACCAACGCCAGGTCAGCAGGTAGCGATACGTCTCGCACGGGCTGAACGAGGCCGAGCATTGCACGCCGCTCAGGTCAGTGCGCTCGCGGATGATCACAGACACTCTCCCATCCTGTAGCGGCGCCAGTAGCGGTCCCAGCGCTGCGCAGCGCCGGCGGCCAAGAGAGCGCACGAAAGCGAACGGCCGTCCGGGAGCGTGCACCGGGCAACGATGCGGCTGTAGCTGCGATCTACAGGCTGGCAGGACAGGCGCCGGTTAAGCGTCAGTTCTGTCGCGACCATTTGGGCGCGCTTGGCCGCAGCATCGTCGCACACGTATCCTGTCCGGCGCTGGCGGCATGGCTCGGCACTGGTGAAGTCTGGCGCCTGCACGCCGGCAACGCGGATTTTCTGACCTGAGCGGCACCACAGTGGCCCGTCTCCGTCGTGAACTCGCACAACCTTACAGGCGAAAGCCGGGGGCATATCCATGAACATCGAACACCTTCATTTCGCGCGTGGAACTAAATGCTAGCGCTTCCGTTTTCGCCACCCTGCGGGGGAACGCCCCTGCTCACCACATCGGAGGGCATAATGAGCCGACCCACGCTGGGCCTGTTGGGGGGCCGCCGTTCCACTTCCACCCCGGCGAAATCTGCCGGCGATGACGGCCTTCGTGGCCTGACGCCTGTTGAGCGCGCAATCGCGGAACAGTCGAGTCGGTCCGCACAGCACAGCTGACCCGGTCCTTCGGACCAAGAAATGGTCGGGCTCTACTCCGGCCTTGGTCACCGTACGTCCCGTTACGAAACAGTTTGTCGCATGGATGAAGAAGTAATGCTGACCGGCGCACCGAATGATGGTACCTGCAGCGCCGGCTCGTCGAACCTCTGGTAGTAGTCGACGTGACAAGAGGGGCGTGCGTATGGCCGTGTTGTATTCACTGGTCGCCTTGATTTGGGGCGTTCCGTTAGCTTTGCTTTCACTTGGGGCCGCTGGTGCCCTGATAAATCCCAGCCTGCGCAGAGTTTTAGCTCGCGCTCTACTAGGGGACAGCACGGCTGCAGCGAGCCACAGAGCCGGCTCGGCAGACACCACGGTCCTGTAAGTCTCATAATTGTAATTTATTCGCCCGCGTCCCTTGCGACGCAGGTCAAGATGGTTAACCTCCCTGCTAGAGCGGTCCGAAAGTGAGCCGCCAGGAGAGGGCCGAGCATGATCATCCAATTCATGGCCGCATGGACTATCGTCTCGTTGGCGGCTGCATTCGCGTTGGCCCGCAGCGCAGGCCAGTTGAAGGCGAACGCGGAAGCAGCGCACATAGTGTGAAATCAGGGTGCGCCCTTTTCCGGGCGGCCGGGCGTCCCAGGCTGAGACGCTAATCCAGGCATGGCCGGTCCGTGAGTCCTCGAGCTCAGGGTTTCGAGCGTTATAGCTCACCGCCGGCGATCCCGGCGCTCGCTGGCGCGCTGCTCTAACTTCGCGATCGCCATTACGACCGGCTTCACGTCAGGGTGCGCCTGGTCGAAGCCAATCCGCCTCTTGAACCGGCCGCCATTCAGGCGCGCGAGTACGCCCCGCGACACAGCCTCCCAATTTGACGGATCGGTGTTCTGCCTGTCGCCGTTCAAGCACTTAAGCGCATAACCGGCCGCCAGAGGCCCGTTCACTTCCTCCCAGCGGATCAGGTGGACGGATCGCCAGCGCGCCTGTGCCGGCAGATCGTCGTTCACCTTCCGCTGCAGATAGCCGCCCTTGTACAGGCGCTCTGTCCCGATTGGCTTGTACAAGCGGGTGGCAACTCCGGACCGCTCACCTTTTCGGAACTGTGTGCGGCGTGCGTTCGGATGGCGCCCGCCGGTGCCTTCCGGGCAGCGCTTTCCCTTATTCAACGGCACCTGCCCCGGCGTGAAGCAGCCCGTGCGGCCCGTCTTCCAGCCCTTCCGCTTGCGCAGTGCATGCAGATTGGCAGCGGACACGTCTGACCGGTTGAAGGCATTTGAGAACGCCGCGTGGTAGTCCGCGATCGGCAACAGGCGGTTCTCTTCTAGCCAAGCCAACTCGGCGGCGCTGTAAGGAATAGAGCGCCCCTTCACTTGCCATCGCCTATGCGGCGCGGCTCGGCGGCTGGTGCGATGTTCGCCAGGTGAGGCGCGAAGTGGTAGCCATGCCCAGCGAGCAGCGTGGCTGCCTTCAGCTGCAGATCAGCGTTCTTCACGATCTGATCGGCGACCGAGACTATGGCCTCGGCACGCTTTGCCTCCTTCTCGATCTGCTCGTCCGTCAGTTCCTCGTCTCCGAGGCGCTCGATCTGGGCGAACAGGTGGTCGTTCAGGTCTGAAAGCTTGTTCTTCATGCGGTGATCCTTTGTCGAGCGGAGCGCGCGGGCCGCTGTGCGGATGGTTGCGGCTGGCCGCGAAAGGCACCGGCCATGCGGTTCCAGTTCGGCACGACTGTCGCGGCGATGGTGAAAAGCGACGCCGTGCCGCAGCCAGCGATGAACAGAAGCGACAGCACGCCTAAGGCGTGTTCGGCCAAGTCCAGCATCACATGTACCCTTGAATGGGCCGCGTCCGCGGCGCTTTGACCCAGCCGTCCGGGCGAACCCAGGCCAGCTGACCGGATGGGGAGATCACGCGGACCTTGTCGGCCTCGCGCTTCACGACTGGGCATTCCATGGCGAACACGGGCGGGAGCCGGCCGATGCCGCAGTAGATCTCGCGATCGGTCGCCTGGCGCTGAACCGTCATCGTCTCGACCGAAGCCGGATCAATGCGGCGCTTCTTCATCTCGCCCATCTGCTGGCTGGTGAAGCGAGCCCCGCCTACCCGGTAGATGTCGGGCATGGCCGTGGCGGACTGCGGGTTGCCCTCGCTGCCGGGGATTGCGCCATACCAGGGGAAGATCTTGGACGGGGTGATCGTGACAATGAACGGCTGACCACCGACGGGCGGGGTGTTGGGATCGAGCGCAGTCATGATGCGCACGCCTGGAGGTAGCCGACGGCCTCTTCACCGTCCTCAGCGAGCTCACCGGCATACTTAGCCTCGAAATCGGCAGCGGCCTTCGCCGCGAGCCACGCCTTCAGATCCAACTTGCGGACGTTCGTCGCATCGATGACGGCTCGCTGCAGCTGAGCCAGCGATGGCCGGCGACCGTACCGCGCTCGCAAGCTGGAATGCTGCTCAACGAAGAGGAGCAGGGAACCGGGTCGCACGCTGAGCTTCTCGGCGCGAGCGGCAAAGACGGCTCGCATGTTGTTGTAAGAGAAAACCCGGTGCGCGTAACCCTGACGTCGGGCGACCTGGATGTGACTGCGTCCAAGCTGCCCTCTGACGACTTCCCGATGGATCAGACCCGGGACCTGCGAGAGCAGTTCACAGCCACCCTGTCGGGCGCTGACGTTGCTGCGATCGCCCGCGTGGCGGATGCCATGTCAAGCGAGATGACCCGATACTATTTGAACGGGGTCCGGTTGAAGTCAGTGGACGCGACCACGATCCAAGCGCAGGCCACTGACGGTCACCGCCTGTACCTAGCCGACATCACGCTACCAGATGCGAAGGGCGAGCTAGGCCCGAACGTGATCATCCCTCGGAAAGCGGTGCGGCTGCTGGTTGAGCTCGCCCGGTCTGTAAAGGACGGGGTGAGCCTAATTATCGGCTCACCAGCGCCAACCAATGAGGTGACGACTACGGCGCCGGCGCCGGTGAACGCGTCGCGGTTGCGTATCGCGCTTGCGGAACGGGCCGCAGAAGTGACGTTAACCGCTACGCTGATCGACGGCACTTACCCTGATGTCGCCCGCGTTATCCCCAAAGGCGGGGATAAGCAGGCGCTGTTCAAGATCGCCGAGCTTCGTCGCGCCATGTCGGCAGTCTCCGGCCACTCCCGCACGGTGCGGGCAACGAAGCTAACCTTCGATGCCGAAGGGACTGTCACGGTGTCTGCCGCTTACGTCGACAGCGGCTTAGCGGTGAAAGTGAAGGTGGCCTGCGAGCACAACGCGCCCGGCTTCGAGATCGGGTACAATGGTGAGTACCTCGCCTCCCTGCTGACCTCCGCGCAGGGTGAAGAGATCCTCTTCACGCTCACGGACCCGTCCGCGCCTGCTCTCGTGCGCAACCCCGCTGACACTGCCTGGTCGGCGGTCATCATGCCAATGCGGGTGAGCTGATCGTGGCGTCGGCTGCGCCAGACACCCGAGCCGCTAAAGAGGCTCAGCAACCCATCGTGTCAGTGGCCCGAATGATGGGTCTAGACACGGCCGGCAAAATGCTCGGCGGGCACGAGCGTCTGGGTGATGCACTCGCAATACAGCCTCGCAGCCTTCGCGCCAAGCTGGCGGGTGATCGGGGTATCTCCGCAGCCGACCTGATCGCCACGGCTGAGGCCCTCGACGCCCGCGCCGATCGCGTTCGCGAGCACGCCCGCAAGCTGCGCGAGGAGGCGGGCCAGTGAGTGCGTCCACCCACCAGCCCGCGGACAGCTCAGTTGCTGTCGGAATCGTCGTCGCTGGACTGAACGATCGCGATTACGCCGATGGCAGCGATGCCAGCAGCGATCAGAACTGCGGCAATGCCGCCAGCGCCGCCTGCGATCTTGTCCTTACCGGCCGGAGCGCTGGCGCGGACAGACTTGGCAACCGACAGCGAGGCAGCAGGGTTTGCCGGGGCAGCTGCGGCCATCGTCGGTGCAGCGATAAGAGCGGCGCCCGCGAGCGCGGCCGAAATGGACTTGATCATATTATTCTCCAACCAGGTTTGATTACTGGCCGCAGCGCCCTAGCCGCGACCAGCCACGGGCTAAACCCCAATCCTTTCAGATCGAGTAATCTGGCGCATCTCGATCCTGCCGCGTCCACGAGCAACGGAGCAGCGGTATGAGCAATCAGGACGCCCTTGTCCTGCTCGCCACCTGGGGCGCGTGGTCGCTGGCCATGCTGACGTCGAGGGCGCGGCGGATCGCAGTCGCGTTCGAGCGTCTGGCCTCGCTCGCTGAGCGAGGCCGCCAATGACGCGCTACCCGGAGACTAGAGCCGATCGTCCAAACAACGGTAGCAGAGGCTCACGTTTGGTCCGACGTGACCTTCAGAGGCTGCGAAGCCCTCATTGCAGCGCACACAGACGCCGACCTGTGGCCGCTGCGCGCGGGCAAGGGTCCAACCCGTCTCTGCCCCGGTCATGCGTGCCAATCGGTCGTGCTGTTCATCGTGCCAAGTCGGTTGCGTCATATCTGCCTCTCGGCGGAGCCGTACCGCGGCTTTGTGACGATCGGGTAAAGCTCGGGCTGTTTCGCGCGCGCTTGGCGAGGATCAGAGCATGACCGGCGAACGCATTCACCATGTCGTCCGCATCGGCAGGGTCGGTGCGACCGGCCGCGAGCCGAAGGACGTGGTCACTTCTGACCGCATCCTCGCGAACGCTCGCCTTGGCTACTACGTCGGCCGCTGGCGCGTCCGTGACCACACCGACACCATAGCGGCCCTGTGCGGTCCGTGGGGGCGGCTGGCGTGACGCGCTGGTACCGCGCTTACGAGGGGACAGTCACTGACCCCAAGCTCGGTGAGGCGGCGCTTCTCGCCGAGTGTTCGCGCGCGGTCACGATTGCTACTTGGCATTCTCTCCTAGAGAGCGCCGCTTCTGTAAACGATGGCGGCCGGTTCGGCACAACCGCCCGCCGTATTGCCGTAATCCTCTGTGAGCCCCCCGCGCTCATCACGTCTGTGCTCGATGCCTTTTCCGAGCTGGGCCTCATCGACGCGGGCGCTGTCACAGCATGGAGCCGTCGCCAGTACGAGAGCGACAGCAGCACGGAACGCGCCCGTCGCAGCCGCGCCAAGAAGAAGGCTGGCAACGCCGATGCAACGTTGCGCGAGCGTTGCGCAACGGCCCCAGAGACAGAAGCAGATACAGAGACAGATCATTCCGTTGCTGACGCAACGGGCACGGTCGTGCCGCACCCGGCCACGGACTTCTGCAAAGCGGTTTTCGATAGCGGCCGAGCTATCCTCACCCGGAGCGGAATGGACCCTCGTCAGGCGGGCTCGCTTCTCGGTCGCTGGCGCAAGTCGCTCGGCGACCCCGAACTTCTCACCCTGATCCGACAATCTGAAGCTGAAGGTCACAGCGACCCCGCTGCGTGGCTTTCGGCTGCCGTGGAGACCCGAAATGGAAAGCATCGGCCATATCGCCAACCAGCTAATCGTTCAGCCGACGGCTTCACCAGCGCCCTGCGTCGCGCGTCCGCAAAGCTTGAAGCCGGCAACCTTGGCTGACTGCCGCGAAATCGCCGCATGGGCAGAAGCCACTATGCCAGTCGTGCAGCCGGCAAGCCCAGCGCGGGTCACGAAGCGTCTGGAGCATTTGGACGCGATGCTGCCGCGGCGCGCCCAAGACGATGACGCAGGCGAACTGCGCACCTCCGGATACTTGGCGCTGCTGATTGGCCAGCCCGACGAGGCGTTGGCGTTCATGGTTCGGGAGGCGTGTCGCCGCTTCAACTGGTTTCCGACCGCCAAGCAGCTGCTCGACATCCTGGCGGAGTATCGGGCTCCCCAGTCGGAGCAGGCAGTTGCCCTGCTCGAATGTCAGCGCTTCGCCGACCAAGCGTTCGCGACGTGGCTCGGCAACGTCGACGACGGCCAGCCGATCGGGGACGTGCCGGAGCAATGGTGCCGTATCGCGGTCGAGCGTGGCTTGGTGCGGCGATTGAGCGACGGCAGCTACATGTCTCGCGCCCTGTATCACGGACCGTTCAAGGCTTGGGCCCCGGAGCCAAGGGTCGGGTCTGCCCTGCTTTCTGCGGCTGAGCCGATGCGCGAGGCGGCATGATGTGCCCTGGCACGATGATCGCACCTTCTACGCATGCTCCTGCGGTGCTCGGGATGAGACGATCGAGCGCAACCCGCCCCGCGTCATCTGGTGCTGGGCATGTGGCGCCAAGACGTCGCGCCAGTGGCTACCACAAGCCGTAGCGCGTGACCGTGTTCCACAATTGTTCTAAGATGATTTCGAGCGGGAGTTGATGAGATGAGGCGGGCTCAGGACTGTTGCATCCTGCGGACATCTGGGCCGCGCACGCTGAAGGTAGCCGCTTCGCTTCGCGATGCGGGCTTCGATGCATGGACGCCCGAGCAGACGGTTAGCCGCAGGAAGCCTCGGTCGACGAAGCGCGTCGAGACGCCCGTGCCTATCACGCCCTCCTTCGTGTTCGTGCGTGCCGACCGCTTGGCTGACCTAGCGCTGGTGTTGCGTCTGCCCATCAACCCGCACCCGCCCTTCTCGCTATTCCGTCATGGTGGTCGTGTCCCGCTGATCGCTGATCGGGAGATCGCGAACCTGCGGTCAATGGAGGCGGACGCCGCTGATCGGGCGCAACGTGCTGCACGCAAAGCGCATCGTCAGGCATTCACGCCTGGCCAAGAGGTCACCTGCAACGAGGCAGCGTTCATCGGATTGACCGGCGTGGTTGAGCAGAGTGACGGGAAGCAGGCAGTTGTGCTCTTTGGCGGCGCGCTGCGCATGACAATTGCCTCTTGGCGACTGACTCACAATCCGGTACAGGAGGGGAACAAGCCCGCTATGGGCATCGCCGCCTAAGCGGCTGGGAGTTAAGGTCGGGCGCTGCGGGCGCTGCCCTTGCCATCACCGAGTGGCGCGATGGCGTTGCCAAGCGGACTGCCGAAGGCGTGAAGGTTAGACGCCACCAGTCCGAACAGAGATAAGCGGTGACGCCCAAACCCGCCTTTAAAACCGAGCTGTTACGAACCGCTTAAGATTGCCCACTTCGGCTACTGCCCCGCATCCCAAACACCCGACCACGGCGGCGGGTGCGAAGCGTCTGATCGCCTGTAGCTACGGCGCAACCGGTGCGGGGCAGCGAGTGCCTACCGGCAATCAGGCGAACGGCTAAACCTCAGTCAGCTTATCAGTGCACGAAGGCTTCTAAGTGAGTGACGACCGGCTCTGGTAAGGGGTGTGCAAACTCGACACCGAGCTCGCCCGGGCGCTGCCACACGACCCAGCCTTCGAACTTGGTGAAGCCTTTCACTTCGATCGCCGCAAACGAGCCGATCGCGAAACTGACCTGCCCTTCGATCCTGCAACCCACGGATGACACGTCGACCATGTACGCCAGCGAAGGGCGAGTGTGCGTGCTACTCATCATTACCGGCAAGCCGAGGTGCCGGCGCATTGCACGACGTTCATCGATCCAGGCGGTTGATTGTGCCTGCTGAAGGCGTTGCGCGAGTTGCATAGGCACGCGCTACTGCCCAACCCTTGATCACCAGTTAAGCCGTAGACGAGGCGCCTTCGAGCGGATCGAGGCCCTGCGCCCCAGACTTTTCTTTCGATCCATCAAAGAGGAACCCATGGCCTCAGCTTCAGACGTCGCGACGGTCATTGTCTCCGCGCTTGCTGAGATCGGCATGACTGGTGAGGTCGACGCTACCAAGGATGGCGTGCAAGCGGTCCAGTGGATCGGGTCGCCGTCTGGTAACGACGTTCAGGTGGTCGTGACGGTGCAGCCGCTCGATCGATCTGATGGGTAAGCTGAAGACGCTGCCCCATCGACTGGCTTCCCTGAAGCCGTCTCTCGGTTCCCTGCCACCGGTCGAGCGTTCGGACGACGCTACCCGCAGACTCAACGCCCCGTGGCGCAAGTGGTACGGCACAGCACGCTGGCAAAAGCTCCGGCTCGCAACTTGGCGCCGGGACTTGTTCACCTGCCAGTGGCCCGGCTGCGGTCGCGTGACCGCCGATACTTTGCAGCTGGTCGCGGATCATAAAATCCCGCACCGCGGCGATGAGCGCCTGTTCTGGGACGAGAGCAACGTCCAGACGCTGTGCAAGCCCTGCCACGACAGCCGCAAGCAGCGGGCTGAGAACGCCGCACGACGCAGCTAACCCAGGGGGGGGTAGGCCCGAACTTGGCCGACCCCTCCCGACCTACACCGCATCCCGCCTCACGCAGAGAAAAAATCCCGGTGGGCGGTTTGGGGTGCAAACTCGGGCCGGAGGTGCCCTGCGATGGCAGCCCGGAAAACAACTATCGATTGGGCTCGCATCGAGCTTGAATACTTGGCCGGCGAAGATTCCGTCCGCGAGATTGCTGACCGACACGAGATTTCGGACACGGCTATTCATAAGCGCGCGAAGGCTCAGAAGTGGGTGCGTCCGGTTTGCACCCGCAAACCTGCAAACCAGAGGGCCCCAAAGCCGGGTCCGCCAGCACCGTCAGCGGATCAGCCGACCGAGTCTCCGGCGATAGCCGACCGCGGTCGGCAACTCGTCGCCCGGATGATGGACGAGCTCGACACGGTCACCAGCCACATTGGCGAGCTGGAAGAGGCGATCGAGGAAGACTGCGAGGGCGATCGCACCGGCGACCGTCGTGCGGCGATGATGAAGGCGATCAGCCTTGATGGCCGGGCCAACACGCTCAAGACGTTGTCGCTCGCGTTTAAGACGCTGAACGAAGCGTCGGCCCCGCAAGGAAAGAAGGCCGCCCAGCAGGAAGCCGCGAAAGCGGTGGCTGGCCGTTTCCGCCAGATCGGCCCGCCGACGCTGAAGGCCGTCAAGTAAGTGCCGACCTGGTCGACGGCGTGCCCGGACTGGAAGCGGCGGATCCGCAAGCGCCAATCCCTGGTGCCGTTCGCGCCTCTGTTCTCGTCGTCAGCCGAAGCCAAGATGGAAGTGTTCACGGCGCTGAGCGTCGTGGATCTAGGGATCAATCCCGCGACCAACCGCTACTGGACGATCGGCGAATCCGCAGACACTTGGCTGCTCGACTTTGCTGCCGCGATCTTCGGCGCATACGACCCCGAGACGGGTCAGCAGATGATCCGACAGGGCATGCTCTTGGTGAGTAAAAAAAATACCAAGAGCACGATCGCAGCCGGCACCATGCTCACCGAGCTAATCTGCGGTTGGCGCCCATCTGACGAAAACCTGATTCTGGCACCGACCATAGAGGTCGCGAACAACAGCTTCGGCCCGGCGATGGACATGATCCGGGCGGACGAAGAACTCACCGCGCTGCTGCACCCGCAGGCCCACATTCGGACGATCACGAACCGGGACACCAAGGCGACACTGAAGGTAGTGGCGGCAGACGCGGCTACGGTGTCGGGCAAAAAGGCCAGCCGAGTCCTGGTGGACGAGCTCTGGCTCTTTGGCGAGCGCGCGAACGCAGACGCCATGTTTCGCGAGGCCACTGGCGGACAAGCCAGCCGGCCGGAGGGCTACACGCTCTTCCTCACGACGCAGTCGGACAAACCACCTGCCGGGGTGTTCAAGAGCAAGCTGTCCGTCTGGAACATGGACCGGATCGGGGCGGCGACGGCGTTCGGCGTGCCTGCGGCCGACAGCTGCTGCGGCGTGCTGTCTTCCATGTGGAGCACCGCCTGATCGCTGACCTCAAAGCGGGGCTCGTCACCGGTAGCTGTGAAGAAGTCCGCCGCGTCGACCAGCGCGACCGTGCCCGTGGTCACCGTTGCTGACTGCGCGACCGGGTAGCCGAGCAGCGTGCCGTTGCGCAGGTCGCCCGCGAACGGGAAGTCGCCCGCGCCGTTCTGCGTCAGCGAGATCGACAGCGCCTGGACGGGGTTCATCACCCAGACCGGTTGACGGACGTTGCCGCCCGAGGAGGTGATCAGGGCCGCAACCAGCGCCTTCAGGTCGCCCACGAGAGCAGCAAAGCCGCCGCCGGTGGTGGCCGTCACGCCAGTGACGCCGTTCCGGAGACCAGCAGGACGAATGGCGGTTGCAGCATTCGTGTCCAGCAGGACGGTGTCGATGGCGACGCCGGTGTCTTCCTGGATTGCCGTGCGCAGCACCTGCTCGATGTCGGGCGTCGGCTTCTCTGCGATCTCACGCGTGAACGTGGTGATCACCGCCATCTTCTTGGGCGTCAACGTCGAAGCGCTGAAGCCTGCCTGGCGGACCGGGATGGGCGCGCCCTGACCGACGAACGAGCCAGCGATCGACGGGGTCGCCGAACGGGCCGGGATCGACACGACGCCGTTGCGGCCGAAGGTGAACTTGCCACCCAGGTCGCGCAGCACCGGATAGACTGACTTGGCCACCAGCGTGTCAATGAAATCGAGCGTGGCGGTCTGCACCAGCTCCGCTGCCCAGCCGCTCGTGGTCGTGGTCGCCGGCGCCGAGGCAGCCTTGGTCGTGACATCGAGCATGGCCTTGATCGTGTCGTCTTCGCCGTAGCGCGACGTCAGGACGTCGATGGCCGAACGCCCCTCGATCTTGGCCAGCACCTGCACGACAGCAGACCGGATGATCAGGTCACCAGGCTGGCTCTTCTTGGCAGGAGCCGCAAACGGGCGGCGAGGCTCGGCAGCAGTGTCCGCCGGCCTAGCAGTTTTCATGGCCAGGGCCTTCTCGGCACGCTGCAGACCGGCGAGCGCGGCTTCCTGCGTTTCGATCTGGCCCGCCAGTTCTTCGGTTACGATCGTGTCGGCATCGTCTGCCTTGACGTGATCGGTAAGAGCGTCCTTGAGACGAGTGAGTTCGTTCTGCGCGGTTACGATCCGCTCGGAGAGGGTTGCCACGTTTGAAGCCTTTCGATGTGGGGAGTTCAGAGCGGCGGTCTCGCCGGGGCATCCGCGACGCAGCACTGTGCTGACCCGTTCGGCATTCTCGCCAAAGACCAGTCGTTTCATGTCGTCGGAAAGGTTGAGCGACTTCGCCAAAGCGAGCGCATTCGGGTTGGCCGGCACGCTCACGAGCGAACATTCCAGCAGTTCCTGTGATTTGTATCGAAGACCGCCCACCTTCGAGCCGCTCAGCGCCTCTGCAGTGAATGGCTTAAAACCAACCGAGGTAGCCCGCAGCATGCGAGCCTCGACCAAAGCCCTGAGCTCGTCGATGCGCTGAGACAGCCCCCTCGCGAGCAAGTTCAGTCGGCCGCGCAACTTGCCAGCTTCAACTCGAACGTTCTCCCAATTGCCGATTGGAAAGTCGGAGTCGTGGTTGAACAGCGCGATCGGGTTGGAGAGGAACGTCGCAAGCTTCCATCCGGCCTGATCGATTACGTCCCCCATGCGATCAACAGTCTCGTCGGACAGGACGAACTCATAGGGATCGTTGTCTGCGGGGCTTGCGAGCGCCTTGTGTAGAACGTCCATAGTTGGTTCCTTCAGCCTATCATGGCGGCGACATCGACCGCGGATGCTGCGGATGGATTGCGGGTCATGTACCGAGATCGGCCAGGTCGAGAAGATCGGGACGATGGGCGCCAGCTACGCGAAGACGGAGTTCCAGCCGCTCTTCGGGCCCAAGCAGAAGCACAAGGGCGCCGCTGACTATGGCTCGCTGTCGCCATCGCTCGCGCACGACGAGAGCGACCCGGGGCAGGCAATCCTGCGCGCGGCTGCCGACAGCCCGAACTTGTTCGCCTTCCGGGTGGTCTATCCAACCGGGGCCAAGCGGTTCTTCCAAGGGAAAGTGTTCGGCTACCCTGAGACGGTCGACGGGGCGGACGCCCTGCTGATGGTCACGCCCACGATCGAGATCAACTCGGTGATCGTGAAGGTCGCGGCCTCGGGCGCAGTCGTGCTGCCGTCTGTGTCGCTGTCGGGGGCGCTATCCAAGTCTGAGGGGGACAGCGGCACTGTCGCCTATACTTATATCGTGACCCTCTCGCAGGCTGCGCCGGTTGGCGGCACAGCCGTACCGTGGGCGCTGGCCTATGGAAGCACCGACGCGAACGACTTCGCAGCTGGGCAAGCTACCAGTGGAACGCTGACCATCGCGCAGGGTCAACTGAGCGGCACCGTGACCATCAACGCCAAGGGCGACACAAGCCTCGAAGGCGACGAGACCTTTACCTTCCTGATCTCGACGCCGCCTGGCTATATCGCAGGCGCAGCGACCAGCGCGACGGGCACAATCCTCAACGATGACGCCCCGCCCGCGCCGGTGTTCACGACCTTGCCATCGATCAGCCCGACGAGTGGCACGGCCGGCACGACCGTGTTCGCCGCGACCGATGGCGTCGCGACGAATGCGACCTCGGTCACTCGCCGCTGGCTGCTCGGGACGACGTCGATCGGCACTGGCGCGACGGTAGTCGCGCCGACCAACGGCTCTCTCACGCTGGAGAACACGGCTGCCGGCCCCGGCGGCTCAACGACGGTCACCAGCACTGCGGTCGCGGTCGCGGCAGCGGCTTCGAGCGTCAACCTAGCGATGACGCAGCTGACGGACGGTCGCATCTACCAGCGTTCAACGAAGACCGGCAGCGCCAATGCCAAGGGCGCCGGGTCGATCGCGGTTCCTATTGCGCTGGACGGGGCCGCGACCTCGATCGAGTATCGGTTGCGTGATGCCGTGGCGAACGGCAACCCGGTCGTTCAGGACTGGACCACAGCGGCAAGCAACGTCGCGGCAGCCGCCACGAGCGTCACCTGCCCGAACGTGCCGGCCCGGCTGGGTTGGTACTACCTCGACCTGCGGGCCAACGGTGGCACGGCACAGCTTGGAACGTCGAAGATCGGCATGGGCCGGGTCGTGGCCGTCTCAGGTCAGTCGCTCGCAACACGCATGTTCACCGCCCGGGACAGCCAGGCGACGGTCACCATGGCATCGCTCGGGATCACACCAAACGCGAACACCTCGATCTATGCCGCTCCGCTGGAGCCGACACAGACGGCGTACACGCCCAGCTGGGGCGCCAACGTCGACGGCACGACCGGGTACAACAGTGCCTTCGCCGCTGAGTTTCTGAACCGGCAGATTGCAGCCGCTGGCGTCAG
Source organism: Sphingomonas aerophila (assembly GCF_014199305.1). GTDB lineage: Bacteria > Pseudomonadota > Alphaproteobacteria > Sphingomonadales > Sphingomonadaceae > Sphingomonas > Sphingomonas aerophila. Next base: position 231,999 of record NZ_JACIJK010000004.1, read on the forward strand.
CTGCGCGCTGGTGGGTTATGCGCGCGGCTCTCAGTCGATCACAGTCTTTGTGCCGGGAGGGGCCGACAATGGAGGACTTCGGGCTGCCCTCGACGCAGTTGGCGGCTTCGAGACGTTCATCTGGATGCAGGGCCATACCGATGCTAAAAACGGTATGGCGTCAGCGACTTATCAGACGAACCTCACGAGCCTGTTTGCCGACGTCACCGCACATAACGCGACCCTCGGGTCCAACTACGACAAGCTGATCGGCAGCATCCCGAACATCAACAGCACGAGCTGGGGCACTTCGGCTCAGATCCAGGCGATCCGGAACGCCTCGGCCGCATGGGCTGCTGCCAATGGTGGGGTCTCGATCAACGCAAACGACATCGATCTCTACGATGGCGTCCACGAGTCCCAGGCTGGCGCGATCACGCTCGCCGACCACTTCTACCGCGCTTCGCGGTCGGGTCTCGGCTTGGCGCACAACGACGCCGGTCCTGCGATCTCGTCGGCAACGCGCGCGGCGGGGTCGGCGAATGTTGTCCTGACGATCTCGCTACCGAGCGGGGCAACTGCCCTTACCTCCGTCGGCTCACCCGCCTCTCGGTTCGCAGTGTTCGCGAGTGGGTCCACATCGGGGGGGCTTGCGCTCGATGCGACTACCCCGATCAGCATCAGCGGATCGACTATTACCCTGAAGCTCGCGGCGGTTCCTGCCGATAGCCAAGCTCTGGACGTTTACGCCTTCTACCCGCCCGACAGCAGCAACGCGGGTCAGGCAAACGTTATCTATGACAACAACACGGATGGGGATGGCATTACGCGCGGTCGCCAGCTCATGGCGACGCTCGCGGCTGTGACCGCAGCGGCACCGGTTCCCGGCACGGCACCGACCCAAGTCGGGCCGAACCTGACGATGACGAATGCGAGCTACCAGGCTGGGAAGACAGGGTTCGGGCAGGAACTGGCGGGCGGCTATGGCTTCTCGCCTGCCGCAACGGACTTAATGGCGGGGCAGGCTACCGTTACGCTGGAGGCGTGGTTCTCCGTTGCAGCGGCGCCTTCCAGCCTGCGCGTGTTCGTCGGGCAGAGTCAGCGCTGCTTCTTGGGCGTCAATGCTCAGGGCCGACTTGTCGCTGGCTTCAATAAGCAGGCCGCAGCAACGGGCGCGACGGTCTACATCAACAGCAGCAGCGGCAGCGCGGCAGGCACGAACCCGGTCGTCAGCGATGGCGCTCGCCACCACGTTGCGCTCGTCATGACGCCAACGGGGGTGACCCTGTACCTTGATGGCGCTCAGGTCGGTTCTTCTGCGACCGCGTTCTGGCAGGGCGCCGCAACAGACAAGTTCGGTGTCGGCAACTTCAACTCCACAGACACTACATTCCTGTGGACCGGCACGTTGGATGAAGTCGCAGTCTGGAGCACTGCCAAGTATTCCGCAGCGTTCACACCGCCAACGACACCGTATGTTGGCAGCGAAACCGGCTTGATCGGCCTCTATCATCTGGACGGCACAGGCAATGCTGCAACATTCTAATCCGGGGTCACGGGAACTGGCACTCCTGGCAGACATCGTACCCGCTGAAGTAGTCTTTCTCGCCGCACACGGGGCAAGCATCCAACTTCGGACCGACCTTTGTAGGCCAGAAACGAACAAGCAAAGTCGAGCCGCCGAGGATCAAGGCTATCCCGCCGAGGAATTGCACCACCTCTGGCAGACGGTGCCGTCAAGCGAGCAGAAAAAGAACCGCTTCGCAAGCGTTTGTCCCGCTCTGAGCTTATCAGACGATAAGGCGTCCTCTTCACCGTCCCCGTAGCAGAGCCAAGCTGCGACCAGCCGTGTCTCGAAGCCTAAACTGCCGACCTTCGATCAGCCGCTGTGCCCAAGAATAGGGGAGCCAAGGTGCGGCTTCGCTCGATGATCAAGTAAGCAGCCAAAGGCACGGCAACACCAAGGACAATCAGAGCGAGATCTATGTCGAGGCCGACTGCCCGAAAGGTGCGGCGGACGAACTGATGCAGGAACATGATCACTATTGCGGCCTCCCCTAACCACGCCAGTCGCGCACCGACGACCGGCAGTTTGGAAATCGGCTTCATCAGTTCGAAGAACAGACAGGTCAGCGCCATGGCCACAGCGATCGATAAGAACGGCACACCCGGTTCAGCGTACTTCATGTCCATGCCGAGTGGGATACCAAGGCTCCACGTGACCGCCCCGATTGCAAGAACCGCGACGCTGCCGAGAACCACCTTGCGCGGATCTGGTGAGGCCACTTTGAGCACGTTTCCAAACCAAAACAGCGGCAACCCGAACGGGACGATTCCCAATGCTAACGGCGGTGCGAACCACGGCTTAGCCCAGGCAAGAGCGTAGCCGAGCAAGAGCAGAAACAGCACAGTCCCGATCACTTGAGCCTTCAGCGGGCTGCCCCAACGCCTGATCAAGGCGTTGTAAGTTAGTTGAGTGAAGAAAAGGCAGGTCAGGAACCAGAATACGCCGTACTCGCCGTTGAGACGCTCCCCTCCGCGGATTATAGCTTTGATGCCTGCCGGGGTCAGATAGAGGCTCGGGACACCCAGCAAAGCGTACCTCAAAGCAAGAGCAGCCCAGATGAGTGTTAGGTACGACACGTAAGGGACGAGAAGCGAGCTGGCCTTCTTTCGTGCTAGTGTAACGGGTTCGCGTGGCGAGAAGAGCAGCCCCGCCACGATGAAGAACATCGGCATGCGGAACAGTCTCAGCACCCAAACAATCGGGGCTGCGAGAGTTGCGTCTGAGACGGCTTCAACATGTAAGACAACGAGGAGGATGATGCCCAGGCCCTTGGTGGCGTCTATCCACTCAAGCCTACCTGCCTTTCGCACCTCGCTCGCGCCCGCTGCAAAGCCTAGGTCGTTCAAACCTCGTTCTCCCGTTCTGGGAGCGAGACTAATCTAGCTCAGTCATTTTTCCATACAAAAGTCAGTCTCTCTTAGGGGTAGCTCACATCGGTCGCTAGCCCGGTCGCCTTCGGGCGAGGGCTCGGCCCATTTCTCCTGCAACACCAAAGGATTGACCCTCATGAGAACTGGCATCATCGCCGGACTGCTTGCGCTTGCCTGCGCTCCGGGCGCAGCTGCACAAGAGAAGCAACCCGATCAGCGGGCCCCTCGATCCGTTGCGATGGGCATCAACCTATCTGGCGGCGAGTTCAGAAGCGTCGAGAGAAGGGCCTTGCTGCCCGACCCGGCTGACCTGCGAGCCTACTATGACGCTGGTTTCCGCGTCTTCCGCATCCCGTTCAAGATGACGCAGGTAAGGACGGCGCCGGCCAAGCTCCGGCTGCTAGGTTCGACCTGCCTGGCGCTCAACGTGCCCTGCATCTTCGACCGCCACGAATATGACTGGCGCAAGGTGCCGCCCTCGGTGCCGGAGTGGCTCGCTTTTCTGAAGCTCATGCCGGCGTCAGACCTGATCCAGATCGACCCCATGAACGAGCTCAAGTTCTTCGACAGCAAAAAGGTCAAGAAGGACTGGGATCAATGGGCGCAAGAGGGTCAGCAGTGGGTCACCGACATGCGCTCGGCCGGGATCACGAACCAGTTATGGCTGGAGTACCCGGGCGTCACGGCCGCCTTCCGCTTCGACAAGGGCGAGCGCAAGGGTAAGGCCTGCCTGTCTGCCGCTTGTGCTCTGCGGAAACTGCCGGGCGGGACGATCGTGGACCCGCTCGGGAAGACTGGCCTTCAGGCCCACCGCTACCCCGACAAGAACAGCTCGGGCGCGAATGACTACTGCTACCCGTACACCAGCATTGGCACCTTTGCCCGACAGGCGAGGCCGTTCGGTCTGCCCGTCATGGTCGGCGAGATCGCGTTCGGCTCTGATCGCGGGATGCGGGACAGCTGTCGCGGGTTCGGTGCCGCCGTGATCGCGGAGATGCTGGAGGCTGAGAACCTTGCCTACGTCACTTGGTGGGGTGGCGGCCGTGGCTGGAAGAAGAGCTACCTCTTCCGCACGCCGGCCAGCCCTACCCTGCCCTATGTCCGGATGATCACCGGCAAGTAGCTACAATCGGCTCGGTCGAGATTCGGCACCGGATAACCCGCTGTTATGGGCCTGCGTTTTGAGCCACTTTCTTATGGGCTCGTCGTAGTACCTCAGGAGAACTTCTGCCAAGGCAACAGAACTGAGCAAAACGGCCGCGATGCCCAGAAACCCAAAACGATTGAGAGCAAGGTAGTCGCCCAGCTTCTTCACCGGCATATGAACGATGTAGAGCGGGTAGGATATCGCGCCCAACCACTCCACAAGCCGGCCCGTCTGCGTGGACGGGTTGCTGAAACAGCCGAGGCACATGACTGCTGGATACAGGACGAAGAGGCTTAACAGCGCATAGTAGTTGTCGCCACGTTTGAGCGTCGGCACCAGGAACGACGCGACAACGATCAGCGCCAGGGCTTCAAAAGGGACCCTTGGAAGGGTGACCTTGGAGATTAACCTGGCCAGCAGCATGCCAATCGAGAAGCCGAGCATAGCCCTGGGAAGCCCGTAGAAGAGGCCAGCGTAGTGCGCGCCCAAGTTTAAGGAATGCTGCTCCCGCGCGCCCAGCATCAGTACTGCAACGCTGAGCGCTGCGATGCCAGCGATTACGGGCCAGCGAAGCTTATAGCCGATGACGACATAGAAGGTGCTCGCGATTAGCTCAAAGAACAGCGACCAAGCCGGGACGTTGATCGTGAATGGTGTGTCAGCCCAGCCATAAGGTATCGGCAGCCCCAGCACCGCGAAGGGCAGTCCAGTCCATATGCTGACCCCATAAACTGCAAGGGCCACGGGAAATCCGAGCAGCGTCCCCAGAACGAGCATGGGGTAAAGCCTGATAATTCTTGCGCGAGCGAAATCGCCGCGCGTCATGCCGCCCTTGAGACGACTTCTGTAAGCGTGGTCAACGACCAAGCCGCTTAGGATGAAGAAGAAATCGACGGCGAGGAAGGCATGCGGGACTAGCCGCACAGGGAGCACCCATACTGCGCAGTGGAAAACCACGACCGCGATAGCTGCCACGCCCCTCAGGCCGTCGAGCGCCGGCCAATGGCCAGTGCGTGTCAATCTGCTGCCTTCCATTGCCCCCCCTCGACGAAACGGGAGGGGTCATACTCAAGGAGACTAATCTACGCGAGCCTTGAGCCTGATTTTGCTCGTCATCGCTCGCCTTGCTATTCCAGCTTCAACCGAGAGCTATTGTGCCTAGCGCATGCTCGTCGGCGGAGCTTCTTCCGACAAGCCGTATAGGTGCCCTGCACTTAGACGTTGTTCGCCGAAGTATGGAACAGAAGCGAACAGCGCTCTCGAGCTAATCCGAGCGAAGCCAATCACGAGATCGCAACCGGCGGGGGCGCACGCTCGCCATTTCACAACGATGAAGGAACGACCCGATGAAGATCCTGATCTTCGCCGCGATGGCGCTTGGCCTTGCGACGCCGGCTCTGGCCGAAACCTACCGTATCCCTGCAACCGCAGGGACGAACAAGGCGGCTTGTCCGAAGGCGCCCGTCGTTGCGACCGAGCCCGGCTCGACCATCACGGGCGATGATCTGCCGCGAACCCTTAGTGACTACGTCACGATCGACCTCAAGGCCGGCAAGGTGAAGGTCGGCAACTGCTCGTTCCGGATCAGCGGCTTCGCCAATGCGACAGGCTCGCCTTTCGGTGCGACCCTGGTCGGCGATGACAACGCCAATGTCCTGACCGGGATTGCGGCCGACAAGGGCGGTGCCTCCGACGGAATCCGCGGCAATGGCGGCGATGACACGATCAGCACCAAGGCGGCGACCGCGCTCGTGTGGGGCGGTGCCGGCCGGGACCGGTTCGCCGTGCCTGCGGATCGCAAGATCAAAATCGGCGGGAAGACCTACGCCCAGCCTGTTGTGCAGGACCTCGCAGCTGGCGAGACGCTCACACGGCGGTAAGCTGGCGAGCGTGCAGGGCGGCCTCTTATCATTCACCGCCCTGCAGCGCCTTCAACCGTCAGCTTCGGATGGCTGCCAGTGGCGGCAGAAGGGCGAACCGGTTGCTAAACACAGAGCATGACGTGGACAGGGCGATAAAAGCATTGGGAAGCCTCGACGTGGGCGGCAATAATAGCGGCTGGAACGTCGATCGTTGCGGCCGGGATTTCTGGAGTCGCCCTCTACGCAACCATTGCCGGAGGTGCCGCGGCCGATAAACAGGCAGAGGCCGCCAAACGACTCAGTCAGGCAGCAATTGTGATTGCAGACAACGCTAAGCGGCAACTTAGCGTCATGGAAACTGATGCGTTAGCTAACGTCAGAACCGCAGCTGCTTCAGCCGCGCAGGCGACTGCCGCTAGGCAAGCACTGCTTACTTCAGCTCAGCAGGCGTCCGCGTCGGGACGGATCGCAGACTCTGCCGCGGCCCTGCCGTTTGTTGAACAGCGCCTTCAGCAACAGGCATCTGCTCAGGAATATGCGGCAGCCAAAGCTCTCTTCATCTACCATCTTCGGTTGATCTTGGACCGTCGTGGAAGTCTGATGAACATTATCGATATTTCTATGGGCGAAGATGGCAAGCAGGCCAGCCTCGCCACTGATCTCGAAACCTTGCACTGGTCGGCGCAATCAGATGTGAGGAGGGATGAGCGCGCATTCAGTGGTCTGCGGTACGATGCTACCATCGTGGGCGCGGTGAGCTACTCCACCGAGCTGACCCGCAGGCTCAGCGTCATCATCGAGCAGATGGCTAAGCAGGCGAAAAGTGACGCTGGCGTATCCGCTGTTGATTGGGAGGCAGTTCAACCAGAACTCGAAGCCATCCAGGACGAAGTGGAAACCCTTGTCGAGCTTAACAGCGAGGACAATCACCGCACACCGAAGCCAGGTCCAATAGTCCTAAATCCGTGCACGGGACCGACAACTAGGGAAATTTGCCAAGAAAGGTGGCAATAAGGTTGAGCGGAATCCTCCCCTTTTGCCTCAGTATCCCAAAACTCGTGCCTATGGCGCCGTCCCGGCAAGTCCGGATCGACGGCTGATCGCAAGATCAAGATTCGCGGGAAGACCTATGCCCAGCCAGTCGTGCAGGACTTGGCACCTGGCGAGAGCGTTACGCGGCGCTAATAAATCCAGCTACTCTGGATCAGTGGACAGGCCCGCTAACATAAGTAAACACGCGACTCGGGTCGCGCTGTTGCAGGGCGAGGCGGGCCTGCAAGGACACCCCCTAGCGCTCCTCCCCGTCCGGCAGAACGTTGCAACCTGTCGGACGGGGCTGGATGCTGCGGATCGTGACCCAGTAGCCGCTGGACGTGTAACCTTTTGGACGACAGCCCAGTGGTAAGCGAATGCATGTGAGCGGTCGCTTGAGACTCGTCGTGAGCGGCCCAGTACGCGATCCGTCACGCCAGTCGTAAGGGCGCCGGCAAGCACATTGCCGGCACCCTTCATCATAGCCGATCAGAACAAGAAGTCGCCAGATCCGAGATGTTCTGAAAGACCTTGCAGCTTGATGGCAAAGTCCGCCACTCCATCTCCGTTCACGTCACCACTGATGACCGTATAGCCGGACGTGTAGGCCGCTCTCAGCTCACCCGCGCTACCGCTGAAACCGTCGTCGCCGATGAAGTGAAACGCCTGGTTGCCGGACAGGGCAGAGGCAGCATCGATAGCACGAAGGTCAATCTTGTCGGCACCGCTCTGGAAGTCGTAGATGATGTCGCGGTTATTTGCGGTGGACTCGCTGATAGAATTATAGACAAACCTGTCGCTACCGGCGCCGCCCCAAAGATAATCTTTCCCCGCTCCACCGCGCAGAACATCATCGCCCACGCCGCCGTTCAGCGTGTCATTGCCCGCGCCGCCGTTCAGGGCATCGTCACCAGCACCGCCCCGCAGAATGTTCGCCGCATCATTGCCGATCATGCGGTTGGCAAGCTCGTTACCGTAGCCGTTGATGGCAGCGCCACCCGTCAAGGTCAGGTCCTCGACATTGGACGACAGCGTCCAGGTCACGCTGGAGTTCACGCCATCCACACCTTGGTCTGCAAACTCGGTCACAACATCGTATTTGCTGTCGACGAAGTAGAGGTCGTCGCCGGCGCCGCCCAGCAGGATGTCGGCGCCGCCACCCCCGTTGAGGATGTCTGATCCACCGCCGCCACTCAGGACGTTGTTGCTGTCTGATCCGATCAGCGTGTCATTGTTGGCGGTGCCGATCAGATTTTCGATGCTGTTGAACGTTTCGTTCAGGTACGATGTGCCGCTATCGAGGTTGACGTAGACGTGCGACATATTTGAAAAATCTACAGTGTCGGCTCCTGAGCCGCCATCGTAGATTGTCTTGTTACCAATGCCGACCAAGGTGTCGTCACCACCGCCGCCGCTCAACGTCTGGTATGCTCCCTGATTACCAACGATGCTGTCGTCGTAATCGGAGCCAAGTACTTGGTTGATGATAGTCGGCCACTGTCCTGCCTTGTCCAACACAGATAGGTTCAAGTCGATACTGGAACCCCAATCAGAATAATCCAAGACGCCATCAACAGCCTTGATAATCTTAGTCATGCAGTCCTCACAGCCAAGCGCGCCCGCGGGAGGTCAATCCCGCAGACACTGTGGACCACGCCTAAAGCATGGCACTGAATTGCTGAGCGCGTCCCCCGCCCTGCAGAATCTGCCTACGCGACGAATTATGAACAAATATTAACCATAGAAGTCAGCTTATCGAAGCAGAGGTGCGGTTCGCCGCATTCGAACGTTGATTCAGGCCTGTCAGGCTCGGGCCGGTTAACTCAGATCTTCCTGCCAGTTACTCCAGCGCACGCTGAGTTATCGCACCCGGCGGGCGCGTTACGCCCGCCACCTCACAACGATGAAGGAACGACCCGATGAAGATCCTGATCTTCGCCGCGATGGCGCTTGGCCTTGCGACGCCGGCTCTGGCCGAAACCTACCGTATCCCTGCAACCGCAGGGACGAACAAGGCGGCTTGTCCGAAGGCGCCCGTCGTTGCGACCGAGCCCGGCTCGACCATCACGGGCGATGATCTGCCGCGAACCCTTAGTGGCTACGTCACGATCGACCTCAAGGCCGGCAAGGTGAAGGTCGGCAACTGCTCGTTCCGGATCAGCGGCTTCGCCAATGCGACAGGCTCGCCTTTCGGTGCGACCCTGGTCGGCGATGACAACGCCAATGTCCTGACCGGGATTGCGGCCGACAAGGGCGGTGCCTCCGACGGAATCCGCGGCAATGGCGGCGATGACACGATCAGCACCAAGGCGGCGACCGCGCTCGTGTGGGGCGGTGCCGGCCGGGACCGGTTCGCCGTGCCTGCGGATCGCAAGATCAAAATCGGCGGGAAGACCTACGCCCAGCCTGTTGTGCAGGACTAGGCTGCGGGCGAAACTGTCACCCGGCGCTGATCGGAAGTCGAAACGTCGGCGGCGTGTGACGCTGCGGGACGGAGTTTCGGCCGTCGGTCACACGAGGGTTAGGCCGCCCACTCTGGGACCTCCGCTGGAAATCCAGCATGGATCAGCGCCTCGTATAACACTAGCTCGACCGTTTCGGCCTTCTCCCGGAGCACCTGTTCTCGATTGTAGATCGGCTGGGCTTCAGGATCATGGGCCTGCTGCTTGTCTCGGTAATACAAAACCCGCTTCTGCAGAGCATCAATCATCTTGATCTCACGCTCTGTGAGAAAGTCGTTCCGAGTCATAAATTACGTACTATCATATACGGCAGGCAGCGCGAAGCATCGGAGCAATGTGCTCCGCACATCTGTACACGGCGGTGTAACCTCCGCTGCTTTATCTCCAGTGCGGGTCGCGCTGTAGCAGGGCAAGGCGGGCCTGCGGGGGACACCCACCTTTGCGCTCCTCCCCGTCCGGCAGTTGGTTGCAACCTGTCGGACGGGGTTGAGGCCGCGAGGGGCACCAGTTGACTGTTGAAAAGAGGGCCAGCCTTTCGGCCGGCCCAAGTGTCAAGGAGTGCCCTGCAGAACCGGCTTAGTGTTCGGCCCGCAAGGCTGCTCTACCGCCCCCCAGTGAAGAGCGGGTTAATTTCATGCTCTCCCCTCATCGAGCGGAGCAAGGCCGTCATCGCTGGCGAGCCACCCAGGTGGCGCAGGTGAGGACCAAGGCCACGTCTTTGTCGGCTCGGTGAGCACACGCGGTGCGATCCAGCCCAGATGCTCGAGACGGTGCCGAATAGCTTTTAGCGGTTCGCCCAAGCCTTCGTCGGTCGTCCGCCCTGCTCTTCCCGCACGCTCCCAGAGCAGCCGTATTGGCTCAGCGTCGCGCGTGTACTTGTGCACTGTCAATAGAGCGAGGCGGATCTCCAGCGTGTTCACAGTCCGGCCGGGTGAGCGCGCGGCTGCGTCCTCCAGAATGCCTACAGCCGTGGCCACTGTCTCCTGATCAAGCTTGCTGATCTGGCGTTTCGCGTTCGCCTGGCGCCGTGCGTAGGGTACTGGAATGGCCCGCAACCGCGGGGAACCGCAGCCCGCACGACGGCAGCGTAGATGACGCGTGAGCTCCGACCAGGTGGTGCTGCCCCCGATCGCGAGCAGGTGCTTTGAGAGCGCGTCCACGGTCCAGTCCTCTTCGAATCGGCAGTCGCGACACGATATTCTCACATCGGCTTTGATCTGGTTGAGGTCGGAAAGTCTCTTCGGATTACCGACCATCGTCGCCTACCCCCGTGCAGCGTTGACGAAGAGCAGCGCATGTTCCCGGAACTTGGCCTGCCAGAACTCGCCCGCCTCAGCCCAGTGCGGGAAGTCGCGCTCCCGCCTCCACTCCCAGACCTGCTCGGCCAGCTGCTCGATCAGCGTTTCCTGATCGTTGGCCGTACAAACCCGGCAGCGTCCGCTAGTGGAGCCGGCCACGGCTCTGAGCCTCCACAGCATCTATGATTTTACAGAGCATGGCGGCCGCGCGCGGGCAGTCCGTCGCGGCGAGCTCGTCTTCCAGCCAGTCGATCGCGTCAAGGTGTCCGACGTCTGCAATTAGAGCTGCGGCCAGTATCTCGGCACTGTCCGGCATATTGGTGCGACATTCGGTTTGCAGGCTGGGACGAGGGTAGTTCAACGCGCTCTCCTAATTCGAGGGGCGCCCTTGTTCTCACTATGTTCCGGTTGGGCGCAAGCCTCGAATCAGCTATGTGCGTTCCCGGGCGGCACCTGCCTGCCGCTGACGAGCGGCTAGTGGTGCTTTCGCGTTGTGGTGTAGCTCAACTGGATAGAGCGCATCCGGACGGTGAGGTTATCGGTTCGAACCCGGTCACCGCGACGCGGAGAAAATCGATGCGGTCGCGGCCTAGCGCGCCGGGCCACGCCCCGCCTCAATCCGATCACGCATGCTGTCGCTCGGTCTGAATGTAAGCACCTTCCGGGCGGATACGAGGTGTGGCTCTAGCGTCTTGGGATTGCGACCCATTCGAGCGACCTTCTCGCGGATCACAAATACACCGAAGTTGGCGATCTTCACGTCCTCCCCTCTCCCGAGGGCGGCATTCATCTGCTCGAGTATCTGATCCACAAGTCGCCTAGCGCGAATGCGGGACAGCCCGTGCTCTTTGACGATTGCGTCGGCCAGATCGTCACGCGTCATGCTTACCCCGTGCGCGTTGGAAAGATCGGGCCCCTAACGGTCATTTTGGCAGCCGGGTAGGGCTGCTGCAATTCGATCACGTCGGCATAGCTGCCCCGCAACCATCGATACCAGTCCGCCTCGTGCAGGATGGTGATCATGGCCTTCGGGTGAATGGGCGCGACCAGTTCGTTCGGGTCGCAGGTGACCATGGTGAAGCCTGGGCCCTTGGCCGTCTGTTGCCAAAACCCCGCGACAGCGAACACGGGCTGCTCGGCGACAGCGAACCACATCTCACCTTTGACTGGCTTGCCCTCGCCTACCTGGTGCTTGTCGGGCGTCCATTCGCAAAACTCGGTCAGGGGCACGAGACACCGTCTCGACGGCTCGGCCGCTAGCGTCCGCCACTGTGGCGATTTCAGGTTGCGAACGTTCGTCATGGGCCAGGGCCCCTCCCCGCCCAGCACGTCCCAGCTCATCACGTCGACCACGCGACGGTCGCGCTCCTCACGAACGATGTAGGCCCGGCTCTTGGGGTAGAGTTCCTCCAGGCTAACGTTCGGCCGGACGACGTCTTGCGCCCAGCTGGCGGAGAAGCGCGCGTGAAGCGTCTCGGGCTCGCCCGCCAGGCGCGCGCGGTTGCACATCAGCCCACTTCTTTGAGGATGCGTTCGTTGATGGCCGCCCGGAGCTGCTTCTTCAAATTGTGGCTGGTCAGGTGGCCATCGACGCTTTCAAACCCTTCTTTCTTCAGGGTGCGGCGGATGTCCTCGACTGATCGCACGGACCCCGTCCGCGCCAGGTCAAGGGCGCGCATCACGGCGCCGGTCTCGCTCACAGGTCTATGTTCCGGCGCTCGCACTCGGCCGCAAGCAGGTCAGCGACCTCGTTCTCTGGCTCGCCATCCGTGCCGAGGTAGGCCTTGCGCAGATCCGCATCAGACAGGAGCCGCACCCATCCTTCGGCGGTCAGGATGAAATTCGTGCCGGGTCCGACCTTCGCGGCCCTGATCAGGCCCGCCCCCTCTAGCGCGTTGAGGTCGCCAGCCGGGGGCAATGCGTCGCTTGGATAGGGTACGCACCTCAGCAGAAAATCGACCTCGGGTTCTGACAAGTGCTCAACCATGGTCCGACCTGCTATCGGCAAGTGCAGCGACCTCGCGCTCAGGCCGGACGACGGTGGCGGGGCTCATTGTGCGATGCCTCGCGCCTCTAGCTCCGCCAGCAGTAACGGAGCGGTCGGGCTGTCCGGATCAGCTGCTACGCGCTCGTAGGCCTCTTTCAGCGCGTAATCTGAAAGCGCGTTAAAGGGACCGCGGTGATCTCCGGGCTGCGAGACGTGGTCAGCTTTATCCATGAGGCCAGCCTACCGGGTTCGCTAAATCGAGCAACCTGCGACGAGCGGTTCGCCGCAATCCTGTGGGTAACTTGACCCATGTTGGTTTTAGCTATGGTTCAAAGAAGTGGCGCCGCTTACGAGCCATGGCGCCGCAGATTACGAGATCATAATGAACGAGTTCTGGAAGAAACCTGCGCGGCTGTGGTGCCGGCGGGACAGCCGGAGTGCGCCTTCCGAGGCACAGGCGATATCGCACCTAAATAGCGGCTCCCTGGAGGCTATGGTGCGTGCTGCTATTGACGCAGAGGCGATCTGTGCTGCGCGAAACGACACCCTCTTCATTGATGTAGACGCAAAGCGGATGCTGTCCCTTGCTGACATTAAACAGCTGCACAGCGCCCCGGACTTTCCGGTCGAGATTTAAGGTCAGCAACCTGATGCGCGCTGACCATCGGCGCACTTGACAGACTCACCCTGTTCCAGAAGCTGCAGGAAGCTTGCAAAAGTACCGTCCCTTGGTGTCGGAATTGTTAGACGCAGGTTCTCGCCCGCTTCTGCCCTACTGAGTTCCTCGTGGGTCTGTGCCCATCGTCTCTTGTTTAAGCCAAACAACTCCGTGCCCCCGCACCCGTTCGACGCGGAAGATATGGCCGGTGCAATGTTAGCGCAAACAATATCAGAACCAACCTGCAGCCTACCTGGTCCCGTGACCTGGGCCAGCCCGCTCCAGATGCCTCGCCGAAGCGAGCGCGGAGAATATCGCAACCAAGGCGCCCAGGATGGCACTAGCTAGGCGAGGATGGTCACGCCATCCTGCTGCTTCTCATCCATGCTGCCAGCCTACCCGGTTCGGTGAGGTGGGCAACAGACTGTGGTCTGAAGTGCCCACCTTCGCCGCTTTAACAAAAGCCGGGCACGATCGTAGGCGGTTTGCAGCCGTTATCCCCACGCGTTTTGCAAAGCGCGTATTGAGCTTGGAAGCATGCACTATAGCTCACGTATTGATCCTTGGAGGCTCCGTATATGCACTCAGTTCGAGCGATGCCGTAACAAATATCTCCGGATTGAGCCGCACTAGGGGTGACCGGGATGACCGAATACACGGTCATGAGACAGGCCGCTTTAAGCCAAACCTTCTGCAACTTGGTCATTGATTTCTCTCCCTCTCCGAGTCGAGAAGCTGAAGATACGCTTTATCGACGACGTGAGAAGGGCACGCGAATGACTGTCCCCGGCTGTCGTGCCAGCACCTTGAAGCAATCAACTTTACGCCTATCCGGTTCGGTGAAGTGGGCACGTCAGGATGGAGGACCGCCGCTGGTGTCGTCGTCCTTTCGCGCGCGCTCCTCGACCGCTTCGCGCCTCCGTCTGATCTCCCCAGCGCTCTTAGGCGAGCAGTTCCAATCTAGGGCGAGCAAGATCGAAAACGTGAAGGGCCCTGCCGCAAGCAGGTAAAACCATAGGGATTGATCCATCGTGCTGCTCCGAGTCCGGAGCAAGCGGCTCGACGGCTAGCGCCTCCAGCCGATCAGAAACGACATTGGGCCCGAGCCTACCCGGTTCGCTCAGGTGGGCAATGGGGCTTATTCATGCCGTTCGGGTCACCTTGGAGCAGCTCAGGGCGCTTGCCCCGATGTCCGGACGCGGTAGGGACGCCAGGGAGGGAGACCGAGGGTGGCGCAGTTCAGAGCCTGGTTTGATCAGCTGCCTAAATTGCACCGGATCCTGATCACGGTAGCCGTTTGGGCGGCCATGTTTGCCGCTGGGATCGAAATCGGGCGCACGCTCTTTCAGGCGTCACATTGATAGAGGCAGCCTACCCGGTTCGGTTAGGTGGGCAAGCGGAAGTCCGCTTTGGCAGGATTGTGTTGAAAAGGTCGGCCGTCGCCCTGCAAGGCCCGATCAAGCGCCACTTTGTTACTTACGGCACAAATATACTGCGCGAATCGAGGAGTCTCGTTTGATGTCTTGATATTATCTTGCCGGTCCGGACCAATCGATCGTGACCAGCAGAGTTTTTCAACACAATCGCAGGAAAGCGGACGCTCGCTAGCGACGTAGGTGGGCGACTCTGATGCGAAGGAGGTTCGCTGCCAGAACGGCACCGAACGTCACCAGCAAGCTGGCGGGAAGGACGTAATTCGCTGAACCGTCAGGAAACGGGCTTGCGCCCGTCGCGCTGCGCACCACCATAGTGCCGAGCAAACCGGAGACTAACATTCCGACCGGCAGAACGGCCACGATGATACACAAACGATCAGCTCTGGTCATTGCCTTGCCTCCTGAAGCAAAACGCTAAGTGCTACTTACCCGCCTAGATGGACGTCCGCTATTGGGGCGAAAGCGGAGGCCGGACGACAGCGGATCAGCCCACGCCGGTTTGGTGAGGCAGACAGAATGAGTTCTCAAGTAAGAGCATACCTTCGTACTTAAGCCGTCCGCCTACCCGCAAAGCGAGTGGGGCAGCATCACCGGCCGGAGGAAGACCAGTTTTCGGATGCATGGCGTATCGCGAGGGCGGTAATAAATCCCGCGACGACACCGAGCCAAGGATGGCCGACTGCCGCCCGGCTGCGGCAACGGTGGCCTGCACGAGCGAGAACGCTAAGTTAGCGCGAGAACGGCGAGTCATAGCTCGGTCTGCCCAGATCTTCGGTTTCGACCCACGGTCAACGTCTACGCGAGCTCCGCTGCGCCCTGAACGAAAGCGCGACTCCCAACGCTGTCCCGATCGCGATTCCAATCGGCAGATTATGCATTGCTACTCCGACGCCCGCGCCGAGCGCGATACCGATACCGATCCACTTTGGGCTCATGATTTGCCTTCCCTGCAAGCAGCCTACCCGGTTCGGTGAGGTGGACAAGGTCCCCAGCTTGCCTAGTGATTGAGTTTGCGCTCGATCTCGCTCACTCTGCTTTCCAGCTCACTGACGCGCGCCAGAGCATTGCGCGCATTCACATCGGCAACGTCAGCCTGTTCAGCAATGCGCTTTGGGGAGAGCCGGTCTTCACAGCTGCCCAGCAGCAGACCGGCTAGGATGATCGCTTCGTAAGGTAAGCGTCTAGGCAGCTTTGGCATGCTCTCCAACCTAGCCGGTTCACCAAAGCCAGCAAGCATGTAGACGGCCTACTCACGGCTCTGCTGTTGAAGGTACTCAGTCGTGGCCTCTGAATGATACCGTGTGAAATAGGTGCCGTGGTCCGGGCCCGCAAACGAGGCAAGGGCCGTTGTGATCGCGCGTCCGACGAGTGAGGCGGTGTCACCCAGATCAATTTCGTCGGGTGATTGGGCGTCGAGTAGGCGTCGCCCGATCTCCACCGCTTCCTCTTCGGTAACGGTGAACTCCATCTTGAACAGCTGCATCTGTCGGCCTCGCGCGTTCGCTCCAGCCTACCCGGTTCGGTTAGGTAGGCAAGCCGTCGACGCCTAGACTCAATGGATCTTAGCCGTGAGCAACTCGTGGCAGGCGGCGGCGGTGGCGCGCCAGTGCGCTTCCGACTCTGGGTCCGCTAGAATCTGGCCAACAATATACCTGGCCACTCCGCCGGCATCTCCGTAGCGCTCGATCAGCGCTGCCGCGGCGATGAAGTTCACGAGACCTCCTAAGCGTACTAAGCGCGTACCTAGATAGGCCTTGGCACGGAAAGCCTCGTCAACGTCCCGCAAAGGCTATCTTTCTTCACGGCAACGTATGTTTCAGATTGGGCAAAACGCTTATTACCTCCGTTCTGTCGAGCGATCCCGGAGGAGTACGCGCTGAGCCGTGACTGCTCAGACGGTGAGATAAAGTTCCTTTCCGATCTACTCGTCCGTACGCTCCTGCTTCGTTAGTCTCGCTAGATCAGAGTCGTCCGAAGCCGCTCATCGGCGACCCGGTTTGCCCCTAATGTTGCGAGTCCTCCGGGAGGGCAGCCTACCGGTTCGGCGAGGTGGCTCGGCAGGATCAGCGCCTGTTCGGAGGTATGCCCATCAGCATTCGTTGTGCTGTGACGGAACGCACTGGCCAGTCCATAGCCCTAGCAATTTCGTCGTCGATTAAGCCTACGCTCGCTAGATCGGACAGCCGCTTCTTCTCGTCGAGGGTCCACTCACGCCAAGTGCTCTTGCCCATTCCTGTCTCCCCCAAGCGGCAGGGTAGCCGGGCCTTGCATGTGAGCAAGCAGGCGCTGCGAACCAGCTGTGCCCATCTCGTCCCGGAATGGAACTGAGTAACCTCCGACCTGCCCTTAAGGTGCAAGCAGCTGCCAGCGCTGGTTTCGCGCCGGCCTACCCGGTTCCCAGGCGGGCAAGCGAGGACCAGGAGCGAGGTCGGCCCTTTGCTCGAAGAGATAGCACCGCTTCAATCGCCACCCCGAGGGCGATCCCCGGTCCGATGTTGTGCGTTGCTACCCCGCCTCCCGCGCCGATTGCGACGCCTATGCCCAACCACTTCGGATCCATGCGCTCTCTTTGGGGTGTCGGTCTGGCCTACCGGTTCGGACAGGTAGCAAACCGCCAGAGCAAGGTCCGCCTTCGCCAGCAATCATTGCACGATAGCTTCCTGAAAGTACAATCGAGCTGCGCCACCTATTCCTACGCACCGAGACTTTCAGCATAGCCCGCCCAATTGGCTTGCGTCGCCGACTACGAGGTCTAGCATCTGCCTGGGTCACACAGGGGATAAGACATGAACTGCTACATACTTGCTGGCGTTCTTGCGATTCTGCCCACTGTAGCCGGTGCTGATAACTACCACATAGAGATCCCGTTCACAGGTGTGTTCGGCAACGACGCCTATGGTCTGTACAAAGCGGGTGACAAAATCACGGGCCTCATCGTGTATGACCGGGTGTACAACGAGGATACAATGGGCCTGTTTGAGGGTGCAGAGTACATCTCGCTCGAGACTAAGCTGGAGGATTATGTCTCTCCAGTGCTGTACGCGAACTACGACAGGGCGGACAAAGAGGCCAGCTTCTCCGGTGCCAGGTCGCAGCCATTGATAAGCGTGAACTTCTTCAACGTGCTAGGTCAAAAGCATTATCTTCCCACGCTTGCAGAGCTCCTGAACAAGCGAGGCACTTTCTCTACCTCATCTTACACCACCGACGGAGGCACCGAGGTTTTCAGCGGCGGTTCTGGTCGCCTGATGGTAGATGGTTCCATGGCTGCGCCAGTCCCCGAGCCCGCAACGTGGGCGTCACTGGCTGCCGGTCTTAGCCTGGCAAGCGGCGCAGCAGCATACCGTCGCAGGCGTAAAGCGAAGGTGATGTTTGCCTGAAGAACGTCGGCCGTACAGGCACTCTGGGCGGCCATGCAGGTAGCCAGGCCCGGGTTGTAGGCTCAGGGTACCAGCCTAGCTGGTGCTAAGCCTGGTGCTGGTGCAACGTACTTCGGCGCCGCAAAATGTATCAGTTTCGGGTCGTCGGGTGGGCCGACGACAGGACTCGAATTGTGGCCTCCGGTTGTGACCGGTTTTTACGCCGCTGGGACCACGCCGGCCCTAATTCACCCTACCGCGCGAGACGCTCCTCGAAAGACCTGCGCTCAGCCGGTGCGGGCGCGCCAGCCTACCCCGTTCGGTGAGGTGGGCAAGGTACGGGTAATGTAGGATCAAAAGGCCGTCGTTTGGACGCCCGCTGACGATGCTGAACGGGATCCGCCCACAGGTGCGAGGATGGCCGTCCAGAATAGCCGAACGGCTACTTACGATCAGGCGAACCTGACCTTCGTCTTACGGCGGCGGCGATAGCCTGCAACACCACCTGCCAAGCTAAGGCCAGCGATCATCGAAGCCCATGTCGCAGGCTCAGGTACAGGAGCCGTGAAGCTTCCAACATAGCTGCCTTCCAGGAGACCGCTCTGCCGCAGGGCCGGATCTCTCGTCCCGTACTCGAAATTTTGGTAGAACGGAGTGCCGCTCCCGAACAGGCTGTTGATCGTCAACGGCGCACTTAGGTCGGACGATCGAAACACTCCCCCGATCGCCAGCTGCTGACTCCGTCCAGCCGATCCGAGAAATGGAGTGTCCGCTGCGGAGGTGGTCGGCGTACCCAATAAGAAGAAGGTGAAAGCAAGTGAGGGCTCGGACGAGTCCCCGCCGAAGAAGGAGAACCCGCGAGACAACTCAACGAGCGGCGTTAGCACCGGATCGTTGGACGCCGGAAAACTGAAGCCGCCAAGCGTTGCAGTCGGCTTAGACACCGCGAGGTCGTACAATGCGTACCCATCGTCCGACTGGATCAGCGATGCGGTCGCCGGGTCGAACGAGAACCTGAAGTTGAACGCACTGCCAACTGGGCTGACACCACTCGGTGCCAGTTTGCCGCCAGTAGAGTTGATTACGCCCGAACCACTGAAGGTGACAGGCCCCGCGGCGACGCCGGCAGTTGTCATTGTGAGGCAGGCAACTACGGCCAGCGATGACGTGATTCGATGCATTTGTCCCCCCTCAGATCAACGCGCAACAGATCACTTCGCGATGAGCTGGGCAAGTCTGGTTAAGAGCCGCTATCCGCGAAATTGTCCTGCTTGGGACACTCTTCCCCTTTGAACCTGAGGCCGGCAGTTCGAGTCACCAACTTAGCTCATCCAGCCTACCCGGTTCGGTGAGGTGGACAAGTGCCGAAGCTGTTCGCTTGGGCGGCTAGCGAACGCTTACGCGAAACGCCGGTCGGAAGTCCTTGATGATGAAAAAGCGACCATTGTGCTGATCCGATCCGCAGGAAAGATCGGTTTCTCGCGAGAGCCATCCTTCTGCTTCGCCTCTGATCCAACCTCCCGGACCGGTAGTGCTGCCACTGAGAAGCCTGCCGTCGAAGCCTGACCGTCGCAGGGCCTCGGAAGTTGCTGTCCGAGGCGAGCCCGCCTCTCGATAATCCTTCGCATACTTCACGAGAAAGCCTCCCAGAACCATCTGGGCGTGCCCAACCAAGCGGGCGTCAAAGTCGCTTTCCACTCCGCGAGGACGTGACTCCGGAGGCTCGTCGAGTGCGTTGAAGTACGACCCCAATTCTAGTTCTTCTACGTACGCGCCGACACGCTTGGCTCGGGTCCAGTGTGCGGCAGCCAAGCAGCGCTCGATCCCCGTGCCGGCTAGAACGCGCTCTGCTTCGCGCTGGGCTGAGTCGGCGCATGAGGTGAGTGCGACCAGCCCGATAAACCACCAAAAGCTATGTGGCCTCATTTTGGCGACGTACTCCGATAAGAGATGTGCGCAATCAGGCCGGCTAACTCGACACTATGCGGCGGGATCGGACACCGGGATAGTGCGGGCCAGCCTACCCGGTTCGGTGAGGTGGGCAAGGCAGGATCAGCGCTTGTTCGGAGGAATGCCCATCAGCATACGTTGGGCCGAGACTGAACGCACTGGCCAATCCATAGCCCTCGCAATCTCGTCGTCGATTAGGCCTATGCTCGCTAGATCAGACAGCCGCTTCTTTTCAGCGATCGTCCACTCACGCCAAGTGCTTGTGCCCATTCCTGTCTCCCCCAAACGGCAGGGTAGCCGGACGTTACACGTGAGCAAGCAGGCGTTACGGGCCAGCTGGACCAGCTCGTCCCGGAATGGAACTGAGTAAACCGGCCACCTGCCCTGAGGTGCGAGCAGAAGACAGCGCTTGTCTCGCCTCTGCCTACCCGGTGCGGTGAGGTGGGCCAGAGCTGCGAGTCTGCAGTGCCCGGCCAGACTAGCCCTAATCAGCAGGCGTACGAACGAGATCGGGCGCGGTTTGACGCACGAACTGAATCAAGCTGATTACCGACTCTGTATCCATCTTATTGAAGCAGCCGCTGAGGATCGGCTCCACGTGCCGGCTGACGAAGCAGCCAGTCGGGAAGCAGGTCATGCGCCAGTGGGGAAAGAGCCGATAATCAAGTTCTACTAACAACGGTGTTTCCTTGATGTCGGTGTGCCGTGTGTCCGCCCGTATGCTTTGCATAAGGACGGATACGGCATCGGCGTCGCCTTCAAGGTACTGACTAAAGTAGTCCTGTGTTGACACGAGAAACCCAGTCAAATCCAGCTCGACATTCCGGATGTGTGACAGGGCCTGGATAGCAAGAAGCTGCTCGCCCTGGTCGTCAGGCGGGACCAAGCTGCGGCTCACATATAGTAGCGAACTGAGCATCATAGCAGCATGCCACGGGAGGCTCTGCTGCCCTAGTTGGGATGGGTACGGACCTAACTGCGACACCCTCCGGGGGTGCCGAACAAGCTCGGCACGTCAGCAATTGGCGGTCGGCAGAAACACCTAAGGCCGGGATCGGCCCTTTGATCGAAGCGACAGCACCGCCCCAATCGCCGCTCCAAGTACGACGCCCAGTCCGACGTTGTGCATCGACACGCCCACTCCCGCGCCGATCGCGACGCCTATGCCCAACCACTTAGGATCCATGCGCTCTTTCTTGCCGGTCCAGCCTACCCGGTCCGGTAAAGTGGGTAAGCTATCTCAACGCCGACCTTGCGATCGTGGCAGCCTGAGTTGAGCGTCGCGATGAGCGCGCGAAGGATAGGTCCCTGAGAGCGTCATCGTTCCGTGTCAGCTGATGCTGCACGGTCGTGAGCAGGTGGAGAGCTGCTGGCCGATATTCTTCCCATCGAGCGTGGTTGTCCCCAGAGCTCCACGCTCTTGCGCATACCTGCATAAGCTTGTTCAGCGCATGGCAGTCGGCTTTCACACGCTCTTTCGCCCGTTCCTCATCAGAGGGAGACCCGGCTCCAGCACCGCAGAACTCACCCAAGACGAATGCGTGGTAGTCACTGAGCGCCTTCGTCAGTCGCCACCTAGTTCGGGCGAGCTTAGGAGCGTTTTCGGCGCCGCAACTATCGTTCAGGAGCGCACTTGCTTGGCTGCATACGTCATCGATGCAGTTCCGCAGCTCAGCGAAGCGCGCGGGCATGGGTGGCCTAAGCATGGTCACGAAGGTGCCTCCGAAGAGGTGACGAAATCGTTAGAGACACTGGCGTTCCCGCCCCAAACGGGGTGATAATACCGGGCAATGTCTGCTGGCCCGTCCTCCGTCGGGGAATTTGAGGTGAGAACGTGGGCGCTCGTGGCTTCACGGATCGGATCGCTCGCCCTCGCTGGCGAGACCGCGCGACTTCAGCCCTGGGAAGCGGTCGCTGCTAAGCTAAGACGGCGCATTAAGGCCGCTCTTCCTTGATACATCTGGCAACCTACCCGGTTCAGTGAGGTGGGCAAGCTGTTAGAGCCGTTTGGCCGTGCCCGGGTCCTGATCTTCCCAGACGTCGAACTCGGCTTCGATCCGTGTCAATAGTCTGCCCAGAAGCGTCTCCAGCAGCCCCGGTCCGATGACCTCGACCTCTTCGATGTCGGGAATGCACCGAAATGTGTGATCGCCATGAACGACCGACATGCGCTTGATCATATTGAAGGTCTCAGGTTCCGCGAGGCTCAGGCCACAATCCTCAGCAGCCCGCAACCCTCCCAGAAGGTCGTGGCCGATCCGTTTCAACTGACCCTGATCTCGATTGGCCCTAAGGATCACCGCCTTGAGTGCCATCTCGATCGCGAATCCGTTCAAGAAGTAGAATGGGATGGCTGCCGCCTGAGAGGCCTGCGGCTGCAAAAGACGTGCAGCCATGGCGAACGATCTCGCGGCAGCGAAGAGGTTCGGAGGTGACGTGCCTTTCTTCATCCTGACGCAGTAACGCCGCACATCTCGTGCGTCATCACGCCTCCTCCATCGCGAACGGGGCGGGAGCGACGGCAGGCTTCACGGACCTCGCCCACGCTTCGAACGCGTCTCTATCGCCGCCGCAGCAGCTCCACTCTGGTCTGCCGCCACGATACGTTGATCGGTGATCCCAGCGCAGCGTTGCTGGGCCGTATTCCATTCCTGGAAAGCGGAACGCCACGACGACTTGCCGGGGCACCAGCCGGCCGCCCCTGTTCCGCGTGACATAGACATGGGGCCGCTGCCAGCGGTCATCGTCATCAACGATATCAGCGTCCGGAAAGCGGCGAAGCACGATGGCCTTAAACCGCTCGACGGTGCGATCCCTAATCCGTTGTGTCTCGGCTTGCTCCCTGTCCCATGCGGCCTCGCAGGCCGCATCGCAGAACACCTGCGTATGCTGGCTCCCCATGATCATGGCTGGCTTCCAGCGTCGCCAACGCCGAGCTTCACGCAGCATGTCGGCCAGACCGTCGTGGTTCCGGTCGCGCCAGCGATCGGGCAGGTCTTTATCGATCCTCGACCCGCAGCAGGTGCACTCAAAGTGCCATCCATTCTCAACCATCATCGAGACGGGAACCACGCCAGTGTCTGCGAAGCGATCCGCCCATGGGGCACGATTGCACGTGACGTAGGACAGCTCACCGTCGCCATACTCCGCCGCCCCCGTCTTCCGGGCAACGATGGCATGGCGGGCAAAATAGATCGCGCCGGTGCGCTCGTCATGTTCAAGGACGGCGTATGCCTTCAGCGGCTTCTCGATCGCGCTGTTCTCAGGCATGCGCCGCCTCCGTGACCGAAACGGGAACACTGCGCACTTGCTGAAAACGAGTGCGTACTCGCCTGTTGACGCGGTGCAGAAAACCACGCATTTGCGCGCCTCTCCCGGCGTCGAGGCCCGATGGCGGAGTGGTGACGCAGAGGACTGCAAATCCTTGCACCCGGGTTCGATTCCCGGTCGGGCCTCCAACTTCGTTAGGGATAAATTCCTGAAAGGCTGCGCGGCTGTCTCGAGCTCGACGCCCCCGCCCCCAAGATCGAGTTTGGCCACCTTGCGGCTGTTATTGGGAGAAGCGATCTTCATTCGGCCGCGCTGAATTGAGTCAACAATGGTTGAGCAACTGGCGACGGCAGGGGCTACCAAACCATTCATAGCGTCGTGCCATGAACGCCCCGCTCATTCGCCAAGGCTGTCCCGTGCACGCCGCTGCAACGATGACGGCGTGTCGCGGCGGTAAAGCTTAACTGTCTTGGCTGTCAGCCACGGCCCCCACCAGATCCACTCGATTGCACGAAAAACTGTGTCTCCGCCTCCATCTGCCTGCGCATGTGTCGGCGCATTAGGGCCGAGTCGCGGCAATAACCGCGCCAGTCAGCCTCCAACGTCGACTGGCTCCATCTTGCGACATGGGCAGTCGAAGCCGTGCGCGCTCTTCGCACGCTGTCCTGCAAGGCAACCAGCTGCAACAGGTCTGGGCCAGTTCTGATGCGTGCTTCAGAAGCCAGCACGCTGTCCAGGATCGTGCTCCGCTTCCGGCTTGCCTGTGACAGCGCCAACCGCGCCGCTCCGACTGCCGCCTTGTCGGGAACGGGCCTCGCCGTCTCTGTTTCAAGGCGCGCTAAGCCATCCAGCAACTGCTGATGCGCCGAGAACAGTTGCTGCAGCGATGCAGCCTGCGCGATTGCCTGGACGGGAGGTGCGTGGATCATAGCGCGATACGCGCCGGCAACGGTTGACGACAAATTACCGAGTGAGTTCGGACCTAATTGGCACAAGTTCTCGCCCGTAACCCGCCTCGAACGGACCGTTGTGAACTTGGTCTGGTTCACTTCGACGCGATGAAGGGAGCGAGGCTGAGCTCGCCCCCTTCCGTCACTTCAACCCAGAATGCGGCACAATGGCGCAATAAGCGGCAAGTCCGCCGGCGGCATCGGCAGGTCTCGAAGCGCATCGGCATCAACCCAACGCAGCTCAGGGGTTTCCAGCGCCTGCGGCTCGCCCGTCCATTGAGCCACCCGATAAAGAAGCAGGACCAGATCGCGGCTGCCGATCAGGCCGGTGCCGAATGTGATTGGGGTCAACTTGACGGGGTCAACGGAGACCCCGAGCTCCTCATTGAGTTCGCGCGCCAGAGCCTCTGCGGGCGCCTCCCCGGCATCGACCTTTCCGCCGGGGAATTCCCATAATCCGGCCATGGCCTTGTCGGCCGGACGTTGCTGGACCAGCACGGCCCCGCCTCGAACCAGCGCGCCGGCGACGACCAGCAACGGAGGCATCGAGTCCACCAATCGTTTACCTCATTCCCGTACTTCGCATTGCCATGACCGTTCATCGCTCCTTGGTAAAGCGCGTGCTGCGCCGCCTGTCTGCCGATGCTCGCGGGGCAACTGCCATCGAATACGGCCTCATCGCTGCGTTGATCGTGCTCGCCATGGTCGGGGCGCTCCGTGCCACCGCTCAGACAACAATCGGCATGTGGGACGATGTCAGCAACAAAGTCGCGACGGCGATGGGTGGCTCTTAAGCCTTTCTCAACCCGCCTCCTCTACACGGGCGATTGTTGGTTCGATCCGGAAGACTGGACCAGCCGGGTGACTGAAGTTTCAAGACCATGGAGACCGCAATGCAGAAGATCCGCAACTTCCTCAAGAATTCCAAGGGCGCGACCGCAATCGAATACGGTCTGATCGCTGCCCTGATCGCCGTTGCCGCTATCGCCGCCATGAAGGGCATTGGTACTCAGCTGACGACCACCTTCAGCAACATCTCGTCGAACATGAAGGCGTCGTAAGACACTTCCTCGGCAAGCGGACAGATGAAGGGCGGCGGACCATCGGTTCCGCCGCCCTTCTCATTTGGTCATTTTGTTGAAGTTCAAAGTCGACCCATCGCCAGGAATTTCGCCCGGCGGTCCGCCCGCAACACCTGTGGATCTCGGCCAACCAGATCGTCCAATGCTTGGTCGATTGCGTCGCCAAGAGCGTCGATCGCTGTATGGGGCGCACGATGTGCGCCACCCAACGGCTCCGGCACGACCGTGTCGATGATGCCGAAACCTTTAAGGTCCTGCGCCGTGATACGCATCGCGTCGGCGGCATCGGCGGCCTTGTCGGCCGTGCGCCACAGGATCGACGCTGCTCCTTCGGGGCTGATCACCGAATAGATTGCGTGTTCGAACATCAGCACGCGATTACCGGCAGCCAGCGCCACTGCGCCCCCTGAACCGCCTTCGCCGACGATCGCGGAGATCACTGGAACGCCCGCCGCAAGGCACGCCTGGGTCGATCGCGCGATCGCTTCCGCCTGGCCGCGCTCCTCGGCCTGGATGCCCGGAAAGGCCCCAGACGTGTCCACCAGTGTCAGCACGGGCAACCCGAACCGATCGGCAAGACCGATCAGGCGGATCGCCTTGCGGTACCCTTCGGGTTTGCCCATGCCGAAATTGTGGCGGAGCCGGCTTGCGGTGTCCGCCCCCTTCTCGTGACCGATCGCGATTACTCGGCGTCCACGGAAGGTGGCGAAGCCGCCCAGGATCGCCTGATCGTCCCCAATAGCGCGGTCGCCAGCAAGCGGCATCCAGTCATCGAAGAGTCCCGCAGCATAGTCCTTGAAGTGCGGGCGCTCGGGATGGCGCGCGACCTGCGTCTTTTGCCACGGGGTCAATCTGGCGAATGTATCGCGAAGCAGCTTGTCAGATTTCGCCTGAAGACGGGCGAGGTCCGCACTGATGTCGACCGTGCCGTCGGCAGCAGTGTCGCGCAACTCGTCGATACGGCCCTGCAGCTCGGCGATCGGTTTTTCGAAATCCAGGAAACTTGGCATCGCGGCGCGCTAAGCGGGCGAGGGCCGAAGGTCAACGCGGCCAGCGTCGTTCAGGGGATGGCGCGTGTTCACCAGTTCCACCAATCGGCTCGCTTCGACGTGGGTGTAAATCTCGGTTGTGGCAATGTCGGCATGACCAAGCATGGTCTGTAGAGCCCTCAAATCCGCGCCGCCGGCCAGCAGATGAGTGGCGAACGCGTGGCGAAGCACGTGCGGGCTGACCCGATCGGGCGCGATCCCCGCCTCCGCCGCCAGCGCCTTCACCAGCTGAAAAAGTCGAATGCGCGACAGGTGGCCCTTCCCGGAGGGAAACAGCCATTGCCGATCGGGCGCCACATGGTTGCGCCAGGATGCGACAGCAGCGCGGGCACGATCGGAAATGGGTACCAGCCGCTCGCGCCCACCCTTGCCGCGCACGATCAGGAAGGGGCGATCCGGCGACACCGCCGACCGCGGCAGCGAGACCAGTTCTGTCGCGCGCAGCCCCGATCCGTACAGAAGTTCCATCAAGGCAGCGAGCCTCAGGTCAGCCGGAAGCACCGGTTCCTTCGCCAGCCGCGCCGCAATCGCGCCGAACAGTCGTTCGACGTCGTCAAGGCTTAACACCTTGGGCAAAGGCCGGGCGGTCCCGGGCCTTGGCAGTGTGCCGCCAGGGTCATCGCCGCGATGTCCTTCGTCGTGCAGGAATGCAAAGAACCGCCGCAATGACGCCGCCTTGCGGGCCACCGTCGATCGCGACAGATCTCGCCAGCCGTGCGCCAGTCGCGCCAGCACGGCGGCATCCGCCGTCGTCAGTTCCCCCGCCAGTTCCGTCGACGCCAGCGCCAGGTCTGAACGATAGGCAGCCAGCGTGTTGGCCGCCGCCCCCGCCTCCGCCGCCAGCATCTCCAGAAAGCGATCGATCAGGGCCGCATCCGTGCCCATGGATCAGGCCCGCGCGATCGCCTCGGCAGCGATCATCCGCGCCTCACCACCCAGCCCAACCGCACGCAGCGCCCCGACAATGCGGTACAGCATCTCGGGCGGGACTCCGCGCCAAGAACCTGTCTGCATACCGATTGCGGCCAGCAGGACCACCGTCCCCGGCTGGTTTGCCAGAGCCGCGCGATCCAGTGCCCGCGTCCAGGGGTTCTCCGCCCCGATCCGCACCTCCAATGCTTCGGCCGCACGCTCGATGTCCGCGGGAGCGAGCCGCCCCAGCCCAGCCAGCCCCGCGAAGAACAACCGCTGCTTGACCGCGCTGTCACCCGATCCGGCATAGCTCGACACATCGCGATAGGTCAGCCGCTGGGACAGGTCGGGATCGGCGAGCGCCAGCATGGCCCAGGCATCCCCACCGGCTTCCACCGACCCGCGCCAGCGTGCCGCCGTCCGGTCCAGCCCTGCCGACAGCATTGATGCGACCAATCGATCGGCCGGCGCCTTCGCCGTGCCTGCGGGCACTCTGATGGCCGCACGGGCAGTCAGCACCAGCCGGCCATAGGGCGTCTGCCCATCATCCCGCCCCCAGATGCGACGCAATGCCGCTAGGCGCGCAGCCGCGTCGGCCGCGGTATAGGCCGTGCGAAGATCGTCTGCGACCGCCACCGCCGCGGACGGGGCATCGTCGCCCCCCTCTACCGATCCGTACAGGTCGACCATCGCCAGGTTGGACAAGACGCCCTGCCCTGCCGCAGCTTCCGCCGCAGGCAGTCGAAGAGCCGGAGGAACGCCTGGGGCCAAGGCCCGCCAACAGTTAGCCTGTGGCCCGACGGTCGCCATTAGCTCGTCGGGCAGCGGCGTGCTCGTCGCCAACGACAGACCGATTCGCCACGCGGTCAGCTGGTCGACGCCAGCCCACTCGATCGTCATCGCCTGGCCACCATTGGGTCCCGCGCCGATCACCTTTTGCGCAAGCTGCAGGTCGATGCCGCTCGCCACGCGGCGCCTACGAACCTGCGCCAGTTGCGCCTTCGCCGCAGCCGGATTTCCGCTCAGCGCGGCGCAGATGGCCCCCGCCGTGGTCCAGCCACGCGCGGGGGCCAAGGCAGCTGCGCGCGCCTGCAACGGACACAGCCCCCCCGGATCACCCGCAGCGAGCATTGCGTTCATCGCGACCTGAAGCAGCTTCGGCGTCGTGTTTGCCACATCGACGCCCTGCACCAGCGCGCGCGCCGCGGGCGCCTCGCCCATGCGCAGCAGCAACCAGGCTCGCTCCGCGGCGAAATCGGCGCCGTTCACATGGGCTGGCGTGTCGATCCGCCCCACCAGCGCGCGCCGCAACAGGATCGACATCCAGCGCGACGGCAGCGGTGCCGACAGATTACGCATGAGCAGTTTTAGGTATTGCCCGTCCGCGGCCCCGAACGCGTCCGCGGGCAAGGCGCCCTCCCCCGTTCCGATCGGCCCCACAGACGCGAGCGACCGGCGCGCCGCGGCCGGCATCTCGTATTCGGCCAGCACCCGCGCGTCAGGCGTGGGCGTCGGGCTCGGCGTTTCCGATGGCGATGCGCTCGGCTCCGGCGCCGGTAGCGGCTGAACCACCGCAGTTGCCTGCGACGGCGTCGGTGCGGCGATCGGGCCGCTGGTAAGGCCGGTAGCGCTGGGCCGGGGGCTCGGGCGGGCGCTCGGCGTGGCCGCGGGCTCGCCAAAGCCAGGCGGCAGGATCGACTCGGGCCGTTCCTGCTGCGCCAACGCCGGCAGCGTCACCGCGGCGACCAGCGTCACCGCAGCGACCCGCCGCAGCCCGCTAGGAGAGGTTGTCAAGCGAGACCGCCTTCTCGACCTGGGTCTGCGGCACTTCGTGCGCGCGGCTGGACAACAGGAACAGGCCGCCCACGACCACCACCAGAATGACGAGAAGCGTGACGAGGAGGCGGGACATGGGCAAACCTTGGTTGACGCTGTTCGTGACCGGGACCCGACCATTGCCGGGCGCGCCCTGCCTAGTATAGCCCCCAACCGATGTTGCAAAGCCGTAAGCCTGTTGAGCCGTGGAAGGGGCAGCCGATCGTGCTGATTGGCTTGATGGGCGTCGGTAAATCCACGGTGGGCCGGCGCCTCGCTGCAAAGCTTCACCTGCCCTTCGCCGACGCGGACACCGAAATCGAGAAAGCGGCGGGAATGAGCGTCGCGGAAATCTTTGACCGCTTCGGCGAGCCGTATTTCCGCGACGGGGAGCGCCGGGTAATCGCTCGGCTGGTCGATGGAACCCCCAAGGTGATCGCAACGGGCGGCGGCGCGTTCCTGAACGAGGAAACGCGGCGCCTGATCCTCGAAAACGCTGTCGCAGTCTGGCTGGATGCCAATCCGCGCGTCCTTGCCGAACGGGTCAGCCGCCGCGACACGCGCCCGCTGTTGCGCGGCAAGAATCCGGTGGAGGTGCTGACCGAACTCGCGCGCGTCCGTAATCCCATTTACGCGCTCGCGCCTTTTCGCGTGTCGAGCCATAAGGCCCCGCATGAAACAACGGTGGCCGCCATCATGGAGGCGATCGGCGCATGAACACGGTTTCTGTTGAACTGGGCGACCGGCGCTATCCCATCCTGATCGAGGCCGGGTTGCTAAGCCGTGCGGCCGAGCACCTTGCGCCATTCGCGCGCGGGCGGCGGCTGGTGATCGTCACGGACGAGAATGTCCGCCCTCATCTCGCCAAGTTGCAGGAAGCGCTTGGGTCTGCGGCGATCGACAGCGAGTCGATCGTGCTGCCTC
This sequence comes from Sphingomonas aerophila, assembly GCF_014199305.1. Classification (GTDB taxonomy): domain Bacteria; phylum Pseudomonadota; class Alphaproteobacteria; order Sphingomonadales; family Sphingomonadaceae; genus Sphingomonas; species Sphingomonas aerophila. The sequence goes on from NZ_JACIJK010000004.1 coordinate 262,108, forward strand.
CAGGGGAGCGGACCAAGAGTTGGGCGACGCTGGAGCAGCTTTGCGATCGGCTTCTGCGCCTTGGTATAGAGCGCAGCGACCACATCGTCGCGCTGGGCGGGGGAGTTATCGGAGACCTGGTCGGCTTTGCCGCGGCGATCCTGAAGCGTGGCTGCGGTTTCGTGCAGATCCCCACAACCTTGCTGGCGCAGGTGGACAGTTCCGTCGGGGGGAAAACCGCGATCAACAGCACCGCCGGCAAGAACATGATCGGCGCCTTTCACCAGCCCTCACTGGTGCTGATCGACCCCGACGTGCTCGACACCCTTCCCGCGCGGGAGGTTCGCGCCGGCTATGCCGAGGTGGTGAAGTATGGGCTGATCGACGACCCGTCCTTCTTTGACTGGTGTGAAGCCCAGGGGGCAACACTGCTCGCCGGCGATCCGGCCACGCGTGACTATGCGATCGCCCATGCGGTGTCGGCCAAGGCGCGCATCGTTGCTGCGGATGAGCATGAAACCAACGGCACCCGCGCGCTATTGAACCTTGGCCACACCTTTGGCCACGCGCTGGAGGCGGAAGCGGGCTTTTCGGACCGGCTCCTTCATGGGGAGGGCGTTGCCGCAGGATGCGCTCTCGCCTTCGCCTATTCGGTCAGGCGTGGCCTGTGCCCCCAGCCGGACGCGCAGCGCGTCAGCGACCATTTCCGTGAAGTCGGCCTTCCCGAAGGGCTCGCTTCGTCCGGTGTCGCCGCGACTGGTGCCAAGCTGGTCGAGTTGATGCGCCACGACAAGAAAGCGAGCGGGGGCGTTCTGCCCTTCCTGCTCGCACGCGGGATCGGCCAAACCTTCCTTGATCGCTCGGTCGATCTGGCCGACGTGGAACGCTTCCTCGACGAACAGCCGCGCTGATGCCCAATGGCGTCAAAAAGGCCGATCTGCCGACGAAGATCTGCCCAGCCTGCAATCGGCCGTTCACCTGGCGCAAGAAGTGGGCCCGCGACTGGGACCAGGTGACCTATTGCTCGGATGCGTGCCGCAAGAAGCGCTAGAGGGCGCTCAGCCCTTCAGCCGCCATGCCAGCCACAACCAGCCGGCGATCATCAGCGCACCCCCCAGCGGCGTGACGGGACCGAGCAAGCGCGGACCTCCAAAAGCCAGCCCGTACAGCGACCCCGCAAACAACGCCGCGCCCACCACGAATAGCCATCCCGGCCCTGCCGCGCCCAGCCGCAGCGCAACCAGCGCCGCCACGGCATGAACCAGCTGGTAATGTCCGCCGATGCGCAGCAGTTCGGCCGCGCGCGCGCCTGCGCCATGGGCACCGAAAGCGCCCGCCATGACGGCCACCGCGCCGGACACGGCCGCAAGCACACCCAGCCAGTTCATCGTTCCCCAATCCGCGTGTCTGACACCATCGTCTTTGCCGCCCGGATATCGCCGCCGTCGCGCTGCACCTTCAACCGCTCGCGATCGCGACGACGATAGCGGTCCTCTACCCGGTCGATCTCCGCGCCATCCACGCCGACGCTGTCGAGAGCCATGCGCCCCATCTTCACTGCGGACTCAAGCACCTCGCGCACGATGTAGCGCACCGGCGCGTCCTTCAGCTTGATCAAGGCACGACGATCGAACGCGCGCACGAACAGGGTCGCGTTCGGGAATGCTTCATGCACCGCGTCCAGCATTTCCGCGTCCAGCTGGTCACCATCCAGGCAGAAACAGATCAGCTCCGCCTCTGCCGCGCCTGCTTGGCGCAACAGGTCCAGCCGCGTACCGTCGCCATAATAGACCTTGGCCCCGAACTCGTTGGCGACATCGATCATCTCGATATCGGTGTCGATCAGCGTCACCGGCACGTCTGACGCGTGCAGCATCTGCGCCACCGTCTGGCCGAACCGACCATAGCCGACGATCAGGGCATTGGCCCCGTCGGCCTTGGGCCCGTCTCGCTCTTCGGGGATGCTGTTGACCGGCTCTTCCCGGAACCGCTTGGTCAGCGTCATCAGGAAAGGCGTGGTTGCCATCGACAGGGTAATTACTGCCCCGAACAGGCTCGCCGCCTGCGGATCGATCAGCCCACCGGTCGCGGCCTGACCGAACAACACGAACCCGAACTCACCGCCCTGGCTCAGCAACAGCCCCAGCGCGAAGGCCTGGCGCCACTTCATCCGAAAGGCGAGGCCGATCGCGGTAATCACGGCAGTCTTGGTCAGGATCAGCGCCGCCGCCACGCCCAGGACGAACAAGGGGCGCTGCGCGATCACCGGCAGTTTCAGGCTCATGCCGACCGCAAGGAAGAAAAGCCCGAGCAGGATGGAGCGAAACGGCTCCACATCCGCCTCGATCTCGTGCCGATAAGGCGTGTCGGCAAGCATCACGCCAGCCACGAAAGCACCGAGCGCGGCGGACAACCCGAAGGTTTCCATCACGGCCGCTGCGGCGATCACCGCGAACAGGCCGGCAAAGACGAACAGCTCGCGCTCGCCCAGCCGTCCGATCAGCCGGAACAACGGGCGCAAAACGAACCGGCCCGCCAGCACCAGCCCCGCCACAGCCAGCACGGTGTACAAGCCCAGCAGCCACCCCGGCGGCGCGTTCGCTTCTGCGGGCCGGCGCGACAGGGCAGCGACAATCGTGATTAGCGGAACGATCGACAGATCCTGGAACAGCAGGATCGAAAAGGCGCGCTCACCAAAGGGCGTCCGCAGCCGTCCCGCCGACTGCAGCATCGGCAGCACCTGAGCGGTCGACGACAGACCGAGCGGCAGCCCAAGCGCCAGCGCCGCAGCCGGTGAAAAGCCCGCCAGCCATACAAAGCCCGCAACCGCCAGCCCGCAGCACGCTACCTGCAGCAGACCAAGGCCGAAAATGTCTTCCTTCAGCTTCCAAAGCCGGCTTGGGTTCAGCTCCAACCCGACCAGGAACAGCAGCAGCGTGATGCCGAGCTCCGCAAAGCCCATCTTCGATTCGGCACCGCCGACCAGGCCGAGCACATGCGGGCCGACCGCTGCACCAGCCACGAGGTAGCCCAGCGTCGCACCCAGCCCCAGCCGGCGGAACAACAACACACAAACGAGCCCGAACCCGAGCAGGATCACGCCGTCGCGCAACAGCGAAACCGACTCGTGCTCCATCAGGCTGTCACGACCGCATGATCGCCGTGCCGCGCAGCCTCTCGCGCCGCTTCCGCAGCGGCCTCGAACGCGAGGCGGATGGAGGGATGCCGCGCGGCATAGTGTCGCGCCGGTGCCAGCACAGCAAGGCCGGGCCAATCGGGCGCATCGCCCTCACCTGCAAGCCATGCGGTCAGCGCATCGCGAGCCGCCTCCAGTTCCTCCGCGCTCTTGCCGAGAATGTTCGCCGCCAGCAGCGATGCCGATGCTTGGCCGAGCGCGCAGGCGCGAACCAGCAGCCCAACTTCAGCGACCCGGCCGTCAGGACCAAGGTTCACGTCGACCGTGACCCGGCTGCCGCAGACCGGCGACCGCTTCTCACTGGAGGCCGCTGGCGTCACCAGTCGCTCATGAAACGGGATGGACGCCGCCAGACGCAGGATGTCCTGGTTATAAAGCGCGCTGCTCATTCCGCGGCTCCCACAGCATTGTTCGTGTCCGGCGTCCGCGCCCCGAAAACAGGCTGACCGCGACGCCGGCGATCCACGAAGTCGGCAATCCCCGCGCTGGTCGCGTTGAGCAGCGGATAGGTCCGGCTCCCTGTCATCCATGCCGGCCGCCGTGCCGAGCCGCCGCGCGTCGTGTCCACCACGAGTGCCACCAGAAGAAACGCCAGGCTGCACAGGATCAGGCCTTTTAACGCGCCGAACCCGAAGCCCAGCCCCCGATCAAGCGGCCCGAGCACGCTGGTCCTTGTCCGCGCCCCGATCGCCCGCGCGACCAGGCGGCCAAAGAAGTACGTGAAGCCCGCGATCAGGACAAAGGCGAGTACTGCCGCCCCGGATGCCGTGCCCACAAAGCGGGTCAGCGCCTGGCTGATCGGGATGTGGAACAGTTTCAGGGCGGCCGTGATCGCGACCCAGGCGAACAGCGACAGCACCTCGGTAACAAAACCACGAACAAAGCCGAGGATCGCAGCGCCCCCGACAGCGAGCAAAACAACCATGTCGAGTGCGGTCAGCGCCATGGTCCTGCGAATAGGGCTGCTGACCGTTTTTCGCTAGTCCCGACCATGCTGGCGGGCTCCGGCCAGGGCCAATAGAAGGCACGCATGAGCTTCTGGCGACCGTCGCCCGTCATCCGGACAAAGGTGCTCGCGCTGATCTGGCGTGGTCCGGCCTTGCTGCTCGGCCCGGTATGCGATGACAGGTCGATCCTGGTCGGCCTGCGCCCGCTTGGCGGTACGATCGAGTTCGGCGAAACGCGGGAAGAAGCACTACGCAGGGAGTTGCGCGAAGAGCTCGGGTGTGAGGCGAGCTTCGATGGCCCTTGGCACACCATTGAGAACATCTTTGTTCATGGCGATGCGACGGGCCACGAATATCTGTTCGCGATTAACACGGCCCTGGCCGACCCTGATCTTTATACGCGGAAGCACGTTCTCTATCACGACGGCAGCGGACGCCAGATCGCGCGCTGGGCTAAGCCGGACGAGCTGCCGCCTGGGGTCAACCTGTACCCATCCGGGTTGGCCGCCGCGCTGAGCGCCCGGCTTCAGCCGCGCCCCAGCATATAGTCCACGAACTGCACCAGCGTCCGAAAACCCGACAAGCGCAGGTCACCACCATCGCTCGTCATGGCGGAGGGGACCAGCGCCCGCTCAAACCCCAGCTTGGCCGCTTCCTTGAAGCGTAGCGGCCCATGCGCCACCGCGCGCACTTCGCCTGACAGCGCGATCTCGCCGAATGCCACCGCATCGGCCGGCACCGGACGCTCCGACAGCGCCGATACCAGCGCCGCCGCAACCGCCAGGTCCGCCGCCGGGTCCTGCACCTTGTACCCGCCCGCGACGTTCAAATAGACTTCGGCTGCGGAGAAGGAGAGCCCGCACCGCGCCTCCAGCACCGCCAACACCATCGCAAGCCGGCCTGCGTCCCAGCCGACCACCGATCGCCTCGGCGTCGCGCCGCTGGCCAGTCGTACCACCAGCGCCTGTATCTCCACCAGCACCGGCCGCGTCCCTTCCAGTGCTGGGAACACGGTAGCGCCGGTAATCCCCTCCTCGCGGTGCGTCAGGAACAGCGCAGAAGGGTTGGCGACCTCCGTCAACCCTTCGGCGACCATCGAGAACACGCCGATCTCGTCCGTTCCCCCGAACCGGTTCTTGATCGCGCGCAGGATGCGGTATTGGTGGCTGCGCTCTCCTTCAAAGGACAGCACGGTATCCACCATGTGCTCGAGCACGCGCGGCCCGGCGATGCTGCCGTCCTTGGTCACATGCCCGACCAGCACCAGCGCGGTGCCGCGCTCCTTGGCGAAGCGGATCAGCTCCTGCGACGACGCACGCACCTGGCTGACGGTGCCGGGCGCGCCTTCGATCAGGTCCGAATGCATGGTCTGGATCGAATCGATCACCAGCAGCGCAGGCGGCCGCCCGGTGGACAGCGTCGTCAGGATGTCCCGCGTGGAGGTCGCGCTCGCCAATTGCACGGGCGCCGATCCCAGCCCCAGCCGCCGCGCGCGCAACCGCACCTGGTCCGCCGCTTCCTCACCCGAGACATAAGCGACCGACAGCCCCGCGCTCGCCATCCGCGCCGCCGCCTGGAGCAGCAGCGTCGACTTTCCGATACCGGGATCACCCCCGATCAGCGTCGCGGATCCTTCCACGAAGCCGCCGCCCAGCGCACGGTCCAGCTCCGCGATCCCGGTCGAAATGCGATCGGGAAGCGTCACCTCCGCGTCCAGCCCGACAAGCTGGATGGAGCGCCCGCCGCCCTGCAGATTGTGCTTGGCCTGGAACGGCGTCACCACCGCCGCCGCTTCCTCGACCAGCGTATTCCATTCCTGGCAGTCGACACACTGCCCCTGCCAGCGTGACGACACCGACCCGCAGGACTGACAGACATAGCGTTTTTGCGGCTTGGCCATGACCGCGATGTAGCGGAACAGGTCGGGAACGACTAGCCCCTGTTCGGCCTTTCGGGAATGTGAAGGCCACGCTGCACCGCCGGCCTTTCCAGGACGCGGTCCAGCCAATCGCCCAGGCGGCCGAACTCGCCAAACCCGACCAGTCCGGTATCGTGGTCCAGCTTTCGCATCGCTCGCACCCAGCCCATGCAGGCTATGTCGGCGATCGAATAGTCGCCCGCGATCCATTCCCGTCCCGCCAGTTGCCCGTCGAGCACGTCCAGCAGGCGACGCGTTTCTTCGGCGTAGCGGTCGCGCGGCCGCTTATCTTCCCAATCCTTGCCACCCATCGCCGCGAAGAAGTTGAGCTGCCCCGCCATCGGGCCAAGGCCACCGACCTGCCACCATACCCAGGTCAGCACCTGCGCACGCCCCGCGGGGTCGGACGGGATCAGCCGCCCCGCCTTGTCTGCGAGGTAGGTCAGGATCGCCCCACTCTCCCACGCGGCGAAGGGCTGCCCGCCCGGCCCGTTAGGGTCCAGGATCGCGGGGATCTTGCCATTCGGGTTGAGCGACAGGAATTCGGCACTTTTCTGGTCGTTCTGGCCGAAGTCGACCAGATGGGCCTCGTAAGGCAGTTCCAGCTCTTCCAGCGCGATCGATACCTTGACACCGTTGGGCGTTGGCAGGCCGTAATATTGGATGCGGTCGGGATGCGTCGCCGGCCAGCGCCGGGTGACGGGAAAGGTTGCCAGGTCGGTCATGGGGGCACGCTCCTCTGTGGCTCCGGGTAGGCAATGGTTACGCCCGTCCGGGCACGGTGGCCAGCCGCCTCGGCGCGCGCTACAGCGCCTCCCCCATGCAGCGGCCCCCAACCGACGAAGCTCTCCGCGTCGCCCTGTTCAGCGGCAACTACAACTATGTTCGCGATGGCGCGAACCAGGCGTTGAACCTGCTTGTCGGCTATCTGCTGGACCACGGGATCGCGGTGCGGATCTATTCGCCGACAGTCGTGAAGCCCGCGTTCCCCCCCACGGGCGATCTGGTCAGTGTGCCGGCTTTGTCGCTCCCATTCGGGCGCGGCGAGTACAAGCTGGCGCGCGGCCTCCCCCCCCACATCCGTAGCGATCTCGATGCCTTCGCGCCTAATCTGGTGCATGTGTCCGCACCCGAACTGCTCGGCCACCGTGCGGTTGCCTATGCCCGCGCGCACGGGGCGGCAGCGGTGGCGTCGCTTCATACGCGCTTCGAAACATATCCCCGTTACTATGGCCTGCGCTTTGCGGAGCCCCTGCTGATCGCCGGGCTGAAGCGCTTCTATGACCGGTTCGACCGGGTCCTCGTGCCGGGCCCCAGCATTGCCGCGCTGCTGGCCGACTGGGGCGTCACCGCGCCCACCTCTATCTGGTCGCGCGGCATCGACCATGATCGCTTCACCCCTTCACGGCGCAGTTTCGAATGGCGCCGCTCCCTCGGGATCGAGGACGGCGACACGGCAGTCGGCTTCCTTGGCCGGCTGGTGAAGGAAAAAGGCCTCGACATCTTCGCCAGGGTCGTCGCGGAACTCAAGCGACGCAATGTCCGCCACAAGGTGCTCGTTATTGGCGAAGGGCCGGCGCGGGAATGGTTCGCCGCGCAAGCACCCGAGGCGATCTTTGCCGGTTTCCAGTCGGGCGACGATCTCGGCCGCGCCGTTGCCTCCATGGACGTGTTCTTCAACCCGTCCGTGACCGAGACGTTCGGCAACGTCACGACGGAGGCGATGGCGGCCGGGGTTCCCGTCGTGGCCGCGCGCGCGACCGGTGCCGTCGATCTGGTGGTTGAGGGGGAAACCGGTTTTCTCGTCCAGCCCACCAACGTCGGCGCCTATGCCGACGCGATCGGCCGCATCGTGGCAGAGCCACTGCTGCGCGAACAACTCGGCGCGGCCGGCCACCGCCGGGCGCTCTCCTATCGCTGGGACACGGCCAATGCGGCGGTGCTGCAGGCCTATCGGGAGGTGATGGCGAACCGTGAGGTGCCCGCCTGATCCAGGCTCTCGCGGGTCAGATGCCTCCGGCAGTAACCGCGTAACCTGCCTGCTCCAGCCCGGCCGTCAGATCGCTGAGGCATGCATCGACCAGGGCCTGATCCGGGCTCCTCACGACGAAGTTCGCGCCTGTGCGCCCGTCGCGAAAGAAAGGATAGCTGCCGATCGCGACGCCTGGATACGCCTTCTCCGTCCGGCGCAACAGGTCCGCGACTTCGCTTTCCGCGACCCAGCCGCCGACCGTCGCAGAGATCACCGGCTGCCCTCCTTCTAGCGTGCCGGTCAGCGCATCCAGCATGCCTGCGGTGATATGCGGCACGCCTGCCATAATGAAGATGTTCTGCCAGCGGATGCCCGGCGCGCCGGACACCCTGTTCTCGATCAGTGTTGCGCCCTCGGGCACGCGCGCCATCCGCGCCCGCGCTTCAGTCAGCCCGCCCCGGCTCTCGTAATAACGCTCCAGCGTGGCGACTGCGTCAGGATGGTGCACGACCGGCACGCCCAGCGCGGCGGCGATCGCATCCACAGTGATGTCGTCGTGAGTCGGCCCGATGCCACCCGTGGTGAACAGGTAATCGTTGCGCGCCCGCAGGATGTTAACCGCCTCCGCGATCGCTTCCGCCCGGTCCGGCACCACCCGCACCTCGGCGAGCCGGATACCCTGGACGTTGAGCCAACTCGCAAGTTGAGCGATGTTCTTGTCCTGCGTTCGGCCGGACAGGATCTCGTCGCCGATCACCACCAGCGCGGCGGTCCAGATGCGTTGCTCGCTCATCATTGGCCGGCATAGCCTCGCAAACCTGGGTTCGCCACGCTATATCGGCGTCATGACCGAATACGTCACCGTCACCGCCGATTCACCGGATGCCCGCACGGGCGCGATCAAGCTTCATGGTCCTGACGCCTTTGCCGGCATGCACCGCGCCGGCCGGCTGGCGGCCGAAACGCTGGACATGCTGGTGCCGCACATGGTCCCGGGCGTCACCACGGCAGAGATCGACCGGCTGATCTACGATTTCGTGACGGCGAACGGCGGCGTGCCCGCGACCCTCGGCTATCGTGGCTACACCCACTCCACCTGCATCTCGATCAACCATGTCGTGTGCCACGGTATCCCGTCCGAAAAGACGCTGAAGTCGGGCGACATCGTCAATGTCGACGTGACCCCGATCGTCGATGGTTGGCATGGCGACACCAGCCGCATGTACCTGATCGGCGACGTGCCGCTTCGCGCCAAGCGGCTGGTCGAGGTCACCTATGAGTGCCTGATGATCGGCATCGAGCAGGCGAAGCCCGGCAACCGCATGGGCGATGTCGCCAACGCGATCCAGCGCCACGCGGAGAAGCACCGCTTCGGCGTCGTTCGCGACTTCTGCGGCCACGGCCTTGGCCGCCTGTTCCATGACGCGCCGGAGGTGGTTCATGTCGGGCGTCCCGGCACCGGACCGGAGCTTCGCCCCGGCATGATCTTCACCATCGAACCGATGATCAACATCGGCCGTCCCGACGTGAAGCTGCTGGACGATGGTTGGACCGCCGTCACCCGCGATCGTTCGCTGTCTGCGCAGTTCGAACACTCGATCGGCATCACGGAAACCGGGTGTGAGATCTTCACGCTCAGCCCCGCCGGCTACAACCAGCCACCTTACCAATAAGAAGCTCCCGCTTGATGGCTGCCCTGTTCAGGCGTATCGACCGCTATAGCCTCCTGTTGCTTGCCACCGTCCTGCTGGCGACCGTGCTGCCGTGTCGCGGGCAGGTTGCGAGCGGGTTGGGGATCGTCACCTTCGCCGCGATCGCCCTGTTGTTCTTCCTGCACGGCGCCAAGCTGTCGCGCGACGCCATCATCGCAGGCATGACGAACTGGCGCCTGCACCTGCTGGTGCTTGCGATCACCTTTGTCGCTTTTCCCCTGCTGGGTCTCGCCTTCCATGCGGGGACGGTGGCGGTGCTGGCGCCGACGCTTGCCGCCGGCCTACTGTTCCTGACGCTGCTGCCGTCCACCGTTCAATCCTCGATTGCGTTCACCTCCATGGCGCGGGGCAACGTGCCCGCGGCGGTGTGCAGCGCGTCGGCCTCCAACCTTCTCGGCATCCTGCTCACGCCCCTGCTGGTTGCAGGATTGATGGGCGGCACGGCCCACGTCTCCCTTGGTGAGGTGCGGACCATCGCGGGGCAGCTGCTCCTCCCCTTCGTCCTTGGCCATCTGTCGCGGCCGTGGACGGCCGGTTTGGTCGATCGCCACAAGGCGGTGCTGTCCTTGGTCGACCGCGGATCCGTGCTGCTCGTCGTGTACACGGCGTTCAGCGCTGCGGTGGTTGAGGGGCTTTGGACGCGTGTGCCCGCCTGGCAGTTGCTGCTGGTGCTGCTTTTCAGCGCGCTGCTCCTCGCGATCGTCATGATCGGGACCAGCATTCTGGCAAAGCGGCTCGGCTTCGATCGTGCCGACTCGATCGCTATCCTGTTCTGCGGTTCCAAGAAGAGCCTGGCGTCGGGCGTTCCGATGGCCGGGGTGCTGTTCCCGGCTGCACAGGTCGGCGCGATCATCCTGCCGCTGATGATTTTTCACCAGCTTCAGCTCCTCGTCTGCGCCAGCGTGGCGCAGCGCTATGCGGGAAACCAGCCGACCGAGCGAACCGTTCAAGAGGCTGCGCTCGCCAGCTAGGACCGGTTAAACGTGTCGGGCAGGATGACGAGCCGCTTTCCGCTCGCTAAGGCGCCCGCATGACCCAGACCAGCAGCCCGCAGATCACGCCCGAGATCGTCGCCGAGCACGGCCTGTCTCCCGAGGAATATGACCGCGTCCTCCACGCGCTCGGCCGCGAGCCGAACCTGGTGGAGCTCGGCATCTTTTCGGTCATGTGGTCGGAGCATTGCAGCTACAAAAGCTCGCGCCTCCATCTTAAGAAGCTGCCGACCACCGGTCCGCAGGTGATCTGCGGTCCTGGTGAGAATGCGGGCGTTATCGACATCGGCGACGGCCAGGCTGCCATCTTCAAGATGGAGAGCCACAACCACCCCTCGTATATCGAACCCTACCAGGGCGCGGCGACGGGCGTCGGCGGCATCCTGCGTGACGTGTTCACCATGGGCGCCCGCCCGGTCGCGAACCTTAACGCGCTGCGCTTCGGTCGCCCCGATCACCCCCGTATGCGCCACCTGATCTCCGGTGTGGTTCATGGCATCGGCGGCTATGGCAATTGCGTCGGCGTGCCCACCGTGGGTGGTGAGGTCAACTTTCATCCCGCCTATGACGGCAACATCCTGGTCAACGCGATGACTGTAGGCGTCGCGGACACGGACAAGATCTTCTACTCGGCCGCCTCGGGCATCGGCAATCCGATCGTGTATGTCGGCTCCAAGACCGGGCGCGACGGCATCCATGGCGCGACCATGGCCTCGGCCGATTTCGGCGAGGATGCGGAGGAGAAGCGCCCCACCGTCCAGGTCGGCGACCCGTTCACCGAAAAGCTGCTGATCGAGGCGTGCCTGGAGCTGATGGCGACCGACGTGATCGTCGCCATTCAGGACATGGGTGCCGCCGGCCTCACCTCCTCCAGCGTCGAAATGGCGTCCAAGGGCGGAGTCGGCATCGAACTCATCATGGACGACGTGCCCCAGCGTGAAGAGGGCATGACGGCGTACGAGATGATGCTGTCCGAAAGCCAGGAGCGCATGCTCATGGTCCTGAAGCCCGGCCGGGAGCCGGAGGCCGAAACGATCTTCCGCAAATGGGAACTCGACTTCGCCGTCATCGGCCATGTCACCGACACCGGCCGCATGGTCCTGAAGCACCACGGCGAAACCGTGTGCGACATCCCGCTCGGCCCGCTTGCGGACGAGGCGCCGCTGTACGACCGCCCGCACGTGCCCACCCCGGCCCCGGGCGCTTTGCCGGAGGGGCTCCACACCCGCGACATCGCTGCCGACCTGCTGACCCTGATGGGTTCGCCCGATATCGCCAGCCGTCGCTGGATTTGGGAGCAATACGACCACATGGTCGGCGCGAACACGGTGCAGCGTCCCGGCGGCGACGCAGCGGTTGTCCGGGTGCATGACACGCCAAAGGGCCTGGCGATGACCACCGATTCAACGCCGCGCTACTGCCTCGCCGACCCGGTAGAGGGCGGCAAGCAGGCCGTCGCTGAAACCTGGCGCAACCTGACCGCAGTCGGCGCGACGCCGCTCGCGATCACGAACTGCCTGAACTTCGCCAACCCGCAGCGGCCCGAGATCATGGGCCAGATCGTCGGCTGCCTTGAGGGGATGAGCCAGGCATGCCGTGCGCTCGATTACCCGATCGTGTCCGGCAATGTGTCCCTGTACAACGAATCAAAGGCGACCGGCGGCGGCTCGGCGATCCTGCCGACTCCCGCGATCGGCGGCGTCGGCCTGCTGGCTGATTGGGAAAAGAGCTGCACCATCGCATTCAAGGGCGGGGGCGACATCATCCTGGCGGTTGGCACTCGCGGCGGGCACCTCGGCCAGTCGCTTTGGCTACGCGAGTGCCGCGGGCTGGAGGGCAGTAATGCGGGCGCACCCCCGCCAGTCGACCTCGCAGCCGAGCGGCGCACCGGCGACCTGATCCGCGCCAGCATCGCCGCCGGGCACCTCTCCGCGTGCCACGACGTTGCCGATGGGGGCGTTGCGGTCGCGATCGCGGAGATGGCGCTGGCGGGCAACATCGGCGCGATGATCGATCGCAAGCAGCCCTATGACTGCGCCCGTTCCTTCTTCGCGGAGGATCAGGGTGTGTACATCGTCACCGTGCACGACCACGCGCTGCTCGACTTCCTCGGCGCTGCCCACGCGGCCGGCGTGGAAGCGGAGCCACTGGGCCGCACCGGCGGCAAGCGGCTGATCTTTGAACGTCCGGACCGTGACGACGTGGTCGCGCTTGACGACCTGCGCCGCACGCACGAGGCGTTCTTCCCGACGCTGATGGGAGCGGACGCGGCCCTCGCCTGAGGCTTAGCCGGCGCGTCCGAACCCTCCGGGCGCGCGGCGGCCGAAACCGCCGGCAACCGGACGCCGCTCCTTCAACGGGTTCGACTCGCGCTCGAGCAGCGACAGCGTCGCCTCGAAGCAGGGGCGCAGCTTCACCACATGCTCAAGCGCCTGATCGGGCGTATCCTGCTTTTCCACGCAGTCCCGACCGATGGTTTCGATATGCTCGGCTAGCGCCGCCAGCGGCTCGGCGCCGAACTGACGCGCTTCTCCCTTCAGCGTATGCGCAGGGATGACCAGCGCGGCGGCATTGCCCCCGCGCATCGCTGCCTCGATCGCTGCGACCGATTTAACGCCGTCCTCGCGGAAATAGCCAAGAATGCGGACGAAGCCCGCGCCCAGCTCGGCACGTGCCTTGCTGAAAGCGGTCCAATCGACCAACGTGTTGCCTTCGAACGACACCCTGTTCTCCTCCATCGGGCCGCGACTGACCGAGGGTTCGCTCAGGGTGTTAGCGCTCCAAATGTAAAAACTCGGTTGCTGCCCGTTGATTAGTCCGCCTTTTCGAAAGGGTTTTTCGGCGCCCTGAGGGTAAGGCGGATCGGCACGGCACCAAATCCAAGTTCCCGTCGCATCGAGTTGACGAGGTACCGTTCGTAGCTTGCGGGCACCTGGTCGACCCGGGTTCCGAATATAACGAAGCTAGGCGGGCGGGTCTTGATCTGCGTGACATAGCGCATCTTGATCCGCTTGCCGCCAGGAGCGGGCGGCGGGTTCGCCTCCAGCGCGCGCTCGAACCAGCGGTTGAGCTCGCCCGTCCCGACCCGCTTTGACCATGCCGCGCGGGTTTCGAAGGCTGCCTGTATAAGGACATCCAGCCCCTTGCCGGTCGCCCCGGACACCGTCAGCAACGGCACCCCCTTGACCTGGCTCAACCCGTCTTCCAGTGCCTTGCGCACGCCGTTGAACAGCGACGACGCGTTTTCGGCGACGTCCCATTTGTTCAGCGCGATGACGAGCGCCCGGCCCTCCTCCAGCACCCGGTCGGCAATGCGCAAATCCTGCGACTCCAGCCCCAGCGTCGCGTCGAGGAGCAGCACGACGACCTCTGCGAAGTCGACGGCGCGCAACGCGTCCGCGACCGACAGTTTTTCGAGCTTGTCCTGCACCTTGGCGCGTTTGCGCATCCCGGCGGTGTCGATCAGCCTGACCTGACGTTCATGCCCCTCCCGGTCGGTCCATAGCCAGTCGACCGAGATGGAATCGCGCGTGATCCCAGCCTCCGGCCCGGTGATCAGGCGATCCTCGCCGAGCAACTTGTTGACCAGCGTCGACTTGCCCGCGTTGGGGCGACCCACGATTGCAAGCTTCAGCGGGGCGTCCAGGCTCTCGTTATCCTCGACCTCCTCGGGCTGGTCCTCACGCTCCAGGTGGGGCAGCAGCGCTTCGAACAGATCGGCCACGCCCTCGCCATGCTCGGCAGACAGCTGCACGGGATCTCCGAACCCTAAGGCGAGCGATTCAAGAATGCCCTGCTCGCCCGCGCGCCCTTCCGCCTTGTTCGCGACGAGCACGACGGGGGTGGACGACCCGCGCAGCCAGCGGGCGATCTCCTCGTCCAGCGGCACGATCCCGGCGCGGGCGTCGATCATGAAAAGCGCCACGTCCGCTTCGTCGATCGCCGCCTGGGTCTGGCGGCGCATACGCCCGGGGAGCGAGTCGGGATCTTCATCCTCGTAACCGGCCGTATCCATGATGCGGAAGTCGAGGCCGAGGAGATGCGCTTCGCCCTCCCGCCGGTCACGGGTGACGCCCGGCCGGTCATCGACCAGGGCCAGGCGCTTGCCGACGAGACGATTGAACAGCGTCGACTTGCCGACATTGGGTCGGCCGACGATCGCGACAGTTGGAAGTGATGCCATCGCGCCGCCTTACGCGCGCTGGCGGTCACGGCAAGGGCGAGTGCCGCTTATCAGCGATACGCGGTGATTCGTCCCTTGCCATCCAGCGTGTACAGCGTCTGACTCGCGACTACCGGTGCCAGGGTGAAGGGGGTCTTGCCCTTCATCGTGGACTGGATCGTGCCATCGGTCGCCGAAACATAGCCGATCTGCCCCTCGCTATTGGTCAGGATCAAGCGCCCGCCGGCCAGAACCGGACCAAACCAGGTGATCTGCCCCGTCTTCTTCTTCTGATTACGGAAGCGCGGCAGCTGCGCTATCCAGCGGGCCTTGCCGTTCGACCGCGTCAGGCACACCAAGCGCGCGTCGTCGGTGACGACGTACAGCCACTCGCCCACGATCCAGGGCGTCGAAATGCCGGCGAAGTTCTGCTCCCACAGCCGCTGCCCGGTCGCGAGATCCAGGCTGACCATGCGCCCGCCCTGCCCCACGGCATAGACCCGGCCTTCATCAATCACCGGATCGGCGTCGATGTCGGCAAGGCTCGACACGGAAGTGGTGATCGAGGTGCGCGACAGCGCATCCTGCCACAGCACCCGGCCATTTTCGTACCGATAGGCGTTCAGCTCTCCGCTGGAGAAGCCGGTCACCACCGTGCCCTGGCTGGACGCGGGGGCGGCAACACCGAACACCCCCTGTGTCTCCAGCGTCCCAGCCTGCTGCCACAGTACCTTGCCGTCATTCTGGCCCAGCGCAAACAACTGGTTGTCCTGGCTCAGCACATAGACGTTGCCATTAGCGACGGTGGGAGAGCCGCGCAGCGGCCCGCCCGGCTTCGCACGCCAGATCTCCTTGCCGTCAGCCGCCGACAGCGCAACGACATCGCCCAGGCCATCGGTCGCGTAAACGTTGTTGTCGTCATAGCTGACGCCGCCACCAAAGCGCGACCCCCGGTTCGCCTTGTCCTGCGACAGGGACACCGTCCACAGCGGGCGACCCGTGTCGGCGGCCATGGCGTGGACGGTCGCATCGACGTCGATGACAAACAGCTTGTTGTCCGCGATCACCGGGGCCGCGGCCAGGCGTTCACGGTTGGAACCGCCGTTGATTGTGGCCTGCCAGACCTGTGACGGCGACGCGGCCAGCGCGAGGTGACCCATCGACTTGGCCGCGTTGCCGCCATTTTGTGCCCAGTTGTCGTTGGGCGCCGGCGCGGGCAGCGAAATCTGGATGTTCGCGATCGTGGGATCAGTCTCGACTGCGTTTTCGGACATCAGGATCGGTACGCGATTGCCAACGGTGGGAGTCTTTTTGGGACCCATCTTGAACACGCCGCATCCGCCCAACGCCAGCAGCGCTGTCGCCGCGACGCCGGCGCGCATGGCGCTGCCCCGCTTCAGGAACTTCATTGCGACTTGTTATCCTTGCTGTCGGCGATGGCATCGACGCCCATCGCGCCCGCCATCTGAACCGTGCGTTGACGAATGGTGGCCGGCACGTCCGGATCGTTGGCGATCTGGCCGAGCATCTGCCCTGCGAGGTCGCGACGGCCCATGCGGAGCTGCGCAATCGCCACCATCTCCCCCGCACTGCCGAAGAACGGATTGCCCTTTACCGCCAGCGAACGAAGCCGCTCCACGACCACCTGCGGGCGCAGCGTATCGAACTCTGCCGCCGTCTGCCGCACCAGCGCCAGGTCGCGCAGCGGCTGGCCGATCGAACTGTCCCCAGCGATCGCAGCGAACTTTGCGGCTGCCCCCTTGGTGTCCTTCTTCTCCAAGAGCAGGTCGGCTTGGGTCGCAAGGGCCGATGCCCGAATGCCCGGCCGGCTAGAGCTTGCCAGCGAGTTGAGGACAGGCTGCGCGGTCTGGGTCTTTTCCTCGCCAAGCGCGCGATACGCGTCGGCCAGTTTCTCACCTTCGGCGCCAGCGACCTGTTCGCGATGGTGCTGCCAGTAAAGCCAGCCGCCGAACAGGGAGAGCGCCGCGATGATCCCGACGATCAACCACCGCCCATGGCGTTCCCAGAACGTCGCGAGCTGGTCACGGCGCAGCTCTTCATCGACTTCGCGCAGGAAAGCTTCATTCGATTGCGGTGTGATGGCCAACAAATGGCTCCGGATGATCAAAAGACAGGAACGGCGGGAGCATTAAGCGGGGAGCGGCCGTCCCGCAATGGGGACTGATATGGATCGCGCTGGCGACCCGGCCGCCGCCCTTAACCGCGGGGGGCGTAGACCTGGTCGGGACCGGGGAAGGTCCGGTCGCGTACCTCGGCAGCATAGGTTTCGGCGGCGGCGGTGATCCGCCCCGCCAGATCCTCGTATCGCTTCACGAACCGGGGCGTGCGCTCGAACATCCCCAGCATGTCTTCCGCGACCAGTACCTGCCCGTCGCACGTGGCGGAGGCCCCGATCCCGATGACGGGACATTCGACCGCCCTGGTGATCTCGATCGCGATCGGCTCGACCACGCCTTCGACGACGACGGCAAAGGCACCCGCTTTTGCGATGGCACGCGCGTCGTCGATGATCTGTCCTGCCTCCTCTTGTGTGCGGCCCCGCGCACCATAGCCACCCAGCGCATTGACCGACTGTGGTGTCAAACCGACATGCCCCATCACCGGAACGCCGCGGCGCGTCAGAAAGCGTACGGTGTCCGCCATCTCCGTGCCGCCTTCCAGCTTCACCGCAGCCGCGCCCGTCTGCTTCAGCAGGAACGCCGCATTGTCGAATGCGCTCTCGGGTGACCCTTCGTAGCTGCCAAAGGGCATGTCGATGACCACCACCGCATGATAGCTGCCGCGCACCACCGCCGCCCCATGCGCCGCCATCATCTCCAGCGTCACCGGCACCGTGGAGGGCAATCCGTAAATGACCTGGCCCAGGCTGTCGCCAACGAGCAGCATGTCGCAATGCGGGTCCAGCAGCTGGGCAGTCCGGACCGTGTACGCCGTCAGCATGACCAGCGGCGTGCCACCCTTCTGGCGACGGATGGCGGGAATGGTCAGCCGCTTGAGCGGCGCCGAAACGGGCGTTGCGCGGCTGGTGGAAGTATCGATGGTGTAGGTGGTGGACATGGCGTCGCCTCTACCTCCCCGGCGTCACCCGATCCAGCGCCGCCGTCGCGCCAAGCTCGCAAGCCAGATCGAGAAAAGAGCAAGCAAGGCAATCACGATTGGCAACCCGGCGGCCGGACCAAAGCCCTTGGCGGCGATAATGTCTGTCGCGCCAAGCACATAACCGAACAGCACCACCACGAAGACGAGGGACGCAACATAAAGGGGTTGCGCCGCGCGCCGCCGCATCAACAACGCCAAGCTGCCGAGCAGGCCCGTGACCGTAGCAAGGCCGTATGCCCAGACCGTCCAGCCCGGCTGAGAGGCCCGAAGCTGCCGATCAAAATCCGACATCCTCGTCACCATCTCGGGCGTCATCATCCGGTCGGCGACAAAGCCGCCAACACCAATCAGCCCCCAGACAAGCAACAGAACGCCCGCCACCCAGAACCAGACCGGCGGCTTGACCGATGTCCGCATGACATTTCTCCCGTCACGGACAGGATGCGCGCCGCCACCATCTCTGGCAAGCGGTCAGCAGAGCGCGCGCGCCCAGGCGTCCGGGTCGAAACCGACAAACAGTTCGTCCCCACTCTCAACCACCGGGCGCTTGATCGTGGACGGGTGCGCCAGCATGATTGCGATGGCGCGATCTGCGTTCAGGTCGCTTCGTGCCTCCTCGGGCAGGGCACGAAAGCTGGTCCCGCGCCGGTTCAGCACCACTTCCCACCCCAGCCGCTCGACCCAGGCGCGGACACGCTCGGCCGGAACCCCCGCCTTGCGATAGTCATGGAACGCGTGCTCGATCCCTTGTGTGCCAAGCCAGGCACGGGCCTTCTTCATCGTATCGCAATTCGGAATGCCGTAGATCGTCGTCATGCCGGCCACATGCCGACGGGTTGCATTCCCGGCAAGCAGCTTGGCTACCGATCGCGTGGCTTGCGCGTTAGAGCGGCACCATGACGCATCCCTTCTACGCACTCGCCAGCCACAACATGCTTCGCGTCGCCGCCGCGACACCCCCGGCCAGCGTTGGAGACACCCGCGCCAACGCCGACGCCACGATAGCGCTCGCAAAGGAGGCTGACGCGCAAGGCGTCGACCTGCTCGTCTTCCCGGAACTGAACCTCACCTCCTACGCGATTGACGACCTGCACATGCAGACGGCGCAGCAGCGCGCGACGCTGGCAGCGGTGGAGGCGGTGCGTGCCGCGAGCGAGGGCCTGACCCCCGTGCTGCTGGTCGGGGCAGCGCTGGTGAGGAACGGACGCCTGTTCAATTGCGCCCTGGCGATCAGCCGCGGGCGCGTACTGGGCGTCGTCCCGAAGACCTTCCTGCCCAACTACCGCGAATATTACGAAAAGCGCTGGTTCGCGAGCGGCATGGGCCTGACCGGGCTCACCATCGACCTGAACGGAGAGGCCGTACCGTTCGGCACCGACCTGTTGTTCGAGGCAGCGGACCGACCCGGCTTCGTCGTTCACGCGGAGATCTGCGAGGATTACTGGGCCCCCACGCCGCCCTCCACCGCCGGCTCGCTTGCGGGGGCGCTGGTGTGCTGCAACCTGTCCGCGTCGAACATCATCATCGGCAAGGCGCGCGAACGCATGCTGCTGGCCGCGGCCCAGTCCGCCCGCACGGCGACCGCCTATATCTATTCCGCCGCGGGCATCGGGGAAAGCACCACCGACCTCGCCTGGGACGGCCAGGGCTTTGTCTACGAACTCGGCGAGTTGCTGGTCGAGTCGGAGCGCTTTTGTCGCCGGCCCGAGCTGGCCGTCGCCGATGTCGACCTGGAACGGCTCACGCAGGAGCGCCTGCGCAATGGCACCTTCAGCGACGCCGCACGCGCGCTGGGCCACCCCGAGCAGCAGTTCCGCCGGATCAGGTTCGAACATGGGGTCGCACCCCGGGACATCGGCCTCATCCGCGACGTCCGCCGCTTCCCCTTCGTCCCCAACGCCCCCGAAAAGCGCGACGAGGACTGCTACGAAGCCTTCAACATTCAGGTGGAGGGCATCGCCAAGCGCCTGTCCGCCGCAGGTTCAGGCAAGATCGTGATCGGCGTGTCGGGCGGGCTCGACTCGACCCACGCCCTCATCGTCGCGGCCAAGGCGATGGATCGCCTCGGCAAGCCGCGTACCGACATTCTCGGCTTCACCATGCCCGGCTTCGCGACCGGCGAGGGGACAAAGGCGAATGCTTGGGCGCTGATGAACGCGCTCGGCATCACGGGCGAGGAGATCGACATCCGTCCCGGCGCCAGGGCGATGCTGGAGGAGATGAAGCACCCGTTCGGCCGTGGCGAGCCGGTCTATGACGTGACGTTCGAGAATGTGCAGGCGGGGCTCCGCACCGACTATCTGTTCCGCCTCGCCAACCAGCGCGCAGGCATGGTGCTCGGCACCGGCGACCTGTCCGAACTGGCGCTTGGCTGGTGCACCTATGGCGTTGGCGACCAGATGAGCCATTATGCGGTAAACGCCGGCGTCCCCAAGACGCTGATCCAGTTCCTGATCCGCTGGTGCATCCGGACGCACCAATATGACGAGGCGACAGACGCCGTGCTCGACGCGATCCTGTCACAGGAGATCAGCCCCGAACTGGTGCCCGCCGACGCCGACACCGGCGCGATGCAAAGCACGGAGGACGCGATTGGCCCCTATGCGCTCAACGACTTCTTCGCCCATTACGTGATCCGCCACGGGCTGGCGCCGTCCAAGATCGCGTTCCTCGCCTGGCATGCCTGGCGCAATGCCGGGGCGGGCAAGTGGCCGGCCGACTTTCCGGAAGACGGGCGGGTCGCCTACGACCTGCCAACGATCCGGCACTGGCTTGAACGCTTCCTGCACCGCTTCTTCCGCCTCAGCCAGTTCAAGCGCTCAGCTATCCCGAACGGGCCCAAGGTGTCCGCCGGCGGCGCCCTGTCGCCCCGCGGTGATTGGCGCGCACCGTCCGACGGCACTGCAAAGAGCTGGCTGGAAGAGCTCGCCGCCAACGTGCCCGCGGACTAGCCGTTCGGCAGCAGCAGGTATTTTTCCCGGGTCGCGCGCCGCGCATAGGCGCGCACCGTTTCGGGTTCGAGCGCTTCGGCGAGCGTGATGCGGGAGGTATAATGGCTGGCGAAGATGGTGGTCAGGTTCTCCGCCACCTTGGTCCGCATCCGCCCGACCTCCTCCGCGCCCGCACGCTGCAGGTAAGGGGTCAGCAGCCAGCCCCCCACGCCCCAGGCCATGCCAGCGCCCCGCGTGATCTCCGTCGGGCTCGTGTCGAGCGCCCCGTACAGGTAAACCTGCTTCATCTGGGTCGAACCATAGACGCTGAAGCCCGGCGAGCGCGCCTGTGCGGCCGCTTCCATCGCCTGCAGGATCTGGTTGGCGAGCTTACCGCCGCCAATCGCGTCAAAGGCCAGGAAAGCACCCGTTTCGGTTATCGCGGCCGTCAGCTGTTTGCGGAAGTCAGGGTCGCCCGAGTTCACGACGTGCGTTGCGCCGATCCCCCGCAACAAGGCCGCCTGCTCAGCGCTTCGCACGATGTTCACCAGCGGCACGCCCTCTGCCGCGCACAGCTTCACCAGCATCTGGCCGAGGTTCGACGCGGCGGCAGTATGGACCAGCGCCTCATATTCTTCCCGCCGCATGGTGCCGAGCATGGCAAGCGCGGTCATCGGGTTGACGAAGCTCGACGCCCCAGCCTCCGCCGGCGTGCCCTCTGGCAACGGCAGGCACTCGCGCGCCTTGGCGACGCGGTACTGCGCGTACATCTGCCCGCCCGCGATCGCGACGGTACGCCCCACCAGTGCTTCCGCACCGGCGCCTGCCGCAACCACCGTTCCCGCACCCTCGTTTCCGGCGGGCAGGGCCTGGCCCAGTCGCGCGCCTACCGCCCGCGAAAGCTGGGGCGGTATGTCGGCCACCGTTGCCTCGCCCTCCCGACGCAACGTCGCCGGGTCAGCGGGACCGAGCAGCAGCCCCAGGTCGGACGGGTTGATCGGCGCCGCTTCCATCCGGACCAGCACCTCTCCCTCGCCAGGCTGCGGAACTGGCTCGCTGGCGAGCGTCAACGTGATGCGATCCTCGCTCGCGGTCGTCAGCAGCCGCAGGTGAGTGGCGGGAATGTCGGTCATGCAATGGCCTCCGGTCGGCGGCGGAGCAGCGCGATGCGCAAGCACTGGCACACCACCTCCCCGCGCTGGTTGATCAGTTCATGGCGGAAGGTAACCAGCCCCGCCTCGGGCCTCGACCTGCTGTCGCGCAGATCGACCACCTCACTCGTCGCACGGCAGGTATCGCCTATGAACACCGGCTTGGGCATCACGAGCTTGTCATAGCCGAGGTTCGCAACCAGCGTACCGAGCGTGGTGTCACCTACCGACAACCCCACCATCAGCGCGAAGGTGAAGGTCCCGTTGACCAGGATACGTCCGAACTCCGACGCGGCTGCCGCCTCCGCGTCGATGTGCAGCGGCTGCGGATTATGCGTCATGGTGGAAAAAAGCAGGTTGTCGGTTTCCGTCACCGTGCGACGGATCTCGTGCTCGACCCGGTCGCCGACCTGCCATTCATCGAAGAAGCGCCCAGCCATCAGGCGTCACCCTGCTCGATCCGGACCAGCACCGCACCCTCGGTCACCTGCCCGCCGGCTATTGCGTTCAGCTCCGCCACCGTTCCGTCGAAGGGCGCGGTCAGACTGTGCTCCATCTTCATCGCCTCCAGCGTGACGAGCCGCTGGCCCTTGCTCACGGACTGCCCCGCCGCGACGTCCACCGCGATCAAGCGGCCGGGCATAGGAGCCAGTATCGCGCCGTCCGCCGCGCCGCCCGCCGCGACGCCGGTTGCGCGATAAGGCTCGGCCAGCCAGGTCTGGCCGCCTTCGGTCACCAGCAGCCGGTCGGGCGTCACGTCCGCCTCGCCAGCGTCGGTGACGTCGATATCGACCGGCTCGCCCCCGACCAGGAAGCGACCGGCCTGGCGCATGGGCGCGTTCAGGCGAAAGCCGGCGAGTGGCCCTGGCGCGGTCAGAGCAGCGGCGGCGTCGATCAGCGCTTCTTCGCTCGGCAGGCGCGGCGGCATCAACGCCTCGCCCTCGCGCGCGATCAGGCCGGTGTCGACCCGGCCGGCCGCGACGTCCGGGTGGTCGAGCAGTTCGACCAGGAATCCGGCATTGGTCCGCAGCGGCCAGACTACTGCCTCGTCCAGTGCGTCCGCCAGCGCTTCCCGCGCCTCCTCCCGGTCGGCGCCATGCGCGATCAGCTTGGCGATCATGGGATCGTAGAACGGTGATACGCTCGCGCCCTGCTCAACCCCCGTGTCCACGCGGACGCTGTCGCCAAGGTCGAACGCTTCCAGCGTGCCGATGGAGGGCAGGAACCCGCGCGCCGGGTCCTCCGCATACAGCCGTGCTTCCATCGCCCAACCATGGATCGCCAGCTCGTCCTGCGTGCAGGGCAGCGGCTCCCCGCTCGCCACGCGAAGCTGCCATTCGACCAGGTCCTGCCCTGTGATCGCCTCGGTCACCGGGTGCTCGACCTGCAGCCGCGTGTTCATCTCCATGAACCAGATGCGGTCCGCCTTCAGCCCCTCGGACGCATCGGCGATGAACTCGATCGTCCCCGCGCCCACATAATCCACCGCACGCGCAGCCTGGACGGCGGCGGCGCAAACGGCGGCGCGGGTGGCCGGGTCCATGCCCGGTGCAGGTGCTTCCTCGATCACCTTCTGGTGCCGGCGCTGGAGCGAACAGTCCCGCTCGAACAGGTGCACGACGTTGCCCTGGCTATCCCCGAATACCTGCACCTCGATATGCCGTGGTGAGGTGATGTACTTTTCCAGCAGCACGCGGTCATCGCCGAAGGACGACGCCGCTTCGCGCCTGCAACTGTCCAGCGCATCGCGAAAGGCGCTCGCGTCCGTGACCTGGCGCATCCCTTTGCCGCCACCGCCCGCCACAGCCTTGATCAGCACGGGATAGCCGATCGCGTCGGCCTCCGCCTGAAGCCGCTCGGGACTCTGGTCATCGCCAAGATAGCCTGGCGTGGTCGGAACGCCGGCTTCCGCCATCCGCTTCTTGGCCGCGTCCTTCAGTCCCATGGCGCGGATGGACGAAGGGTTCGGCCCAACCCAGACCAACCCCGCCGCCTGCACGGCCTTTGCAAAATCGGCATTCTCCGACAGGAAGCCATAGCCAGGGTGGATCGCCTCCGCGCCGCTTGCGTGCGCGGCAGCGATGATGCGCTCGCCCACAAGATAGCTTTCGCGCGCTGGCGAGGGCCCGATATGCATCGCCTCATCAGCTTCACGAACATGCAGGGCGTCCGCATCGGCATCCGAAAAGATCGCGACAGTCCGGATGCCGAGCCGCCTCGCGGTGCGGATCACGCGGCAGGCGATTTCTCCACGATTCGCAATCAGGAGCGAGCCGATCATGCGCAGTAATCCCAGCAAAACGGCACTTGACTGGTCCTTTTGACCCGATTGCATGGGCGGCAGCTCAGCAGGGCGCGATCGATCATCATGGAGCCGGCGTAACGCTGCATCGCCGTGTAGGACAGAAAAACACGGCCTAGCATGCAACACCCCAGTCACCGCGCAACGTGGTGGCCGCATGCCCCTCGCCGACGGTCAGCACCGCGGGCGTGCTGCTGCTGTCACTCGCGGGATATGTCTTGGTGCGGCCGGTCTGGCGCACGGCCACGCGATAGCCTCCGCAGGACGCGCCCGCTTGGCCGGCCAGCACGGCATCGGCAGTCCGCCCCGACAAACGGCACAGGTGCAGCCCCGCTGCGGTGCGGATCGTCAGCTCGACCCCGATCAGCTGAACATAGTCGGACCGGCCAGCCCGAAACGCGGCGGTGCACCCCGTCTCGGTGCCGGCGGTCTCATCCGCGTCGCTCAGGGGCAGCAACAGCCGCGCCGGTACCCCGGCCACAGCCACCCCGCCTATCGCGGCACCCGCGATGAACAGGACGGCGCGGGTCAGCATCGCCGGCCCGCTCACATCCGGAACACGCCAAAGCGCGGCTGTTCGGGAATGGGGGCATTCAGGCACGCCGCCAGCGCCAGGCCAAGCACGTCGCGGGTCTGCGCCGGGTCGATCACCCCATCATCCCACAACCGCGCCGTGGCATAATAGGGGTTACCCTCATCCTCGTACTTCTGCCGAACTGGCGCCTTGAACGCCTCGGCCTGCTCCTCCGTCCAGCTCTCCGCATCGCGGTGCACGGTGGCGAGCACGGACGCCGCCTGCTCCCCGCCCATCACGCTGATGCGGCTATTGGGCCAGGTGAACAGGAAGCGCGGTGAATAGGCCCGCCCGCACATGCCGTAATTGCCCGCACCAAAGCTGCCGCCAATCAGGACGGTGATCTTGGGCACGCTTGCGGTCGCGACCGCGGTGACAAGCTTGGCGCCGTGCTTCGCAATCCCCTCTGCCTCATAGCGCCCACCGACCATGAAACCCGAAATGTTCTGGAGGAACAGCAGCGGCACGCGGCGCTGGCAGGCGAGCTCGATAAAGTGCGCGCCCTTCTGCGCGGACTCACTGAACAGTACGCCGTTGTTGGCAAGGACCGCAACCGGCTGGCCCCAGATGTGCGCGAATCCACAGACCAGCGAGGTGCCGTACAGCGCCTTGAACTCGTGGAACTCGGAGCCGTCCACCAGCCGCGCGATTACCTCATGCACATCGTACGGCGCGCGGACGTCAGTCGGGATAATGCCGTACAGGTCCTCGGCCGGGTAACGCGGCGGCTTCGGCGTCGACAAGTTCACATCGGCATCGAACTGCGGCGGCAGGGTCGCCACGATATCCCGCACAATCGTCAGCGCGTGCTCGTCATCCTCGGCAACATGATCCACCACGCCCGATCGGCGGCCATGCGTGTCCGCGCCGCCCAACTCCTCGGCGCTGATAACCTCGCCTGTCGCCGCCTTCACCAATGGCGGGCCGGCGAGGAAGATCGTGCCCTGCCCGCGCACGATTACCGTTTCGTCACTCATCGCGGGGACATAAGCGCCGCCGGCGGTGCAGCTGCCCATCACGCAGGCGATCTGCGGGATGCCCAGTGACGACATGGTGGCCTGGTTGAAAAAGATGCGGCCAAAGTGGTCGCGGTCCGGAAACACCTCTGCCTGATGCGGCAGATTCGCCCCGCCTGAGTCGACCAGATAAATGCAGGGCAGCCGGTTCTCCTGCGCGATCTCCTGCGCCCGAAGGTGCTTCTTGACCGTCAACGGATAGTAGGTCCCGCCTTTCACCGTCGCGTCGTTGCAGACGATCATCACCTGCCGGCCCGACACGCGACCGATGCCGGCGATCATGCCCGCGCCAGGCACCTCACCGTGATACAGCCGGTTCGCCGCGAGTTGGCCGATCTCCAGGAATGGTGAGCCCGGATCCAGCAACCGCTCGACCCGATCGCGGGGCAGCAATTTGCCCCGCGACGTATGCCGCTCGCGCGCCTTGTGCGACCCGCCCAGCGCCGCTTCCGCCACTTGCTCGCGCAATTCCTCGGCCAGCGCCCGGTTATGCTCGGCATTGGCGCGAAACTGCTCGTCGTCGACACTCAGCTTGGTGTCGAGAAGGGGTGCGCTCACTGCGCCACCGGCGCGTTATGGCCGATCAGCTCGCGTCCAATCAGCATCCGTCGTATCTCATTGGTGCCGGCGCCGATGTCGAGCAGCTTGGCGTCGCGCATATATCGCTCGACCGGCCAATCCTTGGTGTAGCCCGCGCCACCCAACGCTTGCACCGCCTCGTTCGCGACCTTTACCGCGTTTTCGCTGGCGAACAGGATTGCGCCAGCCGCATCGAAGCGCGTGGTTCGCCCCGCGTCGCAGGAACGCGCCACAGCATAAACATACGCCCGCGCGGAATTGAGCGCGACGTACATGTCCGCGATCTTGGCCTGCATCAGCTGGAAGCTTCCGATCGGCTGGCCGAACTGCTTGCGCTCACGAACGTAAGGCACAACCACGTCGAGGCAGGCCTGCATGATACCAAGCTGGATCCCCGCCAGCACCGCGCGCTCGTAATCGAGCCCGCTCATCAGCACGCCGACGCCGCCGTTCAGCGGACCCATCACGTTCTCACGCGGGACCTCGCAGTCGTTGAAGACCAGCTCGGCCGTGGGCGAACCGCGCATCCCGACCTTGTCGATCTTCTGACCGATCGTGAAGCCCGGCATATCCTTCTCGATCAGGAAGGCGGTGATCCCGCGGCTGCCCTCGCCCGTCTTCGCGTACACCACCAGGGTATCGGCATAGGCCGCGTTGGTGATCCAGAACTTGGTGCCGTTCAGGACATAGCCGTTGTCTGTCTCACGCGCCTTCAGCTTCATGGAGACCACGTCCGATCCAGCGCTGACTTCCGACATGGCCAGCGCGCCGACATGCTCTCCGCTGACCAGCTTGGGCAGGTACTTCGCCTTCTGCTCGTCATTCCCCCAGCGGCGGATCTGGTTGACGCAGAGGTTGGAATGCGCGCCATAGGACAAGCCGATGGAGGCGGAAGCCCGGCTCACTTCCTCGCACGCGATCACATGGTCGAGGTAGCCGAGACCAAGCCCGCCATACGCCTCTTCAACCGTAATCCCATGCAGGCCGAGCTCGCCCATCGCGGGCCACAACTCGTCGCGCGGAAACCAATCCTCGGCATCGATGCGCGCGGCAAGTGGCGCAATCCGGTCGGCGGCGAAACGCCGGGTCGACTCGCGAATCATGTCCGCGGTTTCGCCCAGCGCGAAATCGAAATCGGGGGTCACCCACCCTCTCCTGCTATGTTGTTGAGCAGGCGCTAGCAGGTCCGATCCGCCTTGTCAGGAGGCGCCTCAGGCAGCAGCAGCGGCGCGCGTGATCCCCAGTTCTGCGGCGAACCACGACGCCGCCAGCGGCAGCCCCTGGTCAAGCTTTACCTTCGGCTCCCAGCCCAGCAGCGCCTTGGCACGGCCGATATCGGGCCGCCGCCGCCGCGGGTCGTCCTGGGGCAGCGGCTGGTGAACAACCCGCGCGTTCGTGGGCACGATGGCAAGGATGTGCTCCAGCAGCTCCAGGATCGTGAATTCGTCAGGGTTGCCGAGATTAACCGGCTCCTGTGCGTCGCTTTCCATCAGTGCGATCAGGCCGTCGACCATGTCGGACACGTAGCAAAAGCTCCGCGTCTGGCTGCCATCGCCATAGATGGTGATGTCCTCACCCGAGAGCGCCTGGCAAATCAGATTGGATACCACCCGCCCGTCTTCTGGGTCCATCTGCGGGCCATAGGTGTTGAAAATGCGCGCCACGCGGACCTCGGCACGCTTCATGCGCTGAAAGTCGAAGCACAATGCCTCGGCAGCGCGCTTCCCCTCATCATAACAAGCGCGCGGCCCGATGCAGCTCGTCCAGCCGCGATAATCCTCACGCTGTGGGTGCACTTCCGGATCACCATACACCTCGCTTGTTGAGGTTAGCAGCAGCCTCGCGCCGCTCTTTTCGGCCAGGCGCAACAGGTTGCTAGTGCCGACCACGTTGGTCAGCATCGTGTGCTCCGGGTCGGCCTGATACTGCGGGGGAGAGGCAGCACAGGCAAGATTGTAGATCCGCTTTAATCGCCCCGCCTCATCGGTCACTGTCGCGGGCAGCGCTTCCACGATGTCATGCTGGACGAAACGAAAGCCCGGGCGGCCTTCCAATGACCCCAGGTTCGATGGCCGCGCCGTCTGAAGGCTGTCGAGGCAGATCACGTCATAGCCCTGGGCGAGCAGCGCCAGGCACAGATGCGATCCGATGAAGCCTGCGCCCCCTGCTACCAGCGCCAGCGGCTTGATGGTTGCTGCCATGTCGCTCTCCCTTTTAGTTATGCAGCCCCGGCAAGTCGCGGATGCCGCGCGGCCTGGGTCAGGTGATTTTCCAGTTCGGCCGCACGATGCGCCGCACTATGCTCGGCAAGCACCCGCGCCTGCCCAGCCAACCCGATCGCTGACGCGTCCGCCTCGCCCAGGGCGGCGATGACGTCACCGGCGCCGTCAGCCAGCAATATCTCGCCGGGCGAAGTGAACAAGGTGTTCAGCCCATCCCAGCGATCGGACATGATCGGGCAGGCACACGCAGCCGCCTCAAACAGTCGGACCGACGGGGACCAGCCGGCCGCAATCATATCCGCCCGCGTCACGTTCAGCGTGAACCGCGATGCCGAGTAGAAGGCCGCATGCTTGGAAGGCGGCAGATGCTCGATCCGCTCCACATTCGTCGGCCAGTCGATCGTATCCGGGTACTGCGGCCCCGCCACCACGAAGCGGGCATCGGGCAGCGCCCTCGCCGGCTCGATCAGCAGCCGCTCCAGCGTGGGCTGCCGGTCGTCGCTATAGGTGCCGAGGTAGGACAGGTCCCAGCGCTTCGGCTCGGGGAGCGGGCGGTACGCCTCCGTGTCGACCGAACAATAGAGCGCGCGCGCCGCAGGAGAACCATAGCGACGCTCGACCGTGTCGAGCGTCGGCCCGCCGGTGAAGGACAGGTACACGGCATAGCCCGGGATCACCTCGGGCGAGAGATACTCGAAGTCGCCGCGGGCCAGCTTAGCGAGCGTTACCGGCGTGTCGATGTCATAGAACGCGCTCGCCTCGTTCAGCTCCTGAACCAGATGCGCGACCGCAACACCGTCGGGCACATAGGAGCCGACCATGACCGCATCAGCCTCCGCGATCTCCGGAGAGAAGCGCGCCAAGTCATTCAGGTCACTGTAGAACCGCAGGCGGCAGAAATCGGGATCTGGCAGGTCGCGATGGCTGGCATACCAGGGCACGTCCCGTTCCAGAAACAGCACGTCATGCCCGCGCGCCGCGAATGCTTTCAGCAGCGCGCGAAACGTGGTGGCGTGGCCATTGCCCCAGGATGAACTAAGCGAAAGGCCAAGAACGACGAGCTTCACGCTGCCGCTCGCTCACGGGCAAGGCGGTCGGTCCACAGCGCGTGAACCTGCGTACCCCGCAATGCATAGGTATGCTCGGCCAGCACGCGGGCCAGCGCCGCCTGACCGATCGCCTTGGCCCGTTCAGGGGTCAACGCCGCCATGTGGTCGGCCACGTCCTGCCCATCACGGGCGACCAGCACTTCCGTATCGGGCTGGAGGAACTGCTCGATGCCCTCCCAAGCATCGGTGATCAGGCACGCCGCCGCGCCAGCCGCTTCAAACACGCGGGTCGCGGGAGAGAAACCGATGTTCGCCATCGAATCGCGCGCGACGTTCAGCACCGCCTTGGGCGTGCAGTTGAACGCGTTGTGCTCTGCCGTGTACACGTGGCCGCGATGCCGGACGTTGCCGGGCATACCCTTCGTCTCCCAGCCATTGCCACCGATCAGGAACTGCCGCTCAGGCAGCAAGGAAGCGGGCTTCAGGAAGAACTCCTCCACGCGCGCCTCGCGATCGGGCAGGCGATTGCCGAGGAAGGCGAGGTCGCACCCGAAACGCTCGTCAGGCTCAACGGGATGGTGGGTGTCGGGGTCCAGCGCATTGTACACGGGCACGCACTCGGCCGCGCCAAAGCCCGTATAGGCGTCCACCACCGGCGGCCCGCCGCCATAGGTCAGCACCATGTCCAGGTTTGGCAGCGCCCGCAGTACGGGATGCGAGGCATCACCGCGCATCTCGTCCAGCGTGGCAGCGGCGTCCACGTCCCAGAAGATCTTGAGCGCACCGGGCCTTGCGTGGCGCGTGATCCCCTCGATCAGTTCGGCGTCGAACACGCCGACGCCGCTCGCCTTGATGACGATATCAGCCTTTGCCGCCTCGGCCAGAACGCCGTTCAGTGCCTCGGTCGTGGCGGGATACACCACGCTTTTCGCATAGGCGGGCGGGTCGATATCGCGGTGCTGCTGGCGGCTGAACGCGTCGGGTTCGTAAAAGGTGATGTCGTAGCCATGGCTCGCCAGCGCACGCAGGATACCGCGGTAATAGGTCGCGGCGCCGTTCCAATAGGATGACACCAGGCTCGATCCGTAGAAGGCGATCCGCCGGCCTGAGCTCGTGGAGGAATTCATGCGGCACTCCGAAGGGTTGGGGTGTCGAGTTCGGCGGCGACGGCCAGCAACTCATCGACCCTGTGCGCACAGCTGTGGCGCGCGCGAATGGTCTCTAGTCCCGACGCGACCAACCGGGCGCGCAATGCCGGGTCGTCGCGCAGGGCACGAAGGTGTTCGGTCATCTCGGCACCGTTCCGGGCGACGAGGTAGTCCTCGCCAGGCCGGAACAGCCCCTCCGCGTCATCCCAGGGCGCCGACACCAGCGGGATCCCGCAGGCAAGCGCTTCGAAAACGCGGATCGTGGGAATGCCGGGCAGGATGGTGCTGTAGAAGCGGCGCGGCACATGCACCGTCGCCAGCGCGCCCGCGAAGATCTCCGGCGCACGCGCATTGGGCGCCCAGCCATGATACCGCGCTCCGTGCCGCGCCAGCATCGCCCGGGCTTCGTCCGGATAGCGAACGCCGTAGATGTCGAGTGACAAGCCCGCGTCAGCCGCCGGACGGAACAGGAACTCCTCCAGCTCCGCCGTGCGCTCGCCATCGCCCCAGTTACCGATCCAGACCAGCCCTTCACGTTCGCGTTCGAGCAAAGGCGGGTGGAAAAGGCGCGTGTCGGCGGCCTCGTGCCAGGTCCAGACGTTGTGCCAGCCCCAGTCACGATAGACCTGCGCAACCGTGTTGCCGAAAGCGAGCACGCCGTCATAGCCGGACAGGTCGAACGCCTGCATTTCATGCGGCGCGCTGACCACGCGATGATGCGTGTCGTGGAATAGCAGGCGGAAGTCACCACCGCCTGCCCGCAGCTTGCCTATGGCGGCGACCAGAGAAGGCTCGTTCCACTCATGCACGATCACCAGGTCGGCATCACCGACCAGCGTCGCGGGGTCAGCACTCGCCGCGAACTCGGCCGAGCTGAGCTCCGGGTAAGCGGTCCGATAGGGCTCCAGCCCCGCTTGGCCTGCGTCCGCCAGAAGATTCTGCAAGCTCCAGCTGTTTTCCGGCTCGAGCACGCGAACGTCATGACCACGCGCGATCAATTCCCGCAGCACGCCACGCAGGAAGTGCGCGTTGCCATGGTTCCAGCATGAGGCGAGCGAGTGGGTGAAATAGACGATCCTCATGCCGCTCGGGCCCTGTTGTCGGTGAGCTTTGCATAGATCGCGGCCATGGCGGCTGCCGTCTTGTCAGGCGTATACCGGCCAGCGCGCGCCGCGGCGGCCCGGCCGAGACGATCGGCCAGCACCGGGTCGGCGATCAGCCGCGCAATCTCGGTTGCGAAACCTTCCTCATCGGTCGGATCAACGAAGGTCGCGACCCCGTCCCACAACTCGCGGAAGGTCGGGATGTCGGACAGGACGAGCGGACACCCTGCCCCGGCAGCCTCCAGCACCGCCAGGCCGAACGGCTCGAACGTAGCCGACGATACATACACCGGCCGGCAGGCGAGTTCGGCAGCGACCCCCGATGCGTCAAGCGTGCCGAGCGGCTGGAGGTGAGTAACTGTGACCTCCTCGCCATGAGGAGCGATTAGCGGACCCGCAGCTCGGATCGGCGCTGCCAGGCGAGCCGCGGCGCGGTCGAGGATCTCGGTGCCCTTCGCCGCATCCCATAGCCGGCCCGCGGTGAAGGCATGCCCCGTCACCGAACCCAGCACAGGCCCTGGCGCGGGTCGCCCATTGTGAACCGCAATCGGACGTTGCGGCAGAGAGTAGGTGTCCGCGATCGTCGCTGCATAAGCCGCGCTGGGCACGACCACGGCATCTGCCGCGAGCAGCCCACGCCGGCTCAGCTGCGCGTGCCAGGCAAAGGCCGGGTCGAGCGGATCTGGGCGCGCCGCCTGCCACCATGTCGAAACGCAACCATGCGCAACCGCCACAACCGGCACGTCGAACCGGGCCTGCGCCGCCAGCGTCGGCGAATTAAGCTGAACCAGATCGGCCCCAACCTCTCGCGCCAAACTCGCAATCGCCTCGCCAGATTCCAGCACGGGAGCCGGGCCGTCCGCCAGCCAGTCGAGCTGCAACCCCGTCTCGATCAGCCGGATACCAGCCGGGCTTGCGGCGTCATCCGATACCGGCCCGAGCACCGCAAGCACAGTTTCCACGTCCAGCGGCACCAGCGCAGCGGCCAGGTCGCTGGCGTATTGCCACACCCCGCCAACCGCGTCGCACGTCATTAACAGTCGCGTCACGACGCCATCGCCTGCGACGCCGGCGTCGTATCCTGCCGACCGACGGGAAAGTTGACGCGACGCTCTTCTGCCAGCCACGCGGCAAGCTTCGCGACACCGTCCCGCCACGGCACGCGCGGCCCAAGGTTCAGCGCCTGCTGTGCCGCACGCGCGTCGGCAACGAAGTAGCGCTGGTCGCCTGCGCGCCAGTCGGAATACTCCGTCTTGACTTCGCGCCCGATCAGCGAGCCCATGTGCGCCAGCAATTCGCGCAGCGACACGGCGTTGTCCGGTCCACCGCCCAGGTTGAACGCGTGACCCGATACTTCGTCGATCTGCCGCCACGCCTGCACATACGCGTTCACCGCGTCGGACACGTCGAGAACGTCGCGAACCTGATACCCATCGCCGTACAAGGTGATCGTCTCACCATCCAATGCGCGGATCAGGAAGTGCGCGACCCAGCCCTGGTCCTCCGTCCCCATCTGGCGCCGGCCATAGATGCAGCTCATCCTCAGGACAGCGGTTGGGATGCCAAAGCTGCGCGCGTAATCGAGCACATACTGGTCCGCCGCGCCCTTCGACACGCCATAGGGTGTATGGAAGTCGAGCGGGCGCGCTTCGGAGATGCCATGCGCACGCACGTCCGGGTCCGCCGGCACATAGGCCTCCCCTTCGCGCACGAACTCCAGGTCGGACAGGTCGCCATAGACCTTATTGGTCGACGCAAAAACCAGCGGCGTCGCCTCCCCACTCGCGCGCAAGGCTTCTAGCAGGTTGAAGGTGCCGCCAATGTTGATGTCGTGGTCTTCGCGCGGGTCAGCCATAGATGTCGTCACGGCAACCTGGGCGGCAAGGTGGAACACCGCCTTCACGCCTGTCACTGCTGCGGTCAGCGCCGCGCCGTCGCGCACGTCCCCAACGATCGCCTCGATCCTGTCACCATGCCGCTCCTGCAGCCAGCGCAGGTTGCGCTCGACGCCCGCCCGGCTCAGCCGGTCAAAGATGCGGACCCGGTGCCCTTCCCCGGCCAGCCTGTCCGCAAGGTTGGAACCGATAAAGCCCGCCCCGCCCGTGACCAGCACCGGCCGCGGATCGGCGCCGGGGTCGGTGCGATCGCCGCTCAAGCGACCAGACCCCGAGCATCGAGCTCGGCCCGCATCTGTTCGGCACGATCAACCGCGGTCTGCTCCGCAACCCATTCGGCAAGCCGGGCAAGCCCTTCGCCGAAGTCCTGGCGAGCTTCAAAGCCAAGCTTGTCCCGGCTGAGCGTGGTATCGCAGAAGCAATGGCGGATGTCGCCGATCCGCGCCTTGCCGACGATCTGCGGCGTGATGTCGTTCTTGTTCATGGCACGGGCAAGTTCGGTCGCAACTTCGGTCACGGACCGGTCATGCCCTGACCCGATGTTGAACGTGCCGCCAGCGGCTTCAGGCAGCGTTAGCGCATCGGCAAAGGCACGCGCGACGTCCGATACGTGCACGAAGTCACGCCGCTGCTCGCCATCCTCGAAGATCATCGGCTGCTGCCCGTTCAGCAGGCGCGAGGCGAAGATCGCCAGCACGCCGGTGTACGGATTCGACAGCGCCTGACCCGGGCCATAAACGTTGAACAGGCGCAGGCACACGCTTTCCATGCCGTATGGCGCGCCCATGATGTGGGTCGTACGCTCCTGCACGAACTTGTTGAGCGCATAGATCGACGACAGATTGGGTCGCTTCCACTCGGGTGTGGCGACCGGCGACAGCGGCCGGCCCTCCGCGTCCACGGGCTCCCAGTTGGAAAGGCCGTCCTTCAGCCCGTGCCGCTCGGCATTCTCCACCAGCCTGTTGTCCGCGTCGCGGTACAGGCCCTCGCCATAGATGGACATCGAGGAGGCAGTGACGACACGCCGGACGGGCCGGTCAATCAGCTTCTCGAACAGCACGGCCGTGCCGACGTCGTTGGTGGAGGTGTAGCGCTCCACCTCATACATCGATTGGCCGACGCCCACCTCTGCGGCAAGGTGGATGACGGAATCAACGCCCTCGATTGCCCGCCGCACCGCGTCGGCGTCGCGTACATCCGCGCGGATCAGCTCCGCCTCGGGATTGAGCATCTTCGAACCGTCGACGTCACCGTGAACCTGCTCGATCAGCGCATCGAGCACGCGGACCTTGTTACCGCGGGCCAGCAGCTCTTCCACGACCGAACGCCCGATGAAACCGGCACCGCCGGTGATCAGAACCGTCTCGCTCACGCCAGGTGCTCCCGACGGCCAGCTTCTTCTACATACCTTTGTTGCATTCGGTCCGTGTCCCCCCTTATGGTCCGGCCTTGTCGGAAGCGTAACAAAGCTTCTTCTTCTTTGTTCCTTGTGGCGGAACCGCCATCAGGATCAAGCATTTGGTTCCGAATGTCGTCCGGCCAAGCAATCGAGGCGACACAGGAAAGGCGAACGGCAACAGGTGGCGGCGACGCTTCTTCTCATCAGGCACGCGGCGCACATCCACTTCAATCGCCAACTGTCCGGTCGCATGCCGGGTGTGCCGTTGAGCGGCGAGGGACGCGAACAGGCGGCCGCGTTGGGTCATCGACTGGCCGATGCGGGGGTGCAGCACCTCTGGACAAGTCCGCTGGATCGCACGGTGGCTACGGCAGAGGCGATCGCGACGCACTGTGGCCTGCCTGAGCCAAGGGTCGTTTATGACTTGGTCGAGATCGACATGGGCGATTGGACCGGACGTGCGTTCGGCACGTTCGGCGACGATCCCGACTGGCGCGCCTGGAACGAACAGCGGGCGACCGCCCGTATTCCAGGCGGTGAGTCGATGGCCGAAGCGCAATCGCGCATCGTCTCGATCATGGAACGCGCGCTGCGGGAGCATGACGGGGAGACGGTCGCGATCGTCAGCCATTCCGACATGATAAAGGCAGCGATCTGCCACGCGCTCGGACTGTCGCTGGACGGGATGAGCCGCTTTGATATCGAG
Organism: Sphingomonas aerophila; assembly: GCF_014199305.1. Classification (GTDB taxonomy): domain Bacteria; phylum Pseudomonadota; class Alphaproteobacteria; order Sphingomonadales; family Sphingomonadaceae; genus Sphingomonas; species Sphingomonas aerophila. The sequence goes on from NZ_JACIJK010000004.1 coordinate 298,180, forward strand.
CCAGCTTCTGTCAGCCGTATTGTGATCGGCGATTGGGGCAGCAAAGTAATGACGTTGAATGAGGGGGTTTACTGAATGGCGACGCAGCCAAAAGTCAGCTTGGGCGAAGAGGTGGCGCAGCTTGCCCCCTGGTTTCACAACATCGACCTGGGTGACGGGATCGAAACTGCCCCCGATCACTTTCTGGGAGACTATCCCCGGTTCAAGTACAAGCAGTTCGCGCAAGTCATCCCTGAGGATCTGACCGGCAAAAGCGTGCTCGACATCGGCTGCAACGCCGGGTTCTATTCCGTAGAAATGAAGAAGCGCGGCGCCGATCGCGTTCTCGGCATCGACGCGGACGAACGCTACCTGGCTCAAGCACGTCTTGCCAGCCAGGCGCTGGGCTTTTCAGGCGTCGAGTTCCGCAACCTGAGCGTCTACGATGTCGGCGCGCTGGGCGAGAAGTTCGACCTCGTAATCTTCATGGGCGTGCTGTACCACCTACGCCACCCCTTGCTGGCGCTTGACCTGATCCGCGAGCATGTCGCCCGTGACATGATGCTGTTCCAGACGCTGCAGCAGGGGTCCAAGAACACGATCGATGTTCCCGAGGACCATCCCTTCTACGTGCCGGGCACCTTTGACCCGCCCGCCTATTTCGACGATCCCGCCTATCCCAAGATGCACTTTATCGAGCAGCGTTTCTCCGGGGACTGGACAAATTGGTGGGCGCCCAACCGGGCTGGATCGGAGGCGATGCTGCGTGCGGCAGGCTTCACGATCGAGGCGCATCCGCAGGACGACGTTTATCTTTGCCGCGTCGCGGACGTGCCCTACAGCCAGTGGGGACCGGCGGCTGTGTATCCCGCCAAGGAGGGCAGCAAGTGATTGAAGCGGCGATGATCTGGAACGAGCCCAACAACAAGTCCCATTGGGACCCGGAGCTCGATCCCGACTGGTCCCGGTTCGCCGACATGGTGACCCGCACCGGCGCCGCGATCCGCGCCGTGAACCCCGACCTGACCCGTGTCCTGGGCGGCATGAGCCCGATCGACCCGTTGTGGATCCAGCGGATGGAGGGGCATGGCGGTCTGTCGGAGATCGACGTCGTCGCCGTTCATGGCTTCCCGCTCGACTGGAACCTGTGGCCGATCCACGCCTGGCCCGAGAAGATCGCGGAGATCGAGGCCGTGACCGACAAGCCTGTCTGGGTGACAGAGGTCGGTGTTGGCTCTTTTGGCGCCGAAGAGGTTCAGGTGTTCGGCGTCAGCCGTACGGCGGAACTGCTGGTCGGCCGCGTGCCCCGCGTCTTCTGGTATTCGCTGTTCGACCTGCCGCAGGAATGGGGTGCCACCACTCGCCATCGCGAGGCGGAGGGGTCCAGCTATTATCGCCACTTCTACATGGGCCTGATCCGTGCGGACGGGACGCCCAAGCCCGCACTGGACAACTATGCGAAGGTCGCGGGCGAGATGGGGCTGATGCAGTGGTTCCACTACCAGGACCCGCGGCTGGACGATGCGGTCAAATGGATGAAGCAGCTCGGCACCAAGCAGCTTCGCACAGGCCTGTCCTGGGCCGACAGCTTTCGCCCCAACGCGACCGACTGGTTTGACCGGCAGATGGACGCGCTGGCCGACTTCGACGTAACCGTGACCTTCTGCTTCACGCCCGAGCATCTGGGTGACGGACAGCATCACACCAGTCCCCCGCGCGACCCACAGCAGTTCGCGGACTTCTGCGCCTGGGCGATCGATCGCTATGCGCCAGCGGTGAAGAAGGCCGCAGTCACAGCATAAGCGGACGGCGGCGCGGCATCACCCGCGCTGCCGCCAATCGCGGGCGGATGAATTCCGTCGAAAGGTCGAGCGACGCAAGCCGCTTCGGCGCTGCTGCTAGAGCCCCCGCTGCCATGGCGCGGTAATCACCATCAGCCTTGTCCCGCCATGCGCCACCAGCGCCGCACGCAGCCGCTGCGCGCGGCGGCTGTGCAGCAATCGTTCCCACCAGCGGTCCAGCGCCAGTTCCGGGATCAGGATCGCGACCGCGCGTCCTGGTGTTGCTTCATCAATCCGCTCTACCAGGTCGAGCACTGGTCCTTCGATCTCGCGATACGGCGCGGGTATCTGCACCAGCCGCGGCGGGACCAGCCCGCGTGCGGCAACAGGTCCGGCGATGTCCCGCTCGAAGGCGTCGCGCCTAGCGGCAAGGTCCTCCTCCTGTTCGGGGCTGGTTAGGCGCAGAAGGTGAACCGCGACCACATCGGGGCTTAGCGTCAGGGCAAAACTGATCGCGCGATCGGTCATGCGATTGCGCTCGTCATAGGCGACCAGCACCGTAGGGCGGTCAACGTCCTCCAGCGTGAAGCCGCTTGCCGGCGAGAGGTCCCGGCCGAGCCGATCGTAATAGCGCCGGATCGCCAACAGCACCGCAATGGTCGCCGGCACCGCGACGATCACGATCCAGGCGCCCTCCATGAACTTCGCGGCCGCGATCACCAGCAGCCCCACGATGGTGGTTGCCGCTCCAACGGCGTTTATCGCCAGCCGGGCCGTGTTGCGGCCGCCCCGCCGCCGCCAATGCACCACCATGCCGACCTGGCTGACGGTGAAGGTCAGGAAGGCGCCGATCGCAAACAGCGGGATCAGGTGATCGGTGATGCCGCCGAACACGACCAGCAAGCAGCCCGCCGTGATCGTCAGGAACGTGACGCCGACGGAAAACACTAGCCGCCTGTCCGCAACGGCAAAAGCGCGCGGCAAGTAGTCATCTAGCGCGACGAGCCGGCAGATACGGGGAAAACCGACGAAACTGGTGTTGGCCGACAGGCACAGGATCGTCAGCACGCTCCCCATCGCGACGTAGTAGACTACGCCCCTGCCTGCGATCGCGCCGACCAGCTGCGACAACACGCTCTGATAGCCGGGCTGGGTCTGGTCCATCGCGCCCAGGCCGTAAAAGTGGGCCACCGTCGCAATGCCGGCGAGCAATAGGCCGAGAGCCGCGCAGATGACGGTCAGAGTCCAGTGCGCCTCCTTCACCACAGGCTCCCGGAACGCGCCAACGCCGTTGGAAACCGCCTCCACTCCGGTCATCGCGGTACAGCCGGCAGCAAACGCGCGCATCAGCAGCCACAGGCTCACTGCTTCTGCCGCAGGTTTTAGCGGTGGCGGCGCGACTAACGGTGGGGGATGCCCCGCAGTGGAAATGATCTGGAACACGCCCCAGGCAATGAGCCCCAAGAAGCTCGCCAGGAATAGATAGGTCGGCAGCGCGAATAGCCATCCCGCCTCGCGAGTGCCGCGCAGGTTGGCGGCAGCGACCACGACGAGGATGCCCAGGCACAATTCAAGCGTCCATGGCTGAAGCGACGGCACGGAAGAAGTGAGCGCGCCAACCCCCGCCGATATGCCCACTGCCACGTTCAGCACGTAATCGATCATCAGCGCCGCCGCGGCCAGCAGCGACGCCATGGGACCAAGGTTCTCCTTAGCAACGGTGTAGGCGCCCCCGTTGGACGGATAGGCGAGGATCGTCTGGCGATAGGAGAAATACAGGATCACCAGCAGCGCCACGATCGGCGCGATCACCCAGCCAATCCATGCAAGGCTGATCGCCCCCAAGGGGATCAGGATCGTCAGAGCCGCTTCGGGGCCATAGGATGAGGAGCCGAGGCCATCGAGGCCCATCGCGGGGACGCCCGCGGCCCAGCCGATCTTCTGCTCCCCTTGCTCGCGATTGGCGAGCCGCCGCCCGAGCAGCACATCGATCATCTTCATCTCTGGATGAACGAGCCCGCGACCTTTTCGTGCCGCGGGCGTTGCAATCATCTGGACCTGCGGCGCCCGTGCGGGCATCGCCGCACCCAATCACACCCCGGAGGACGGATGACGACGATGCAGGCAGCGGTGTTGACCGCGCCCGGAACGATGACGACCAGCGATGCGCCATTGCCGACTGCTGGTCCTGGAGAGATCCGGATCCGGCTGGAAGGCTGCGGCGTCTGCGCGTCCAACGTCGAACCCTATGAAGGGCAGCCTTGGTCGACCTTCCCCACGGAACCTGGGGCCATGGGGCATGAAGGCTGGGGCGTGGTGGACGCGGTTGGCGAGGGTGTCACCCAGTTCAGCGTCGGCGACCGCGTAGCGGCGCTGTCGGGCAAGAGCTTCGCGGAATACGACGTGGCGCGCGCTGACCAAACGGTGAAGCTGCCGGCCGAACTCGCGGGCCACCCTTTTCCGGGTGAGCCGCTCGGCTGTGCGTTCAACATCTTTCGTCGCGCGGACATCAGGGCCGGGCAAACTGTGGCGATCATCGGCATCGGCTTCCTAGGCGCGGTGCTGACCAATCTGGCGACCGATGCCGGCGCGCGCGTGATCGCCATCTCCCGCCGCGAGTTCACGCTCGACCTCGCCCGCCGTTATGGCGCGGCGGAGACGGTGCCGATGCACGACCACTGGGCGATCATCGAGCGCGTCAAGGAACTGACCGACGGGCAGATGTGCGAGCGGGTGATCGAGGCAGTGGGAAAGCAGTGGCCGCTCGACCTCGCCACCGCGATCGTGGGGTTCGGCGGCAAGCTCGTCGTCGCCGGCTACCACCAGGACGGACCGCGACAGGTCAACATGCAGGAATGGAACTGGAAGGGCATCGACGTGATCAACGCGCATGAGCGTAATCCAGCGGTGAACCTGCGCGGATTGCAGGAAGCGGTGGATGCCGTGGCAAGTGGCCGGTTCGACCCGGCGCCACTCTACTCGCATCGCTACAAGCTCGATCAGCTCGGCGAAGCGCTGGAGGCGACACGCGACAAGCCGGATGGCTTCGTCAAAGCGCTGATCGAATACTGAGCCGTCGAGACCGCAATCCTGAAAGCGGCTGGAAGACGCCCAACGCGCGTCCCGGCTGAACCAAGCCCTTTGCCGGCGTGGAGAAACAGATGACGAAGCCCAAAATAGGATTTCTCGGCGTCGGCTGGATTGGCCGCAACCGCATGGAGGCGATGATCGAAACCGGTCTGGTCGAGGCCACCGCGATCGTCGAACCGAGCGACGAGATGGCCGACTCCGCCGTCGCCTCCGCCCCTGGCGCCGTGCGGGTCGGAAGCTATGACGAGCTGCTGTCGATGAACCTGGACGGCATCGTCATCGCCACGCCTAGCGCGCTGCATGCCCAACAATCGATCCGGGCGCTTCAGGCCGGCGCTGCGGTGTTCTGCCAAAAGCCGCTCGGCCGTTCAGCGGACGAAGCACGCGCAGTGGTGGACGCAGCGCAGGCGGCGGATCGGCTTTTGACGGTCGACCTGTCCTACCGCTTCACCGAAGCGATGGGCGCGATCGCACCGCTGGTTCGCTCCGGTGATCTCGGCCGCATCCACGCCGTCGACCTCGTGTTCCACAACGCATACGGGCCGGACAAGCCGTGGTTCTACGACCGTGCGCTGTCGGGCGGTGGATGCGTCATGGATTTGGGAGTGCACCTCGTCGACCTGGCGCTCTGGACGCTCGGGTTTCCAAAGGTCGAACAGGTCCATTCCGCCCTGTCGTCAGGCGGCGAATCGCTGCGCGCAGGCGACCCGCGGGTTGAGGACTACGCCGTTGCTACACTGCGGCTGGGTGGTGGCATGATCGTGCGGCTTGCCTGCTCCTGGCGGCTTCAGGCTGGGCAGGAGGCGCAGATCGAGGCGAGCTTCTACGGGACAGCGGGCGCGGCGGCGATGCGCAACGTCGGCGGATCCTTCTACGATTTCGAGGCGGACCGCTATCATGGGACCACCCGGTCCCGGTTGGTCGGCCCACCGGACGCTTGGGGCGGGCGCGCCGCGGCGGACTGGGCACGGCGCCTTGCCGCGGGCGAACGGTTCGGCGCGGACGCGGAGCAACTCGTGCGCACTTCCGCCGCTCTGGACGCCATCTACGCCGGAGCTTGAAGCCCGGCCTGAGCGTTCGGGCACCATGGATATCAAGCGCGCAGGCAGCCAAGCCTCCCAGCCCGGCCCCGCGGACTGGTTCACCGGCACCGTCCGGATCGACCCGTTGTTCAGCGCCCCCGCCCCGGCGCGGGTGGCGGGCGCGGCGGTTACGTTCGAGCCTGGCGCCCGTACAGCCTGGCATACCCACCCACTCGGTCAAACGCTGATCGTGACCGCAGGTGTTGGCCGCATTCAGCGCGAAGGATGTCCGATCGAGGAGATCCGGCCTGGCGATACTGTGTGGTTCGCGCCGAACGAGAAACACTGGCACGGCGCATCCCCGTCCGTCGCGATGACCCACATCGCGATCCAGGAACAACTGGACGGCAAGGCGGTGGAATGGCTGGAGAAGGTGTCGGACGCGCAGTACGCTGGCTAATGGCCACGAACACGCGGCCGCTCGGAGGGGCAAGGAGAGGTCGTTGGCGCAGTTTGGCGATTTTCAGAACGCAATCTATTTCGCCGGGCTGAGCGGGGCCGTTCCCAAGCTTCCGGTCGATGCGGCGACGCTGGAGGCGCGCGCGATAGAGGCGATGCCCCCGTCGGTTCGCGACTATGTGCAGGGCGGATGCGGCGACGAATGGACACAGAGGGCGAATGTCGAGGCATTCGGCCGCTGGGGAATGGTGCCGCGGATGATGGTCGACACGAACGAGCGCGACCTGTCGGTCGAACTCTTCGGCCATCGCTACCCCACACCGCTGCTGATGAGCCCCATCGGCGTAACCGGCATCTGCACCGCGGACGGCCATGGCGATCTCCACGCAGCGAGGGCTGCTGCGACGACGGGCGTGCCCATGTGCGTTTCGACGCTGGGCAATGATCCACTGGAGGCTGTTTCAGCCGAACTGGGCGACACGCCCGGCTTTTTCCAGCTCTATACGCCTCGCGATGAGGAACTAGTTGCAAGCCTGGTCAGCCGGGCAGAGGCGGCGGGCTATCGGGCGATCGTGGTGACGCTCGATACCTGGGTTACCGGCTGGCGCCCGCGGGACCTCAACACTGGCAATTTTCCGCAGCTTCGCGGCGCGGTGCTGCAGAACTATTTCACCGATCCGGTTTTCCGGCGCCTGCTCGGCAAGCCGCCGGAGGAGCACCCGCAGGAGGCGATCATGTTATGGGTGCGGCTATTCGGGCGAGTACTGACCTGGGACGACCTGCCGTGGCTGAGGTCGCTCACGCGTCTTCCGATCGTGCTGAAAGGGATCTGTCACCCGGACGATGCCCGCCGCGCAGTGGACGCCGGAGCGGACGCAATCTTTTGCTCCAACCATGGCGGGCGCCAAGCAAATGGCGGGATCGCAGCCATCGACATGCTGCCGGCCGTCGTAGAGGCGGCGGGCGACACGCCCGTCCTGTTCGACTCGGGCGTGCGGTCCGGCACCGACGTGGTGAAGGCGCTGGCACTCGGCGCGCGAATAGTCGGGATCGGGCGGCCTTTTGCCTATGGGTTAGCGCTCGACGGAGCCGATGGCGCGGCTCATGTGTTGCGTTGCATTCTGGCGGAGGCGGACTTGCTGATGGCTGTGAACGGGTATCCAACGATCGCGGACGTGCGAGCCGCGGGAGCGACGCGCGGGTGAGGACGGCAGCCAAGGTCGGCATCGCTGCCGGCGCGACCCTTGCGGGACTATCATTGTTCTCGACCGTGCTCGCGCGTCGATCGGAGAAACTGGTTCCGCCCGACGGCCGGTTGGTCAACGTGGATGGTCACCCGATCCACCTGATCGACCGGGGAGAGGGACCCGCGATCGTGATGGTGCACGGGCTTGGCGGTCAGATGCGCAACTTCAACTATGGTGTCGTCGATGCGCTCGCCGAGCGGCACCGGGTGGTGGTAATCGACCGGCCAGGTTCGGGCTATTCACCCCCGATCGTGGAAGGCGACGCGGGCATCTCTCGGCAGGCAGCACTGGTCGCGGCGCTCATCGAAACACTGGGACTCGATCAGCCGATGCTGGTCGGCCACTCCTATGGTGGTGCGGTATCGATGGCGTTGGCGCTGAACGATCCCGGCCTGGTTCGCGGGCTTGCGCTGATCGCGCCCTTGACCCAGCCCATTCCTGCCCTGCCGGCTGCCATCGCCGCGATCACTCACGCGCCCTTTCCAGCGAGGCTGGCGTTTGCGGCCGCGGTCGGGTCCCCGTTCAGCCAATTGAACCGAAACCGGGTGCTGGCGCAGGTCTTCGCGCCCGAACCTGTCGCGCCCGACTTCAAGACCCGCGGCGGCGGCGCGCTGTCACGACGGCCCGGGGCAATCGCGGCCGTTGCAGGAGACATCGCGAACGCGAGGACGGAGCTGACCGAGCTTGCCGGTCGCTACCGAACGCTTGCCCTGCCCGTCTCCATCCTGTTCGCTCGTGGTGACAAGCTGCTTGATCCAGCCGAGCATGGCGAGAAAACGGCCGCTTCGATCACCAACGGCCGCTGCGAATTGGTGGAGGGCGGGCACATGCTCCCCGTAACCCAGCCGGAGTTGGTCACGCGCTTCATCGCAGCCGCAGCGGGCTAATCTCGACCGGCCGCGCTGTCGATGCGGCTCCTGCGCGTCGAGATGCTGGCAGACTCCGCTGCCACGGGCGGCGGGTCACGGTTCGCTCCTCGCGCTGCCTGATCCACAATCACCTATGGAGAGGCGTGAGAGAGAGTTTTGCGGCTGAGCGTTCCGGATCTGGCGCGAAACCTTCCGAGACCGTTTCTCGCCTCCCCTGGGTGTGACCTAGGCTAAATGCCGGGAAGTCATTTCCGCCCATGGTGGAGCTACTGCAGCGCCGGCGTGCCGAGGCATAATCGGTCCCGCCACTGAATACCCATCGGCCTAGCTGATCGCCTTTTGCAACTCGGCCTTGCTCATCTTTGAGCGGCCCGGCACGTCCTGCCTTTTCGCCGCATCGTACAGTTCCGCCTTTGTGCGATTGCCCTCCGCCTCGTCCTTGCCGGTCTGGCCAGCGACTACATTGCGGCGGGTACGCGCGCGGTTATGACGGTTTTCGGCAGGGCTCTTCTCGTATGACTCGCCTGCTTCCGACAATCCGATGGCGATCGCTTGTTGCCGGTCGGTCACCGGATCGCCCGCCGCGTTCTTGAGTTCATGATGCTTGAACTCGTGCATCACGCGCTCGACGGTCTGCTTCTGGTCCTTGCTCTGCTTGGCCATAACTGCCTCCGGCCGGTTCAACGCCCGAATGAAGCCGGTGTGCCCCGCTAAAGCATAACGAGCCGCCCTGCCGCCGCCGCTTCCCGAGCGCGTCCGATCAGGCGCAGGCCGGCAAGCGCATCCGCCGGGTCAACTGGGGCCGGCGCGCCGTTCGTGATCGCGTTCGCGACGCCGCGGTAGAAGACGCGCCAGTCTCCACGCACAGTTGGCACGGTGTGGCCTTTTCCATCTGCCAGCGTCAACATTCCCCGATCGCGAGCGTCTTCAACGCCATAGCCTGGCTGGTCAGGGGAGCCGCCCGCCCGCAGAACCGCCTCCTGCGGATCGATACCGTGCTTCACGAAGCTGGCCCGCGTGCCGTGCAGCGCAAACCGGGATCGCGCCGCCGCCACCAGCGTCGACGAGGCAAGCCGAACCCGCAGCTCGCCATAGTGGAACCGGAGGTCGAAATAATCGTCCACCGCCGCGCCCGCGCGCTGGGTCACGATGTCGGCCCAGACCGCGTCTGGGTGACCGAACAGCTGCAGCATCTGGTCCACCAGATGCGGCCCCAAATCGGAGAGCAACCCACTCCCGTCCTGCGCCTCTTCCCGCCAGCCGCGCTTGATCGCGGCGCGGTGCCGGTCCCAGCATAGCTCGGCGAGCATCACCTCGCCAAGCGCGCCCGATTGCAGCAGGTCGCGGACGGTCAGGAAGTCCGCGTCCCAACGGCGGTTGTGATACACCGACAAAACCAGCCCGGCCGAACGCGCTTGCTCGATCAGCGCCTCTCCATCGGCAATGTCGGTGACGAAGGGCTTGTCGACCACCACATGCTTGCCCGCCGCCAGCGCCGCCCGCGCGACCGGTGCGTGGGTCGGGTTAGGGCTGACGACGATGACCAGGTCCACCTCCGGCCTGCCGATCAGCGCGTCCACATCGCCGACCACCGCGGCGTCGGGCCAGGCCGCGTGCGCTTCCTCCCGCCGTGACGTCATGATCGCGGCGATCCGGAACTCACCCGTCGCCGCGATCACAGGCGCGTGCAGCCGCGCGCCCGCGAGGCCAAAGCCGACCAGGCCGACGCCGATCGGCCGCTGGATCATTTCGCCGCCGGCTTGCCTTGCGCCGCCGGAAGCTCGGTGATGTCCGACGAACCCGACCAGATGTTGATGTCGCCTTCTGCAGTCGCCGCCTCGATCCGGGCGAGCTCGTCGTCGCTGAAGGACAGGTTCTTCGCCGCATCGAGCGAGTCGTCGAGCTGCTCCACAGTTCGCGCGCCGATCAGGGCAGAGGTGACGCGCGGGTCGCGCAGCACCCAGGCGATCGCCATTTGTGCCAGGCTCTGGCCACGCTCCCGCGCGATGTCGCCGAGCTTGCGGATGGTGGCGATGTTCTGTTCGCTCAGCAGCCCCTGCGACAGCGACCCGCCACGCGCCGCCCGCGCATCCTGCGGTACCCCGCCCAGATACTTGTTGGTCAGCATGCCCTGGGCGAGCGGCGAAAAGGCGATGCAACCAGTGCCGAGTTGGCCAAGCGTATCGAGAAGCTCCTTCTCGATCCAGCGATTGAGCAGCGAATAGCTCGGCTGATGAATGAAAAGCGGCACCTTTTCTTCGGCCAGGATCGCAGCGGCGCGCGCAGTCAGCCCCGGTTCGTAGGAGGAGATGCCGACATACAGCGCCTTGCCCTGGCGGTGCAGCTGGACCAGTGCCCCCATCGTCTCTTCCAGCGGCGTCGTCGGATCGACGCGGTGAGAATAGAAGACGTCGACATAGTCGAGCCCCATCCGGCGCAGCGACTGTTCGCAGCTGGCGATCAGATACTTCTTGGACGAGCCAATGTCGCCATAGGGTCCGGGCCACATATCCCACCCCGCCTTGGTGGAAATCAGCAGCTCGTCGCGGTGGGAGGCGAAATCGGTCGCGAGCACACGGCCAAAATTCTCTTCGGCCGAACCATATGGCGGGCCGTAATTGTTCGCGAGATCGAAGTGCGTCACGCCGCGGTCGAACGCCCGGCGTAGCATGGCGCGCGCAGTTTCGAATACATCGTTCCCGCCGAAGTTCTGCCATAGCCCCAGGCTGATCGCGGGAAGCTTCACTCCGCTTCGTCCGCAGCCGCGATAGGGCATGCGTCCGTCGTAGCGATCCTGGTCAGCGGTGTACGGGGTCGGGAAAGGCATCAAACACTCCTGAAGTGGCGCCCGGACTCGAACCGGGCGCCCTTGCGGCTACAAACGCCGCGCGCGCCAATCGGGGTCAAATCCGGACGCGATCTTTACATTTCGGCCATGGCGCAACCGGAGTCGCCGCTCTTACGGCGACCCTGACGATTGCTCAGCGAACCATGACGGCCGACTGGTCGACCGGCACCACTGGCAGCCAGACACGGCTGCCGTTCGTCCCGCCACGCTCGATCGTCACCGTCGCCTTCTGATAATCCGATTTCTTGGCGAGGAAGATGTTGGGCACATAGCGCTGCGGATTTCGGTCATAGACCGGGAACAGCGAAGACTGCACCTGCACGACGATGCGGTGACCAGGCTGGAAGACATGGTTCACGGTCGGCAGGCGGAACTTGTATTCCTGCACCTTGTTCGCGGGGATTGCCGACGGCGTGGACACGCCGTTGCGGTAACGGCCCCGGAAGATGTCCATGCTGATCGCCAACTGGTACCCGCCCATCTTGGGATCGGTCGCGTTCTCTGCCGGGAACTGGTCGATGACCTTGACCACGAAGTCGCCATCCGTGCCCGTTGTCCGCGCGAACAGGTCGGCGATCGGCGCGCCAGACACGCGCGTCGCCTGGGTCAGCACGGTGGAGGAATAGGTCAAGACGTCCGGCCGCCCGTCCGCAAAGCGCTGGTCCTGCACGAGATAGTCGCCCCAGCGGCCATCCTCGAAATTCACCGGCCGCGGCAGGTGCGGCACGGGCTTGGCGGGATCGGACACGTAGCTGTCGGCGCCGGACTGCTGCCGGTCGAACCCAGCCGTACCCTCGGCACCAAGGAAGAAGGGGATGAGTGGGCTGGCGCATCCGGTCTGGCAGGCAAGCGGCCAGGTCGTGAAGCGATCCCAATGGTTCTCGCCCGTGTTGTAGATGGTGGCGGCGGGCAACGTCACTGCCGGCCCGTCCTTCAGATACTGGTTGAACAGGGGCAGCACCATCTGCTCGCGGAATTGCGCGGCAGTGTCACCGTTCCACTTGAACGGCCCGAGTTCATAGCCGACCCGGTTGATCTGGCTGTGGCGCCATGGGCCCATGACCAGAAAGTTATTGCCCGTCTTTCCCTTTGCCTTCAGCGCCTCCCAGCTGGTGATCGCGCCGTACATGTCCTCCTGGTCCCACAGTCCCTGTTCCCAGATGGTGGGCACGTTGGAGGGGTTGGCAGCAAGCATCTTGTCGAGCGCCTGGCCCTGCCAGAACGCGTCATAAGAAGGGTGCGCGACCATGCGCTGCCAGAATGGCAGCTGGTCATAACCCGACCGCCTGGCCCATTCGCCGGCAGAGCCGACCTCCCGGAAGTTGTCGTAATCGTCCCAGCCACCGGTCGGCGGTGCTTCGCCCGGCCCCTTGTAGCCCGTCTGCGATCCAAGCCACGCGATGTTGGCGAGCCGGAATGCGCCATAGTGGAACCAGTCGTCGCCCATCCAGCCGTCGATCATCGGGCTTTCTGGCGCTGCGACCTTCAGCGCGGGATGCGGATTCAGCAAGGCATTGACGACGGTAAAGCCTTCATAGGACGATCCGATCATCCCCACCCGGCCATTGGATTCGGGCAGGTTCGCCTTGTTCACCAGCCAGGCAATCGTGTCGTACGCATCGGTGACATGGTCGACATTGGTGCGGTTCAGCGGGCCGATCACCGGGCGGGTGACCACATAGTCCCCCTCGGACCCATACTTACCGCGGACGTCCTGATACACGCGGATATAGCCGTTCTTCACGAAGATTTCGTCTGCCAGCGGGAGGGTCGCCAGCATCGATGGGCTGTCCGCACGCTCGGCCCGGCCCGCCGCGTTGTAGGGCGTCCGCGTCAGCACGATGGGCGCGTTCGTGGCGCCCTTTGGCGCGACGATCACCGTATACAGCTTGGTCCCGTCACGCATCGGCACCATGACCACGCGCTTGGTATAGTCCTGGCCAGCGGTCGGCGGCGTGAACTTCTGCGGGATGTCGCCGGGCGCCCCTGCCTGTGCCGTACCGTCCTTCGGCTTGGAGCTGGGCTCCTGCTGAGCGAGCGCGGGGGAAAGGATCAGGGCAGCGGCAGAAACGGTGGCGAGCAATCGGAGCATGGGTGATCCCTGACAGGCGATGATGCTGCATCGTGGCGGGCGGCCCCGCCGAACGCAAGCGCGGGAGGAACCGTGACTCACTCCGCCCGCTTGCGGGAGGAAAGTACGTGCGCGACGTGGCATTCACGACCGGCATCTCAGAGCGCGATTACATCGACGTCGTCATCTAGGTCGCCTGCCGCATTACGCTGATCCCGGAAGACAATCGCGGCGGGGTGGTGCCTGCACCAAATCTGCACCGTCTCGGCATCAACGCTCCATCCAGCCTCGATCAGCGGCCGATCAGAGTGGGTCAGTGATTGTCCCATCGTCCTGGGAGCATGCCCGATGGCCCGTGTTCAATATTATGATCCGTCCAACGCCGGCGCCGTCCCGGTTTCGTTGCCCTTTGTTTCGGTCGGACAAGCGTTCGACAGCCCTCCCGCTCCAGACCTTGCCGCGGCATCCCTCGCGAGAATGGTTGACGTGAGCCACCCTGCTTCGTCAGCATTGTACGCGATGGCGCATCGCATTCTCGTCGTCGATGACGACCCTCATATCCGGGACGTACTTTGCTTCGCGCTTGGCAAGGCCGGCATGGCCGTGACCGAGGCCGCCGACGGCGAAGCAGCCCTGGCGGCTATCGAGGCCTGCATGCCCGACCTGCTGGTCCTCGATGTCACGATGCCCCGGCTCGACGGGCTTGAGCTGTGCCGCCGCCTGCGCGCCACCCCTGGCCCGGCAGCGCGCCTGCCGATGTTGTTTCTTTCTTCGCGTGCCGACGAGGTGGACCGCATTGTGGGGATCGAGATCGGCGGGGACGATTACGTCACCAAGCCCTTCTCCCCGCGTGAGGTGGTGGCCCGCGTCGGCGCGATCCTGAAACGTGGCGTGCCTGCGCCACCGCCCCTGCCCGGCACGATGATCCGTCACGCCCGCCTGACGCTCGATACGGATGCATGGGAGGCCAGCATCGACGGCGAGCCCGTGCCCACCACCGCGACCGAATTTCAATTGCTGGCGACACTGGCCGCGATGCCGTCCAAGGTATTCAGCCGCGATGCCATCATCGACCGGCTCCACGGCCCAGGCTTCGCGATCACAGACCGCACCGTGGACAGCCATATCCGCAACCTTCGTGCAAAGTTCGCCAAGGCCGGCCTTTCCGACCTGATCGAAACGCGCGCAGGGGTCGGTTACCGCCTTGGCCGATGCGGCTGATCCAGGCGCTCAAGGATCTTGCGAAGCGCCACTGGCCTGCGCTGTCGATTCGGACGGTGCTGCTGCTGACCTTTGTTGTCGTGGCCGCACTACCTGGCGTCGGAGCTGTCGGGCTTCGAGTGTACGAGAATACTTTGGTCCAACAGACCGAGGCCGAGTTGATTGCGGAAGGGGCGGTTGTCGCCGCGGCCTATCGTTCTGCATGGGGCGATGGGACCCAGGGTCGTCGACCCCTCGCGCCTGAGCCGCCACGTATCGACCTGCGGGTCGACCCCGTACTGCCCGCGCCACAAGCGCCCACGGTAATCGGTGCTCCCGATCCGCACGCCGCCAGGGCCGCACGCCAGATCGCCCCGCTGGTGGAGGATGCGAGCGCGGTCACGCTTGCGGCAACCCGCCTGCTCGACCGAAACGGCGTCGTGGTCGCGGGGAACGGAGACGCCGGACGCAGCTATGCAGCGCTGCCCGAGGTCCAGCGCGCGCTGACCGGCCGCCCCAACACTATCTTGCGCCAACGTGTCGGCCGCGCCGACCAGACCCACTCACCGCTTGAGTGGCTCAGCCGTGCGGTAAACCTGCGCGTCCATCACGTTCGCCCGGTGATCGTCGGCGGCAGCGTCGTAGGCGCGGTGATGCTGTCGCGGTCACCGCGTGGCCTGTTCCTCGGCATCTATCAGGATCGCGGCAAGATAGCCCTCGGCGTGTTCGGAATCTTTCTGGTGCTGATGGTGCTGGCCGGGCTCCTGTCGCGCAGCATCTCCCGCCCGATCCGCGCCCTGGCCAACGCCTCGGATGAGGTGGCTCGCGGGCGCCTCGTCATCCCCGACGCGCCCGTCACGGCGGCTATCGAGATACGCGAGTTGTTCGCCAATTTCGCTACCATGGCAGAGCGGATCGAGGCCCGTGCCCGATACCTGCGCGACTTCGCCGCCGCAGTCAGCCACGAATTCAAGACACCGCTCGCCGGCATCCGTGGCGCTCTCGAGTTGCTGGCGGAGCACGACATGAGCGAGGCCGATCGCCGTCGTTTCCTGCGAAATGCCGATTCAGATGCCGAGCGGCTGGCGCGATTGGTCGGCAGGCTTCTCGATCTAGCGCGCGCCGATATGACAATTGCCAGCGGCTCCTGCGATGCTGTTGCCGTCGCCCGCGAACTCGCACTCGGGGCTGGCGACGTCGCGATCAGGGCGGAAAAGGTCTTGCCAGCCGTCGCGATCTCCGCCGACACGCTGGCGACCGCCCTCACCGTCCTGATCGACAACAGTCGCCAAGCCGGCGCGACCTCAATTGTTCTCACCTTCGGGGTGATGGGTAATCAGGTAACCTGCCGGGTGGCGGACGATGGCCCCGGGGTACAGCCCGGCGACCGGAGCCGTATCTTCGACCCGTTCTTTACCGGCAGGCGAAGCGCCGGCGGCACTGGCCTAGGCCTCCCCATCGCTCGCTCGCTTCTTGCAGCGAGCGGGGGGACCCTGTCCCTCGCGGGTAGTGACCGCGGCGCGATCTTCGACCTGTGCTTGCCAGCTACCGCTATCTAGCTCGCGCTGGCTGGGGCGGCAGGAAGACAACACACCCTGAGCCACTCTTACGGTTTCTGCTGAAAGCGCGACAATCCGGCGGATCGACGGCGACCCTAGACAGGAACTCGTCACATGCAAGTAGAACCATCCTGAAACCCCTCGTGGGCGTTCGCGATAGCCCCGCTTTGCGGACCCTGATGATCCCTAATTTCAGGATGTATCAGAGTACAGTGCGAACAATGGCGGATTTCTGCCCCGCCAACCTAATTTGTGGCCGTCGTCGCGGGGGCATTTGCGGCGGTTTTGCGTACTTTTTCGCAAAAAGTTCGCAAATTTGGGAAAGGTCGCTTCAGGCCGGCGCGCGTCGATCCGAGCGCCGGAAAGGACTTAGGAAAAAGGGGCCGACGCGTATGGCGCCGGCCCCTCGTCATGCGGTGGGCCCGAGCACGCGGTCCCGGATCCACTGCCTCAGCTGACCACCCTCAGGCCGCCCAGGTTCTGCCACTTGCGCCGGGCCTCCGCCTGGGCGTGCGACACCAGCTTATCCATTCCGGCCCGGCTCTCCCGGCGCCTGATGATGTACGCCATCGCCTGCTGGTAGGTGCTGTGCCCGAGGATGGCCTGGATCTGGAACACTGTGCATCCCGCCTCCTCCATCATCGCGGCCGCAGCGTATCGCGCCCCATGTGGGGTGCGGTGCGGCATGTTCGGGATCTTAGCGATGAGCTTGGTCAGCCGTTCGTTGAACCCCTTATTGCCGATGTCATCGCCGTTGGCATGTCGAACGATGCGACCGGATACCGGCCGGAGGGACCTCAGCCTCCGCAGCTCCTCCTGCAACAGCGGATGCATCGGAATGTCGATCAGCATATTCGTCTTCTTCTGCCGGACACGGATGTTCTCACCAAGCACCTGAGACCAGTCCGTGGTCACCAGGTCGATGGCACGCTGGGCCGTGCAGATCGCTAGGATGATGAGGGTTCTCGTCTCGCCTTCGGCATGCCGCAGCAACAGAGCGAGCTCGTCATCGGACCAGGGCACGTGCCCCGGCACCTTCCGCTTGATCACTTTCAGGTCACGGGCGCGATTGATGTGAGACTCGATCCACCCCATCGAGGAAGCGTAGCTGTACAGGCGGCTAATGAAGGCGCGCATATTGTTTGCACCGCCAATCGTCACCGCGTCTCTGACTCCGGCAATCATCGCCGGCGTGGTGGCCACCATGTCGCAGTCACCCAGGAGACGGTAGATCGTCTTACTCATGTGCCTATAAGTTCGCTGGGTACCTTCGGCCAACGACCGGAACACGACGTCACGGAAGTACCGGTCCAACACCCAACGAAAGGTGCCCTCTCCCACCATGACGATCGGCGGCTCGGGCTTGATCACCAGCGCGATCAGCTGCTCGTACTTTTCCTCGAATGCCGGCTCTCCCGGGCTGCCCGGCAACGGCGCATCGAACCTCTGGTACCTGAACCGCCAGTAGGTGCCCCTCGCGACGTAGGTGTATCTAGGCTTTGCGACGCCCTTCTTTTTCCGCTTCATTCTTCAACCTTTCGAAGAACCGCCGTTCCATCGCCGTCGCCAATGCCCCCGTATTACGGGGCGTGACGGGGGATCCCGTCATGGCGTCGATGAAGCGATCGAGACTGTTGCGATCCCAAAGGACGCGGCGGCCGATTCTCACGGGCCGGATGCCGATCGAGCGGAACCGCGCCGGGCAGATGCCGAAGTAGGCCGCGGCCAGGGACACACCCATCAATCGCGGCCAGTTCGGCAGACGCACGCGTCCCCCATCCCGCTCGACCGCATGGTCGGCGGTTCCGTCGTCAAGATCCGACATGACATGCTCCTCGTGCCGTCGCTGCGACCGCCCGACTCCGGTCGCCCGGGTGTTCGAAGGATCGCCGAGTCCGCTACAAACAGAACAAAAGGAGTCCAGTTCCGGAAGTCGCTAAACCATCCAGAAAACTCTTGACGTCTGCAGAGAAAGTGCGCGGCCGTGCCGATCGACGCTTGACCGCCCGATTCGATCGTGCGATTCAGACGGCGTCATGACGGTCCGGAGCGTTGCGTTCAGGGTCTAAGTGACATGCATCGTCTTCTCTCCGTGGTGAGACGACGCATCCCATCAGGTGAGGCGGCTCGCCGTTAACGGGCCGCCCACCAACTCCATGGCGCGTCATCGCTGGCCCTCAATCCGGACCTGGTAACGATCGGCCCATCGCCGATCACCAACACTTGATTCCGAGAATGACGCCAGCCGTCAACACCTTCTCCTGACCTAAGTCCTGACCAGACAGGTAGGTTTCAGGATGGATCAGGTCAGAAAAGCGCTTCAATGAGTGGATCTACAGATCTTTTCGAGCAGCATATCATCCAGTCAAGCACATGGGCGGCCACGTAGATCGCCATTGGTCGTGCGGTTACTTTCAGGATGGAATTTTAGCTTCGAGAGTTGCTGAACATCCTGCCGTAATATTTTTTTAGAACGCCGAGAATTGCCGATACTGGCCGGCAACGGTCGCTGCCATGCGCATGGCGTCGCGAATCACCTCCACGATTGATGACCGATTCGGTCCTTCCCCCGACGCGCTTCGCCGGGCCCGAGGTTACGCCAGCGCCGCACCTCCTCGCGGGACCGACCACAGCCTCGGCACCAGCCGCTGCGGCCATCGAACCCGCACAATTCGACGCAGGGCGACTTCATGGCTCAGCAGCACTCGATCGTGAGATGCGCGACCTCGTGTACCGGCTTGAGGCGGCCCCGAAGGATGTCGCGGGTGATGCCCGGGAGACCGACCACGCTGATAATGGCCGCGTGAGCCTCTGGGCCGATCCGCCAGACATGAAGGTCCGTGATGCGGGCGTCGCCTGGCGTCTCGACCAGTTCGCGGATCTCGTCGGCGACATTGGCATTGGTTCGGTCGAGGAGAACAGCTGCTGTGTCGCGCATCAGGCTCCACGACCACCGCGCGATGACGATCGCGCCGACAATGCCCATCACCGGGTCCATCCAGACCCAGCCCAGATAGCGGCCAGCGATCAGCGTAGCGATCGCCAGCACCGAGGTGAGGGCATCGGCGAGAACGTGCACGTAGGCAGAGCGGAGGTTGTTATCGCCGGCATGGGCGTGCCCGTGACCATGGTGATGCCCATGGCCATGGCCATGATGATCGTGGTCGTGATAATGACCATGACCGTGGTCATGGCCGCCCGACAGGAGGAAGGCGGACGCGATGTTCACCAGCAGACCGACTGCCGCGATCCAGGTGGCTTCACCGAAGGCGACAGTGATCGGCTCGAATAGACGGGCCACGGACTCGACACCGATCCCAAGCGAGATGAGGCCCAGCACCATTGCCGAGGCGAATCCGGCGAGGTCGCCGACCTTGCCTGTCCCGAAGCTGTAGGCAGGGTTGCGAGCATGACGCTTGGCATAGGCGTAGGCGGCCGCAGCAACACTGAGCGCCCCCGCGTGCGTCGCCATGTGAAAGCCGTCGGCGAGCAGCGCCATGGAGCCGGTGAAATAACCGGCGAAGATCTCGCCGACCATCATCACCGCGGTCAGCGCGACGACCCAGCGAGTGCGCCGGGCATTCTCGTCATGCGATGCCCCTAGGAACACATGGTCGTGCGAATAGGGCCCGATGTCGGGAAGCGTTGCCATCACCAATCCTACTTCGAATAGCGGCGGATGACGGCAAGCAGCTCGTCAGCACCTTCAGCACGTTCCTCGTCGGTGAGACCGGGACGCGCGACTTGGGCTTCGACGTGGTCGGCGATGATCTCGTCCATCAGGCCATTCACCGCCCCACGAATCGCCGCGACCAAGTGGAGCACCTTTGTGCAGGACGCGTCCGCGACCAACTCGCGCTCGACGGCTGAGACCTGTCCCGCGATCCGACGGACGCGCGCAACGAGGTCGCCACTGCTTTCCTTCAAGTGAGACATAGGTATACCCCCTACCACTATCGTTGTTGGGTAAACAGGCCTGATCTTCGCGTTGACAGAGCGGCGCACCTGTGGCTCATTGGCCGTCATGGGGATCGCGATCTCCCCACGAGGCGTCAGCTGAAGAATCGTGTCCCAGATTTCGACGAGGACACGCCATGCCTGCGCCCAACTCCATCTCATCCGACAAGCTCGTCCGCTTGATTGCACTAGCCGGATCTCCGCGGATTCTAGATCTGCGTATCGATCCAGCGGTGGTCATCCCTGGCTCAGTCTTCGCCTTGGCGGCCGACGGAGTGGAAGCGGCTATCGACGAACCGGTCGTCGTCGTGGACGACGACGGGTCGAGTGCCGCAGCAGCGGAAGCGGCGATCCTCCGCAGCGACGGTGTTCCGGCCGAGATACTGGAAGGGGGCTTCAGCACGTGGCGTGATGCAGGGCTGCCGACCGTCTCGCTCGCCCATCTTCCGCCCCGCCATCCGGACGGGCGCACTTGGTGGGTGACACGCGCCCGGCCGAAGGTCGATCGGATCGCCTGCCCTTGGCTGATCCGCCGCTTCGTCGATCCTCACGCCCGATTCCTGTTCGTCGGGACCGGCGACGTATTGGGCGTGGCGGCCCATGAGCAGGCCGAGCCTTTCGACGTCTCGGACGAGCGGGTGTTCTGGAGCCACCGCGGCGAGCGCTGCACCTTCGATATCATGGTCGAGGCATTTGGTCTCGGCACCCACGAGCCGCTAATGCGGCTGGCAGCGATCGTCCGCGGTGCCGACACGGATCGATTGGACGTCGCGCCCGAAGCGGCTGGCCTGCTCGCGATCTCACTCGGCCTGTCGCGCAGTCACGGCGACGATCACAAACAGCTCGAGGCAGGAATGGCGATCTACGACGCGCTGTACCGCTGGTGCCGCGATGCACGGGGTGAGAAGCACAACTGGTCGTCGCACCAACCAACAAAGGCCAAGTCCGCGGAGGTATCGGCATGAATGCCACGACGCTGCAGGCGCCCTCGGTGGCCCGTCCTCAATCGGTCACGCTTGGTGAAGCCTTCTGGGTCTGGCTGCGGATCGCGATGCTCTCGTTCGGCGGCCCGGCCGGCCAGATCGCGGTGATGCACCGCATCCTAGTCGAAGAGAAACGATGGATCGGGGAGCATCGCTTCCTGCACGCGCTCAACTACTGCATGCTTCTGCCTGGTCCCGAGGCGCAGCAACTCGCCACCTATATCGGCTGGCTGCTGCACAAGACGCGGGGCGGGATCATCGCCGGCGTGCTGTTCGTCGTGCCCGGCGCGATCGCGATCATGGCGCTGAGCTGGATCTACGTCCTCTACGGCCGGGTGGGTATCGTCTCGGCCTTGTTCTTCGGGTTGAAGGCAGCGGTGCTGGCCGTTGTCCTCCAGGCGGTGGTTCGGATCGGCAGCCGCGCACTCAAGACCGGCGCTGCACGGGCTCTCGCGGCGCTCGCCTTCGTGCTGATCTTCTTCCTCAACGCGCCGTTCCCCCTCATCGTACTCGGTGCTGGGCTCATCGGCTGGTGGGTGAGCCGCCAGGGATCGACCGCGTTCAAGGGCAACGGTGGTCACGGCGCCGGCAAGGGCGCGATCGTCGCCGACGCGGACACGCTTCTGGGCGAGGAACTGCCCGACCATGCGCGGCCGACCTGGCGCGAAACGCTCCGTACCGCTGTCGTCTGGCTAGCGTTGTGGCTGGTGCCGGTCGCAGCGCTCCTCAGTGCGCTCGGCCCGGACGACGTGTTCAGCCGCATCGCGACCTTCTTCTCGACCATGGCAATGGTGACGTTCGGGGGTGCCTATGCCGTCCTCGCCTATGTCGCCCAGCAGGCGGTGGAGAACTATGGCTGGCTGCAGCCCCGCGAAATGCTCGACGGGCTCGGCATGGCTGAGACCACCCCTGGACCGCTGATCATGGTGCTCCAGTTCGTCGGCTTTCTCGGCGCCTACCGAGACCCGGGCGGGCTCTCTCCGCTTCTGGCGGGGACGCTGGGCGGGCTGCTCGCTACCTGGGTGACCTTCGTGCCATGCTTCCTGTGGATCTTCCTCGGCGCGCCCTTCATCGAGCGGCTACGCGGGAATGCTGCGGTGGCCGGCGCGCTGTCCGCGATCACGGCAGCTGTCGTCGGTGTGGTCCTCAACCTTGCCGTCTGGTTCGCGCTCCACACGTTGTTCCGCGCCACATCCCCGGTCGCGTTCGGCCCTTTCCGCTTTGACGCACCGGTGCTGGGAAGCATTGCCCCTTGGGCGCTGCTCCTCTCCCTGGGCGCGATGGCGGCCATCTTCCTGCTGCGCGCAGGCGTGATCACGACGCTGCTCGCCACCTCGGCTGCGGGCATCGTGCTCCATCTCCTCGGGCTGGTCGCCTGATGCGGCGGAGCTGGTGGGCAGCAGCGCTAGGCGGTCTGTGCTATGTCGCCCCTGCCGCGGCGCAAGAGGCGCCCAAGGAGGGTTGGTCGCTCTCGGGCACAGCACGGCTGCGCTCCGAAGCGATCGACGGACAGGCGCGGGCGGGCTTCAACGAGTCCGACGATCTGGTGAACCTCCGTACGACCGTCCGTGCGCAGTATCAGGACGGACCTGTCCAGGTCGCGGCGGAGCTGTGGGACAGCCGCGTCAATGCCGACGATCGAGGCACGCCGGTCAGCACCGGCGAGGTCAACGCGGTCGAGCTGGTCCAGGCCTATGTGGCGGTCAAGTTGCCGGGGATATTGGGAGCAGGCACGTCCACGACCGTTCAGGCCGGCCGCTTCCTCCTGGACCTCGGGTCGCGCCGCCTCGTCGCCAATGATGACTATCGCAACACGACCAACGGCTTCACCGGCGTGCGCGCGGATCTCGGCGTGTCAGCATGGAAGGCGACGCTGATCTACGTTCTGCCGCAGCAACGCCGCCCCGACGATCTCCCCAGCATACGTCGCAACGCTGTCGAGTTCGACCACGAGGGCTTTGACCAGGTGCTGTGGGGTGGCCTAGTCAGCCGCGCTCACGCGATCGGCCCTGCGAACGTCGACGTCTCGTTCTTCCATCTTGGCGAGCATGACACGGTCGGGCGGCCGACCCGCGACCGATCCCTCAACACGGCCAGCTTGCGCGTCATTCGCGATCCTGCGCCGCACCGCTTCGATGGTGAAGTCGAGGGCATCGTGCAGCGCGGCCATATCTCGACCAGCCTGGCGCCGGGTGCGCCTACGCAGCAGGTTCGCGCCTGGTTCGTCCATGCCGACGGCGGCTACTCCTTCGGCGACGCATGGAAGACCCGAGTGTCGGCGGAGTACGATCTCGCGAGCGGCGACGGACCTGGCGGGGCCTACGGGCGCTTCGACACGCTGTTCGGCATGCGGCGGGCCGATCTCGCGCCGGCGGGCCTCTACAACGCGATCCTCCGCAGCAACATGATCAGCCCGGGATTGAGGATCGAAACCGTGCCGAGCAAGCGCACCGACCTCCTGGCGACTCTGCGGCCGATGTGGCTCGCAGCGCGCGAAGACAGCTTTTCGTCGACCGGCGTCCGGGACGTGACCGGACGATCAGGGAGCTTCGCTGGCACGCAGCTCGACGGGCGCGTTCGGCATCAGCCCTTTTCGTGGCTGCGCCTGGAAGTCGATGCGGTGCTGCTCGCCAAGGGACACTTCCTACGCACCGCCCCGAACGCTCCGCCCGGGCGCTGGACCAAGTATCTGTCGCTGAACGCAACGGCGAGCTTTTAGCCGATGGCCAGTCAGTCGGGTCAATTCGAGGGTCGCATCGCTCGGATTAATGGCGGTGGTCGGCCCTGGATCAGGAGATCAAGAATGTTAAAAAAGCTACTCATAGCCAGCGCTCTCGCCGCGTCGTCAGCTGCCCCTGCCTGGGCAGCACCGAACTGGACGGCGGTCGATCAGGCGCTCGGCCGGCCCGGCACTGAGCAGCCGGGCGGCGTTCACCGTTATGGCTTCCCGCGCTCGGATCTCAAGGTCACCCTGGACGGGGTGGCGATCAAGCCTGCGCTAGCGCTCGGCTCCTGGGCCGCCTTCCAGCCGATGGGCGACGACGTGATGGTCATGGGTGATCTCGTGCTGACGCAGGAGGAGGTCAATCCCGTCATGAGCCGCCTGCTCGCGAGCGGCTTCACCATCACCGCGCTTCACAACCATCTGCTGCGCTCGTCGCCTGCGACGATGTATCTTCATATCGGAGCCCATGGTGATCCCGTGAAGATCGCCCAGGCCCTTCATGGTGCGCTGGCTGTAAGCGGCACGCCTCTTGCCGCGCCTTCCAGAGATTCGCAGCCTCCGGCGGCCGGGGCGGGATCAAGCCCGCCGCTCGACCTAGATACGTCCGGTCTCGATCAAGCGATGGGCGCCAAGGGCAAGGCCAACGGTGGAGTTTATCAATTCAGCTTCCCGCGCGCGGAAAAGCTGATGGCCGGCGGGATGCCGGCTCCAGCAACGATGGGCATGGCGACGGCGATCAACTTCCAGCCCACCGGAGGCGGCAAGGCCGCGATCACGGGCGACTTCGTCATGGTGGCACGTGAGGTTGACCCGGTGATGCGGGCGCTACGCGCCAACGGGATCGAAGTGACCGCGCTTCACAACCACATGCTGGATGACGAGCCTCGGCTGTTCTTTATGCATTTCTGGGCCAATCAAGACGCGAGCAAGCTGGCGCGCGGGCTTCGTACGGCACTCAACGAGATGAACATCCAGAAGCCGTAGGCGAGCTGCCGGTCAGCGAAGGTGTCGGCCTGCCGACCGGACAAGGGCATTCAGATCCGCCCCGCGCATGGGCCGCGGTGCCGGATCGCGGAGTGCCTCTTTGCGGATGTACGCGACGTTCGGACCATCGGCACCGTGTCCGGGCAGCGGCCGTGTCGGGATCGGCTCGGTCCTGTATCGTATGCCAGGCTTCATGTGGGCGGGCCGCACGAAGCCGACTCCCGACCCATTGGTGGCGCCGGACAGCGGCAGCCGGAATGGCAGCTTGGAAAACCAGCGGGAGGGCACCGGATAGACCGGCGAGTAGGTCGTGACACGTGTAGCCCTGGTCTGCAGCTCCTCCGGAGTCGCACGCCGGTAGCGCTCGAAGTCCCCATCATCGTCGATCTGGACGCCCACCCAGTTGCGGAACCGCTCGGCTGGCCGCCGCAGGGCAGCCGCGGCGAACGCCACGCCAATCCTTCCCGCATCGTCAGCATCGGCAAAGTAGAGGTTGGCGACCGAGTTGAGCAGCTGGAACTCGTTGATGGCGTGGACGTCGCCGACACGATCCGTGACGATCCAGCCCTTCGACGCTCCCTTCGGCACATATGCGCCGGGGTCGAAGGAGATCATCGCGACGCGGGGCGTCAGCGGCATCACTATCTGCGTGCCCACCGTGATTAGACCGAAGCTGTGGTCCTTCATGCGCTGCAGGTACACCCGGTTGGTAAGCGCAGCGGGATCGTCGGACGTGAAGAAGTCGCGCGACGTCTCGTTGCGGACGAGCAGCACTTCCAGATCATGGATATGCTTCGCGGTTTCCGCCCAGGTCTTCATCGTCGAGAGCATGATCTGAGGGTGCGAGGTATCCGGCCGCTCGTTGCGCACGTCCTCGAAGCCCTGGTGAGCGACGTGGTCCATCTCCACCAGCGCAGCGCGCCGACGTTCCATTGCTGCGGCCGTTCGGCTCACCTGCAGATAGGCGAAGTCACGTAGAAACCGATGCTGGGCCAGATCGACGGTCTCGCCAGCGGTGATCGCACGCACGATCGCCGCATACTTGCCTTCCTCATCCTGCAGCAGCGTTTCCAGCACGAGATCCTCGCCGTAGAAGTAGCTGCGCGAGCACTGGTTCTTGACCGGCGCACCTAGCACCACCCGCCCGCTCGCATGATTAAGCAGATTGATGGCCAGACCCTCGCCATCGCGGGTGAACGGCTTCAGGTGACAGCGCGGGACGTAGTGCTGGTTCTTGTTATTGGGCATGCCGACGGCCGTTTCACAGCGAAACCGATGCGGGAGCGCGAGTCGACGCTCCCGCTGAACTCACTCTTCCTGCATGCCTGACATGTCGTGGCCGGCATGGTCGCCGTGCTTCGTGTCCTTCTTGTCGGCGCAGCAGTCCTTCCTCGCGCCCTCGTTCTCCTTGCAGCAGTCCGCGCCGTCCTTGCAGCACTCCTTGCCCGCGCAGCAGTCAGCGGCAGCAAAGGCTGTGGCGGGAACGAGCGCGAGCGCGATGGCCGCGCCGATGTACTTGATGGTCTTCACGTGATGTCCTCGGATTGATTGAAAGGCTGAGATCCAGTCTGTTCAGATGGTTCGTGGAAGCGGCGGCGCTGGACCACACGAGCGGCCCTCCAGGCCTCGATGGAGGCCGAGAGGCAGCTTCATCGTCACTGCAAGCTGCCCGGATGCCGGAGCATGGGATCCGATTGTGGTAGCGACGCACGAACCCGGGCAGCAGACCGACGGCACCTTTTTGACCGGTGCCCGGTCGCAGACGGCCATTGCGGCGTGCACCCCTGCCACCGAAGGGGCCTGTACCATCGCTTCGCATATCGGCCCCATGCGCACGATCAACATCGCCCCAAGAAGGGCCAAGGCGAATGCGTACGGTGCGGCCGAGGCTCATCCGATCCTTGTAGGACGGGTTGCAAATCCGCGCCAGCTTAGTGCGCAGGATCCAGCGTCATCCAGATTGCAACTCCACCAACATTACGACGAAGATGGTTGTCGTGCCGGGCGAGAAGCTTCTAGAGCCGCAAGGCCGCCTTTTCGAGCTGCGGATCGCGCTGCCGTCGCGCCGCTCTCCGCTACTCCGAAGACGATCACGTTGTAGGGTGCCGCGTTACCTTCGCCATCGACGACGCTCATGGTGCTACGGTCGAAGCTCCAATCCTCCCACCGCCACATCGCCTTGCCGGGGACCTGAACGACAACATAGGAACCGCGTCGAAGGCGGATCGAGGTCTGGTTTTTGGCAAAGTCCAGCCCGAGATCAAAGGCCTGTATTTGGCGGTTCATCAGCCGCCCGAGGATGTTCTTGGTGATGCCGCCGGCGAGGCGACCAGTTGCGGGAGCGCTGGTTGAAGCTTGCTCATCAGCTTCAAGCCTTCCTTGAAGCCGAACTTTCCAGCACGTCGAGGAGGGCCTGATCACTGCCACTGCCAATTCGGGCCGTCTTGACCTTGAGCGAAAGTCCATCCCGAGTAACGGTAAGTCCAGTGAAGATGGGCATTCTGTTTATTGCTGCACGATCCCCATTGTTGACCGTGATCACGCTCGCAAACTGAGGTCCTGAGCTTCTTCGCCAGCTTGGTCCCGGCCCTGGAAACCGAACAGCACCTTATGAGGACTGAACCCGGGATACTCCCAGACTTGGAACGCGTCCAAAGTGACCTTCACCTGAGTGCCGACCAACATTTCATCGAGCTCCGCGTCAGCCGCGAGCATGATGGCTACTTTCGAGTCCGACGAGCGGCTTTCGCCGACGTAGCCCAACACATGCGAAGTATGGCTTCACGGCAGCTTGTGCAATTGGGCCATGCCCTGCCCGCGCACGCCGGTCTCGCGGAACCGAGCCGCTCCGTCCAGGTCGCCCAGCATTTCAGCGCGTTCGCGATCTCGGCATCAGTTCGGTAGCCGAGGCTCTGTCATCAGGAGGGTCGCAGTCGTTCAACGCAGTAAACACCTTGCGCCTGCTGGGACGCTAGATGCGCATCATCACGACCCCGAACCAGTCATCGGTCGCGATGGCGTAAAAAGCATTCGACGAAGCCGGTCGCATGAAGCCGTCCAGCTACTATGACCGCATTGTGGACGTGATGGAGGAGCTGGTGCGCTTTACGGTGCTGCTGCGACCCCATGCAGCCCATCTTGTCGATCGCTGTTCCGAACGCAAGCAAGCGGGCCGGTCAGTCAACCCGGCAACCGACCTGTCCGCTATTGCGATTAGGCGCTCTGGTGACCCGGCCGCCTAGAAGCGAACCCAGCCGAACGCGAGGAGTAGCAGGAAGGTGAGGCCCAAGGAAAGAGCTAGCGAGCCTGCACACCCAAGCCGGCGCGAGAAGAAGAAGAACATCAGACCGCGACCGGGCCGCGCGGCACGACGGTGTCCGCGAATGCGGCGATGGCGTCGTGGTAGGCGTCCGCCCGCTCCACTGGTCCCATGTGGTTCACGCCCTCGATGATCTGCAGCCGTCCCGTGCCCGCAGAACGGGCGATATGGTCGGAGGCTTCCGGCTTGGTCACAATGTCCTTGCTGCCCCCGATCACCAGAACGGGCACCTGGCAGGAGCGCAGGGCGTCGTTCGCGTCCCAGCGGAACATGGCAAGGTCACCATGGGCCGACACCGCCGGCTTCTGCATCGTCATGAGCAGAGTTGTGCGGTCGAGTTGGCTACGCGTGACATAGCGGCCGAAGCCGAGCCTGGTTGCGATGTGCGAGGACCCGCTGACATAGCTCTGCCATGAACTTAGCCACGACAAGGGCTGCAGCAGGATTTTGAGCCTCATCATGGGCTCGATCACCGGCCAGCGGAGCGCCTGGGCAAGGCCGCTCAGGATCATGGTCTTGAGTGGGTTGGTGTAGGTCGTGTCGAGCAGGACGACCCCGCTTACCTCTCGGCCGAACAGTTCCGACCTGTCGCGGGCGAGCGTTTGGATAACCATGCCGCCAATGCTGTGCCCGACGAGCACGGCAGGGCGACCACCTGCCAAACCGAGCACAGTCGCGAGGTCCTGGGCGAACCCTGCCATGTCCACTTTGGCACGAGCTCGCTTGGATCGACCAAGGCCCGGGAGGTCCCACACGATCAGCCGAAAGCGACCGGCGAGATCACGCTTTGCGTAATGCCAAATGCGGCTGTCCAGCGACCAGCCGTGTGTCAGGATCAGCGGCTGGGCCTCTTCTGGGCCATAGGTCTCGACCCAAAGCTTGGCACCGGTTGTGCTCTCGATGAGCCGCCCGTCGCCCCGCTCCAGTCGCATGGGATCTTGATCCCGCCGGGCAAGCAGAGGCAGCACAAGCGACCGGCCCAGAAAGGACCAGGCGAACAGCGCCAGTCCAGTCCACAGTCGCCAACTGTCGCGATGGCGCAGCACACCATCGGCGTCACGGATGAGGTCGCCGTGATACCAAGACCAAAGCAGGTAGCCAGCGGCTGCCAGGATGATCAGCGACAACAGCGCAAACAGCGCCCGTAAGATCGATTGTGCTCCCACGGTCCTCTCCCGATGCGATCAATCGCGAACGGGCCAAGGAAGGCGGGCGTTCCGCAAAAACTATGTAACCTGGATCAACGCCGATAGGGGCTCTGCATATCCTGCACCCACCCGGCTTTTACGGGAGGCAGCGAGCCGCTGGACGCGGGTTGGTGGCGACTTCCGTCGGTCTTTGGCGCAATAGCGACCCTTGCACGGGCCTGATCAGGGTCGATCTCGGTGGCGAATTCCAGCCCGGCCGAACCATCCGCAACCCACACCACGGTCGCCCCGACCGCTTCCAGCGCTCCCACTGTGACAAGAACCGTTGCGCCTTGCCGAAGGACGTCCACCTGATCGATGCGCATGCCCCTCGTGGAAAGGTCGCGAACCCTGTGCGCGCTGATGCCTGCTCCGCCGAACTGTTCGATGATGGCCTTGAGCAGCACATTAGCCCGCGGTGCGCGCTCGGTCGGCTCGGGTAGCGGCAGCTCGTCCGGTGAGGTGGCGTCAGGGTCGGTCATACCAGCTGCAGAAGGTCAGTCGAGCAACGGCCTACGCCGATCACGTTGCCAGGTCGACCCTCTTCCCTTGAAGCGGGTCGGTCTTCGAACTCCCATCACTATCGGCACCGGCAGGAATCGATGGCGCCTACTTACGCTCGAATAGCGGCCTGATAAGCGAGCCAAAGCCGGCGAGCTGTGGCCCGCGTATCCGGTTCGGCTGCGATGCGGACCAAATAGCGTTCCAGATCAGTCCAGCCGCTGATCGGCCGGAGGCGGCGGTCGCGCCGGATGGCAGACACAAGCTGCCCAACATCGCTCTTCGTTGCTGGCCGCACTCGGAGATATTGTTTGAAGGTCAGAGCCACCCCTCGCCTCCTGCTTAGGGCGCCGTGGGCTTGTCGCCAGGACCTGGTCCGGTCGGCCCCGGTCCAGCATCGGGCGCAGTCGGCTTGTCGCCGGGTGCGGGCGCTAGGGGCCCGTCGCCTGCGTCC
Source organism: Sphingomonas aerophila (assembly GCF_014199305.1). GTDB lineage: Bacteria > Pseudomonadota > Alphaproteobacteria > Sphingomonadales > Sphingomonadaceae > Sphingomonas > Sphingomonas aerophila. The sequence continues at coordinate 328,415 of NZ_JACIJK010000004.1, forward strand.
GGTCCGATCGGCGCAGGGCCAGCATCAGGCGCGGTTGGCCTGTCGCCGGGCGCGGGAGCCAGAGGTCCATCGCCAGCGCCCGGTCCGATCGGACCAGGGCCAGCATCGGGTGCAGTTGGCTTGTCGCCGGGCGCGGGAGCTAGAGGCCCGTCCCCAGCACCCGGGCCAACGGGCGCAGGGCCAGCATCGGGTGCAGTTGGCTTGTCGCCGGGCGCGGGAGCGGCAGGCTTGTCGCCAGCGCCCAGTCCGGCCGGCGCAGGACCGGCATCAGGTGCTGATGGCTTGTCGCCCGGTGCGGGGGCGACCGGCTTGTCGCCAGCGCCTGGTCCGGCCGGCACGGGGCCAGCATCGGGCGCAGTTGGCTTGTCACCGGGTGCGGGAGCGGCAGGCTTGTCGCCAGCGCCTGGTCCGGCCGGCGCGGGGCCAGCATCGGGTGCAGTTGGCTTGTCACCGGGTGCGGGAGCGGCAGGCTTGTCGCCAGCGCCCGCTCCGGCCGGCGCAGGACCGGCGTCGGGTGCTGACGGCTTGTCACGCGGTGTGGGGGCGACCAGCTTGTCGCCAGCGCCTGATCCGGCCGGCGCGGGGCCAGCATCGGGCGCAGTTCGCTTGTCACCGGGGGCGACCGGCTTGTCGCCAGCGCCTGGTCCGGCCGGCGCGGGGCCAGCATCGGGTGCAGTCGGCTTGTCACCCGGTGCGGGAGCGGCAGGCTTGTCGCCAGCGCCCGCTCCGGCCGGCGCAGGACCGGCGTCGGGTGCTGACGGCTTGTCACGCGGTGCGGGAGCGGTAGGCTTGTCGTCTCCAGCCGGGCTGGTCGGAACTGGACCAGCGTCGGGCACTGTCGCCTTCGTACCCGGATCAGCCACGACAGGCTTATCGCGACCGCCCTGCCCAGCAGGTGACGGAGCTACGTCGGCAGGTGCCGCCTTAGCCGCGTCGGTCGGCGCACTTGGCGCACCGACCGATGGTGAAGGGGAAGCCGGCGTGTAGGTGACCTTGGCGTCTCCTACGATCGCCGCGTCCAGCCCAGCACCGTTCGTCAACGTTGGAGAGGCGATGGCCGGAGCGGCTTTGGTCGGTTCGGGGCGATCGGACGAAGGGGCAGTTACAAGCGCCAGTCCACCAGGCGCAGGCTGCTTCACCTCTGCCGCAAAGGCAACGCGATCAACCGTGGTCGCGACCGATGCGATGACCGGCGCAATAGTGCCGGTCACCAGTCCACCCGTCACCGAGCCGAGATCGGTCGGCTTGGACGAGATTGTCTCGACGATCACCGGCAGCGAGTTGTCGATCGAGTTGTGGCCAACCATCACCGCGCCGCCGACATCGGCGGGCGATTGCACCGCCACGACCTTGTTCTCGGTTACAGCCGCCTGGGGCGTTTGCGCAGGCGCGGATGAAGTCGGCGCAGGCGCGGGTGCTGGCGCGCTCGACGCAGGGCGCGCGGGCGAGTCGATGGTCCGGTCGGAATCGCCCTGCACGCGCAGGCGGTACATGTCGCTTGCTGCAATGCTCGCCACCGCGCCCGGCCGGATCAGGTCGCGCGCCCCGCCATCCAGCGTCGCCACTTCCACGGCGCCCTCGACCACCTGGAGCGAACTGCTGCTGGCATCGACAGTAACGGAGAAGGTCGTGCCCTTCACGACCGCGGCCAGGTACGGGGTGTTAACGCCGAAGTGTGGCACGCCAAGCTTCTCGATCTTGTAGACCGCGTTGCCGATGGTCTGGATCAGCTTGGTCAGGCCGCTCGCCTGCGCCGCCTCGGGCACGGACACGCGGCTGTTGGGCGCCACCGTCACGAAGTCGCGATCATGCACCAGCACCGCGCGTCCGCCGCCGGCCGTCTGCACCACGTCGCCTTCCGCCAGCGTCGCGCCGCGCGTCGCTGGGCGCGAAACGCCCCCGCGCTGGATCATTACCGCGCCCACCGTCTCCGACAAACGCCAGGTCAGCGCCTGCGCCATGGCGCCACTGCTTGCCGATACGAGGATCGCAGCAGTCAGCGCGCCCGAGAATGATCTTAGCATGAGTCCCCCTGTTGGATGCCTCATGTGAGAGCGGTTGCTCAGATTCGGTTGGCAAAAACGGTTAACATGAACGCGCGGCGCTTTGTCCGTCTCGGTCGTTTCGAGCTAACCGGAGCTAGGTAGCGCGCCGGCGTGCCCCGTTCCGCCGATCAGAACAGATCTTCACGTCGAAGTGTCTTCGTGATGACAAGCATCGAACGGTCCTGACGCTGGGGTCACGAAGCATCGTATACGCAACCTCTCTGCGACTGGCGTGTGCATCAGTCACGGAGATGACCTCCAAGTCGGAGCTAAATCGTGGTGATCGTAAAAGATCACACATCGCCACTCGCGCGCTGGTTTGCTGGGTCGCGTTCGGCGCGCTCATGTTCTGCCTTGTGGACGCCAAGCACCCCTGACGAGACGAGCTCGTCTTAGTGAACCGTCGGATGCTAGCCGATCCGGCGTTATTGGATGGGGAGGCACGGTTCACGTCGGGAACAGCGACACCGATCGGGGCCGCCGGGGCCACGCTGGGCGAGTCTGCAAGCCGAGTGATCATCGAACTATTGATGACTCAGAGCTCGTCAACTATGCTTCCACAAAGCCCAACTTTGAGCCGCTCAGGGAGTCGGTATGCTCCAGGACTTCGTGCCGCTGATTCAGAACTTGTTCAGTGTCACTGGCCCCGGCGAGTACAGGTCGCACGTGGAGGCAGTCGCAGTCGGGTTTGGATTGCTAATCCTCTCGAAGTCTCGATTGTCGCGCACCATGAACGACGCGATATAGTGTATCCGGGTTGGCTTCATGTACATAGAGCCGAAGATCGGCTGGTATTCATAGTTGATCTCGACGAACATCACCCCGCTGTCTTTGGGCGCAACGACCTTCGCGCCAGCGTCACCCATGCCGGTCGGGGCAGCGACGCCCGCATATTGATCATCAGTACCTGCGACATACCCGGCTGGTGCTGCCGTTCCCGCCGTCTTCTTGCTCGTAGGGCCCCCATAGCTAGAGTCGTAACCATCGCCCTGTTTTAGACCTATACAGCGTTGCCAATGAATCCGCTGCGTGGGCGCGTTATCGTAGTCCTGGGTCACGTTCTCCAAGCTGGACAGAATGATACGCCCGTTCGTGGTCAGGTCCAGGCCGTCGCCTTGCACCTTGGTTGCCTGCAACACGTCATTCAAATCTGTTTCTCGCAACGTGCTGACGCCATTCGACGCCACCTGTCCAACGCGCGACGCGTTGTCAGCCAGGCTAAGCGCGTACTGGCTTATGTTCAGCTGACATAGGCCATAGTAGGACAACTCTGTACACCAGCCGCCCGCAAGCAGCACCAGTGGCGCGCCCAGCGCAAATTCGACCAGAGCTAAGCCGCCAGTCTCACTTCGAAGATGCCGATACAGGCGAACAAAGCGCGTCATAGTTTCGGACACACCTTGACATTGTCGGCCGTGTTCTGAAATTTGTACGGCTGGTTCTTCAGAACGGTCTGCGAGGTCAGATGAACAGTGTCAGACCAGCCGATGAGCTTGGCTACTGGGAATAGGCGCGGATAGTTGAAGCCCATTCGATAGATCACGACCGCGTTTGCGGAGCCCTGCCCGGCAGTGCTCGGATCCGCATCCCAACGACTGTTGCCGTTCGTGTCCACGAAACACTCGCCCGCGTCGTAGCTGTTGTTTTTATTCATATCCCAATAATACTCGCCTCCAATGTCGGCGAAGTGTGCGAAGCTCTGCCGGCTAGCCTTGTCCCACACGAGAGTCTTGATGATGCCGTTGACGGCACCTTTGACCTTGTCATCAATCGCGGTAGTCGCCGTTTCAGTGCCATTGCCCTCCAGAGCCGAGTCACGCGCCGCCTTCTGAACAGCGCCGGTGAGGACTGCCTGCAGGTACGCCTGAAAGCAGATGTCGGCGAGGCCCATCAGCAGGATCAGCAGAACCGGGCATACGATCGCAAACTCAAGGATCGTTACACCGCGTCGATCTCCCCGCAGGCGCGCCACTACACGGCGCATCACTGGTTCACCCGCAACATCGCGATACGTTTGGCAATGGCTGCAAACGCGTCTTGCAGGGCGGCATTATTACTGGCGGTGAAAGACTGGCCGGGCGAAGCGCAATATTTCATGTCGTCGGTCAGCGCTGTTCCGAATGCGATCATATAGACTGTAATGCCCCGCAGCTTTGCTGCATCGCAGAGCACCCGGAGGCGCATTTGGTGATTGGTCTTCTCCTGCGTCGCGTTCTTGTCGGCCATGTTGCCGTCGAGGCCTTCAACCCCGTACATTTGGTAATTGTCGAGGTCGGCAACGGGATCGCCATCCGTCATGAACACGATGTTTTGTGAAGGCTGCTTTCGACCGTCGACCGCCTTTACGGTCGCTGCGAATGGACCCTTGAGCGACAGCATGCGCAAGCCCCACGCCATTCCATAGTCATGGTAGGTGTTGCCCGCCGCCTTAAAGTTGTTCGCGTAAAGATAATTGTTCACCTCGCTCGAAGACATCGCTTTCAGTGTCTGCGCTTCCATCGGACAAGTGACAGAGTCGGCCTGCTCCTGCGCACTAAGTGCCCCGTAGTTGTAGTTCGCGTTAACGTCTTGGTCGCGAACCAGACCTGGATAGCCGGAACTGGCCCCCTGCGGGTACCAGACCACCTCCGGCCACATCGGACGCCAAGGTGGCATGACATCTGGGTCCAGGTCAGAAGGTAGACTATTCGCGTCGAAGCTGCTGGCGTTAGACTTGCCAGTCATCTCCACGCACCCGCGCCATTTGCTGGTCGCGCCATTAATGCGACCCGGGGTCGGGACGGTGTTCAAGAGGGCGTAGTCGTTCACGGGGAGGCTCGTCGTGCCGTAACGCCAAAGGGGGCGTCTCACAGAGCCGCCCGTGCCGGTGCAAGTTCCGCCGTTGTTCGCGGCCCAATTGGTCGTGCCGGTGAAGCCAACGTAGCTGTACGTGGGTGCGACGGCGTAGTTCTGACCGGAGATTTGGTAGCGGTAGCTATTGCTCCAACCCGGCGTGCGTCGATTATTCAGACAGTCAACCTGCGTGATCGGGTATGCGCCCACGACGTTGCTGATCGACGGATAGTCTCCGTCGACCCAGCGTGTGTTATAGGCCAGATTAGTCGATACTGACGAGGAGGGCAGCAGCTTGCCGACATTAACGACGGTGGAGTAAGGCGCGAAACCATAGCGAACGATCGTATCGCTCTGCTTGTTTTCCGTCATAGTCTGATCGAACAAGAGCACGGCCTTGCGCAGCGCTTCGACTTTCGATCCAGCTAGTTCGTCGTTGTAATAGGCGCTTATGCCGTCGTCGCGGGTGTATGTGAGCTTTTTACCGTTGCCGCCGCCCGTAGGCGCGCCGGACATCGAACCCGTCGTATCAAGCACGAACATCACGTCCGTGTCTGCGAGATCGTAGATCGCCTGGCAGGTGACAGAGACCGTGGTAGTTTTAGCTCCGAACATGGCCATAACCGTCATCGGAACTGCTACCGAGGCGGTCCCGTTCACCGCATTCGCCACGGTCGCCCCTGAGCCTACCGACGCCTTAGTCGGCGTAAAGACGGTGTTTGAAGTCCCTAGCCATCCGTTTCGAAAATTGTTCGTGAAGAACATTTGCGCCTGTGCCGACGCCGTCGCATCCAGGGTCGTCTTTGTGGTCGTATCTGTCATGCCCTTACGGCCCGCGAGGGCACCTGCGTCGCAAGCCTGCTGCAGGCGTACCTTGACGACGTATAGGCGGGTCATGTCGACCGCGGAACCCGCGAAGCCCAGGATCGGCACCATGAAGGCGGCGACCATGACGAGCGTGTTGCCGCGACGATCGCGCGCTAGCCGCGTGAGAAACCCTGGCGCGATAGTCAGCTTCAAATTCTGGTCGGTCATGATCACTTCCGCGACGCATGCCCACCCCGGACTGCGCGGCCCATGGCCTAACTGGCCAAGGTTACTTCCAAGTTGACGAGCAGGGCGGCGGCGAGGACTGTCAGGATTGCGTACTCAGGTGTTTGGCCGCGAGCGCCGCGGTCGTCCGTTACAGGAGCGTGAACTAGCCTCAAATCAGCCCGGCTGAGGTAGTGCCCGTTTTGGCCTAGGTGTTTCAGTCTCGGCATCTGGTGGATCGGGTTGACGATGTACCGGTCCGGCTCTGAGGTTCGGATTACGACGGATATGACCGAGAACGCCTGGGACACTGCGCCGTAAGCTCTCGACAGGCCCGCGATACCGAAGAACATGGACAATCAAGCCACGGTCAGTCCAATAATCGTGACGGTCCGCGAGGACTGTTCACGCGTCATCACCGGTATCATCGATGGGCATGTCTTCAGGAAAAATTGGCCAACGAGAAGCAGCGACGGGACAAGCAGGATCGGGAAACCCAGACGCTCAGGCCCAGCCCGCTCGCGGCAATTGCGATGTCCGCATGCGTCGTGATCGCGCGTATCGGAACATATTTCCAGACATTCCCTGCGCACATCATCATGAGCCAGAAACTCGAGTCATCTAGCCGATTTCCGATGTCGTCGATTCGGAACGTAGTCCCCCGCCACGGCTGTTCCACCATCAGCCGCTGTTCCGCTTCCTGGTTACACCTCGGTGAGGGGCAGAGAAGCGGCCTTTGTGCTTGACGTCGGAGTGAAATCCCGCGTCCCACAAACGGGATCACGGTCAATCATCATTCGGCCACCGATGCTCGCCGGATCTATCGA
>NZ_JACIJK010000005.1 GCF_014199305.1 Sphingomonas aerophila
TCGCACAAGCGGCGCTCAGACGTGATGCCGTACAGGCGACCGATCAGCGCCATGCGGATCAGCAGCTCAGGCGCGATCGAAGGCCGCCCCTTGCGACTGTAATGCGGGGCGAGAGCATTGCGCAGCTCGTCTAGATCCATCAGCCGATCTATCCGGCGCAAGATGTGATCGGCAGGAAGCATCGCCTCTATAGCACGCCAGCGCGTGCCCCTGCCGCCTCGCTGCTGCTCGCCCATCATGGCCGCTGCTCCGATCCGTTTCGGCGGGAACCCGTCAGAAGCGTGATCGCCTCACCCGGTCTTTTTCAACAGCCCCGACCCTTTTAACCGCGCCTGTTTCGCCGCAGCCCCGAACGGTCTAGGGCGGGCGCCATGCCAACTTTATTCCTTGTTATGGCCGGCGGCGCGATCGGCGCTGGCGCGCGGCACCTGACCGGCCGCGCGACGCTGTCCCTGTTCGGCGCCGGCCTTCCCTACGGCACACTGACCGTCAACCTTGCCGGCGGCCTCTTGATGGGATTCCTCACGGGCCTTCTCGCACGGTGGGACAGCGCGCAGGGGGAGACGTGGCGGATGTTCCTCGGCGTCGGCATCCTGGGCGGCTTCACCACCTTTTCCTCCTTCTCGCTCGACACGGTGTTGTTGTGGCAGCGGGGTGAGGCGGCTTGGGCGCTTGGCTATGTGATGCTGTCGGTGATCGGATCGATCGCCGCCCTGGCTGCGGGCCTGTTCCTGTCGCGGGTGCCGGCATGACCGCGCCCGATCCCGCGCAGGTGCGCCAGTTCAACATCGGCTATGACGATGACGACATTCGCGTCGATCGCTGGTTCAAGCGGCACCTGCCTGACACCAGCTTCACCCTGGTCGCGAAATGGGCGCGTACCGGCCAGTTGCGACTGGACGGCGCGCGGGTGGGTCCGGGCGACCGGATCAAGGCGGGCCAGGTGTTGCGCGTTCCCCCGGCCGAGCCGCCCGTCCCTGCCGGTGCGCGGCCCGTACGCGAGCGACCGCCGCTAAGCGACGACGAAGCGACGTTCGCGCGCGAGATGGTGATCCACAAGGATGCCGCCGCGCTGGTGCTCAACAAGCCGCCCGGCCTCGCGACCCAGGGCGGTACCAAGACGACGCAGCATGTCGATGGGCTTCTCGACGCGCTCCAGTTCGAGTCCGCCTCCCGGCCCAAGCTGGTCCACCGCCTGGACAAGGACACGTCGGGCGCGTTGCTGGTCGCGCGATCTGCCCGCTCGGCGGCCTTCTTCGCCAAGGCGTTTTCGGGCCGTACCGCGCGCAAGGTGTACTGGGCGCTGGTCGTCGGCGTTCCTTCCATCGACGATGGCACGATTGAGCTGCCCATTGCCAAGCAGCCGGGCACCGGCGGCGAGAAGATGCACGTGGACGAGGCGGAGGGTCAGCCCGCCCGCTCGCGCTATCGCGTGATCGAGCGCGCCGGCAACCGCGCCTGCTGGGTCGAGCTACAGCCGTTCACCGGGCGCACACACCAGTTGCGCGTCCACATGGCCGCGATCGGCCACCCTATCGTCGGCGACGGCAAATATGGCGGCCCCGCTGCCTTCCTGACCGGTGGCATCAGCCGCAAGATGCACCTTCATGCCCGCCGCATCCGGGTCGACCATCCCGATGGCGGCGTGATCGACGTGTCGGCGGAACTGCCCACCCACTTCGCCGAAAGCCTGGCCGGGCTGGGGTTCGAGTTCGCGCTCGGCGACCGGATGCCGATCGACGACTATGTCGCGCCGACCGGGCAGGCGAAGAAGCAGGCCGAGAAAAAGGCTGGTCGCGCCCATGCCAAGGACATGCGCAAGGCACGGCGGGGGGAGCGGCGCGGTCGCGGCACTCGCTGACGCGCGGTGTCCGGTCATGCGGGTTGCGCGAGTGCGGATAGCGGGCCAAGCGCTGCGGCCATGACGATCAAGCTCGCCATGTTCGATTGCGACGGCACGTTGGTGGACAGCCAGGCCAATATCTGCCTGGCGATGGAGGACACCTTCGCCGCCAACGGCCTGACCCCGCCGACCCGCGCCGCCACCCGGCGGATCGTCGGGCTGAGCCTGGTGGAGGCAATGCGCGTGCTTTTGCCCGTCGCGGATGGCGAAGCTCACCACCGCCTGGCCCACGACTATAAGGAGGCGTACCGCGCCCGCCGCGCTGACGGCCGGCTGGACGAAGAGCCGTTGTTCGAGGGGGTGCGCGAGGCGCTGGACGCCTTGCGGGAGGCGGGCTGGCTGCTGGGCGTGGCGACCGGCAAGTCGGACCGGGGGCTGGCCCATGTCCTCGATCACCACGGGCTCACCGACCTGTTCGTGACGTTGCAGACCGCTGACCGTCACCCGTCCAAGCCGGACCCCGCCATGCTGCTTGCCGGCATGAGGGAGGCCGGCGCCGCCGCCGACCGAACAGCCATGATCGGCGACACCAGCTTCGACATGGCGATGGGCCGTGCCGCAGGTGCGCGCGCGGTGGGCGTCGCCTGGGGCTATCACCAACCCGAGGAATTGGCCGGCGCTGGTGCGGATGTCGTCGCGACTCATGCGCGCGAGCTCCTGGCGCTTGTGGCGCGGCCATGAGCGGCGGTGAGGATCAGGCTCGACAGCGCTGGCTGTTGCTGACTCTGGCGCGCATCGTCCCGGCACTGGGCGCGGCGTTCGGGATAGTGCTGATCGGGCGCGCGACCGAATGGCCGCAGAAACTGTTGGGGCTCGGCATCGTCTTGTCCGCGTTGCTGGTGCTCGCCACCCTGCCCCGCGCGCTTGCCCGGCGATGGAAATCGCGATGAAGCGCTTCTGGAAACAGGTCACGCTGGATGCGGATCGCGGCGTGCTGCTCGATGGTCGCCCGGTGCGTACGCCCGGCCGATCGCCGCTACTGCTGGAAACCGATGCCCTGGCGCAGGCGGTCGCGGAGGAGTGGCGCGCTGTCGGCGACACTCTGGACCCGCGCGCGATGCCGCTGACCGGGCTTGCCAATGCTGCGGTGGACCGGATCGCGCCCGACCCGGCCCGCTTTGCCGCCGACCTTGCCCGATATCGCGAGAGCGACCTGCTTTGTTACCGCGCGGACAGCCCCGAACCGCTGGTGGAGCGTCAGGCTGCCGCCTGGGACCCGCCGCTCGACTGGGCACAGCGCCGCTTCGATGTCGGTTTCGAGCGCGTGACGGGCATCATCCACCGCGCCCAGCCACCCGCAACGCTTCGCCGGCTGGGCGAGGCGGTGGCGGCGCTGCCTCCCTTCACGCTGGCGGGGCTGTCCCCGGTCGTGACCCTGACCGGCTCGCTTGTACTGGCGCTGATGCTGGTTGAGCGGGCGACCTCGCCCGAGGCCGCCTGGTCCGCAGCGCATGTCGATGAGGATTGGCAGGCGGAGCTGTGGGGCCAGGATGTGCTCGCGACCCAGGCCCGTGCCGCGCGCCGCGCCGAGTTCGACGCCGCGGTGCGTTTCCTGTCGCTGCTGGGCTGAACTGCACCGTCAGGGCGGCCTTGCTCCCGCCTGATTCGCGCGTCACCGTCAACCTTCGCTGTCGAGAGGTCGCCTATGCCGTCGTCCGTCGTGCTCGTGTCGTTGTTGCAGGCCGCCGCTCCAGCCCCTGGCCCCGCCTCCGCCCCGGCGGCGCATCAACTGCCCCGCATCGTGCTGCCGCTGGTCGGCCCGGCGCCGTGCAACGGCAACGGTGACGAAGTGGTGGTGTGCGGAAGGCGCGATCCGTATCGCTATCGGCTAAAGCCCCTGCCCGACCAGCAGGAAGCGGCCGCGCTGCCCAAGGCGGAGACAACCCTGTTCGGCAACGTCAAGGGATCGGCGACAGTCGACAAGCAACAGATGCCGCAAGGCGCGGTCAGCAACCGCGTCATGCTGCACCTGAAAATGCCCTTCTAGTCGGCCTTAGCGCGTCAGCCGGCGGATAAAGCCGATCAGCCCGGTCTGCCGCGACCGCTTCAGCCGTTCGGCACACAGGATGGTGCGCACGCCTTCGAAGCACGACTCGACGTCGTCGTTGACCAGGACATAGTCATAGCCGTCCCAGTGGCTGACCTCGTTGGCCGCACGTGCCATGCGCGCCTCGATGACCTCGGCCGAATCGGTGGCGCGGCCCGAAAGGCGGCGGCGCAGTTCGTCCATGGATGGCGGGAAGATAAACACGCGCACCACGTCTCCGCCCGCGATCTGAAACAACTGCTGCGCGCCCTGCCAGTCGATGTCGAACAGCACGTCTTTGCCCGCGGCCAGCATGGTCTCGATCTGCGCACGAGGGGTGCCATAACGGTGACCAAAGACGTGCGCCCATTCCAGGAACTCGTCTTCCGCCACCATGCGGCGGAATTCTTCCAGATCGACGAAGTGATAGTCCTTGCCGTCGACTTCGCCCGGGCGGATCGGGCGAGTGGTCACCGATACCGACATGCCAAGCTCAGGCTCGGCGGCCAGCAGTTTGCGGGCGATGGTCGACTTGCCCGCACCAGAGGGCGAAGACAGCACGAACAGCACGCCGCGCCGCCTGAAGCCGTGCGCGTCGCCATGTCCGTCCGGGCCAGGGTGGGAGTCGGTCTGGGCGGCAGGGTCCATGTGGGCTAGTGGCGGCGCGATGGGGTGGGCGTCAAGCCAATGCTGCGCCGCGGCGGCGAAAACCGCGCTGGCGATTTTGGGATTGTTGCTGGCAACAGCGGCGGCGCTGCTCGCGCTTGGTCGCTCGCCTATCTGTCCGTGCGGCACAGTCCGGCTTTGGCACGGCACCGTGCAGTCGGCTGAGAACAGCCAGCAATTGCTGGACTGGTACAGTCTGACCCACCTTGTCCACGGGCTGCTTTTCTACATGGCAGGCGCTTTCCTGTTGCGCCGCTGGCCCGTCCACCGCCGCCTGATCGCGGCCGTCTCGGCAGAGGCCGCGTGGGAAATACTGGAAAACTCCCCGATCATCATAGACCGGTACCGCGCTGTCACGATGGCCTGGGGCTATGCCGGCGACAGCATCGTCAATTCGCTGTCCGACATTGGCTGCATGACCCTGGGCTTCGTGCTCGCCTGGCGGCTGCCCTGGCGGGCGTCGGTGCTGCTCGGGGTCGGGTGCGAGTTGCTGGCCTTGTTGGTGATCCGCGACAATCTGACGCTCAACGTGCTGATGCTGGTCTGGCCCATAGAGGCCGTGCGCGTCTGGCAGGCGGGCTGACCACCTAACCAGACGCAGATGTGTCAGCGGACGCCGGTATCCCTGCGCCGGTCATAAGCCTTCTTAGCGACGTAAGCCCCGCCCAACAGCATGCCGAGCGGACCCATGCGACGCATGGCGCCCATGGCAAGCGCGCCGACCATGGCGCCCTTCACACCGCCGCGTCCATCGCGACAATCGATCTCGCGCCCGACAAGCGCACCCACAATCCTGCCGATCATTGCTCCACCTTTCCGAAAACACGATCCTTGAGTTCGGTCGCGCCGCGCAGAACTGCCCAGCCGACGGCATAGGTGACGACCACCGGCGCGACGACCTTCAGCACATTGGCCGTGATCGCGCCGTAGATGGCGCCGTCCGCGGCACTGTCGTCGCCGCTCATCGAATCGATCGCGCCGCCGATCAGGCCGCCGATAGTGGTTGCACTCACGCACTATACTCCTTTGGAGGACAGACGCGGGAGCAGCGGGCGAGTTCCCAAGGCGTATCCTGGGCTTGTTCTTCGACTAGTCCGCCTCACCTCTCGCCCAGCATGGCCTCGGGTCGCACGACGCGATCGAACGTCGCCTCGTCCACCAGCCCCAGTTCCAGCCCCGCTTCCTTCAGCGTCTGCCCGTTTGCGTGCGCGTGCTTGGCAATCTTGGCGGCATTGTCATAGCCGATTTCGGGCGCGAGCGCAGTGACCAGCATCAGCGACCGCCCGACCAGCGCCGCGATATTGTCGCGCCGCGCCACCGTTCCCTCGACCAGCCGCTCGGCAAAGCTGACCATGCCTACCGACAGCAACTGCACCGACCGCAAGACATTCGCGCCGATCAGCGGCTTGAACACGTTGAGCTCCATATGCCCCTGCATGCCGCCGACGGTGACGGCGACGTTGTTGCCCATCACCTGGGCCGCAACCATGGTCAGCATCTCCGCCTGGGTCGGGTTGACCTTGCCCGGCATGATCGAACTACCGGGCTCGTTGGCGGGCAGTTCCAGCTCACCCAGCCCAGAGCGGGGCCCAGAGCCCAGCAAGCGAATGTCGTTGGCGATCTTGGTCAGTGCCACCGCCAGCACGTTGAGCGTCCCGTGCAGGTCGACCAGCCCGTCGTTCGACGCCAGCGCCTCGAACTTGTTGGGCGCGGTGATGAAGGGCAGCCCGGTCAGGTCCGCAATCTCCTTCGCCACATCCTCGGCAAATCCGCGCGGTGCGTTCAGCCCCGTGCCGACCGCGGTGCCGCCTTGGGCCAGCGGCATGATGTTGTACTTCAGCGTCCCCTCGATCCGGTGGCGCGCGTTGGCGATCTGTTGCGCATAGCCGGAGAACTCCTGCCCCAGCGTCAGCGGCGTCGCGTCCTGAAGGTGGGTGCGGCCGATCTTGACCACATCGTCCCACTCGGTCGCCTTGGCGTGCAGCGCCGCATGGAGCCGGTCGAGCGCCGGATAAAGCTGCTGCGTCACGGCCAGCGCCGCCGCGACGTGCAGCGCGGTTGGAAAGCTGTCGTTGGAGGACTGGCCGCGGTTGACGTCGTCATTGGGGTGAATCGGCGTTTTGCCGCCGCGCGTACCCGACAGCACCTCGTTGGCGCGGCCGGCTATCACCTCATTCACGTTCATGTTCGACTGGGTGCCGCTGCCCGTCTGCCAGATCACCAGCGGGAACTGGTCATCCAGCTTGCCATCCACGATTTCTCCTGCCGCGGCCTCGATCGCGTCCGCCTTTTGTGCGTCAAGGCCATGGCGGCGGTTTACCCGCGCGCAGGCCCGCTTCACGATCGCCAGCGCGTGCACGATGCCGATTGGCATGCGCTCACGCTCACCGAACGGGAAGTTCTCGATCGATCGCTCGGTCTGCGCCCCCCAATAGGCGCTGGCGGGAACCTCGATCGGGCCGATCGAGTCTGTTTCGGTGCGGGTGTCTGTCATGCACCCTCAACGGGGTTGGCCGCCTCCGGTTGCCTGGGTGCGATAGGTCAGCGATCCTGTTGCGTCGCAGCAGCGGCCGTGCCAGCATCCCTCCGGTCCGGGCGTCCTGCCCGCGGTGGAGAGAAATCCTTGTTGACGAAGCATATTCTGCTGGCGGGCGCGCTCGGCCTGGCGGTTTTGGCAGGTCCCGCGATGAGCCGGGGACAGCAGGCGGGTGCGGCGCCCGCCGCGGCATCTGCGGCGGCCAGCAGCTATGGCCCCTGGGGCTTCGACACGAGCGGCATGGACAAGAATGTTCGCCCGGGTGACGATTGGTACAAGTTCGTCAACGGCACCTGGTCCGCGAACACCCAGATTCCTGCCGACCGCTCATCCTGGGGCGCGTTCGGCGTGCTGCGCGACCTGTCGGAGGTGCGGCTGCGACAGCTCGTCTCAGGCTATAGCGCGACCGACACCGCGCATCCCGATCGCATGAAGGCGGCGATCCTATATTCGGGCTATATGGACGAGGCAGCGGCCGAGCGCCTCGACGCCGCCCCGCTGACGCAGCGCCTGGCGCCGATCAAGGCGGTCGCGACCAAGGACGACATGGCGCGCGTGATGGGCCGCTCGATCGGCGGCTTTGGCGCAAGCTTCTTCGGCCCCGGTGTGGCGGACGATGCGAAGCAGCCCGACACTTATTCGCTGTACCTGCGCCAGTCGGGCCTGGGCCTTGGCGACCGCGACCTGTACCTTGACTCGAAGTTCGCGCCCCAGGTCGCGCGCTACCGCCAATATGTCGCGCAGATGCTGGGCATGGCCGGCTGGGCCAATGCACAGGCGATGGCGGACAAGGTCGTCGCGATGGAAACGCAGATCGCGCGGGCCCATTGGACGCGTGCGCAAAGCCGCGATCGCGACAAGACGTACAACCTGATGACGCTTGCCCAGCTCAAGGCGGCAGCGCCGGGCTTCCCCTGGGACCCGTTCTGGCAGGCAGCCGGAGTTGGCCGGGCGGAGCGCGCCATCGTCGCGCAGAACACCGCTTTTCCGTCGATCGCCAAGGTGTTTGCCGACACCGATCTCGACACGCTGAAGGCATGGGAAGCCTTCCGCACCACGGACGAGATCGCACCGCTCCTGTCCAAGCGGTTCGTCGATGCGCAGTTCGACTTCCGCTCCAAATTCCTGAACGGCCAGCCGCAGCAGCGTGATCGGTGGAAACGCGCGATCGGCTTTACCGAGAACGCGATCGGTGAGGGCATTGGACGCGATTATGTCGCGCTGTATTTCCCGCCCGAGTCAAAGGCGAAGATGGACACGCTGGTCGCCAACCTGCGCGTTGCGCTCGCCGGCCGCATCCAGAACCTCGCCTGGATGAGCCCGGAAACAAAGACGCAGGCCCAGGAAAAGCTGAAGGGCTTCACCGTCAAGGTCGGCTACCCCAGCAAGTGGCGGGACTATTCCGCGCTTCAGGTCGTGCCCGGCGACCTGGTCGGCAATGCCGAGCGCGCGGCGCGGTTCGAATGGGATTATGACCGCAACCGCCTGGCCCGCCCGGTGGACAAGGCCGAGTGGGGCATGACGCCGCAGACGGTCAACGCCTATTACAACTCGGTCAAGAACGAGATCGTGTTCCCGGCCGCCATCCTTCAGGCGCCGTTCTTCGACCCGAAGGCGGACGATGCGGTCAATTACGGTGGCATCGGCGGCGTGATCGGGCATGAGATCAGCCACGGCTTCGACGACCAGGGACGCAAGTCCGACGGTCACGGCGTGCTGCGTGACTGGTGGACCGCGACGGACGCCACGAAGTTCGAGGCACAGGCCGTTCGGCTGGGCGACCAGTACGAGGCCTACACCTTTGACGGGCTGCCCGGTGTTCACATCAACGGCCGCGCGTCGATGGGTGAAAATATCGGCGATCTTGGCGGCGTGCTGATCGCGCTCGATGCGTATCACGCGTCCCTCAAGGGCAAAAAGGCGCCGACGATCGGCGGCTATACCGGCGACCAGCGCTTCTTCCTTGGCTGGGGCCAGGTATGGCGCACGCTGTTCCGCAACGAGGCGCTTCGCCAACAGCTGGTCAGCGATCCCCATTCGCCCGGCCAGATCCGGGCGGTGAACCCGCTGCGCAACGTCGATGCCTGGTACGCCGCCTGGAAGATCACGCCCGACCAGAAGCAATACCTCGCCCCTGCGGACCGCGTCCGCATCTGGTAAGCCTGAGTGCCGGGGGCGGCCGCGCGTCGCTCCCGGCCCGGGTCGATTGCAATGCTTCGTTGCATGGGGGCAAGGCAGCGAAACCTGCCGTTCCCTAGCTCCTTTCCTGGCGGACGCGGAGGCCATGCCGGCCGGCATGCAGCCAGTCGCCGCCGAGGAGAGGATCATGACCATATTCCCGTGGGTGGCCCTGGCATCGGGTGCCCTCGCTGCCAGCACCGGGGGCGTGCTGAGCCACCAGACGCGGCTGGACCATCATTCCGGCGCGGCCCACACCGATTACCGGGGCGACATCGTCGTTGAGCATCGCCAGGTCGGCAACCCCGCCCCTGGAGGCCGCCAGTCGACCTTGAGCTGTCGCTGGACTGCCGGGCTGGTCGTCAATCGGCAGGCGCGGCACGCGTCAGGATCGACCCATTCGCGCAGCTTCGAACGCGCTAACGTGATCGAGGGCAGCCGTCCGGGTTGGTGCGACAGCCACCGTTCCGCTATCCGGCAGGAAATTGCTCGCCGACATGGCGAGTTGCGCGACCATCTCGTCGCCACGGCACAAGAGGATCATGCGGTACTTCGTGCAGAACTCGACCGATTGCAGGGCTGACACCCGCCGCCGACGCAGCCTGTTTTTGCCGGCGGCGACGGCGCTGCTGGTGCTCGCCCCCGCCCTTGCTCATGCGCAAGCGAAACCTGCCGTCGAGGTAAGCGTCACAACCGATGAACGCCGCCGTGGCCTTAGCTGGAGCGATGGCGACGCGTCCGCATCAGCGAGCGTGGACCTTCAGCTCACCGGCCTGAACGCCGGTGCACGCGTAACCGCGCTGCGGGGATCGGCCCGCCATGCCGGTGCCGACATGGTGACGGACCTGACGCTCGGCACCGGCTTCGACCAGTCCGGGGTTCGCCTCAACGTCAGCGCGATTGGGCACCTGTTCACCGGTGCCAACGACAGGATGGACTATGGCGAGGTCGCGGCGGACGCCAGCTACACCTTTGGCCCCTTGCAGGTCGAAGCGGGCGCGAACTACGCCCCGAGCCAGAGGTCGATCGGGGGCAGCAACTTCTACCTCTTTGCGGGCGCCAATGCGGGCATCCCGGCCACACCGTTCACCGTGTCCGCTTCCCTCGGCCGTTCGATCGGCAGCGACAACGGGTTGCGCTCCGATCGGCTGGGGCCGGGTGGCGATTATTCCGATTGGAGGATCGGCGTGGATCATGTCACCGGGCCGCTGACGGTCGGGCTGGATTATACGGCGACGAACCTGTCGGACGGCATGGTCGATCCGATCGGGGACCGGCGCAACAGCGGCAAACGGCTGCTCGCCCGGGCACAGTTCAGCTTTTAGCGGCAGGCTGGCGGCTCAGGGCGCCAGCAGATTGCCTCCCCCCAGGTCCTCCTCGTCCACATCCTCGCGCGGGATATAGTTGGTCACCCAATGGGGCTGGCCGTTCGGCGCGAGCTCGATGTCGGGGAAGCCGACCGGGTCATCCCCCGTCTCCACCCATCCCGCGCCCGAGCATCGATCGCAGATCGCGCGCTTGCAGCGAAAACTGACCAGGTCGATCTCGACGTTCCACTCGCCATGGCCGTGACACACTGGGCACATCGCATCGAGCGTGCCGTTCCGGGGCTTCAGCGGAACGATGTCGAACGCGTGGGGAGCGTCAGGGCCATCGGGATAAACTATGTTGCTGGCGTGAGGCATGGTGGCTTCGAAAACGCCCGCGCAGCCGCTTCGCTCCCGCGTGGGGCGAAGGGGTTGCTGGCGAGCACCTTGCCTACCCGCCCTCTCCACGGCGAAGGCCGGCGTTCAGTTGGATAAAGGTGCGATGAGGTCGGAGCGGTATCGCAAGACCTTCCACCTGAGCCCCGGCCTTCGCCGGAGGGCCGCTTGCTCGCAGGGCCTGCGTGCGCGGACGCACAGTGCTTGGCATAGCTGCATCGCCGCCCTCGAGAGCAACGCACGCCAGCTGCGCCGCAGGCAAAGCCCGCGCCGTCAAACGGAGCTATTGCGTCCCACCTACCGCGCTCGCCGGCCAGCCCGGCTGCCCCGCGTTCGCGCTGGCGTTATTTCTTCCGCTTGAAGTCCACGCTGACGACGTTCGATCCATCCTCGACGGGCTGGACAGCGGGACCGTCATTCTCGGCCTCGTCATGCGGCCCGGGGCCGTCGTCCGGCCCTTCCTGCGCCTGAAAGCGCAGTTCGAAATTGACCGCAGGGTCGTGGAAGCCGGTGATCGCCGAATAGGGCACCACCAGCTTGGACGGCACCTGGTTGAAGCTCAGCCCCACCGAAAAGCGCTGATCGTCCACCAGCAGGTCCCAATAGCGGTTCTGCAGGACGATGGTCATTTCGTCCGGGAAGCGCTCCACCAGCCGGCGCGGGATGTCCACGCCGGGTGCCTGGGTCTTGAAGGTAATGTAGAAATGGTGCTCGCCCGGCAGGCCGCCATCCTTGGCAACCGAGCCGAGCACGCGCCCCACTACCGCGCGCAGCGCCTCCTGCACGATCTCGTCGTACGGAATCAGGCTGTCGGGAAGGCCGTCACTCATGTTCCTTGGGGTAGCGCTCTTTATGAAGCGGTCAAGATTGCATGCTTGCTCGCCGCCGCTATTTGCAATCTCGCCATGCGCACCGCTACCATCAACCGCAACACCGCCGAGACGCGGATCGCCGTCACGATCGATCTGGACGGCACCGGCCATTATGACGTGAAGACCGGCGTCGGCTTCTTCGACCACATGCTGGAGCAGTTGTCGCGCCACTCGCTGATCGACCTGCACGTCCGGACGGAGGGCGACCTCCACATCGACCAGCATCATACGGTGGAGGATACCGGCATCGCGATCGGCGAAGCGGTGGCCAAGGCGCTTGGCGACAAGCGCGGCATCCGCCGCTACGGTGACGCCCTGTCGCCGATGGACGAGACGCTGACCCGAGTCGCGCTCGACATTTCGGGCCGACCCTGGCTGGTCTGGGGCGTCGAGTTCTCGCAAAAGCGGTTGGGCGAGATGGATACCGAGCTGTTCAAGCACTGGTTCCATTCGTTCGCGCAGGCCGCCGGGATCACACTCCACATCGACCTGCTCCACGGCGAGAACAACCACCACATCGCCGAAAGCGCCTTCAAGGGCCTGGCCCGCGCGCTGCGTACTGCGGTTGAGATCGACGAGCGCAAGGCGGACGCGATACCGTCCACCAAGGGGATCCTGTGACCCTTGTCCTGATCGACATCCATTCGGGCAACCTTCACTCGGTCGAGAATGCGCTGCGGGCAGCAGGGGCCCGCGACATCACCGTTACCGCCGATCCCGAGGTCGTCCGGAATGCCGATCGCGTCGTTCTGCCGGGCGTTGGGGCGTTCGGTGCCTGCGCCGCGAACTTGCGCGCCGTCGATGGCCTGGAGCAAGCGCTGGTTGAGGCCGCCTTTGCCCGCGCCCGCCCGTTCCTTGGCGTATGCGTCGGGATGCAGTTGATGGCGGATACGGGCGAGGAGCTCGGCACCCATGCCGGCCTTGGCTGGATCCGTGGCCGCGTGGAGCACCTGAACCCGGCCGATGCGAACGCCAAGGTGCCGCATATGGGCTGGAACGACGTGGTGCCCCTTGCCGGCCACCCGCTGCTGGTACCGGGCGAAGCCTATTTCCTCCACAGCTTCGCATTCCGGGGCGAGGATGTGCTCGCCACCACGGAGCATGGCGGGCGGGTGACTGCCGCGATCGGCCGCGACAACCTTGCCGGCGTGCAATTCCACCCCGAGAAAAGCCAGGGCTACGGAATCGCGCTGCTCAGCCGCTTCCTCGACTGGCGGCCCTAGGAGTTTTCATGAGCCTGATCGTTTTTCCCGCCATCGACCTAAAGGGTGGCAAGGTCGTTCGCCTGGCCGAAGGCGACATGGACCGTGCCACCATCTATGGCGACGACCCCGCGGCCCAGGCGGCGGACTTCGCCGCGGCGGGCGCCGGTCACCTCCATGTCGTTGACCTTGACGGCGCGTTCGCCGGCACCAGCATCAATGGCGACGCGGTCGCCGCGATCCTGCAACGCTTTCCCGGTCACGTG
This sequence comes from Sphingomonas aerophila, assembly GCF_014199305.1. Taxonomy (GTDB): domain Bacteria; phylum Pseudomonadota; class Alphaproteobacteria; order Sphingomonadales; family Sphingomonadaceae; genus Sphingomonas; species Sphingomonas aerophila. The sequence continues at coordinate 13,353 of NZ_JACIJK010000005.1, forward strand.
CAGCTAGGCGGCGGTATCCGCACCCGCGAGTCGGTCGAGCGGTGGTTCGCCCTGGGCGTCAGCCGCGTGGTGATCGGCACTGCTGCGCTGGAGGACCCCGACTTCGTCCGGGGCGCCGCACGCGACTTTCCTGGTGGCATCGTCGTCGCGGTGGACGCCAAGGATGGCCTGGTCGCGACCCGCGGCTGGGCGGATGTGTCGGACGTTACCGTTACCGAGCTTGCCCGCCGGTTCGAGGATGCGGGCGTCGCCAGCCTGTTGTTCACCGATGTCGGCCGCGACGGGCTGCTGAAGGGCTGCAATGTCGAGGCAACAGTGGACCTCGCCCGCGCGGTATCCATTCCCGTCATCGCCAGCGGCGGCGTGAAGGGAATCGCCGACATCCACATGCTTGCCGTCCACGCCCGCGACGGGATCGAGGGGGTCATCACCGGCCGCGCGCTGTATGACGGGCGCCTCGACCTCGCGTCCGCGCTCAGCGTTGCGGCCGCCGCATGAGCGTTCGCGCGCGCGTCATCCCGTGTCTCGACGTCGCGAACGGCCGTGTGGTGAAGGGCGTCAACTTCGTCGACCTGATCGACGCGGGCGATCCGGTGGAGCAGGCCCGCGCCTATGATGCCGCCGGCGCGGACGAGCTCTGCTTTCTCGACATCACCGCGTCGAGCGAGGAACGCGGCACCCTGCTCGACATCGTCCGGCGCACGGCGGGCGTGTGTTTCATGCCACTGACCGTCGGTGGCGGCGTGCGCTCGGCCGACGACGCGCGCGCGTTGCTGCTGGCGGGAGCGGACAAGGTCGCGGTGAACTCCGCCGCCGTGTCGCGCCCCGAGGTGGTGACGGAGATCGCCGAACGCTTCGGCAGCCAGTGCTGCGTCGCCTCAATCGATGCGCGCCGTTCGGGCGAGGGCTGGGAAGTGTTCACCCATGGTGGTCGCCGGGCGACCGGCATCGACGCGGTCGCGCATGCGCTGCGCCTTGCGGAACTCGGCGCGGGCGAGCTGCTCGTCACCTCCATGGACAAGGACGGCACGCGCTCGGGCTATGACCTCGACCTGATCCGCGCCATTGCCAGCCGGACGGGCGTGCCCGTGGTCGCGAGCGGTGGCGTCGGCGGCTTGCCGGACCTGGTCGCCGGGATCGTGGAGGGCGGCGCCTCCGCCGTGCTCGCCGCGTCGATCTTCCACTTTGGCGAAGCAAGCATCGCCGATGCCCACGCCGCGCTGGCGGCGGCGGGCGTCCCGGTCAGGACACACTAGCTCCCGCCCCTGCGACTACCCACATCGAGCGTCCACTGGATTGACAGGCGCGCATCGCCATGGCTGATTGTCGCCATGGGGACCGCGATTGCCCCACGAGGCGTCAGCCGAAGAATCGCGTCCAGCACCATTACGCAAGGGACGCGCCATGCCTGCTCATTTCGCCATCACGCCAGACAAGCTAGCGCGCCTGATCGCGCTGCCCGGTTCTCCGCGCATCATCGACCTGCGGGTCTTGCCGCAAAAGGCCGTGCCCGGCTCCCTGCCCGCCCCTGATCCCGACCCCAGCCGGTGGAATGGTTCGACCGGTCAATCGGTGGTGGTGGTCGATGAGGATGGCTCGGGTCCGGCGGTCGCCGCCGCCGCCATCCTGCGCAGCGATGGTGTGGCGGCGGAGGCACTGGAGGGCGGTTTTTCGGCATGGCTGGCGGCCGATCTTCCCACAGTGTCGCTCGCCCATCTGCCGCCGCGGCATGACGATGACCGGACCTGGTGGGTCACCCGGGCCCGGCCCAAGGTCGACCGGATCGCCTGCCCCTGGTTGATCCGCCGCTTCGTGGACCCGAACGCGCGGTTCCTGTTCGTCCCGCCAGGCGATGTGCTGGCGGTCGCCGCCCGGCAACAGGCCGAACCGTTCGACATTGAGGACGACCGCGTGTTCTGGAGCCATCGGGGCGAGCGGTGCACCTTTGACACCATGGTGGAGGCGTTCGGGCTTGCCACCCACGCCCCGCTTGCCGTGTTGGCCGCGATCGTGCGCGGCGCCGATACCGATCGGCTCGACCTGGTGCCGGAAGCGGCAGGGTTGCTCGCCATCTCGCTCGGGCTGTCGCGCATCCACAGCGACGACCACGCCCAACTTGATGCCGGCATGATTGTCTATGATGCGCTCTATCGCTGGTGTCGCGACGCGCAGGGCGAAAAGCACAACTGGGCGTCGCACCAGCCGGCGCGCGGACCGGCACAGGGCACCGCGCCAAAACAGGTGCTGGCATGACCGCGACCACGATCGGCGCCGCCCTGCTCGCGCGGCCACAGTCGGTCACCCTGGGCCAGGCATTCTGGGTGTGGCTGCGGATCGCCCTGCTCTCCTTCGGCGGACCGGCGGGGCAGATCGCGGTGATGCACCGCATCCTGGTCGACGAGAAACGCTGGATCGGGGAACACCGGTTCCTGCATGCGCTCAATTATTGCATGTTGCTGCCGGGCCCGGAGGCGCAGCAGCTCGCCACCTATATCGGCTGGCTGATGCACCGGACAAAGGGCGGCATCGTCGCCGGGGTGCTGTTCATCCTGCCCGGCGCGATCGCGATCATGGCGCTGAGCTGGATTTATGTCCTGTATGGCCGGGTCGGCATCGTCTCTGCACTGTTCTTTGGCCTGAAGGCTGCTGTGCTGGCCGTGGTGCTGCAAGCGGTGGTGCGTATCGGATCGCGCGCGTTGAAAAGCGTGGCCGCGCGGGCGCTTGCGGCCCTGGCGTTCGCGATGATCTTTTTCGCAGGCGTGCCTTTTCCGCTGATCGTGCTTGGCGCCGGGATGATCGGCTGGTGGTCCGGGCGGATGGGAAGCACTGCCTTTGCCGGCAATGGGCATGGCGGGACAAAGGGGGCGGTGGTTGCCGATGCCGACACATTGCTCGGCGAAGAGCTGCCCGCCCATGCCCGGCCGACATGGCGCGAAACGGGGCGAACGGCGCTGGTCTGGCTGGCGCTCTGGCTGCTGCCGGTCGCGGCGCTGCTGATCTCGCTTGGGCCCGACCATGTGTTCAGCCGTATCGCAACCTTCTTTTCCGTCATGGCGACCGTCACCTTTGGCGGGGCTTACGCCGTGCTGGCTTATGTCGCGCAAGGAGCCGTGCAGGATTATGGATGGCTGAACGCGAAGGAGATGCTGGACGGACTGGGCATGGCGGAAACGACCCCGGGTCCGCTGATCATGGTGCTGCAGTTCGTCGGGTTCCTGGGCGCGTTCCGTGACTCCGGGCAGCTGTCGCCGCTGCTCGCGGGGACGCTTGGCGGCCTGCTTGGCACCTGGGTCACGTTCACGCCCTGCTTTCTGTGGATCTTCCTGGGTGCGCCCTTCATCGAACGGCTGCGCGGCAATGCGGCGGTCGCGGGGGCCCTGTCGGCGATCACGGCGGCGGTGGTCGGCGTCGTGCTGAACCTGGCGGTCTGGTTCGCGCTGCATACGCTTTTCCGCGCCACGGTGGCCGTGAGGGCGGGCCCCGTCAGGTTCGACGCGCCGGTCCTTGCCAGCATCGATCCCTGGTCAGTGGTTCTGGCCGCGGGCGCAATGGTGGCCGTCTTTGTCCTGCGCGCCAATGTGATCGTGACGCTGCTGGCGACCGCCGCTGCGGGGGTGGCGCTCCATGTGCTGGGAGCGATCGGTTGAGGGCGGTGCTTTCAACTTGGGGAGCACGGGCAACTTGGCGCGAGCGGGATTGACCGCGCGCCCGCCCCGGCGCACGGGCGCGGCATGGATGTGCTCGACCGCCTGGAAACCACCATTCGCGAGCGACGCGGCACGGACGCGGGCGCGTCCTACGTCGCCAGCCTGTTTGCCAAGGGGCGCGGCAAGATCGCGCAGAAACTGGGCGAGGAAGCGGTCGAAACCGTGATCGCGGCTACAAGCGAGCCCGAAAAGATCACGTCCGAGGCCGCCGACCTTCTGTTCCACCTCCTCGTCCTTCTCGCCGACGCCGACCTGTCGCTGGACGATGTTCGCGCCGAGCTTGCCCGCCGCGAGGGCCTGTCGGGGCATGACGAAAAGGCGGCACGCGCCCGCTGACGGAAGCCGACCCGGCCCGCCGTCCGGTTGCGCGATTTATCTGTCCTACACGCCATCAACATGGCAGCACCCGAGTCGATGACAGGTGCTGCCGTCCTTGTTCAGCCCCCAGCGCGGGGCCGACACGATGCGGCCGCCCCGTCCAGACCATCTTGCCAGGAGCCCGCTCATGCCGATCGACGCTACCCTGCCCTATGACGACAACAACATCTTCGCCCGCATCCTGCGCGACGAGATCCCGTCGCAGCGGGTGTATGAGGATGACTGGGCAGTCGCCTTTCACGACATCATGCCCCAGGCGACGACGCATATCCTGGTGATCCCGCGCGGCGCGTATGTGTCGTGGGATGATTTCAGCGCCCGTGCGTCCGCCCAAGAGATTGCCGGCTTCGTCCGCGCGGTGGGGCACGTCGCGCGCGAACAAGGGCTGGTCGCCAGCGGGTATCGCCTGCTCGCCAACACGGGCCGGCACAGCGGGCAGGAGGTGCCCCACCTGCATGTTCACCTGTTCGGCGGGCAGCCGCTTGGGCCGATGCTGGCGCGATGAAGCCCCGCCGTCCACGGTTGGGACAGGCGCAGGGCCCGCGTTAAGGGATTGCGCCCGGTCGTTTTGCGACTAGGCTTCACCTTTCACTTTTGTTGCGGCGTGTCCCGCCGTGACCCGGGGGAACGAGTACATGATCTTCGGGCGCGTCAAGCCTCTCGACGCCATTCTTGCCACGGCCGAAAAACGCGGCCTGCACCGCTCTCTTGGTGCGTTCCAGCTCACCATGCTCGGGATCGGCGCGGTGATCGGCACCGGCATTTTCGTTCTGACCAGCGAGGCCGCGCAGAAAGCGGGGCCGGGCATGATGCTGAGCTTCGTGGTGGCGGGCTTCGTCTGCGCCGTTGCGGCGTTGTGCTATTCGGAACTGGCTTCCATGGTCCCGGTCGCCGGGTCCGCCTATACCTACACCTATGCCGTGATGGGCGAGTTGCTGGCCTGGATGGTCGGCTGGGCGCTGATCCTGGAATATGCCGTGGGCGCCAGTGCGGTCGCTGTCGGCTGGTCCGGCTATGTCGTGGGCCAATTCCAGAACCAATTGGGGATAACCCTGCCAGCCGCGCTGGTGAACGGGCCCTATGCCGGCGGGATCATCAACCTGCCCGCGGTGCTGATCTCCCTACTCGTCACCTGGCTGCTGGTGATCGGCACGACGGAAAGCGCCCGGGTCAACGCGATCCTGGTGTGCATCAAGGTCGCCGCGCTGACCCTGTTCATCGCGCTCGCCCTGCCCGTCGCGCAAAAGGAGCATTTCGAGCCGTTCATGCCGACCGGCTTTACCGGCGTTATGGGCGCCGCGGCGTCGATCTTCTTCGCCTATGTCGGCTTTGACGCGGTTTCCACGGCGGCGGAGGAGACCAAGAACCCGCAGCGCAACGTGCCGATCGGCCTGATCGGCAGCCTGGCGGTCTGCACGGTCTTCTACCTGCTGGTGTCGGCGGGGGCGATCGGGTCGCCGCTGGGCGCACAGCCTGTTGCCGATGCGGCGGGCCGCGTGCTCGACCCGGGCACCACCGAACTCGCCGCACGCTGCAAGGCGGTCGTGGCGGCTGGCGCACTGGAGCCATTGTCCTGTTCGCGTGAGGCGCTGGCGCACGTGCTGCGCACCATCGGCTGGGTGAAGATCGGCAACCTGATCGGCCTGGCGGCAACGCTGGCGCTGCCGTCGGTCGTCCTGATGATGATGTTCGGCCAGACCCGCGTGTTCTTCACCATGGCCCGCGACGGGCTGTTGCCGGAGCGGCTGGCGGCGGTGCACCCGCGCTATCGCACCCCGCACGTGGTAACGATCGTGACCGGCATTGCCGCCACGCTTGCCGCCGCGTTCCTGCCGGTCGGCAAGCTGGCCGATTACTCGAACTCGGGCACGCTGTTCGCGTTCATGATGGTCGGCATTTCGGTGCTGGTGCTGCGCCGCGTCGATCCGACCCGCCATCGCCCGTTCCGCACCCCGCTGGTCAACATCGTCGCGCCGCTCGCCGTTCTGGGCTGCATCTACCTGTATGTATCGCTGCCCTGGGCCGCGATCCTGGTGCTGCCGATCTGGGGCTCGATCGGGCTGCTGATCTACTTCGGCTATAGCCGCAAGCGCAGCCATGTGGGCCGTGGCATCATCGACGTGGTGGACGATCCCAACCTGCAGCCAGAGGTCGCGCGGCCGCTCGATCGGTAAGCGCCTGACCTGAACGGACAACGAAAAGGCCGGGGATCGCTCCCCGGCCTTTTTCGGTTTAAAGGGTTGTTCGTCGGATCAGCGACGGACCAGCCTCCCCGGCCGGCCCGCCGCGTGACGGGGTCAGGCGACCTTTGCCGCCAGCGCCTTCAGGTCCACCTGCGAGCGTGCACCGAAATGGCTGATGATCTCCGCCGCGCAGATCGCGCCCAGGCGGAGCGACTTCTCAAGCGGCCAGCCCTGAGCCTCACCGTGAAGGAAGCCTGCCGCGAACAGGTCGCCCGCGCCCGTGGTGTCGACCACCCGCGCAATCGGTTCGGCCGCAACCTCTGCCCGCTCCGCGCCGTGCACCGCGACCGCGCCATGTTCGCCGCGAGTCACCACCAGAGTCTGCACCTGCGGCGCAAGCTTGGCGATCGCCGCCTCGACGTCGTCGACCTGCGCCAGCGCGACCAGCTCGCCTTCATTGGCGAACAGGATGTCGACCAGCCCATCCGCGATCAGTTGGCGGAAGTCGCCGCCGTGCCGCGAGATGCAGAACACGTCGGAGAGGGTGAAAGCGACGCGGCGGCCGGCGTCGCGCGCGATGCTGATCGCCTCACGCATCGCAGCGCGGGGTTCCTCTGGATCCCACAGATAACCTTCGAGGTAGAGGATCGCAGCGTTGCTGATCAGATCACGGTCGAGCGCTTCGGCGGGCAGGAACTGCGACGCGCCCAGGAACGTGTTCATGGTCCGCTGGCCATCGGGCGTGACAAAGATCAGGCAGCGCGCGGTGGTCGGCTGGCCCGACCGGGTCGGCGTGTCGAACTGGATGCCGACCGAACGGATGTCGTGGGCGAATACCTCGCCCAGCTGGTCGTCGGCGACCTGGCCGATAAAGCCGCACTTGCCGCCAAGCGCCGCGATGCCGGCGATGGTGTTGGCGGCCGACCCGCCGCTCGCTTCCAACCCAGGCCCCATCTTGGCGTACAAAGCGTCCGCCTCTTCGGGCGAAAAGACGAGCTGCATCGACCCCTTGGTCATGCCTTCTGCAGCGATAAAGGCGTCGTCGGTCTGGGACAGGATGTCGACGATCGCGTTGCCGATCGCGACGACATGGTAGGCGGGCTGGGTCAAGGAAGCGCTCCAATCGGGAAAGCGCCGCCCTAGAGGGGCACCCCGTCGCGCGCAACGTGGCGGCGGGGCTTGCGCGTGCGGGCGAGGCATGGTGGACAGCGGCCATGCGGTGGCGATCGATAGCGACGGGAATGGTTCTGGTAGCGGCAGGCTCGCTTGGCGGGTGCGTCGCACCGAGCGCCGGGCGGCCAAACGTGGCACCCGCGCCCCAGCCCAGCTATTCGCCGATCGGTCTGGAGCGCGTGCTTGGCCAGAATGCGGCGGGTCTGGTCAGCCTGTTCGGGCCGGCAGACGCGGATGTGCGCGAAGGCGCCGGCCGCAAGCTGCAATTCGCCGGCAGCTTCTGCGTGCTCGACGCCTACCTGTACCCCAAGGGGCAGGATGAGGCGAAGGTCACGTACCTCGACGCGCGCGAGCCCGACGGCAGCGCCATCGACCGGGCAAGCTGCGTTGCGGCCCTGACTCGGCGAGATGGTGGAAAGTGACTGAACCGCTTGCGCCCGTGCAGGGTTGAACTCATCGGCAAGGATAAGGCCGATGACGGCCAGCAAGCACGACAAGTCGCCCGACAAGGGCCCGTTCACCAGCGACCTGGACGACGACCCCGGCATCGGCCAGCCCAAGGGACTGTTCGCGACCGGCGAGGACCCCGACCTGCTCGAAGCGGCCAGCACGCAGCAGGGCGATGTCGAAAACGGCACCGGCCCGAACGCCGGTGTCGGCAATGGCGACCTGGGCCGAACCAACGGCTATTCCGCTGCGGCGGGCCGGGCACGGCGAACGGCTCGCCACGGCCGCTATGCGAAAGCCAAGGCGTCCCATTCCGCCATCACGGACGGGTCCGCTTCGGCGACCACGCGGCGTTGCCGCTCCATCGACCAGCGAACCGGGTCGAGGCGGGCGAGCGCCCATACCGCAGCGCCCCGCACGACCGGCGCCTCGTCGTCCAGCAGAGCGGCGACAGGTGCGACCAGCGCCTCTCGCCCGCTGTTCCCCGCCGCGATCAGCGCGTTACGCACCATCTTGTTGCGGCCGATCCGCTTGATCGGTGAACCGCTGAACACCTGGCGGAAGCTTGGGTCGTCGAGCGCGAGCAGGTCGGCGAGTTCGGGCGCGGCGAGTTCCGCGCGGGGCAAAAAGGCGCGGTTTGCCCGCGCGGTTACGGCGAACTTGTTCCACGGGCACACGGCCAGGCAGTCGTCGCAGCCATAGATGCGGTTGCCGATCGCACGGCGGAACTCGGCCGGGATCGGGCCGGAATGCTCAATGGTCAGGTAGGACACGCACCGGCGTGCATCGAGCTGGTAGGGCGACGGGAACGCGTCGGTCGGGCAGGCGCGCTGGCAGGCATCGCAGGACCCGCAGCTCGCCCGTGCGGCGGTGTCGGGCTGGAGGTCGAGCGTGGTATAGATCGCGCCCAGGAACAGCCAGCTGCCCTGGGTGCGGCTGACGAGGTTGGTGTGCTTGCCCTGCCAGCCAAGGCCCGCCGCTTCGGCCAGCGGCTTCTCCATCACGGGCGCGGTATCGACGAAGACCTTGAGCGGCGCCGGTGCCTCTGCCGCCATCCAACGCCCGAGTGCCTTTAGCGCGCGCTTCACCACATCATGATAGTCGCCGCCCTGCGCGTAAACCGAGATGCGGCCCCTCTCCGTTTCATTTGCCAGGGCAAGCGGATTGGACGAGGGCGCGTAGCTCATGCCGAGCGAGATCACCGACCGCACCTCCGGCCACAGCCCCGTCGGGCTTTCGCGATGGTGAGCGCGCTCCTCCATCCAGATCATGTCGCCGTGGCGGCCATCGCCCAGCCATTCGCGCAACCGCTGGCCTGAACGCGGCGCCGCATCGGCACGCGCGATCCCGCACGCGGCAAAGCCCAGCGCTGCCGCTTCCCGTTTGATCCTGTCTTCTAGCTTGTCTTCGATCACGACGCCCCGCTACCACGCTGGTTGGGGTCAGGTGGAGGGTGCAACGCTCTTCGGCAACCGCAGAGGTCCATGGCGGGGTGATGGAATGACGGATGCGGCGGTCAGCGCCTCGGGCCTGGTCAAGCTGTTTGGGGATCGGCGCGTGGTGGACGGGGTCGACCTGTTGGTGCCGGCCGGCGCCATTTATGGCGTGCTCGGCCCCAATGGCGCGGGGAAGACAACGACCCTGCGCATGCTTCTGGGCATCATCGAACCCGATGGGGGCAGCCGATCCTTGCTGGGCGAAGCGCATCCGCGCGACGCCAGCGACCGGGTCGGCTACCTGCCCGAGGAGCGCGGGCTGTATCCGGCGATGAAGGCGAAGGAGGCGATCGCGTTCATGGGCGCGCTGCGCGGGCTTGCCTGGGCCACTGGCCGCCGCCGCGCGGTGCAGCTGCTGGAGCGTGCCGGGCTGGGCCATGCCGCCGACACCAAGATCCGCAAGCTCAGCAAGGGCATGGCGCAGCTGGTCCAGTTGCTCGGCTCGGTGGTGCACGAACCCGATCTGCTGGTGCTGGACGAGCCGTTCTCAGGCCTGGATCCGGTCAATCAGGAACGGCTGGAAGCGCTGATCCTGGCCGAGCGCGATCGCGGTGCAACCGTGCTGTTCTCCACCCACGTCATGGCCCATGCCGAGCGGTTGTGCGACCGGCTTGCGATCATTTCGGGCGGCAAGCGGCGCTTTGAGGGCACCGTCAACGACGCGCGGGGCATGTTGCCGGCGCGCGTCCATTATACCCCGCAGCGGCCCGGCGCGGAGGTGGCGGTCGCCCTGCCGCACGATGCCCGGCCCGAGGGCACGGCGGGCGCAGCGGGATGGCATTTCGAAATGCCGCCCGAGGGGATCGAGCAGGTGCTGGTGCGGCTTATCGAGGCTGGGCATGGCATTGCGGGCCTGTCCATCGAGCGGCCCGGCCTGCACGAAGCGTTCGTCCAGATTGTCGGCCGTGACGCCTTGGAGGCCGCACAATGAGCCGCTTCCGCCGCACCGTTCGCCAGACCATGACCATCGCGCGGCGTGACTTCGTCGCCACCGTGTTCACCCCCATCTTCCTCCTGTTCCTGTTCGCGCCGATGATCTTTGGCGCGATCGGCGGGACGGTCGGCGGCCTCAGCGCGTCGAGCATGGCGGGCAACAAGGATCGCGCGCGGGTGGTGGCCATCGTCGCCCCCGAACATGCCCGCGCCATGGCGGATGCCGACACCCGCCTGCGCGCCGTATTTCGGCGGGATGAGACACCACCGCTGCTCACGACCCTGGCTCCTGCCGCCGATCCGGCAGAGCAGGCGCGCGAGGCGTTCGCGGCCAAGGATTTCGAAGCCTCGGCGGTGCTGTATGGGCCGCTGGACAGGCCGATCGTGCTCTACAGCGGCCTTGGCAGCCGGACCGCAGACTATCTGGGCGTGCTTGCGGGGCAGACGCTGGCGGCGGAAAAGCTCGGCAGCGCTCTTCCCGCGGTGTCGGTGACGAAGACCCGGTTCACCCGCCCGCGCGGGGCTGCCCCCAACGGGCGCAACCCGTCGGCCTTCTTCGCCGTGTTCGGCATCTTCTTCCTGACGCTGTTCCTGTCGGGACAAGTGGTGGGCACCATGGCGGAGGAGCGCAGCAACAAGGTGGTGGAAGTGCTCGCCGCCGCGGTGCCGCTGGAATCGGTGTTCCTGGGCAAGCTGCTCGGCATGTTCGGGGTGGCGGTGCTGTTTGTCGCCTTTTGGGGCACGATTGTCGGCAATATCGGCGCGCTGATGCCTCCCAGCCTGGCGCGTGAGCTGGGCTCGGTAGCGCCGGCCACCGGAACGCCTGCCTTTGGCATCCTGTTCGCCTGTTACTTCACGACTGCTTACCTGTTGCTCGGGTCGGTGTTCCTGGGCGTCGGCGCACAGGCGACGACCATGCGGGAAATCCAGCTCCTTTCACTGCCGATCACCTTTGGCCAGATGGCGATGTTCGGCCTTTCCGCGGCCGCGGTCGCGCAACCCGATAGCTGGATCGCTACCTTTGCAGAGGTGTTCCCGCTGTCGTCGCCCTTCGCCATGGCGGGCCGGGCGGCGAACCGGGCGGAGATCTGGCCGCACCTGCTCGCGATCGGGTGGCAGTTGCTGTGGGTGGGGCTGTTCATCACCGTCGGCGCCCGGCTGTTCCGGCGGGGCGTGCTGCAATCGGGCAGCGCGCGGCCATGGTGGAAAAGGGCGCCCGCATCCTGATCGTCGTGGACGAACGCTAGTTCGGCTTCACGATCGCTGCCTGTAGCGGCTCGGCGACGATCGCGCAGTCGCCCTGCCCGCCAGCATTGAGCGCTGGCGATTTCTGTCGCCTCATGGTCCAGTTCGGCTGCAAGCGGACGCGCGGGTTGGGCGCGCACCAGATCTCGCCCGTGTCGTTGATCGCGGTGACCCAGATCAGGTTATGCTCCTGCCCGTAGTCGATCACGGCAAAGGCATAGCCCGGCCCCTTGTCGAGAACGTGGACAGGAAGTGGCGGGTCGAGTTGCTGGAAAGACATGGTGGCTCCATTCGGGCCGCCAGCGCCTGATCTCTATCAATGTTCCAGGTTAGGTCGTTCAAATCGCGCGTCGGCAAACTATATCATCGCCATGACCCAACCGCCCACTCGCCGCACCTTGTTGTCAGCCCTTGGCGCCGGCGTTGCCGGCCTCGCCTTTTGGTCGCGCCCTCGCGAGGCGGAGGCGGCAGAGCGGTTTCCCGTGCAGCTGCCGGACGCCGAATGGCGGCGGCGCTTGCCCGGCCAGGCCTATGACGTGTTGCGCCACGAAGCGACCGAGCGGCCCTTTTCCAGCCCGCTCAACAACGAACATCGCGCCGGCGTCTTCCACTGCAAGGGCTGCAACCAGGCGCTGTTCTCATCACGGACCAAGTTCGACAGCGGCACTGGCTGGCCGAGCTTCTGGGCGCCGTTGAAGGGCGCGGTCGCTGCCAAGACGGACCGGTCGCTGTTCATGGCCCGCACGGAGATCCATTGCAGCCGTTGCGGTGGCCACCAGGGCCATGTCTTTGACGACGGGCCCAAGCCGACCGGCAAGCGGTACTGCATGAACGGCGTCGCGATGACCTTCACGCCCGCCTGATCGTCGGACACGAAAAAGGGGCCCCACCGCATCCGGCGAGGCCCCCGCAATTGCAAAGAAGTAATTACGGACGAACGGTGGCGGCGGTGGCGATCACGACCGGGCTGTCCAGCTCGTCGGTCTTCGGCGCGCTGCCGGAGTAGATGAAGCCGTTGGTCGGATAAACGCTGGTGCCCAGCCCCGCCTGCGGGCCGTACCAGACCCGAACCTGGCTCCAGTCGCCAGCCGGCGATACGTCGATAGCGCGGACGTCATGCTCGATCCGGCCGGGGCGCGACCAGTTTGCATGGGTCAGCAGCACTTCGCGGTCGCTGACGACCTGCGACACCATCGCGACATGGCCAACGCGCATCCGGCGGGTGGATTCGAACGAGAGGACCGCGCCCTCCTTCGGCGTGTGACCGCGATCATAGCGACCTGCGGCCTGGCCCCACCAGGTGTTCGCATTGCCGCGGATCTGGATGCCGCTGATCTCGCGGGCATAAGGAGCGCACTGCCAGAACTGAGCGGAGGCCGGAACCGCCGTCATCAGGGCGCACGAGAACACCAGCGCAAAACGCGCTGCCAACATCTTGAATGTCACTTGCGACCCCCGCCGCTCTGAAACCGATAATGGTTGGCTAGGCGAGCCATCGGCGGAGGGAAAGCGACTAGCGGTCAGCCGTTCCCGTTAGCCGATGAGCGGACGATGAACCGTGGAACCGCCTATAAAGACGCGAAAAGTTAGTGATTTGGTAGTGACTTAGGCCGGCGCCCCGGGCTTTACGCGGCTGATATGGTCGTGACCGCGCCCATGTAGGCACCCGCGCAATGGAAACGCTGCCGGAAACACGCCTTTGCTGCACACAGTATGGCCCGCCGGCTCGTTATCTTGGCAGATTTGAACGTTGGGTTTGCTTCTTGGCCCCGTAGGGGGCAGTTTAGCCCTTATTCGGACCACCACGCGGACGTAAGGACCATGGCTCTCGATCCCGACACCTTTGACGCGCTGATCGAGGCGGTGCGCCGCTTTGTGGGCGAGCGGCTGCGCCCGCTTGAGGCGCAGGTCGAGGCGGACGATGCGATCCCCGACACGATCATCGCCGAGATGAAGGAGATGGGGCTGTTCGGCCTGTCCATCGCCGAAGAATATGGCGGCCTCAGCCTGTCCATGGTGGAGGAATGTCGCGTCGCCATGGAGATGGGCCGGACCACGCCCGCCTTCCGCTCCGCGTTCGGCACCAATGTCGGCATCGGCAGCCAGGGGCTGGTTATGGCTGGAACCCCCGAACAAAAGGCGCGCTGGCTGCCGCAGATCGCCAGTGGTGAGATCGTCACCTCTTTTGCGCTGACGGAGCCCGACGTCGGTTCCGATTCGGGGTCGGTGAAGACACGCGCTGTGTTGCACGGTGATGTGTACCGCCTGTCGGGGACCAAGCGGTACATCACCAATGCCGATCGCGCCGACCTGTTCACCGTGATGGCGCGCACGGGCGAACAAGGCGCGCGCGGGGTGTCCGCCTTTCTGGTCCCGCGCGATCTGCCGGGCGTGTCCATTGGCGCGCCCGAAAAGAAGATGGGGCAAAAGGGCGCGAGGGTCGCCGACCTGCAACTGGACGAGGTGCCCGTGCCTGTCGCCAACCGGCTGGGCGCGGAAGGCGAAGGCTTCAAGATCGCGATGCGGGTCCTCGACCGGGGGCGGCTGCACATCGCGGCCGTGTGCGTCGGGGTTGCCGAGCGTCTGATCGCGGACAGTGTCGCTTATGCTTTGGAACGGCGCCAGTTCGGCAAGCCTATCGCGGAACACCAGTTGATCCAGGGCATGATCGCCGACGCCAAGACCGAAGCGCTGGTCGCCCGCGCGATGGTGATGGAGACCGCGGCGGCGAAGGACGCGGGCTGCGACGTCGTGATGGAGTCGGCGGCGGCGAAGTATTTCGCATCCGAGATGGTCGGCAGAGTCGCCGATCGCGCGGTGCAGATCTTCGGCGGGGCCGGCTACATCGCAGACTATGGGATAGAGCGGCTTTACCGGGATGTGCGGCTGTTCCGCATCTATGAAGGCACCAGCCAGATCCAGCAGATCATCATCGCGCGCGAAACGCTGAAGCGCGGCGGATAAGGGGAAGAAACATGGACACGAGCACGCTGTTCCGCCTGGACGGACGCATCGCCCTGGTCACCGGCGGATCGCGCGGGATCGGCCGCATGATCGCGGCCGGCTTCATCGCGCAGGGCGCCACCGTGTACATCTCCAGTCGCAAGGCGGACGCGTGTGAAGAGACTGCGGCGGCGCTGGGGCCATCCTGCATCCCCCTGCCCCAGGACGTTTCAACGGTTGACGGCTGCCGCGCCCTTGCAGCGCAGCTTGCGGAGCGGACGGACAGGCTCGACATCCTGGTCAACAACGCGGGTGCGGCCTGGGGCGTCCCGTTCGAGGAGTTCCCGGAAGCAGGCTGGGACAAGGTCATGGATCTGAACGTCAAGTCGCCCTTTTTCCTGACGCAGGCACTGCATCCGGCGTTGAAGGCCGCTGCGTCGCGCGACCGCCCGGCAAAGGTGATCAACATCACCTCCATCGACGGGCAGCGGCTCAATCCATGGGAAACCTATAGCTACCATGCGTCGAAGTCGGCGCTGATCTATCTGACCAAGCGGATGGCGGCGCGGTTGGTCCGCGACGCGATCAACGTCACCTCCATCGCGCCTGGCGCCTTTGCGAGCGAGATGAACCGCGCCGCACGCGACCATGCCGACACGGTGGCGCAGGGCATCCCGGCGCAACGGATCGGGGTGGATGAGGACATGGCGGGCGCCGCCATCTACCTCGCCAGCCGGGCCGGCGATTATGTGGTGGGGGAGACGATCACCGTCGATGGCGGCCTTGTTCACGCATCGCTCGGCACCAGCATCGACGGCTGAAGGATGGCTCAGCGCGGCGTGGTGACCCGCGTTGCAAAGGCCGCCATGTCCGCCAGTACCGGCGCGCGGGACCGCAGCGGGCGCGCGATCGCGGTCACCAGCCCGACATGGCCGATCGCTGGATAACGCCGGCGTTCGACCTCTACGTTCGCCGATCGAAGCCGCGCGGCAAGGCGATCGCTGTTGTATGCGCCCACCAGCGTGTCGCGGCCCGCGGTGGCCAGCAGCGCTGGCGGGTCCCCTGCCCCAGCGAACCGGACCGGCTGCGTCGCCGCAAGGTCGGCAGCGCCGCCGAACGCGGCACGGGTGACTGGCTGGTCGAGCGGCAGGAAATCATAGGGCCCGGCCAGCCCGATCCAGCCCCTGACGGCGCTTCGGTCCCGCCCCAGCCAGCGCGGGTCCAACGCCAGCATCGCGGCATTGTAAGCGCCGGCCGAATGCCCCGCCAGCACCAGCCGGTCAGGATCGCCCCCGAACGCCGCCGCATGGGCGCGCACCCAGCGCACGGCCGCCGCATTGTCGTCCAGAAATGCCGGAAAGCGGACCTGCGGCACCAGCCGGTAATCCGGCACGGCAACCGCGAAGCCGCGTGCCGCCAGCGCCCGCCCGACAAAGGCATAGCCCCGCCGCGAGCCCGAGTTCCACGACCCGCCATAGAAGAAGACAATGATCGGCAACGGGCGGCCAACGGCGCGCGGCACATACACGTCCAGGCGCTGGCGCGGGTCGGCCCCGAACGCTGCCCCGCGCACGGCGACACGCACGCCACCATCCTTCGGTACCAGCGTGTCGAACACCCGCAGCGGTGAACAGGCGGCGGCGAACATGCCCGCCGCCAGCCCGACCGTTCGGGTCAGTCCGATCCGATACCGCGCGTGTCCGGGCCCGACACGGCCCGGATGGCTCAACGCGCGATCTCGCCCGCCGCCAGCACCGCCAGCGTGACGAGTTCGCTCGCCGTCGCCGTCATGGGCGCGATCTGGACCGGCTTTTCCATGCCGATCAGCATCGGGCCGATCACCGTCTCACCGCCAAGCTCTCGCAGCAGCTTGGCCGAGATGTGCGCCGACTGGAGGCCCGGCATGATCAGGATGTTGGCCGGCGCCGACAGCCGCGCGAACGGGAAGTTGGCGAGCTGCTTGGGATTGAGCGCCACGTCGGGTGGCATCTCGCCTTCATATTCGAAGCTGACACCGCGACCGTCCAGCTCGGTGATCGCGTCCCGGATGTTGTCGAGATACACGCCCTTGGGATTGCCGAAGGTGGAGAAGCTGAGGAACGCGACGCGCGGTTCATGTCCCATCCGCCGCGCCACCGCGGCGGTCTGTTCGGCGAAGTCGGCCAGCTGTTCGCCGGTCGGACGCTCGTTGACGGTGGTGTCGGCGATGAAGACCGTGTGGCTCTGGCCGACCATCACATGGATGCCGAACGGGGTGCGATCCTCTGCCGCGTCGATCACGCGCAGCACTTCGCGCATCGATTGCGCCCAGGTGCGCGTGGTGCCGGTGATCATCGCGTCGGCTTCGCCCAGCTGAAGCAGCAGCGCGCCAAAGATGTTGCGCTCCTGGTTCACCATGCGCTCGATCTCGCGGCGAAGGTAACCGCGGCGCTGCAGGCGCTTGTACAGGAAGTCGACCATCTGCGGCACCAGCGGCGACACGCGGCTGTTGTGCAGCTCATATTCGGTCGGGTCGGCAATGCCGAGCGCGCGCAGCTTGTCGTACACCTCCTCGCGCCCGACCAGCACGGGAGTGCCATAGCCGCCTTCCTTGAAGGCGATGGCGGCGCGGAGGACAACCTCCTCCTCGCCCTCGGCGAAGATCACCCGCTTGGGCCGCGCGCGCGCCCCCTCATAGGCAAGGCTGAGCACGGACGTGGTCGGATTGAGCCGCGCGCGCAGCGACTGGCGATAGCCGTCGAGGTCCAGGATCGGCCGGGTGGCGAGCCCTGAATCCATCGCTGCCTTGGCGACAGCGGCGGGCACCACCTCCATCAGCCGCGGGTCGAACGGCGCCGGAATGATGTATTCGGGGCCGAACACATGCGCAACGCCATAGGCGGCGGCGACCTCTTCGGGCACGCGCTGGCGGGCGAGTTCCGCGATGGCGTGGGCGGCGGCGATCTTCATGGCATCGTTGATGCCCGTCGCGCGCACGTCCAGCGCGCCGCGGAAGATGAACGGGAAGCCGAGGACGTTGTTGACCTGGTTCGGATAGTCCGACCGGCCGGTCGCCACGATCGCGTCCGGGCGCGCTGCCTTGGCGAGTTCCGGCCGGATCTCGGGCTCCGGGTTGGCCATGGCGAAGATGATGGGCGCTGGCGCCATGTCCTTCACCATTTCAGGCTTCAGCGCGCCCGCGGCGGACAGGCCCAGGAACACGTCCGCGCCATGCAGTGCCTCGGTCAGGGTGCGGCGGTCGGTGGCGGCGGCGTGGGCCGACTGCCACTGGTTGATGTCCTCACGCCCCTGATAGATCACGCCCGACCGGTCGCACATGATGACATGGTCGGACCGTACGCCCATCGCCTTCATCAACTCGGTGCAGGCGATTGCCGCAGCGCCCGCGCCGTTGACCACGATGCGAACCTCGTCCAGCCGCCGCTTGGTCAGCAGGCAGGCGTTGATCAGGCCCGCTGCGGTGATGATCGCGGTGCCATGCTGGTCGTCGTGAAAGACGGGAATGTTCATCCGCTCGCGCAGCGTTTGCTCGATCACGAAGCATTCGGGCGCTTTGATGTCTTCCAGGTTGATGCCGCCGAACGTCGGCTCCATCAGCTCAACCGCGTCGATGAAGCGGTCGACGTCCTCCGTCTTCAGCTCGATGTCGATCGAATCAACGTCGGCGAAGCGCTTGAACAGCACCGCCTTGCCTTCCATCACCGGCTTGGACGCCAGCGCGCCCAGATTGCCAAGGCCGAGGATCGCGGTGCCGTTGGAGATCACCGCGACCAGGTTGCCCTTGGCGGTATAATCATAGGCCATGGCGGGGTTGTCCGCGATCGCCTGCACCGGCACCGCGACGCCGGGGGAATAGGCGAGCGCGAGATCGCGCTGAGTCGTGAGCGGCTTGGACGCCACGATCTCGATCTTTCCGGGCCGCCCCTCGGAATGAAACAACAGCGCTTCGCGCTCGGAAAACTGAACGGATCGATCGTCAGACATCGCACCCTCACCCGACTATTGCTCACGTCCTTAGGCAATGGATGCCGGGTCGTCACCCCAAAGGGACATATAGTCCGACATCAGGTTCAGCATGACGCGGGCGGCAAGGGAAGCTAACCGGGCACGCGATGGCCGATTCTGCCGCCCCTACCCCCATGATGGCCCAATATCTCGCGCTCAAGGCGGAGGCGGGCGACAGCTTGCTGTTCTACCGAATGGGCGACTTTTTCGAGCTGTTCTTTGACGACGCAAAGGCTGCCGCCGCCTGCCTCGACATCGCGCTCACCGCGCGTGGCGAGCATGAGGGGGAGAAGGTGCCGATGTGCGGCGTCCCCGTTCACGCCGCGACCGCCTACCTGCAACGGCTGATCAAGGCCGGGCACCGCGTCGCCATCGCCGAACAAACCGAAAGCCCGGACGCGGCCCGCAAGGCGCGCGGGTCAAAGGCGCTGGTCAACCGCGCCATCGTCCGGTTCGTCACCGCCGGCACCCTGACCGAAGAAGCGCTGCTGGACGCGCGCGCCGACAATTGGTGCGTCGCCATCGGCGAAGCTGGTGGAGAGGTCGCGGTGGCGGCAGCCGACATCTCGAGCGGGCTGTTCCAGATCGTCCACACCGACGCAGGCGGCCTAGGCGCGGAACTCGCGCGGCTGGCGGCGGCAGAGGTGGTCGCCGCCGAAACGAGCGCCTTTGCCGAAGCCGCCACGTCGCTTCGCCCACGCGCCGATTTCGCGACCGAAGCAGGGGAAGCGCGGCTGAAGCGGCTTTTTGGCGTCGCGACCCTCGACGGGTTCGGGGAAATCGGGCGAGCGGGACTGGCGGCGGCGGGCGGGCTGGTCGCCTATCTCGAACACGCCGCGCGGGGCGACCTGCCCTTTCTGCGACCACCAACCGTCACCCGGGCGGCGGGCACGATGGCGATCGACGCCGCCACCCGCGAAAGCCTGGAGCTGTGCCAGGCGCAAGGTGGCGGGCGACGCGGGTCGCTGCTGGACGCCACCGATCGCACGGTGACGGGTGCGGGCGCGCGGCTGCTGGCCGCCGATATCGGGGCGCCGCTGATGGATCGCGGCACCATCGACGCGCGGCTAGACCTGGTTGCCTTCTTCCACGACGACGCGGGCGCCCGCGAGCGGCTTCGCGCCACGCTTCGGGCGCTGCCGGACATCGGCCGCGCGCTTGGCCGATTGGCGGCGGGGCGTGGGGGGCCGCGGGACCTGGCGCAGCTTCGCGATGGGCTGGATGGCGCGTGGCAGTTGGGGGAGCGGCTGAGCGCGATTGGGCGGACGGCGGTCGACCCCGGACCCAAGCTGCTCGCCGACCTTGCGCCCGACCTGCGCGGGCATGGCGGGCTGATCGACCTGTTGCGCCGGGCGCTGGTGGCACAGCCGCCGGTCGACGCGTCCGACGGCGGCTTCATCGCAGCGGGCTATGACGTGGCGCTGGACGACCTGCGCGACGCTGGCGCCGGCGGCCGTCGCGCGATTGCGGCGCTGGAAGCCGAACTGCGCGAGCAGACCGGGATCGCCACGCTGAAGATCCGGCACAACGGCGTGCTCGGCTATCATGTCGAGGTGCCCGCCCGCGCCGCCGACCCGCTGATGAAGGCGGAGTCAGGCTTCACCCATCGCCAGACCATGGCCGGCGCGGTTCGTTTCACCACGCCCCAGCTCCACGACGTTGCCACCCGCGTGACCCAGGCCGGCGCCCATGCGCAGGCGGCTGAAGCGGCGCATCTGGAGGACCTGATCGCCGCCGCACTGGCGCCGCGCGATGCGATCGCCCGCACCGCCGACGCGATCGCCCGGCTGGACGTCGCCGCCGCGCTCGCGGAACGAGCGGCCGAGGGCGGCTGGACGCGACCACGACTGGTGGAGCGCCCTTGTTTCGAGATCGAGGGCGGACGCCACCCGGTCGTGGAAGCGGCGGTCGCGAAGTCGGGTGATCGCTTTGTCGCGAATGACTGCCGCCTGTCGGACGCGTCGCGCCTGTGGCTGGTGACCGGGCCCAACATGGGCGGCAAGTCCACCTTCCTGCGCCAGAACGCGATCATCGCGGTGCTGGCACAGGCGGGCAGTTTCGTGCCGGCAACGACCGCGACCC
The DNA here is from genome assembly GCF_014199305.1 of Sphingomonas aerophila. GTDB lineage: Bacteria > Pseudomonadota > Alphaproteobacteria > Sphingomonadales > Sphingomonadaceae > Sphingomonas > Sphingomonas aerophila. Next base: position 33,945 of record NZ_JACIJK010000005.1, read on the forward strand.
TGGGACTGGTCGATCGCCTGTTCAGCCGGGTGGGCGCGTCGGACAATCTCGCGCGCGGGCGGTCGACCTTCATGGTCGAGATGGTCGAAACCGCCGCCATCCTCGCACAGGCGACCGCCAACAGCTTCGTGATCCTGGACGAGGTGGGGCGCGGCACCTCCACTTACGACGGCCTCGCCATCGCTTGGGCGGTGGTGGAGGCGATCCATGAAGTGAACCGCTGCCGCTGCCTGTTCGCGACCCATTATCATGAGCTGACCCGCCTCGCGGAACGGCTGGACGCCCTGTCGCTTCACCATGTCCGCGCCCGCGAATGGAAGGGCGAGCTGGTGCTGCTGCACGAGGTCGCGGCCGGCCCCGCCGACCGCAGCTATGGAATTGCCGTCGCCAAGCTTGCCGGCATGCCCCCCGCCGCGCTGTCCCGGGCAAAGGCGATCCTGTCGCGACTGGAGGCGGGACGCCAGAAGACGGGCGGGCTCGCGGCGGGGCTGGACGACCTGCCCTTGTTCGCGGCTGCGGCGGAGGCGGAGGTCGCCGAATGCGACGCGATCCGCGCGGCGGTGGAGACGATCGACGTCGACGCGCTGACCCCGCGAGAGGCACTGGACACGCTGTATCGACTAAAGGCGCTGGCCAGGGAGGGTTGAGCGGTCAGGCGCCCCAGTCGGGGCCGTCCGGGTCGATCACGTCATCCTCCCGCAACGCCGCCGCGTCCGGGGCTTCGCGGACGTCGGGCAGGGTCGGCGCTCCGCCGCCAAGGCGCACCCGGATAAAGGCCGCGCGCGCGGATATCCCCTGAAAGATCGCCGCGACTTCCTGCCCCGCACGGATGCGTGCGCCGATCAACGGCGCGCGTTCGGCGGTCAGAAATCCGATCTGGATATCACGCTCGCTCCACACCGCGACCGCCTGTGGGTCGACCGGGTTGGCCGGGTCGGGGCGCAGGGTGACAGGGTCGCCGGGGGCGCACAGCAACGCCTCATAACGGCGGTTGCTGCGCGTCCGGTCGGTGTTGGGGTGGTCGAGCCCGACCACCGCCAGCGTAAGTTCGTTCAATGAAGTCGGGTCACTCGGTCGGCAGGCCGCGCCCAGCTACTTTTTCATAGCCCGACAGCTCGTCCGCAATCGCGACCTTGGCCGCCAGGTCGTCGGCGCGTGCCTGTTCCTTCAGGATGCGCTTCGCATCGTCCGGGTCGATATCGGTCGGGGCCGCACCGACGTTCGGGCTGTCGGGGATGTACAGGACGGGTTTCTCGATATGCTCGTCGGCCATGCAAAACTCCTTGTGCAGGGGTCATGAACGCGCAGGACGAACGGTAGTGCCTCGCCACCCGCGCGGTTGATCGCAGCAGCAGTGCAGCCCGTAGACGGTTGATCGAGTGGGGATGGTGGGCGCTGACGGGTTCGAACCGCCGACCTACTCGGTGTAAACGAGCCGCTCTACCAGCTGAGCTAAGCGCCCTCCGCAATCGCCATGCCCCGGCTTGTCACCCGATGGCAAGCCCTGCGCGCTTCAATGCCGACATATATCGCCGCATTTCCTGGCTGGCCCGTGGCGTCAGGGTCATGAAAGCGCGGCGGCGGTCGAACGGATCGGGGTCACGCACGAACAATCCCGTGTCCACCATCTTGCCGATCCAGCGCAGCGCCGTGGTGGGCGCCACGGAGGCAGCGATGCAGAGGCTGGAGACGGACACCTGCACCCCCTCCAGTACGGCGGCGAACAGGTCGAGCAGCATGTCCCAGGCCGGATCTTCGAACAGGCCGGCGCCAAAGAACTGGTCCCTTAATCGGCGGGCCCGAATGGCGCGTCGCACTTCGCCCGGGTCGATCTCGATGTCGTCGGGCGCGGGCCCGGCATCGAAGCCGCCGCGCCGATCCTCCACCCCGCGCCGCAACGCCTCGATCGGCGTCACGCCCTCTCGCCGGGTCAGCCGGGCCAGCGTGTCCGCGATCCGTGCGACTTCTTCGTTCAGCCGCTGCAATCGCGCGGCCTCGCCCTCCCGAACACCGCCGTCATGGGTCAACGGCTCGCGGCTTCCTTGCGCCACCGCCAGCGCCGCAACGCGCTCCGACAACGCCGGGCGAACGAGCAACTGCACCGCCGTCCCGAACAAGGCGGCAGAGACGACGTCGATTACTGATTCGTCCAGCGCGACGATGACCGGCAGTCCAGGGTGGTGGCGGTAGCGTCGATCCGGGGCAGCATGGCGACCAGCACGGCCTCCGGCACCCCCTCCACCTCGACCAGGATCAGCGGGCGCCCGCCCTGCTTGCCGAGCTTGGTGGGAACCTCCGCCCAGCTCAGCCGCGACTGCAACCGGCCGCCGGCCAGCCGCAGCGCTTCTTCCGGCGCGCCGCCCATGGCGGGCTCGGCGATAAGCACGGCGGCAAAGGACTGCTGCGGCGCAAGGTCAGCAAGCGGCTCAAACATCAGGAACTTTCAGTGAAGGCGATCAGGCTATGCGACGCAACAGTCTCGGTGGACTAGACGAATAACTCCGAAACGGCGCAACGATCCCGGTCGAAACAAGACTGCCGCCATTATGGACCTAATGGCGCGCGCCAGCCCCGTCACACGCCCCGGTCGATCAGCCAAGGGCCTTCACGATCTCCTCGACCATCTTTTTGGCATCGGCGAGCAGCATCATGGTGTTGTCGCGGTAGAACACTTCGTTGTCGACGCCGGCATAGCCTACCCCGCCCATCGACCGCTTCACGAACAGCACCGTCTTGGCCTTCTCCACGTCCAGCACGGGCATGCCATAGATGGGCGACGTCTTGTCGGTCTTGGCGGCAGGATTGGTGACGTCGTTGGCGCCGATGACGAACGCGACGTCGGTTTGCGCTAACTCGCCGTTGATGTCCTCCAGCTCGAACACTTCGTCATAGGGCACGTTTGCCTCGGCGAGCAGCACGTTCATATGGCCGGGCATGCGGCCGGCGACGGGATGGATCGCATATTTCACGCGAACCCCCTCCTCCTTCAGCTTGTCCGCCATTTCGCGCAGGACATGCTGGGCCTGCGCCACCGCCATGCCATAGCCGGGAACGATGATGACCTGCTCGGCCTGGCTCATCAGGAACGCCGCGTCCTCGGCAGATCCCCGTTTCCAGGGGCGGTCGATCACCTCGCCACCCGCGCCGCTGCCGGCCTCCGCGCCAAAGCCACCGGCGATCACCGACAGGAAGCTGCGGTTCATCGCGCGGCACATGATATAGCTCAGGATCGCGCCCGACGACCCGACCAGCGCGCCGGTGATGATCATGGCGCTGTTGTGCAGGGTAAAGCCCATCGCCGCGGCCGCCCAGCCGGAATAGCTGTTCAGCATCGACACCACGACCGGCATGTCCGCGCCGCCGATCGGGATGATGAGCAGGAACCCGATCGCAAAGGACAGGGCCAACAGCGCCCAGAACGGCCACGCCAGCTGGGTATGCGCGAACTGTGTGATCAGGATCAGGATCGCGAGCAGCACGCTCAGGTTGATCGCGTGCCGCATCGGCAGCAGGATTGGCTTCCCGCCCATGTTGCCGTTCAGTTTCAGGAACGCGATCACCGAACCTGAAAAGGTGATGGCGCCGATGGCGACGCCCAACCCCATCTCGACCTTGCTGGCCGGGTGAATGACCGCGAATGGCTCCCCGATCAGCGGGATCACCAGGTCCGCGATCCCGAACGCCTGCGGGTTGAGATAGGCCGCGACCCCGACCAGCACCGCTGCGAGCCCAACCAGCGAATGGAACGCGGCGACCAGCTGCGGCATCGCGGTCATGGCGATGCGGCGGGCGATGACCAGGCCGATCACCGCCCCGATCGCAATGGCGGCCAGGATCTCGGCGATCGTGACCAGGTCGACACGGGCGAACAGCGGACCGGTCTGCGCGATCGGACCAGTGGGACCGTTCAGCACCAGGCCCAGCGACTGAACCGGGACGTGGGTCAGCAAGGTGGTCACGACGGCGATGCCCATGCCGATCATGCCGAACCGGTTGCCGCGCTGGCTGGAGGTCGGCGACGACAGGCCGCGCAGCGCCAGGATGAAGCACACGCCCGAGACGAGGTACGCCAGCGCTGCCCAGGAGTTCATGGTTGCCGTCTGTTCCACCTTGATCCCCTAACCGTTACCCCGGCGCGTGCCGGGGTCGATCTTTCCTCCCGCACACAGGGCGTGATGGCCCCGCGTCTCGCCAGGACGGCGAACTATTTGTGAGCGGCGGGCCGCTCCTTCTTCTTGTACATGGCAAGCATGCGATGGGTGACGGCAAAGCCGCCAAAGATGTTGATGCTGGCCAGCACCACGGCCGCCAGCCCCAGCCACTTCGATCCCGGCGACCCGGCCGCCGCGCCCGCGATCAGCGCGCCGACGATGATGACCGAAGAAATCGCGTTGGTCACCGCCATCAACGGCGTGTGCAGCGCGGGCGTCACCGACCACACGACATAATAGCCGACGAAACAGGCCAGCACGAACAGGGACAGGATCGAGATGAAGTCCATCAGGTCACTCCCCCAACCGCTCAACCATTCGGGCCGACGCGGCTCATTCACGGGCCGCCCCGCCACGGGCAGCGCAGACGGGTAAATCAGATTCGCCCGCTTTAGGACAGCATTTTCGCAAAGCCTGCCTGCATGGTCCGCTGTCGGAGGATCATCGGCCGCCTGCCCGTTGTCGCCCCACGCGACTGCTCTGCCGAAGCGGCGGTTGACGGCCGATCACGCAACTTGGCCAGACCCGACGCGCCGCACGTTCAAAGCAGGCGCGGGTTCACGATCTTGCCGCCTTGGGTCAGGCGGATCGCATCCCCGATCTCCGCGTCCAGCACGGGCCGCCCCTGTTCCTTGTCCCAGAAGGCGGACAGGAAATTGAACAGGTTGCGCGCGTACAGCGCTGATGCGTCCGCGGCCAGCCGGCTTGGCACGTTGCGATGGCCGACGATGCGGACCCCATGCCGCTCCACCACCTCGCCCGCGACCGCGCCCTCGACATTGCCGCCCTGCTCCACGGCCAGGTCGACGATCACGCTGCCCGGCCGCATGGTCGCGACCTGCCCGTCCGTGATCAGCCGCGGTGCCGGCCGGCCCGGGATCAGCGCGGTTGTGATGACGATGTCCTGCTTGGCGATGTGGCCTGATACCAGCTCGGCCTGGGCCGCCTGGTATTCAGGGCTCGTCTCCCCCGCATAGCCGCCGGTGCCTTCGCCCTCGATGCCGGCAACCGAGTCCACGAAGATGGGCTTGGCACCCAGGCTCTGGATCTGTTCGCGCGTGGCGGAGCGGACGTCCGTTGCCGAAACCTGCGCACCCAGCCGCCGCGCCGTCGCGATCGCCTGCAATCCCGCAACGCCCACGCCCATCACGAACACCCGCGCGGCGGACACCGTGCCTGCCGCGGTCATCATCATCGGAAAGGCCCGGCCATATTCGGCGGCCGCGTCCAGCACCGCCTTGTAGCCCGACAGGTTCGATTGCGACGACAGGATGTCCATCGACTGCGCGCGCGTGATCCGCGGCATCAGGTCCATCGCCAGCGCTTCCAGCCCGGCCGCGGCATAGCCCTCGACCCGGTCGCGTGCGCCAAAGGGGTTCAGGCTGGCGACGACCCAGGCGCCCGGCGCCGCGCCGGCAAGGCTGGCGGGATCGGGCCCTTGCACACCCAGAACAATCCCGGCGCCAGCCAGCGTCGCTGCGCGATCGGCAACCTGCGCTCCGGCCTCGGCATAGCCCTGGTCGGCAAAGGATGCCGCAAAGCCCGATCCCGCTTCGACGGCGACGTCGGCACCCAGGCTGATCAGCTTGCGGACGGTTTCGGGCGTCGCGGAAACGCGCTTCTCGCCGTCAGCTTGTTCACGAAGGACGGCGATCTTCATGGGTGCGCGGACTAGGAGATCAGCCAGACAACCAGCGCGGCGATGATGAACACCGCCAGGCCGCCCCATTTCAGCATCGCGATCATGCTGGAATAGGTGGCCACATGGCCCTTTATGTTGACGTCGTCGGCCATGTTGGTCGCTTCCAGGAAAATACAGGATCTGCCCCGACTGTAACCGCGGGTCCCCAGCGCCTCAAGCCCCGCGCCGCACATCGCCCTTAAACCGGTCTTTACCGCAGCGTGCGTAGATGTGCCCCGGAACGGGACGGACAAATCAATGACGCGTAACGGACAGCGCCTGCTTCTTTTGATCGACGACGAGCCGGCGCAGCGCCGGCTGGTGTCGGCCCTTGCCACGCGCGCAGGCTGGCGATCGGTGTTCGCCAATGACGGCGAGATGGCGATTGCGACGCTTGGCACGCAGGATGGCATGCAGCTCGACGCGATCCTGCTCGACCATCCGGCGCCGGATGCCGATGTCGCGGCAACCATCGCCGAACTGCGCGCACGCCGCCCGGCGCTGCCGATCCTGATGCTCACCGCAAACGGGTCGGTCGCACATGCGGTCGCCGCCATGCGCGCAGGCGCGACTGATTTCCTTGTAAAGCCGCTCGCTCCCGAACGCCTGCTCGCGGCGCTCGAAAGCGCGGTGGCGGACACGGGCACCGGCGAATTGCGCCCTCTGACCGAAAAGATCCCCGCGCTGCTCGGCTTTGATGAGATCGTCGGCTCCGCGCCCGATTTTCGCGCGGCGCTCGCGATTGCGGCCAAGGCGGCCCGCGCCCGCGTCCCCGTGCTGATCGAGGGTGAAAGCGGCGTCGGCAAGGAGGTGGTGGCAGAGGCGATCCACGCCGCCTCCCCACGGTCCAAGAAGCCGATGGTCACCGTCAACTGCGGTGCCATCCCCGCCAACCTCGTCGAATCGGAGCTGTTCGGGCACGAAAAAGGCGCGTTCACCGGCGCGTTCGAACGCAAGATCGGCAAGTTCGCCGATGCGGACGGGGGCACGATCTTCCTCGACGAAATCGGTGAGATGCCGCTTGACGCGCAGGTGAAGCTCCTGCGCGTGCTCCAGTCGGGCGAAGTGCAGCCCATCGGCGCCCGCCACGCGCGAGAGGCCGATGTGCGGGTCATCGCCGCGACCAACAAGCGGCTGCTGGAAGAGGTGGAGGCCGGGCGCTTCCGCGAGGACCTGTTCTATCGCCTGAACGTCGTGCCGGTCACGATCCCGCCCTTGCGCGAACGCACCGGCGACATCCCCGCCCTGACCCGCCACCTGCTCGCCCGAATCGCGCAGCAGCCGGGTCTGCGCGCGCTGGGCATCACCGATGACGCGCTGCAATTGCTATCCGGCTATGATTGGCCGGGCAATGTCCGCCAATTGCAGAACGCCCTTTTCCGTGCGGCGGTGCTGTGTGAAGGGGCAGCGCTGACCCGCGCCGATTTCCCTCAGATCGCCAGCATGGGTCAGCATCGCATGGCGACCCATTCCGCCGCGATGGCTGGCGGGGTGACCTTGTTCCGCCCGGACGGGAACATGCGCGCGCTCGAAGAAATCGAGGCCGACGTGATCCGCCTTGCCATCGGCCATTATCGCGGCCGCATGACGGAGGTCGCCCGTCGGCTCGGCATCGGCCGTTCGACGCTTTACCGCAAGCTCGGCGAACTCGGCATCGACCACGCCGCCTGATCGGGGCGGCGCGGAACGGTGCGATCACATATACTGGTCCCAGTGCCGGTATAGCGGTTCGGGCATTTCTTGTGGGCGGCGAGTCTTGTCGAGCGCCATGTAGGGCGCAGCCTCGACCTCCTCACGCGTTATTTCGAGCTGATAGCCCTTGAGCTCCCGGTCATAGCGCAGCTTGTCCCACGGTAGCGGCAAGCAGCGGTTCCCTATTCCCAGGAAGCCGCCGAAGTGCAGCACCGCATAGGCGACCTGGCCAGTCTCCTTGTGCACCATCAGCGAATGTATCGAACCGAACTTCTCACCGTGTCGGTCGTAAACGGCTGTGCCCTCGACCCGCGACGAGGAAATCAGATCATGGTCGTCCTGGACGTCCGTCATGGCAAGCCTCCTTTGGCCCCCCAAGCGGCCGGTCGCGACCGCCACGAGAACTATACGCCTTCTCGCCCGTGCTGCCAACGAAATACGGCCCGATCCGGCCTTACCAGAGCACACCCTTGACCGGGGCCAGCGGCTCTGGCGCCTCATCGCCAATCGCCTGGAGCAGGTCGATCTCGATCGTCCGGCACATCGCCGACAGCGACACGTCGTGAACGGTATTGGCAAAGGGATCGACCAGGTCTTCGCCGATCTGCAGCACCGCCAGGAACATCAGCCCCGCCACCGTAGAGCCGAGCGGCGTCGCGAAACCAAGCGTTTCGACCAACCCGATCGGCAGCAACACGCAGAACAGATGGGTGAAGAACGTCGGCAGGAAGCGGTACTGATTGGGCAGCGGGGTGTTCTTCAACCGCTCCATGCCGCCTTGCGCGTTGGCGATGTCGACCAGCACCGCTTCCATCTGCGTTTGCTGGATGGTGTCGATCCACCCCTTGCCCACCGCGTCGGCGATCCGTCGGCCGGTCCCGTCCAGCAACCCGTTGGCAGCGTTGGCACGGGCCAGCGCGGGTTCGGCCTCGCCCCTCGACAGGCGTTTCAGCACTTCCTCATCACGCGGCTGGCGCCGCAACTGGCAGCGCAGCGCGTTCACATAGGCGATCTGCCTCAACACGATGCTACGCTTCAGGTCATGGGCGTGCGGCTCCGGCAGGAAATTGCGGGCTGCGCGCGCGATCGAGCGCGACGCGTTGATCATCGCTCCCCACAGTGTCCTCCCTTCCCACCAACGCTGGTAAGCGGAATTGACCCGGAACCCCAGGAACAGCGCCAGCGCCGTGCCGAACAGGGGCAAGGGGAGCTCGGGTGCGCGAAAGGGGAGAATGTAATAGGTCGCGGTGACCACCACGTCCCACACGAACAGGATCGCGAGCGGCTTCCAGACCTCTGAGATGATCTGGCCGAGGCGGGGTGTAGGACTGACGATCATGGTTGCGGGAACGCTCTCCGGTGCTGGGCCGACCCATGCGGCCGGCCGCCTGTTACGATCGGGGACGCTCGGCGGATCCGGGATCGGCTGCATAGGCCATCGCTGCTGCGGTTCCGGAAATCGGCTTCAGCTTGAACCAGTGCGGGCGATCGATCGCGACCAGGAAGGCGAGCACGGCAAGGCCGAAGACCAGCGCGGTCAGGGCAGCACGGGCGCGATAAAGAAGCGACTGGTTCTGATCATTGTCGGCCGGCATGCGAAACTCCTTGGCTGTTGCCCGGCGGAGATGCGTGCCCAATCCAAACCTTGCTTGAACCCAGGGTAACAAAGCTTTGCCGCAGCGCAGCAGAAATCTATCGTTGCGGCCGGTCTACAAAGTGGCTGCGCGTCAGCCGAAATGCCGATGCAAATCGACCGGTACGCTTGGCATATCCGGGCTAACCGACCAGGGCCCGGTCGCGCAGGCCACGCCACACGCGCAATGCTTGCGCGGTATCGGCAACATCATGGACGCGCAGCAATTGCGCGCCGGCTTCCGCTCCCCTGAGCGCGAGCGTCAGGCTGCCGCCTAGTCGCTCGGCCACGGGTGCCTCGTTCGACAGCGCCCCGATCAGGCGCTTTCGGCTGGCGCCCAGCATGACCGGGCAACCCAGACCGTGGAAGATCGCCAGGTTGTTCAGCAACGCCAGATTGTCGGAAAGCGACTTGCCAAAGCCGATGCCGGGATCGACCAGGATGCGTGAGCGCGCGATGCCAGCCGCCACGACTGCCTCGATCCGCATCTCCAGCCAGTCGAACACCTCCACGGCGACGTCGCGATAGGTCACGCGGCCGTGCCCACCCTGGCGCGGATCGGGTGAGTGCATCAGCACCACCGGGCATCCGGCTCGCGCCACCACCTCTGCCGAGCGTTCGTCCCACAACAGCGCGGACACGTCGTTGACCAGGTGAGCGCCCGCGGCCAACGCCGCCTCCATCACCGCCGCCTTGCGCGTGTCGACCGACACCAGTGCCCCGCCGCGGACCAGCCGTTCGACGACCGGCACCACCCGGGCGATCTCGTCACCCTCCCACACGGTGGTGGCGCCGGGCCTGGTCGACTCCCCACCCACGTCGATGATCGCTGCGCCAGCGGTGCCCATGGCGAACCCAGCCTCCGCAGCACCGGCCGCATCGTCCCCATGCGTGCCGCCGTCCGAAAAGCTGTCGGGCGTGACGTTCAGGATGCCGGCAACCAGCGGCTGGTCGAACCGCAGCGTGCGCTCGCCAAGCATCAACGGCGCACGTGGGGCGGTGATCGCCCCATGCAGGTGGGCGGCTCGCTCCCCGAGCGCCCCGATGTCCGCCACCGGAACCGTTCGCCGCCGGCCATCCTCGGTCACCTCATAGGCGGCGAACCATTGCATCCCGCCCGCCAGCCGCGCGACCGCGCCGTCCGGCTGCCCGATCGGCGTATCGACAAACTGAACGGGGCGTAGGTGGATCTGGCTCATGGCCCCCGCTCTATCCGCCGCTTACCCGGCAGGAAAGGCGATCGCCGATCAGGGCTGGGTTGCGAGCAGATAGGTCTGGCGCAGCGTGTCGATGGGCTTCAGCGCGCCATCCACCTCGTGATGCCAAAAGGTCCAGCCATTGCACGCGGGCGCCCCTTGCAGCGTCGCGCCGAGTTTGTGGATCGACCCGGTCGCGCCGCACGCGCTGGCGAGCGAGCCATCAGCGCGCACCGTCACGCTCCAGCGGCGGCGCGCATCGACCAGGACGGTGCCGGGCAGGACATAACTGTTCTCCACCAGCACGCCAAAGGCGACCTTGGGCTGGGCGCGCGGGCTCTGCATGGTAGCCAGCGCCGATTCGTCGAGCGGCAGCGCCGCCTCGATCCGCTCGGCCGCTGCGGCGCAGTAATCGGGCTCGCGCTCGATGCCGATCCAGTGCCGCCCCAATCGCTTGGCGACCGCGCCGGTGGTGCCGGTGCCAAAGAACGGGTCGAGAACCACGTCGCCCGGCTTGGTGCTGGCGAGCAGCACCCGGTACAGCAGCGCTTCGGGCTTCTGGGTCGGGTGAACCTTGTGCCCTCCCTTTTTCAGCCGCTCGGCACCGCCACAAATGGGAAATTCCCAATCCGAGCGCATCTGGATCTCGTCGTTCAGCGTCTTCATCGAACGGTAGTTGAAGGTGTACTTCGCCTTTTCGCCCTTTGACGCCCAGATCAGCGTTTCATGTGCGTTGGTGAAGCGGGTACCCTTGAAGTTGGGCATCGGGTTGGCCTTGCGCCACACGATGTCGTTCAGGATCCAATAGCCCAGGTCCTGCAAGGCCGCGCCCAGACGAAAGATGTTGTGGTAGCTGCCGATCACCCAGATCGCGCCGTTTGGCTTCAGCACGCGATGCGCCTCCGCCAGCCAGGCGCGGGTGAAGGCGTCATAATGCTTCAGGCTGTCGAACTTGTCCCAATCGTCGGTGACCGCATCGACATGGGTGCCATCCGGCCGGAACAGCTCGCCACCAAGCTGGAGGTTGTAGGGCGGGTCGGCAAATACGAGGTCGACGCTCCCCGCAGGCAGGGCGCGCATGGCCGCGATGCAATCGGCCATGACGATCTGGTCGAGCGGCAGCTCGTCCGTCAGTGTCGGTGCCGCAGCCGCACGTTGCCGTGCGATCGTATCAACTGCCCCCAAGTCGCGTCCCCTTCACGCCCGAAGAAGCCAAAACACCCATGACTCCGTCAAGAGTAGATTGGTTAAGGCGTGTCGGGCGGATCTCGTTAAGGACGCGGAACGTTCTGCGACCCAGACCAGATATTGCGAATCTGGGAGTCCCGGACCCCCGCCCGTTGGGGTGTCACCGGAAAGACTCAGCCGGCGCCCTCTGCGACGAAGCGAGTCCGGTTCGGCCGTTCAAGGTCGGGAAACGGCAGTTCCGCCTGCGCGACGGGCGCAAAGCTGCGCCGGTGGAGCGGGGTCGGGCCGTGTTCGCGCAAGGCGGCCAGGTGCACCGCGCAGCCATAGCCCTTGTTCGAATGCCAACCATAAAGGGGATGCAGTTCCGCCGCGGCGATCATGATCTGGTCGCGGGTGTGCTTGGCAATGATCGACGCAGCGGCAATCGACATGCTCTTGGCATCGCCGCCGACGATCGGGGTCGCGGCAAAGGTCCATCGCGGCAGGCGGTTGCCATCGACCAGCACATGTCCCGGTGCGCAGCCGCCATCCGCCGCCAGCGCTTCCACCGCCAGCGTCATCGCCTTCATGGTCGCCCAATAGATGTTGAGCTGGTCGATCTCCGCCGGCTCGACGATCCCCACGCCCACTCGCGCGCAGGCACGTAGCCGGTCGTGGAGGCGTTCACGGGTCGCTGCGGACAGCTTCTTCGAATCATCAAGGCCGCGCGGCACGCCACGATCGGGCAGGATCACCGCAGCCGCGACCACGGGACCGGCGAGCGGCCCGCGCCCCGCCTCGTCCACCCCGACCACGGGGGACGCAAACGCCTGTTCCAGCTTCCTACCCGGCATGGGCCACCACCACATCGAACGGGATCGCGCCCAGCGCATGTCCCAGCGGGCCGTGCCCCTGGCCGATCCCCGGCGCTGCCGCCAGCGCGCTCTCCACAAAGGCGACGGCACGACCGGTCGCCGCGGATAGCGGCATCCCCGCCGCGAGGCCGGTCGCGATCCCGCTCGCCAGTGTGCAGCCGGTGCCATGGGTGTGACGCGTGTCGAGCCGCGGGTGGGTCCAGATCGTCTCCGTCCCGTCCGCCTCGATCAATCGATCCTCGATCACATCACCATCGGCATGGCCGCCCTTGACCAGCAGCGCCGCGCCAGTCGCCAGCACAGCGGCTTCCCCGCCCAGCGCGGCCAATTCAGGCAGGTTGGGCGTGATGACGCTGGCCCGCCGCATCAGCCGGGCGAAGGCGGCAATCGTGGCCGGGTCGGCCAGCACCGACCCGCTGGTGGCGACCATCACGGGATCGAACACGACAGGCATCTCGATCCCGTCCAGCAGGTCCGCGACCGCGTTCGCAACCTCCGCCGATCCGATCATGCCGATCTTCACAACGTCTGCGCCGAGATCCGAAAGGCAGGCGTTTATCTGCGCGAGCACGGTGGCGGCGGGCACGGGCATTACCGCCTGCACGCCCAGCGTGTTCTGCGCCGTCAGCGCGGTGATCGCAGTCATCGGATGGCCACCGAGCATAGTCACGGTCTTGATGTCCGCCTGGATGCCGGCACCGCCGCCCGAATCCGACCCGGCGATGATGAGGACGCGCGGGATCATCGCGCCCGGCCTAGATGCAATGGCAACGCGGTGGGGAGTTGAGGGCCGAACTGGCAACCACCGCCCCGTCTAAGTGGCCCGGACACGCCTGAACCGCGCCGCGAGATCGCAACGGGCGAAAGGTGCCATGATAATCGGAACGGCAGCGCGGCGGGCCGGGTCGAACGAGTCATGGCGGCGCTATGCCACGATCGGGCCGGTGTAGGACAGACCGGCTATTCGACCCTCAAGAAGTCCGGGGAACTGCACTAGCCGCCCGAACCCGCAAGCTACCAAAAAGCCGGCGGCAGAGGCTGCCGCCGGCTTTGGTCGGCATGGCCGTGATCGGCCCGGCGCTTACGCCCGACCGGCCCCGACCTGCTGAATCAGATGCCGTTGGACAGGTTGGTGTCCGCATCATGGGTCGTCAGGTCAGCCGCCAGGTTGTCACCGGTCGCGCGGGTGGCATCGGCCTCGTTCTGCAGGGCATCAGCCGCCGCCGGCGATGCGGCATTGGAGGACAGGTCCTCAAGGTTGTCAGCGGTCGCCTCAGCGTTCGCCTGGATGTTGTCCGCTGCCTGCTCGGTCGGGCTCTTGTTGCAAGCCGACAGGCTCAGTGCGGCTACAGCGGCACCCAATACGATGATTTTCTTCATGATCTTCTCCCTTTGAAACGCGAAGTGACTGACTGGCGGGGTCAAGCCACCGAGCCGGACTTTGTTCCGGAACCGCAATCTCTATCATCGCCGACGCGCCCCGTCGACTGAGCAGGCATTTTTGCCTCGCCGTACCGGGGCAAGCCCGCCGGTCGACACTCAGCGTCGCTGCCGGGCGACGCGTCGGCACGGCGCCCTTCAGCCCTCATGCTGGCGCTTCGTCGAGGCGGGGTGCTTCTTCAGGGCAGCGCCGGTGCGGGTCGGGCGATCGAGCAGTTCGCCCCCGCAATTCGGGCAACGCTCGTCAAGATCGTCGGCGCATTCCGCGCAAAAGGTGCACTCGAGCGAACAGATGAACGCGCCGCCCGCGTTGGCGGGCAGGTCCGTGCCGCAGCGCTGGCAGTCGGGGCGCATGTCCAGCATCTAGGCGGCCGCCTGCACGGCGTCGCAGATGCGAGCGACCACCGCCTCGACCTGTTGGGGATCGTCCCCTTCCGCCATGACACGGATCACCGGCTCGGTGCCCGACGGACGGATGACCAGGCGCCCGCGCCCCTTCAGCTCCTCCTCCGCGCCCGCGATCACTGCCTTCACCGGCTCGGCGTCGAGTGGCTTGCCGCCCGTGAAACGGACGTTGCGCAACAATTGCGGCAGGGGATCGAAGCGGTGCAGCACTTCGGACGCCGGCGCGCCGGCGCGCTTCACCTCCGCCAGCACCTGCAACGCCGCGACCAGTCCATCGCCGGTCGTGGCGTAATCGGATAAGATAATGTGCCCTGACTGCTCGCCACCAACATTGTAGCCGGACGAACGCATCTTTTCGAGCACGTGGCGATCACCAACGGCGGTGCGCACCAGCCCCAGCCCTTGTGCCGACAGGTGGCGTTCCAGGCCAAGGTTGGACATCACCGTCGCGACCAGCCCGCCGCCCTTCAGCCGCCCAGCCCGCGCCCAGCCGGCCGCGATGGTCGCCATCAACTGATCGCCATCGACGACCTGGCCGCGATCATCGACCACGATCAGCCGGTCGGCATCACCGTCCAGCGCGATGCCGATGTCGGCGCCCGCGGCCACCACCGTTTCGGCCAGCGTTGCCGGCGCGGTGGAGCCGACGCCGTCGTTGATGTTGGTGCCGTTGGGGGTGACGCCGATCGCGACCACATCGGCGCCCAGTTCCCATAGGGTGGTCGGCGCGACCTTGTACGCTGCGCCATGCGCGCAATCGAGCACGACACGCATGCCGTCGAGGCGCAGGTTGTCGGGGAAGGTCGATTTGGCAAAGTGGATGTACCGCCCCTGCGCATCCTCGATACGGCGAGCGCGGCCGATCTCAGCGGAAGGAACCAGGGGCACCTCGCTATCGATCAGCGCCTCGATCGCGGCCTCCGCCTCGTCCGACAGCTTAAAGCCGTCGGGGCCGAACAGCTTGATGCCATTGTCCGCAAAGGGGTTGTGGCTGGCGGAAATCATCACGCCGATGTCCGCGCGCATCGACTGGGTCAGCATCGCGACGGCCGGTGTCGGCATCGGCCCCACCATGATCACGTCCATCCCAACACTGGTGAAACCCGCGACCAGTGCCGATTCGAGCATATAGCCCGACAGCCGCGTGTCCTTCCCGATCAGCACGCGATGGCGATGATCGCCGCGCTGGAAGTAGGCGCCGGCAGCCATGCCGACCCGCATCGCCATCTCCGCCGTCATCAGCCGGGCGTTGGTGGCGCCCCGAATACCATCGGTGCCGAAATATTTCCTTGGGCTTCCCACGCGACCGTTCCGCTATGCAAAGGGTTTGATCCCGAACGCATAGCGCCTGACCCGGAGAAGAGCCAAGCATGTCGCAACCAGTCCGCATCCTCCTGGCGTTGATCGCGGGCCTTGCCGTGGGCATCCTCCTGTCCAGGGTGGGCCCGTCCGCGGCGCAGACCGGCATCCTGGTCGCCCAGCCGATCGGCACCGCCTGGCTGAATGCGTTGCAGATGACGGTGATCCCGCTGGTCGTGTCGTTGCTGATCACCGGCATCGCATCCACGACCGAAGCGGCGAACGCCGGCCGGCTGGCGGGGCGGACGATCGGCTATGCGCTGATCATGCTGGCGGTGAACGCCACCATCTCGGCAATGCTGACCCCGCTGATCCTGAACACCGTGCCAATCCCGGGCGCCGCGGCGCAGGCGTTGCGGGCGGCGCTGGCCGGGGTACCGCCGGTCGCGACGCCGCCCTCCCCCGGCGAAATCTTTGCCGCGATCGTGCCGAGCAACGCCTTTGCGGCGGCCGCTGGCGGGGCGCTATTGTCCTTGATCGTGTTCACCCTGGTGTTCGCCTTTGCCCTGACCCGTATCGATGGTGAGGGACGGACGCTGCTCGTCCGGATGTTCGCCGCGATCCGCGACACCATGCTGGTGGTGGTCGGCTGGGTGCTGTGGCTCGCCCCGCTCGGCGTGTTCGCGCTTGCGTACCTGGTCGGCGCGCGCGCGGGCAGCGCCGCGTTCGGCGCGCTGGTCCATTACCTGGCGGTGATCTCCACCATCGGCATCGTGGTGACGCTGACCGCCTATCTGTTCGCGGCGATCGGCAGCCGGGTAGGCACCGGCCGGTTCACGCGCGCGTCGTTGCCGGCACAGGCCTTTGCTGTTTCTACCCAGTCATCACTCGCGACCCTGCCGACCATGCTGAAGGCGGCGGGAGAGATGGGCATTCCGTCCGCCGCCTCGGGCGTGACGCTGCCACTGGGCGTCGCCATGGTGCGCATGACTCAGCCGGCAATGAACGTCGCTATCGCGCTCTACATCGGGCGCTGGTTCGGGGTGGAGGTGCCGGTCGCGGCGGTGGCGCTGGGCGTGCTGACGGGGGTGGTGACATCGCTCGGCTCGATCAGCCTGCCGAGCCAGCTGACGTTTTTCGCCTCGGTCGCGCCGATCTCATCCGCGATGGGAACGCCGCTTGCGCCGCTGGGTCTGCTGATCGCGGTGGAGACGATCCCCGACATCTTCCGTACCCTTGGCAACGTAACGAGCAACCTGGCGCTGACCGCAGTCGCGACGCGCGACCAGACGGTTCCGGAGGCGCGAGCCGGCTGACTATTGGACCCAAGCCCGCCTCCGCTCGTTCGGCGCGCAACTGCTCCGTCGCACCCCCGCGAGCGGAGCTGGAGCCCATGCAGATGAAGCAGCGTATTCTTGGCCAGGACCTTTCCGTTTCCGCTCTCGGCGTCGGTTGCATGCCGATGGCCGGGGTCGGGCAGAACATGTACGGCACCACCGACGACAATGAATCGATCGCGACCATTCACCGGGCGATCGACCTGGGCGTCACCTTCTTCGACACAGCCGAGATGTACGGGCCATTCCGTAACGAGGAGCTGCTGGGGCGCGCCATTCGCGGCAAGCGCGACGGGCTGGTGATCGCGACCAAGTTCGCCATGCGTTGGAACGGCACCAAGAACGAGGGGTTGGACGGCAGCCCCGCCAATGCCCGGCGCGCGGTGGAGGGATCGCTCCAGCGGCTGGGGATCGATCACATCGACCTGTTCTACCAGCACCGCGTCGACCCCAACGTCCCAATCGAGGAAACGGTGGGCGGGATGGCCGACCTGGTCCGGGAAGGAAAGGTTCTCCACATCGCGCTGTCGGAGGCCGGTCCCGAGACGATCCGCCGCGCCGCGGCAACCCACCCCATCGCGGCCCTGCAAAGCGAATATTCGCTGTGGGAGCGCGATGTGGAGGATGAGATCCTGCCGACCTGCCGGGAACTCGGCATCGGCTTCGTGCCCTATTCGCCGCTGGGGCGCGGGTTCCTGACAGGGCAGATCCGCTCCATCGACGACCTCGCGCCGGACGACTATCGCCGCCGCGACCCGCGCTACTCGGCGGAGAACATGCCCGCCAACCTTGCCATCGTTGATGCCGTGGATCGGGTGGCGAAGGCGCATGGTGTGTCCAACGCCCAGGTCGCGCTCGCCTGGTTGCTGGCGCAGGGTGAGGATGTGGTCCCGATCCCCGGGTTCAAGCGGCGTGTAACGCTGGAGGACAGCGTGGGCGCGGTCGAGGTGACGCTCAGCCCCGACGATCTCGCCGCGTTGGATGCAGCGGCACCACGGGGCCGGACGGCGGGGCCGCGCTATGGCGAACAGGCGATGCGGATGGTGCGGCTTTAGCCGCCCGTCACAGGATCCAGAGCCACACGCCGGCGGCCCAGCCGGCGAGCGGCCAATGCGCCCAGGTGGCGGCCAGCCATAGCACGACGCCACCCGCCAGGTCGTGCGGCCGAAAACCACCGAAGCGGGCGCGACCGGCAATGATCGCGGCAAAGGGCCAAAAGCTGGTTCGCCTTTCCCAGGCGGGCCAGCTCTCGGGCTGAAGCCGCTCCTTTTTGCGATCCTGCAACGCCGCGCCGACCAGGGCGAGGATGATGATCGATGCCGCCAGAACGATGTTGGCCGCGATCGGATAGACCAGGATGTGCGCGACGCCCCAGAGCGCGAATGACCACATCATCGGGTGCCGCGTCACCGCGAACACGCCCCGCGGCTCCGCCGGGGCCTTCACCGGCGCACCACCGGACGGCAGGGCCGGATTGCCGATCAGGGAGCCGAGCAGCAGCACGCTCGCAGCCAGCATGATCAGCGTCGCCACGGCCCAGATGCCATCGCCGACCCACCACAGGGGCGGCGTCGCGGGCGCCCGGCGATAAGCGGAAGCGAGCCAGCCGAGCGTGGCGAACGCCACCAGCGAGTAGACGAGCAGGAAGCCGCGCTCGCCGATCCTCCCGACGATGCCGCCCCTGAACGGATGCGACAGGAGGAAGTGCGTTCCCACGAACGCCGCCGCCGCGGCTGTTACTTCCTCCATGTCCTGCCCTCCCGAGCGCAGCCGCGCTTGTGCGCTGCGCCCTACTGTACGCCGTGCATCCAACGCTTGATCAGCGGCGAGATCAACAGCAGCACCACGCCGATGCCGGCCGCAACCAGGCCGATGGTCCAGAACACGCCGTTATAGGTGTCGAGCGAGACCTTCAGGTTGGTGACCTCGCCACCCACTGTTTCGACACTCGCCACCTGCGCGATCACGCCCGCGACATATTGCGCGACGGAGATCGACAGGAACCAGACGCCCATCATCAGGCCCACGACGCGGGCGATCGACAGCTTGGTCACCATCGACAGGCCCACGGGCGAGATGCACAGCTCTGCCACCGAGTGGATCAGGTAGAGCCCTGCCAGCCACCAGATCGCGACCTTGAAGTCCGATCCCGCGAACTGCCCGCCCCAGACCAGGAACAGGAAGCCCAGGCCAACGCCGATCAGCGCCAGGGCAAACTTCACCGGCACCGACGGTTCGATGCCGCGCTTCGCCAGCGTGGTCCACATCGCCGCCATGATCGGCGCGAACATGACGATGAAAGCGGCGTTGAAGAACTGCGTCTGCCCGGCATTGATCCCGAAATCGCCGAACACGCGCAGGTCGGTGTTGCGGTCGGCAAACAGGATCAGCGACGATCCGGCCTGTTCGAACAATGTCCAGAACACGACGTTGAAGACGATCATCACCATCGCCGCCAGCATCATCTGGAACTCCACGCGGCTACCCTTCAGGTACGACCAGATCAGGATGGCGGGCACGCCGATCAGGAAGGTCCCGAACAGCAGCTTCCCCATCAGCGACAGCGACGCGATATAGCCGATGATCCCCGATCCCGGCACTGGCGGAACCGCGTTCATCAGGTTCGTGAACAGGAGGTAGAAGGCCGGCACGCCAAGGGTGGCGAGCGCGAAGATGCCGATCGCGCGGCTGGCCGGCTGGTTGGCGGGCGCTTCCCCGATGCCGTTCAGGCGCCCGCCGTTGAACTGGATCAGCGCGAACGACAGCAACATTCCGAATGCCGCCAGGCCGAATCCTGCCCACCAGCCGACTGCCTCGGCCAGGAACGGGCACAGGATCTGCGATCCCAGGGAGCCGATGTTGATGCCCATGTAGAAGATGGTGAAGCCAGTGTCGCGGCGGCGGTCGCCGGGCGTGTAAAGCTCACCCACCATGGTCGAGATGTTGGGCTTGAAGAAACCGTTGCCGACCGAGATCAGGCACAGCGCCAGCAGCATCACCGTCACGAACAGCGGCGAACGCTCCGCGTCGGAGACGAAGGCATCGGGGGCGACATGGCGGGCGACCGCGCCATTGGCGGCAATCAGGTCAACCGAGCGGTCGTCATTGCCCTTGATGCGCAGTTGCTGGCCCTGGTCGACAACGTAACGGGTTTCCGCGCCGTTCTGCTCGACGACCTGCACCTGGTAGCGCTGGCCATCGACCGTCGCGAACGGGGTTGCGGTCTGCCCGCCGAAACAAAGCGTGAAATAGCCAAGGCTCATCATGATCGCGCCGAACTTCACCGCGCGCTTGGAGCCGAGATACTGGTCGGCCAGATAGCCGCCGATCAGCGGGGTCAGGTACACCAGCGCCGTGAAGCCGCCGTACAGCCCGGTCGCCTGTCGATCGCCAAAGATGAAATGCTTGGTGAGATACAGCGTCAGGAGCGCGCGCATCCCGTAATAGCCGAAACGCTCCCACATCTCCGTGGTGAACAGGCGTGCAAGCTGGCGCGGGTGGCCGAACCAGGTCGCCTCCGCCGCCGGATTGATGTGGCTGATATCCGGCTCGCGCGGAGTATCCGCGGTCGGGGTGTCTACCATGAGGTGGGTGAAGCTCCCTGGAATTCGGCCGATATGACGGCTCGGTTACAGGGGAAACTAGCGTTTCGACAGGCGCTGTCCACCATTGGTGCCGGAAAGACGCCGGCCCGCCGCTCGTTTCAGCAACCCACGCGCGCCACCGAAATGGTCCCTGCGACGCGCGCGATGGTCATTTCTGGTCGGCGTTGGCCGCCAGCAATGGCGTCTGCTGGTGCTGGACCACGCGCCACACTTCATGGTCCAGCCGGCGGATCACGGACGTGCAATGCGCTTCATAGCCGGCATGGCCGTCGCGTTCGGCACGGACGTGATAGCCGATGACGATCAATCCTTCCTGCGGGCGCGTCACCTGGCGATCGGTCAGCTCGGCACTTTCCCATACCGGGGTCGACGCCACCGCCTCGATCGCGGCCTGGCCGACGTACACATAGGGCGGCTGCGGCAGCACCATCACGACCTGGTCGTCCACCTTTTCACGGTAGTTGTCGGGGCCTTCGGTCCACAAGCTCTGCTCGAAGCTCCACAGCCGGTCGTCGTCCATCGTCCAAATCTCCGTTGCTCGGCGATCCAAGCGGTCGGGGGCGGACGCTTGTTCCACCCGTCGCAATCCGCGCGGGGCCGGCCTACATGCGCGGCCATGTTCAACGACCGCTCCACCCCGCTTTCGCTTCTTCTCACCCGCCGCTCCGGCAAGCCGCGCGACATGGCGGGTCCCGGGCCGAGCGAGGCGGAACTCGACACGATCCTGACGATCGCGGCACGCACGCCCGACCATGGAAAGCTTGCCCCCTGGCGCTTCGTTGTGGTGGGCGCCGACCAGCGCGATGCGCTGGCGCAGGTCATCCAGGATGCCTATCGCGCGGAGCGGCCACAGTCGTCCGACAGCGAGGTCGCCGCGTTCAGCCAGTTCGCCCACCAGGCCCCCGCCCTGGTCGTCACCCTGTCTTCCCCCAACCTCGACAGCAGCATCCCGCTGTGGGAGCAGGAATTGTCGGCAGGCGCGGCGCTGATGAACCTCAACCATGCGGCCCATGCGCTGGGCTATGTCGCAGGCTGGCTGACAGGCTGGGCAACATTCAACGACACGGTGCGCGATGCGTTCGGCGCCGCCCCGGAACGGATCGCGGGCTTCACCTTTATCGGCACCCCTGCCCGCCCGCTGGAAGAGCGGCCCCGCCCCGACCTGTCGCAGGTCGCGACCCGTTGGACCCCGCCAGCCTCCGCGGGACTCGACTGATTGCCCATGTGCTGTATTATAGCACCATGACAGCAAAGAACGGCTCTCTCACCGGGGAGGACAGCCCGGTTTACCTGAGGCTGCGGGGCACGGTCGCAGCGGGGATCCTGCGCGGCGACTATCAGGCGGGCGACCAATTGCCCTCCGTTCGCGCACTGGCCGCCGAACATGGCGCAAACCCGCTGACCGTCGCCAAGGCGTATCAAAGCTTCCAGGACGAGGGCTATGTCGAGGTTCGGCGCGGCGTCGGCATGTTCGTGCTGCCAGGCGCGGCCGAGCGGCTGCGTCTGGCGGAACGCGACAATTTCGTGGTCAACCAATGGCCGCGCATCCGCGGCTATATCGACCTGCTCGGGCTGGACGTCACTGACCTGATGGAGCGTGCCTAGGCCTTACGCCGGACCCGGCCGACCGATCAGTTTGCCGCAAAGACGGGCAGCGCGGCAACCTCGTCACGGGTCAGGTCGATCCCGAACATCATGCTGAGCCGCATCCGATAGACCCGCGGATCGTCGATCACGGCGTTGGTCTCCTCCCCTCCAGCACTGCGCCGATAGGATCGGTTCGTCAGGCACGCAAAGCCACGCGGCAGGACGATGCTGACGATTGAGGCATCGGTGAACCGGCTGCCGGGCGCGGTCGCCGCCCAGTGCGCGCCCATGGCGAGGTCCGCATCCCAGACATCGTCGGTGGTGAAGCTGTATTGCGGCCGAAAGCCTGCCGCGGTGTCGCGCCCGTCAGTGGTGCCGGGCTCGCCATCCCGCAACAGCATCCAGCCATGCGCTTCATCGCGGACCAGGCGAAAGCGGGCCCCGTCAGGCGCGGTCGCTTCGGCTCCGTCGACCAGCGGCATTGGCGGCGTGTAGCTGCCCCCGAAGCCGGGGTCCGCGATCCAGGACTGCCCATCCACTTCGACCAGCGCCAGGCTATGGGTTTGCGGCGGCGCTTCCGTGGCCCCCAGCCACACGCGCGCCAGCAGCGGCCGCGCAACGAAGCCCAGCGCCGCCAGCGCGTCCAGGAACAGCCGGTTATGTTCGAAGCAGAAGCCGCCACGGCCCTGCCCCACCAGCTTCGCGAACACCGCGTCCGAATCGATCCGGATCGGACGGCCGAGCAGCACGTCCAGATTCTCGAATGGGATCGACTGCCGATGCGCGCGTTGGAGCCGGCCCAACCCCTCGGCATCAACCGTGATGCGCGCGGGCAGGCGCAGGCGGGCGAGGTAAGCGTCGAGGTCAAAGGTCATATGGCAAAGGCCTGGGCAGGAAGACGGTAAAGGATGTCGGCGCTCGCAGTCGCGGCGGCGCGCAGCCCCAGTGCTTCCGGGACAATCTGGGCAAGGTAGAAATCAACGCAAGCCCGCTTGGTCGCCCCGAACGGATCGTCACCGGCAGCGCGCCCTTGCTGCTCCAACAACCAGCCGCAGACTGCGACGGACAACATGGTGAGAAATGGATAGCTGGCGGCGAGTCGATCGTCATGTCCGGCGGTGGCAAGGCGCGTTCCGACCAGTTCGCAGGCTTCGACAAGCGCCTTCAGATCCTCATGCTCGGCACCGCGGCGCATGTCGGCGACCAGCGACGCGAACGCTTCGCCGCCCGACAGCGCCAGCTTTCGGCCGACCAGATCGGCGGCCTGTATGCCGTTCGTGCCTTCATAGATCGGCGTGATGCGGGCATCGCGGAAGAACTGGGCGGCACCCGTTTCCTCGATATAGCCCATGCCGCCATGCACCTGGATGCCCAGGCTGGCGACCTCGTTGCCAAGGTCAGTGGCATGCGCCTTCGCAAGCGGTGTGACGACCTCCAGCCGATCGCGCGCGGCCGTGTCGCCCAGCGCGGCGCGGTCGACCTGGCCCGCGGCATAGTAGACCAATGCACGCGCCGCTTGGGTCTGCGCCTTCATCCGCAACAGCATGCGGCGAACGTCGGGGTGCTCCACGATCGCAACGGACTCGCGACTGGCGCTGCCGGTGCGGGCGGACTGAACCCGGTCGAGCGCATAGGCGACCGCCTGCTGCGTCGCCGCCTCCGCCACCTGCACACCCTGCAGGCCGACATTGAGGCGGGCATTGTTCATCATGGTGAACATCGCGCGCATGCCGCCATGTTCCGGCCCGATCAGCTCGCCCACGCAATCGTCATGGTCCCCGAACGACAGCACGCAGGTGGGCGAGGCGTGCAGGCCCATCTTGTGCTCGATCGACACCACGCGGACGTCGTTGAAGTCGCCCGGCCGCCCATCGGCATCGAGGCGGTATTTAGGGACCAGGAACAGGCTGATGCCCTTGGTGCCCGGCGGCGAACCGGGCGTGCGTGCCAGCACCAGGTGGACGATGTTGGGCGCCATGTCGTGGTCGCCGAACGAGATATAGATCTTGGTGCCCTTGATGCTCCACGTCCCGTCGTCGCGCGGGCTGGCTGTGGCGCGCAGCGCGCCGACGTCGCTGCCCGCCTGCGGCTCGGTCAGGTTCATGGTGCCGGTCCACTCGCCCGTCGCGAGATGGGGCAGGTAGAGCGCCTGTTGCGCCTGGCTGCCGTGATGCACCAGCGCCTCCACCGCACCCACGGTCAGCGTCGGGCAGAGCGCGAGACCCATGTTGGCCGAGCCCAGCGTCTCCAGCACAGCGGTCTGAATCGCGAAAGGCAGCCCCTGCCCGCCCCATGCCTCGGGCACGCCGATCGTGCCCCAGCCGCCCTCCACATAGTCGCGGTAAGCCTGTACGTAGCCGTCGGGCATGTTCACGCCATCGGGCGTCCACTTGGCGCCACCTGTGTCGCCGATGCGGTTGAGCGGCGCCCACTCGCCCGCCGCGAACTGCCCCGCCCCCTCCAGCACGGCATCGACCACGTCATTGCTCGCGGCCGCGAAGCGGTCATTCGCGGCCAGATCGCCCACGCGCACGATCTGGTCGAGCACGAAGCGCTGTTCGACAAGCGCAGGGGTGAAAGGCATCGGTTTCTCTCCTGTGTGCGTCCGGCTATAGCGCGCGGCCATGGCCGATCCAGCCCCGCGCATCATGCCCTTCGGCCCCGACGCGATCGCGGCGGCAGCTGCGCTGATCGCGGCGGGCGAGATCGTCGCGGTGCCCACCGAAACCGTGTACGGCCTCGCTGCCGACGCAGGCAATGCGGAAGCGGTGGCGCGCATCTATGCGGCCAAGGGGCGCCCCAGCTTCAATCCACTCATCGTACATGTCCCCGACCTCACCACCGTGGAAGCGCTGGCAGAGGTGGACGAGCAAGCTCGCGCGCTGGCGCATCGGTTCTGGCCGGGGCCGCTGACGCTTGTCCTGCCGCTCCGCGCCGGGGCGCCGATTGCCAGCCTCGTGACGGCGGGGCTGGACACGGTCGCTATCCGGGTGCCCGCTCACCGCGCCATGCGGGCGCTTCTGGAGGCAGCGGGCCGGCCGCTCGCGGCACCGTCCGCCAATCGGTCGAACGGGATCAGCCCGACGCGGGCGTCGCATGTCGCGGCGAGCCTTGGCGCCAGGGTGCCGCTGATCGTCGACGATGGAGCATGCGAGACGGGGCTGGAGTCGACCATCGTGCGCGGGCGCGAGGTGCTGCGGCCCGGGCCGTTGACGCGGGACGTGCTGTTCCCCGGCGAAGGGGTGCCCCTGAACTCCGGCCTGCGCGGAAGCACTGAGGGTGTGGTAACGGCGCCGGGGCAGCTTGCGACACATTATGCGCCTAACAAGGCGTTGCGGCTGAACGCAGTGAGGGCAGAGGGCGATGAGTATCTGATCGGCTTCGGCCCGGTCGCGGGCGACACCACCCTGTCGGCAAACGGCGACCTGATCGAGGCGGCCGCCGGGCTGTTCGATGCGCTTCACCGGGCCGACGCCAGCGATCGCGCCCGTATCGCCGTTGCCCCAATCCCGGCGACCGGCATTGGCGAGGCGATCAACGACCGCCTCGCCCGGGCCGCGACCCGTTAGGCCACCGCCTGCGCGCGGGATCGAGCCGCGAAGCTCTTGCGCAGCTTCTGCAGCTTGGGCGGGATCACCGCCATGCAATACGGGTTCGAACGGCCGGAGGTTTCCCAGTAATCCTGGTGATAATCCTCGGCGGGGTACCAGGTGGTCATCGGTTCGATGGTGGTGACGACCGGCTTGGTCTGGTCCGCCTGTGCCCGCTCGATCGCGGCGCGCATCTCACGCTCCTGCCCCTCGTCGGCCGGGAACATGGCCGAGCGGTACTGGGTGCCGACGTCATTACCCTGACGGTTGAGCTGGGTCGGGTCATGCGTCGCGAAAAAGATGTCGAGGATGTCCGACAGGTTCACATGGTCGTTGTCGAATCCGACGCGGATCGCCTCCGCATGACCCGTATCGCCGCCACATACCTGGCGATAGGTCGGGTTCTCGACCGACCCGCCGATGTAACCGGACTCGACGCTCGTCACGCCGACCACGTCCTTGAACACCGCTTCCGTGCACCAGAAGCAGCCGCCCGCCAGCGTTACCTGTTCGATTGCCATAACCGTTGATCTCCTTTGCGCCGATGTAGGAACGCGCTAGGCGACCCGCAAACTGGGAGATGGTGATGCTCGACGGCAAGGTGATGGTGACGGGCGGGGCCGGCTATATCGGCAGCCATGCGGTGCTGGCGCTGCTGGACGCGGGGTACCAGGTGGTGGTGCTCGACAACCTGGTTACCGGGTTCGACTGGGCGGTGGACCCGCGCGCAGCGCTGGTGGTGTCGGACGTGGCCGACGACGCCAAGGTTCGCACCGCGATCCGGGACCATGGGGTCAAGGCGATCATGCACTTCGCCGGATCGGTGGTGGTACCCGAGAGCGTCACCGATCCGCTGAAGTACTACCGCAACAACACCGCGGCCTCCCGCAGCCTGGTCGAAAGCGCCGTGGCAGAGGGCGTGCCGCACTTCATCTTCTCCTCCACCGCCGCGACCTATGGGACGCCCGACCGCGTGCCGATCCGGGAGGACGATCCCAAGCAGCCGATCAACCCGTACGGCACGTCCAAGCTGATGACGGAGATCATGCTGAGGGACGTCGCGGCGGCGCACCCGATCAACTATTGCGCGCTGCGTTACTTCAACGTGGCGGGTGCCGATCCGCAGGGACGCTCCGGCCAGTCCACCGTTGGCGCGACGCACCTGATCAAGATTGCGGTGGAGGCAGCGACCGGCAAGCGGCCAGCGGTTGGCGTGTACGGCACGGACTTCGCGACCCGCGATGGCACGGGCGTGCGCGACTACATCCACGTCGCGGACCTCGCCGCCGCTCATGTCTCGGCGCTGGAGTTGCTCGTGCAGCAGCCGGACGAGAGCCATACCTTCAACTGCGGCTATGGCCGTGGCTTCTCTGTGCTCGAAGTGCTCGACGCGGTGGACCGGGTCACCAACATGACGATCGAGCGCCGGCTGGAAGGCCGCCGTGCGGGCGATCCCGCCGAGCTCGTCGCCGACAATGGCGCGATCCTGGCGGCGCTGCCCTGGCGGCCGGAGCGCGACGACCTGGAAGTGATCGTCAAGGACGCGCTCGCCTGGGAGCGGATCCTGGCAGAGCGGGGCCGGTAGCATGCGCCTGCGCTCGCTGCTGTTTGTGCCGGGCGACCGGCCCGAGCGCTTCGCCAAGGCGGCGGCGAGCGGCGCCGATGCGCTTATCCTGGACCTGGAGGACTCGGTCGCGCCCAAGCGCAAGGACGCGGCGCGAAACGCGATCGCCGCGTATCTGGCGGAGCCGCGCAGCGTCACGGCATTCGTACGGATCAACCCGCTAGACAGTGGGCTGGCGGCGGACGACCTCCAGACAGTCCTGCCGGGCGCGCCGGACGGCATCGTGCTGCCCAAGGCGGAGGGCGAAGCATCGGTGCGCCAGCTCGCCGCAAAGCTGGCCGGCGACATCGCCATCCTGCCGATCGCGACCGAGACGCCCCATGCGATCTTCCAGATGGGCAGCTATCGCGGCTCAAGCGAGCGGCTGGCAGGCCTGACCTGGGGCGCGGAGGACCTTCCCGCGGCTATCGGTGCAGCGACCAGCCGGGAGGCGGACGGCAGCTATACCGCACCCTACCAGCTTGCCCGTTCGCTGACGCTGTTCGGGGCGCACGCCGCGGGGGTGCCGGCGATCGAGACGGTGTTCCCCGATTTCCGCAACCTGGACGCGCTCGCCGCCTATGCCGCGCGCGGGCGGCGCGACGGGTTCACCGGCATGATGGCAATCCACCCGGCGCAGGTGCCGGTGATCAACGCCGCCTTCACCCCCTCTGCAGAGGAGGTGGCGCATGCAAGGGCCGTGATAGACCTGTTCGCGGCCAATCCGGGCGCGGGCGCGCTGCAACTCGACGGGCGCATGGTCGACGCGCCGCACCTGAAGGCCGCGCGCGCGGTACTAGCGCTCGCCGCCGATTGACCGGCGCGCGGCTGCCGTCGCCTTCCACCAGGCAAGCGCCCACAGCGTGCCGAAGCACCAGCCGGCGAGCACGTCCGATGGCCAGTGCACGCCCAGCACCACCCGGCTGATCCCGATCGCCCCCACCAGCACGATCGCGAGCGCCAGGACATACCGGCGCGCCGCCTCGTCCCGCAGCACCTGCGTCGCGAGTGCGGCGATGGTGAGGTAGACAAGCGCGCTGCCCGCGGCATGGCCACTCGGAAAGCTGGCATTGTGGACGTCGACCCAATGCGGCACCAGCGTCGGGCGGGGGCGGCTGACCTCGTTCTTGACCAGCGTCACCGCCCAGCCGCCACTCCAGCACGCGGCCCCCGTGGCAAGCGCGGTGAGCCACAGCCGCTGCACCAGCAGCAGGCCGACAACCGCGATCGTGACCACGGTCAGCACGGTCACGCTGCCAAGCGCGGTCAGGTTGACGGCGGCATTTCGAACCCAGCCGACCCCGCCTACCTCCCCGCGCACCGCCAGCATGATCCAGCGGTCGATCGCGAAGGGCCAACGGTCAGCAATCAGCCCCAAAAGCAACGCGAGCGTGACGGCAACGGCGGCGATGCCCGCCCCCATCAGCAGCTGCGGCATGCGTCGGCCCTGGCGACGGGCAGTCTTGATCCTGTTCACGAACAACGAACCGGCGGAGCGCCCCCCGCGTTCCGCCGGTTCAGAAGCGGCGCCGCACCGCAGCCGCCGGTACGCTGGCCGACGACGTGCCGCGCGCAACATGAAGCGCGCGAGTTCGACGTTGCTGGACGTGCTGGACCTGGCGCCGATGCGCCCGCCGCCGTCCAAGCACCAGCCCCACACAGGCGAGCAGCGCCAGGAGCACGATCGCGATCGCCATCTGTTCAGCCGCTGCCATGGCGTGAAAATGCGCCGATCTTATGTAGCGAGCAAGATCGTTTCCGTACAATTGCTCCGAATTGGCGTTTGTAACTAAGGCGACCGCCGGTGTTACTTGCGCTTGACGGCACGCTTTGGCTTGGCCGGCTTTCCGCGGACCCAGGCGAGTGCTCCCGCCGCGGCCAGCATTGCCGCGCCCAGCGGCGCTCGCCGACGCCCGCGGACCAGGGCAAGCCCTGCGGTCGCGAGCCCGGTGTTCAGCAATCCCACGCCCTTGCCCCCGATGGCCGAGCCGGCCCGCCCGCCTGCGAAGGCCGCGACCACCCCTGCGCCCGGCCGGTGATGGATGGGGGCGTCTGCCGGTGCGTCGCTGAGGCCGGCTGATCGGGGATTACCCGCGGTCGTTCCAGCTGCATCGTCGCAACCGGCAACATGGTCGGCCACCCACGCGCCACGCTGACCGATCGGCTGCGGCGCGCCAGTGGTGGTGTCTGTCGCGGTCTGGTGCTCGCACTCCGAATTGAGCTCCGCGCCGAGCATCAGGATATAGGACGACAGGTACAGCCAGGTGAGCAGCACCACCACCGCGCCGAGCGATCCGTAAGTCGCGTTGTAGTTGCCGAAGTTGGACACATAGATCCCGAAACCCAACGTCAGCAGCAGCCAGGCGAGCGAGCACAGAAGCGAACCCGGCGTGATCCAGCTCCACTTCGCGCGCGAACGTGACGGTCCGAACTGGTATAGCGCCGCGGCCGTGGCCGATCCGGCGAGGAGCAGCAGCAGGTAGGACCCGATCTTGCCCGCGATCACCGTGGCCGTCCCGCTGGTCGGCAGCAGGTCCTCAAGCGCGGCGAGTGCCGCCGTCGCGACCACCGCCAGCACCGCCGCGACGACGCCCGCCGCGGTCATGGCGAGCGCGATCAGGTTCACCTTGATGAAGCCGCGCTTCTCCGTTTCCTCATAGGCGACGTTCAGCGCGGTGATGATTGCCCCCGCGCCGTTGCGCGCCCCGAACAAGGCAAGCGCAAGGGCAAGCAGCAGCCCCAACCCCTTCTTGCCGTCGGATGTCTTGACCACGTTCATCAACTGTTCGCCGACGAGTTGCGCGGCGTCCGCCGGCAGCGCCTTGGTCAGGCCCTGGACGTTGTGGACCACCGTTTCGGGCGTCGCAACCAGACCATAGCTGAGCACGATCGCGCCAAGCACGGGCACGATCGCGAGAAAGCCGTAAAAGGCGACGCCAGCGGCGATCAGCCCGACATTGTCGTTCCCCGCCTCTGACCAGCTGCGCCACAATACCGCTTTCCATGCCGGCCAGTCGAACTGCCAGGGACTGATGGCGTTGGCGGAGGTCGCCTTGGGGGAAATAGTTGTCATAGCAGGAGAACAGCGGGGCGATGCCGCTGTTCCCGCTTTCCGGTATTCGCTCGCTCCGTTGCCGCCTGTGGGTGCAGCACATATGGCTGGGCTGGCATGATCCTGTTCACGGCCGACACCCACTTTGGCGATCACCGCGCCATCAACATCTCGCGCCGCCCGTTTGAGAATGCGGCGGCGATGGATGCAGCGCTGATCGCGAACTGGAATGCGCGAGTCTCATCGGGGGATGAGGTATGGCATCTGGGCGATGTTGCCCGTCGGCCTGAAGCCGTGGCCGGGCTGCTGGACCAGTTGAACGGTCGCAAGCACCTGATCCGCGGCAACAACGATCCGGCCGACACGCTGGCCGCTGCGGGCTGGGACAGCGTACATGAATACATGGAGCTGGAGGTGGACGGGCGAGCGCTTGTCCTGTGTCACTATCCTTTCCGGTCGTGGAATGGGCAGCATCGCAAATCGATCAACCTTCATGGGCACAGCCATGGGCGGCTGACGCCCATGCCCCGCCAGTTCGACGTCGGCGTCGACGCCCGGGGCTTCGCGCCGGTGACGCTGGCGGAACTTCTCGGGCCGCCTGACGCAGCATGAGTAGCCCGGCGTGAGCGGCCCGCCGCCCCTCGAAACGCCGGACGGCCGTTACCTGGTCGTGCGCGGGCGATTGTGGCGGCGGACCAACCCCGCCCTGCCCGAGGCGGATCGCGTGGCGTTGGTGGCAGCACTGATGGATGCGCGCCGGGCAGTCGGGGCGGCGCTGCGGACCGGCGACGAGGATGCGCTCCGGTCGGCACGATCGGCGGTCGATGCGGCCAAGGTCGCGCTGGGCGAACGTGGCCCGGTATGGTGGAGCGACGGTGCCCCTGACCAGAACCGGCGCATGGCAAACCGTTCGACCTATGCCGATTGGTTCGCGACCCTCGACAAGCACGACGCCTTGCGACCAAAGAAGGGGGAAGAGCACGCGCCACGGAAACGCTAAGGCGCGAGCAACAAAGGGGAAGGATCACATGATTGGCAAACGGGTCGCGCGCTGGATGGCTACTGCCTCGCTGCTGGTAACGGTTGCAGCGGGCGCCGGTGCTCAGCAGCAGCAGCAGCAGGGGCTGCGCCTCGGGGACAAGGGCTACCTGACCGCGCCCGGGCTCGACGTGATCGTGTTCGACGACATCTATCCCGACGGGCACCAGACGGGCGTCACCGTGATTCAGCAGGGCACCCGCGTCGCCGCCAACGGCGACCTTCGGCTGGAGCCGGAACCCGGCCAATGGTCCCCCATGCCGACCGCCAATGGCGGGCATGTGGTGGACAAGGCGACGGGCACCATCACGCAGGCGCTGCGCTATCCCGATCCGACCAAGAACGGGCACGGCTTCAACCCGATCTTCTACCCCGATCTCGACCTCGACTATAAGGTCAACGTGTCGCCGGCGGGCGGCAACAGCTTTCGTATCACGGTGGATCTCGACAAGCCGCTGCCCGCGAAATGGGTCGGCCGGGTCGGGTTCAACCTGGAACTGTTTCCGGGCGCGCTGTTCGGCAAGGCATGGCTGCTCGACGGCCAGACCGGCATCTTCCCGCGCCAGCCGAACGGTCCCATGGCTCGTGAGCCCGACCGGGGGCTCCCCGTGCCGCGCAATGTCGAAAAGAACGGCCCGGTGCAGGATCCCAACGGCCAGGCGCTGGGCGTGCCGCTTGCCACGGGGCGCACGCTGGTGGTCGCGCCCGAAACGGAAGCGCAGCGGATCAGGATCGAAAGCCGCACGGGCGCACTGCAACTCATCGACGGGCGCTCGGCCCATAATAATGGCTGGTTCATCGTGCGCGGCGCGGTGGCGGCCGGCGCGACCAAGCGGGCGATCGAGTGGGTCGTGACCCCATCGACGGAAGCCGGCTGGAAGCGGCCTCCGGTTATCCAGACGTCCCAGATCGGCTATGCACCCGCCCAGCCCAAGCAGGCGGTCATCGAGCTCGACGCAGCGGAAACCGCCGACAAGCTGGTGCAGCTCTTCCGCCTGACGCCGGAGGGCCGCCGGCTGGAGCTGTCTGCCCCGGCGACGCGCTGGGGTAATTTCCTGCGCTACCAGTATCTCACCTTCGACTTCAGCCGGGTGAAGCAGCCGGGCATGTACCAGGTCGCCTATGGCGACCAGCTATCGAGCCCGTTCCGCATCGACCCGGCCGTGTACAGCCGCCACGCCTGGCAGCCGACGCTGGAATATTTCCTGCCGATCCAGATGTGCCACATGCTGGTGCGCGAGAAATATCGGGTCTGGCATGGCCTCGACCATATGGACGACGCGCTGATGGCCCCGGCGCCGCTCAACCATATCGACGGCTATGAACAGGGCGCCTCCACCCTGTCGCGCTTCAAGTCGGGCAATGTCGTGCCGGGCCTTGCCGCGGGCGGCTGGCACGATGCGGGCGACTATGACCTGCGCGTTGAGTCTCAGATCGGAGAGGTCTGGATCCTGTCCAAGATGATCGAGGAGTTCGGGCTCGACTATGACGCGACCCGGATCGACCAGGTGCGCCACCAGGTCGAGATCCACGATCCCGACGGCATCAACGATGCGACCCAGCAGATCGAGCATGGGCTCCTGACGGTTCTCGGCGGCTATCGCGCGCTCGGCCGCACCTATCGCGGCATCCAGGTGCCGGCGCTGCGCCAATATGCCCTGCTGGGCGAAGCGGCGAACGAGACGGACAACATTTCCAGGAAGCCGGTCGAGGGCCTGGGCGTCGACAACAACGGCCAGCCCATCGTCGCGGACGACCGGTGGGTCTTCACCGAGGACAATCCCGATCGCGAGCTCAACACCGCGGGCGGGCTCGCGGCGGCGGCGCGGGTTCTGCGAAGGAGCAATCCGACACTCGCAGGCGAGGCGCTGGCCGCCGCGCGCGACGTGGCGGGCAAGGCGTTCGGGCGTGCGAAGGACAAGTCGAACGAGGTGTTCGCTCTGGCCGAACTGATTCAGGCGACGAATGACAAGGCGCTGGTCGCGCGCCTGGTCGCGCTGGAGCCCGAGATCCTGGCCCATGTCGACAAGAATGGTTGGGCGCTCGCCAACATCCTGAACCAGTTGCCTGGCGCCTTTCGCACCCGCGTCACGGCCGCGGTGAAAACCTATCAGGCAAGAGTCACCGCGGACGCACGCACCGACAGCCCCTATGGAGTGCCCTACAAGCCGCAGATCTGGGGCGCGGGCTGGACGATCCAGGAGCGCGGGGTCCAGCAATACTTCTTCCACAAGGGCTGGCCGCAGCTGACCTCCACCGACAGCTATATCAATGCGCTCAACTTCGTGCTGGGCGCGCATCCGGGCGAGAACACGGCAAGCTTCGTGTCGGGCGTGGGCGCGGTATCGGACACGACCGCATACGGCTTCAACCGCGCGGACTGGAGCTATGTGCCAGGCGGCGTGGTGTCGGGCACCAACCTGGTCCGCCCCGACCTGCCGGAGCTGAAGGTCTGGCCCTATTTCTGGCAACAGGGTGAGTATGTGCTGGGCGGCGGGGCCACCAATTACATGTTCTTGGCCCTTGCGGCGGACAAGCTTTACGGAAAGGCCAAGTGATGCGCACCCTCGCTTCCACGCTCCTCCTTGCTGCTTCTGCGATGCCCGCCACGGGCTTGGCACAGGATCGCAGCGATCCGACGATCACGCTGCGCAATGCCAGCGGCATGACCGTGCGCCTGATCCCGCAAGGTGCCGCCGTAACCGCGATCGAGGTGCCTGATCGCGACGGCAAGACTGCCAATGTCGTGCTCGGCTATGCCACCGCGGCCGACTATCGCACCAAGATGAAGAACAACTTCTTCGGAACCACGGTGGGCCGCTATGCCGGGCGGATCGGCAATGCACGCTTCGTTCTGGACGGCAAGCCTGTGCAGCTTGAGCCCAATGACGGCCCCAACGCCCTGCATGGCGGTGGCAAGGCCGGGCTGGAAGCGTTCGACTGGCAGGTGTCGCAGCCGCGCGGCTCACGCGACCGGGTGACGTTCACCACGATCAGCCCCGATGGTTTTCAGGGCTTTCCGGGCCAGTTGACCCTGTCTGTTACCTATCGCCTTGCCGCCGACAACGCGCTGCACATTGACTATACCGCGCGCACCACCCGTACGACCGTGCTCAACCTGACGAACCACAGCTATTTCAATCTGGCGGGCGAAGCGAGCGGGTCGGTCCTGGGCCAGACGCTCCAGCTGCAGGCTGATCGCTACCTCCCGACCGACGATCGCGGCATCCCGACGGGTGCGCTGGCGCCGGTTGCGGGAACGCCGCTCGACTTCCGTCAGCCGCACGCGATCGGCGAACGAATGGCCAATCCCGTTCCGCCGCTGACGCCGCGCGGCTACAACCATGCCTGGCTCTTCAACAAGCCGGCGGGCCCCCTTGCCCCCGTCGCGCGCCTTGCCGATCCGGCTACGGGCAGGACACTGACCGTCGAGACCACCGAACCGTCGATCCAGGTCTATACCGGCGGCTATCTCAACGGCACCGACATTGGTCCCGGCGGGCGGCCTTATGCCCCCGGCGCGGGGGTGGCGCTGGAGGTGCAGCACCTGCCCGACAGCCCGAACCACGCGTCATTCCCGCCGACGGTGCTGAAGCCGGGTCAGATCTACCGTCAGACAACGGTCTGGCGCTTTGGCGTCGATCGGCCAAAGGAGCGCACGATTCGGCGCTAAGGTCGAACCTATGTTGCGCCGCTGCAACAAAGGCGGCGCAAAATCCACAGCAGCGCTGCGACGCAATAATCAGCACGTGCATGTTGCCTGGCCCGTCATATGCTGATGGGCAAGGCGGGATGGGGATCCCGCTCATAACAGGGGATCTTCATGCGACGCTTGCCGCTCAGCCACATGCTTTCCGTGTCAGTCATCGCGCTCGCGGCGCCGGCAACGGCCCAGACAACCCAATCGGCGCCCAGCCAGGAAACCAGCACCGAGCCGCAGAACCCCGCCAACAGCGAGCCTGAAACAACCGTGGTCGTGGTGGGCAGCCGCGCCGCCAACCGCACCGTCGCCGAGAGCCCCGTGCCGATCGACGTGATTTCCGACAGCGCGCTGCAATCGTCGGGGCTGGGCGAGACGAACAAGATTCTCAACCAGCTGGTCCCGTCCTTCAACTTCCCCCAGCCCTCCATCTCGGACGGATCGGACGTGACACGCCCGGCGACGCTGCGCGGGCTCAACCCCGACCAGACGCTGGTGCTGCTGAACGGAAAGCGCCGCCACGTTTCCGCGCTGCTCAACATCAACGGCACCGTTGGCCGCGGTGCGGCGGCTGTGGACATGAACATGGTCCCGGCGTTGGCGATCGGGCGGATCGAAGTGCTGCGTGATGGCGCTTCCTCACAATATGGCTCCGACGCGATCGCTGGCGTGATCAACGTCCAGCTCAAGACGGCAAGCTCGGGCGGCCGCGCCCAGATCAGCTATGGCAAGTACGTCACCACGCTGGACGATGTGTCCAACTTCGACGGCCTCGTCACCAACGCAGCCGGTCAGCCCGTGCTGAACACCACCGACCCGCGGTACCTGCAGGCGAACAGTTCGGGCGAGCGCAAGGCACGCGACGGTGAGTTCATCACCTATGGCGTCAATGTCGGCCTGCCGATCGGCGATGGCGGCTTCTTCAACTTCACGGGCGAATATCGCGACCGCGACTATACCAACCGCCAGGGCTTCGACCTGCGGCCTAACTATATCCAGCCCAGCTCGACCACGTTCGACCCGCGCGAGGCAGGCTTCGACCGGCTAGAGTTCCGCTATGGCGACGCCAAGACGCAGGATTTCAACTTCCTGCTCAACATGGAAGTGCCGCTCGGCCTCGCCGATTTCTACGCATTCGGCACCTATGGCCACCGCGATGGTTTGTCCGCGGCCAACTACCGTCAGGCCTCCGCGGCGGCAAACCGCAACTACTCTGTGATCAGCCCCGCGACGACGCCCAACAGCGCCAATTTCGTCGCGCTGACCCCCGACGGCTTCCTGCCGTTCATTCAGTCGAACATCGACGACCTCGCCATGACCAGCGGCGTGCGCATGGACGACTTGGCCGGGTTCAA
Organism: Sphingomonas aerophila; assembly: GCF_014199305.1. Classification (GTDB taxonomy): domain Bacteria; phylum Pseudomonadota; class Alphaproteobacteria; order Sphingomonadales; family Sphingomonadaceae; genus Sphingomonas; species Sphingomonas aerophila. Next base: position 70,411 of record NZ_JACIJK010000005.1, read on the forward strand.
GAGCGACTTCTCGGTCGGGTTCGGCCGCAATGAGCTCAACTACCGCACGCGCAACAGCCTCAACACCTCGTTCGGCCCGTCCAGCCAGCGCAATTTCGATGCGGGCGGCCTCGCCTTTTCACAGATCCTCGCCAATCTCGATCTGTCGCGCCAGTTCGACGCGGGGCTGGCGGGCCCCCTCACCTTCGCCGTGGGCGGTGAATATCGGCACGAGATCTTCGAAATCCGCCCCGGCGACCCAGCGTCCTACCAGACCGGGCCGTTGTTCATCCCGACCCGCGTGACGACCACGGCGAACTGCACGGTTCTGGGCGGCGTGTTCAACACCACCACCGGCGCCTGCTCCTTCCCCGGCCGTGCCGCGGCGGCGGGGGCACAAGGGTTCGGCGGCCTGCCCGCCTCTGCGCGCACCAACGTCAACCGTGACAGCTTCGCCGGGTACATCGAATTCGACGCGGACCTGTTCACGGGCCTGACCGCGACGGCTGCCGGCCGCTTCGAACACTTCACCGATTTCGGCGACACGCTGAACGGCAAGCTGGCTCTCCGTTATGAATTCGTGCCCGGCCTGGCGATCCGCGGGTCGGTGTCGAACGGCTTCCGCGCGCCCTCGCTGCACCAGCAATATTTCACCACCACCTCGACCAACTTCCTGGCCGGCGTGCCGGTGGATGTGTCAACCGTACCGGTCAGCAGCCCGGTCGCCCGCGCTCTCGGCTCGAAGCAGCTCGATCCCGAAAAGTCGTTCAACCTGTCCGGCGGCTTCACGGCCAGCCCGATCCGTCGTCTGAACCTGACCGTCGACTATTTCCGCATCAAGATCCGCGACCGCGTAGTCCTGTCCGAGAATTTGGGTGCAGCGGGTGTCGGCACGGCGGCGCAGAATGCGGCGGTGCAATCGATCCTGGTTGCCAACGGCTTCAGCACCGTCGGCGCGGCGCGCTTCTTCCTCAACGGCCTCGACACCACGACACAGGGCGTGGACGCGGTCGCTACCTATCGCGCGGACCTGGGCGTGCTGGGCGCCTGGAACTTCTCGGCCGCGTACAACTACACGCAGAACAAGATCGACAAGCGCCTGAACGAGCTGGGCCCGCTGGCGCAGATCCCCGGCCTGGCGCTGTTCGGCCGGGTTGAGGGCATTCGCTTCGAACGCGGACAGCCGCGTACCAAGGTGGTGCTGGCGACCGATGGCAAGATCGCCGGGTTCGGCGTGTCCGCGCGCACGACCCGCTATGGCTCGGTGATCTCGCCGGAAACGACCGCGCCGCTTGGTGCCAATGCGTTGAGCCTGACCGCACTGGGGCCGGACGACCAGATCCTCAGCCCCAAGTGGATCAGCGATTTCTCGCTCAGCTATGAGCTGAAGGGCGTGCAGCTGACCGTGGGCGTCGATAACGCGTTCGACGTGTATCCGGATCGCCGCCCTTACGGTCTGCGGCCGAGCGGTGTGGGGGGCAGCTATCCCGCCACCTATCAGTTCCTGCCCTACAGCAACTTCTCGCCGTTCGGCTTCAACGGGCGGTTCCTGTACGCGAAGCTGGCGGTCGGCTTCTGATCCCGTGCGGCTGGGGCACCACCACCCCGGCCGCAAACCATCTGCCAAGGCTCGGGCGCCGGTAGAAAAGTTTGCGGTTCACAAATCAGGATTAGCGACGCTTTTTCCCCCCGCGCCCGTTAGGGAGCCGCCCCTGCCTGCCGGAGCCCGAGACGCATAACGCGCCGACGGCAGGGTGAAAGGGTTCCTTATGCCTCGCGTTCGTCTTCTCACCCTCCTGTCCGGCTCGGTATTGGCCACCCTGTCCACGGCAGCGGCCGCACAGGACTCGCTCGACCAGGCGCGCGCCGCCCAGCAGGCGACCTTACCGGCAGAGGAGGCTCAGAACGCCCCCGCTACCGGCGCGACGACGCCGCCGGACGAAAGCAACGACGTGGTGGTCACGGGCACCCGCGTCGCCGGGCGCACCCGGCTGGACAGTGCGTCGCCCGTTGATGTGCTGAGCGCGGCGGCCCTTCAGCGCCAGGGCACCACGGAACTTGGCGCGGCACTGGCCCAGGTCGCCCCCTCCATCGACTTCCCACGTGCGGCGGCCACCGATGCCACCGACGCAGTCCGCCCGGCCACGTTGCGCGGCCTGTCGCCGGATGAGGTGCTGGTGCTGGTCAACGGCATCCGCGGCCACACCTCGGCACAGCTCAATACAAATGGGTCGGTCGGACGCGGCGCGGCTGCGGTGGACCTCAACACGATTCCGACCGTGGCGCTCGACCGTATCGAGGTGCTGCGCGACGGGGCGTCGGCGCAATACGGGTCGGACGCGATCGCAGGCGTGATCAACCTTCGCCTTCGTGAGGCGCGCTCGGGCGGCGGCGCCAGCGTCACCTATGGCATCTACAACACCGACATCGACACCGCGCGCGGCAGCCGTAGCGTCACGGGCGAGCATACCGTCACCGCCCAGGCATGGCAGGGCATCGGCTTTGGCGACGATGGCTTCCTGACGCTGTCGGGCGAGTATCTGAAGCGTCAGCCGACCAACCGCGCCGACTTCGACCCGCGCGTCACCCCGACGCGCGTCACCGGCCGGTTCGGCGACCCGGCGGTGCAGCAATACACGATCTTCGCCAACGCCGGCACGTCGCTGGCCGATAACATCCAGCTTTATGGCTTTGTCGGCTACCAGGACCGCGACACGCGCGGCGCCGCCTTCCCGCGCCTGGCCAGTGCGACAACGACGCTGGCAGGTTATCCGAACGGCTTCCTGCCGATCATCAACACCAAGTCGAACGACATCAACTCGGCATTGGGCGTGCGTGGTGAGCTGGCCGGGTGGAACATCGACCTGTCGCTCTCCTATGGCTGGAACAAGCTGGCGTTTCGGACCCTCAACTCGGCCAACTACGCTTATGGCGCCGCGACCCCGCAGAACTTCTCCGACGGCGCGCTGACCTATGACCAATGGGTCGTCGGCCTGGACGTCACCCGCAAGTTCGACGTGTTCCAGTCCTTGAACGTCGCCTTCGGTGTCGAGGGGCGTCGTGAAAGCTACCAGATCAGCCCGGGTGAGCTTGCCTCCTACGGCGTGCCCGCAACGGGCGCGGTTGCGGGCGTCGCGCAGGGCGCACAAGGCTTTGGCGGCTTTTCCCCTCGCAACGCGGTGGATCGCAGCCGCCGCAATGGCTCGATCTATCTCGACGTGGAAGCGCAGCTGACCGACAAGCTGCTCGTCGGCATCGCGGGCCGGGGTGAGGATTATTCCGACTTCGGCACCACCGCGACGGGCAAGGTCACCGCGCGCTATGACCTGGCGCGCTGGCTGGCACTGCGCGGCACGGTGTCCACCGGCTTCCGCGCACCCGCGTTGCAGCAGCAATATTTCACCTCCGTCGCCTCGGTCGTGCAGAATGGCGCGCCCGTGCTGACCGGCACCTTCCCCTCCATCGACCCGACCTCGGCGGCGCTGGGCGGCCTGCCGCTTCGCCCCGAAAAGTCGACCAACTTCTCGGCCGGAACGGTGCTGCGCTTTGGCGGCTTCGACCTGACCGTGGACGGCTATTACATCAAGTTGCGCGACCAGCTGGGCCTGTCGGAGAACATCCAGGTATCCGCGACGCAAAGTGCGGCGGTGAATGCGGAGATCGCCCGCCTTCTCGCCCAGTCGGGCACGGGGGCGACGGCCGCCCGTTTCTTCATCAATGGCCTGCGCTCCACGGCAAAGGGCATCGACGTGGTCGGCCACTACCGCCTGCGCACGGAAGGTGCGGGCGCGTTCGACTTTACCGTCGCGGGCAACATCAACAAGATCGAGGTGACGCGCGTGCCCACCTCGACCGCGACGCTGGACCCGGCACCCACCCTGTTCGCCCGCAGCCGCGTGCTGTCGCTGGAGGAAGGCACGCCGGGCGAGAAGATCTCGGGGACGATCGACTGGTCCCTCGGCCAGCTCGGCGCGCTTGCCCGCGTCACCTATTACGGCAACGTCAACCAGCCGGGCACGACGGAAGCGGGCGACATCAACACCGGCCGCAATGCGATCACCGACCTGGAAGTCCGCTATCAGGCGACCAAGGGTGGCCAATTCGCGCTGGGCGTCAGCAACCTGTTCGACGTGTATCCGGATCGCTCACCCACGCAGAACAACACCACGGGCGTGGTCGGCTTCCCCTATTATTCGCCCTTCGGCTTCAACGGACGCTTCCTGTACGTCCGCGCCGGGCTGAACTGGTAAGCCGACCGAGGGCGGTGAGGCTCAGGCGAAATCGCCCAGCTTCGCCGCTTCTTCTTCCTCGGCCGCCAGCGCCGGGTCGATCGGGGCAGCAGGGGTAGCGCTGTCCGCCGGGGTGGGTTCCGCCGCCATGTCGCGGCTATCGGGCTCGTTGCCCGGGATCTTGCCTGTCATCTCACCGCCTCCCGCCAAGGATCGCGTCGAGCGGATTGCCGCCGCCGCCAAGAAGGCCGCCGAGCAGGCCCCCAACGCCACCCGACTGGCTGCCGCCCGCCTGCCCGCCGCCCAGCACCGATCCGAGCATGCCGCCCAAACCGCCGCCAAGCCCGCCGTCCGCGCCGCCCTGCGCCATCGCACCACCGCCGCTATTCTGGGCAAGGTGCTTGGCAACCATCGCCGCCACCACCGGCAACATTGCCTTCATCACCGTTGAGGACAGGCCGCTCTGCCCGGCCGCATGGTCGGCAACCTGGCGGCTGACGTCCTTGCTGCCAAAGATATGACCGAGGATGTCGTTGCCGGCGGACGTGCTGGGCTGGTCGATCTGCGACCCCGCCTGCTCTACCGGGGCAAGGTCGCCCGTGTCCGCCAGTCGTTGCATGCCGCCAGCGACCGCCGGCATGAGCGAGCCCAACGCCGCGCTAGCCTGGTCGGGGCTGATGCCGAAACGGGCCGCGAGTTGCCCGATGTCCGTGCCGTTCGATCCGAGGATCTGATCCAAACCCTGCATGTGCCTGCTCCACCAATTCGATTGGCTTGTGAACGAGACGGGCACGCAAAGGGTCCGACCATCGCGGGCCGACCGGGGTTCCTACCGAGGTGATGCCGAGAGGCGTTGGTACGGTCGTACTGGCGAGCGCTGCAAGGAACGACAGGCACCGCTTCGCCCAGGTTTTCAGACCAACTGCATCGAGAGCGTCGGCGGCGCTAACGCCGGTGACGTGACAACGCGTTCCCAGGCGAAAGCGGCTGATCGGGCGAGAGGGATGACGGTTCGGTTCGTACCATCCCTGATATCTTACCTGAATGCTGGCTGGCATACTGCTCTCATGCTCAGCTCCCTGTTATATGTGAGCCGCAGCTTGGTTGGGCACGCCGACGAAGGCGACCAACTTCTCGCCATTCAGGCACTCTCCCATCTGCGAAATGTAGCTCTGGATGTCACCGGATTCCTGGTTTCGACACAGAACCATTTCGCGCAATTCCTGGAGGGAGATGCCGACGCCGTCTCAACTCTGATGCAGAGCATAATGATGGATAAGCGGCACACTGATATCAGGTTGTCACCATGGCTAGAGTTCGACGATCGGCTGTTCCCGCACTGGCGAATGACCTGCTTTCCGACTGGCTGCTTCGTAAGTAGACACGTGGAGCCCATCATCGCGGGCTGTCACGAAAGGATGAACACGAACTCGGTCATTCGCCTGATCAAGTTTGTACGCGATACCGCGCCTGATCTCGGGCGCATGCCCACGCGTTGATTCAGTCTGGTCTGCCAGTGACAGCCAGCTCGGGTCAAAACTGAGCTGAAGCTAAAGACCGGACCCGGAGTCCGGCTCGGTCGCCGATGGTGCGCGAGCGAGCGGTTCGCTCGCCCGCTGTTCGGTCAGGATCTGCCAGCCTGTGATGAACAGCGCGCCTACCAGCGGGCCAACAACGATACCGCTCAGGCCCACCAGGTTGATGCCGCCCAGCGTTGTCACGAGCACCAGCCAATCAGGGACGCCGGTGTCCCGTCCGACCAGGATGGGCCGCAGGATGTTGTCGGCCAGGCCGATCAGGAGCACGCCCGACAACACAACGGCGACCGCCTGCCAGATCGCGCCCGTGACGAGCAGGTAGAGCGCGACCGGCACCCAGATGATCGCTGGCCCGACCGCGGGCAACAGCGCCGCAATTGCCATCAGCATGCCCCAGAGCAAGGCAGCCGGGAGGCCGACGATCCAGAAGGTCACCGCCCCCAGCGCACCCTGAACCAGCGCGACAACGCCAGATCCCTTGATCGTCGCGCGCACAACCGCCACGAACTTTGCCGACAGGCGCTCTGCGACGTCCGGCTGCAAGGGAAGTGCTCGGACAATGGCAGGACCGATCTCTGCTCCGTCACGCAACAGGAAGAACGTGACATACAGCCCGACGCCGAATGTCAGCAGGAAGGCGGCTGCGTTGCGACCGATCGAGAACGCCTGCCGAGCGATCATGCTGACGCTGCTACCCAGAGCATCGGAGATACGGGACTGGACCCGTTCGAAGCTGTCCAGGCCGGAACTGTCCATCAACGTCTGCAGGCGCAGCGGCAGCGCATCATGCATCTGCTGGAAGTAGGTCGCGAAGTTGATCTGCCCGCTTCGCACCTGCGTGTACACGCCCGCCGCTTGTTCCAGGACCAGGCTGGCGACGATCAGCGCAGGCATGACCACGGCGAAGGTGATGATCAGCATCGTCACCGCGGCAGCCCGGTTACTTCGACCCGGCCAGCGCGAAAGCACGCGCTGGTGCAAGGGCTGGAACAGCAGCCCAGCCAGCGCCGCCCATAGCAATGCGCCCGCAAAGCCGGACACCACCGCCGCGAGCGCGATGGTGATGGCGGCCAGGAACGTGATCAATCCGCCCCGCTCGATCCGTTCCTTGAATGCCAAGTGGTGTTCCTTCTGTTCGTCAGGACCTGTCGAGCCGGCTGCAGCGCTGGTAAGACGGACCGTTGATGCGACCGGCTAGCGCATCGCGCCTGCTGCTGCACCAATGCAACGTCCGCGACGCAGTTCTCACGGTAGTCTGATGCTACAGTTCGGTTCTCGTGACCACTTCGGAACGGACACGTCGAACCGGCTGTTCTTTGCCGCTCAGCGGGGAGTACCCTTTAGTGAATACCCAGGCGCGGCTCACGACACTTACCCGGGTTGGCTTCGCCACGCGCGGGCTTCTCTACCTCGTCATCGCCTTTCTCGTGGTCCGCGCCGGTCGCGCCGAGGATCCGAGCGGCGCCCTCCGGTACCTTGGCCAAGGCGGCGGCAAAGTGCTGCTGATCATCATGACAACAGGGCTTCTTGCATACAGCCTTTGGCGACTGTCTGACGCAGCGTTCAACATCGAGCGCCACGCTGCCGATCGGAAGGGCGCGATGGAGCGCGTCGGGGCGGCTGCAAGTGGGGTGGTTCACCTGCTGCTCGCCTGGCAGGCGATCCGGTTGCTGCGTGGAGCAGCCTCAGCCGGCGATGGCACACGCGAGGGTGCGCGAACGGCCTTGCAGTTGCCGGCTGGCGGCACATTGATCGTCGTCGCCGGCCTGATCCTCATCAGCGTTGGCGTGATCCAGCTCATCAAGGCCATAAAGGGCACGTTCTTGCGCCACCTGGAGCCGCAGGTGGCGCAGCGCGTCTGGGCACAGTGGAGCGGACGTGCAGGCTACGCCGCCAGAGGCCTGGTTTTCCTGATCAGCGGCTACTCCCTCCTGAAAGCCGGCTTCCATGAAAAAGCTGGCGAGGCGGGCGGCACGGCCCAGGCCTTGTCCTGGTTGTCGAGTCCGATGGACACGGTAGTGGCGGTCGGCTTGTTCGCCTTTGGGCTGTTCAGTCTGATCGAGGCACGCTTCAGGATCCTGCACGACGTGCCCGTCGACAAGGCCGCGCGGCGGGCGGGGATCACCCGCGCCTAGCCCTGGTTTGCGGGAGAGGTTCAGGCGTGCTTATCGGGCGCAAGGGGTATCAGGGTATGGTCGGCTGCGACGCGCAGGTCCCGCAGCCTTGCGCCGATGAGCCAAGACGCGTTTCGATCCAGAACTGGTCACCAGGACGCGATAGGCGCGCCCATCAACGGACGTTGGTTCAGGCACTGACTTCGCCGGGTTTGGCTAAGACGCCACGCCAACCTCGGGCGTAAATGCCGACAAGATCGGACAGGGCCCGGTCGAGGTGGCTGCGCAGTCGTCGGCGAGTTTGGACAACGCCGCCCTTGCTGCCTGCATCTCAGCGATCTTTGCATCCAGCGCTGCGATGCGTTCCCGTGCGATCGCACGTGCCCGATCCCGATCATCCGTGGCATCCAGCGCCAGCAATTCGCGGATCGCCTCAAGTGTGAATCCGGCGGCCTGGGCCTGGCGGATGAAGCGCAGCCGCTGGATGTCCCTCTCGGCATAGCTGCGAAAGCCGCTGCCGTCGGGCCGGTCCGGCTCGGTCAGCAGGCCGCGCCGCTGGTAATAGCGGACAGTTTCGATGCCGACGCCACCGGCCTGCGCCAGCTTGGAGACCGTCATGCTTGCCATCGGCCCTTTACTCCGCACCATGGTACAGACCCCATATGGGCCGGGTACCGCCGCAGGCAATCAGGAGCGCACCCGTGTCCAGCCGTCCAGTAGCCGTTATCCATCGGATGGTGATGCCAGAACACACCTGTCCCTATGGGCTGAGGGCGCTGGATCTGCTCAGGCGCCGAGGCTTCGACGTCGAGGATCACCACCTCGCCACGCGCGCCGAGACGGACGCGTTCAAGGCCGAGCAGGGGGTGAAGACGACGCCCCAGATATTCATCGCGGGCGAGCGCGTCGGCGGCTACGACGACCTGCGCCGCCGCTTTGGCATGCACGTCGTCGAGCCCGGCGCGACCAGCTATCGCCCGGTCGCTGCACTTTTCGCGATGACCGCGCTGCTCGCGATGGCTGCCAGCCAAAGCGCGTTCGGATCCCCGTTCACCGCCCACGCAATCCAATGGTTCGGCGGGTTCAGCATGGCCGTCCTTGCCTTGCTCAAGCTGCAGGACGTCGAACGGTTCTCGACCATGTTTCTCAACTACGACCTGCTGGCGAAGCGGTGGGTACGGTATGGCTACGTCTACCCGTTCGCCGAAGGCCTGGCGGGCGTGCTGATGGCCGCTGGCGCGCTTGTCTGGCTTTCGATCCCGATCGCGCTGTTCATCGGCACCGTCGGCGCCGTGACCGTGTTCAAGGCGGTCTACATCGACGGACGCGAGCTGAAGTGTGCCTGCGTGGGTGGCTCGTCCAACGTGCCACTCGGCTTCGTTTCCCTGACTGAGAACCTCGGCATGATCGCGATGGCGGTTTGGATGCTCGTCGGCACAGGTGCGATGTGACCGCTTCGGTTGTCCCTCGTCCATCGCGATCCTAGAACGGGCCCATGCCGCGCGCGCTGCCATCCTTCGATCTACGCCGGATATTGCTGGCGTTGCTTGCGCTCGGGCTTGTCCTGCGGATGGGAGCTGGGTGCGACGCGATGGCGGCACCACTTAAGCCCGCGGCCCAACAGTCCCACTGCACGGACATGCCGGCCAAGCCCGACAAGCCGTTGAAGATGGACGCCGCGGCCTGCGCGCTGTGCGTGACACTGCCAGGGGCCACGCCCGCCAGCTACGGTGTAGCCGTTCCAGCGGCGGGGGCGTCCGACCCATCGCGCCCCTTGCTACTCGCCGGGCTCGCCGGGGGGCCCGCGCCCCCGCCGCCGCGGGCCGCCTGACGCGACCGGCGGGCTGACCGCTCCACCACTTCCGAAGGAACGACAGGCCGGGACGGGCGCTGCGATCAGGCGCGCGCCGACGGGCCGGCACATACATTGGACGACACGGCATGATTATCAGGACAATGCTCGCGGCCACCGCGTTTACCGCGCCGATCGCCGCCGACGCCCAGTCCATGCCCGGCATGGACATGGGCCAGCACGCCGGGCACGCGGTCCCGGCACCCAGGGCGAAGCCCGCGCCCAAGGCGGCCCGCCCCGCCGCGAAACCCCGGACATTGCCGGCACCACGGACGGCCCCAAAGCCCGCTGCGTCGCAGCCCGCGACGGGCCACAGCACGAAGGACCACAGCCAAGCGGGGGGCAGCGCTCATGTGTCTCCAGCCTCCAGCGCCGATATGGCCCCGGCTACGATGGCCGATGCACCTGTGGCATCGACGCCCCAGAACCACGGCCAGATCGACCAGGGTTCCATGCCCGGCATGGACCATGGCGCGGTGGCTGGGATGGATCACGGCGGCATGGACATGCACGGCATAAAGGGCATGCTCGGCGGCTACAGCATGATGCGTGACGCGTCAGGCACCGCGTGGCAGCCGGAGAGCTCGCCGATGTGGGCCATCATGGGAAAGCACGGCGACTGGTCCACGATGGTGCACGGCTTCGCCACGCTGGTCTATGACGACCAGGGCGGCCCGCGTGGCGACCAGAAGGCGTTCGTCGCGTCGATGTTGATGGGTATGGGTCAGCGCGAGCTCGGCCGCGGCACGCTCACATTGCGCGCGATGGGCAGCCTCGACCCGCTGATGGGCAAGTCGGGCTACCCGCTTCTACTCGCCACTGGAGAGACCGCCGACGGCCGAACCGAGCTCGTCGACCGCCAGCATCCGCACGACGCGTTCATGGAACTGTCGGCAACCTTCAGCCACCCGCTCGGGCGGGACCTGTCGGGCTTCGTCTACCTCGGCCTGCCCGGCGAGCCGGCGCTCGGGCCTGCAACCTACATGCACCGCTTTTCCGGCATGGCGAACCCGGAGGCGCCGATCTCGCACCATTGGCTCGACAGCACGCACGTCACCTTCGGCGTCGCGACGGCAGGCATCGTCCACAAGGGCCTGAAGCTCGAAGGCTCGATCTTCACCGGCCGCGAGCCCGACGAGAACCGCTGGGACATAGAGCGGCCGCGAATGGACAGCTGGTCCGTCCGCGCCACCGTTAACCCGACAGCCAACCTGTCCGCGCAGGTGAGCCACGGCTTCCTTCACAGTCCCGAGGGGCTGCACCCCGACGAGGACGTGCGGCGCACCTCCGCGTCGATCACCTGGAACCTGCCGTTGGGTCAGGACCGCAATTGGCAGTCCACCTTCGCCTGGGGCCGCAACGATCCATCCGGCGGCGATCATCGTCACACCACCGACGCCTTCCTGCTCGACAGCGCCGTCCAGCTCGGCCGCTGGACCGTGTTCGGCCGCGCGGAGAACGTCGACAAGGACGAGCTTTTTGGGGACGAGCTGTTCGGGGACGAGCACGACGACGATATGCTCGCCGGGCGGGTGTTCAACGTCAGCAAGCTCAGTCTAGGGGGGTACCACTCGGTCCCGTTCGGCCCCGTGGCACTCGATCTTGGCGGGCTTGTCAGCAAATACGACCTGCCGCGCGACATGCAGCCGCGATATGGCTCGGACCCGACCAGCTTCATGCTGTTCACGCGGCTGCGGATCACTGGATAGGATACGCCAATGCTCTACCTCGTGATCAAAGCTCTGGTATCGGCCGTCCTCATCGTCGCCGCGTCGGAGGTTGCGACAAGATACCCCGGCCTCGGCGCGCTGATCGCCTCGGTTCCCCTCGTATCCGTGCTCGGCATGATGTGGCTGTGGCGCGCCAAGCCCGACGCGGCGAACATGGCGGCGCACGCGGAAGCGACGTTCTGGTACGTGATCCCGTCCCTGCCGATGTTCCTCGTGATACCAGCGCTGCTGCGGCACGGAGCAGGCTTCTGGCCCGCTCTCGTTGTCGGTTGCGCGCTCACCATCCTGCTCTATTCCATCATGGCCTGGTTTGGACCGCGCTTCGGCCTTCCAATTTGAGCGGCAGAAACGTCGCCGCTGAGCCCGCCGTACAGGTGCCTCGCTCACCTTCGGACACGGGAAAGCAGAGCCGTCTGGCGGTATAGTCGCGGTGCGGAGCGGGTGGCCAAGCGATCAGCTAGAAAGTTGTCCAGTCCTCGCTGTCCGATTGGGCGATATCGAGGCGGGCAGCGCCTTTACTGGAAATCCATAGCGAGGATCGCTGTCAATAGATGGCGAGGCAGCGGGACGGAACGTCTTGGGCTGCCCGGCGCTGACCTTGAACAGCGCTGCTTGGTCTGCAAGCGTGGTGACTTCGTTGGAAAGGTTGCGGGATGCCGCCGATGTTTCCTCGACCATGGCTGCGTTTTGCTGCGTGGACTGGTCCATGGTGCTGATGGCAACGCTGATCTCAGCAATGGCTGTCGCCTGCGCCTGGTTGTCGCTGGCCATCTGACTAAGAAGGCTATGGACCTCGGCAACGTCGCCCGAAATTGCGGCGAGCGCGCCGTCCGCCTTCTGTACCATCCCTAGCGCCGAAACGATGTCGGTCTGGGTGACGGTCAATTGCTCCCGAGCGCGGGCCGCCTCCTCTTCGGAGCGCATTGCAAGGGCGGATACGAGATCCGCTACCACTGCAAAGCCACGCCCCGCTTCTACGACGTAGTGCCCGGCCGCGCCGGTGCTCGTAACCGCTTCGTCAGTGCCGGGACTAGGGCCGAATAGCGCGGAGACGGCTACGTCACGCGCGGGATCTTCGATCCTGCAACACAGCTAAGGGCGATCGCGGACGGGCAACGCACGCCTCCGCGCGTGGGGTGCCCCAACCGCACAATCAGGTTGTGTTAGTGAGTGAGAGGAAGGGCGATGGTGGGTCCGCCGGGGCTCGAACCCGGGACCTCTCGATTAAAAGTCGCTTGCTCTACCAACTGAGCTACGGACCCCGGCCATCAGCCGCCGCCCGCCTAGGCATTGGGCGCGCCCGGGTCAACCGGCGCTCCAACTGTCGCATGGTCAGCCCGGTGACAGGATCGCGCCAATCGGGCGCAATGCGGGCCACGGGGCGCAACACGAAGTCGCGCTGCCGGAACGCCGGGTGCGGCACCATCAGCGTACGTGCGCGCCAGATGCCGCCCGACCAGGCGATGATATCGATGTCGATCGCCCTCGCCCCCCAGCGCCGGCCGCGACGCCGCCCCATCGCGCGCTCGATCCGCTTCAGCCGGGCGAGCAGCTCGGGCGGCGCCTCGTCGCTCTCGATCAACGCGGCGGCATTGGCGAAGCGGCGGATGGACGGCCCAAGCGGCGGCGTCGCGATCACCGGCGACGCGATCACCACCCCGCCGATCGCCGCCAGCGCTGCGCCGATCGCCGCCGCCGGTCCGCCATGGCGCCCCGGCCGGTTGCTGCCGAGCGCAATGAGGTAGGTTGCCCTCGTCATTCACGCTCCGTACCGCGCCGCAATGGAATTCGCACCCAGCGCCTTGCCCGATACCGAGCCGCCCCATGACTGCCCGCTCTGCCCGCGGTTGGTCGCTTTTCGTCATGAGCTGCGGCTCGAACACCCTGACTGGTGGAACGCGCCCATCCCTGCGTTCGGCGACCCCGACGCCTGGCTGGCGATCGCTGGTCTCGCGCCGGGCAAGCACGGTGCCAACCGCACCAGCCGCGCCTTCACCGGCGATTTCGCGGGCGAGCTGCTCTACCGTACCCTCCTCACCTATGGCTTGGCGGAAGGCAATTACGAGGCGCGCGCCGATGACGGCCTGCGGCTCAACGGCACGGTCATCGTGAACTCCGTCCGGTGCCTGCCGCCACAGAACAAGCCCACGCCCGAGGAAATCCGCACCTGCCGCCCGTTCCTGGAAGGGCCGCTCGCGCGTCTGCCAAAGGTGCGGATCGTGGTCGCGCTGGGTGCCATCGCGCATCAATCGGCAGTAAAGGCGATGGGCGGCCGCCTGCCCAAGGCGAAGTTCGGCCATCTGGCAGAGCACGTCATGCCCGATGGCCGGGTGCTGATCGATAGCTACCATTGTTCGCGTTACAACCAGAACACGGGCGTGCTGACGGCCGAGATGTTCGAGGTGGTGTTCGCGCGCGCGCTGATGCTCCGCAACGAACTGGAGAGCGCTTCTCCGGCCTGACCTCCCTGTTCGCGTCGCCCCGCTCACGCTACATCGGCGCCCATGGCAGGACGTTTCGACCATCTCCCCAATCGCCGCGCAATCGTTGACCGGCGCGCGCTGGCAGAAACTCTCGCCGCGCTACCCGACGGCGATCCGGTTGCGCTGCGCCGGGCCGCTACCGCCGAGCTGAAGTCCGCCCTGGAGGCCGGGCGAGCCGAGATCGCCCGCCGCCTGGCCGACCAGCCCTCTCGCGGGCTCGAAGTGGCGGGCGCGCAGGCTTACCTGACGGATGTCCTGCTCGGCGCGCTGATGGAGCTCGCCGCGAACCGGCTCTACCCGTTGCACAACCCGACCAAGGGGGAGCGGCTGACGCTGATCGCCGTCGGCGGATACGGCCGGGGCGAGATGGCGCCCTTTTCCGACGTCGACATCGGCTTCCTGACGCCGGGCAAGCAGACGCCCCATGCCGAACAGGTCATCGAGTCCGTCCTGTACGCGCTATGGGACCTGGGGCTGAAGGTCGGCCATTCCAGCCGATCGCTTGACGAGATGATCCGCCAGGCTCGCGCCGACGTGACGGTGCGCACCGCGCTGCTGGAGGCTCGCTACATCTGGGGCGATCACGAGCTGTACGACGAGGCCGCGCGCCGCTTCAAGACGGAGATACAGGCCGATACCGCCCGCACCTTTATCGCGGACAAGCTTGCCGAACGCGACGCGCGCCATCGCAAGATGGGCGACACCCGCTACGTCGTCGAACCCAACGTCAAGGAAGGCAAGGGATCGCTGCGCGACCTTCATGCGCTGTTCTGGATCGGCAAGTACATTTACGACGTCCAGCGCGCGACCCAGCTGGTCGATGTCGGGCTGTTCACCCGCGCCGAATACCGGCTGTTCCACCGGGCCGACACCTTCCTGTGGGCTGTGCGCTGTCACCTCCACCTGGTCGCCGGGCGCGCGGAAGACCGGCTGACCTTTGATTACCAGCGCGAGATTGCGAGCCGGATGCGCTTTCGCGACCGGCCTGGCAAGTCGGCGGTGGAACGGTTCATGCAGCTCTATTTCCTGCAGGCGAAAAGCATCGGCGACCTGACGGGCGTGTTCCTGGCGCATCTGGACGAGAAGTTCGCCGCGCGGGGTCGCCGCTTCCTGCTGCCCACCATTCGCCGCACGCCGCGCCGCCTTGCCGGCTTTCAGCTCGACCGCGGTCGGCTGGCGTTGCCGCGCGACGACTTCTTCGCCGAGGACCCGGTTCGGCTGATCGAGCTGTTCCAGCTGGCCGACCTCAACGGATTGGAAATCCACCCGCTTGCGATGCGCGCCGCCGCCCGCGATGCGAAACTGGTCGGCGACTACCGCCGCGATCCGCGCGCCAACGCGCTGTTCCTCGACGTGCTCTGCTCTCCACGCGACCCGGAGTTGGTGCTGCGCTGGATGAACGAAGCGGGCGTGCTTGGCCGCTTCGTCCCCGACTTTGGCCGCGTCGTCGCGCAGATGCAGTTCGACATGTACCACCACTACACCGTGGACGAGCACACGGTGCGCGCGATCGGGCTGTTGTCGCGGATCGAGCATGGCACGCTCAAGATCGATCACCCGATCGCGACCGCCATGTTCGATCGCATCGCCTCGCGCCGCGCCCTGTATGTGGCGGTGCTGCTTCACGACATCGCCAAGGGTCGCGGCGGCGACCATTCGGTGCTGGGCGCGGAAGTGGCGCTGCGCCTGTGCCCTCGGTTCGGTCTGACGCCAGCGGAAACGGAGACGGTTGTCTGGCTGGTGCGCTATCACCTGCTGATGAGCGCAACGGCGTTCAAGCGCGACCTGTCGGATTTCAAGACGATCCTCGATTTCTGCGAACAGGTGCAAAGCCCGGAGCGGTTGCGCCTGTTGCTGATCCTGACGGTGGTGGACATTCGCGCGGTGGGCCCGGGCGTGTGGAACGGCTGGAAGCGCCAGCTCCTGTCCGACCTGTTCGAAGCGGCGGAAGAAGTGCTGCGGCTCGGCCATAAGCAGACCGGGCGGACGGAACGCATCGCGGCCAAGCAGGACCGGCTGCGCACCGCCCTTGGCTGGGACGACCAGCGGCTCGCCGCCTATGTCCACCGCTTGCCCTCCGCATACTGGATCGCGGAGCCGGACGAGGTCTTGTTGCAGAACGCGCGGTTCATCGATGCCGCCGGGTCCGGCCAGCTTGCCATCGACGCGCGGGTGGATGCGGAGCGCGGCGCGACATTGGTCACCGTCTACGCCGCCGACCATCCGGGCCTGTTTTACCGGATCGCGGGCGCGATCCACCTGGCGGGCGGCAACATTATCGACGCGCGCATTCACACCACGCGCGACGGCATGGCCGTGGATAATTTCCTGGTTCAGGACCCTCTCGGCCGGCCCTTCGACGACACAAGCCAGCTCGACCGGTTGCGGCGCGGGATAGAGGATGCGCTCGCCAACCGCGGCAAGATGGCCGACCGGCTGCTGGCCAAGTCACCCCCGCGCCCGCGTGCGGATGCCTTCCCGATCGAACCCAACGTGTTGATCGACAATGGCGCGTCCAACCGCTTCACGGTGGTGGAGGTGAACGCGCGCGACCGGCCGGCGCTGCTCAACCAGCTTGCCCATGCGCTGTTCCAGTCCAAGGTGACGATCCATTCCGCCCATGTCGCGACCTATGGCGAACGCGCGGTGGATACGTTCTACCTGACCGACCTGACCGGCGATAAGATCCCAGACGGCGCGCGCCTGAAGACACTCGAACGCCGGCTTGGCGCCGTGGCCGCGGGCGAACCGCTCGACCTGGCCGCCTGATCGGCGCGGCTAGGGCGCAAAGCTCCCGCTGCGAAGGAAGGTCACGGCCTGCTCGATACAGGCACGGTTGTTCACGATGCCCGGATGGGTGGTCGGCAGGACGACATGGCTGGACAGGCCCGGCACATGCGTGGACGCGACCGACACGCGGCCGTCATTGGGCCGGGGCAGCAGCAGCGACCCCAGCGGGTAGATGGAGCGGCTTGCGGCGATAACGCCCAATTCATAGTCGACACGGCCCAGCAGCGCCGCCAGCCGCTCACCCCGCCGCGTCACCAGCTCGCCGCCAGCCGGGCCGAACCAGCGTCGATACGGCCCCCATCGATGCAACAGGTCCGCAATCTCGCTCCCCCGCTGGGCGGCGCCAGCATGACGACCCTGCCCAGCATTGGTGGCCGGTACCGCGTCAGCAGCGCACGGGCGACCAGCCCGCCCATCGAATGCGTGACGAAGTGCAATGGCCCGTCCAGCCCCTCCGCGAAGGTGCGGACGGCCGGGATCAAGCCGTCGACAATGTCGGACAGGTCACGCCGCCGCGACGGGTAATCAAGATTCGCGGTGGCATAGCCCTCGCCCTCCAGGCGGCGCTCCATCGCCCGCAGCGAGCGTGCCGTGCGGCTGATGCCGTGAAGAAGGACCACGCCGCTCATGCAACCGGCTCCATGCCTGTCCAGGTGATCCGAACACGAAAAGGCCGGACCGTGTCGCCACGGCCCGGCCCGATCGCGAAGCCGAATTTTTAGAAGCGGCCGCGCAGAGTCACGCCATAAGTGCGCGGCTCGGCAATAAACGAGGTGAAAATCTGGTTCGCCGGCGTGGTGCCAAGCTGGATGGTCTGCGCCAGGCTGCCAGCGCCCTGGAATGGGGCGTTGAACGCGACCTGCTGGTAATCCTGGTTGAGCAGGTTCTGCGCCCAGGCCTCGATCGACCAGCGCCGATCAGGCGCGCGCAGGCCAATGCGTGCGTTCATCAGGAAGAAGCTGTCCTGCGCCTTTTCCAGGAACAGGTCAGACCCCGTGTTATAGTCCGACGACAGGCGTCCATCGACATAGAACAGCGCCGAATAACCGGAGGAGCCGAGTTCCGGCGTCCAGCTGACCGACGACGTCACGACATGCTTGGGCGCGTTCGACAAGCGGTTGCCCGACAGCAGGAACAGCGCAGGATCCAGCGCCTCGCCCGCCTCGCTGCCGACCAGGTTGTTGCGGTACTTGGTATCGGCCAGCGTATAGCCCAGGTTCACGGCGAAGTTGCTGGTCGGGTAGATGCCCGCCTCCAGCTCGACGCCCTGCGAGCGCACGCCGTACTTGACGTTGCCCGCGCACCGGCCGGTGGCGGGCGAGTTGTCGCGATCGCCGCCGTTCAGGCTGTCCGAGCAGGACCCGATATTCTGCACGACATAAACGGTGCCGTTGAACGTGTTCAGCTGGAAGTTCTTGAACTCCTGCCGGAACGCCGCGACGTTGAAGGTGAACTGCGACGTCGTGAACTTCAGGCCCGCTTCATACGCATTCACGGTTTCCGGGTCGAAGCGCAGCAGTGACGCGTTTGGCGCGATCGTCACCGCCGGATTGATCGCGGAGCCCAGGTCCGACCGGTCGAGGTTATAGCCGCCCGCCTTGTAGCCGCGCGAATAGCTCGCATAGAGCAGCAGTTCGCGGGTCGGCTTGTACGAGATCACGCCCGTGCCGGTCAGCTGACTTTCGTCGAAATTGTCGCTGATCGACTTGCCGTTCAGCGTGGCGCTGGAATTGCCCGTGCACGACAGGGTGATGATCCCGCCGGCCAGCGTCGCCAGCGCCGGGTTGGTCAACAGTCCGCCCAGGCCACCCTGCGCGGTGCCGGCCTGTTGCGCCGGGCAGACCGTGTTGTTGTTGGTGAAGTTGGCGCTGAAATCCTTGCTTTCATGCGTGTAGCGCAGGCCAGCCGTGATGGAGAGCTGGTCGGTCAGCTTGAAGATGTTGTGCGTGAAGAACGCGTAGTTTTCGCTCTGCTGGTAATAACGGTCCCGCACCGAACCGAGGTTGTTGAGCGTCGACAGCCGGTCTATACCGCCGAGCACCAACGGCGCCGCCGCTCCGAACGCGCCGGTCAGGACCGCCCGCCCGGTTGGGCTGAGACAGCCACGCGCCGTGGGGTTGCGCAGCGCCGCCGCCGGGTTGACCGTGGCAACGATGCGGCACGCGGCGAATGCGCCATATTGGGTGCCGAACTTCAGGTTGTCGACGACCTCCAGGTCTTCCTTGGAGTAATACCCGCCGACCAGCCAGTTGAGGCGATCACCGAACAGCTCGCCGTTCAGGCGCAGTTCCTGGCTAAAGGTGTGGAACTGGCGATAGCTGTTGCCGTCGTCCGGCCGGTAACCGATGTCGAGGTTGTTGTAATCGATGTCGGACTGGCCTTCCGACTTATACTCGCGATAGGCGGTGATCGACGTCAGCGACGCGCCGCCCAGGTTCCAGTCGATCTGCCCCGACCCGCCATAATCCTTGGTCACGGCAGAGTAGGCGCGGCCCGGCGTCAGCGAGATGCGGCGGTTGTACGGGTCGCCCCGGCTGGGGAACAGGCCGCCAAGGCTGGTCATCACGTCGACGATCCGGTTGGTCGGCGACAGTGCGAAATCCCCTGGGACGCCCGGCGTCGGATCGATTTTCTCGCGCGTATCGACATAAACCGCGCCGCAGCATTTCTCGTTGCGGTACGTATAGTCGCCGATCAGGCGGATCTGCAGGTCGTCGGACGGCTTGAACAGCAACTGTCCGCGGACAAAGTAGCGATTGCGGTCGTTGTAATCGGTCCGGTTCACCACGTCGTACAAGAAGCCGTCACGCTTTGAAGCGACACCATCGACGCGGAAGGCCAGCTTGTCGGCGATGATCGGGCCGGTGATGCCCACCGCGCCACGGAAGAAGTCGTAATTACCGCCCGTCACCTCGGCATAGCCGCCGAAGCGGAAGTCGGGCGCCTTGGTGATGATGTTGATCGTACCGGCCGACGCGTTGCGGCCCGACAGCGTGCCCTGCGGCCCGCGCAGCACTTCGATCCGGTCCACTTCGCCCAGGTCGTTGAGGCCCGAGCCCGTGCGGCTGCGATACACGCCGTCGATGAACACCGCGACCGAGCTTTCCAGGCCAGGGTTGTCGCCCACCGTGCCGATGCCGCGGATACGGGCGGACGCGTTGGCTTCCGTGCCGGTTGACGAAATCAGCAGGGACGGCGTCACCTGCGTCATCTGGCGGATGTCGGTCGCGCCGGTGTTCTGCAACGTGTCCTGGCTGACCGCGGTTACTGCGATCGGCACGTTGGACAGGCGCTCCGCACGGCGGGTGGCGGTGACCACCACGTCGCGGCTGTTGATGCCGGTCGCGTCCTGGCTGTTGTCGGCGTCCGTCACCCGGGAGTTCTGCGACTCGACGTCGGCATTGGCCGTCGCTTGGGAGGGCGCCTGAACATCCTGCTGAGTCGTAGGCTGGTCGGTCGTCGGGCGCTCCTGCGCCATGACCGGCATCGCCAACGCTGCCGCAGCCGCCGACAGCAGAAATGCGGTCTTCCGCATGGTATCCTCTCCCTTGTTTTTGAACCCCGGGTTTGCCGGAAAGGTAGAGGCGAGTTCGAGCGTTCGTCTAGGCTTTTCTCACGCCTTCGAAAAACGGGTCCTGCTGGGGCCAAAAGTGTAACAAGGCGGCCACACCGCTGCCGGCGGCCAGAAACAGAACCGGCCCGCTTACCCTGGGGCAAGCGGGCCGGATCAGGCGTGTCAGCGACTCACTTGGGCGCCAGCACCATCAGCATCTGCCGGCCTTCCATGCGGGGATAAGCCTCGACCTTGGCGACTTCGGCCACCTGCTCGGCGACACGCTGCAGCACATTCATGCCAAGCTGGCCGTGGCTCAATTCGCGACCGCGGAAGCGCATGGTGACCTTTACCTTGTCGCCTTCCTCGATGAACTCCGCCACCTTCTTCATCTTGGTGTCATAGTCGTGGTCGTCGATGTTCGGACGCATCTTGATCTCCTTGATCTCCTGCGTCTTCTGCGACTTACGGGCAAGGTTCGCCTTTTTCTGCGCCTCGTACTTGTACTTGCCCACGTCCAGGAACTTGGCGACGGGCGGGTCCGCGTTGGGCGACACCTCGACCAGATCGAGCCCGACTTCCTGGGCAGCAGCCATCGCCTCGCGCGTGTACATCACGCCGAGATTCTCACCCTCATGGTCGATCACGCGGACCTTGGGGCTCTGGATCCACTCGTTAAATCGAGGACCGTTCATCGGCGGCGCCTGGTTGGGACGGCGCATCATGGGAGGACGTATGGGTAATTCTCCTGTTGGTTGTCTTTCCAACCATATAGTGTTTTTGCGGTTCCAGCAAAAGGCCGGCCGGCGTCAGTGAGCGTGCCCGGAGGGGTCTTTCGTCGATAGTGGCTGGCCCCCTGTCCGCATCCAGCGTTCCATGGCCGCGATTCCGCCCTCGTGCGCGGTGGTCACGCCCGTTGCCAGCGCCCGCATCTGGGTGTCATTGTGATGGCTAAGCTCCACCCGCGCCATGTCGACCGCCCCGCGATGATGCGCGATCATGCCGCCCGCAAAGGCGATGTCCGGGTCGCGATCCACCGGACCCATGTCGGATGGTTCCGCGCCGCTGCCTCGTCATCGACACGCATGGCCGCGGTCCGCGGCACACCCGTGGCGGCATGGGCGGACGGGGCGCCCTGCCCCGCGCCCTTGTCGCCGGACGCACGGCCGCACCCTGCCAGCGCCAGCGCCGCCCCCATCCTCAACGCAACAGGTCGGGCGGCGTCGCCTCTGCGCGCAGCATCGCGACCACCTCGGCAACCGTCACGATCTCCTGCGCCTGGCTGCCCAGGCGGCGGATGGCGACCTTGCCCTCCTCGGCCTCACGCTTGCCGACCACCAGCAGCACCGGCACCTTGGCGACCGAATGCTCGCGCACCTTGTAGTTGATCTTCTCGTTGCGCTTGTCCGTTTCGACCCGGATGCCGGCGCGCGCCAGCTCGGCCGCGACCTCGTCGGCATAGCCGTCGGCGTCCGACACGATGGTCGCGACCACCGCCTGCACCGGTGCCAGCCACAGCGGGAATCGGCCGGCGTGATGCTCGATCAGGATGCCGATGAAGCGCTCGAACGTCCCCAGGATCGCGCGGTGGAGCATGATCGGGCGATGGCGCTGGCCATCCTCGCCGACATAGCTCGCGTCCAGCCGTTCAGGCAGCACCGTGTCCGTCTGGATGGTTCCGACCTGCCACGTCCGCCCGATCGCGTCCGTCAGGTGGAATTCCAGCTTGGGCGCATAGAACGCCCCCTCGCCTTCCAGTTCTTCCCAGCCGAACTCGGCCGTGTTGCGGCCCGTCGCCGCGACCGCGTCGCGCAGCGACTGCTCGGACCAGTCCCACATCTCCTCCGACCCGAAACGCTTGTCCGGGCGCAGTGCCAGCTTGATCGCGTAACGGTCGAAGCCAAGGTCCTTGTACACCGAGTCGAGCAGGTCGCAGAACTTTTGCACCTCCTCGATCAACTGGTCGGCCCGCACAAAGATATGCGCGTCATCCTGCGTGAACTGGCGCACGCGCATGATGCCATGCAGCGCGCCATGCGGCTCGTTGCGGTGGCAGCAGCCGAATTCGGCCATGCGGATCGGCAGGTCGCGGTATGACTTGATCCCCTGGCGGAAGATCAGGACGTGCGCGGGGCAGTTCATGGGCTTCAGCGCCATCAGGTCGGCATCACCCGACAGGATCGCGCCCTCATCCTCCGTGTTCGGGATCTCGTCGGGCACGACAAACATGTTTTCCCGATACTTGCCCCAGTGGCCGGACTGCTCCCATTGGCGCGCGTCCATCAGCTGCGGGGTCTTGACCTCCGCATAGCCCGCCGCATCAAGCCGGCGGCGCATATACGCCTCCAGCTGCCGCCACAGGACAAAGCCCTTGGGGTGCCAGAACACGGACCCTTGCGCTTCGGACTGGAGGTGGAACAGGTCCATCTCCTGCCCGATCCGGCGGTGGTCGCGCTTGGCGGCCTCCTCCAGCATGGTCAGGTGCGCGTCGAGCTGCTTCTTGTTCAGCCAGCCCGTGCCATAGATGCGCGACAGCATCGCGTTCTTCTGGTCGCCGCGCCAATACGCGCCCGACACGCGCGTCAGCTTGAACGCCTGCGGGTCGAGGCGACCGGTCGTTGGCATGTGCGGGCCCCGGCACATGTCGAGCCATTGGCCTTGGCGATAAATGGTCAGTTCCTCGCCATCGGGCAGTTCGGCGGCCCATTCGGCCTTGAACGTCTCGCCCTGGCGCTGCCACGTCTCGATCAGCTGCTCGCGCGACCAGACCTCGCGCTGGAACGGCTCGTTCCGCGCCATGATGCGCCGCATCTCCGCTTCGATCGCGGGCAGGTCCTCCTCGGTGAAGGGCCGCTCCTTTGGCGCGAAGTCGTAGTAGAATCCGTCGTCCGTCGCCGGGCCAAAGGTGATCTGCGTGCCCGGGAACAGGTGCTGCACCGCTTCGGCAAGGACGTGCGCGTAGTCGTGGCGCACCAGCTCCAGCGCGTCCGCCTCGTCCTTGAACGTGACCAGCGCCAGGTTGGCATCACCCTCGAACGGGCGGGACAGGTCGCGGATCTGTCCGTCGACCCGCGCCGCGATTGCCGCCTTGGCCAGCCCCGGCCCGATCGCCGCCGCGACGTCCGCCGGGGTAGTCCCCGGGGCTACCTCACGGACGGAACCGTCGGGCAGCGTGATACGGAAATGCGCGGACATGGATTCCTTTCAGCTCAGGATGAAAACGCCCGCGATATAGGGAAGGAATCGCGTCAGGTCACGGTCGTGCGAGCGCTTGCGTCAACGCCGCCTCGAACCGGGCGGGCGCCTCCACCTGCGGCGCGTGCCCCAGCCCCTCCAGCCGCACCAGCGTCGCGCCCGGGATGACCTTTGCCGCGCCCTCCGCTGCCTGTGGCACGGTGCGGATCGCGGCGGGGTTGGGCGCGCTTGCACCGCGAAAAGCCGTCGCATCCGCCTGCCCGATCAGCAACGTCACCGGCACGCGCAGTCGTTCAAGCTCGGCCGCCACCGGTTGCGTCTCTATCATGTCCGACAAACGTGCCTGCGCCTCACGCACCTTTTCACCATCGGGCGAGGCGTATTGGCCGGCCAGCATCGCGACCCATCGATCGTACTCGGGCCGCCATGCCCCGTGGTAATAGTTCTTCAGCTGGTACGCCCTGATCGACGCGGCGTTTGTCTTCGCCTCCTCGGCGCGCAGCTTCTCGATCGGGGCATAGGGCACGCCCTCCGCCAGCGTGTCGTTCAGGCCCAGCGGGTTGACCAGCACCAGCGCGTCCACCCGGTCCGGGTAGAGAAGCGCATATCGGATCGCGAGCATGCCCCCGGTCGAGTGCCCGACCAGCGTTGCGCGCGCCACGCCCGCCGCCGCCAGCAGGTCGCGCGTCCGTGTCGCCAGCGCGGCGAAGCTGTATTGAAAGCCGTCGGGCTTGTCCGATTTGCAGAAACCCACCTGATCGGGGACGATCACGCGATAGCCGCGCGCGGCCAGCGCCGCCGCTGTCCCTCCCCAGGTCGCCGCGCAGAAGTTCTTTCCGTGCAGCAACACGGCCGTACGCCCGTTCGCACGGATGGTGGGCGCCACGTCCATATACGCCATCGCCACGCCCCCGCTCTCGAACCGGCGCACGGGATAAGGGTAAGCAAACCGCTTCAGGTCGGCGCCCAGCGGCTGGGCCCGATCCTCAACGACAGGCGACGCGACGGCAGAAGTGGCAGCCTGGGGCAGCGCGGCGGCGGCAAGGAGAAGCGCGATCATGCCCCCTTAACCCGCCAGCCGCGCCTTCTCTCCCTTTGGCTCAGGCGGCGGGCTTGACCCAGCCGTGCATCGCCATCCAGCGCGCGAACTCGTCGAACCAGCCGGTGCTGGTCGTCGGCTTGGGATACATGCCAAAGCCGTGGCCGCCCTGTTCGAACAGGTGGAACTCGACCGGCCGCTTCGCCGTGCGCCAGCTGTCGATCAGGCCAAAGCCGCCATTGCCGAACAAGGGATCGTCGGCCGCCAGCGCAACGAACATCGGCGGCGCGTCGGCTGGCACCGTTACCGGCGTCAGCGGGCCATAGATATTGCCGATAAAGGCGGGCTTGGCATCCTCGCCATGCAGCGCCGTGGTCATGGTCAGCATCGCGCCCGCTGAAAAGCCCACCATGCCGATCCGGTTGGGGTCGACCTTCCACTCGCCCGCGCGTCGGCGGATCAGGGCAAAGGCGGCGCGTGCGTCCGCAATCTGCGGCTGGAGGTTCGCCATCATGCGATCGGGATCGGGCCGTGGCATCGGCCGCGTCCCCGAAAACCGCTCGCGCTGGTCCTTTTCATAGCCGGCAAGGTCCGCCGGCGTCTGGTTCAGCCTATACTTGAGCACGAAGGCGGCAACGCCCCGTGCGGCCAGCGCCTTGGCGACGTCCCACCCCTCATTCTGCAACGACAGGGTGGTGAAGCCTCCGCCCGGCGCGACCACGACCGCAGTACCTGTCGCCTTGGCCGGATCGGGCAGGAAAGGGGTCAGTGTCGCCTCGGTCACGTTGCGGACGAACACGCTGTTATATTGGCTGTGCCAAGATTCGCGTGCCTTGGCGCCGGGCAGCGGCCCCGTGCCGAGCGCAATCGCACCGGGCTGCGCGGGTACGGAGATCGCGGCCATCTGGTCGCTCTGCGCTTGCGCCGGCCCGGCCGTCAGCAACGCCGCCGCCAGCCCCGCCGCCGCGCCCCGCATCCATGCCGAGCGTGCGCCCGCTATTCTGTTCAACATCAGATCTCCTCTCCCGCTTGTCACGGTCGCCCTGCGCCGCATTCTTGTCCTACTAGAGCAGCGGCGGAACGCCGGGTCAACCGGCTGCGATCACCACGTGGAGACGCAATGGTCATCGCAGCAGAATCCGCGGCGCGAAGTCGCCGGCCAACATGGTCACCGCCTCTTTAACCGGACCTAAGCCACTGGGAGCGTAGGCTTTTCACAACACGGAGAACGGTTGTGATGGCTATGAATTGGTTGGGCAGGTCGGCGACTCACCTCGCCTTGGCAGCGTCGGTGGCTGGTTGCGGTGGCGGCACCGGCGCTGCCATTGGGGACAGCGTGGCAGTCGTGCCCGGCCCCCTGCCGGTCAGCACACCCACGCCATCACCCAGCCCGACGCCCACTCCCACGCCAACCGCCACTACCACGCAGCAGGGTACCCCCACGCCCGCCAATCCGGCGAGCGACCTGTCCCAGCTTCCCCCGGTCGATCTGTCGGACATGAAGCTGTGGAACTATGCCGGCAAATGGCATGCGTCCGAATGGGACAATGCCGTCAGCACGATCCCCTGGCGCTATAACCACGTCACCCAGCCCAATCGCGCGGACACGTATCTGCGGCTCGACGAGGCGGGGGCGCCAGAGCTTCAGGCTGTGACCGGCACGCCTGCACAGACCGACGGTTTGTGGGAAGCGGACGTGACCCTGCCGACCCTGATGGACGGCCTCGTCGTGGCGCCCTTGTGGCTTTACAATCAGAAGACCCATGACGAAATCGACTTCGAATATGCCGGGCGGAAGGGCCTCGACGTAACGCTTCACGCCAACGTGAACGGCGCCATGAAGCAGACATCGGTTCGCCTGTTCCCTGGCAAGGACATGTCGGGCCAGCGCCATCGCTTCGGGATCCGCATGGATCTTGCCGCCGGGGTGATCGAGCTGTTCTTCGACGGCAAGTCGGTTCAGCGTTGGACGCGGGACAAGGCGCCCATCTTCATCACCACCCCGCTTCGCCCCTGGTTCTCCATGTGGGCGGCCAATCCCACCAATGCCGGGCTGGTTGGCTGGACCGGCACCTGGCCGGGCCTTCCCGCCGGCGGGTCGCTGACCATGACGGTGCACGGCTACCGCTACACGCCCCTCAGCTAAGGTGCGCCGGGGCCGGGCGCGTCAGGCGATCCCGAACGGTACGAGGCGGTTGTTGGCATCATGGCCGATGACCGCCCGGCCCAGATACGGCACGCCCATCTCGCCGCACCAGCGAATGATCATGTCCTCCGCCGTTCCCTTCCACGGCGGGTCGTTTTCGATCACGTCCTTGATCATGCCAAGTTTGACGCCAGCGATCCCTTTCAACTGGGTCGCATGCGCGATCGTGAACAGCATCCGGTCGATGCGGTACATCGGCTCCGATACCTCCTCCAGCATCAGCACATGATCGGTCAGGTCGGGGAGCCAGGGCGTCCCCACCAGCGCGTCCAGGATCGCGATGTTGAACGCCACCGCCGGTCGCCCCGCCAGCCCCGGCTCCAGCACGCTGCGCTCCCCCCGTGTCAGCCAGGCGAGCGACCGCGACACGCACGCGCCCGCATCCGCCCGGTTCACCTCCGACGGCATCGGCCCATGCACCGGCCGCCCGATCCGCCGCGCATACAGCGCCGCCAGCAGGAACCCGTTGTCCGAATAACCAAGATACGTCTTGTGCCGCGCCGCCGGGCCCAGCTGCGGAATGACGCTGTGGAGGAGGCGGTTCGACCCATAGCCGCCCCGCGCAAACCAGATCGCGTCAAAGGCGGCGTCGTTGGCGAACTCAAGGAAGGCGGCACCGCGCCGCTCGTCCGACCCGGCGAAATGGCCGTCCGACTCATAGCATTGCGGATGAAACACCAGCTCCACATCCGGAAACGAAAGTGCCGCGAGCGCGGACAGCTTTGCCTCCACGATCCGGTCGATCGGCCGGGCCGGCGCGCAAATCCCGATCTTCAACGCCTGCCCTTCCTTGCCCCGTGTCGCCTTAGCCGATAGCGCGAAGCCATGGTTGACGCCAAGCTCCCGCTGGACCGCCCCTTTTTCGTCGGCATCGGCGGATCGGGCATGATGCCCCTCGCGCTGATCCTCGCCGGCCGCGGTGCCGATGTGTCGGGATCGGACCGCAGCCTCGACCAGGGTCGCGTTCCCGCCAAGTTCGACGACCTGCGCGCCCGGGGCGTCCGGCTCTTCGCCCAGGATGGCAGCGGCATCACCTCCCCCGACCAGCTCGTGATCGCCTCCGCCGCGATCGAGGCGACTGTCCCCGACATGGTCCGCGCTGCAGAGCTCGCCTGCCCCCGCGCCACCCGGGCACAGGTGCTAGCGTCCCTCTTCAACGACAGCGCCCTGCCGATCGGCGTCGCGGGCACCAGCGGCAAGTCGACGGTGACCGGCATGATCGGCTGGATCTTCCACGCGCTCGGCCGCGATCCCACCGTGATGAACGGCGCGGTGATGAAGAACTTCGCCACTCCCGACGCGCCTTTCGCCAGCGCGCTGGTCGGCAAGGGCGATGCGTTCATCAGCGAAGTGGACGAAAGCGACGGCTCCATCGCGCTTTACCGCCCCGCGGTCGCCGTGATCGGCAACATCAGCCTCGACCACAAGGGGCTGGACGAGCTGCGCCAGTTGTTCGGCGACTTCGCCGGCACCGCGCGCACCAGCGTCGTCAACGTCGGCGATGCCGAAGCCGCCACCCTCGCCGCAACGCTGCCCCGCGACCGGTTGCTGACCGTCGCGACCGACGCCGAAGCCGACATCGCCGCAACGGCCCTCGCGCCCGAACCCTTCGCCATCGCCTTTGACCTCGCCGGCCAGGGCGAGCGTCACCGCGTCCGCCTCTCCGTCCCGGGCCGCCACAACGTCGCCAACGCGCTCGCCGCGATCGGCGCCTGCGTCGCGGCGGGCGTGCCGCTTGCCGACGCTGCCCGCGCGATCGAGGGCTTTGCCGGCCTGCGCCGCCGCTTCGACCTGGTCGGCACGGCGGCCGGCGTGTCGGTGATCGACGATTTCGGCCATAACCCCGACAAGATCGCCGCGACGCTCGACACGCTGCACGCCTTTCCCGGCCGGCTGCTGCTCCTGTTCCAGCCGCACGGCTATGGCCCGCTCAAGGTGATGCGCCGCGAACTCGTCGACAGCCTCGCCGCCCGCCTCGCGCCCGGCGACGTGCTGGTGATGCCCGACCCCGTCTATTTCGGTGGCACCGTGACGCGAGAGGTGACCAGCGCCGACATCATCGAGGACCTGCGTGCCCTTGGCCACGACGCCCGCCACATCCCCGACAGAGCCCACGCCGCCGCGGCCCTTGTCGCCGAAGCCGAGTCCGGCGACCGCATCACCGTCATGGGCGCCCGCGACGACACGCTAAGCCTCCTCGCCGCCGACATGGTCGAGAGCCTGCGCGTAAGGACGTAAAGCACCCTTGACGTAAAGCTCGCTTTCCATGTAAAGCTTCCTTCACAACGAGTCGAAGGAGGTCACCAATGCCCGCCACCCCCGCCCTGCGCCGCTACAACAAGCGCGTGCTCATCTCCTGTGCAGCTTACGGCTTCTCGCTGGTCGGCGGCATCAGCTACTTCAACAATCATCCCGGCGCGCATGGGCCGACCGCCTATCTCGCGGCCGTCATCCCGGCGCTCGCCATCATCGGCGTGTTCGTCGCGGTCGGACGCTATCTGGTGGAGGAGCGGGACGAGTATCTCCGCATGCTGATGGTGCGCCAGTCGCTGGTCGCAACTGCCTTTGCGCTCAGCCTCGCGACGCTGTGGGGCTTTCTCAACAGCTTCGACCTCGCCCCCCGGATCGACAGCTATTACGTCGCGGTCGTCTGGTTCGCCGGCCTGGGTGTTGGCTCATGCGTCAACGCCCTGATCGAGCGGAGGGCCCGGTGAACAACCACCTTCGCGACCTGCGCGGGGAGCGGGGCTGGAGCCAGCAGGAGCTGGCGGAACGGCTGGACGTCAGCCGCCAGAGCGTCAACGCGATCGAAACCGGCCGCTACGATCCCTCGCTCCCCCTCGCCTTCAAGATCGCCGAACTGTTCGGCCTCGCCATCGAACAGGTATTCACCAGCCCGTCCAGGGAGTCCTGAGATGATCCGTCACCTGCCCCAGCCCCTTGCCGGCCTGTTCGTCGCGTTGATCGCGATCCACGCCACCCCCGCGTGCGCCCAGCAGGCTGCGTTGGCCGCTGTGACGGCGCCGACGCAGATGCAGCACATCTCCGTCCAGGTGACCGGCACGGGGTCGCCCGTCATTCTCATCCCTGGCCTGTCGAGCCCGCGCGACGTCTATGCCGGCGTCGTTCCCGCGCTCGCTCGCCACCATCGCGTGTACGTGGTTCAGGTGAACGGGTTCGCCGGCGACGCACCGCGCGCTAACCTTCAGCCCGGGCTGCTGGCTGGCATCGTCTCCGATCTTCACCAGTTCGCGACCGCGCAGAACATCGCGGCCGCGCCGGTGGTCGGCCATTCCATGGGCGGGCTGGTCGCGCTGATGCTGGCCAAGGCGCATCCCGCCGACGTCGGCAAGCTCCTGATCGTGGACGCGC
This sequence comes from Sphingomonas aerophila, assembly GCF_014199305.1. Classification (GTDB taxonomy): domain Bacteria; phylum Pseudomonadota; class Alphaproteobacteria; order Sphingomonadales; family Sphingomonadaceae; genus Sphingomonas; species Sphingomonas aerophila. The sequence continues at coordinate 100,491 of NZ_JACIJK010000005.1, forward strand.
TGCCCTTTGTGGGGGAGATCTTCGCCCCGGGCGCCACCGTCGCGGCCCTCGAACCTCAGGCGCGCGCGATGCGTGACATGATCGCCGCCGCCTATGGCAAGCCCGCCGATCCCGCGATGACCGCCGCGATCGCCAGCCACAATGCGCTGAAACCCGCGAGCCAGGCCCAGGTCGCCGCCTGGGCGGCTCGGGCGGACCCGCGCGTTTCCGCTCTCTCCCTTTATGAGGACATGGTGACGGATCTGCGTCCCGACATGGCCGCCATCCGACAGCCGATCACGGTGCTCGTGCCCTACAGCGCCGCACTGCCCCAGGCGCAGGCTCATGCCCTTTACGAACGCGCCTATGCCGCTGCGCCCGCACACAGCATCGTCGATGTCGCAGACAGCGGCCACTTCGTCATGCTCGATCAGCCGCAAGCCTTCACCACATCGCTCGACGCCTTTCTCGCGGGCTGAGGCGCGGGTAAGGGCGGCGCATGACCAGCACTCGCCCCAACCTCGCCTATCACCATACTCCCGGCACCGGCCCGACGGTCGTGTTCCTGCCCGGCTACGCGTCCGACATGACCGGCACTAAGGCGATCGCGCTGGAGGTCTGGGCCAAGGCGCGCGGCCGCGCCTTTCTCCGCTTCGACTATGGCGGCTGCGGCGCCAGCGAGGGCGACTTCGCCGACCAGACGCTGGCCGGCTGGCTGGAGGATGTGCTCGCCATGATCGACCAGGTCGCGACCGGGCCGGTGGTGCTGGTCGGCTCCTCGATGGGCGGATGGCTGATGCTGCTCGCCGCACGGGCCCGGCCGGATCGCGTCGTCGGCCTGGTCGGCATCGCGCCCGCCCCCGACTTCACCGACTGGGGCTTCTCGCAGGAAGACAAGATGACCCTGCTCCAGACCGGACAGCTGGAGCGCGCCAACCCTTATGGCCCCGAACCGACGCTCTACACCCGCGCCTTCTGGTCGTCGGGCGAAGCGAATCGGCTGATGTTCGGGCAGATCGCGATCGACTGCCCGGTACGGTTGATCCAGGGGCAGCGTGACCCGGACGTGCCCTGGAACCGCACGCTCCACCTCGCCAGCCTGCTGCGTTCAGACGATGTGCATCTGGCTCTCGTCAAGGATGGCGACCACCGCCTGTCGCGCGACACCGACGTCGCGCTGCTGCTTCGGACGGTGGAGGATCTCGTCGCCCGCGCATGACCGCTCTGCTCCTCCTCCTTCTGGCCCAGGCCGCGCCGGCACCGGCCAGCGACAACGGCGCGCGCTGCCTCGATCTCGTCCGCACCGATCCCGCCGCCGCGCTGGTACAGGCGGCGCGCGCCCCGCTCGCCAACACGGTGGAGGGTGGCCGGTGCGAGGGTCTGGCCAACGCGGCGCTCAGCCGCTGGGGCGCCGCTGCGGTGGCATTCGAAACCGCCGCCCGCGCCGCTGCCGCGACCAAGGATGATGAGGCCGCTCGCCTTTGGGCACAGGCGGGGAATGCACGCCTCGCCGGCGGCGACGCATCGGGAGCCCTCGCCGCGCTCGACTCGGCGGTCGCGGCCGGGACGCTAGCCGCCGAACCACTGGGTCAGGTCCGCCTCGACCGCGCCCGTGCCCGCGTCGCGACGGGCGACAATGATGGCGCGCGCGAGGACATCAACGCCGCGCTGCCGGCCCTGGACGGCGATCCCGTCGCCTGGCTGCTGTCCGCCACGCTCGCCCGCCGCGCCGGCGACGTGCCCCGCGCCCGCCACGACATCGGCGAGGCGCTCCGCCGCAGCCCCGACGACGCCGGCGTACAGCTGGAGGCAGGCAACATCGCCGCGCTCGCCCGTGACGAGGCCGCCGCCAGGGCCGCCTGGGCCGAAGCCGCGCGCCTTGCCCCCAACGGGCCCGAGGGTCGCGCCGCGCTTGCCGCCCTGCGTCAATTCGACCCCGCCAGCCCCCAATAAGGGAACCCGGCACGGGGCCGCCGCGCTTGGCAGGGAATCCGCCACGGAGTTCCCATGCGTTACCTTCACACCATGATCCGCGTCACCGATCCGGACGCCACCATCCGCTTCTTTAACCTGCTCGGCCTGTCCGAGGTGCGACGGATGGAGAACCAGGCCGGACGCTTCACCCTGATCTTCCTCGCCGCGCCAGAGGACATGGCAGGCCCCGGCGAACGCGCCCATGCCGAGGTGGAGCTCACCTATAATTGGCCGACCGACGGGCAGGAGGCGGAACGCTACACGGGCGGCCGCAACTTCGGCCACCTCGCCTACCGCGTCGACAACATCTACCAGACGTGCCAGCGGCTGATGGACGCCGGCGTCACGATCAACCGCCCCCCGCGCGACGGCAACATGGCCTTTGTCCGCACTCCCGACCTGATCTCCGTCGAGCTGCTTCAGGCCGGCGACCCGCTGCCCCCGGCGGAGCCGTGGTCCTCCATGCCCAACACCGGGGAATGGTAAGGTGGCAGAGGCCATGCCCAAGCCAGAGGTGGTGCGCGTTCCCATCCTCCAGGACAATTACGCCTGGCTGCTGTTCGACCCGGAAACGGAGGAGGCCGCGTGCGTCGACCCCGGTGACGCCGCACCCGTGCTCGCCGCGGCAAGGGAGCGCGGCTGGACGGTCGGCCAGGTCTGGCTGACCCACTGGCACGCCGACCATTCGGGCGGAGTGGCGGAGATGAAGGCGGCGGGCGCCACCATCATCGGCCCACGTACGGAGATCGACCGGATCAAGGGCCCGGTGGACACGCCCATCGACGAGGGCGACGTGGTCCGCCTCGCCAGCTGGACGGGAAAGGTCTGGCGCGTCCCCGGCCACACCCAAGGGCACCTCGCCTTTTGGTTCGAGGACGCTGGCCTGCTCTTCACCGGCGACACGCTGTTCGCCATGGGCTGCGGTCGCCTCTTCGAAGGCACGCCTGCGGACATGTGGGGCAATATGCAACGCTATGCCGAGCTTCCCGACCGCACGCTGGTCTATTGCGGCCACGAATATACCCAGTCCAACGGCCGCTTCGCCTTGTCGGAGGATCCGGACAACCAGTCGCTCGTCCACCGGATGCGCCATGTCGACGGCCAGCGCGCGCGGGGCGAGCCAACCGTGCCGACCACGATCGGTGAGGAAAAGCTGACCAACCCTTTCCTTCGCGCGGGCAGCGCGGAACAACTGGGGGCCTTGCGCGCTCGAAAGGACGCGTTCCAGGGCTGAACAACGACCTGTTTACGCCGGAGACTGTTGATGCGCCGTGCCGCCTTGCTGTTACCCGTGATAACAGGCGCGTTGCTAGCCGGCTGCGCCGCCTTGCCGGCCGACACCGCCCGCGCGCAACAGGCGCAACAGGCGACTGCCGACTCACTGCAACGCCGGCTGGCGGGCTTGACACCGGGCCCGCCACAGGCCTGCCTCCCGCTTAACATCCTGCCGTCCAGCGGCGTCCAGACAAAGGGCTATGGCTCGACCATCCTGTACGTGGTCGGCCGCGACCTGATCTACCGCAACGACACCACCGGCGGGTGTGAGCGGATCGCGCAAAGCGACATCCTGGTCACCCGGCAGCTTCAGGGGCGTGCCTGCCGCGGTGACATCGCCACCACCGTCGATCCCGCCTCACGCATGCAGACCGGCAGTTGCGCCTTTGGCGACTTCGTGCCGTATCGGAGGGCAAAATGATCGCACGCAGCCTTCTCGCGCTGGCCGCACTTGCCGCCCTGACGGGCGCAAAAGACGATCCATTGCGCGGCTATACACCGTCCGGCCCGGCCACCCGATGCGCGGCCGACAGTTCCGCCACGCCCGTGATCCTCGACGGTCATCGGATCGGGCTGCGCCGGGGGTCCAACCGGATGTGGGTGAGCGAGATCGCCAGCTGCCCCTCGCTCGACCCTTATTCCACGCTGGTCATTGAACGCTTCGGGGGCGGCCCGCTGTGCCGCAACGACCGGTTCCGGGTGCTGACGCCGGGGGTCACCATCCCCTCGCGCACCTGCTTCTTTTCTACCTTCACGCCCTATGATCGGGTGAAGCGGCGCTAGCGACCCCGCCAGCGCCGCCCGCCACGGTCAAAGCACGAAGCGGCTGAGGTCCGTGTTGCGCGCAATGCTGGCAAGCTGCTTGTCGACATAAGCGCCATCGACCACCAGCGATTCGCCGCTGCGGTCCTCGGCGTCGAAGCTCACTTCTTCCAGCAGCTTTTCCATCACCGTCTGCAGTCGCCGTGCGCCGATATTCTCGACCTGGCCGTTCACCTCCGCCGCGATGCGTGCGACGGCGGCGATGCCGTCCTCGGTAAAGCTCACCTCGACGCCCTCCGTCGCGATCAGCGCCTGGTACTGCGCGGGCAGCGACGCCTTGGTGTCGGACAGGATCGCGATGAAGTCCGCCTCGGTCAGCCCTTTCAGCTCGACCCGGATCGGCAGGCGCCCCTGCAATTCGGGCAGCAGGTCCGACGGCTTGGCAACGTGGAACGCGCCAGAAGCGATGAACAGGATATGGTCCGTCTTCATCGGGCCGTACTTGGTCGCAACTGTAGTGCCCTCGATCAGCGGCAGCAGGTCGCGCTGCACACCCTCGCGGCTCACCGACCCGCCCCGCACGTCGCTGACCGCGATCTTGTCGATCTCGTCCAGGAACACGATGCCGTTCGCTTCGGCATCGGCCAGCGCCGTGCGGGTCACGTCGTCCTGGTCCAGCCGCTTGTCGGCCTCCTCCTCGACCAGCTTGTCCCAGGCAGCCCGCACCGGCAGCTTGCGCCGCTTCAACTGTTGCCCGCCACCGAACTGCTTCATCATCTCGGACAGGTTGATCATCTGCGGCGCGCCCGGGATCTCGAACGCAGCGGTCGGTGCCTGCTCCACCTCGATCTCGATCTCGGTCGCGTCCAGGTGCCCGTCACTGAAGCGTTGCCGGAACGCTTCACGCGTCGCCTGGCTCGATCCCTTGCCCGTCAGAGCATCCAGCAGGCGGTCCATTGCCGCGGCTTCGGCCTTGTCCTTGACCGACAGGCGGCGGCGTTCCTTTTCCAGCCGGATTGCTTCCTCGACCAGATCTCGCGCGATCTGTTCGACGTCGCGGCCGACATAGCCCACCTCGGTGAACTTGGTCGCTTCCACCTTCACGAACGGCGCGTCGGCCAGCTTGGCGAGACGACGGCTGATCTCGGTCTTGCCGCACCCGGTGGGCCCGATCATCAGGATGTTCTTGGGCGTCACCTCGTCGCGCAGCTCGGGCGACAGCTTCTGGCGGCGCCAGCGATTGCGCAGCGCCACCGCCACCGCCCGTTTGGCGTCCCTTTGTCCGATGATGTGCGCGTCCAGCGCGGCGACGATCGCCTTGGGCGTCAGATTGTCGTTCATGATGTCCTGGAAATGTCAGTTGCTGCTGTCGAGCGTTTCGACGGTCAGCCGGTCGTTGGTGTAAACGCACACCTCCGCGGCAATCCCCATCGCCTTGCGGCAGATTGTCTCCGCATCGCCCTCATAGTCCACCAGCGCGCGCGCGGCGGCCAGGGCATAGTTGCCGCCCGACCCGATCGCCGCGATGCCGGCCTCCGGCTCCAGCACGTCGCCATTGCCGGTCAGGATCAGCGTCACGTCCTTGTCCGCGACGATCATCATTGCTTCCAGGTTGCGCAGATACTTGTCCGTGCGCCAGTCCTTCGCCAGCTCAACCGCCGCGCGCATCAGCCCGCCGGGGCTGCTGGCATGACGCTCCAGCTTGGCCTCCAGCCGCTCGAACAGCGTAAAGGCGTCGGCCGTCGCACCGGCGAAGCCGCCGATCACGCTGCCGTCACCCAGCCTTCGGACCTTTCGGGCATTCGGCTTCATCACCGTTTGCCCCATGGATACCTGCCCGTCGCCCGCGACCACGACCTTGCCGCCGCGTCGCACCGACAGGATCGTGGTGCCATGCCAGACCGGCATGGCGCTATCGTTCCCGCTCATGGCCGCCGATGTAGGAAGGACCCGGGCAGACACAATGACGCTGCCTCATCGCGCGACATCGTTCATCCAAACGGGTTCCGCGACACCGTGTTTTACCTAGGTGAAGTGAAGTGTAAGTTTTTGATCCAGTTCGTTGGGAGCCACAAACTCTGGGTGATATTTGCTTGGGTGGGAACTGAGGGGTACCTGGATCATGTTATCGCATTCCGACCACCGCTACTGGGCACAGCGGGCCGAAACAGAGCTCACCCGCGCTCGCAGCGCCAGCAACGAACCCGCCCGCCGCGCACACCATCAACTCGCGGCCATGTACCTGAATCTCGTCTATGGCGAGCAAGAGGGCGCCCGCATCGCGGAGAACACCCACATCCAGTCGACGCGAATTTAGCACTCCCTTTGGCGCGCCGCACTGGGGCTGGTCACGGTTCAGCGCCCGATTAGCTTTGCCGTTCCGTAGCGCGAACCGCAGACTGGCCACCATGCGCCTGCCCCGACGGCGCGTCCTGGCAGGGTCCAGCGCCCGGTCGCTGCGCCTTGCACGCCGTGACCCGCGCGGGCCCTAGCGCTCGGCACCGCGCGCCTTGCCCCAGCTGCGCGCCACCGTGTAGCCAAGATAGCCCGTTCCGAACAACGCATAGAGCGGCTCGGGCAGCGCGGCGAGATAGGCCGCCATCCCGCGTGCGATCGCCTGGGCCGCGCCTGGGTCTATCGCGGCCAGCAACCCGATCGGGATCGCCCACAACAACAGCGCGTACATCACGTACAGGAATGCAGGCCGCGCGCGCGCAACCCAGCGATCGTCCGACCGGACCTCGGCGAGCAGTGCCGCCAGGTCCGCCTGACCCCGCGCCGCGTCCTCATCGTCCAGCCGGTCCAGTGCCTGACGCACCGCGTCGCGCGCCGCCGGGTCGGCCGTCAGCCGATCAAGCAGGGGCGCGGTCGGGGTTGCTGATGCAGTGGCCATCTCCTTAACCGATCCGGTTCGCTAGCCAGCCGTATAGGAAGGCTTCATTGGCCGGCCGCGCCTCGGCCAGCGCAAGATACTTCTCGCCCTGCAACGCCTCCACCGCCTTCAACAGCACGCCTTCGCCGCTCCTCCCGCGCAGCGCGAGGAATGCCGACAGCGCCGCCGCCGTGCGCAGTCCCAGCCGTCCGTCGACCAGCAGGTCGGGATAGTCCCGGGCCCCGCGATTGAGCGCATTCAGCGCCCGTTGCAGAAAGCTCGCGGCCGCGACCGGACCCATGTTCACCCCCGTGTCGAACAGTTCGGCCGCCAGCGCAGGCGCCACCGCCGCGACCCCATCCAGCCCCGGCGCCGCCCAGTATCGCCGGCGATAGATCGCGGCCGCCTGCGCCCGCGACAGCCGCCGCATGTCGCCGCCATATCCTTCCGCACGGGCAACCGCTTCGGTGATGCCCCACCGCGTCGCCCCGCCCGCATCGGCCGCTTGATTGCTATACCCGCCCTCGCGGTCGATTACGTCGTTGATCAGCGAATCGATGTCCATGTCCGCACCCTCGTTGCCAAGGAGCATGAACCATATTGGTTCGCCTGTAGGACAGCATTATTTTTCGTTCGGCGTCACTGATACCGTCGTGAACACCACTGGCGAATCGACCAGCCAGATCGACAGCGTATGTACCCCGCGCGATACCGTCATCGGCGTCGTGCCCACACGCTGGTTGTCCGCAACCGCCTTGCCCCAGCTTTCCTCGGTTTCGCCCGCCAGCAGGTCTACCGTCGTCACTGGCCCGCCATCGACCGACACCGCATAACGGTGCTGCCCACGCCCCCGCACGTCGAGGCCGGGTGCCGTCTCGACCCGGATAGTGACCGCGCCGTCCTTCGCTGCCGTGAACCGGTATTCCAGCCGCGGGCTGTCCCCGCCGGGCTTCTCGACCGCCGCCGCCAGCGCAGGCGCCGCCACCAGTCCCGGCCCGTCGCGCCCCAGCCCCGGCACCACTCGCCACGCGATCCCACGTCCCGCGACCATGCGCGTCGGACGATCCGTCCGCATCTGGGGCGCGGGCTCCGCGGGCGCCGCGACCGGTCCATCGAGCGCCGGCAGCACATCCATCTCGGGCTGCTGCCAGCCGGTGTAGCTGATGTGCGTCTGCGCCATCATGCCCGTCCATTTGCCGCCCGCGGTGTCCACTTCGTATCGCCGCCGGATTTCACCGTCATTGGCGAACAATCGCCTTGCCTCCGCACCCCAGCGCGCCTTCTCGGCGCCCGTGCTCGACCGCGTGCGTGCAACCGCAGCGTGCAGCCGGTACAGGTTCGCCATCGCCTCGACTCGATGGAGCACGATCTCGTAATAGGCATCGCGTCGCTCCGCCGGCACAGCAGCGCCAATCCGCTGCGCGTCGCGCTCCAGCGCATCCCAGCGGCCGACCCGGTCGGCCCATTCCGGCGCCGTGAAGCTCGTCGCGTCGATCAGCTCAGGCTTCCGAAACGCCGCCAACCGGCCATAGCGGGTCAGCAGGTCCCCGATGGCCGCGCCCTGCCGTGGCCCGAACTGCTGCGCCGCCCATTCCGCCGGAAAGCGCTCCATCGCGCCCTGCGTCATCGCCGCAGGGTTCCAGGCCATCGCCAGAAAGAAACCGATCGGCATCTCCATCGGCTTCAGGTCGCCGACATTGACCACCCACAGCCGGTCAGCCCTTGCTTCCCGCGCCAGGTCCATCTGCTGCCAGACGCGGGCGATGTTGTTGGTATCGAGCCACTTGTAGTTGCGGGGACCCCCGACATAATCGAAGTGATAATAGATCCCGTACCCGCCCGCGCGCCGCGCGGCGGCCGGGTCGGGCAGGCGGCGCAGGTTGCCCCAGTTATCGTCTGAAAACAGCAGGGTGACATCATTGGGCACCCGCATGCCCTTGTCGTAGTAATCCTGAACCTCCTTGTAGAGCGCCCAGACCTGCGGAGTCGCTTCCGGTGGCTTGCCCGTCGTCTCGCCGATCATCCTGCGCTGGTCCGCGACGATCCGCTCCAGCAATTGCGTTGCCGTACCCTCCGTCATCGGTTCATCGCCGTCGCCGCGCATCCCGATCGTCACCAGCGTCTCGGCATTACCGCGCCGCTTCATGCCGTCTCGCCAGAAACGCCGCAGCGCCTCTGCGTTCCTGGTGTAATCCCACGGCCCCGTTCCGTGCCGCTTCCAGTCCGATTGCGCGCGGCCCATCGGCTCGTGGTGCGACGTGCCCAGGACCACGCCCATTTCATCAGCCAGCGGCGCGGCGGTCGGGTCATCTTCCCAGATCGACTTGCCCCACATGGCCGGCCACAGGAAGTTCGCCTTTTGCCGCAGCAGCAGCGTAAACACCTTTTCGTAGAACGCCCGGTTCACCCCGCCAAAGCGCGTCCGCGCCCAGGTGCCCAGCGCCGGTTCCTCGTCGTTGAGGAAGATGCCGCGATACTTCACGGCCGGATGGTCCGCGACGCGCCCGGCGGTCAGCCACAATCGGGCGTGCTTGTGCGGCGGCACATCGGCCCAATAGCCCCAGGGGCTGACCCCGATCTTGGTCGACAGGTCATACAGCCCGAATACCGTGCCGCGCCGGTCCGACCCCGCAATCACCAACGCCCGCGCGATTCCGGGCGCAGGGTTGTCGACCACCTGCTCGACATAGCCCTCCCACTGCCCCGCAAGGCCAGTCAGGTCGATCTTGCCGCTCTTCGCCAGCGCATCGATCATCGGTGTGCCGACCGTGCCCGCGATTACCGCGACCGGCGCCCTCGCAGGAAGGGCATTGGCCAGCGTCACCGCCTGCCCGCCTACCGTGGCCAGGTCGCCGCGCACATCAGCGGCTGCGCGCCGCACGGCGGGGGTCTCCCCGTCCGCGACCACCAGCGTAATGGCCTGCCCCGGCGCGATCAGGGCCAGCGCTCCCGCGCTCGCCCGCTCGCACGCGCTCACCGGCGCCGTACAGGCCCAGGCGGGATCGGCCGCCATCAGTGCCACCGCCGCCGCGATCAGCCTGCCCAACATCCTCGTCCCTCCAACCATTTAGGAGGGACGCTAGCGCTACCTCAAGCCTGTGTCGCCTGCCTGCGTGCCAGGTCCGCGCGCCAGGTCCGCGCCCGCACCCACATGATCACGCCCGTCACCGCCAGCAGCGCCGGCAATAGCCCGCCGACGAAGATGATGACCTGCCACAGCCAGCCCATGCCCGTGCCGTCATGGATGCGCCGCATCAGTCCGGTGATGCCGCGTCGCTGCTCGGTCTGCGCGACCACGGCCAGCGCGCCGGTATCGTCCGCGACCTTGACGCTGCGCTTGCCGGGGAGCTCCACCGACCAATCGGCGCTCTTGGTCGTGGGCCAGGTGATCTTGTTCCAGCCGCCGGCCCGCTGCGCCGCGCGATCGACGCCCAGCCCCGTCTGCCGCAGCGGCTCCGCCATCGGCGGCCGGCCCCGCGGCGCGCCCCCGCCGAACAGCGTGGGGAAGCTGATCCACGCGCCCGTCAGCGACAGCACGAACAGCGGCAACGCGATCCAGAAACCCGTCTGGTAGTGAAGGTTGGTGTCTGTGTTCCGATGCCGCTTCCAGCGCAGGCCCCGCGCCGCCTTGCCAACGATCGGCCACCACAGCCACAGCCCGGTGAAGCTCGACAACATCATCGCTATCCCGATCAGACCCACGATGGTCCGACCCCATCCAGGCACGAACAGGCTGCCATGCAGGACATGGAGAAAGCGGATCGGACCCGACCCATTGCTCGCCACACCCAGCACCCGCGCGGTCGGCGGGTCCAGATAGACGCTGGTCCGCTGCGGCGGCCCTCGCCGGGGCGCCGCACCGGGCTTCGCCGGTGGCGACGCGACCACCAGGACCGGCCCCGCCTCCAGCTTCGCGATCGACACGATACGATCCTCACGCCCCAGCGATACGCGCGCCGCCGCTTCATATGCCGCGGGGTTCAGCACCTGCTCCCCCGACACCGCGAAGCGCGACGGGTGGATCAATCGATCCAGCCCCTCGTCCCACACCAGCGCCGCACCCGATAGCGACAGGGGAATGATCAGGATCGCCAGCCCCAGCCCGATCCATTGGTGAACCTGGAACCAGGTCTTGCGCCATTGCTGTTTCGTCATGCGTCCGCCCATCGCCGCAAAAGATTGTGGTACACGCCTGTCAGCTGCACCGTCGTCGGGTCACCCTGCCCCTTGTCCGTCGCCACCGCCTGGGTCGCGCGATCAAGGTCGAACAAAATCCGTCGCGCGCCATCGTCGCGCACCATTGATTGTATCCAGAAGAACGACGCGACGCGCGTGCCTCGCGTCACTGGCTCTACACGATGCAGGCTGGATGCGGGATAAAGCACCATGTGCCCCGCGGGCAGCTTCACCCGCTGCTCCCCGAACACGTCCTCCACCACCAGCTCGCCACCGTCATAGCTGTCGGGCTCCGCCAGGAAGAGCGTCGCCGACAGGTCCGCGCGGATACGGAAGTCGCTGCCCCGCCGGATGCGAATCGCGTTGTCGACATGCGTCCCGAACGCCTGCCCGCCAGCATATCGGTTGAACAAAGGCGGGAACACCTTCAGCGGCAGCGCCGCCGCCACGAACAGGGCAGACCTCGCAAGCGCATCCAGCACCGCCCCGCCGGCCTCGCGCGCGGCCGCCGAGTCTTCGGGCAATTGCTCGTTCCGCTTGGCCAGCGCCGACTGCTCGCCCGATGTCGCGTTGCCGTCGATCCAGTCGGCCGCGTCGATCATCCCCCGCACCCGCGCCAGTGCCGCCGCGTCCAGCACATCGGGAATAGCGATCAGCATGCGGCCAACCCCCGGCTGCGCAGCGGCTCAGGCGCTCGCGCCAGCCATCCGCGCATCTGCTCGCGGAACCGGTCATGCCCCAGCTCCGCCGCCCGCCCGATCCAGCGCACCGCCCCGTCCACGTCGCCACCCGCGGCGAGCATCCGCGCGTGGTTGAAGCAACCGCGAAAGTCGCCACCCACTGCCGCACGCTCATAACAGTCACGCGCGCGCGCCATGTCGACCGGCCCCGCCCAGCCATCCTCGGCAAAGCTGCCGATAAAGTTCGCCGCCTTGGCAAAACCGAGCGCCGCCGCCTTCTCCAGCCAGCCAAGCGCCGCGGCCTTGTCCTCTGCCACGCCCTGCCCCAGCGCCAGCAGCGTCGCGTAATTGTACATCGATTCCGCCATCCCCCGCGCCGCCGCCACTCGATAGCATTCCGCCGCGCGCCCCTTGTCCACCGCCGTGCCCCAGCCCAGGTCATGGCAGCGCCCGACCATGTTCAGCGCCATCAGGTCGCCGCCCTTGGCGCTCGCCATGAACCAACGCAGCGCCCCCGCCTCGTCCTTCGGAACGCCGTTTCCGTCCAGCAGCAACTGGCCATAGGCCGCCTGCGCCGCTGCGCTGCCGCCCTCAGCCAGCTCGCGCAGGAACGCCGCCCGCTCGCCCGGTGAACCGGACAGGCGGGCGGCAACCTCCTCCCTCGACAGCGTGGCAGCTTCCATGCTCGGGTCAGTACCTCAGGCTCAGCGTTCCGAACACCGTCCGCCCCGTCGCGACCGAGGCATAGTGGTTGCCATAGACCTGGTTGAAGTAGGTCTTGTTGGTCACGTTCTGCGCGTTGACGCTGACCTCGACCGCATGGGTGATCGCATAGCTCGCGCGCAGGTCGAACCGCCAGTAATCGGGGATGGAGCGGTAGAGCACCTTGGTCGCCGGGTTTACCGTCACCACGCCCGCCGCGTTCTGCGTCGCGCTGCGATTATCGGCATAGCCGCCATATTGCCGGCCCATGTAGATCGCCGTGCCGCCGACCTGGAAACCCTTGAACAGCTCCACATTGGTGGTCGCGGTGAAGCTGTGCTTGGCCGTCTGGGGCATCTGCTTGCCAGTGTTGACCGACGGCACAGCCACGGTTTTCGTCCCCTGCGCGCCGACCGCCGCTGCGGTCAGCACGGTGTAGCCGCCGTCCAGGATCTTGGGCTCCAGGTAGGTGTAGCCGCCGAAGACCGTCCAGCCGGGCAGCACCGTGCCGCTCGCCGACAGTTCGACCCCGCGGATACGACTGCGACCAACGAACTCGATCGTCCCGGCGTCGCTCGTCACGCGGGCATTGTCGATGTCGGTCTGGAACGCCGCGGCCTGAAGTTGCAGGCGATCGCCCACCAAAGACGCTTTGGCCCCAACCTCATAGCTCTTGGTCTTGGTCGGGCGCAGATTGTCCAGGATCTGCAGGTTCGCATCCGTGATCGTGGTCGGCAGCGCGTTGGTCTCCTGCCCTTCGCCCAACAGGCTGTTGGGTGGCGTCGCGGCTGTCGCATAGCTTGCATACAGGCTGGTTTGCGCCGTTGGCTTGAACACCAGCCCTGCCTGCCAGTTGAACAGCTTATCCGTGCGGGCCAGGCGGATCTGCTGCGCGCCCGCCGCGACCGGCGGCCGCAGCACCGACTTGAACCGATCATATCGCGCGCCAAGGTTCAGGATCAGTGCCGGGGTGATCGTGATCGAATCGAACCCGTACACCGCCTGCGTGGTGCCATCCTGCTGCGTTTCCGTGTTGGCCGCGCCCTTCACGATCGGGGTCGGCGTGGTGGACGTATCCGACGCGTAGTTGACCCAGGGGTCGTATGGGTTCGGGTTGAACAGGCTGGTGCAGTAAAAGCGCGCGACCGTCGCCGCGTTGCACCGCGGGCTGACCGTTGATCCGCTCGCGGACATAAAGGCCCCGCGCCGTGCCTGCTCCCAGGCGAACTCGGTCCCGATCGCAATCGAATGCTCGACCGAACCCGTCCTGAACGTCCCGAACAGGTCGGTCTGGTCGATGATGCTCTCGGTAAAGCCATAGCGCGTGTTCCCGCGCCGCCAGACATAGCCGCCCGCCGCACCCAGGTTCGGGCCCGGCGCCGCACCTGGCGTGCCGAACACGTTGCCTTGGCTGTCGTCGGGCAGCAGAAAGATGTACGACTGGTCCGTCCGGTTGAAACGCGCCGTGTTGCGCAGCGTCAGCTTGCCGAAGTCATGCTCGACCCGCAGCATCGCCTGGTTCGTCGTCGCATCGCGGAAGTCACGATCGGCGAGGCCGTAAAAGGTCGATCGGTCGACATAGCCGGTCTGCCCGCCCGCCGTGGTCACTCGCCCGATCGCCGGCTCCGTTACGATCCGGCCCGTGCCCGGCGCATTGCCGACCGTGAACAGGAAGGGAATGCCGCTGTCGGGCAGTTGATGGCTTTCGAGGTAATAGTAGCTGGCCGTCAACCGCGTCGGCGTACCGAGCCCAATCGTCACCGACGGCGCAAAGCCCCAGCGCTTGGCATAGATGGCGTCGCGCTTGGCAAAGTCCTGGTCGTGCCACACGCCCGCGATCCGGACGGCGACGGTATCCGCCAGCTTTGCGTTTAGGTCCGCGGTGACGCGTTTGTAATCCGCCTCGCCATAGCTGCCGCTCACCCGCGCAAAAGTGTCGAGCTGGGGCAGCTTTGAGATGATGTTGATGGTGCCGCCCGCTGCGCCCCGCCCGCCCAGCGTCGAATCCGACCCGCGCACGATCTGAACGGAATCGGTCGCGAACACCTCCCGCGTCTGGCTCCCCAGGTCGCGCACGCCATCGACATAGATCGCGCCCTGCGTGTCGAAGCCGCGGATAAAGGGCCGGTCGCCGATCGGATTGCCACCCTCCGCCGCACCAAAGGTGATGCCCGGCACCGTGCGCAGCGCGTCCTCCAGACTGTTCGACCCGGTCTGCTCGATGACCTGCGACGACAGCACCACCACCGATCGCGGCGTATCGACCAGCGGCGCGACCTGCTTTGCCTCCCGGTGCGGCGCTGCACGCTGGCCGCTCACCACCACGTCCGCGCGCTGATCGTCGTCGGCGCTCGCATCCAAGGGGGCCGGAGTCACACGATCTTCGGCTAGCGCGGGCGCTGTCGCGAACGCGCCAACGCAGCTTAGCGCCAGAAACGAGACAGCTTGGTTCGACACTTGGACCCCCCTTGGTTGGAGGATCGCTATTGCGATGCGTTCGCAGAGTCAACGCTATTGCGAGTGGTTCTCATTTCGGTCGCGGAATGTCCAGCTTCGCAGCACACTGGCCAGGTTGGGGGGATCGATCTGTGCCACGCGCGTCGCGTCGATCGCTGCGACCAGGGCGCTCAGCGGCAACCCGCGCGACCGTGCCGCGTCTTCCAGGGCAGACCAGAAGATCGGCTCAAGGCTGATGGAGGTTTGATGCCCGGCAATGGTGACCGATCGTTTGACCGGCCCGACAAAACCGCCATCCGGAGGAGCAATGCGCATCCTCCCTCCTATCCCGCCCCGATGCCCTGGTCATCCGAAGACCCGCAAGTCGTGATTGTCTTGGGATGTGAGAACGTTCACAAACGTGTCATGAGCGATCAAGCCGCAACCTCCACCGACGCGACCGCCCCTGGCAAAAGCCATTATGTGATCCTGGACGGGCTGCGAGGTGTCGCATCCTTGACGGTGGTCGTGTTCCACCTGTTCGAAGCCTACGCCAACAACGATCCGCAGCAGCAGATCATCAATCATGGCTACCTGGCGGTGGACTTCTTCTTCCTGCTTTCGGGCTTTGTCGTCGCCTACGCCTATGACGATCGCTGGGGTCGCATGACCCTGGGGGGCTTCTTCACGCGCCGCTTAGTGCGTCTTCAGCCCATGGTGATCATGGGCAGTTTGATCGGCGCCGCGCTGTTCGCGTTTCAGGGCTTCTCGATCTTTCCCAACCATGGTTCGGCATCGTTCTGGACCGTGATTGCGGTGATGCTGCTCGGCTGCGTCATGATCCCGCTGCCCAAGAGCGCCGACATACGTGGCTGGACGGAGATCTATCCCCTGAACGGTCCCGCCTGGTCGTTGTTCTACGAATACATCGCCAACGCGCTGTACGCGCTTGGCCTGCGCCGCTTGTCCAATCGCGCGCTCGCCGCGCTGGTCGCGATCGCTGCCTGCGCCACCTTGTACCTCGCGGTGGCTGGGCCGCGTGGCGACCTGATCGGCGGCTGGGCCCTGGACGCGGCGGGCATCCAGATCGGCCTTACCCGCGTCATGTTCCCATTCTTCGCCGGGATCCTCCTCATGCGCCTTGGCGGCTTGATCCGGGTTCGTCACGCCTTTGCGGTCAGCAGCCTGTTGCTGGTCGTGGCACTCGCCCTGCCGCGCTTCGGCGGCAAGGAGCATCTGTGGATCAACGGCCTGTACGACGCAGCCGCCGTGATCTTCCTGTTTCCGCTGATCGTGGCGATCGGCGCCGGCGACAAGAGCGCCGACGGCGTGTCGGTACGGATCGCCCGCTTCTTCGGCGACCTGTCATACCCGCTCTACATCACCCATTACCCGCTGATCTATATCTACACCGGCTGGGTGGTGGACCGCAAAGTCCCCGGAGCACAGGGGGCGCTTTTGGGCGCCGTCGTCCTCGCTGCCGCTGTCGCGCTCGCCTATGCGTGCCTCAAGCTCTTCGACGAACCTGTCCGGCGCTGGCTGGCGGCTCGGCTGCTGGCCAAGCGCGGCTGATCGAGCCTCGGGGCGCGATCAGAACATTTCGTCTAGCATGAGGTGGAAGTGGGGCTTGCGCCCATCAGGCTCCGCAATTCCGTACTGCTGAGACAATCTGGCCTGCAGCCTTTCGCCAACCTCGGTCGGGCAGTTCCACAGAATCGTCAGGTCCTGACAGCAGGCCGCAATCCCGGCCTGCCCCACATCAGTGCATCCGACCACCTCGCCCCGCGATCAACAGGTCAGGGACGCCCGGCCTGCCGTGCAGCCGGCACACGGGCCCGCCGAAATCGCTCCCCGCGCTGCGCACCCACTGGTGGCCGGCAATGTTGTCGACCATGCTGGCGGGCACAGCCGGTTCTGCACACGGCTGTTCGCCATCGCCCTCCGTCACAGGCCCGTCACGCACAGCGCGCGCCCTCAGTCGGTGTCGAACAACGCCGCCAGTTGCTCGATGATCGTGCCGCCCAGTTGCTCGGCATCCATGATCGTCACCGCTCGGGAGTAATAGCGGGTCACGTCATGCCCGATGCCGATCGCGACCAGCTCGACCGGCGATCGCCCTTCGATCCAGCCGATCACCTGACGCAAGTGCCGCTCCAGATAGCTTCCCGAGTTCACGCTCAGCGTCGAATCGTCCACCGGCGCACCGTCGGAGATCACCATCAGTATGCGCCGCTCCTCGGGCCGCGCCATCAGGCGGCTGTGCGCCCACAACAGCGCCTCGCCGTCGATATTCTCCTTCAGCAGCCCTTCGCGCATCATCAGGCCAAGCGCGTTGCGCGCCCGCCGCCACGGCTCGTCCGCCTTTTTGTAGACGATGTGCCGCAGGTCGTTGAGGCGCCCCGGCTGGGGCGGCCGCCCCGCGGCAAGCCACGTTTCACGCGACTGCCCGCCCTTCCACGCGCGGGTCGTGAAGCCCAGGATCTCCGTCTTTACCCCGCACCGCTCCAGCGTGCGCGCGAGGATGTCGGCGCTGATCGCGGCGATGGAGATCGGCCGCCCGCGCATGGAGCCCGAATTGTCGATCAACAGCGTTACGACCGTGTCGCGGAACTCGGTATCGCGCTCGACCTTGTACGACAGCGACTGACCCGGAGATACGACCACGCGGGCCAGCCGCGCCGCGTCCAGCAGCCCTTCTTCCTGGTCAAAGTCCCAGGACCGGTTCTGTTGCGCCATCAGTCGCCGCTGCAATCGGTTGGCGAGCTTCGACACCGCCGATTGCAGGTGCACCAGCTGCTGGTCCAGATAGCCGCGCAGTCGCGCCAACTCATCCGCATCGGTCAGCTCGTCGGCGGCGATCACCTCGTCAAACTGGTTGGTCCATGCCTTGTAGTCGAACTGCGGCGCCAGGTCGTGGCTCGGCCGGTTGGGGCGGACCGGCTGCGCGCCCTCGTCGCCGTCGTCACCCGGCTCGCCCTCCATCTCGTCAACGCCATCGTCGCTGGCCTGTTGTTCCTCGCCCTCGCCCTCGTCGCTGTCGGATTGCTGTTGTTCGCCGCGCTGCTCGACCTCGCCCTGGCCCTCACCGCCCTGCTCGTCGCCTTCCTCGGTCTCGCTTTCTTCCGAGGAGTTCTCAGCCGAGTCCTCCTCGCCGCCTTCGTCCGCGTCGCTCGGCTCGATCTCGCCCTCGACCAGTTCCAGGTCGGCAAGCATCTTCATCGCCAGCCCCTGGAACGCGCGCTGGTCATCCAGCGCCAGCGCCAGACTGGCAAGGTCGGTGCGGCCCGCAATCCATTCACGCGTCAGGGCCAGCGCGGGCTGCGCTGCGGCCGGGGCTTCCTGCCCGGTCAGCGCCTCGCGCACCAACAGCGCCAGCGCGGTCGACAGCGGCACTTCCTCACGCGATCGGGCGCGGGTGATCGGGTCGGACCGCAGCCGCACGTCCAGCGCATGGGTCAGGTTGTCGGAAATGCCCTGATAGCCGCGGCTGCCCAGTGCCTCGACCCGCGCGCCCTCCACCGCATCGAACACCGACCGCGCCACCGCCTCGTCGGGCGCGCCGCGTGCATGAAGCCCGGCGTCGTGATGGCGCAGCCGCAGGGCGAAGCCATCGGCAAAGCCGCGCGCTTCCGCCACCTGTTCCAGCGGCAGCCCGCGCGCGGGCATCGGCACCTTGAAGTGCTTGCCCGACTGGGTTGGCGCATCCGCGGTGAACGCCAATTCCACCTCCGCCTCGTCGGCCAGCGCGCGCGCGGTGCCGGCGAGAACGGCCTTGAACCGATCGAGGGGAGTTTCCGTGGCCATTACCAAAGCACCTTGCAGCCTAAACCCGCGAACTCGGGGTCGCGGGTCACCACGACCAGACCCTCGCACCGCGCCTGGCCAGCGATCAGCCGGTCAAACGGGTCACGATGCGGGCTGTCCAGATACGCCGCTTCCAGGGCGTGTTGATCGGACACGTTGATCAGGTCGAACCCGTTGTCTGCCATCAAGCCGGAATATTCGGCGCGAAAGGCAGGCAGTTCCGGAAGGCGGCCAGCGTGAGACTTGATTGCAATCTCCCATATGCTCGCCACACTGACACAGATGCGCTCGGCTCCTTCCCCGATCAGTCGCCGGGCCGCTGCGCCAAGCTTGGGACTGTCCACCCACCACCAGAGCGCTGCGTGCGTGTCGAGCAAATAGCCTGTCACAATCCGTGCTTCTCCAGCCGCTTGCCTTCCCACATCTCGAGCTCGTCATCCGGTAAGGGATCGAACCAGACCGAATCGGGTATTTCGCCCAGCACCGTCAGGCCACCCGGCGTTCGCTTGCGCTTGGCCACGGGCTCGATTGGCACCAGCTTGGCATAGGGCACGCCTGCCTTCGCCACGATGATCTCTTCCCCCGCATGGGCGCGGTCGACCAAGCGCGAAAACTGAGTTTTCGCTTCATGCACGTTGAACGTCTTTTGCGGGTCGGCCTCGGCCATCGCTCGCCTCCTCGTGTGGACTAAGTGGCTTAGTCCACCCCGATCTTCAAGCCCGCGCCTACGCCTTGCTGGCAACGCTCTCGGGCAGGTCCTTGCCGAACACGCGCTGATAATATTCCGCCACCAGCGGCCGCTCCGCTTCGTCGCACTTGTTCAGGAACGACAGGCGGAACGCAAAGCCGACATCGCCGAAGATCAGCGTGTTCTGCGCCCAGGTGATCACCGTGCGCGGGCTCATGACGGTGGAGATGTCGCCGTTGATGAAGCCCTTGCGCGTCAGGTCGGCGACCCGAACCATGTTTTCCACCTGCTTCTTGCCGTCGGGCTTGTCATATTCGCCCGACTTGGCGAGCACGATCTGCGCCTCGGTCGCGGCAGGCAGGTAGTTCAGTGTCACCACGATATTCCAGCGGTCCATCTGGCCCTGGTTGATCTGCTGCGTGCCATGATACAGCCCGCTGGTATCGCCCAGGCCGACCGTGTTGGCCGTCGCGAACAGCCGGAAATACGGGTTCGGGCGGATCACGCGATTCTGGTCAAGCAGGGTCAGCTTGCCCTCCGTTTCCAGCACGCGCTGGATCACGAACATGACGTCCGGGCGGCCTGCGTCATATTCATCAAAGACGAGCGCGGTCGGTGTCTGCAGCGCCCAGGGGAGCAGCCCTTCGCGGAACTCGGTCACCTGCTGCCCGTCCCGCAGCACGATCGCATCGCGCCCGACCAGGTCGATGCGGCTGATATGCGCGTCCAGGTTGATGCGGATGCACGGCCATTTCAGCCGCGCCGCGACCTGTTCGATATGTGTCGACTTGCCGGTGCCGTGATAGCCTTGCACCATCACGCGGCGGTTGTGGGCAAAGCCCGCCAGTACCGCCAGCGTCGTGTCCGGGTCGAACACATAAGCGGGGTCGCTGTCGGGCACCCTCTCGTCCGCCTCGCTGAACGCGGGCACTTCCATGTCGATGTCGATGCCGAACACATCGCGCACGGACACGGTCTTGTCGGGAGCGGCGAGCAGAGTCGTCTCGCGGCTGTCGGGCTGGCTATTGGACAGGTCGGTCATGGTTCGCTTTCGGGATACGCTAACGCCTTAAAGCAGGGGTCGGGCGCAACTCAAGACGCGCGTCAGGCGATCTTCTCCGGCAGGCGGAACAGGTCAATGAATTGACCTGCCACATGGGGATCGCCGGTGGCCGACAACAGCCCCTCCCCGTTCACCCCCGCCTTGCCATAGATGGTGCGCCGCATGGCCATGGTGTCGCCGGCAAAGGTCACGTCGGCCGCGTCGACGTCCCCGCGCACAACGCTCATTTCGCCACGTTCCAGCCGCACGATGAAGCTGTCGTCGGGAAATCGGAACGCAACCGTCGCTTCAATTTTGTTCAGAGCGGAATGATCGACCAGGGTCAGCAGCGACTGCATGGCCGAAGCGGTAGACATAAAGGCAAGCGGATCGTGCCGCTTCGATCGCGCAGCCCAGCGACCCATCACCTGGATGATCGGCTCCGCCTCCTGCCCCCACCGCGTCAGTTCATAGACCTGGACGTTGGCGGGGGAGGACAGCTTGCGCCGCATCAGGATTCCCGCGGCCTCCATGCTGTCCAGCCGCTGGGTCAGGATGTTGGCGCTGATGCCCGGAAGGTTCGCCTTGATCTCTCCAAACCGCCTGGGGCCGTACATCAGTTCGCGCAGGATCAGCAGCGACCAGCGCTCACCCAGAAACTCCAATGCAAGCGCGGTGCCGCACGCATCGTCGTACCAGCGTTTGGGGGCGGGCGATTTACCCTCGGTCACTTTTTCTAACTTCATCGTTGTTTTTCTTAACTGCGCGAGGCATCCCATGCAAACAGTGAGTCGGGGAGGAAAGTTGCACCATGCAAAAGGCTATCTTCATCAACCTGCCGGTTAGCGACGTCGCACGATCAACCGCGTTCTATGAAGCACTGGGGTTTGAGAAGAACCCATCCTTCTCCAACGAGCACGGTTCGGGGATGGTCTGGTCCGACAGCATCAACGTCATGCTGCTCGATAGGGCATTCTACTCGACCTTCACGCCCAAGAAGATCATCGACGCACACACCGAAACCCAGGCGCTGTTCGCCCTGTCCTTTGACGACCGCACTGCCGTCGACGCCATCACCCAGGCGGCGATCGCCGCCGGCGGGCGCGAGGCGCATGAGGCGGAGGATCAGGGCTTCATGTACAGCCGCGCCTTTGAGGATCTGGACGGCCATGGCTGGGGGCCGTTCTGCATGGATGTTGCCGCCTTTGTCGCCCCACAGCCGGACCAGGCAGGGCGGGCCGAACAGGCCGCGGCATGAGCGCCACCACCAGCGCCGCCCCCGTTATCACAGCGCTGCGCTGGGTTCCGCCCGGCGCCCGCGGGCTGGTCCGGGACCTGCGCGCGCGCTGGGCCTTTGAAGAAGTCGGCCAGCCTTATCGCACCCACCTGCTCGAGCTGACGGAGATCAAGCAGCCGCCGCACCGGGCGCGCCAGCCCTTTGGCCAGGTGCCGACGCTGGACGATGGAGAGGTAGCGATGTTCGAATCGGGCGCCATCGTGCTGCACCTTGCGCGCCGTTACCCGGGCCTGCTGCCGGCCGACCCGGCGGGCGAGGCACGCGCGATCGAATGGTTGTTCGCGGCGCTGAGTTCGGTTGAGCCCTGGATCTACTCTGTCCAGCTCGCCGCCTTGTTCGAACGCGACCAGCCCTGGTCTGCCGAGCGCCTGCCCCATGCGCTGGCCCAGCTCGACGCCCGCCTGGCGGACCTGGCGGCGGCGCTTGGTGATGGACCGTGGCTCGACGGCGACAGCTTCACCGCGGGCGATCTGATGATGGTCGCCGTGCTGCGCCAGGTGTCACGCATCGGCGCGCTAAACCGACATCCAACCCTTGCCGCCTATGTCGCCCGTGGAGAGGCGCGCCCCGCCTTCGCTCGCGCACTCGCGGCCCAGATGGAAGACTTCGAACAACGCGCGGCTTGACCCGCGCAACAGGAGAGGCCGGCATGACCTATATCAGCGGTTTCGTGACGCCCGTGCGCCCCGAACGACGCGACGATTTCGTTGCCAGCGCGCAAGCGTCCTGGCTGTTGTTCCAGGAATATGGCGCAATCGAGCAGGTCGAGGCCTGGGGCGAGGATGTTCCCACCGGAAAGCAGACCGACTTCCACCGCGCTGTCGCCCTGCAGGAGGGCGAGGTGGTCGTGTTCAGCTGGGTAACGTGGCGGGACAAGGCGGCGGCCGACGCCTGTGGCGCGGCGATGCAGACGGATCCGCGCTTTGCCGCGCTCGACATGCCGTTTGACGGCAGCCGCATGATCTATGGCGGCTTCACGCCCGTGTTCGAACAACGTCGCTGAGGAGTTGATCATGGCAGACCCAACCGGCACGCCCATCTGGTTCGAGCTCAACACGCCTGACCCCGCCGCTGCGCAAGAGTTCTACGCCGCCGTGATGGACTGGCGCTTCACCGCTTCGACCGTCCCCGAACATAACGGCTATCGCATGGGCGGCCCGGCAGAGGACCGGCCCGTTGCCGGCCTGATGAGCTTCCCCGATGGCGGTGGCGTCTCGGGCTGGCTCGTTTATTTCAGCGTGCCCGACGTGGACGCGATGGGGGAGGAGATCGCCCGTCTCGGCGGCGCGGTGCGGTTCGGGCCGATGGACATCCCCCATGTCGGCCGCTTCGCCGTCTGCACCGACCCGCAGAACAACCGCTTCACCATCATGAGCAGCCTTAATCCGGACACCCCGTCCGTCTTTGCCGGCGGCGGAAACGGAAGCTCGATCGGCCACCCGGTGTGGATCGAACTCGCAACCCCCGATCCCGACGGCGCCTTCGCCTCTTACGGCGCGCTGTTCGACTGGCGCAAACAAGGCGCGATGCCGATGGGGGAAATGGGCGAGTACGCCTTCATCGGCCATGAAGGGAAACCCTCGATCGGCGCCATCATGTCCAGCGCGGCCACCGGCGCGCCCGCACGGTGGAACTGGTACACCCATGTCCGCGACATCGACGCCGCGATCGCCACTGCGACCGATCAGGGCGGGAAGCTGATCCAAGGACCCGACCAGATCCCGGGCGGCGACTATTCCGCCAACATCGTCGATCCCGCCGGTTATCAGGTCGGCCTTGTCGGACCGCGGGCTGCGGAGTGAGCGAGCCTGCCATGCGTACCTGCCTCTGGTTCGACCATGGGCAGGCCCGTCCCGCTGCGGAGTTTTACGCCAGCGTCTTTCCGGACACGTATGTCGAGCAGAGCTTTGATGCACCCATCGATTATCCGAGCGGCCAGGCGGGGGACCAGTTGACCGTCGAATTCACGCTGCTCGGCCAGCCCTTTCTCGGCCTTAATGGCGGCGACGCCTTTCGCCCGAATGGCTCCGTCAGCTTCCAGGTCTATACCGACACACAGGAACAGACCGACCGGTACTGGGATGCGATTGTCGGCGGCGGCGGCGCGGAGAACGCATGCGGCTGGTGCTTCGACCGCTGGGGTCATGCCTGGCAGATCACGCCGCGCGCGTTGATGAAGGGCATGACCAACCCCGACAGCGCAGCCGCCGCCCGCGTAATGACCGCAATGCTGACCATGCGAAAGATCGACATTGCCGCCATTGAGCGCGCCGCCGCCGGAGAGAGCGCATGACCGACACCCCCCACGAACTCACGATCTCCCGCTTGATGCGGGCGCCCCGCGCCGCCGTATGGCAAGCCTTTACCGATCACCAGGCTGACTGGTGGTGTCCCAAGCCCTGGACCGCCGAAATCCATGTGCGGGAACTGCGCCCCGGCGGCCGGGCCGAGATGACCATGCGCGGCCCGAACGGGGAGGTGTTCCCCAACAATGGCGTGTACCTCGACGTCGTACCGGCCGAGCGGGTCGTGTTCACCGACGCCTTCACCGCCGACTGGCAGCCCGCGGGCCCGTTCATGGTCGGGATCATGGAGTTCGCCGACGAGGATGGCGGCACCCGCTACACCGGCCGCGCCCGCCACTGGACGCCCGAGGCCGCAGAAAAGCATCGCGCGATGGGATTCGAGCAAGGCTGGGGCAAGGTCGCCGAGCAGTGGGAGGAGGTCGCGCGGCGCATCGCGGGCGCATGACGCTGCAGCTCTTCGCGCACCCGTTCTCCAGCTATTGCTGGAAAGTGATGATCGCCCTACACGAGAACGCGACCCCGTTTGACCTGCGCCGGCTTGGCCCCGACCAGCCTGCGAACGACGCCGACTGGACCAGGCTATGGCCGTTGCGGCGGATGCCGGTCTTGGTCGACGGCAGGCGCACCGTGATCGAGACAGACGCGATCCTGGAATCTCTCGACCGCCACTATCCGGGCCCGGTGTCACTGTTTCCCGACCAGGACGATCTGGCGGTGGAGGCGCGCATGCTCGCCAGCATCGCCGACGATTTCGTGATGCGGCCGATGAACGTCATCGTCGCCGACGCGCTACGCCCGGCCGAGCACCGCGACCGCTATGGCGTGGATCGTGCGCGCGAACGGCTGTCCGCCATCTACGCCTGGGCCGTGGGCGATCGGTTCACCCATGCGGACTGCGCAGCGGCCCCCGCACTGTTCTATGCGGATTGGGCCCACCCGATCGACCCGGCACACGCCACGCTGACCGCCTATCGCGCGCGCCTGCTCGCCCGTCCCTGCATCGCGCGGTGCGTCGAGGATGCCCGCCCTTACCGACCCTTCTTTCCTCTGGGTGCACCAGACCGGGATTAGGGAGCTGCAATCAGGCGAAGACCGGCGCGCCTTTCAACTGTTGATAGGCGTCGATCACCTTTTGCAGCTTGCCTTCCTGGCTGCGGTCACCGCCGTTCCGGTCCGGGTGATACCGCCGCACCAGCTCCGAATAACGCCGGCGCAACTGCGTGCGGTCCGCCGTCGGCTCAAGCCCCAATGTTTTCAGCGATTCCCTGTCCTGCCCCGACAGCGGCTTGCCGTCAGGTCGCTCGGGCGCACGCTCACGACGATAGCGCGCGGCGATCGCGTCGAGCGGGTCGGAGAAATCGGACCAGCGCGGGCCAGGGTCGCGGCCCGAAAAGGCGCGTGTTTCCCGCTCCCACCCGGCCGTCGGCCGCTGGGCGGCATGGATCTCGTCCACGCTCATGCCTTCGAAGAAATTGTAGCGGCTGTTGAAGGCACGGACATGGTCCAGGCACATCCAGCGGAACGCGCGCGGGCCGTCATGCGGCCCCGCCCCTTCCAGCGGCGGCGCGCGAAATTCGCCGGATTCCTCGCAGCCCGGCTCAGCACAGCGCTGCCCCGTATTCTCGACCCGGCCGTGGAAACGAGCGTTCGGCCGGTCCTTCTTGTCGTTCAGGCGTGCCACCCGGCTCCCCGCTCCAGTTCAAAAGGGCTATATGGGCGCCATGACCACGCCTGCTACCCCTGTGACGCAACAGATCGAGGCCCGTTTGACGGCGGCGCTCACCCCCACCCACCTCGACGTCATCAACGAAAGCCATCTTCATGCCGGCCACAGTGGCGATGATGGCAGCGGTGAAACCCACTTCCGCGTCGCGGTCGAAAGCCCTGATTTCGCCGGCCTTTCGCGCGTCGCGCGCCAGCGGCTGGTTAACAAGGCACTTGCCGACCTGATCGCCCCCGACGGCATCCACGCACTCGCGATCCGCGCCACCGCGCCCGGCGAATGAGGCGACCTCGCCCCGCCGCCCGCATCCTGCTGGTCGACGCGGCCGGCCGCGTTCTCCTGTTCCGGTTCCTGGTGCCCGGGCGCGATCCGTTCTGGGTGACGCCCGGCGGCGCGCTCGATCCGGGTGAGGACTTCCCGGCCGCTGCCCGGCGCGAGTTGATGGAGGAAGTCGGGCTCGACCGCGATCCGGGGCCGGAGGTTGCGCGCCGCGTCGCCGACTTCCTGTCGGTCGAGGGGGTCGAGGTGACCGCCGACGAACGCTATTTCCGTGTCGATGTGGAGCAGGCGAATGTCGATCCCGCCGGCCATACCGAGCTGGAGCGCCGCGTGATGCAGCACTGGCACTGGTTCACCCGCGACGAAGTGGTCGCGCACCCCGAAACCATCTACCCTGCCGATCTCCTCGACCTTCTGGAACAGACGGAGCCGTACCATGCAAAGTGATCTGTTCGACGTGACGCTGCGCCCGGTCACGCATGACCTGGGCGGGTTCAAGGTCCACCGCACCCTGCCTGCCAAGGAGCGGACCATGGTCGGCCCTTTCCTGTTTTTTGACCAGATGGGCCCGGCGCAGCTGCCGGCCGGCGATGGCATCGACGTGCGGCCGCACCCGCACATCAACCTCGCCACCGTCACCTACCTGTTCCAGGGCGCGATCGGCCATCGCGACTCGCTTGGCACCAACCAGCGGATCGAGCCGGGCGCGGTGAACCTGATGACCGCGGGTACCGGCATCGTCCATTCCGAACGCTCTCCCGGCGACGAGCGGGAGGGCGGCCCGGTGTTGTCGGGCATCCAGACCTGGCTCGCGCTGCCCGACGGCAAGGAGGAGATCGACCCCGCTTTCGAGCATGTCGCCGCATCCGAGCTGCCGGTGATCGGCGACACCGGCGTCACCGCCCGCATCATCATGGGCGAGCTGTGGGGCGCCCGTGCGCCGACCACCACTCATGCCGGCACCATCTATGCCGATATTAGCCTGACACCCGGCACGCAGGTTCCGATCGACGCCGCGGCCGAGGAGCGCGCGATCTACCTCGCCCATGGCGATGCGACGCTGGAAGGCGTGCCGCTGGAACCCATGACGCTGTATGTCCTGCGCCCCGGCGTCGCGGCGGTGCTGCGCTCGACCGACGGCGCGCGGGCGATGCTGTGCGGCGGCGACGCCTTTGCGACCCCTCGCCACGTCTGGTGGAACTTTGTGTCATCCAGTCGTGAACGCATCAACGAAGCCAAGCGCGCCTGGCAATCGGGCGAGTTCCCGCTGATCCCCGGCGATGACAAGGAATGGATCCCGATCCCCGAGGTGCCAAAAACTGTCAGCTATCCCTGACCACACTGCTCCCCGGCGAAGGCTGGGGGCCAGTTGGGAAGGCGCTGGAAGAGTGCGCGACACAGACCAATGCGTTCGTCGACGGACCCCGCCCCCGGCTGAGGAACGCGTGAACTAACGATCGAACAGGAGCACCATGGCCCGACCCCTCACCCGCGTAACCCTTCCTACCGGCGTCGACCTCGACGTCCAGGTCGCGGGGGAGCGCGGCGCGCCGGCCGTGATCCTGCTCCATGGATTTCCTGAATCGCACCGAACCTGGCGCGGCATCATCCCGGACCTCGCCCGCGATCACTTCGTGCTCGCCCCCGACCAGCGCGGTTATGCCGGATCCTCCAAGCCCGCTGGCGTCGAGTCCTATGCGCCGGGCCAGATCGTCGCAGACGTCATGGCACTCGCCGACCATTACAACATCGACCGGTTCACGCTGGTCGGCCACGACTGGGGCGGCGCGGTTGCGTGGATGGCGGCGCTGGGCCACCCGAACCGGGTCGAGCGGCTCGTCATCATCAACGCCCCCCACCCCTTCGTCTTCCAGCGCGCGCTGTTCGACGATGCGGGCCAGCGGCTCGCCAGCCAGTACATCACGCGCCTGCGCGATACATCGATCGACTCCGGCCTGGTCGGCGCCGGGCTGGAGCGGTTCTTCGCGTCCACCTTTGCCCAGCACATCGTCGGCGGCCTCGCTGGCGAGGAAAAGGCCGCGTACCTTTCAGACTGGGCGCATCCAGGCGCGATGACCGCCATGCTCAACTGGTACCGCGCCTCCAGCGTGATCGTGCCGACGCCTGGCGACAAGCCGCCCCGCCCCGCCTTTCTCGACGCCCCCTTCCCGCCCGTAACGCAGGACACTTTGGTCATCTGGGGCACCCGCGACAAGGCGCTCCTGCCGCTTCTGGTGGACGAGCTGCCGCCCTTTGTTCCCCGCCTGACGGTAGAGAGGGTCGATGCCGGGCACTTCGTCACCTGGGAAGCGCCCGACGCCGTGGTCGCGGCCATGCGGCGCTGGCGCATCTGAGCTGTCCTGCGACACCTCGTTACAACCCTGCACGCTGGCTGACCGCGGCGTTCCGAACCCATTCAGCGCTTGGGCGTTACTCCCATCCTCACACCGCGGCGATTGTCGCGGCGCCTAGAGGGAGAGTTTCATGCGTAAGATCATCATCGCCGCCCTGGCAGCGTCCACCCTGGTTCCCGTCGCTGCCAGCGCACAGAGCTATGGCGAGGTCCGCCGCGACAGCCGCGAGCTTCGCGAAGACCGCCGCGACCTGCGCGACGCCTATCGCCGCGGCGACCCGGGCGATGTCCGCGAAGCACGGCAGGAACTGCGTGAAGACCGTCGCGAGCGGCGTGAGGATTGGCGCGACTATCGCCGTAACCACGCCGACGTTTATCGTCGCGGCGGTTATGCCGGCCCCCGCGGCTATCGCTATCGCCCGGTGACCGCCGGCTACCGCTTCGCGCCGGAATATTATGGCAGCCGTTACGTGATCAGCAACTATTCGACCTATCGTCTGGCGCGTCCGGGCTACGGCTACCAGCGCTACATCCGCTACGGCAACGACGTGGTGTTGGTGGACACCCGCAACGGCCGCGCGGTGCAGGTCTACAATCGCTTCTTCTACTAAGCAGCGCTCCCAGGCGCCCCGGCCACGATCGGCCGGGGCGCCTTTTATTTGCGCGCGCGCCACGCCATCGGTAAGCCGCCGCCTTCCATGGCCGACCCGTTGATCATCGCCGTGCCCAAGGGGCGCATCCTGTCCGAGGTACAGCCCCTGCTCGCTGCCGCGGGCGTGTATCCCGAACCTTCGTTCTTCGACGAAAACAGCCGTGCGCTCCGCTTCGCCACCAGCGATGCGGGGGTGGAGCTGATCCGCGTCCGCGCCTTCGACGTCGCTACCTTCGTCGCCCATGGCGCGGCACAACTGGGCGTCGTCGGATCCGACGTGATCGCCGAGTTCGCTTATCCCGAGCTCTACGCGCCCGTTGACCTCCATATCGGCCATTGCCGCCTGTCTGTCGCGGAGCCCGCCGCCATAGCCGCTGCCGACGACCCGCGCGGCTGGAGCCATGTTCGCGTCGCTACCAAATACCCCCATGTCACCGCGCGGCACTTCGCCGCGCGCGGGGTGCAGGCCGAATGCGTCAAGCTCAACGGTGCGATGGAGCTTGCCCCCACGCTCGGCCTCGCCCCCCGCATCGTCGATTTGGTCAGCTCGGGCCGAACGCTCAAGGAGAACGGCCTGGTCGAAGTGGAGGTGATCGCCGAGGTCACCAGCCGTCTGGTCGTGAACCGCGCCGCCATGAAAACCCGCCCTGCCGTGGTGCCCCTGGTGGACGCCTTTCGCCGCGCCGTTGCCGACAGGATCGCAGCATGATCCGCCTCGACGCGACCAGCGCCGACTTCGCCGACCGCTTCGCCGACCTGGTGGATGCCCGCCGTGAATCGGCCACCGACGTTGCCCAGGGCGTCGCCACCATCATCGGACGCGTCCGGACCGAGGGGGAGGAAGCGCTGATCGAGCTCACCCGCCGCCTCGACCGCTTCGACCCGGTCGAAACCGGTTGGGCGATCGACCCTGCCGACTGTGAGGCCGCCTACAACGCGCTAGAACCCGGCCTGCGCACCGCACTCGACCTCGCCGCGTCTCGCATTCGCGCCTATCACGAGCGCCAGCGCCCCACCGACACGGATTATCGCGACGAAGCCGGCGTCCGCCTCGGCGCGCGCTGGCGTCCCGTGGATGCGGCCGGCCTTTACGTCCCCGGCGGCCGCGCCGCCTACCCCTCGTCGCTGCTGATGAACGCGATCCCCGCGCGCGTTGCGGGCGTCGAGCGGCTGGCGATGGTCACGCCCACCCCCGATGGGCAGGTCAACCACCTCGTCCTCGCCGCCGCGCACGTCGCCGGCATCACGGAGATCTGGCGCGTCGGCGGAGCCCAGGCCATCGCCGCGCTCGCCCATGGCGCGGGCCCGATTGCCCCCGTCGATGTCGTCACTGGCCCCGGCAATGCGTGGGTCGCAGAGGCCAAGCGCCAGCTGTATGGTGTGGTCGGCATCGACATGGTCGCCGGCCCGTCGGAGATCGTCGTCGTCGCCGACGCCCGCAACGACCCGCAGTGGATCGCCGCAGACCTGCTGAGCCAAGCCGAGCACGACACGGTCACGCAGTCGATCCTGTTCACCGACGACGCCGGTTTCGCTGACGCGGTCACGTCGGCGGTCGAGGAACAGCTCGGCACGCTCGCCACCGGCGCCGTCGCGCGCACCGCCTGGGACGCCAATGGCGCGGTGATTGTCGTGCCCAGCCTGGCCCAGGCCATGCCGCTGGTCGACCGCCTCGCCCCCGAGCACCTTCAACTCGCGGTGGACGAGCCGCAGGACCTGTTCGACCAGGTCCGTCACGCCGGCAGCGTGTTCCTGGGCCGCCACACACCCGAGGCGATCGGCGATTACGTCGCCGGCCCCAACCACGTCCTCCCCACCGGCCGCCGCGCCCGCTTCGCATCCGGCCTGTCGGTACTCGACTTCATGAAACGCACCAGCTTCCTGGGGCTCGACGAAACCGCCCTGGCCGAACTAGGACCCGCGACCGTCGCGCTGGCCGAGGCGGAGGGCCTCCCCGCCCACGCCCGCTCCGTCGCACTTCGCCTTCGGCTCAATCGGTAACGGGCGTAGCCTGTACGGCGCCTGCGTTAGTGGGTTGCAGGCTTCCTGAGTTCCAGGCGCACATACCACGCCAGCCATTTCATCGGCGACAGGAACAGCAGGTTGTCGACCGCGGCCGTCACCTTCAGCAGGGCGTCGCCCACACCGTGTCCCTGATCGGAACGGACGCGATCGTCGTCAGGCCATAGAAACGTGGAGTATCGACGTCGAAGTAACGCTCCGCCAGACGAAAGTCGGACCGCAGCAACGGATGTTCGTCCGGAGTGCGTGCTTCGGGAGTAGCTGACCGATAGCGGTTCAGCACCGGATTGTGCCCCAATGGCTCCCAAAAGACGGCCCGCCCGCCCGGCTTCAGCACCCGCTGCACGCTCGCAAAGCAGCGTTCCAGGTCGAGATGGTGGATGATGCCGCGCCCGAACACGAGGTCGAAGGAATTCGGCGCGAACGTCATGTCTTCGGCGTTCATCGTTTGATAGTGCGTGTTGTGGACGCCCTGCGCCTCCGCCAGGGCACGGGCGTCGGCAATCGCCACGTCCGAGATGTCGATGCCTGTCATGGTGCGTGCAGTACGGGCCAGCTCAATCCCCTGAAGCGCCGAGCCGCATCCATATTCCAGCACGTCCGCGCCCTTGGCCAGCTCCGCGACTCTGCGATCGAACATCAGGGAACCATGCTTGATGCTGGCGTAATATTTGCCTTGGGCGTCGCGCACTTCTTCGGTGAACCGCGCATTGTGAAACTCGCGCTCGCTCTCAATGCGCCGCAGTTGATCGTCGTTCATCCCATCCTCCCCGACTCGTCTTTTTAGTAGGCTATTGTACGTTTCTAGACGGGGCAAGGATGGGCGACGTTGCTTACTTACAATTAGTTCCGTTTAGGGACTCAGCGCGAGGCAGGCCCGCCGAGTACGGGCGATCCGCCTGCCCTGACGGCGTAGCGGCGGTCGCTCCATCAGTGGCTCAGCCGGACCATGACGACGCCGTGGGGAGCAACCTTGGCTTCGTAGCGGCCCTTTCGCTTGCCCATGTCCTTGCGTGCCCACAGGTCGCGGGCGCGCATCTGAACCGATCGCGGCAGGTCCAGCATCGCCCAGTCGGCGCCGATGGTGGCCGGTGCCTCGCCGCGGTTGAACAACAATATCGTGCGGCCGCCGTCGCTCATCGGCTTGGACCACACCTCGCGGTCGCCGTCCTTCCACACGCGATGCCCCTGTGCGCCCAGCGGGTCCTGATCCACCGCGATCACGTCCGTGTTGAGCAGGATGGCGCGCGTCGCGGCCGTCATGGTGGCGACGTCGTTTCCCGCGATCAGCGGCGCTGCCATCATCGCCCACAACGAGAAATGCGCGCGATATTCGGTGTCGGTCAGGCCGCCATTCCCGACTTCCAGCATGTCGGGGTCATTCCAGTGGCCCGGCGCCGCGTACGGCCATAGCGGCTCGTTCATGTCGGCGATCGACGTCACGCCCCAGCTATAACCGTGGTGCCCCGCCCATTTGTCGGTGATGTCGCCGGTGGTGCGCCACATGTTGCCGATCTTGGACG
The DNA here is from genome assembly GCF_014199305.1 of Sphingomonas aerophila. GTDB lineage: Bacteria > Pseudomonadota > Alphaproteobacteria > Sphingomonadales > Sphingomonadaceae > Sphingomonas > Sphingomonas aerophila. The sequence continues at coordinate 133,036 of NZ_JACIJK010000005.1, forward strand.
CCCACAACCACGGCTTGGAATTGCCCCATTCGCACATGGAGAACAGGATCTCGCGGCCCGACGCCCGCAGCGCGTCTGACATCAGCGCATAGGCTTCTTCCGCATTGCGCACGCCGGTCGAGCACCAGTCGTACTTGAGGTAGTCCACGCCCCAGCGCGCATATTGCAGCGCGTCCTGATATTCATGCCCCTGGCTGCCCGGGCGCCCGCCACAAGTCTTGGTGCCCGCATCCGAATAGATGCCGAATTTCAGCCCCTTGCTGTGGACATAGTCGGCCAGCGCCTTGAGCCCGCTTGGGAACCGGGTCTTGTCTTCGGTGATGAGGCCATTGGCGTCGCGGGCGCCGTGCCAGCAATCGTCCACAACGACATAGCGATAACCCGCCGCCTTCATTCCGTTCGCCGAGATCGCGTCGGCGGTTGCCCGGATCGTCGCGTCGTCCACCTTGCAGGCGAACTTGTTCCAGCTGTTCCACCCCATGGGCGGCGTCTGGGCCAGGCCGTTCGCAACCCGACGGGGGTCCTTTGACGGTGCCAACGTATTCGGATCCGGGTCGAGCACCTCCTGCGCCGCCGCGGGCACGGCGACCTGGATCAACAAGGCAGCCGGGAACCAGAACCCGAATCTCTTCAACACGCAGCGCTCTCCCCCATCCGCACTCAAGCGGCATTCGCGTCATGGCGCATGGTGCCGGACTTGTCGCCGGTTTCTGGCGAAAGCGGACTGACGGCCGCTGCGGATCTGACCGGGGCTGACTTCGCGTCCCCGCGCGCCTACATGCCCGCCTCCATGTCACGTCATTCCCCCCGTACCCAGGCGCGTGCCGCCGCTCGCCTCGCCGCCGTTCAGGCGCTGTACCAGCACGAGATGGAGGGCACCGCGGTGCCCCAGCTTCTGCATGAGTTCCACAACCACCGCCTCGGCGCCACGATCGAGGACGTCGAATATGCCGATGCCGATGTCGATTTCTTCGACGACCTGGTGAACGGCACTGCCGCGCGTCTGGGCGAGATCGACCGCGCGATCGAGGAAAAGCTTGCGACCGGCTGGACGCTCACCCGGCTGGACAAGCCGATGAAGGCGATCCTGCGCGCTGGCACCTATGAACTGCTTGCCCGGGCGGACGTGCCGGTGGGCGCAACCATCAGCGAATATGTCGATGTTGCGCACGCCTTCTACGACAAGCGCGAATCCGGCTTCGTCAACGGCCTGCTCGACGCGATCGCAAAGCAGGTCCGCTCCGCCTGACCATGGCAGAGGTCGTCAACCTCCGCCGCGCCCGCAAGGCTCGTGCCCGCGACGCGGCAGAGGTGACTGCGGCGGCCAATCGCGCCGCCCATGGCCGCACCCGCGCCGAGCGTGAGGCAGCCGCACTAGAAGCGAACCGCCAGACCCGCACTCTGGACAACGCCCGCCGCGAACCCTGAACGCCCCTTGCCCGCCGCCCGAACGTCGCTAGGCTGACGGAGTCGGGTTCGGGAGGGGGACGGGCATGAACGGTATTCGGCGGTTGATCGCCGCCGTCGGGGCGCTGTGCGCGCCCGCCGCCGCCATCGGCCAGCAGACAACGCCGACCGCACCGCCCAACCCCGTCGCTCCGCTCATCCCATTGGCGCCGGTCACGCCGCCCGCCTCGCCGGTCTCCACCGCTCCGCTTGCCTCCACCGTGCCGGACGATGCGGACGTGGTGGTATTCGGCCTGCGTGGTTCGGTGATCCAGGATGTGCAGCCGCTTGCGACCTTCGATTCCGCTGCGATTGAATCGACCGGCGCGAGCTCGGTCACCGAACTGCTGCGCACCATTCGCGGCGCCACCCAGTCGGCGGACGGATCGGAACCGATCTTCCTCCTCAACGGCCAGCGCGTGTCGGGCTACGGGGAGATCGGGACCCTGCCACCCGAGGCAATCGAGAAGGTGGAGGTGCTGCCCGAGCAGACGGCGCTGCGCTTCGGCTATCCCCCGACCCGACGCGTGGTGAACTTCATCACGAAACGGCGATTTCGCCAGGTAGAGCTGCGTCAGGCGGTCGGCACGTCGACCCGGGGCGGCGGCGACACCGCCAACATACATGCCGGCGCCACCCGCTTCCATGACGGTGCGCGGGTCACGTTGGAGGCGGACTATCGCCACGCCGACGCCATTCGCCAGAGCGAACGCGGCCTGCTGCCCGATCCGGACCTCCTGTTCGACCCCATCGGAAACGTGTCGGGAATAGCGGGTGGAGAAATCGATCCGGCGCTCAGCGCCGCTGCGGGCACGATCGTCACCGCAGCGCCCGTGCCGATCGACCCGGCCGCACGGACGCTGGCGGGGTTTGCGGCGGGCGCCAACCAGCCTCGCCTGTTCGACCCCGGCCCGTACCGCACGTTCCGCCCCGAAAACGATACGGGCAAGGTGGAAATGGTGCTGGCCAATCGGATCAGTGACTCGATCGCTGGATCGGTCAACCTGTCGGCCGAGCAAAGCCGCGACCGTCATCTCGGCGGGCTTGCGCCCCTAACCCTGCTCGTGCCCGCCGGCCGCTCCCCCTTCAGCCGCGACGTGCTGCTCCAGCGATACCTGATAGAGGCCGATCCGCTTCGTTTCCGCCAGACGGTGACGACGCTTCGGGCGGGCACGACCTTGCGCGGCTCGCTGGCGGGCTGGCGCTGGGACCTCACCACCTCCGTCGAGCAACAGCGAACGTCGGGCTATACCGACCGCGGCATCGACAGCGCCGTCGCCAACGCCGCGGTCGCTGCCGGCGCCGATCCGTTCGCGCCGCTCGGCGCGGCCGTCCTGTCCCGCCGCCTGTTCGACCGCGCCGCCCTGCGCACCCGTACCGCGGGCGCCAAAGTGGTGGCGACCAACACGCCGCTCCGCCTGCCCGCCGGCAACCTGTCAGTCGTCGCGACGGCGGAGGTGGAGCGGACCGGCGCCGTGTCGGCCACCCGCGGGACCAATCCCTTCGCACTATCTCTCGGGCGGGTGCGAGAGGAAGGGAGCTTGGCGATCGACGTCCCGCTCGCGTCCAGGCGCGAAGGCGTGCTGCCCTGGGCGGGTGAGCTGTCGGTCAACGCCGCCGGCACGCTTCGCCATGTCGGCGGCTTTGGCACCTTGTGGGACGCGACCGGTGGGATCAGCTGGGCGCCCAGCACCGCCATCCAGCTGCTCGGCCAGCTAAAGCGCAGTGAAGCACCGCCTGCGCTGGCCCAGCAATCGACGCCAACGGTTCAGGTCCCCAATGTATCGGTATTCGACTATCGCACCGGGCGAACCGCGCTGGTCACGCTGACGCAGGGCGGCAACCCCGACCTGTTACCGGAACGGCGCTCGGTTTCGTCGCTGACGCTCAACCTTAAACCGTTCGCCGGGCGTGAGTGGCGGGTCAGCGCTACCTATTCCGACACGGTGATCCGTGACCAGACCGCTACCATTTATGCCTTCACGCCCCGGACGGAGGGCATCTTGTCCGACCTGCTGGTGCGCGACGCCACCGGCCAGCTTCAGTCCCTGATCTTCCGCCCGACCAATATCGCCCGAGAGCATACGAAGTCACTCGGGATGACGCTCAACGTCTACGGCCAGCTCGGCAAGAAGCCGCCGGAGGCAGCCGCGGGCTCCCCACCGGCTGAGCGGCCCAGCTTTTATGGCGGGCTGGGCCCCACCCTGCTCTTTTCGGACAAGCTGCAACTGCGCCCGGGCACGGCCGAACTCGACCGGCTGGGGGGCGATACGATCACCGGCGCGGGCACGGCGCGCTTTTCGGGATACGGCTATGGTGGGTTGAGCTATCTCGGCAACGGCATGACCTTCGACTTCTGGTATAACGGCGCGAACCGGGTGCTGGGCGGGATGGATGCGACCGACCTGCGCTTTGCCTCCATCTTCAAGCTCAACCTCGGTGCATTCGCCAGCGTGCACCATTTTCTTCCCCGCCAGGCCTGGACCAAGAAGCTGCAGATCAAGCTCGAGGTCTCCAACGTCACCGACGCGCGCCAGCGAGTGACGGACGGCAATGGCCGCGTACCGAACCGCTTTCAGTCCGCCTATCTCGATCCGGTCGGACGCACGCTGACGCTGACCCTGCGCAAGCTGCTGTGACGGAGGCCGAGTTCATCCAGGCGCTGCGCCGACTGCCGCTCCACGCCGGCGCGCGGGGCCTGACGGACGATGCCGCCGTGGTTGCCGGGCTGGTCCTCACCACCGATACGCTGGTGGAGAGCGTTCACTTCCTTTCGACCGACCCGCCCGCCGACGTGGCATGGAAGCTGGTCGCGGTCAGCCTGTCGGACCTCGCCGCCAAGGGCGCCCGGCCGGAAGGCGTGCTGCTCAACCATCCGCTGACCGATGACGCCTGGGACCGCGCCTTCCTGTCTGGCCTGGCCGAAGTACTTGGCGCCTATGCCGTTCCGTTGATCGGCGGCGATACGGTGTCGCTTCCCGCCGGCGCTTCCCGCGTACTGTCCCTCACCGCGCTCGGCGCGGACGCTCCCGCCCCGCCCCGCAGCGGCGCCCGCGCGGGAGATACCCTCTACGTCACCGGCACCGTGGGAGACGCGGGCGTCGGCCTCCGCATCGCGCGCGGAGAGGCGGGCCCCCTCGGCCTTTGCAACCGTTACCGCCGCCCCACCCCGCGCTTGGCGGAGGGGCGTCAGCTCGCGCCGCTCGTCCACGCCATGGCTGACGTGTCGGATGGCGTGCTGATCGACGCTGCTCGCATGGCCGCCGCCTCCGGCCTCGCCGTCAGCCTGGACCTCGCGATGCTGCCACTTTCGCGCGACCTTCAGGCGTTTAGCGGGGATAACAGGGCCGCCCGCCTCGCCGCCGCCACTGCGGGCGACGATTACGAGCTGCTCTTCGCCGCCACTGCGGACCTGCCGCTTCCCGTGCCTGCCACCGCAATCGGCCGCTTCGTCCAGGGCGCAGGCCTTTACCTCTATCAAGCGGGCGAGCCAGTACCCCTTCCCGACCATCTCGGCTTCGAACATGCCGGCAACTGAATTGCTTGCGCTCGCCAGAACCGCGCCATAGCCTCCCCTCCTGATCGGCAGACCGGGGAACATCGGCAGCTGATCGCCACAGGAGGAGGATCCGAATGACGAGCGTGTATATCGCCATCGTCTGCGGGCTGGTCGCCGTTCTCTACGGCGTATTCACCAGTCAACAGCTGCTACGTCAGCCCGCGGGCGACGCCCGGATGCAAGACATTGCCGCCGCCATACAGGAAGGCGCAAAGGCCTATCTGGGTCGCCAGTACACCACCATCGCCATCGTCGGCGTCGTTGTCGCCGTGATCCTCTTTTTCACCCTCAGCATTGTTTCCACCGTCGGGTTCGTGGTCGGCGCCGTTCTGTCGGGGATGGCCGGCTATATCGGCATGAACATCTCCGTCCGCGCGAACGTCCGCACCGCGGAGGCCGCTCGCACCAGCTTGCAAGGGGGACTCACCACCGCTTTTCGCTCGGGCGCGGTCACCGGCATGCTCGTCGCGGGGCTCGGCCTGCTCGCGATCAGTGGCTTCTTCTGGTATCTCACTGGCCCCGCGGGCCATGCCCCCGGCGACCGGGTGATCGTGGAGGCGCTGACCGCGCTCGCCTTTGGCGCCTCGCTCATCTCCATCTTCGCGCGCCTTGGCGGCGGCATCTTCACCAAGGCGGCGGATGTCGGCGCGGACCTGGTCGGCAAGGTGGAGGCCGGCATCCCGGAGGATGACCCCCGCAACCCCGCCGTGATCGCGGACAATGTCGGCGACAATGTCGGCGACTGCGCCGGCATGGCCGCCGACCTGTTCGAAACCTATGTCGTGACGCTTGGCGTCACCATGATCTCCATCGCGCTGCTGATCACGGCGGACTCTGCCGACCTGCTGCGCCTGATGAGCCTGCCGCTGATCGTTGGGGGCGTTTGCATCATCACCTCCGTCATCGGCACCTATATGGTGCGGCTGGGCAAAGGCTCCATCATGGGGGCGCTCTATAAGGGGTTCTGGACTTCAGCGATCCTGGCCGTGCCCGCCATCTGGGTCGCGACCAGCTATACGCTGGGCGGCATGGATCGCCCGATCGGGGCCGCGAGCTTCCTCGAGGGTGCGTCCGCGGCCGGGCTCAACCCGTCCCAGATCACCGGCACCAACGAAGGGTCGCTGACGGTCACCGGTACCCAGCTGTTCTGGTGCATGCTGATCGGCCTTGCCGTCACCGGCCTGATCGTCTGGATCACCGAATACTACACCGGCACCAACTACCGCCCGGTCCGCTCCATCGCGCACGCGTCGCAGACGGGCCATGGCACCAACGTCATCCAGGGCCTGGCGATCAGCCTGGAAGCGACCGCGCTGCCCACGCTCGTCATCGTCGTCGCGGTGATCGCAACCTACAAGATCGCCGGCATTATCGGCATTTCGTTTGCCGCGACGGCGATGCTGGCGCTGGCCGGCATGGTGGTGGCGCTCGACGCGTACGGCCCGGTCACCGACAATGCCGGCGGCATCGCGGAAATGGCAGGCCTGCCCGATGAGGTGCGCGAGCGCACCGACGCGCTGGACGCGGTCGGCAATACGACCAAGGCGGTGACGAAGGGCTATGCCATCGCCTCTGCCGCGCTCGCCGCGCTGGTGCTGTTCGGCGCGTACACCAGCGACTTGCACGAGTATTTCCCCGCCATCGCCGATGATCCCAAGCTGTTCAGCCTGTCCAACCCTTACGTCATCGTCGGCCTGCTGCTGGGCGCTCTGCTCCCTTACCTGTTCGGCGCGTTCGGCATGACCGCCGTCGGCCGCGCGGCGGGCGCGGTGGTGGAGGAGGTGCGCGGCCAGTTCCGCGACAATCCGGGCATCATGGCGGGCACCAGCCGCCCCAATTACGGCCGAACCGTTGACCTCGTCACCAGGGCGGCGATCAAGGAGATGATTATCCCGTCGCTCCTTCCCGTCCTGTCCCCCATTGTCCTGTTCTTCGTGATCAGCGCCGTGGCGGACCGGGCGGCTGGCTTCGCGGCGGTTGGCGCGATGCTGCTGGGCGTGATCGTTTCGGGGCTGTTCGTGGCGCTGTCCATGACCAGCGGCGGCGGCGCGTGGGACAATGCCAAGAAATTCATCGAGGACGGCAATTACGGCGGCAAGGGATCGGAAGCCCACAAGGCTGCCGTCACTGGCGACACGGTGGGTGACCCGTACAAGGACACCGCGGGCCCGGCAGTGAACCCCATGATCAAGATCACAAACATCGTCGCGCTCCTGCTGCTGGCGGCCCTGGCCGCCCAAGGCGGCTAAGGCGCAGGGAGCAGAAGAGCGCGACCGGCCGTCGGACGGCGGGGAACCAAGCCCCGCCGATCCGTTCGACGTCACGGACTTGCTCCGTGACGTCGCCTCGCCCTTACTCGGCACAAAGCTCGCCCACAGCAGATAGCTGCCCAACAAATCGCGCGACCACGTCCGCGGTCATTTCCAAAATTGACGAGCAATCTCGTCCTGTTAATCTCTCGATTGCGGCTTTGGGGGCAAAGCCGGATCAAAGGGGGTTACTTTACATGTCGCACCGTCGCGCGCTGTCGCTCGCCATCACCCTATTTGCCACCAGCCTGGCTAGTGCACAGACCGCAAGCCAGACTTCTGCGCCGACACCCGTCGGAGCGGTCGCAGATGGCGAGGGACCGGTGCCCGTCGAGGTCTTCGCGCAACTCCCGATGCTCGATAAGCCCCGCCTATCCCCAGATGGCACGCGCATTGCCGCAAAGATGGCGATCAAGGGTGTCCAGCACCTCGTCGTTGCGCCACTATTCGGGGGCGAGCCAACCGCATTAAAAGTGGGAGCGGACGTCGATATCAATTGGTGGCGCTGGGTCGGCGATAACTGGCTGATCGCTGGCGTCGGCGGCCAAACAACCATCTTAGGCGACGAATACTACATCACCCGAATGCTCGGGCTCAGCGCCGATCTTAAGAAGCAGACGCAGATTGACTGGACCCATTCCGGTATCCGGGCCGACGATCTGCTCTGGTCTGCGCGTGACGGCAGCCCCCGCATTCTCTTCTCACGCTCAACAGGCGTCGAAACAACGGTCGATGTCCACCCTTCCGTTTGGGAGGCTGACGTGTCGACGGGAAAGGTCAAGCGGGTCGCCCCCAGTCAGACCGATGTTTGGGACTGGTACGCCGACGGCGCGGGAACACTGCGCATGGGTATCCGCTATACGGATAACACCGGCAAATCAGCGCTGCTTTATCGCGCTTCGAACAACGAACCCTTTCGCACCATCGCGCGCGGTGACTCGAGGAAGGACAAAAGCTTCATTATCCCCACCATCTTCCGGGCAGACGGCACTGCGCTTGCCACCAGTGACAATGATGGGAGGGATGCCCTGTACGAAGTATCCCTCCCCGATCTCACGCTCGGCAAGAGGATATACGATCATCCGGGCTACGACATCGACGGCGTTGTCGAGAATGGCACCAGCAGCGACGTCCTGGGGATAAGCGTAACGGACAAGTTCGACCATGTCGTCTGGCTCGATCCCGACATGAAGAAGGTTCAAGCCGCGGCCGACGCGGCGGTGGGCGATCGACGCGCGCGCATCATCTCGCGAAACATAGATGGGACGCGCATGCTGGTGGAGATTGGTGGCCCGTCGCAGGCGGGAACAATCTTTTATTGGGACATCGTCGGCGACCGAATGCAGCGCTACGCCTTCCAGAACGCCGCGCTGCGCAACCGCAGCCTCTCACCGGTCAAAACCGTCCACTATACGGCTCGGGATGGCACGCCGATCGAAGCGGTCTTGACGCTGCCGCGCCGACGCGAAGCCAAGAACCTACCATTGATAGTGCTGCCCCATGGCGGCCCGATTGCCCGCGACAGCGAAAGCTGGGACTGGTGGGTGCAATACTTGGCCGAGCAGGGCTATGCTGTGATCCAGCCGAATTATCGCGGCTCGTCGGGCTATGGCACTGCCTTTCTCAAGCTGGGAGAGGGCGAATGGGGTCTGAAGATGCAGGACGACCTCAACGACGCCATCACTTATCTTGCGAAAGAAGGTATCGCCGACTCCAGGCGGGTCTGCATCGCGGGGGCCTCCTATGGGGGCTACGCCGCGATGCGCGCCGCGGAGCGCGACGGAGCGCTGTACCGATGTGCGATCTCCTATGCCGGCGTTTCAGACCTTGCCGGGATCAAGCGATACGACGCGCAATTCCTGAACGGAAAGACGCTTGGTCGTTACTGGACCAAGCGTGCGACCGACTTGCAGTCCGTGTCGCCGCGATTCGGCGCGCAGAAAGTGTCCATTCCTGTGCTGTTGATGCACGGGAAGGAGGACAAGCGCGTTCCCGTTAAGCAATCGCGCCAGATGGCAGAGGCGCTGAAAGACGCGGGCAAGACCTACGAGTATGTCGAGCAGCCGCTGGGAGACCATCATTTTACCCGCAGTGAAGATCGTCTCGAGTTCTTGAAGGCGATGGGCGCGTTCCTGGCGAAATATAATCCCGCTTAAGAGGGAGAGCGGGACCTACGTAGATACGGCTCCACCCCCACGATCTCTCGATCACGCCCCTCTCCGCATCGCGCCGCTCAGGCAACGGCCCTTGAACGACGCCGCCCTGCTCGCCATCTTCGGACCAAGTCGCCGGGCTATCCAGCCCCACGCCTTCCCTTTGCGCGCCCTTTCCCGTATGGGCGGCGCGATTTTCAGACATAGAGGTCCTGTTTGCCCAAGGAAGAACTGCTCGAAATGCGCGGCCAGGTGGTCGAGCTCCTGCCCAACGCGATGTTTCGCGTCCGGCTGGAGAACGACCATGAGATCCTGGGCCATACCGCCGGCAAGATGCGCAAGAACCGCATCCGCGTCCTTGTCGGCGACGAGGTGCTGGTCGAGCTGACCCCCTATGACCTGACAAAGGGCCGGATCACCTACCGCTTCATGCCCGGCCGCGGCGGCCCCGGCCCGCAATAATCCCCTTTGCCTTGGAGTCGGCGATGAAGCTGGTTCTCGCCTCCTCCTCGCCCCGCCGGCGTGAACTGCTCGGCCGTTTGGGGCTGGAGCCCGCCCGGATTGCCGCGCCTGACGTGGACGAAACGCCGCTAAAGGGGGAGCTGCCGCGCACCTATGTGCTGCGCGTCGCGCTTGCCAAGGCGCAGGCGGTGGATCGCGCGGCAGATGAAGTGATCCTGGCCGGCGACACCACCATCGCGGTCGGCCGCCGCATCCTCGGCAAGCCTGCCGACGAGCGCGATCTGCGCGCCATGCTCGGCCTGCTATCCGGCCGCCGCCACCATTGCCTGTCCGCGGTCGCCGTGGTCGGCATGAACGGCAAGCTCCGCCACCGCCTGTCTGACACCACCATTGCCTTTCGCCCCCTCTCCCCGGCGGAGATCGACGCCTATGTCGACACGGGCGAGGGGATGGGAAAAGCTGGCGGCTACGCGATCCAGGGCCGTGCTGAAGCGTGGGTGCGCCACCTGGCGGGTTCGCATTCGGGCGTGGTCGGCCTGCCGCTTCTTGAGACCCGCGCCTTGCTCCGGGCCGCTGGATTGCCGCTTGCCTGAGTGGCTGGTGGAGCACGGCATCGGGGAAACCCGCGCCGCGCTGGTGGAAAACGGCCGCATCATCCGGGCGGAGGTGGAGCGAGACGGCGCGCTGCGCGTCGGCACCGTTGCCACGGCCCGCTTCGCCGCGACGCTCGCCGGCCGCCGTGCCGTGCTCGCGACGCTGGATGACGGGGCCGAGGTCATGGTCGATTCGCCTCCCCGCCAGGTCGGCCCCGGCGCCCGCTTCACCGTTCGCGTCGTGCGCGAAGCCATCACCGGCTCTCGCCGCGGCAAAAAGGCCAAGGCGGTCGTGGTGGGGGACGACGAAGCGCTCGGCACCGGCCCTAGCCTCCACGATCGACTTGCCGCCGACGGCACGCCCGTGCGCCCGCTGCACGCCTTCGGTCCCGACCTGCTCGAAGTCGCGGGCTGGTCCGAACTGATGGAAGAAGCGCGTACCGGCGTCGTGACCTTCCCCGGCGGCACGCTGCTGATCGAGAGGACGGAGGGCATGACCGTGATCGACGTCGACGGCACGCTCGACCCCGCCCCGCTCGCCGTCGCGGGCGCGCGTGCTGCGGCGGGAGCGATCGGTCGCCTGCGCCTGGGCGGTTCGATCGGCATCGACCTGCCCACCACCGACAACCGCGCCGCCCGCCAGGCCGCCGCCGACGCTTTCGATGCCGCCATGTGCGTGCCGTTCGAGCGGACGGCAGTGAACGGCTTTGGCTTCATGCAGGCCATCGTTCACCGCCCGCGCGCCTCCCTGATGGAACTGATCGCCGGCGACCAGGCGCTCGCCGAAACCCTGTCGCTCTACCGCCGCGCCGAACGCGAACCGCCGCCAGGCACCCTCGTGATCCGCGCAGCGGCGGCCGTGGCCGCGGCCGCACGTGCGGAACACGACGCAGCCCTGTCCGCCAGGGCAGGCGCGCCCGTGCGCTGGCAGCCGGACCCGTCGCTCACCATCTGGCAGGGCAGCGCCTTTCGCACCCCTGACGAGACCCGTTCATGACCGCCCAGACCTGCCCCACCTGCGGCAAGCCCACTGCTGCCGAGTTTCGCCCCTTCTGCTCGCGCGGGTGCAAGGATCGCGATCTTCTCGCCTGGCTTTCCGAAAGCTATCGCCTGCCCGGACGCGAACCGATGCACGACGGGCTAGACACGGACGAGAACCCCGACTAGACGCGCGCTTCCGAACGCGAAAGCGGCTCCGGGCCCAGGTAGCTCAGTTGGTAGAGCATGCGACTGAAAATCGCAGTGTCGGCGGTTCGATCCCGTCCCTGGGCACCACAAACAACCTACGTATCGCTGCGCTGCCGTCCGGCTTCCACGGGGCTTGTTCCCCGCGCGGTCGCCTCGCATGGTCGCAGGCATGGCAAGTGTCGAGATCGCCGGACTGGGCAAGCGCTTTGGCGCGGCCACCGTGCTCCATCCCACCGATCTCCACATCGAAGACGGCGAGTTCGTGGTCATCGTCGGCCCGTCGGGATGCGGCAAGTCGACGCTGCTGCGGCTCGTTTCCGGCCTGGAGCAGCCGAGCCAAGGGCGGCTTTCAATCGGCGGGCGGGATGTCACCGATGCGGCGCCCGCCGACCGCGGCGTCGCCATGGTGTTCCAATCCTATGCTCTTTACCCGCACCTGACCGTCGCGGAGAACATCGCCTTTCCGCTCAAGGTAGCGCGGGTGCCGCGGGCCGAGCGCGACCGTCGCGTCGCGGCTGTTGCCGACGCGCTCGACCTTACGGAGTTGCTGGCGCGCCGACCACGCGCGCTGTCGGGTGGGCAGCGTCAACGCGTGTCGATCGGCCGCGCCATCGTGCGCGACCCCAAAGTGCTGCTGCTCGACGAACCCTTGTCCAATCTCGACACCGGGCTGCGGGTTCGGATGCGGCACGAATTCGCCCGGCTTCACCAGCGGCTCGGGGCGACCATGATCTACGTCACCCACGACCAGCTGGAAGCGATGACGCTTGCCAACCGTATCGTGGTGATGAACGCCGGCCGGGTCGAACAGGTCGGCGCCCCCCTCGACCTCTATGCCCGGCCCGCGAGCCTCGCGGTGGCCGCCGCCATCGGCTCGCCCGCGATGAACCTGTTGCCGGTCACGATCGCGGCGGCGGATGAGCAGGGTGCGACGGTGTCGGTGCCCGGCGACGGGTCAATCCGGGTTCCCGCGCGCGTGCGGGCTGACGCAATTGGCCGGACCGCGACGCTTGGCATCCGGCCGGAGCATCTGCGGGTCGACGAAAACGGCCCGTTCGGCGGGCGAGTGGAGCTGTTCGAGCGGCTGGGGCCGCTGTCCTTCGCGCACCTGGGAGAACGGGGCGGCGCGGACACGCTGGTGGCGCAGTTGCCGGGCGACCGGCAGGTGACGCTGGGCGACGCGCTGTTCTTCACCGCCGCTGCGTCCGACCTGCACCTGTTCGCGGCGGACGGCACGGCCTATCCCTTGACGCTGCCGCCCAGCAGCCCGCCGATGTAGAAACGCTGCAGGGCCAGGAAGAGCAGCAGAACCGGCAGCGTCGTGACCACCGATGCCGCCATCATCAGTTCACCATCCGCGCTGTGTTCCCGCGCGATGGAAGCGACCGCGACCGGCAGGGTGAACAGGTGCTGGTCGGCGAGGACGATCAGCGGCCACAGGAAGTCGTTCCACGATCCCAGGAACATGAACAAGGCCAGCGTCACCGTCACCGGCGCCAGCAGCGGCAGCACGATCGACACGAAGATTCGCGCCTCGCTCGCCCCGTCCAGCCTGGCGGCGTCCAGCATCTCGTCCGGGATCGACATCGTCGCCTGCCGAACAAACAGCACCGCAAAGATACCGGCGAGACTGGGCAGGATCACGCCCGCATAGCTGTTAACCAGCCCCAACTCCTTGAAGATCAGGAACAAGGGCAGCATCGCGACCTGACCTGGCACCACCAGGGCAGCCAGCAGCATCTGAAGTAACCGCTCACGCCCGCGAAAGCGCAGCTTCGCAAAGGCATATCCGGCCGGCACCGTCATCAGCAGCCCGAGCAAAGTCGATACCGCCGCGACCCCTAGGCTGTTCCAGATCGCGGGCACGATGCGGTAATCGAACCAAGCACCATCGATCAGCCGGCGGGCGAGGAGTTCATGGTAATTCTCCCAGCTCCACCGGCTCGGCCACAAGGGCGGCGGGAACTGCCCGGACTCGCCGCGCGGCATGAAGGACACGGTGACCATCCACAGCAACGGCGTGATCACCAGCAGGGTCAGCACCGCGACGGCCAGCGTCGACAAGACCGCTCGGGCTCGCCTCACAGCCATTCGTATCGCCTCCCCATTCGGGCCTGCACGAACGTCAGCGCCAGGATCAGCAGGAACAGGACAAACGCGACCGCGCCGGCCTGACCCAGGTTCCACCATTTCAGGCCCTGGTCGAACATGAAGTAGAGCACGGTGGTCGTGCTCTGCGCCGGGCCGCCCAGTGTCATCACATATGGTTCCGTGAAGATCTGCAGGAACCCCGCGACGCTCATCACCGCGGCGAGCAGGACGGTCGGCCCGATCGCGGGCAGGGTGACGTGTCGGAAGCGGGTCCAGCGCCCTGCCCCGTCCAGCCGTGCCGCCTCGTCCAGATCCTGCGGCACCGCCGACAGGGCGGCGGTGAACACCACCATGTTGTAGCCGAATACCTTCCAGGTCACGAACAGGAGGATGGCGGGAATGGACAGGCGCGGGTTGCCCAGCCAATCGACGGGAGCGATGCCGACCACGCTCAGGGCGTAGTTGAGCAGGCCGAAGCGGGTGTTGAGCAGGAACCGCCACACCACCGCAGTCGCCACCACGCTGGTGACGTAGGGCGCGAACAGGAGCACCCGCCACAACGGCTTCCAGTGCACCGACGCACTGTTGAGCAGCAGGGCGGCGCCCAAGGATGCCCCGATCGCCATGGGCACGCCCAGGATCGCGAAAACGGCAGTGTTGCCCAGCGCGCGCCAGAACAGCGGCGTGGAGAACAGCTGAACGAAGTTGTCCACCCCGACGAAGCGCAGATTGGACCAGTCCGCCAGCGCGTACACGCTATAGTCGGTGACGCTGAGGGCGAGTGCGAGCAGCGTCGGCAGGATCAGCATCAGCACAATCGCGGCCAGCACCGGCAGCACGAACACCCATGCCGTCCGCGCACCCGCATGTGCTCGGATCGTCATGCGATCCGCCCCGCTTCAACCAGCGCGCGCCGCTTGGCGAGCATCAGGTCGACCCGCCTGTTCATCTCGGTCGTTGCCGTGTTCACATCGACCAGGCCGCGCACGACCCGCTCGGCGATAAGCTGAACCTCGGCGCGGATCTGCTCGAATTCGACCAGAGCCGGGGTCGGGGAAAGGTGCGCGATCTGCTCCGCAAAGGGCTTCAGGGTCGGGTTTGCCAGCTGCGGATCACGCCAGGCACTCGCCCGCGCCGGCAGATCGCCGATCAGCCGCTGGAACCGCAGCCCAGACGGGACAGAGGTCATGTGCCGCACCAGCGACCACGCCTCGCGCGGGCGGCGGCTGGTCTTTGCGACAACCAGCGTGTGGCAGGCACCGGGCGCCGCCGCCGGGCCATGGGGGGTGGGCATCGTGGCGGTGCGCCATTTGTCGGGCGGGATCTCGGCGGCCCGGCGACGCATGTCGAGCAGCAGCGATGGGCCTTCGGGGTAGATGGCGAAATACCCCTGTGCAAAGGCACCGACCGGGTCCTGGATCTGCGTCGCCAGCACGCGCGGCGCCAGGCCATCGTCGAACAGCGACTTGTAGAAGCGCAGTGCCTCGCGAAACTCGGGACTGGCAAAGTCCCCGCGCGTGTTGCGGTCGCGCAGCAGCCCGGCGCCCAGTTGCGCGGCGAAGGTCAGCAAGGCTTCGGGCCAGTTCAGGTACAGCAGAATGGTGAACGCATCGGGGTATCGCCGCTTCAACGCCAACCCCATCTGCCGCCACTCCGCCCAATCGGCGGGCGGCTCCGGGTAGCCCGCCTGCTCGATCAGGTCGCGGCGGTAATATTGGACCTGCGTACCGATCACCCATGGCACGGCGTAACCGCTGCCCCCCGCCCGCGTGAGGTTGAGCGCGCCGGGCAGCATGTCGTCCAGCAACGTGGCGTCGGGCATCCGGGCGAGCGCGCCGACCATCGCGAACTCGCCAACCCAATGCGCCGGAAGCATGAACACGTCTGGTAACGAATTGCCCGCAAAGGCTGTCAGCAGCTTTTCATGCGCCTCGGTCCAGGACAGCGTTTGTGTCTCGACGCGGATGCCCGTCATCCTCGTGAAGGCGGTCGTCAAGTGAGGCGAATAATCGCCCTCATAACCCATCGCCCAGAATGACAGGGCGTCAGGGTCGGCCCGTCGGGTGCAGGCCCCGGTCGCCCAAGCCGCCGTCCCAATGCCAGCAGCGGCCATTACCCGGCGGCGGGTCCACATGGAACGGGATCTGGAAGCAGGAAATGCCACGACAGCTTTGGGCTGCCACTGCATGGGCGGCAACGCCAGTGATCCCGGGCATTTTCCCGCTCGATTCTTTAACATGCATCATCGCCGTGGGGAGGCGCGCTGCAGGGATCTGAGTTACAACAAGATAGCAGAAACGGGGAAAGCCCTGGCCTGCGAGAACAAGGGAATCCCGATGTCGATCATCACCACCCGTGCCGCCCTGCTGGCGAGCATCGCCGCGCTCACGCTTGCCTTGCCCGCCCACGCGCAAACGACGCCGGCTACCCCCGCTGCCGACGTGCCCACCGCCACCCAGGCCCAGGGCAGCGCCATCGCCGGGCAGGATGCAACCGCGGAGGCAGTTGCACCGGCCGAGGGTGATCCGCAGGCCGATGTCGTGGTCACCGGCTCTCGCATCGCCCGTCCCGACTTCGCGGCCCCCAACCCGATCGTGTCGTTCAACGCTGCCAATATCCAGCAATCGGGCAACACCAACGTCACCGCGTTCCTGCAGCGGGTGCCGGCGCTGGTCGGCTCGCGCGACAGCACGCGCAGCGGCGGTGGCGACGCGGTGTCCACAGGGCAGTACGGCCAGGCGGGGTTGAACCAGCTCAACCTGCGCAACCTTGGCACCAATCGCACGCTGGTGCTGGTCGACGGGCGCCGGCATGTCGCGGCCGAGCCTAGCACGGCTGCGGTCGACATCAACGCGATCCCGACCGACCTGATCGCCCGTGCGGACGTGCTGACTGGCGCCGTATCGGCAGTGTATGGCGCGGATGGCGTGACAGGCGTCGTCAATTTTGTCCTGAAGCGCGACTTTGAGGGACTCAGCGCCCGCGCGCAGATGGGCGTTTCGCAATATGGCGACGGCGCCAACCGCTTCGCGTCCGTGCTGGCCGGTCGCAATTTCGGTGACGGACGCGGCAACATCACGCTGGCCTATGAGTACAGCGCCGAGGAGCGGCTGCCGTATGAAAACCGCAAGTTCCTTCGCCAGGGCAACCGCGCGTACCTCATCCCCAATGACGCGGACCGACCGGACAACCCCAACGTGCCTGACAACATCCTGGTCGGGAACCTGCACTACACCGACATTTCGCCGCTCGGCGCGGTGTTCGTGGGTGGCGAAGCCAACCCAAGCTATGACGGCCTGGGACGACCGTATGACCGCGGCACGCCGGCGGCCTATTACTTCACGGGCGGGGTCAGCACGGATGTGCCCGGCTTCTATCAGGGCGACCTGTCACCAGACATCGACCGGCACGCAGTCGATCTGCTCGCGCACTACGACTTTTCTGACGCGTTCAAGCTGTCGATCGACGCCAAATATGCGCAGGCCGCGACGGAGACGTTCGGCCAGTATCCTGAAACCTATTACCTGCCCATCTCGCTCCAGAACCCGTTCATTCCGACCACCATCCGTCAGGCTGCGGCGACGGCGGGGGCGGAGAACCTGTTCTTCAACCGGGCAAACATCGATTTTGGCCGGCTGGGTGAGCACGACAAGCGCCGCACCTATCGCGGGGTGGTCGACGTCGCGGGCCGCATTTCCGATCACGCGACCTACGACGCCTATTACCAATATGGTCGTACCAGCGTGCGGATCACCCGGCTGGGCGATCGGTTAAACCAGCAATATCTGGACGCGCTCGACGCGGTGACGAACCCGGCGAACAACGCGATCGTCTGCCGCTCCACCCTGACCAGTCCGGGCAATGGCTGCGTGCCGCTGAACCCGTTCGGCGCGGGGCCGGCGACGGCCGAACAGCTTAGCTATTTCCAGGTCAACGACACCAGCAATTCGCTGATCGAGCAGCATGTCGCCAGCGCATCGGTCAGTGGTGACTTCGGCCAGTTCTTCACCCTGCCGGGCGGCCCGGTCCAGTTCTCGTTCGGTGGCGAATATCGTCGCGAGAGCAGCCGTTTCGACCCGAGCCAGCGCCTGGTCGATGCCGTGTTCTTCCCCGGTGACGAACCTGCGCTGGTCGCACCCAGCCGCGGCGCGTTCGATGTGTGGGAAGCATTTGGCGAGCTGAACGTCCCGATCCTGAAGGACCAGCCGTTTGCGGACCTGCTTTCCGTCGGTGCCGCAGGCCGGTATTCGGACTATTCCACGGTCGGCGAAGCGCGCACCTGGCAGTTCAACGGCGTCTATGCGCCGGTTCGCGACATCACCTTCCGCGGCAGCTACGGCCAGGCGGTGCGCGCGCCCAACATTGGCGAGTTGTTCCAGCCGACCACCAGCAGCTCCAATTTCTTCACCGATCCCTGCACGCCGCGGGAGATCAACAATGGCACCCAGTACCGTGCCGCCAACTGCCAGGCATCGCTCGCCGCAGTGGGCGCGGTGGTTGCTGAAAGTTTGCAGACGGGCGACTTTGTGGATGGCGTCGCGTCGGGCAATCGCAACCTGCGGCCCGAAGTCGCGCGCACCTGGACGGCAGGGCTGGTGTTGCGCCCGCGCTTCCTTTCGGGCCTGACTGCCTCGTTCGACTGGTACAACATCCGCCTGAACGGCGCGATCAACACGGTTACCCCGTCTGACCTCGCCAATCTGTGTGTCGACCAGCAAACGCTCGACAACCCGTTCTGCGCATCCTTCACCCGCGCGCAGGGGACCGGCCGCATTAACGGCTACACCGTCGGGCCGCAAAATGTCGCGAATTTCCGCACCGCGGGGCTGGACTTCAACATTGATTACCTGATCCGCACGACCAGCGTCGGCACGTTCGACCTGCGCCTGGTCGGGGGCTATCTCGACAAGCTGGAGTTCACCGGCATCCCCGGCGCGCCTGTCACCAACCGGCTCGACCAATTCGGCAGCCCGCGCTGGAACGCCACCTTTTCGCCAAGCTGGACGCTGGGCGCGGTGTCCGTGAACTATAACCTGCGCTGGTTCAACGCGACCCGCGCCTATGACCGGAACACCACGGCCGCCAACCCGGACGTTGCCGCGGGCCGATATCAGCGCTTCGACGCACTGTGGCAGCATGACGTGCAGGTCGCGTTTCAGGCGGAGAGCGGTTTTGGCTTCTATGGGGGCGTCACCAACCTGACCGACCAGAAGCCGGACCCGGCAGCATTCGGCACCAACGTGCCGATCTCTCCCCTTGGCCGTTTCTTCTATTTCGGGGTGAAGGCGCGGCTGGACGGCAAGTAACGTCAACCGCTTCTTAGGGAGGCGGGGGGCATAGCAGCCGCGAACCTAACGCGAGCTGCCATGCCCCCCCTTCCCCTGATCGCGCCCCAACCGCCGCGGCTGAGCGAGCTTGGCGAGGCGCTGCGACGGGTGGAGGCATCCGGCGTATTCAGCAACAACGGGCCGGAAGTCCGCGCGTTCGAAGCGGAGGTGACCGAGCGGCTGTTCGGCGGCACCGGCGCATGCCTGGCAGTTGCCAACGCGACGTTGGGACTGATGATCGCGATCCGGGATGCGGCGGGCGGCCACCCGCGCCCGGGCACGCTGGCGCTGATGCCCGCGCTGACCTTTGCCGCGACGGCGCAGGCGGCAAGCTGGGCTGGGCTGACCCCGCTGATTTGCGACGTCGATCCGGACGACTGGTCGGCCAGTGCCGCCGCCGAAGAGCAACTGCTTGCCCGCCATGGCGAGCGCATCGGCGTGGCCGTTCCTTACGCTACGTTCGGCAACGCGATCGACCTCGACCGTTATGCCTGGATCGCGCAGCGCTATCGCGTCGGCGTAGTGGTCGATGCAGCCGCGTCGCTCGGCACGCTGGACGAACGGGGCCGGGGTTTTGGCACGGGCGCCCCGTTTGCCACCGTGTTCTCCATGCACGCGACCAAGACCTTTGCGGTAGCGGAGGGCGGGCTGATCCACAGTGCCGACGCAGACTGCATCGCGCGGCTGCGCGCCATGGCCAATTTCGGCTTTGTTGAGGGTCGCAGCGCGTCGTTGCCCGGCATCAACGCCAAGCTGCCGGAGGTGCTCGCCCTGATGGCGCGGGCCAAGCTGACCGAGATCGACGACGTGCTTGCGCGTCGTGCGGCGGTGGAGGCGGCCTATCGCGATGCGCTTCCGGGGTTCGGCGTGCAACGCCCGCTAGGGATGCGCCGCGCGAGCCAGTTCATGCCGGTGCTGCTGCCCGCGGAACTGGCGCCGCAGCGCGAGGCCGTCGCGGCAGCGCTGGCAGTCGAGGGGATCGGGACCGGGTGCTACTTCAGCCCGCACCTCGGCCAGCAGCCCGAGTTTCAGGCCACGGCGCTGATCGAGCCGACCCCGGTCGCCGACCGTATCTCCGCCGCCCTGGTTTCGCTGCCGGTCACGGACGCGATGACCCCCGACGACGCCCGCCGCGCGGCGGGCGCGCTGGTTGCCGTCGTAGAGAAGCTGAGCCGGTCCACGCCCCGCATCGCGGCGTCCGGCGCCTCAACATCCATTGCTACCACGATCGTGATCGGCGGCGGCCCGGCCGGAACCGCGCTTCTGACTGCCGCGACCAAGCGGAACCTGCTGCCCGGCTTCGCCAAGGGGCTGGTCGTGGTGGAACGCGATGCGGCGGTCGGCGGCGGGCGGCTGGGGCGGTATGCGATCACCTCAGATTCCACGGCGCAGACCTTTCTGACCGCGGTCAAGAACAATGCTCACCCGGAACTCGCGGCGCTGGTCGATCATCCGGTCGGGCGAGCCGTCGCCGCTTACCAGGATGCGCTGGGCGTTCCTCTTGTCGAGGCCGGGCCGTTGCTGCGCGTCACGGGCCAGCGCCTGGCCGACCTGACCCGCGCCCATGGTGGGGAGGTGCTGACCGGGCACGAGGCCCTGCACGCCACCGCCGCCGGCGGCGGGCTGTGGCGGGTGCGGCTGCGTCGGCTGTCCGATGGGCAGGAAATCGATCGACTAGCGCGCAACGTCGTGATCGCGACCGGAGGACATCAGCCGCTCGACCGCCTTTCGGGCCAGAGCGTCGCTGGCGTGCCGCTGGTCCAGCTTGCGGGCGATCGCCTGCTCCAATCGGACGACGTGCTGACCGTCGGCGGGTTCGACAAGGTCGCGGACCTGCTCTCATCCCGGCGGGCGCCGCGGATTGCGGTGATCGGCGGCTCGACCAGTGCGCTCACCACGGTTGCCCTGCTGCTGCGTGGGCGGCCCGCCCTGCCGCTTGGCGCGGGCGGCATCACCCTGCTCCATCGCCGGCCGCTGCGCCCCTTCTACCCATCCGTCGAAGCGGCCCATGCCGAGGGCTTCCACGACTTCGGACCGGACGACATCTGCCCTGTGTCGGGTTTCGTGTACCGGCTGGCCGGATTCCGGCTGGAAGCGCGCGAACTGGTGTTGCGAATGCTGGGCGTCGGCGGCCTTGCGCCCGATCCCCGCGTTGCCCTGCACCGGATCACGGGCGACGACGACGCGGCGGCGCGCCAGGTCCTGCGTGAGGCGGACCTGGTCATCGCTGCGCTCGGCTACCGGCCCTTTGCGCTTCCCGTCTTTGCGCAGAACGGTGCACCGATCCCGCTTGCGGCTGGTGCCGGCCGGGCGATGGTTGACCGTCATTGCCGCGTCGTCGGTTCCGACGATGCCGCCGTCCCCGGCCTGTTCGGCATCGGCCTTGCCGCAGGATTCGTCCCCTGGGGGGCGCTTGGAGGTGAAAAGAGCTTCGTCGGCCAGGCGAACGGCCTGTGGCTGTGGCAGAATGATGTCGGATTGATGATCGTCGACCAGGTGCTCGGCCAGCGTGAACGGGCTGCGGCATGACCGCGCCGCTCATCAGCGTCGTTATGCCGACCTGGAACGGTGCGGCGCTGATCGGTGAAACGCTGAACAGCGTCATGGTTCAAACGCTGAGCGACTTTGAGGTGCTGGTCGTCGACGATTGCTCCACCGACGGCACGCGGGACCTGGTGTCCGCATGGCCGGACCGTCGGGTTCGGCTGATGGTCATGGAGCAGAATGGCGGCCCGGTGCTCGCCCGCAATCGCGCCGTGGCGGAAGCGCGGGGCCGCTACATCGTCGGGCTGGACCATGACGACCTGTGCAGCCCCCATCGCTTCGCACGGCAGGTCGCATTCCTCGAGAAGCATTCCGACGTCGTGCTGGTCGGCACCCAGGCGGACTATTTTTGCGAGGGCGTTGTCAGCCCATCCAGCTACCCCGCGGTGACCACCCCCGCGCTAATCGAGTGGCTGACCGCGATCGAGAACCCGCTGGTCTGGTCGAGCACGATGATCCGGGGCGACGCCGCCCGTGCCCTGACCCCGTTTACGCGCCCAGAAATGGTCTACGCGGAGGATTTTGACTTCTACCACCGGCTCCTTTCACTGGGACGGCTGGCGCGGCTTGACGAGCCGTTGGTGACATATCGCCAGCATCCGGGCGGGGTGTCGCGCCGGTTCACGACCATCATGCGCAGCAATGCGGCACGGGTGCTCGCGGCGGCACACGCATCGGTGCTTGGCGATGAGGCGGGGCCAGTAAGTGAATTCATCTCCACCCATGTGATGGGAGGTGAGCCGGTGCCCGATCGCGCGACGCTGATTCGGCTCGGGTCCGCCATCGGCGCATTGCAGCGCCACTTCGTCGGCAGCCATTCGCTCAATGCCGACGACCTGCGGCTGATCCGTTGGGAGACGGCGGCGCGCTGGGCACGCATCGGCCGGGCGGGGCTGCGGGCGGGAACGCTGACCGTGCCGGACGTGCTTGCGGCGCGGCCCGATCACCTTGGCCTCGGCTATGCGGGGCTGGACGCGCTGCTCTGGTCGGGCGCGATCGGCGGCGTCCGCCGGGCGATGGCCGTAGGCGGCCGTTGACGCTGGCGCGCCCTGGGTTAAGCCGCGCCATGGCATTTTACCTGGCGATCGAGGGCGCGGACGGCGCGGGCAAGGGCACCGCTTCTGCTGCCCTGGTGCAGCATCTTGTCGCCGGTGGTCGCCGCGCCGCACTGGTGTCTTTCCCGCGCTATGCCGACACTGTCGGCGGGTTCGCGATCGGCGAGTTCCTGGCCGGGCGCATGGGGCGGGCCGTGACACCGCAGGCCGCAGCCGTTCTGTACGCGCTCGACCGGTTCGAGTCTCGCGACCGGTTGCAGGCGCTGGCGGCCGAGAATGACGTGTTGGTGTTCGATCGCTACCTCGCGTCGAACATGGCCTATCAGGGCGCTCAGGTGGAGAGCGACACCGCTCCCGAGCTGATGAACTGGATCGCCGAGCTGGAAACGGGCAGTTTCGGCCTGCGCCTGCCCGACCGGTCAGTGTTCCTGGACACCCCCGCTGCGGTCTCCCGCCGCTTCATCGCCCAGAAGCACCAGCGCAGCTACACCGACCGGACGTTCGACGAATATGAGGCAGACGACGGGCTGCAGGATCGCGTGCGCGCCAACTATCGCCGCCTGGCCAGCGCGGAACCGTCGCGTTGGCAGGTGGTGGCCACGACGATCAATGATCAGCCGCGCGCGCCAGCCGACATCGCGGGCGAGATTGCCGCAGCCTTGCCGCGCTAGCTGCGGTCAGAAGGCGCGCGATACCAGCAGCGTCAGCCAATAAGTCGCGGCCGCGATCACCCCGGCGGCAGGCAGCGTCAGGAACCATGCAACGACGATGTTGCTCGCCACGTTCCAACGCACGGCCGACACCCGCCGCGCGGCGCCGACACCAACGATCGCGCCGGTAATGGTGTGGGTGGAGGAAACGGGCACGCCCAGGTGCGTCGCCATGAACAGGGTGATCGCACCCCCGGTTTCCGCGCAAAAGCCCTGCGCCGGCGTCAGCCGCGTGATCTTGGACCCCATCGTGTGGACGATCCGCCAGCCGCCCGAGGCGGTGCCGAGCGCCATGGCCGCCTGGCACGACAGCACCACCCACAGCGGCACATGAAATTCGCCGCTGCTGCCGAGCATGCCCTGGCTGTAGAGCAGCACCGCGATGATCCCCATCGTCTTCTGCGCGTCGTTGCCGCCATGGCCGAGGCTGTAGAGCGCGGCGGAGACGAGCTGGAGCTTGCGATAGCGCTTGTCGACGCCGAGCGGGGTGAGCTTCAGGCTGGTCCATGCCACAAACAACACCAGCATCAGAGCCAGCAGCATGCCGACGGCGGGCGAGGTGAAGATGCCGAGCACCGTCTTGAGGATGCCGCTCCACAGGATCGCGCCCGGCCCCGCCTTGGCGAGCCCCGCGCCCAGCAAGCCGCCGATCAGCGCGTGGCTGGACGAGGAGGGAATACCCAGCACCCAGGTGATGACGTTCCAGATAATCGCGCCCATCAGCGCGCCGAAAATCACGGTCGCGTCGATGATGTTGGCGTCGACAATACCCTTGCCCACGGTCTGCGCTACGTGAAGCCCGAACACCGCAAAGGCGATGAAGTTGAAGAACGCCGCCCAGATCACCGCATGATGCGGCTTCAGGACGCGGGTGGAGACCACGGTGGCGATCGAGTTCGCGGCGTCGTGGAGCCCGTTCAGGAAGTCGAACAAGAGCGCCACGCCGATGAGCGCGACCAGCAACGGAAAGGATATCATGGGACCGCTCCGGTCAGGCGTGGTCGATCACGAGACCCTGGATCTCGTTGGCGACATCCTCGAACCGGTCGACCACCTTTTCGAGGTGGCTGTAGATTTCGCGTCCGATCACGAACTTCATCGGATCGTTGGCATCGCACGCCTGCTTGTACAGCAAGCGGATCCCCTCGTCGTGAATGTCGTCCGCCTGCCCCTCTATCCGGATCATGCGCGCGGTGAGCTCGTGCAGCCGCTCCGAATTGGCGGCAAGGTCCCGCAACAGCGGTGTCGCTTCCGCCGTGATCCGGGCCGCTTCCACGATGATCCCGCTCATGTCACGCATCTGCGGCGGGAATTCCGTCACCCCGAACAGCTGAATGGAGGTGGCGGTGCCGTTCATCTGGTCGATCGCATCGTCCATCACCCCGATCAGGTCGGTGATGGCACTGCGGTCGAACGGGGTGACGAAGACGCGCCGCACGTCCTGCAGCACGTCGCGGATGATGTCGTCCGCTTCGTGCTCGCGGCGATGGATCTCCGCGATCTCGTCGGCGATGTCTCCCTCGCGGTGAAGCAGGCGAGCAAGAGCGTCGGCCCCCGCGACCAGGGTCGCGGCGTGAGCATCGAATTGCTCAAAGAACTTGCCCTGCTTGGGCATCAGCGACTGGAACCAGCCCAGCATCGGAAAACGCTCCCTCGTGGTGCTCCGGATCGCGGGCAGGATGTTGCCGGCGAGCCCCGGGGCCGGCTGCTCCCTAAACGTCGCGATCAGTCGCTGCAATTGCGGCTCTTCAACTGCGCTCGCCGCTTCGGGCAAGGGGAACCAACGCGTTTGCCGCTCCTGCCGCTCCGGCCAGTCGGGAAGTTGGCGGGTGACGGCCAGGGGATACACCGTCACCGTAAGCTCACTGGTCGCGCCCGAACGGCGCCGTTTCATGTAGTTGAACGCGCCCAGCGGTGCAGGACAGGCAAATCCGCGCACCCCTGCCTCTTCCCATGCCTCGCACGCGGCCGCCTCGTGACCGGCGAGTCCCGCCATGGGATTACCTTTCGGAATCACCCAGCGCCGGCGCTCACGCGACGTGATCAGCATGACCTCTGCCTGGCCATTGCGGCTGATTCGGTAAGGAAGGGCGGCGATCTGATCTATGACGGGCGCTCCGGTCGGATCGAACCATGTCAGCCCCGCTCCCCCGACGCAATCACATCGGCGCATGATCCGCGCCCATGGACGTTCGGGCATCGTTCGCCTAATGTCTCGCGGTGAAAGACGAAAGCGCGAGTGCGTTGAGCGGGTCCGCCGTTGATCTGACGGATTGTGACCGCGAACCGATCCATATCCCCGGCGCCATTCAGCCGCATGGCCTGTTGCTGGTCGCCCACCGACGAACGCTGGAAGTGATCGCAGGCGCGGGTCGGCTGGAAGAAGAGCTTGCGCCCGATTGGCTCGGCCGCCCGCTCGGTGAATTGCTGCAACAGGATGTCGCGGCGGTATTGGCCGATGTCACGGTGGGACCGGGGGGCACGCTGGCAGCGGCATCGATCACGGGCCTGACCAAGACCTGGTCCGTATCGATTCACCGCGCGGGCGAGCACCTGCTGGCGGAATTGGAGCCCGAACGGCAATCGGTTGCGCGTCCCGGGGCAGCGCTTGCCTGGCTCAACAATGCTGCGACCCAGTTCGAGCGCGCTTCGGACCTGCCCGCCTTGTACGCTCAGGCAGCGTCGATCTTCCGCCAGCTTACCGGCTTCGACCGGGTGATGATCTACCGCTTCCTGGACGATGGCGCGGGCCGGGTCGTGGCTGAGGACCGGCACCCGTCCCTCGGCACCTTCCTCCATCACCACTTCCCTGCCAGCGACATTCCCCGCCAGGCGCGGGCGCTGTATCTGCGCAATCGCACCCGCTCGATCTGCGAAACCCGCTACCATCCGGCGCCGATCCGCCCGGCCGAGTTCGCCACGATCGACCTGTCCGATGTCGGCATCCGCAGCGTATCGCCCATCCACCTCCAGTATCTCAAGAACATGGGCGTGGGGGCATCCGCGTCGATCTCCATCGTCCAGGACGGGGTTTTGTGGGGCCTGGTCGCGTGTCATCACAACAGCGAGCGGCTGCTTGCCCGAGAGGAGCGCGAGGCAGCCAACGTGCTGGCCAGCGGCCTTGCCCGCCAGATCCGGGCCAAGGAAGAAGCGCACGCCTATCGTGAGCGGCTGCGGCTGCGCACCGCGGAGGACCAGGTGGTGCCGCGCCTGAACAGCGATGGCGCTGTGTGGGACTTGGTCGCGGAGGTCATGCCGGAATTGCGGGCCATCCTGGACGCCGACGGCTTTGCCGTTGTCACCGGCCGCCGTGTGACCGGGCATGGCAAAAGGCCCGACGACCTCGAGATCATTGAAATAGCGCGCTTTGCCCGCCAGCGTGGCGCAGAGGTGTTCGCGACGCGGGAACTGTCCAGTGTCCTGGACGAGGCTGCGGCTTATCGCGCGGAGGCCAGCGGGGTGCTCGCGGTCTGCCTGCCGGAGGACAAGGCCACGCTGCTGTGGTTCCGCGCCGAGCGGATCGAGGAAGTGCGCTGGGCAGGCAACCCGCACAAGGCGGTAGCCGGTTCCTCGGACGGCGCGCTTGCGCTGACGCCGCGCGCCTCGTTCGAGAGCTGGTCAACAGAGGTGCGCGGCTGCGCGCGCGACTGGTCGCTGGAGGAAGTGGAAGCCGGGCACCGCCTTCGTCGCGCCTTCGCAGAAGCCGCCCAGGGCCGCGCGACCCGCAAGCTCAACCGCGAACTACAGCGCGCGCTGGCCGACAAGGACGCCCTTCTTCAGCAAAAGGACGTGCTGATGAAGGAGGTGAACCATCGCGTTCAGAACAGCCTTCAACTCGTGTCGGCGTTTCTGTCGCTCGAGGCAAAGGCGTCGGGTGATCCCAAAGTCACCGAGCACCTGACCGAAGCGCAGGCGCG
Source organism: Sphingomonas aerophila (assembly GCF_014199305.1). Taxonomy (GTDB): domain Bacteria; phylum Pseudomonadota; class Alphaproteobacteria; order Sphingomonadales; family Sphingomonadaceae; genus Sphingomonas; species Sphingomonas aerophila. The sequence goes on from NZ_JACIJK010000005.1 coordinate 160,390, forward strand.
ATTGTCCGCGGTGGCACTGGTTCATCGCCGTCTGTACCGGGACGAACAGGTCGAGACGGTGGACCTGTCCCGCTACCTCGACGAACTGATCGGCGACCTGAAGACCTCGCTCGGCGCGGATTGGGCGGGCCAGATAGCGCTGGACCTGACCCCGGTGCTGATGCCGACGGATCGCGCCATCAACATCGGGCTGATCCTGACCGAACTGGTCATCAACGCGACGAAATACGCTTATGGCGGGCGCTCCGGGCCGGTCGGGGTGAAGCTTGAACAATATGGCCGGCGAATTCGGCTGGTGGTGTCGGACCGCGGATCGGGCGTGACCGGCAACCGGGTCGGCTTTGGCAGCCGCATGATGACGGCCATGGTCGGCCGGCTGAGCGGCGAGCTCGATCAGCTCGATAACGAGCCGGGTCTGCGGGTGGTGCTGACGGCGCCGATCGAGGACGCGCCACGCTGAGCGGGCGGGGTGGTCAGCCCTCCCGCTGCGCCCGCAGATAAAGTGCGAAGGTCTGCTCCGCCCCGTCCACGGCGCGGGACAGCCACTCGGCATCGCCTTGCTCGCCCGCGGTGTCAAAAGCGAGCAGCAGCGACCGCCACTCGCCGCTCTCATGTCGCGCGCCCATATAGGCGGCGGGCAGTCCCGCCCCGATCTGGCGGCTGAGCATCGTATTGCCCAGGCGGGATCCTTCCAGCACGTACAGCGCGCCAAATGCCGCTTCCTCACTGGCGAGCGTGAAGCCCAGTTCGGCGGGCCGGGCCTGATTCAATGATGCCAGGTCGGATCGCAACGCTTGCGCTCGGCTGCGCCAGCGCGGCAGGCCGGGCCAGCGCAACAAGGCCTCTTCCGCCGGCAACAATGCGCGGGCGTGCGCTGCCAGCAGGGCGCCATAGCGATCCCGGTCGGACAGGTCATAACCGCCAAAGGCCGCATCAACGGCCTCATGGCAATTGGCGGTGCGGCGGCGAAGCTCCTGGGCGGCGGACATCGCGCAGTCCTATAGCCGTGATTGCCACGGGAGGAAGGGTTGCGTGCCGCAACCGCGGCCCGCACAAGCATGATATGCGCTGCCAGTTCCCGCGCCCGACGCTTACAGCATACGGTCCAGCCTGTGCCGGCTGAGGCGGTGGGCCTATCTGTGACCGGGGCCGTTCGCACGCGCGCCATCATGGCCGGCGCGCTGGGCAATCTGGTCGAGTGGTACGACTTCTACGTCTATGCCTTCACCGCCCTGTACTTCTCGGCCTCCTTCTTTCCGGCCGGCGATCGCACTGCCCAGCTGCTGGCGACTTCCGCCATCTACGCCGTCGGGTTCCTGATGCGGCCGCTGGGCGGCTGGTATTTCGGTTGGCTGGCGGATGCGCATGGGCGTCGGCGCGCGATGACACAGTCGATCACGATGATGGCGATGGGCTCGCTTGCGATTGCGTTTCTCCCCACCCACGCGGCCATCGGCGCTGGCGCACCGGTGTTGCTGCTCGCCGCACGCCTGCTGCAAGGTTTCTCGACGGGCGGCGAATATGGCGCGGTCGCGACGTATCTGAGCGAGGTGACGACGCCGGGACGTCGTGGGCTGCTCGCCTCCGTCCAGTATGTGACCCTGATCGGCGGGCAGTTCGCCGCATTGCTGGTGATCCTGCTGCTGCAATCACTTCTGACCGAAGCGGAGATGCGCCAATTCGGCTGGCGACTTGCGTTCGGGGGCGGCGCAATCGCGGCGATGGGCGTTCTGCTGCTGCGGGCGCAGATGCACGAAACTGTCGGGGAAAGGCACCCGGAGGCCGGACGGATCGGCGCGCTTCTTGCCCATTGGCGTGGGCTGCTGGTCGTAGTCGGGCTGACCGCCGGCGGGTCGCTGAGCTTTTACGTGTTCTCGACCTATATGCAGAAATACCTGGTCAACACCGCCGGCCTTGAGCCGCGCGCGGTGAACTGGATCATGACGGCGGTGCTGGTGCCTTTCATGATGCTGCAGCCACTATTCGGCGCGTTGTCGGACCGGATCGGGCGGCGGCGCAACATGATCGCCTTTGGTGTGCTTGCGACACTGACCACCGTGCCGCTGCTGCGCCTGCTGGGAAGCGTCCAGAGCCCAGTTGCAGCGTTTGCGCTGGTGCTGGTCGGACTCACGATCAACAGCCTCTACACTTCGGTCAGCGGCCTGTTCAAAGCGGAGCTGTTCCCGGTTCATGTACGCGCGCTGGGCGTTGGCCTCGCCTATGGCGTCGCCAACGCGCTGTTCGGCGGCAGTGCGGAAGCCGTGGCGCTCTTCCTGAAGCAGCGCGGCCACGAAGGCGCCTTTGCCTGGTATGCGACCGCCATCTGCGCGGCGGCGCTGCTGACCGCACTGCTGATGCGCGACACGCGCGATCGCGACCCGCTGGCGGACGTCCGATAAGGGAGGTCCGGGGGGATTCTGTTGCCCGGCCCCCCCGGCGGCCGCTGGTGTCCTCTTCTGTTGCCCGGTGAGGCCCGAACCGCGCTATTTTGGAGTAACCTTAGGCCGTGAGGCCCTCAGTTACGCCGCAATCGCGAGTGCTTCGTTATCGTTGGCACTTGTGTAATGGGCCGTTGCGGTGGTCCCATTCCGAGCGAAAACAGCGCTTTTCAACACACGTCGATCCTGGTTCGGCCCCTCTAACGCAGCTGGTGCACGCCACCACGCGTGAAGCGTGGCACTGAGCGCCTCAGCTGCGGTGGTGGAGCCGCCGGGTACTGCCCCCGGGTCCGCTGCGCCTATTGTACGCCGCAGTTTATCGCCATAGCCGGGTCAAACCCGACACCGTTGATATAGGTGGCAGATCGTCAGCTTGCAAACCGCCTTTCGCTCGCCACAAACGAGGGCCATAGCGGCCCCATTATGTTGACCCAGCGTTCCCGATACGCCCTTCGCGCGATGCTCTATCTGGCTCAGGCTCCCGCCGGTGGCCCGCCCGTGCCGATGACCCGCATCGCCCAGGAAGCGAATGTCCCGCGCAAGTTCCTGGAGCTGATCCTGGCCGATCTGCGGGAAGCGGGCCTGTTGGTCAGCCAGCGTGGCAAGATGGGCGGCTATGTGCTCGCCCGCCGCGCGCACCTGATCTCCCTCGGCGACATCATCCGCGTCATCGAAGGGCCGCTGGCACTGGTCCCTTGCGTCAGCCGCACCGCCTATCGCCGGTGCCTCGACTGCAAGAGCGAGGCCGATTGCGCGATTCGCCACGCCATGATGCGGGTGCGCGATGAAACCGCACGGATCCTCGACGGCACCAGCCTGGCCGACGCGACCGTCGAGGATCTGGCAGTCGCTTAAGGCTGGCGACGGACGCGAAGTTCGTCGCGGATCTCGCGCAGCAGTTCGATCTCGACCGGCTCGGGCGGGGGCGGCGCAACCTCTCGCTCGAGGAGATTGGTCGCTCGGTTGATCGTGCGCACCAGCATGAAGATGATAAAGGCGATGATAAGGAAGTTCACCGCCTGGGTGATGAACTCGCCATAACCCAGCAGCGGCACCCCCGCTTTCTTCAACGCGACATAATCGGTCGAACCGGCAAGCTTGGCCGGTATCGGCCCAAGCGGGATGAAGTAGCTGGAGAAATCCAGCCCGCCAAAGACCTTTCCGATGATCGGCATCAGCACGTCTTCGGTCAGAGAAGTCACGATCCTGCTGAATGCTGTACCGATGATCACAGCGACTGCCAGGTCGATCACATTGCCGCGCGCGATGAATGCCCTGAATTCCTTCAGCATCGTCATCTCCTCTTTGGCCCCACGGCAATGTCCTGTACCGGGCCGGCAGAAGCAACCCCTGCAGAGTCCGTGGAGCTAAGAATGAGCGACGGCGATACCGTCTGGCAGGGAAAGTACCTGTCCGTGATCAAACAAGGCAGCTGGGAATATGCCGAGCGCAACGGCGACATCGACGCGGCGGTGATCGTCGCGGTCGACGACGGCCACCTGATCCTGGTGGAACAGTTCCGGATACCAGCCGGGCGGCGCTGCCTGGAGCTACCGGCGGGCCTGGTTGGGGATGAGAGCCAGGGTGAGGCGCTGACCGATGCCGCGGCCCGCGAACTGGAGGAAGAGACGGGGTATCGCCCGGCCAGCGTCGAGGTGTTGGGCGAATATTATTCGTCGCCCGGCATGACCTCCGAACGGTTCACCATGGTGCGCGCGACCGGACTGACCCGGGTCGGCGAGGGCGGCGGCGACGACAAGGAGGATATCACCGTCCACCGGGTTCCCCTGGCCGAGCTCGACGCGTTCGTTGCGAGCAAGCGCGCGGCGGGGGTGGGCATGGATTCAAAGCTGCTGGCGCTGATCGGCCCGCGGCTCTGATCCAACGGTCACCGCGCCCGCCCGGCGCTGCGCCTCAGCGGAAATTGTCGGCGTAGGCCTGCAGCTTCAGCACCTTTTCGGGCGCCGGGATGACCGTGTAGTCCCAGCCCTGGCGCTCACAATAGTCGATCGCGGCTTCCGCGGTCGGGAAGTTCAACCGGATCTGGTCGCGCGTGTCGCCACTGCCGGCCCAACCGGTGAGCGGATCGGGCTTCTTTGCCTCGGCAGGCTCAAAATCGAGCGTCCAATCCTTGGTCCGCGCACGGCCGGACTGCATGGCGTTTTTGGGAAGCTGAAAAATGCGAGCGATAGGCATGAGAAGTCCCTTAACCTGCCCCGCTTGAACGCGCATCCGCCTTTTTAGTGCGCAGCGTCGCTGATGCGGCAGCGGGGTCGTCGGGCCAAGGGTGGCGCGGATAGCGACCGCGCATCTCTTTGGCGACCGCGGCCCAACTGCCCGCCCAAAAGCCCGGCAGATCGCGCGTGGTCTGGATCGGGCGGCCGGCGGGGCTGGTCAGGCTCAACACCAATGGCACCCGATCGGCACCTACGGCCGGGTGCTCGGCAAGCCCGAACAGCGCCTGGACCCGCAATTCCACCCGCGGGCCGCCCTCCGCGCCATAATCGATGGGGTGAGTCGAGCCCGCCGGGCTGGTGAAGTCAGGCGGGGCGAGCCGATCGACCTGGCGCATCCCGTCCCAGCCGATCAGGTTGCGCAGCGCATCGTAAAGGTCGCCGGCCGCAATCGAGCTCAGCCGCCGCTTGCCCGCCAGCAACGGCGCCAGCCACTCGTCGGCGCGGGCCAGCAAGTCGGCATCGTCCAGCCGCACGCCCGCAAAGGCGGCGCGGGCTCGCAAGGCCTGCGCCTTGTCGCTCCACGGCAGCAACTGGAGCCCATGATCACGCACCCCGGTAAGCAGCGCCGCCTCGATCGCGGCAGGGTCGGCGTCCGCGTCCGGACCCGAGGCAAGCCGGATTGCGCCAAGCCGACGTTCACGAGTCGGTGCGACGCCCCCGGTTGTGGGGTCGAAGCTTACGATCCGCCGCACCTCCAGCTTGTCCGAGAACAGCGCTTCGACCGCTGTCGGGTCGATCGGCGCCGCTGACAGGATACGCGCACCTGCCGCCGCGCCTGCCGTGTCAGCCACCGCCAGCCATTCGGCGCGGGCAAGCGGCGAGGTGGGATCGAGCCGAAAGCCGCGCCCGCCAACCGAAGCCCAGCTTTCCCCTGACGCATCGCGTCGGCGCGCCACCCGGTCGGGAAAGGCGAGCGCGACGCACAGGCCGATCACATCGGCGCCCTCCTCCACGCGGGCACCTTGCGGCACCAGCTTCGCCCAGCGCTCCGCCAGCCCGCGCGCCGACTGCGCCTTCCCGCCGCGCTCGCTTCGCCACCGGCGTCGCCGTGTCTCCAGGTCCGCGTCGTTGCCGCCCAGCCCGCGTTCCGAAAGCAGCACCGCGACCTCCGCCGCCACAGCGCCGAGCCCCCGCTCCCCTGCCCGCACCAGCATATGCGCGAGGCGTGGTGGCACCGGCAGGCGTGCGAGGGCCCGGCCATGGGCCGTCGGACGGCCATCCTCCAGCGCTTCGAACCTCGCGAGCCGCTCCCGCGCTTCCTCGATGGCGGCCGTCGGCGGCGGGTCTAGCCAGGCAAGCTCGCGCGGATCGCCCACGCCCCATATCGCGGTGTCGAGCACCAACGCCGACAAGTCCGCTTCCAGTATCTCAGGCGGGTCGAACCGGGGCAGCCCCGCGGTCGCGGCCGCCTCCCAAAGCCGGTACGCGACCCCCGGCCCCTGCCGCGCGGCACGGCCCGCGCGTTGGGTCACCGCCGCCTGGCTTGCACGCTCGGTGACGAGGCGGGTCATCCCGGCCGCCCGATCATATCGAGGGCGCCGGGCCAGCCCCGAATCCACCACGATCCTGATGCCGTCCAGCGTCAGGCTGGTTTCGGCGATGCTGGTCGCCAGCACGACCTTTCGCCGCCCGTCGCGCGCCGGCGCAATCGCAGCGCGCTGTTCGGCTGAATCGAGACTGCCGTGCAACCGGTGAAGGGCGATCGTGTCGGGAAGGCCCGCCAGCCGCTCCGCCACTCGCTCGATCTCCGCGACGCCGGGCAGGAAGGCGAGCACGCCGCCCGTGTCCTCGGCGAGCGCGCGGCGCACCGCGCTGGCGACAGCGTCCTCGACCCGCTGCTCTGCCGCGCGGCCAAGGTGGCGCAGATCCAGGGGAAAGCTGCGCCCTTCGCTCTCAATCACCGGCGCGTCGCCCAGCAGGGCCGCGAATCGTGCACCGTCGAGTGTCGCGGACATGGCGACCAGCCGCAGGTCGGGACGCAACGCGCCCTGCGCATCAAGCGCGAACGCCAGGCCGGTGTCCGAATCAAGGCTGCGCTCATGCACCTCGTCGAACAGGACCGCCGACACGCCCGCCAGCTCCGGGTCAGCTTGGATCCGGGCAACGAAGATGCCCTCGGTGACGACCGTGACGCGCGTCGCGGCAGAGCGCTTGGTGTCAAGCCGGGTGGCGTAGCCGAAGGTGCGGCCCACCGGCTCACCCGCGTTCGCCGCCATCCGCTCTGCTGCCGCGCGAGCGGCGAGGCGGCGTGGCGAGAGCAGCAGTATCTCGCCCGTGCACCATTGTTGTTCGAGCAGGGCCGGCGCGACGGCGGTGGTCTTGCCGGCCCCCGGCGGTGCGACCAGCACCGCGGTCGTGCCCGCGTTCAGCGCGGCGACCAGGTCCGGCAGAACGGCACGAACGGGCAGCGCGTCAGTCACGGCCGCGCATCCCGGATCTGGTCAGTACGCCCGCGCAACCGCGAATTCGACTGCCTCGACCATCGCGTCCTTGGCCTTGCCGCTTGCAAAGGGGCCGAGCGCGTCGATCGCGCGCTGGCCATAGTGGCGCGCGCGGGCGAGCGTGTCGTCGACGGAGCGGGTGTTGCGCACCAGGTCGATCGCATGGGCAAAGTCCGCCTCACCGGCGCGACGCCCCTCGACCGCGTCCTTCCAGAACTTGCGATCCTCCGCCGATCCGCGCGCATGGGCCAGGATCACCGGCAGGGTCACCTTGCCCTCGCGGAAGTCGTCGCCCGCATCCTTGCCCATCGTGCCCGCGTCCGAGACATAGTCGATGGCATCATCAACCAGCTGGAAGGCGATGCCGAGGTTACGGCCATAGGCGTCGAGCGCCGCTTCTTCATCGTCGGAACGTTCGGCCACCACTGCTGCAACGCGGCAGGCGGCGGCGAACAGCGCCGCGGTCTTGGCGCCGATGATGGCCAGGTAGCGGTCTTCGGCCAGGTCGATCCGCCGGATCGCGGTCAACTGGTTGACCTCGCCCTCCGCGATCACGGCCGACGCGTTGGACAGGATCTTGAGCACGCGCAGGCTGCCATCGTCCACCATCAGCTCGAACGAGCGGGAAAACAAGAAATCGCCGACCAGCACGCTTGCGGGGTTGCCCCAGATGATGTTGGCGGTACGCTTACCACGGCGCAGGTCAGACCCGTCGACCACATCGTCGTGAAGCAGCGTCGCGGTGTGGATGAACTCCACCGCCGCCGCCAACCGGTGATGGCGTGCGCCAGAATAGCCGATCAGCTTGGCGCTCGCGAGCGTCAGCATGGGCCGCATCCGCTTGCCCCCGCCGGCGATCAGGTGGCCGGCAAGTTCCGGGATCAACGGGATCTCGGACTGCATTCGCTCCAGGATCACCGCGTTGACCATGTTCATGTCAGCCGCGACCAGCTGCATCATGGGTTCCAGCGAGGGGGGCCGGCGCGTGTCGAGGCGGTGAAGGGTAGCGGTCATCTCGGCGGGGCATCTGGCCCGCCCCTGCCCCGAACGCAACCCTTGCCCGCCTCCGCCCCTTGCCCGCCTCCTCTTTGCCCCGCATAGCCGGACAGGGGAGAGCCGCCATGTCCGACGCCGTGCTGCAGGGTTACCGAAAGTCCATCGACAACATCGATGCGGCGCTGGTCCATCTACTCGCCGAACGGTTCAAGGTGACGCAGGCGGTGGGGCGCTACAAGGCAACCTCCGGCCTGCCCGCGGCTGATCCGGGGCGCGAGGAACGGCAGATCGCGCGGCTGCGGCAACTGGCCCTGGAGGCGGAACTGGACCCGGAATTCTCCGAGAAGTTTCTCCGGTTCATCATCGACGAGGTGATCCGGCACCACGAACAGCTGCGCGGCTAAGCCGCCGGCCCGCCGCGGCGACTCACCGCCGCACGTCGAGCCCTCCTTCCAGATAGGCGTCGAGGTCGGCGCGGCGGAACAGGCCGGCATCGCCCGGCAATGAATGCTTCAGCACGGCGAGTGCCAAGCCGTCGCGGGCGGCAGCCGCGATGTCGCCGCCGGTCCGCAACCCGTGCAGCACCCCCGCCGCAAAGGCGTCTCCGCCGCCGATGCGGTCGACGATGCCCGCCACTTCGACTTCTTCGGTTTCGGCAAAGCCGTCGCGCGTGTCGATCCGCGCCGACAAGCGATGCTGGTCGACATGCTCGATCTGGCGGGTGGTCGCGGCGATCACCTGGAGTTTGGGGAAAGCGTTGAACGCGGCCTCGCACGCCGCGCGCTGTCGTGAACCGTCGTCGTGGAACTCGCGACCAAGCAGCAGCGCGATATCGCGATGGTTGCCGAACATCAGGTCCGCGTGCTCGACCAGGCGGGTCAGGATCGCGCGCGGGTCAGCGTCCCAGCGCTCCCACAATTTGCCGCGCCAGTTCCCGTCAAAGGAGACCGGGATGTTACGGGCGCTCGCCGACTCCACCGCGGCCAGCGCCGCCGCGGCGGGCACGGGTCCGAGCGCGGGGGTGATGCCGGACAGGTGGAGCCTATCGACCCCGGCCAGCAGCGCATCCCAATCCCAAGCTTCCTTCGGCGCTTCTGCAAAGGACGATCCGGCGCGGTCGTAGATGACTTCCGTCGCCCGCATCCCGGCGCCGCTGGTGACGAAATACAGCCCCATGCGATCCCCGGCGAACTGGATCGCATCCGCCTCCACGCCATGACCGCGCAACGTCGCCGCTGCGGCACGGCCCAGATCATTGTCGGGCATCCGCGTCGCGAGCGCGACACGGTGGCCAAGCTTGGCGAGTTGGGTCGCGACGTTGGCCTCTGCGCCCGCCACCCAGACGTCGAGCCGCGGTGATTGCATCAACAATTCGCGGCCGGGCGGCGATAAGCGGAGCATCACCTCGCCAAAGCAAAGCAGCCTGTTGCCGGTCATCTGTCGCCTCCCCTCGTTGCCGCCCTGCCTGTCGGGAAATTGGCCGCGCGGCACAAGCTCCTCATTGTTCCTGTTCCACCCGTCCCAGCCCCGCCGCATATCGCTTCGCCCGTGCGACATAGTGCGCCGCCGACAAGCCGAGCGCCGCGATCGCAGCAGCGTCCAGCGCCCGCACGGCACGCGCCGGGCTGCCGAGGATCAGCTGCCCCGGCGCGAAGACCTTGCCCTCCGTTATCAGGGCGCCCGCGCCGACCAGGCATTGTCCGCCGATCACGGCGCCGTTCAGCACCGTGGCGCCCATGCCGATTAGCACATCGTTGCCGATCGTGCAGCCGTGCAGGATGGCATGGTGCCCCACCGTGCAGCCCCGGCCAATGGTGAGCGGCGTGCCGGGGTCGGAGTGCAGCATCGCGCCTTCCTGGATGTTGGTTTCGGCGCCGACCAGGATCGGGGTGTTATCCGCCCGGATCACCGCGCCGAACCAGACCGACGCGCCTGCACCCAGCACGGCTTCACCGATCACGTCAGCGCTGGGCGCGATCCATGCGTCCGCTGCAACTTGCGGTCGTTTTCCGTCGATGCTGTAGCATGGCACGGCGCTTCTCCTCCTCGTTCACGCTGTATGTTGGCGACAGGGACTTTCCGCCGGCTAACCCTCCAGCGCCAGCGCCGCTGCCTCAATCCGGCGCAGCATGTCGGTGAAGGCCGCAACCTCCTCCGGATCGAACGGCGCGAACAAACGCCGCTCCAGCTCCAGCGCCTTGGGCGCGATCGCGGCGTGAAGGTCACGCCCTGCCTGAGTAAGCGCGAGCAGGTGCGAGCGGCGATCACTGGGGTTACCGCGCCGGTCCATCAACCCGCGTTCGACCAGCGCGATGGCGGCGCGGCTGACGGTAACCTTGTCCATGCGGGTGCGCGCACCGATCGCCTGCTGCGTGATCTCCCCGGCCTCCGCCACCACCGCAACCAGCCGCCATTCGGGGATCGAAAGCCCGAACAGCGCGTCATAGGTGCGTGCGATCGCGTCGCTGACCAGGTTGGAGGTGACGGACAGGCGATACGGGATGAACGCGTCGAGTTCGAGGCTAGGCATAACCGGATGGTAACAGTTGACACCAGCCGGGCAAGAGCGCACATCCGGTAACAACGGATACTATCGAGGATGACTGCGATGGAACACATGGACGTCAACCCGATGGGGCTGGACGGGTTCGAGTTCTGCGAATTCACCTCTCCCGATCCCGACAAGCTCGCGCACTTGTTCGAGCAGATGGGCTTCGTCGCCGCGCATCGTCACCCGCAGCTCGACATCGTTCGCTACAAGCAGGGGCGCATCAACCTGCTGCTCAACCGCGAGAAGTCGGGGCAGGCCGCGGCGTTCAGTGCCGAGCATGGCCCGTCGGCCAACGGCATGGCCTTCCGTGTCCACGACGCCAAGGAAGCTTTCGACGCGGCACTCGCACGCGGCGCGCAAAAGGCGGATGCGTCCAACGGCGCGCTCGGCCCCAACAGCTATGTGCTGCAGGGCATTGGCGGGTCTAACCTGTACCTGGTCGACCGGCATGGCGAGGCCGGCTCGCTGTACGACGACTGGACCGAGGTGCCCGGCTGGCAAGAGGCAGAGGCGCGCAACAATGTTGGCCTCGACCTGCTCGACCACCTGACTCATAATGTCCGGCGCGGGCAGATGCGGGTGTGGTCGCAGTTCTACGGCGCCATCTTCGGCTTCGAAGAGCAGAAGTACTTCGACATCAAGGGTAAGGCGACGGGCCTGTTCAGCCAGGCGATGATCGCGCCCGACAAGGCGATCCGCATCCCGCTGAACGAAAGTCAGGACGACAAGAGCCAGATCGAGGAGTTCATCCGCGAGTATAACGGCGAAGGGATCCAGCACCTCGCCTTTACCACGGAAGACATTTTCGAAACGGTGGAAAAGCTGCGCGAGCGCGGCGTACGGCTGCAGGACACGATCGAGACCTATTACGAGTTGGTCGACAAGCGCGTGCCCAACCACGGCCACGACCTGGAGCGCCTGAAGAAGAACCGTATCCTGATCGACGGCAATGTCGGTGAGGAAGGCTTGCTGCTGCAGATCTTCACGGACACCATGGTCGGCCCGATCTTTTTCGAGATCATCCAGCGCAAGGGCAATCAGGGCTTCGGCAACGGCAATTTCCAGGCACTGTACGAAAGCATCGAGCTGGATCAGATCAGGCGCGGGGTTATCACGGTCGACGCGTAAGCGTCGCCGGATGCCGAGCGGAGGCGAGGCCCGCGCCCGGCCGGCACGGCAAGCCGGCGCATAGGGCCGGGCTTTGCCGGGTCCGACGCGCCGGCGATTGGCAATTCAAGCGTCCGCCCACCAACCACCCCGGCCACCCCCGGGAAGGCGAGGAACGATGACCAACTACCTTCCCGGCTTCGTCAATCACCACGCCACCGAGGCCGTCCCGGGGGCGCTTCCCGTCGGCCGCAACTCCCCCCAGAAAGTGCCGTTCGGCCTTTACGCCGAACAGCTATCCGGCACCGCCTTCACCGCACCGCGAGCCGAGAACCGCCGCGCCTGGCTGTATCGCCTGCGCCCGACGGCACAGCATCCCGCGTTCCAGCCCTATCAGGGTGCGCCCCACCTGCGCTCCACGCCCTTCGACCAGGTTCCGCCCAGCCCCAACCGGTTGCGCTGGGACCCGCTGCCCTGGCCGGACCAGGCGACGGATTGGGTCGATGGCCTGATCACCTATGGCGGCAATGGCGATGTCGGGACGGGGCATGGCGTCGCCATTCACCTGTTCGCCGCCACGAGCGACATGGAGCGGCGCGCGTTCTTCTCAGCGGATGGGGAGCTGCTGATCGTACCCGAGCATGGCCGGCTTCGGATCGATACCGAACAGGGCCGCATCGACCTTACCCCGCTTCAGGTCGCGCTGATACCGCGCGGCGTCCGGTTCCGCATCTCGCTGCCCGACGGGCGAGCGCGCGGCTATGTGCTCGAGAACCACGGCGCGCTGTTCCGGCTACCCGACCTCGGCCCGATCGGCGCCAACGGCCTTGCCAATCCGCGCGATTTCGAGACGCCGGTCGCCTGGTTCGAGGATGACGATAGCGAGTGGCAGATCGTCCAGAAGTTCGGCGGCGGGCTGTGGTCGACCACCCTGCCCCATTCACCGTTTGACGTTGTCGCGTGGCACGGCAACCTGGCGCCGTGCCGCTATGACCTGACGCGGTTCAACACGATCAACACGGTCAGCTTCGACCATCCAGACCCGTCGATCTTCACCGTGCTGACATCGCCCTCCGACACGCCCGGTACTGCCAATTGCGACTTCGTGATCTTTCCCCCGCGCTGGATGGTGGCGGAGGACACGTTCCGTCCGCCCTGGTTCCATCGCAACGTGATGAGCGAGTTCATGGGCCTGATCACCGGCGCTTACGACGCAAAGGAGGGCGGGTTCGTGCCGGGCGGTGCGTCCCTGCACAACCAGATGAACGGCCATGGCCCGGACTGGGCAAGCTATGAAAAGGCGGTGAATGCCGACCTGAAGCCGCACAAGATCGAGGGCACCATGGCCTTCATGTTCGAAACGCGTCATCCCGTCCGCCTGACCCGCTGGGCCGCCGAGGCACCCACCGCACAGCTCGATTATGATGCGGTGTGGGAAGGCTTTCCCAAGGCGCAGCTGCCGTGATCCTGCACGGATATTGGCGGTCCAGCGCCGCGTATCGGGTCCGGATCGCGCTGAACCTGAAGGGTTTGGAGTTCAGCCAAGCAAACCACGACCTGCGCACCGGCGCGCAGCGGGCAGAGAGCTTTCAGGCGCTCAACCCGCAAGGGCTGGTGCCCGCGCTGGAACTGGACGGCGAAGCCTTTACGCAGAGCAGCGCGATCATTGAACTGCTCGACGAACTCCATCCCGAGCCGCCGCTGTTACCTCGTGAGCCACAGGCGCGCGCGCGCGCCCGGGCCATGGCGGCGCTGATCGCGTGCGACATCCACCCGCTCAACAACCTGCGCGTGCTGTCGGTATTGCGGCAGGAATTCGGAGCGGGCGAAGACCAGGTCAGCCACTGGATCGCGCGGTGGATCACCGAAGGCTTCGCCGCGCTCGAGCCGTTGATCGCCCGCCACGCCGGCGCCTTCGCCTTTGGCGACCAGCCGGGCATTGTTGATTGCCACCTGGTCCCGCAGGTCTACAGCGCCGAACGGTTCAAGGTGGATTTGTCACCCTACCCCCGCCTGCACGCCGTGGCCGATCATGCCAGCGCCCACCCCGCCTTCGCCGCCGCGCACCCTTCCGGCCAGCCGGACGCGGATCCGGCGTGACGGACACCCGTGTGTTTGCGACCCCGGCGGGTGTGACGCTCGGGCCGCTCGACCTCATCGCCGACGGCCAGGCGCGTAACTTCGTGCTGCAGATGCGCGCCGGGCGCTTTCACGGCTTCGTCGTCCGGCGGGGGGACGAGGCGTTCGGCTATGTCGACCGTTGCCCCCATGCCGGCGTGCCGCTGGCGCAGGAACTGGACGGCTACATGGCGGGCGGGCTGATCGCGTGCAGCTGGCATGGCGCGCTTTTCCAGGTCAGCGACGGACTATGCGTGGGCGGCCCCTGTGTCGGCCAGCACCTTACCCCTTGGCCGGTCGGCGTCGAGAATGGGATGTTGGTCACCAGGAACGCGGCGGGCTGACACGTCACTAACACGTCAACGCGTCACGAGCCTCGGGTGCATGGGCGCCGGCTTGGCGGGAAGCCAGCCGTGCACGCCGGGGGCGACCGCGCATTGATCGGGGTGGAAGCGGCAACGCCTGACCCGCACCGCTGCCGAACGCAGCGTTTCGGGCCGTGACCTTGCCCCCGCCCCGTCGCGCCCGCACATGCGGGCAATGACCAGCCGCACCATCGCCGCCGTCCACGCCGCCATTCGCGACGACATCGCCGACCTCGTCACCCGGCGTCCCGTCCCGGCCGCTGATCTGCCACAGGTCGACCCGTTCCTGTTCCTCAACCACCATGGGCCGCAGGTCTATGCGGCGAACAACAACGGCCTGCCCTTTGGCCCGCACCCGCACCGCGGCTTTGAGACCGTGACGTTCATTCTGTCGGGTACGCTCGCCCACCACGACACGGGCGGTCACCAGAGCGTGATTGCGGCGGGCGGAGTGCAGTGGATGACCGCTGGCTCGGGCTTGATCCATGCGGAGGTGTCGCCGCCCGACTTCAAGCAGACCGGCGGGCCGCTTGAGATCCTGCAGCTTTGGGTCAACCTGCCCTCCCGCCTGAAAATGACGCCGCCGCGCTACACGGGCGTCCAGGCGGACGGCATTCCGGCGCTTTCGACGCCGGACGGGGCCGGAACGGTGAACCTCGTGTCCGGCAGCTTTGTCGGTCAGAAGGGTCCGATCCGCTCGTTGACCGACGTGTTCATGGCCACCGTTCAGCTTTATCCCGGCGCACGGGTCGAATTGCCGGCGCCCTGTGGCCGGGCCGTGCTGTTCTATGTCGTTTCCGGTCGTGTCGCGGTTGCGGGACGAGAGGTCGATCAGTGGCACCTCGCGACGTTCAACGACGATTCGGACACCGTGATGGTCGAGGCGTCGGAGGATGCGGTGCTGCTGTTCGGCCATGCCGACCCGATCAACGAACCCGTGGTAGCGCACGGCCCCTTTGTCATGAACACGCGTGAGGAAATCGGCGAAGCGATCCGCGATTATCAGGCGGGCCGCTTCAACGGCACGGGGCCGCTGCTGGACGTCGGGGCCTAGGCGCCCCGAAGGAACGGCGCCGCGATCTCTGGCCGGACGCGGAGCAGCCGCCTGCTGGCCCGATCGATCAGCGCCCAGGTCGTCACCGCTTCCACCAGCACGCGACCGTCGCGGCTGAAGCGAACATGCCGATTGAAGCGCGCGCCCTTCAGCTCGCCGACCCAGGTATCGGCCTCCACTACTTCGCCCAGGGCAAGATTGCCGCGATAGTCGATCTCGTGCCGGGTCACGACCCAGACATAGGCGTCCTGGTGTTCGGGGGACGCCACCGCTGCCCAATGGGCGACGGCAATGTCCTGTATCCAGCGAACCCAGACCGCATTGTTGACATGGCCGAGCTCGTCGATGTCGTCGGCGCCAGCGGTGAAGGACAGGGTGAAGCTCATGTGCGCCCCTTGCGCCACCAATGCACCGCTCCGACGATGAGCCCGGCGACCACCAGCCCAGCGACGATCCACCACAGCCTGGCGCCATGTGGATGCAGCCGCCCCATGAAGCGCTCGAAAGCATTGCCGAACCAATAGCCGACCGAGCTGAACAACACGGCCCAGATCACCGCCGCAACCGCGTTGACCGGCAGGAAGAGTTTAGGAGACACGCCCGCCGATCCGATCGCGATCGGGCTGACCGTTCGAAGTCCGTACACGAATCGGAAGGCGAAGATGAAGCCGATCGGATGGCGATCCAGCGCGGAGAGCGCGCGAGCGAAGGCGGCCTTGCGCCTGATCCGCTGCACCCGTGCGGAATCGCGGAACCGGCGCCCGACCGCAAACCAGCCCTGGTCCGCGGCGAAGGAGCCGATCGCGGTCACTGCCATCACGCCGGCCAGCGGTACCAGCCCCTGGTGCGCGAGCAACCCGCCCGCGACCACCACCGCCTCACCCTCGATGCCTGCGCCGACCAGCAGCGCGGGCAGGCCGTAGCGGGCGACCAGAGCCTCGATCGCCACGAACCGTCAGCTCTCGATGCCGAGTTGCCACAGAACAAAGGCGTGCTCTTCCGCCGCCTCGCGCAGGCTGTCGAAGCGGCCCGACTTGCCGCCGTGCCCCGCGCCCATGTTGGTCTTGAGCAGCAGGATGTTGTTGTCGGTCTTGGTCGCGCGCAGCTTCGCCGCCCATTTCGCCGGCTCCCAATAGGTCACCCGCGGGTCGTTGAGCCCGCCTGAGATGAACATGGGCGGATAAGCCTGTGCCCGCACATTGAAATATGGGTCATAGGAGCGGATCAGCTCAAATGCCGCCTTGTCCTCGATCGGGTTGCCCCATTCGGGCCATTCGCCCGGTGTCAGCGGCAGTTCGGGATCGAGCATGGTGTTGAGCACGTCGACAAACGGCACGTCGGCGATGACCGCGCCCCACAGGTCGGGATCGGAATTGACCACCGCGCCCATCAGCTCGCCACCGGCCGAGCGACCTGCGATCGCGATCTTGCCGGCGCTCGTCCAGCCCTGTTCCACCAGCGCCCGCGCGACGTCTACAAAGTCGGTAAAGGTGTTGGTGCGCTTCAACAGCTTGCCGTCATGGTACCATTGCTGGCCCAGGTCATCACCGCCGCGGATATGCGCGATGGCATAGGCAAAGCCGCGATCGAGCAGGCTCAGCCGCCCGGTTGAGAAGCCCGGCGGGATAGCGTGGCCATAGGCGCCATAGGCGTAAAGGTAGAGCGGCCGCGATCCGTCGCGCGGGAAGTCGGCGGGGTACACGATCGACACGGGCACCTTTGTTCCGTCGCGCGCGGTGACGTGCAGTCGCTCCGTCCGGTACTTCGCCCCATCATAGCCAGACGGGATCTCCTGCACCTTCAACGTGGTGAGGACGCCCGTCGCGACGTCGTAATCATAGACGGTCCCGGGGGTCACCATCGACTCATAGCCGAGCCGCAGCACGTCCATGTCATATTCGGGATTGTCGCCCAGTCCGGCGGCATAGCTCGCCTCCGGGAACACGATCCGCTGCGGCTCGGTGTGGTCGTCGTAACGGTGGATGGCGATCCGGTCCAACCCGTCCTCGCGCCCCTCCACCACGAAGAACTTCGCAAAGCATTCGACGCCGGTCATGTAGAAGTGCGGGTTCGGCCCGATCAGTTCCTGCCATTCGCCAGGCGTGTCGATCGACGCGGTGCACAGGCGAAACTGCGGGTCGGTGTCGTTGGTGTGGATGAACAGCGTGCCGTCATGCTCGTCCACGTCATATTCGCGACCGTCCTTGCGCGGCGCGACCAGGATCGGGTCGGCAGTGGGATCGTCGGCCGGGACCAGCCGGATCTCTGACGTGTTGTGGTCGCCGGTCCCGATCACGATCCATTTGCGCGAAGAGGTCTCGCCGACCGCCACGCGATAGCCCTCGTCCGCCTCCCGATAGAGTTCGATGTCGTCGGCCACGGGGGTGCCAAGGCGGTGCAGCCGGGCATTGTCGGTGCGCCATTGTTCGTTCGCCAGCCCGTACAGGAACGCGTCGTCGTTCGCGGTCCAGACGATCTCGGACAGCATTCCTTCGATCACTTCGGGCAGATGATCGCCGGTTTCCAGGTCCTTGACCCGGACGGTGAAGCGCTCGGCGCCGCTGTCATCGATCGCATAGGCCAGATAGCGGCCGTTGTTCGACGTCGCGATCGCTCCCAGCCTGAAATATTCCTTGCCCTCGGCCAGCGCCGGCTCGTCCAGCAGCAGTTCGTCCGGACCGCCCGCCACCGGACGTCGCCACCATTTGCGGTACTGGCCGCCAGTCTCGTAGCCCGTCCAGTACAACCACTCGCCGTCCTTTTGCGGAACGGTGGATTCGTCCTCCTTCAACCGCGCCTTCATCTCTTCGTACAGGCGGTCAACCAATGGCTGATGCGGCTTCATTGCCGCCTCGAAATATTCGTTCTCCGCGGCGAGATAACCCAACACCTCCGGATCGGTGACCTCGGGATAGTTCCGGTCCTTCAGCCAGGCCCAGGGATCCTCGACCGTGATGCCATGGGTGGTAAAGCTGTGCGGGCGGGTCGGGGCAATTGGCGGGGTGAGATCGGTCATGCCACCGCAATAACCGGCGAACCCGCTTTGTCGATGAAATCCGCGACGGAGCCAATCACCTGCCAGGAACGTTGGGCTGGGTTAACGATGGTGAAGCAAGGGGCAAATGCGTGGAACTCTGGGGAGGACACGAATGCACTGTGAACCGCGTCGGCGACCGGTATCGCGACCAAACGATACTAACGGGCCATCAACACCGCATCGATGACCTGGACCGGTTCGCGGCGCTCGGCATCCGCCGCCTGCGTTATCCGGTATTGTGGGAGCGGATCGCGCCGAACAGCCCGGACGAGCATGACTGGTCTTGGTCCGACGAACGGCTTGCTCGCATCGCTGAATTGGGAATGGACCCCATTGTTGGCTTAACCCATCATGGCAGCGGCCCCGCCTATACCAGCCTGGTTTCTGACAATTTCGCGCCGCTGCTAGGTCAGTTCGCTGATGCCGTTGTGCGCCGTTATCCGCATATCGAGCATTGGACACCGGTCAACGAACCGCTGACCACGGCGCGTTTCTCCGCCCTTTATGGCCATTGGTATCCCCATGCCGCCGACGATCGCAGCTTCTGGTTGGCCCTGCTCAACCAGATCGACGCCACCCGCCTGTCCATGCAGGCCATTCGTGCGATCAACCCGGCAGCCAAGTTGGTGCAAACGGAGGACCTGGGCCGATATTATGGCACGGAGCCGCTTCGCGACGTGGTCGATTTCTACAATCACCGCCGCTGGATCAGCTGGGACCTGCTCGCTGGCCGGGTGACCCCCGACCACCCGCTTTGGGAAGAGATCGCTCGCGTTGGATTTGCCGACCGGCTCCACGCCATCGCCGACGATCCATGCCCACCCGACCTGCTGGGCGTGAACCATTATGTCACCAGCGAGCGGTTCGTTGATCATCGCCTCGCCGAGTATGACCTATCAACGCCGGAGACGGGTTATCATGACCTGACTGCCGCCCGCGTGCTCGACCCGGCGCCGGCCGGCTTGTCGGGCGTATTGACGGAAGCCTGGCAGCGTTACCGCATCCCGATCGCAGTCACTGAATCGCATCTTGGCTGCACGCGTGAGGAGCAGATGCGCTGGATTTGGCAGTCGTGGCACGATTGCCTGGCCTTGCGCGAGAAGGGCGTAGACGTCCGTGCGCTGACCGCCTGGGCGTTGATCGGCAATGTCGACTGGTCGAGCTTGCTGACCCGGGAGGCAGGACATTACGAACCCGGGCCGTTCGACGTTCGCAGCGGCACTCCGCGTCCGACCGCGATTGCGGACTTGCTGCGCGCCCTGGGCCATGGTGGCGCAGAGCTGGCCGCGATGGCGGATCACCCCGCCCTCGCTTCGCTCGGCTGGTGGCAGCAGCAGCGTCGACTGGAACACAGGCCGGTGTCTTGGGACGCGCCGGCGCCGTCGGTCCATACTAGTTCGGGCCGCGCGGCGCGACCGATTCTGATCCTCGGGACAGGCCCGCTCGGCCGTGCACTGTCGGGTGCCTGCACGCTCCGCGACCTGCCCTACGAGATGGTCGGGCAGCGCGCCTGGCCCATCAACTCTCCGCAGCGCATGGCGGAGCTGCTCGACCGGCATCAGCCATGGGCGGTGATCAACGCGGTCGAGCGGTGCAGCATCGAGGAAGCGGAGCGCGATCCTGCTGGTTGCCTGGCCGCTGGCCGCGATGATGCGGCCGTTCCAGCACGGCTCTGCTCCGAACGCGGGATCAGCTACACCTTCTTCTCTTCGGACCAGTTGTTCGGGGCCAGCCAGGCCGCGCCCTATCGTGAAGACGCGCCCCCCAGCCCAGTCAACGCTTATGGTCGCGGCAGGCGGGAAGCCGAGCGGGCGGTGGCGCTGGCCTGTCCGGACGCGCTGGTGGTTCGCGCCGGCACGTTGTTCTCGCCTTATGACCAGCACAACCTGGCTATCGAGGTCGAACATTCCCTCCGCCAGCGGCGCCGATTCCGTGCCTCGTCCGCGATCACCAGCCCCACCTACCTGCCCGACCTGGTCTGCACGGTGCTCGACCTCATCATCGATGGGGAGAGAGGGACCTGGCACCTGGCCGGCGACGAAGCACTGACCGAGGCCGATTTCGTCCGGCGTGTCGCCATGGCGCTCGGCCTGGATGCCTCACTGGTAGTAGAGGGTGCCGGCGACGAGCCTGGCTGGCGCGCACCTCGGCCCGCCAGCGCGGCGCTGGCCTCGATTCGCGGGCAGATGCTGCCTCCGCTGGCCGACGCGCTGACCCGCCACGCCGCTGCGCGAAAGGTGGAACAGTACCGGCAGGACGAGCAGGTCGCCTGATCGCATCGACGCCCTGAGCGGATGGCGATGTGACATAGGCATGCCGGGACCGCTATGGTCCCGCGCATGTCGACCCATCATGAACGCCTCGTCGCGCTGCGCGACGAACTCTACAGCATCCAACTGGACGGCTTCATCGTCCCGCTGACCGACGAGCATATGAGTGAATATGTCGGCGACTATGCCCAGCGGCTGGGCTGGCTGACTGGCTTTGGCGGCTCGGCCGGCACCGCGGTGGTGCTGGCCGACAAGGCGGCCATCTTCACTGACGGACGCTACACGCTGCAGGTACGCGAACAAGTGTCGGCGGACGATTGGGATTATGTCGCCGTTCCCGCGGAAAGCGTCACCGATTGGCTTGCGGACCATGTCCGCCCCGGCGCGCGGATCGGCTATGATCCCTGGCTCCATACCCGCTCCTCCGTGGAGCAGCTCCGCGAGGTGCTGGCGGACCGTGATGCAACCCTGGTCGCGGCGGACCGCAATCCCATCGACGCCATCTGGACCGACCGCCCCGCCCCCTCCCACGCCCGCATAGTCGTCCACCCCGACACACAGGCGGGCGCATCATCGGCTGAGAAGCGCGCCATCATTGCCGACTGGCTGGGTGACAAGCGCGCCGACGCGGTAGTCCTGACCGCGCTCGACTCGATCGCGTGGACGCTGAACGTACGCGGCGCCGATGTTGACCACACGCCCGTCGCCCTCGCCTATGCCGTGGTGTCGGCGGATGGCACCACCGACCTGTTCGTCGCACCTGAAAAGGTCGACGATGCGGTCCACCAGCATCTGGGCAATGCGGTGCGGCTCCATGACCGTGCGGCCTTCCCTGCGCACCTTCAGTCACTGGCGGACAAGCGCGTCGCGATCGATCCCGAGCGGGCGGTGACAGCGGTTGCGGACGCGGTGGAGGCAGGCGGCGGCAAGGTCGTTTGGCTGCGCGACCCAGCCGTGCTCGCCAAGGCGATCAAGAACCAGGCCGAAATCGCCGGCCACCGTGCCGCCTCCGCCCGCGATGGAGCAGCACTGACCCGCTTCCTGCGCTGGGCCGAGATCGAATGCCCCCGCGGTGGCCAGACCGAGCTGTCGGCGGCTGCCAAGCTGCTCGCCTTCCGTCAGGAAACCGGACTGCTGCTCGACAGCAGCTTTGATACGATCTCCGCAACCGGCGCGCACGGGGCGAGCCCCCATTATCGTGTCACGGAGGAGTCCAACGCGCCGATCGAGCTTGGCCAGTTGTTCCTGGTCGATTCGGGCGGGCAATATGCTGACGGCACCACCGACGTCACCCGCGTGATCCCGATAGGACGGCCGACGGACGAGATGCGCGACCGCTTCACCCGCGTGCTGCAAGGCCACATCGCGATAGCCACGGCCGTGTTCCCCGACGGCACCAGTGGGGCGCAGATCGACGGCTTCGCGCGGCGCCCCTTGTGGGAGGCTGGTCTCGATTTCGGACATGGGACGGGCCATGGCATCGGGAGCTATCTTGCGGTGCATGAGGGGCCTCAGCGCATCGCAGCACCCAATTACCCCGGCGGCGCCTCTCTCGAGCCACTGCGCGCTGGCATGATGCTGTCCAACGAGCCGGGCTATTACAAGGCGGGCGAGTACGGCATCCGGATCGAAAACCTGCTGCTGGTGGAACCGCGCACCATTCCGGGCGGCGACCCGGAGCGTGCGATGCTTGGGTTCGAAACGCTGACCTTTGCGCCGATCGAGCGTGACCTGATCGATTCCGCGTTGCTGACGACCGGAGAGCAGGCCTGGCTCAACGGCTATCATGCACGCGTGCTGGAAGTCATCGGGCCCCAGCTGGACGAGGACGAACGCCGCTGGCTCGCGGCCAAGTGCGCGCCGATCGCCTGACGAATCAGGCGTCCGGTTGCGCGCGATCCTTGTCGGGCGAGGGTGTCGCATCCTCGCCCGGATCGTCGCCCGGCACCTTGCGCCGGCGCAGGTTCGCACGCAGCTGCGCCTTCAACCGTTCTGCCCTGTCGTCCTGCCCGGCCATGCTTGCCCGTGTAACCGGTGCGGCAATGCCTTGACAACCGGCCGCGCTTCGTCTCTAGGCCCCCTTCCCGCCACCGCCGAGACAGGCGGGCGAGTGCTGCCGTAGCTCAGTGGTAGAGCGCATCCTTGGTAAGGCTGAGGTCGTGAGTTCAATCCTCACCGGCAGCACCATTTCTCTGACGTCGGCCCCCAGAGGTTCGCTGTTGCTGCTTCAGCGAACTTCTAGGGTCCTAGGCCTGACCCCCGGGGTTAGGGCGCACTTCTGAGTCTTGGTTGCTGGCGATTGTCGCGAAAGACTTGCTACGCATCCAGCCGAGTTCGTGATGCCGACGGCACCCGTCCCTCTCAAACACCGCTTCCGGCCTTGTGGGGTAAGTCCTGCTCCGGTCCCGCGTTTCCGCTTGCATGACACGCGCTGGAGCACCTCGATGGCCGGACTGCTACAAACAGGTGGTCAATCAGGAAGAAGGGCCGCCGTCTTGTCCCGAAGCCGGTCCGAACCTTCGTTTATGACCCCGAGCATGGCTTGCGCCGCTCCATCGGGATCGCCAGCTTCGATGGCGTCCACGATCGATCGGTGACGCGCTACCGTGATCGCAATGGCCTCCCTACTCAGCGGAGCCGTCAAGGAGAGCGAGGCTGCGAGCGCCGTCTCGACGACACTCGCGAAAGAGCGAAACAGCGGGTTGCCCGAAGCCGCCCCAACCGTCACGTGGAAACGCAAGTCGGCTTGGGCGAACTCGCGATTGCCTCCGTCGCTGTGAGCCATGGCGTCCAAGGCAGAGCGAAGGTCAATGATAACGCTTGCCGAACTCTGTTCCGCGGCCAGCGCGGCGGCTCTCGGCTCGACGGCGCGCCGCATCTGCGTAAGCTGATTGAAGAACTCGGCATCGAGGCCAACTCGCACGCGCCAAGCGAGAAAGTCCGGGTCGAACCAGTTCCACCGCTCGGGCGGCAAGACCAGCGTCCCGACCTTCGTCTTGGGATTTACCAAGCCCTTGGCCGTCAAGGTCTTGGTCACCTCACGGACCATGACCCTGGAGACGCCGAAACGCTCGTACATCTCTTCGACTGTTGGCAATCTGCTCCCGGCCGGCCGAGTTCCAGCGATGATTTCGCACGCGAGGATCGCAGCGACTTCGTCATGACCGCCGTTGAAGGTGGGGTGTCCAGGCATCTAAACCAGCTTAGGCCGATGGTGACGCGAACGGCAAGCAGACCGCGTTGCACCACTACCCACCCGGCGAGACGGCTAGGCCGCAACTGGCCAGCCGTCGCGCGTCCATTTGAGAGGCTGGATACGCAGCGTCGGCGTCCCGTTCGCTTGCGTGTCGTAGGCGTGGTAGACGATCCGGTCGCGGCCACCATCCTGCAGGACGGCGACATGGCCTCGTCCGACGAAACGGTCGCCGCCGCCCCTTCCCGAAGCAAGCACCGGCGTCCCGCCGCCGCGCAGCATGGCTCGCCCGGTTCGGTCGACATAGGGGCCTTCCGGCGTCCTCGCGCGGCCCACCACGGTGTTGTAGCTGCTCTCCTTGCCGCGACAGCAGAAGTCGAATGACACGAAGAGATAGTAGTAGCCGCCGCGCCGGATCACGAACGGCGCCTCGAGCGCGCCCGGCCCCGGTCCGGGCTGCTGCCCCAATTCCGGCCGGGCGGCGATTGCACGTGGAGCGGGGTCGCCCGCCTTGCGGAGCCCGGTCTTCGGATCAAGCTCGATCAGCTTGATCCCGGACCAGAAGCTGCCGAACGCCATCCAGTGACGCCCGTCCACGTCGACGAAGGCCGCTGGATCGATCGCATTATAGTCGTTGGTCGGCGTCGACGCGATCACCGGACCCTTGTCCGTCCATCCCGCCGCCGGATGCTCCGGGTCGATCTTCCGCGCGGTTGCCAGGCCGATCGCGGACCGGTTCGAGCCGAAGGTGGAAACCGCGTAGTAGAGCCGGTATTCGCCGCCTACTCGGCTGATGTCCGGCGCCCAGAGCCCCTTGGCTCCCGGCACCAATCGAGCCGCCCATGACGGCAGCTCCGGAAAACTGGCCCCACGTAGTGTCCAATGAACAAGGTCGGGCGACGTACGCAGGGCGAGCGGTCCAGGCCCCGGCCCCAGATGGCCGGTGACGAACAGCAGGAACTCGTCACCCTGACGGATGATCGCGGGGTCGTGCACGGGCGTCAGCGATCCCGAGAGTTCCGGCCCGGCTGTCCGCTGTGCAGCCCCGGCGGTCGTAAGGAGCGCCAGGAACAGCGCCGTTGCCTGCCGTGCCATCATTTTACGTTGTCCATCGGTTGCGAGGCGAGCGGATCAGTCACCCGCCCCGTGGAACCTCAGTCAAAGCTGAATCGCACGCCGACTGCAAAGGTGCGCGGGATCAGCAGGGTGCCGAGATTGAACTGCTCGGCGTTCCCGACGTCGGCGAAGCGGTAATATTCCTGCTGCTTCGAGCGGGTGAGGTTCACCGCGTCAAACGTAAGCCCGACCTGGTCCGTCAGCTTGGCCGTGATCTGAAGGTCAAGGCTCCTCTCCGGACGGCGCCATACGCCGATCGGATTGGCGAACAGCCGCGCCTCGTTCCGGGCGGCGAACGCCTTACGATAGACATAGGACAGGCGGGCACCGATCGGGCCGTTATCGTAGGCGAGGGTAGCGTTGTACGACAGGTTCGAGACGCCAAAGAAGTCGGAGCGGTCCTCGCCGATCAGGTTGCCGGCATTGTCATAGCGCGGGATGTTCTGGCTGGAGTCGAGCACCGTCACACTCCCCTGGAAGCCGAGACCCTCCAGGAAATTCGGCAGATAGTGCGGAAAGTAGGTAAGCCCGATCTCGACGCCCTTGAGCACGCCATCGGACGCGTTGAGCGGCCGGGTAATCGCGAAATCGTTGGTGGCGCCGGCCACGATCCCGTTGTTGGGGATGAACTCGAGCCGAGTGACCGGAACGACCAGCCCGTCGATCTCGCGTCGGAAACCCGTCACAGTGATCGCACTGTCCCGGCCGAGGTACCATTCGACGGCAACGTCATAGTTCTTCGAGTGTGTAGGCCGCAGCGTGGCCGTACCGGCCGTGCCGCTGCCGTATCCGACGTTTGTCAGGTCGCCCACCAGCGCGAAGTTGGGGTTGATGTCGCCAAAAGCGGGCCGACGTAGCGTTTCGCCATAGTTGGCCCGTACCCGCAGATTGTCCGTGATGTCGTATCGAACTGTCGCGCTCGGCAGGAGCCGCTGCGATCCGGGCGAGGAGGACGTCCGGGCGCTGTTGTTGTACCGATCGAAGAAGTTCGCATCCGTGTCCACGGTCACATACCGGAACCCAGCCTGCAGCTTCAGCGGGCGTCCCAGTATCGAGACCTGCGCATCAGCCTGAAGGTATGCGGCGAGGGTGATCTCGTCCACGTCGAACGTCCTCACCAGCGAAAACTGGTCCGAGGTCTGAAGCGTCGGAGTCACGCGCTGGTAGAGCCCGCGAACGAGGTCCGCGTTCCGGTTCAGCCAGTAGCCGTTCGCAAGCACCCAGCTGGTGGGCACGTCGGCCCGCCCCTTGAAAAAGTCACTGTTGGTGAAGGTCGCCCCTTCGGGAAGGCTCGATAGAGGCACACCGAGGATACCTGCGTCCTGCGAACGCACGAAAGATGATGCCTTGCGATCGTCGAAGCGGAACCCGCCCTTGATCTGGCGGAGAAAGCCATCATCCCAAGTATAATTGCCATCCAGCGTCAGGCTGATCGCGCTGCCTTTGTTGCGATTGGCATTGTCGTACAGTTGCGCGACGTTCCAGACAGACGGATCGGCCAGCGCCGCGTCGTCATCGAAATGGTAGGACGGTACGCCGCCACCGGCGTTGAAGTCCACGTTGATCGACGGCGCGACCCGTTCCGTCCGCGCCGCGATGAACGAAGTCTTGTTGGTGCTTGTCTGATAGGCAGCGTCGGCAACGATGGCACCGCGGTCACCGAGGTCCCACTTCCCGTTCAGAGCGTAGACGAAGCTGTCGGTCTTGTTGGTCGAGAAATCGCCACTGTTGAACCCATAGACCTGGTTGGCGACACGGGACTTCACGATGTTCGTGCCCTCGTACAGCGTCGGCTCCTGGGGGTTCGCCCAGAAATCGACAAAGCTGAACTGGAGGCTGTTGAACGTCGTACCACGGAACCCGGCGTAGAACGCCTCGGCGGTGTACACTGAACTGGCATTGGGCGCCCACTGAACCGCGATATTCGCCGACGGCCGCTCGCGCTTGCCGTACAGGTCCGAGCTGAAGGCTGCGTCGCGGGACAGGTAATAGGGCGTGGCGACGCCGTTGACGAGCAGGGTTGAACCGGCCGCCGTGGGGAGACCGCGGTCCAAGCCCACGTCCCATTCGCCCAAGCCCGGCGCCCGTGCGAACTGGCCGGTGATCGGGTCGCGAGCTGCCGGGAATATGCGCTGGAACCGATCAAGCCCGGTGCCCGTGGCGGGGGAGAGCGTCGCGAATGGCACGAACGCCCCGGCTGTCGTGGACATCGTGCGGTACTTTGCCCGGGTATAGCTCGCGTTCAGCAGGACGCCGACATCGCCGATGCCGGTTGTCCAACGATTGCTGATTAACATGGCGCCGTTCGGATTTATCTTATCGGCTTCCTGATCGTAAATGCCGCGGGCGAGGCCCGAGATAGCAAATCCCTTGAAGTCGAACGGACGGCGGGTAACCACATCTACCTGGCCGGCAAGACCGGTCTCGATCTGGTCGGCCGCACGCGTCTTGAACACGTCCACCCGCTTCACGAGGTTTGCGGAGATGTCCTGCAGCGCGAAGGTCTGGCCCGCGGCGGTGAAGATGTTGCGCCCATTAAGAGTAGTCAGTGCATCGGGAAGCCCGCGGATCTGGATACCGGCCGCCTCACCATTGCCGCGATCGGTGACCTGAACGCCCGTGATGCGCTGCAACGCCTCAACGACGTTGTTGTCCGGCAACTTGCCGACGTCCTCGGCCACGACGGAGTCAACGATCTGGGTCGACTCGCGACGACGGTTAAGCGCGCCCACGATGGAGGCCCGCACGCCCGTGACGACGACGTCGGAGTCCTCTCCCGTCTGGCCGGCCGATCCGGGTGCATCAGGGGCGCCCGATACACTGGAAGTGGTCCCACCCGTCGTCGTGCCGGACTGAGTGCCGGGCGTTCCAGCCTGGCCCGGCTGCTCCGTCGTTTGCTGCGCGAACGCAGGAAAGCTAACCAGCAACGCTGCCGTCGATACGGAGGTCAGAATGGTGGATTTCTGGGCCATGACACACTCTCCCTTTGCAACGAGCGGACTCGTGCCCGCGCCTTTACTCAGACATATTCTGCGCACTGCTGCTTTTGCTGAAATCGCCCTTGTTGCTTCTTAAGCTTCCGAAATCCTGTTCCATCGTAACTACTTCAGGGGTCCCTCAGGCTGCCGGCATGGGCCCGTTCGCTACTGGCGGATCGAACAATGGTACGCCGTCCGGACCATATCGGATCGGCTGTACCCGCGTGTGGCGGTTCGGGTCGAACAAAGGGTCGCCCTTGATCTTCTCGTAGTCCCGGGCGTGAAAGACCAGCAGATCGCGGCCGCGTTCGTCCACCGTGAAGCTGTTATGGCCAGGGCCGTAGATCCGATGCTCGATCGAAGTCTTCATCACGGGCACCGGTGACTTGCTCCAGCTTGCAGGATCCATGATGTCAGCGTCATCGCGCGCAGTAAGCATCCCCATGCAGTAACGCGCGTCCGTGGCACTGGCCGAGTAGGTCAGGAAAAGCCGGCCATGTCGGGCGAGCAGCGCGGGCGCTTCGTTCACCTTGAAGCCCTGCACCTCCCACGGCAGCTCGGGCACGGACAAGCGAGCAGGGCGTGCAGCCAGGGTCAGCGGCGTTGCCAACGGCGCCAGGTACAGGTTCGAATTGGTGTCGATCCCCTCCTCTCGCTGTGCCCAGGCCAGGTACCGCTGCCCCCGATGGACAAAGCTGGTCGAATCGAGGTTGAAGCTATCCCAGGGGGTCTGAAGCTGCCCCAGGACCGACCATGATCCTGTCATCGGGTCCGCGCCGTCACAGGCGACGGCATGCGTCCGGATACGGAACACATCCTCGCCGCCGCCGCTGGGTCCGGCGGCGAAATACATGATCCAGCGTCCGCCGATCCAGTGCATCTCCGGCGCCCAGATAAAGCCAGACAAGGGGCCGCTCGCCACATGCCGCCACAGCACCCGTTCGGGCGCGGTCGCCAGTCCCGCGACCGTCCGCGACCGACGCAGCACCAGCCGGTCGTACTCGGGCACGGAGCCAGTCATATAGTACCAGCCGTCCTCGTGCCGGAACACCTGCGCGTCCGCCCTCTCCCGAACCAGCGGGTTCGTGACACGTGGCGCCTTTGCCGTCCGCGCGAGCGATGGGACGGCGGCGGCCGTGGCGGCGCCGGCGAGGAAGAGACGTCGGGATATCGTCATCATGGCGTCCTCATTTCAGGTCCAGCACGACCACCGACTTCGGCGGCAGCGTCACCGTCAACGTGCCGTTCGAGAGCGCTGCCCCGGTGAAGGGCGCCGGCGCCACCGTGTTCGGGGCATCGAAGGCGTTCGCGGAGTTGATCGCCGGTGCGGTCAGCACCTGACCTGTCACTGCCGTCGCCTGCACCCCAGCCAGCCTCGTGGTGACGGTCATCGGCCGGTTCGGGTCCGCGTTGGTCAGTCCGACATGGACTGCGCCGGCCTTGTCGCGCACCGCACTGGCGCTGACCGCCGGCACCACCCACTGATCCTTGCCGTACCAGGGCGATCGCAGCTCCACGGGCAAGACCGTCGCGTCCTGCCACGGCTTGTAGAGGTGGAACACGTGATATGTGGGCGTACGCACCATGCGCGGCCCGTCGGTGAGGATCATCGCCTGGAGCACGTTCACCATCTGCGCAATCGCGCTCACCTTCACCCGATCGGCGTGGCTCGCGAAGATGTTGAGATTGATCGCCGCCACCAACGCGTCGCGGAGCGTGTTTCCTTGCCGCAGGAACCCCGGATTGGTGCCAGGATCGCCCGCATACCATGTTCCCCACTCGTCCACGGCCAGGAAGATGCGCTTCTTGGGATCGTACTTGTCCATCGCGGCGGCATGCTTCGTGATCAGCTCGTTCATGCGCCACGTTCCTGCAAGCGTCTCGGCCCACCCGGTCTCGTCGAAACGATTAGAGTCGGCGCGCGGAGGCCAACCACCTGGCACCGTGTAGTAGTGGAGCGAGACGCCATCGATCTGGCCTGAGGCTTCCCGCATCATGGTTTCGGTCCAGCGGTAATCATCGTTGTTCGCACCCGACGCGATTTTCAGGATGCGCACGCCGCTCGGTGCCTTGACGAATGTGGCGTAACGCCGCGTGACGTCGGCGGCGTAATCGGGCCGCATGTTCCCGCCGCAACCCCAGAGCTCGTTTCCGATGCCGAACATCGCGAGCTTCCACGGGGCCTTATGACCGTTCCGGGCGCGCTCCTCCGCCAGGCTGCCGGCCGGCGCCGTCATGTATTCGACCCACTCGGCCATCTCTTGCGGGCTACCAGCGCCGACATTCCCTGAAACGTAGGCCTCTGCGCCGATCTGCTCGGTCACGTCCATGAATTCGTGCGTTCCAACAGCGTTCGGCTCGGTCACGCCGCCCCAGTTGGTGTTGACCTTGATGGGTCGCTTGTTCCTCGGCCCGATGCCTTCGCGCCAATGATATTCGTCAGCGAAGCATCCCCCCGGCCAGCGGATCAGGGGCACGCCCAAATCACGCAGCGCCGCGACTACATCGTTCCTGAAGCCACGGGTGTTCGGAATGCGCCGGTCATTCCCGACCCAAAGCCCGCCATAGATGCCGTTGCCAAGATGCTCGGCGAACTGGGTGAAGATCCGCCTGTCATAGGTCGGGCCCGGTGCGTCGGCCCGCACGGTGGCGGTTGCGGTCCCCTGCGGCGGCGATGCCACCGGCACCGCGCCCGTCTGGCCAGCCGCCGGTGACACTGCCGCCAGCAGCATGGCGCTCGCAAGCGCATGAAATTTCGCCCTCATCTTGCTCTCCCCGGCACGCGGGTACTAAGCCCGTCTATTAGTATTATTATAAGAGGAATCGGTCCTGCGCAATCCATCATCTCTTCGCCTCCCTCCGGCTGGCTCGGGCGCAGGTAAAGGCATGCTGGGGACGAACATCGCTAGGCGAGGCAGTACAGCGGAGGTTTCGGACGATCTCCCGGGGCTTATCCGCAACCCGCGCAACACCGGGCGCCGGCTCCGCGGCTCAATCATCCACAAGCTGGGCACCGCGATATTGTCGGGCCAGTACGCGCCCGGTGAAATCCTGCCCAACGAGCTTGCGCTTTCGGACAGCCTGGACGTGTCCCGCAGCGCGCTTCGCGAGGCGCTCCGCATCCTGGCCGGGAAGGGTCTGGTGGCGAGCCGACCAAAGGCAGGGACGCAGGTCAGCCCGCGTGAGCGCTGGAACCTGCTTGATCCCGAGGTGCTCACCTGGGCGTTCGACAGTGGGCCCGATATGTCGCTCGTGCGCGCTTTGTTTGAACTACGGGCCATTGTGGAGCCTGCCGCCGCGGGGCTCGCAGCTACGCGCCGTGCTCCTGCCGACCTCAAGGCCATGAAGACCGCGCTGGCCGCGATGCGTCAAATGACGCCTGGACCGGACGCCGGAAGCACTGCCGAACGCGACTTTCACGGGGCAGTGCTACGGGCGACCCGCAACGAGGCATTGATCGTGCTCGAAGCGGGGATCGGCGCAGTCGTGAACTGGACGACCAGACATGGTCAGGCAGCCCGCGCCTTGCCGCGCAATCCGCTGCCCGATCTCACCCGCGTCTTCGATGCAATCGTCGCAAGGGACGCACCAGCCGCTGCGGAGGCCATGCACTCCCTGGTTCAGACTGCGCAGGAGGACGCCCGCCGCGCCCTGGAAGTCTGACGCCAGACGACCGCGATCGAGGGCTCCGGAGCCGGCAAGCCGAAGGCGGTGGCGCGCCGCCCCGGATCCCCGGTCCCATGCTCCGCACTGTCGCCAGCTTATCGCGAGCGCTCGCCAGATCGCGGTGCCCGACCCGAACAGCGGATGGGTTCCCGCCCAAAATGCCCCCGGTGCGACGCTGCCATTCAGATGGCCCGCAGCGAGCTTGGCGGCGAGGCTGGTGGCTCAACCCATCGCGGGCAGCTTGAAGCGCTCGATCAGCTTCGCCGACGGGATCGAGGCAAAGAAATAGGCGATGAATCTAACGCTTTCGATCGGCGACGCCTGGAAGTAACTGAGCTCGAACACGCTGCGCAGATGGGGCAGCAACCTGCCATTGATGACGGTGATGAAGCCCCGCATGAAGAACAGGCTTGCGAGCAACGTCAGCGCCGATCGGTAGTTCGTCCCGGCACCGACAGCGCCGCTGGCTGGGCGCGTTGAGCCAACGGCTGGCATGTACTTCCTCTCTGACGGCGTCGGCAGATGCTGCAATCGCCTCGGCTTTTGTAGGAGTATCGGTTGGTGTAAGTGCCCGTCAACGTTCCGCGTGCAGGGCTCGCCGGATACTCGCAACCAGCCCGGCTTCGGCTCCGCGCGCGTCGATCCGCTGCATGCTCACCCGCGCCAGAAGCGTTTCGGTTTACCGCCGGGGTTAGCGTAGCGTCATCTCTACCGCGCTGCGAAACTGCTCAAAGAGCAGGTTGCTCGACGCGAGCAAGATTGCGAAGTGGAAGGCAATACCTGCCTCGAGTTCCCCACCCAATCCTACTGGTCAACCCGCATGCGTTGCAGGGCTACGACTATCATATCGTCGGCTGTCCGAGTGGCACCGGCCAAGGCAATTGCTTGCAGTTCCATCAGATGCGCAGCTCGTCAAACCGACGGAGTAGTGTCAGTGAACGTCGCTGCTCCAGCATCCAGCGCAGCACGTCCGTCGAACAGGTTCCAAGCAGCTTCAGCTCGGACAAAGGTGCCGTGCCTGCGCGGGTAGTATAGCAAGCCGAGCCACAGCGGCCTTGTCGGATTGCAAGACAATCGCGTTATGGCCACTGTCGTGGATGAACGTTCACACGGCAGCTTCGATCGGTGGTGCTTATGGCAGTCTATGTAAGCTACTGGCGCATTGCGGGGCGGGGCTGGTGAGGCCGCTTCTCACAGCTCTAGCGTTAGCCGGCGCAATCATGCCGGGGCCCCTAACGGCGCAGAAGATCAGGGCGACCTTGATCAATCCACTGCTGCCTTCCGGTCCTGACCCGTTCATCCTTGCCGAGGGTGGCTGGTTTTACTTCACGGCCACGCGCGGAGATCGACTGACCCTTCGTCGCACACGCGATCTGGCGCGCCTCCCCGAGGCAGAAGAGGTCGTTATCTGGCGACCAGCCACGGCCGGTGATCATTCCATCTCAATCTGGGCACCGGAACTGCACCGATTTGGTGGCCGCTGGTACCTTTACTACACTGCAGCCGCAGCGGGTCAGGACGACGATGCCCATCGTGGCGTATTTGTGCTGGAGAACGCCGGACGCGATCCGCTGAAGGGCCAGTGGACAGACCGGGGCCGTGTTCCGACCGTGCTACCCGGGATCGACGGCACCGCTTTCGAAGCGCGAGGGCGGCTCTGGTTTGCTTATTCAGCCTATGACGGGCCCGATAGCGTCCTGATGCTGGCACCTATGTTAAACCCCTGGACGCTTGCCGCCCCCGCCGTGACGATCGCGCGGCCAGACCTTGCCTGGGAGCGTCAGGGCGGCCGCCAAATCCTGGAAGGACCCGCGTTCCTGCCGGGCCCCAATGGCGACCTCTTTCTTGCCTATTCGGCGAGCGCATGCTGGTCGGACGACTACGCGCTCGGCCTGCTCCGGTTACGCCCCAGGGCCGACCCGATGGTTTCCACGAACTGGACAAAGGCGCCCCGCCCCGTGCTCGCGAAAGCGCCGACCCAAAACGTATACGCGCCAGGGCACAACGCGTTCTTCACGGCGCGGAAAGGCAAGGAGAGCTGGATCGTCTATCACGCCAACCAGGGCGCCGGTGCTGGGTGCAAGGCGACCCGTTCCCCGCGCGTGCAACGGATGCGCTGGGCCCGCGAGGGCACGCCGATCTTTCCGGTGCCCGCGCGGGCGGGACAACGGGTCGACGCGCCCGTCCCATAGGTCAGGTCCGCTTCCCAGCGCTATTGTGGTGTCCAGACGGAGCCGGGCCAGCGCGGCTTGACCGGTTCTGTCGCTCGAAGCCCGCGTCCTTCCCTCGGCAGATCTGCGGGGTAGCAAAGCCCACCAAAGGCATCTATCATTTATATCATACAAATCCCTTGGGGCCGTTCGGGCGTCAGGTATTGTAGGAGTAGCAGCCCGACGTTGAATTCAGCGGGGGCGGAGAAAAGGGGGAGAGGATGATGAAGTGGAAGTCGCTGCTGTGCATGTCGGTGTCGACATTCGGGTTGGCAGGCGTAATCTCGGCGCCAGCGGCTGCCCAGACGGCGGAAACCAGCGCCCCTCAAACCACCCCACCCGGCAGCGCGGAAGAGGCTCCCAAGCCAACCGCCCCGAGTGATCAGAGCATCAACGCCGCATCACCCGATGCCGCATCCCAGGACAGCCAGCCCACGGCGGGCGACGAGGTCGTGGTCACCGGCTTCAGGCGCAGCCTAGAATCGGCTCAGAACATCAAACGGCTGTCGGACGGCATTGTCGACGCTGTTGTGGCCGAGGACATCGGCAAACTTCCGGACACCTTTGCCTCGTCCGCCCTGCAGCGCGTTGCGGGTGTGGCCGTGACCCGTGGCGGCGGCGAGTCAGCAGGCGTTACCGTCCGCGGCCTGCCCGACCTCACCACCACCTATAATGGCCGGCAGATCTTCACCGCCGAAGGTCGCTATGTTCAGATCCAGGACTTCCCCGCCGGCACGGTCGCTGCCCTGGAAGTCTACAAGTCGGGCCTTGCCAACCAGATCGAGGGCGGCATCGCCGGCGCAATCAACGTGCGCGGCCGCCGGCCCTTTGACTTCAATGGTTTCGAAGTCTCGGGTTCGCTCAACGGCGTACTCTCGCAGCAGTCCGAGAAAATCGTCCCGAACGGCAATCTTCTGGTCAGCGATCGTTGGGATACCGGCATCGGCGAGATGGGCCTGCTGGTGAATGCCTCCTATGTAGGCGTCAACTTCCTGGACTCGACGCGCGAACAATCGCTCGTGATCGCCAGCACCAACCAGACCAATGCCGACGGCACCATCTCGAACAGGGCACCGGGCCAGCCTGCCGGCCTTCGCTTTCCCGACGCGCAGGGCAACTTCCTCGGCTATGGGGCTCGTTACCGTCCGTCGGCCAACGCCGCCTTCCAGTGGAAGCCAACGCCCGAACTGGAGATTTACGCTGACGGGCTTTTCCAGGGCTTCCGGTCGAAAGATTACAATCGCTGGATGTTTATCCCGGTTTTCGGCGACATAACGCTGACGAACGTGACGACCTTCCCGGACACCAACAAGATCTCCACCGCCACGGTGAGCGGCGCCGTCCGACCAGACGGTTACACCGGCTCTTTCAACGGCAAGACGGACACTTACCAGGCCGGCGCCGGTGCGATCTGGAAAAGGGACCGGTTGGAGGTCTCGGCCGACGTCGCGTACACGGACAGTACCTACACGGCCAATCTAGTGAACGTCGACTATGCCGCTGCCACCTCGCCGGTGCGCAACGTCCAGTTCGAGGCCGGCAAGGACGGAGGCGCCAGCCAGACGTTCGTGAACTTCGACCTTGCGAATCCCGCCAACTTCATCAGCCGCGGTCTTTACCAGGAGCTGCTGGTGGTAAGCGGCAAGGACTGGCAGGCGCGCACCGACCTTTCCTATGACCTCGATCTCGGCTTTCTGAAGCGGTTTCAGGTCGGCGTTCGTTATGCAGACCGGGATGCGGCTCGCGACTTCGGCAACCTGTACGTCAACAACGAGGGCGCCCGGGTTCCGCTAACGGCGCTGCCAGGAGCCGTCGTGAGGACGAGCCTGCCAGGCTTCACCTACAATAACGCGCAGCCCAACGTCGCATATGCCGCAATCACGCGCGACAGCATCCGCGACAACCTGCCCGCTCTGCGCAGCTACTTCGGGGTGCCCGCAGGCGTTCCGCCCTTCAATCCACCGGATAATTTCCGCGCGAACGAGAAGTCCTATGCTGCCTATGCGCAGCTGAAGTACGGCGTCGACATCGGCAATGTCGTTGTGGACGGCGTCGTCGGCCTGCGTGCGGTCAAGACCAAGACGCGGATCAGCGGGTTCTCGCGTATTGAGGACACCGGTGGCGCGGTCACGTTCCCGGGCATTACCGCCGAGAACGAGTACACCGACTATCTGCCCAACGTCAGCACGCGCATCGCGCTCAACGACAAGCTTCAGCTGCGCCTTGCCTATACTCAGACGCGCACCCGCCCGAACTTCTTCGACTTGCGGCCAAACACGTCGCTTAATCAGCCTGTTATCCTCGCGCCGGGCGACCCATGCCTAATCAACGCGACCACCCCCGATTGCGTCGAACGTCTTCGTCGTGGCGGATCCGCGGGCAATCCCGACCTCGATCCTCTGACCTCCAACAATTACGATGTCAGCCTGGAGTATTATTTCTCCCGAGCCGGCTCGTTCACCGCCGCAGTTTTCAGGCACGACGCGCAAGGCTTCCTGTCGACCGTGGACGACCGTTCTGCGGCGGGCTTGCGCATCGCGCGCCCGGTGAACCTCGGTCAAACGCGGCTGCAGGGTGCGGAGGTGTCGTTCACCAGCTTCCTCGACATCGACGGGCTACCAGACTGGGCAAAGGGGTTCGGCGTCCAGGCCAACGGCACCTACATCGATGCCAAGGGGGACCTGCAATCGAACTTCGCTTCAACGCTGAACAACGAGCAGCAGCGCTTCCCGGGCGTGTCGAAGTGGGCCGCCAACGTCGTCGCATTGTATGAGAAGCCGCAGTTCGCGGCGCGTCTCGCCTACAACTATCGCTCCAAGTTCGTGACCAGCTACACGCTCGAAACCCTCGATCCGATCGCGCATGCTATCGTCGAGAAGGGCCGCGGTCAGTTCGACCTGTCCACTTCAGTTACGCCGGTGCCGAACATCACGATCGCATTCGACATCGTGAACCTGCTTGGAAATCCCTTGCAGCGTTACCGGACCTACAACACCGGCGATACCTATACCCGGCAGGTCGTCTATATCGAGCGGGCCTATTCGCTCGGCGTACGCTTCCGCTTCTGACGTGAAGGGGGCGACGAGCAGCACCGTGCGGCGCCTTCACCTTTTCGCCGCGCTTGCTGTCGCCCCATTGCTGCCGGCGGTACACTCAGCCGCACCCGCGCAGGCAGCGCCCGGTGCGCCTGAGACGCCCTATGTCGATCCGGCAAGGGCATACCTGTTCGCGCATATGACAAAGGCGCAATATGGAGTGCTGTTCTATTCGGTCAGCCTCGATGGGCTGCACTGGCGTTCACTGAACGGAGGGCGCCCAGTCTCCGCTGATTACCACGGTCATGCTTCCATCGCGCGTGGTAGGGATGGTCGCTACTATCTCGTCGGCAACAAGAGCGACGACGATCCCCTGATCCGCTTCTGGGTGTCGGACGACCTGATCAAATGGACTCGCTTCGCTACCTACCAGCCCGACCTGACGCATGTCGCGGGGCACCCCCACGCACTTCCTAGGATCGGCGCCCCCAAGTTGTTTTTCGACCGGGCTAGCGGGAAGTTCCTGCTAACCTGGCATACGCCAAATATAGAAGGATCACCCGCGGACCCAGAGCGCTACTGGGCCAGTCAGCGGACCCTGTATGTGCTCTCGTCCGACCTGAAGCACTTTGACGCGCTCCCGAAGCGACTGTTCGGGTGGGACATGGCGACGATCGACACGATCGTGCAGCCGAACGACGACGGTTCTGGTAATTGTGCGGTTATCAAGGACGAACGTTATCCGTCCTATGCATGGACGACGGGCAAGACCATTCGCGTCTCTTGCGCACCGGCATTGACCGGGCCTTACGGCCCGCCCGGCCCTCCGCTCAGCCCCAATTTCAGGGAAGCGCCAACGCTGATCCGTTCACCAGACGCCCGCGACTGGCTGCTGTACTACGAGCAATATGCCGGAACGAGTTATGGACTGTCCAAGGCAGCGCGACTGAGCGGGCCATGGTATCAGGTGTCGGGAAACACCGGCGTTGCCGAGTGGGATCGCTACACGATGGTCCCGAACGCCCGTCACGGCTCCATGATCACGATAGGTCGTCAGGAGTATGATGCACTCGTGTCCGCGTTCGGAGGCGCGAACTAGACCCGGACGCGGGACAAACGCAGTGCAATTGGATGCGAGCGGTTCAAGGCACGACGCAGAATCGTCCGCCGCATCTCAACCTTCCAGTATCACAGGGGCAAGTTCCGTCGCGTCCACAATGGTGGGCGGGTCGCCGGGCATCCAAGGTGCAACCCGGTGCATGACCCTGTCGAACAGATCGGAGGCGAGGTGGCCTGCGAGCCACGTTTTCAGGAAAGAGAACGGCTGACCGTCGAACCAGTCGCGATCGACCGCGGCAAATTGCCTGACGAACGGCATGATGGCGGCGTCGGCCAACCCAGGCACCGATCCGCAAAGTTGGCCGCCAACCGCGAGCCACGCATCAAGGTCGCGCAGGAAACCGAGGGCGTGTTCGCGGTGGACCTCAGGTTCTGAAACGTGACGATCGGGGTATTTGTATCGGTCGAGGTGATGTTTGAACATGCCGTCATTGACCGCGATCAGCGCAGGATCGTCGCGCGTGAGCCAGCCTTCTGGATCCCGCGTTCCAAGGGCCCAGCGCATGATGGCCAGGCTTTCGTCGATCACCGTTCCTCCGGCCGTCTGGAGCACGGGCACGGTTGCCTTGGGCGAAGCCGACAGCAGGGCTGCCGGCTTGTCGGCCAGCCGGACTTCGCGAAGCTCGTAGCGGGTACCGCTCGCCGCCAGCGCCAATCGCGCCCGCATCGCATACGGACAACGACGGAAGCTGTAGAGGACGTGATCGGGCATCACAGGCCTATGCTGCGCGGCGCGGCCGCATGGTAGCCCAATGACCGGCGCCTCTACCTGCCGATATTCACGGTCGCACTCAGTCGGCTATCCCGAGAACGCCCTCCACGCGTGCAATCCAGGCCTGGATCGCAGGGTAGAGCGCCAGGTCGAACCCGCCTTCGCCAGCCACGCGGGTATATGCGACCAGCGCGATATCGGCGAGCGTAAGCTGACTGCCGACCAGGAAATCGGAGGCGCTGACAGCCTGATCGAGGCGTTGGAGCGCCAATTGGCCCCTTTCGATCAACCTAGGGTCAAGGTCCGAAAATGACTTCCCCAGATACCTGACCTGGAACCGTGCAACGGCAATGTACGGTTCGTGGCTGTATTGTTCCCAAAATAGCCATTCGAGCATCTTGGCACGATCGTAGGGCGAACCGGGGATCAAGGCTGACCCCTCGGCCAGGTACAGGATGATCGCGTTCGACTGTGCCAAGGCTCGGCCGTCCGGCAGGACCACTGTCGGCACCTGCCCCGCCGGGTTGATGGCCAGAAAGGCTGGCGATCGTGACTCGTCGCGGAGAACGTCCGTTTCGATCCACTCGTACCCAATGCCGAGATGATCGGCGGCCCACTTCACCTTGAGACAATTGCCTGAGATCGAGTCACCGTAGATTGTCAGCACGTCGTTAGCCCCTGTTTCCACTTGGCGTCGGGTTCGATGGGGCCGGCGTATGCCCGCCTGCCTTCAGCCCCAGCGCCGCCTGTTCGAACCCCGCCCAGGCGGCCGCGGCCAGAAGTCCGCCGGTGCTGCACCGCCGGACGCCCAAGCGGGCGAACGTCGATGGATCGGTGTCTAGGGAGGGAAGCAGCACGCTCACGGGTTTTGGCGCGACGGCCGCAACCAACTCCTCCAACGCGACGGGATCGGTGACCATCGGCACGAACACGCAGTCGGCACCGGCGGCCGCATAAGCCGCAGCGCGATCGATGCACTCGTCCATGGTCATGTCGGGCGAGCGGAAATGCTCGCATCGTCCAATCAGCATGGCCTTCGGATCAATCGCGTCGATGGCTGCACGCGCAGCACTGATCCGCTCAACCGCCAGGTGCCGGCCATAAATCGCCGTTCCCGACCAGTCCTCAACCGACAGCCCCGCTACGCCGGTCGCCACGGCTCGACTGACATTCGCCGCGACGTCCGCTGGCTCGTCCGCGAAGCCGTTCTCGAAATCGGCATTCACCGGGAGGTCGGTAGCCGCGGCCATGAGGCGCAGATGATCAAGGACTTCTGCCAGACCAAGTTCGCCGTCCCTCTTGCCCCGCGCCCAGGCGGCCCCCGCACTGGTCGTCGCGATGGCCGGGAAGCCAAGCGCCTGCAGACGAACCGCGCTGCCCTGGTCCCACGCATTAGGCAGGATGAAGAACCCGTCGGCATGCAACCGGCGAAAAGTCACGCGCCTTTCCGTCGTGTCAGGCATGACCATCTCCCTTCCAGGGCAGCGTGCCCCGCCCCAAAGGGCGAGGCAAGGGTCGTGAGCAGTAGGCGTGGATCATATAAACGGGCCTTGCATGTCTGCCGCGTGCAGTCGCGCGTACGTGGCTGCGTCAGCGGCTGCTGTATGCCAGTTCAGGGCCAGAATAGTCTGACACGATCCGATCGCGTTGCGCCTTGGCCCCTTTCTCCGCCTGAGCAGCGCAACGCCGCGCAATCGCCAGTCGCGCGAACTCCAGGACACCGCTTGTGTCGGGACAGACTGCCTTCGCGGCGGCAGCGATGCGTCTGTCGAACAGCTTGACGCCAGCCCTGGTGCTCAAGTCGAGATCTGCGTGAGAGACCCGCATGGTTTTCGGCGCGTCCTGTGCGTTGAGCGGGTGGGGCAGCATCGCAAGGACTGCGATGGCGTATGTGGTGGCCTTCATCAGAGCGACTCCTCGTCCCAGTGAGGCCGTCTATTTGTACCCCCTCGCAAAACGGGACCAGCAAAACGCTTGGCGGGATCGACAAGCAGCGCTTATGATTGAGTATGTCTGG
Source organism: Sphingomonas aerophila (assembly GCF_014199305.1). Lineage (GTDB taxonomy): Bacteria > Pseudomonadota > Alphaproteobacteria > Sphingomonadales > Sphingomonadaceae > Sphingomonas > Sphingomonas aerophila. The sequence goes on from NZ_JACIJK010000005.1 coordinate 201,050, forward strand.
CCTGCCTCCTCTTGCCGCCGTGCGGGTGTTCGAGGCAGCTGCTCGGCACGAGAACTTCAGCCGCGCGGCAGACGAGCTCGGGATGACGCAGGCCGCGGTAAGCTACCAGATGAAGCTGCTCGAGGAGCGCCTGGGGGCACGGCTGTTTACCCGCCGGGGGCGCGGCGTTGGCCTCACCGACCTGGGCCGCAGAATCGCACCCCAGGTGACCGGATCGTTCAACTCGCTACGCGAGACCTTCGCCGCCGTTCAGACTGAGAGCGACACGATCCTGGCGCTCACGGCACCACGCACCTTTGCCACTAATTGGCTAGCGGGACGGCTCGGCGGTTTCCACGCGGCGCAGCCCGACCTCAGCGTGCGCCTGGACGTTTCCGACAAACTCGTCGATCTTGCCGCCAGCGAGTTCGACGCCGCCATCAGAGGCGTGTCCGGGCCAATGCCGGGGCTGGTCGCGCACTTCCTGATGCGGATGCCGGTCACGCCGTTGGCAAGCCCTTCGTTCCTCGCATCACACCCGCTGAAGACGCCCGAGGACCTGTTCACCGTCCCTCGCCTGTCGCCCGACGACGACTGGTGGGACCTTTGGTTCAGCTCGCTTCCGCAGCTGGAGGTCAGCTCTCCCTCCGGTCCCGCCATCAGATTCGACTCACAAGTGCTCGACGGTCACGCCGCGATCGCCGGGCATGGCGTTGGCATCCTGTCCCCGCCCATGTTCAAACAGGAATTGATGTTGGGCCTGCTCGTCCAGCCCTTTTCACATTGCGCTCTCTACAAGAACGGGTTCTGGCTGGTTTACCCCGAGCACAAGCGACATTCAGCGAAAGTACGCGCGTTCCGCGACTGGCTGCTCGATGCGGTGCGGCAAGCGGCAGGCAACGATGGTGCGATGCTACAACCGCCTGAAAGAGCGTGACGTTCGCGATTGGCGATCCCGCTTCTTTCTTTCCCGCCAATCCGCGTCCGGCAACCAATAGCAATCAACTGCCGCTCAGTAGCGTCACGTCAAACTCGTCAGCAACGATGGACGCTGCCCGTAATCATGGGCATTCCTGATTGCGACATTGGGGCTATCGAACATGCGCGTGATGAAGACTACCCTTTCGGATCGACAGGCGGTGTGGGCCTTTGTGCTCGGCTGCGTTGCGGTGACGGCAGGAGTGTGTGCCCACCTGCCGATGTTCGCGATGGCGCAGGCCATGCACTACCGCCTGGCCGGGATGCCGATGGACAACCTGATGCTGGTCGGCATGGCGCTGATCGTCGTTGGGACGATAACGGCAGGCTACGGTCTGTTGCCGCGCAATTTGAGCGCGCAAAGGATTGCTGCGGCCGACATCGTCGTTGCCGCGCCTGAAGACGCGCCGCTCAGCCGTGCCCATTGGGGGCTGATGGCCGTGCTGGTGATTGCGCTGGTGATCGACGTCATGAAACCGGCCTCGCTGGGCTTCACGGTTCCAGGCATGATCGGCGAATATGGCGTGCCCAAGAAGACGGTGTCGCTAGTCCCCTTCTTTGCACTTGCGGGCACAGTGACCGGGTCGGTGCTGTGGGGCTGGATCGCTGACCTATACGGGCGAAAGGCTTCCATCCTGCTGTCGGCCGTGATGTTCGTGGGCACTTCGATCTGCGGAGCGATGCCTTCGCTCGCCTGGAACATCGCGATGTGTTTCATGATGGGCGCGGCAGCCGGCGGCATGCTTCCGGTCACCTATGCGCTGCTCGCGGAGATGATGCCCAACCGGCATCGCGGCTGGAGCCTGGTGCTGGTCGGCGGGCTGGGCGCGGTCGGTGGCTATTTCGCGGCAAGTGGGCTGTCGGCGCTGCTTCAGCCGATCTTTGGCTGGCGCATTTTGTGGCTGGCCAATTTGCCGACCGGCCTGACCCTCGTCCTGCTCGGTGCGCTGATCCCGGAGTCGGCAAAGTTCCTGCTCGCCCGCGGCCGGGTGGAAGAGGCGGAGCGCGTGATGCGCCGCTTTGGGGCGAAGGCCCATCGCGCCAGCGCGGCGATTGTCGCGCAGAAGCGTGGCTCGCACGCCCTGACCGGTTTGCACCTGTACGGAAAGCTGACGGCGCTCAGCATTTGCGCCTTGTCCTGGGGGCTCATCAATTTCGGCCTGCTGCTCTGGTTGCCGGCCGATCTGGTTGCTAAGGGCTATTCGGTCGGGGTATCCAGCCGGCTGCTGGCGGAAAGTGCCCTGATCGCCTTTCCGACCGTGTTCGTGGCTGCGCTTCTTTACAGCCGATGGAGCACCAAATGGGCGCTGGCGACCATGGTCGCGGTGACGCTGGCGGGCCTGTTGCTCGTGCTGCGGCTGGAAGCGGCAGGGACCGGCAGCCCGGTGCTGCCCGTCGCGCTGCTGATCGTCGGCACCAACGGCATCATCGCGATCGTGCTGCCCTATACGGCCGAAAGCTTCCCGCTGAGGGTGCGCGGCCGTGCGACGGGCTGGGTCGCAGCATGCACCAAGGGTGGCGGGCTGCTGGCGCAGGGGCTGACCATCTCCGGCGTCAGTCTGTCGATGGGCGTGTCCTCGCTGCTGGTGATGGTGCCAACTGCGATTGCGCTTGTCCTGGTCGCCTGGTTTGGCCGCGAGACGCGCGGTCGCGACCTGCGCGATCTGGATGCCGATACGGGTCAACTGGGACACGCAGAGGCGTGATCGGCACCGCACCGACGGGACAGTCGAGGCGAGAGTCGGTCGACATGGCAGCCCGTCTCGACCGCGAACTCACATTAATATCCGTAGTTTTCGGGTGGGCTGTTTGCGAATGACCCGCCCCGGCGACAGCTTGTTCGGCAGGAACGTGCGACTTCGGGGCACAGCCAGAAGCGGCTCCGTGCAAGCAACACTTAACTTCGCGCCCGATGAGTGAGACAATGCAAATCCGTACAGAAGGAGCGCACCCTTGACCATCGGGGCAATCGTAAAGGCGCGGAATGCTGAGATATTCGCTCTTCGCCCAGACCAGAACATTGCGGATGCGGTGTCGCTGTTCGCGACACACCGTATCGGCGCAGCTCCCGTCCTGAAGGGCGAGGAGGTCGCCGGCATCTTCTCCGAACGCGACGTCATCCGATGTGTCCAGGAACACGGAACGGCAGCGCTGGGGCTCAGCATTTCCGAGGTGATGACCACGCCGGCACTGACGGTCACGCCCGACGAACAGGTATTGGGCGCCTTGTCGCTGATGACTCATCGCCGCGTCCGGCACCTGCCCGTGGTTGCGGAAGGACGTCTGGTTGGTTTCGTATCGATCGGCGACCTGGTGAAATTCAGGATCGATCAGGTGGAGGCCGACGCTGCTGCCATGCGCGCCTATATTCAACAGGCCTAACAGGCCCGGGCCCGACGATAAGGGAACTGCCGAGCGGTCCCGGGTTGTCGCATCGTCCGCATTTCAATGACGTTGCCCGTGGGCGTGAAGCCCGCCTCCCTATGCCCTAAATCGCGCTGACTGGGCGTTGGTAGAGGGGGCTCGCGGATCCTGGACCATGGCGAGGCCTGTCGAAAAGGCGTATAACGCCGTCCTTCCGAGCCGAAGGACAAGCAGCACCGACTCGACCGATCATTCAGGACAGCCGCCATGATCACGCTGAACCCCGTCGCAGGTCACCATCTTGCAGACAGTCCCAATGTCCGCCGCATCTCCGCAGGCGACCTAAATTGGGCGCTGGCAGAAGGGTGGCGCGACTTCCGGGAAAAACGCGGAGACATCCTGTTCGTGGGCGTGTTGTACCCGGTGATCTGCCTGGTGGCGATCGTGGTCACCTTCAACAACCCGCTGATGCCCTTGTTCTTCCCGCTGGTCGCAGGCCTGTCCATCGCCGGTCCAGCAGTTGCGTCCGGCTTCTACGAGTTGGCGCGTCGACGTGAACGCGGCGACGACCCGAGCTGGTGGCATTTTCTCGACCCGCTGAAAGGGCGCAGTCGCCTGCCGATCGCAACGCTTACCTTCATGCTCGGCGCGTTGTTCGTTGGGTGGCTGATCGTTGCTTATGCCATTTACGGCGCAACCTTCGGGTTTGCGGCGCCGCTCGACATCGGCACCTTTTTGAGGGACCTGTTCACAACGCCCGCCGGCTGGGCGTTGATCGCGCTTGGCAACCTTGCCGGACTGGCATTCGCGATCGTGACGCTGGTGGTCGCAGTGGTGTCGTTTCCCATGGTGGTCGACAAGCCGGTTGATGCGAGCATTGCGATCCGCACCTCGGTCGCGGCGACGATGCGTAACCCGCGCGAGATATTCGGTTGGGGACTGCGAGTGGCCGGGCTGTTGTTTCTCGGAACCCTGCCAGCCGGCATCGGCCTTGCCATCGTCCTGCCCTGGCTGGGCTATGCAACCTGGCACCTGTACACGCGGCTGGTCGAGCGGTGACTGTTGGCGGCCGATAACGCGACCGATCGCGGCTACCGTGTCGCTGCGCGCCCGCAAGCTGCGTTGACGAACGTGATAGGATCCGACCGCCAATGCTGTTGATCATGGCCCTGGCAATCGCTTCGCCACCGTCGTGTACTGACGTCAGGCGAGAGTGCCGGGCATGCACGGGATCGGGAGGAGTTAGGCACTGCTCCAACGTGGCGATTGCTTGCCAGCCCATCGTCCGCGTTTGCCACGCGAAAACTGGCACGACCTCCTCAGGCCGGCCAGCGCCAAGCAAAGCTGCCGGCAGATAGCATCGAAACCCCATGGCAGGCGTGCCACGGCCCGAGTATCGCCCGACAGGCCGTTTAGCCGATCAGAACAACTGGCCGGTCGACTACCGCCCAAGGATGAAAGCTATTGGAGCGGCAGTTCACTGGCTGCGGCTGATGTCAGGTACCCCTCCCTCACCAGATACGAGCGCAGCGCCGCCGGGTAACCTGCTGGCTCAGGACGATAGTGGGAGAGCATCAGTCGCCAAGCGAATGCAGCCTGCCCCAGCCGAGCCGCGTCGGCGACGAAGGCCGCACAGCTCCCGTTGCGCTCTCGCTCTGTTGAAAAACAGACACGGCGGTGGGCGGTCAAATCGCGCGCGAACAGCGGCCGCACGGATGGGCTGGCCGAGATATCGACGCTTCGCCCGTCACGGATCGTCAGTACCAGCGGAGGCCGGGGCACGCATGCGTTACACTCGTGCGAATGGTTGAAGCCTGGTGCTTCCAGCACAAAGCCGGGTTGACCCTCTTTCATGAGACGTCGGGGTAACATCGCCACCTCGCCGAACAGCTTCGTGCTGCCGTCGTGTTCCAGCGGCACGGCATGGAAGCCGCCGACCACTGGCTCGATCACCGTCACGGCGGTTTATCCGGCCGAACCGCCCCACTGATTGTCAACCACCGCACCCAGCCGCCCCCGGCCGGGCCCGAGGCGGACGATGGCGACGCGGACGAACGATGCCTGTCGGTCGCTGATCATTTCGAACGGTGGGAGGCCCGGCTGGCTTACCGTGACGGTCGCCTGATTGCTTACGCCTTCGAACCGGCAACCCTCATTCTGCGCCGGCGATTGGCAGGGGTGGCCGCGACCTTGACCGAGACGCCGCCGGCCTTGAGTGACAGAGTCTCTACGGGATGGATGCCCCAGGTCTGGAAAGAACCCGGCGGCACCGCCTCCGTTCGTTCCGGAGCCGCGCCGAGCAGCAGCGCGGGCAGCAGGCAGGCTAGCACGCGCACGGCAAGTTCTCCGCCGGAGGTCAATCACCAGATAAGGCCATGTGTCTGGCAGGCCTGCAAGGGGCAGGATCCACCTACCGCCGCTGACCACGTTCTCTCTTCACAGTGGGCCTCCCGGCGTGACCAGACGTCATTCGCCCTTGAATTGCCCAGGCCGACGCTCGTTCACGGCTCGCACTCCTTCCGCGAAGTCGGCCGTCTTCTGGAGCCAGGCCTGTTCGGCAAGTTCATAGTGCGTCTGCCGCTCGACCAGCGCGGCCACATCTCCCCGGAGCGTGGCACGGGTGGACTGCACGGCCAGCGGTGCGCCCGCCGCGATCTCGTCCGCCAGCGCGAGCGCAGCCTCGTCGAGCATGTTCGGCGCGACCACCTGATCGGCGAGACCCCAGGCGCCGGCCTCCTCTCCGCGAATACGCCGGCCCGTGAGCAGCATCAGCGCCGCCTTTTGGCGCCCGACGACCCGCTCCAGCACAGCGGAGATGCCGAAGCCCGGGTGGAAACCGAGCTGGACGAAGTTCGCGACAAAGCGCGCCTCGATGCTTGCGACGCGAAAGTCGGCCACAAGCGCCAGTCCCAGCCCCGCACCCACAGCCGCGCCCTGCACTGCCGCTACCACAGGCTTTTTCACGGCGAACAAGCGAGCCGCAGCGACGTAGAAGGGGTTCCGCTGTTCGCCGACCCCATCCTCGACCGGGTTCTTGGTTGCCAGGTCCGCACCGGCGCAGAACACCCGGCCTTCGGACCGGAGCACGATGCAGCGCACGTTACGGTCGGCATCGGCCGCGTCGAAAGCTGCGCCGATCGCCCGCAACATCTCGAGATCGGCATGGTTGTGCGGCGGCCGGGCAAAGGTCACCACCTCAACATGCCCTACGCGGCTGGTGGACACGGTCATCTGCCTGCACTCCCCGATCGTTCGCGCCATCCCGTGCCGTCAAACATGCGCTTCGACAAGCGGCTGTCGAGCGGGTAAGGCACCATACCCATTCTTCAAAGAGGCCAACCTCATGCGCGAAGCCGCGATCGTGTCCACCGCCCGCACCGGCATCGGCAAGGCATATCGCGGCTATTTCAACGCCACTGAAGCACCCGTGCTCGCCGGTCATGTGCTTGATGCCGCACTCGCCCGTGCTGGCATCGACCCCGCGCGGGTCGACGAGGTGTTCTGGGGCGTCGGCAACCAATGGGGGACCCAGGGCGGCAATGCCGGGCGCATGGCCGTGTTCGCGGGCGGCCTGCCCCGTTCCGTCCCGGCGCTCACGCTCGACCGCAAGTGCGGCTCGGGCCTCACCACCGTGGCTCTCGCCGCGCGGTCGATCATGTGCGACGAGATCGACGTTGCGCTGGCGGGCGGGATGGAGTCGATCAGCTTTACTGTCACCAAGGACGCGCCCCGCTTCGTCAACCAGAGCGTGACGTCCCAAGTGCCCGCCGCGTACATCCCCATGATCGAAACGGCCGAAATCGTTGCAGAGCGCTACGGCATCTCTCGCGAAGCGCAGGACGCGTATGGCGCGCAAAGCCAGCAGCGCGCCGCCGCCGCGCTTGCCCGCGGCGCCTTCGATGACGAGATTGCACCAATCACGGTCGAAAAGGCGCTGCTCGACAGGGAGGGGAACCGTACCGGCACCGAGACGGTAACCGTGACGCAGGACGAAGGCATCCGCCCCGGCACCACGGCAGAAGCGCTCGCTGGCCTCAAGACGGTGTGGCCGGGCGGCGCCTTTACCGGGCCGGGCAGCAGCGTCACCGCGGGCAACGCGAGCCAGCTCTCTGACGGCGCCTCTGCCCAGTTGCTGATGGATCGGGCCACGGCAGAGCGCGAAGGGGTGCCGATCCTGGGTATCTATCGCGGGTTCCAGGCGGCCGGGTGCGAGCCCGACGAGATGGGGATCGGCCCTGTCTTTGCCGTCCCTAAGCTGCTCGCTCGCGCCGGACTTTCGGTGCAGGATATCGGTTTGTGGGAACTGAACGAGGCGTTCGCGTCGCAATGCCTTTATTGCCGCGACACACTCTGCATCGACCCCGACCGCTACAACGTCAATGGCGGCGCGATCGCGGTCGGGCATCCGTTCGGCATGACCGGCAGCCGGCTGGTCGGCCACGCCCTGATCGAGGGGCGTCGTCGCGGGGTGCGTTGGGTCGTGGTGTCGATGTGCACCGCCGGCGGCATGGGCGCGGCGGGGTTGTTCGAAATCGTCTGACGATCAGGCCTTGGCCGGTTCCCCTCGCCGCGCCGCTCGTACGCTGTCGAACGCGTACAGCGCACAGCCCGTCCAGATCAGGGCAAAGGTGACGAAGTGGACGGGACGAAGCGGCTCCCCGAACAACAGCACCGCTTGCAGGAACTGCAGCGTCGGCGCGAGATACTGGAGCAGGCCCATCGTCGCATAGCGGAGGCGCCGGGCGGCGGCCGCGAACATCAGCAGCGGCGCGGCGGTTACAGCGCCCGCCAGCACCAGCAGCGCGTCGAGACGCGCGTCGTGTCCCCACGCGCCTTGCCCATGCGCGCCTGCCCACCAGATCACACCCAGCGCAACCGGCCCGAGCAGCAGCGTTTCCACCGTCAGGCCGCCCAGCGCGTCGATCGCGGCCACTTTTCGAACCAGCCCGTAAAAGCCGAAGCTCAGGGCCAGGGCGATGCTGATCCACAATTGCCCCCCGCCGTTGATCGCGAGCACCACCACCCCCGCGGCCGCGATCGCCACCGCAACCCACTGCACCCGCGACACGCGCTCGCCGAGCACGACCACCCCCAGCGCGACGTTGACCAGCGGGTTGATGAAGTAACCAAGGCTCGCTTCAAGCACATGCGCGTGCTGAACAGCCCAGATATACACCAGCCAGTTTACCGCGATCAGCGCCGCACTGGCGCAGAGCAGGCCAAGGGTCCGCCCCCGCGCGGCCGCCCAAATCGCCCGCACCCGGCGCAGCGCGACCACGATCACGGCCAGCAGCAACAGCGACCAGACCACCCGGTGGCTCAGCACCTGTAACGAGGGCACCGTGTGCAGCAGCTTCAGATACAGCGGCAGCAGTCCCCAACTCACATAAGCGGCGACACCGAGGACCAGGCCGGTGCGGAGTGGGGCCGTGTTTGCCATCGCGGCCTTGTCGCGATGCAGCGACCTTCACGCAACCCGCCACCCCGCCGGTTCGTTGAGCCGCCATGACCGACACCATTGTTCTGGCTGGCGCGACCGGCGATCTGGGCGGGCGCATCGCCGCGGCGCTGCTGAAGCGAGGAGCAGCCGTGCGCGCGCTGGTCCGCGCCGATACGCCGCGCGATCGGGTCGAGGCACTTGGACGGCTCGGGGCCGAAATCGTGCTGGTCAGGTTTGCCGACTCGGCAGCCATGACCAACGCCTGTCGTGGTGCGAGCTGCGTCGTGTCCGCGCTGAGCGGGCTGGAGGACGTCATCATCACCGCGCAGGGGCAGCTTCTCAACGCGGCCGTGTCGGCAGGGGTGCCGCGCTTCATCCCGTCCGACTTCGCGCTAGACTATCGCGCGATCCCGCCGGGGCTGAACCGGAACTTCGACCTTCGCCGCCACTTCAGGCGGAACCTCGACACCGCTCCCATCCGCGCGACATCGATCTGGAACGGCGGCTTCATGGACATGCTGTCAGGGCAGATGCCGCTGATCCAGCGCCCGATCTATCGTGTTCTGTACTGGCAGGACCCTTATGTCCGCTTTCCGTTGACGACCAAGGACGACACCGCCGCCTTCACCGCGGCCGCCGCGCTGGACCCGGACGCCCCGCGCGACCTGCACATTGCGGGTAGCAGCGTTTCGGCACGCGATCTGGTCCGGATCATGGAGGGGGTTACCGGCGAACGATACAAGCTGTTCCGCGCCGGCACCCTGCGCGGCCTTTCTCGGCTGATCGGGTTCACACGGACGCTGTTCCCGCAAAAGGGAGAGGTGTTCCCGGCCTGGCAAGGCATGCAGTATCTGCACAACATGTTCGCCGGCCTGGCCCCTGCGGAGGGCACCGACAACGACCGCTACCCCGGGATCAGTTGGACCCGAGCGGAGGACCTGCTGGCGCGTTAGCCGGGTGGACGGGATCGGCCGCCCGCTCGCCCACCACGGTTCGCCACGGGAGCACGCGCCAGCCTGTGGCGAGGCCGTTCGTCACATAAGGGTCGGCCGCCGCGAATGCCTCGGCGCCCTCACGGGTCGCGAACAGCAACAACGCTTCCTCGACCGGCTCGCCCGCCGCGCCGCCCAGGATCAGATCGCCGCCATCCACCGCGGTCCAGGCCAGCCGCAGATGCTCATCGCGATAGTGTGCCCGGCGCTCGAGGTAATCGGGCGCGAGGGCGTAGCGGAACAGCCAGTGCACGGTCAGTCCGCGAACAGCAGCACGGGCGTTTCCAGCAGCTTGCGCAGCGCCTGGACATAGCTCGCGGCGTCCCAGCCATCGACGACACGGTGGTCGCAGCTGATCGACATGTTCATCAGCTTTGCGCGGCGGATGTCATCGCCGTCAAAGACGGGGCGTTCCACAATCTTGTTGGGACCGATGATCGCGACCTGCGGCCGGTTGATCACCGGCGTTGTCGCGATGCCGCCAAGCGGCCCCAGGCTGGTGACGGTGATGGTGCCGCCGGCCAGTTCCGCCTGGGTCAGCTTGTTAGTGCGCGCCGCTTCGGCAAGCCGGCCGATCTCGGTCGCGAGCTGCCACACATTTTTGTCCTGCGCGTCGCGGATCACCGGAACGGTCAGCCCGGCATCGGTCTGCGCCGCCATGCCCAGATGTACCCGGCCCGACCGCGTCACCACGCCCGCCTCGTCATCATACCGCGCGTTGATCATGGGGAAGTCGGGCAAGGTGCGACAGATGGCGACGATGATGAACGGCAACACCGTCAGCTTGGGTCGCCCGCCGCGGTTGGCGTTCAGATCGGCACGAACGCGCTCCAGCTCCGTCACGTCGATCTCGTCGACATAGGTGAAGTGCGGGATCGCGCGCTTGGATGCGGCCATGTTCTCCGCGATCTTGCGACGCATGCCGATGACGCGGACCTGCTCGTCCTCTCGCGCGCGGCTGGCGCCCGGCGCGGCGTAGCCCTGGCCGGCCGAGTAGCGAAGGAAGGCATCTAGGTCCGCGTGGCGAATGCGATCGCCTTCGGCGGGCCTGACCTGGCTCAGATCTACGCCAAGGTCCTTGGCGCGCGCCCGCACGGCGGGGGAGGCGAGGATAACCCGGTCTTCTTGCGCGACCGGCGAAGCCTCGGGTTCAGCATTGCGTGGCGCAGGAACGGCCGGTGTTTTCCCCGAAGCAACCTCTCCCGACGGGGGTCCGGCCCTTGTCGGGGAGCTGTCGATGCCAGACCGGGCCGGCGTGGTCATGCGGGCAGCCTCAGCCTCCTCGACCCCCGGGTTCTCCGCCTCATATTGCTCGGCGACTTCCGCCTGCTCGGGCGAGGGCGGCGCGGCCTCGACTTGGTCCGTGCCAGCCTCCGCATCCGTCTCGATCACTACCAGCGCGGAGCCGATCGGGACCTGGTCGCCGACCTCGCCCGCGAGTTCGACGATGGTACCCGCGACCGGGCTTTCCATCTCGACCGTCGCCTTGTCGGTCATCATGTCGGCGATGTTCTGGTCTTCTTCGACCCGATCGCCGACCGCGACGTGCCAGGCGACGATCTCCGCCTCGGCGATACCCTCGCCGATGTCCGGCAGCTTGAAGGTGAAGCGCGCCATCGGTTAGTCCTTCATGATCTTTTTGAGAGCTTCCGCGATCCGCACCGGGCCGGGGAAATAGGCCCATTCCAGGCTGTGCGGGTACGGCGTGTCGAACCCGGTGACGCGTTCGACGGGCGCTTCGAGGTGATAAAAGCAGCGCTCCGTCACCAGTGCCGACAGTTCCGCGCCAAAGCCGGCAGTGCGGGTCGCTTCGTGCACGATCATGCACCGGCCGGTCTTTTTGACCGATGCCTCGATCGCCTTGATGTCGAGCGGGATCAGCGTTCGAAGGTCGAGGATCTCGGCATCCACGCCCATATCTGCCACCGCGCGCTCGACCACATGCACCATGGTGCCATAGCAAAGGATGGTGATCGCCTCGCCGCCACGCACGATGTTCGCCGTGCCCAGCGGCACCGTGTAGTGGCCGGTCGGCACCTCCCCCGCCGGGTGCTTGGACCAGTTTTCCGCCGGCTTGTCCCAATGGCCGTTGAAGGGGCCGTTGTAGATGCGCTTGGGTTCCAGGAACAGGACCGGGTCGTTGTCCTCGATCGCTGCGATCAACAGCCCCTTGGCGTCGTACGGCGTTGCCGGAATGACCGTCTTGATGCCCGATACGTGCGTGAAGATGCCCTCGGGCGACTGCGAGTGTGTCTGCCCGCCAAAGATGCCGCCGCCATAGGGTGAGCGGACCGTGATCGGCGCGGTGAACTCGCCCGCAGAACGGTAACGGAGCCGCGCAGCTTCCGATACGAGCTGGTCGAGCGCGGGGTAGATGTAATCGGCGAACTGGATCTCGGGCACGGGCCGAAGGCCATAGGCGCCCATCCCAATCGCGACGCCGATGATGCCGATTTCGGTGATCGGCGTGTCAAACACGCGCGTCTTGCCGTACTTGGCCTGCAGGCCGGCGGTTGCGCGAAACACGCCGCCGAAATAGCCCACATCCTCCCCCATGACGATCACGTCGGGGTCGCGCGCCATCACCACGTCCATGGCGGAATTGATCGCCTGGATCATGTTCATGCGCTGCGTCGTGGGCGGCGCCTCCGCCTCGATCTGCTCTGTCACGGTGTTGCTCATTTCCGCGCCCACGGCCTGCCGGAGGCCGCCTCCTCGTCCAGCATCTGCTGTCGTTGCTCGGCAAGGTGCCAGGGCATCTCCTCGAACACCCCGTCGAACAGGGAGTCGAGCGGCTGATGCAGACCGTGGCCCAGGATGCCGTTCTTTTCCGCCTCTCGCTGCGCCGCGCGCACTTCTTCGGCCGTTGCCTTGTCCTGCGCGGCGTGGCGCTCCTCGTCCCATTCGCCGATCGCGATCAGGTGATCTTTCAGCCGGGCAACGGGGTCGCCCAGCGGCCACGCGGTCGGTTCGCCTGCCGAGCGATACTGGCCCGGGTCGTCGGACGTGGAGTGGCCCTCGGCACGGTAGGTGAAGTGCTCGATCAGCGTCGGGCCCTGGTTGGTCCGCGCGCGCTCAGCAGCCCATTGCGTCGCCGCATACACGGCCAGCGCGTCATTGCCGTCGACCCGAAGCCCTGCAATGCCATAGCCGATCGCCCGCGCGGCAAAGGTCGTCGCCTCCGCGCCCGCAAAGCCCGAAAAGCTGCTGATCGCCCATTGATTGTTGACGATGTTCATCACGACGGGCGCCCGGTACACCGCCGCGAAGGTACAGGCGGAGTGGAAGTCGCCCTCTGCCGTCGATCCTTCACCGCACCACACCGCGCTGATTCGCGTGTCGCCCTTTGCCGCCGACGCCATCGCCCAGCCCACCGCCTGCGGATACTGGGTGGTGAGGTTGCCGGAGATGGAAAAGAACCCGAAATCCTTGGCCGAATACATGATCGGCAGCTGTTTGCCGCCGAGCTTGTCGCCCTTGTTCGAGTAGATCTGGTTCATCATTTCGACCAGCGGATAGCCGCGCGAGATCAGAAGCCCTTGCTGGCGATAGGAGGGGAAGCACATGTCGTCGCGGTGGAGTGCGTGCGCGGCGGCAACCGCCACCGCCTCCTCCCCCGTCGCCTTCATGTAGAAGCTTGTCTTGCCCTGCCGCTGCGCCCGGAACATGCGCTCGTCGAACGCGCGCAGCTTCACCATGTCGGCCAGTAGCCGACGCGCCTGGTCGGGGCTGAGGCGCGGGTTCCACGGGCCGACCGCCTGCCCGTTGTCGTCCAGCACCCGCACCAGCGTATAGGCTAGGTCGGTCATCGCGCGCGGCGCCTCGGCCGTGTCGGGCCGGGGCGCGGACCCGGCCGGCGGCACGTCCACGCCCACGAAATCCACCGCGTCGCCGGGCCGGAACTTGGGCTCTGGCACGTGCAGGCTTAGCGGTGGCAAATTGGCGCGAGGATGCTCGCTCGCCATGCGTCTCTCCGTTGCTTGCGCCTGGCCGGCGCCCTTCCGATCGCCATCGGCCGCTTGGAATAAAGTTTCAAGCGTCATGATGTTGCTGTCGGGCCAGCCGCGGCCGGTGACGGGTCGTTAACCCCCTGAGCGCCATGCAGGGACGGGAAAGGAGCCGCCCATGTTCATGACGCCCGTCACTCAGGACAAGCGACGGGCCTCGCCCGCGCTGTCGGCTCTAGGCCTTGCGGTTCCGGTGCTCGTGATGGCGCCCTGGTTGGCCGTCAATGGACCGATGTCCGCGCTGATCGTGGGCGCGCTTGCGCTTGTGGCAGGCCGAGAGACATTGGTGCGCGTCGCGCGCGACGCGCTGCCGAAACGCTGAGGGCCCGCTCCCTATAGGTAAACGGGCCCGCCTCTTCGCTCTCAGACCACAGTCTGCTCGATCACGCCAAAGATCGGGTGATGCCGGTCGTCCTCCGCCCAGATGCGGACCGTGTCGCCCTTCTTGAGAAACGGCGTTTCGGCCTTGCCATTGGCGATGGTTTCCACCGTCCTGACTTCCGCCAGGCATGAATAGCCGACCCCACCCTGGGCGATCGGCTTGCCCGGCCCACCATCCGGGTCGCGGTTCGAGACCGTGCCCGACCCGATGATCGTCCCGGCACCCAGGGCGCGCGTCCTGGCGGCGTGCGCGATCAGTGTGCCAAAATCGAAGGTCATGTCCTCCCCGGCCTCTGCACGCCCGAACGGTTGCCCGTTCAGGTCGACATTCAGCCGGCGATGCAGTTTGCCGTCGCTCCACCAGTCGCCGAGCGAGTCCGGCGTCACGAACACCGGCGAAAAAGCACTGGCAGGCTTCGACTGGAAGAACCCGAAGCCCTTGGCCAGCTCTTCCGGAATCAGGTTGCGCAACGATACGTCGTTGGTCAGCCCGACCAGCCGGACGGCGGCCAGCGCTTCCTCACGGCTGGCGCCCAGCGGCACGTCGCCCGTCACCACCACCACTTCGGCTTCCAGGTCGCAGCCCCAGCTCTCGTCTCCGAGCGGGATCGGGTCGCGCGGGCCAAGAAAGCCGTCTGACCCACCCTGGTACATCAACGGATCGTGCCAGAACGTCTCAGGCATCTCTGCCCCGCGCGCCTGACGCACCAGCGCGACATGGTTCACATAAGCCGATCCGTCCGCCCATTGAAACGCGCGCGGCAGCGGCGAGGCAGCGTCATGTTCGTGGAAGCGCATCCGCGGGATAACCTGATGGTCCAGATCGGTTGCAAGGTTCTGCAACGCCGGCGCGACCCGATCCCAGTCGTCCAGCGCCCCCTGCAGCGTCGTGACAATGTGCCCCGCGGTCGCGAACCAGGCGAGGTCGTTGGACACCACCACCAGCTGACCATCCCGGCCGTGCTTCAGGCTTGCGAGCTTCATGGTGCCTCTCCCTTTGTTTCCCCATTCCCTAACCGCTCAACCCCGGCGAAGTCGAGGCGCTTTGCCCCCTTCTACCCGGCGATCATCCATGCTGAATTGCGGGGACCTGCAGGAGCTAGCCATGGCCCACCCGCCTTCCACCAGCTTCCTCTTCGTCGTCGGCGAGGGCGAGGAGGCGGGGCACATTCCGGTTCCGGTGGAGCCGCGCGCCGTGTTCGGGCGGGCACGGCCGCCAGTGGTGGTCACGGTCGCTGGCCATCGATATCGCAGCACGATCGCGATCATGTCGGGCAAGGTCTTTGTTCCATTTCGCGCCAGCCACCGCGCCTCGGCGGGCGTAAAGGCGGGGGACGAGGTGCAGATGACGCTCACCCTCGACACGGAGCCGCGGGTTGTCGAGGTGCCCGACGACCTGGCAGCGGCGCTGGACGCCGCCTCCCTCCGCCCCGCCTTTGACCTGTTGAGCTTCACCGACCAGCGTGAGCGGGCGGAGTCGGTGGAAAGCGCTAAGAAATCGGAGACACGGGCCCGCCGCATCGCCGCGATCGTGGACCGATTGCGCCCCGCCTAGAGCGGGTTGCCCACTTGCAGCCGCTCCAACTCAACCGGGTCATGGGTGCAGGTCACTGTCACCTCGTCGCGGCGCTCGATCGACAGCGCGCGCAGCCTTTCCTGGTTTGCCAGCCGGCTGGTCGCATCGACCTCCATCAGGCGCTGATAGGCACGCAGCCCCGGCGTGCACCGACGCCGCGCCTGCCGCATCTCGCCGCGGTAGAAATACGCGTCGCCCGCATGGAGCAGCCAGCGCCCGTCGTCCTTGCGGATCGCAACGCCAGCATGGCCCCAGGTATGTCCCGGCAGCGGCACCATTAGGATCTCCGGCGGCAGCCCGTCCAGGTCACGTACCGCGTCAAAGCCGAACCATTGCTCACCGCGAGCGCCATAACGCCGCCAGTTCTCTACCCCGTTCAGCTGCCGCGCGCGCCAGCGATTGCGCGAGACAACGCCGCGGTGCGGGCCGGTAGCATCGTCATATTCGCGGGCCATCACGTGAACGAGCGCATGGGGGAAGTCCTCAAGCCCACCGGCATGATCGAAGTCCAGATGGGTTGTGACGATGTGCCGCACATCCGACGCCTTGTACCCCAACGCCTCGACCTGTCGGATCGCGGTGTCGCGCTCATGCAGGCGAATGTTGAGCATCATCCGCCAGGGCAAGGTGATGCGCGGATCGGGCCGTGCATGCGGGTGGGCCACGTCGCGCAGGCCATAACCGGTGTCGACCAGCACCAGCCCGTGCGCGTCCGTTTCGATCAACAGGCATTGGCACACGATCCGGCCGAGCGGCCCAACGCTGCGGCCGTCGAACAGCGCGCCGCCAAGCGGGCAGTCGGTGCCGCAGTTGAGGTGATGGATCCGCATGGCCTTCTCCCAATTCCCAGGCAGAACCATTGACTTGCGCGATCGCTCCACCTTCGCCGCGCGCCGATGCGCGAAACCTTGTCACCGGCAGCCAGGGCGTCGATCTTGACTTTCGGACATGCATCGGCCATCTGCGCCGGCATCGAGGCGTTTACGCAGCGTGATCGGGCACGACACCCTTTGGGTGCTGCTCCGGCTCCGCCTCGGTCATTGCTTCAGGCTTCCCAAGTCACGCGGGGCGTCATCAACCCCCGCCACCCGTGCGCCTGATGCGCGCGATTGGCCGTTTCGAAAGCTATTTCATGTCCTTTGCTCATCTTGGCCTGGCCGAGCCGCTTGTTCGTGCGCTCGCCGCCAAGGGCTATTCCGAGCCCACCCCGATTCAGCGCGACGCAATTCCGACCGTGCTGACCGGCCGCGACCTGTTGGGCATCGCCCAGACCGGTACCGGCAAGACTGCCGCCTTTGTTCTTCCTTCCATCCAGCGGCTCGGCGAAAGCGCCAAGCGCGTGCTGCCGACCCATTGCCGCATGCTGGTGCTTGCGCCGACGCGGGAGCTGGCCAGCCAGATCGCTGACAATGCCCGCGGCTATGGCCAGTTCTCCAAGCTGTCGGTCGCGACCGTGTTCGGCGGCACGTCCATAAACAAGAACCGTCAGGACCTGTCCCGCGGTGTTGACATCCTGGTCGCCACGCCCGGCCGCCTGATCGATCTGGTGGAGCAGGGCTTCTGCAACCTGTCCACCGTCGAGGTGCTGGTGCTCGACGAGGCCGACCAGATGCTGGACCTGGGCTTCATCCACGCGCTCAAGAAGATCGTGCGCATGGTGCCCCGCAAGCGCCAGACGCTGTTCTTCTCGGCCACCATGCCGACCTCGATCCGCGAGCTGGCGTCGCAGTATCTCGTCGACCCCGCCACGGTGTCGGTTGTGCCTGCAGCGACCACTGCGGAGCGCGTCGACCAGCAGGTGACCTTCGTCAATCAGACGGAGAAGCAGGCGCTGCTGACCATTCTGCTTCGCGATGAGCCGATCGAACGCGCATTGGTGTTCACCCGCACCAAGCACGGCGCCGACCGCGTCGTGAAGCTGCTGGCGGGCAACGGCATCGCCGCGCATGCCATCCACGGCAACAAGTCGCAGCCCCAGCGTGAGCGGGCGCTTGCCGCCTTCAAGTCGGGCGAAGTGAAGATCCTGGTCGCGACCGACATCGCCGCGCGCGGTATCGACGTGTCCGGCGTCAGCCACGTGGTGAATTTCGAGCTGCCCAACGTGCCCGAGCAGTATGTTCACCGCATCGGCCGCACCGCGCGCGCCGGCGCAAGCGGCATCGCGATCTCCTTCTGTGCGGAGGACGAGCGTCCTTACCTGAAGGACATCGAAAAGGTGACCCGTCAGAAGGTGCCGGTCCGTGCGCTGCCCGAGGATTTCATGCGTCAGGCCGACACCATTAAGTCGGAGCGGGTCAAGGCGATCGGTGCCGATCCCGCACCGCGCGAAGAGCGTCAGCAGCGCGGGCCCGCGCGTCCGCGTGCCAGCCATGCCGCGGCGCCGACGCCCGGCGGACGTCAGTATGCCAATGCCAGCCGTCGTGGTCAGGGCAATGGCGGTGGCAGCCTGAGCGGCAGCCGCGGTCGTGGTGGTCAGGGCGGCGGTGGTCAGGGCGGCGGTGGTCAGGGCCGCAGCGGCCAGGCCCAGGGTCAAGGCCGTGGCGGCAGCGGCGGCGGCAGCGGCCAGCGCGGCCCCGTCCCTTCGCCGGTGCGCTGAACGGAGCCATCCGGTTCCTCGCGGGTTTGCTCAGCCAACCCTTTGATCATCCCGTGAGGAGCCAGTCATGGACGTATCCGTTTCCACCGTTGCCGAACGCATCGCCCGCGTTCTCGCGGGCCAGCGGATCAGCATCAACGCTGAGGGTGACGAGGAATCGGCCGGCAAGATGGTCGACGACGCCTGGCGCGACCATGTCGACGATGCGGTGGCAGTGCTGAAGACTCTTCGCGAGCCGGATCAGGCAATGGCGGCGGTCGGCGATGTGGCCGTCTGGGAACGCATGATCCTGGCCGCCATCAATGAAACCAAGCCGCAGACGGTAATACTCTGACTGCTCAATCGGCGAAGTCGGGCGCGCGGCCTTCCAGGTTCGCGCGCACCTGCTCCATCTGATTGGCAGAGCGCAGCAGCTTCAGCTGTTCGGCGCTTTCGGCGGCGAGGATCTTCGCTGCATCGCTGTCCAGCGACATGTTGGCGAGCCGCTTCGCGGCCCGGATCGCGTCGGGGTTTCTGGCCGCGATTGTGTGAGCCAGGGCGAGCGCTTCCGCCATCGGGTCCTCTGCGACACGGGTGACGAGACCCAGCCGCGCGGCTGCTTCGCCGTCAACCTCACGCGCCGAATAGATCAGTTCCCGCATCACATCGTCGCGCACGGTACCCCGCCACAGCGCATATCCCGCCATGTCGGGCACGATGCCCCAGTGCAGTTCCCGGATCGACAGCCGCGCATCCGCACGCGCGATGCGGACATCCGCGCCCGCCGCGATCTGCAGCCCACCGCCGAGCGCTACGCCGTGAATGGCAGCAACCACCGGCACCGGAAGCGTTCGCCAGCCCCAGGCGACGTGCTGCGGCAGGTTGGCAGGGCCATGCGTCC
The DNA here is from genome assembly GCF_014199305.1 of Sphingomonas aerophila. Classification (GTDB taxonomy): domain Bacteria; phylum Pseudomonadota; class Alphaproteobacteria; order Sphingomonadales; family Sphingomonadaceae; genus Sphingomonas; species Sphingomonas aerophila. Next base: position 220,243 of record NZ_JACIJK010000005.1, read on the forward strand.
GCGCGGCCAAGTCCAGCCCGGCGCCGCCCGCCGCTATCGAGGCCATGTCGAGCCCGGCACAAAAGCCACGCCCTTCGCCCGACAACACCACGCAGCGCAGGCCCGGAGTTGCTGCCAGGCGATCGATCGCGTCGGCCAACGCGGCGAACATCGGCGAATCGATCGCGTTCATCTTGTCGGGGCGCGACAGGCGCACGTCCGCAACGCCACCCTCGATCGTGATGCTCACTCGATTGGTCATCGGGCCAGGCTATGCCGCATCGACACTGAGCACCAGAGGGGCTCTGGTTGCGCGGCTGCCCCGCCTGTGTAGAGCCTTCTTCATGCTGTCTTTCGACCTCCTCCGGTTCGTACGCGGCGGATTCGGCGGCCATGGCGGGCGGATCGGCATCGAATACCATGATCACGGCACCGACTGGTGCGAACTGGCGCTGCCCTGGCGCGAGGACCTGACCGGCGACGATCGTACGGGTGCCATGGCGGCCGGCCCCGTTGTCTCGCTGCTGGATGTCGCCGCCAGCCTGGCCGTCTGGCACAGGCGGGGTCAGTTCGTGCCCCATGCGACGCTGGACCTGCGGCTCGATCACTTGCGTGCACCGCGCGCAAACGAAGGCGTGATCGGCCGGGGCGAGTGCTACCGCATCGAGGAATCGGTGTCGTTCGTGCGCGGCATCGCGCATGAAGGCGATCCGGACGACCCGATCGCGCACCTTGTGGGCACCTACATGGTAACGGGCGCGCGCCCATGATCCTGCCGCCCTATGCCCGCACGCTCGGGATCGAGATCGCGTCGGGAGAGGCCGACACCCCCCGGCTCAGCCTCCCGTTCAGCCTGGACGTGGTCGGCCGACCCGGTTTCCTCCACGGCGGGGCGATCGCGGGATTGCTGGAGTTCGCGGCGCTGGCCGCCCTGCGGCACGTCCTTGCCGACGACAGTGTCGGGATCGAGCCGGTGACCAGCACGATCGACTATATGCGGGGCGGCCGCGACAAGACGACCTATGCCGCCGGGCGCGTGACCCGGCTCGGCACCCGCGTCGCCAACGTCGAAGCCTTTGCGTGGCAGGACGCGCGCGACCAGCTTATCGCCGCCGCGCGCTCTAACTTCCTGCTGGTTCGGCCCCTGGCCTAACGCTTGGCCGTCAGCCGCAGCAATCGACCGCCCGAGCCGCGCTCACCATCCTCCAGGGCCCAGATCGCACCGTCGGGCGCCTGGGCGAGATCGCGGATGCGGGTTCCCATCGTCCAGAACTCCGCAGGCTTTGCGGTGGCGCCGTTGAGCGTGATGCGCACGACACCTTCAGCCCCCAGCGCGCCGATGAAGAGCGAACCCTTCCATTGCGGGAACATCGCGCCCGAATAGTGGATCATGCCGCCGGGCGAGATTGACGGGTTCCACCAAAGTACAGGCGCGGCGAACTCGGGACGGCTGGGGTGGTCGGGAATCGGCTGGCCCGAATAATTGTCGCCGTTCGACACCGTCGGCCAGCCATAGTTCTTGCCCGGCTCGAGCAGGTTGAGCTCATCGCCGCCCTTCGGACCCATCTCCTCTTCCCACAGCCGGCCGTCCGGCGTGAACACCAGGCCGTAAGGGTTGCGGTGCCCGCTGGTCCAGATCATCGCCTCCGCCCCGCCCTTGGCGAAGTTCGGGTTGCCGGGGGCTGCTTGGCCGTCAAGCGTCAGGCGCAACACCTTGCCGATCAGCTGCGCCGGGTCCTGCGCCGGGGTGAAGCGCTGTCGTTCGCCGGAGGACAGGAACAGGAATTGACCATCGGGCGAAAAGGCGATGTTGGCCCCGAACTGCCCGCCCGGCCCGTTAGAGCCAGAACGCCAGATAACGCGGGCGCTCGACAACGCGCGACCCTGCAGGGTGCCCTTGGCCAGCGCCAGCGCGCTGCCGTTCGCGCCCGGCTCCGCATAGCTCCAGAACACGGTGCGGCTCTTCGAAAAGTCCGGTGCCACGGCCACGTCGAGCAGCCCGCCCTGGCCGCCAGCCTCGACCGGGGGCAGGCCGATCACGTCCGAAACGCTGCCGTCGGGCGCGCGCAGCTTCAGCTTGCCCGCCTTTTCAGTCACCAACAGCGCACCGTCGGGCAGGAAGGCCATCGCGAAGGGCGCATCGAACTGGCCGATTGGGGTAACCGTGACGGGCGGCGGCGACTCGGGCAGGTTGGCGCGCCCGGTGGTGGCGGGCACGTTCTTGATCGATCGATCGAGCGGCGCGTCCTTGGGCACCGGCTGGGCTGCCTCGGGCGGCTGCGGCGGCACAAAGGCCTGGGCGGACGCGCCGGCCTGCGTGCCCCCACCCGATGGGGCGGACGAGCTGGCCTGGGGCTGGGCGGAACAGGCACTGCTCGCAAGCAGCGTGGCGAGGAAAAAAGACTGGCGGATCATGCCGGCACAGCTCTCCGCGACCCGAGCGCCGGCGTCAACTCCATCCCGCTTGTGCAGGAGGGGCAGAGCGGGTATATCCATGATTATTCTCTACATCGCCAGATGAAGAGGCTGCGGGGCTGGGCCCCGCGGCGGCAACGACCTGTACCTGGAGCAGCATGACCGACAACGCCCTTCTCACGACGATCATCGAACCCGAAGCGCAGGCTCTCGGCTTCGACCTGGTGCGCGTGAAGATGTATGGCGGCACCTCGGACCCAACGTTGCAGGTCATGGCCGAGCGGCCGGAAACGCGCCAGTTGACCATCGATGATTGCGCTGACCTGTCGCGCCGCATCTCCGATCGGCTGGACGCGCTTGAAGCAGAAGGCCGCGACCCGATCGAGGGCGCATACCGGCTGGAGGTATCGTCGCCCGGCATCGACCGGCCCCTCACCCGGTCCAAGGATTTTGCCGATTGGGCCGGGCACGAAGCGCGCATCACGCTCGCCGAGAAGGTCGACGGCCGCAAGATCCTGACCGGCGACCTGGTAGGGATCGAGGATGACAAGGTGTCGATCGACGTGCGTGGGCATCAGCGGATGACAGTGTCGCTGTCGCAGATCGCGGACGCCAAACTAACCATTACCGACCGGCTCATCGCAGCCACCGCCCCTCTCGCCACCGAGGGCGCGGAAGAGTTCGAAGAATTCGAAGAAGAGGACACCCACTGATGGCCAGTGTTGCTACCGCCAATCGCGCGGAGCTGATCGCGATCGCCAATTCGGTCGCGTCGGAAAAGATGATCGACAAGGGCATCGTGATCGAGGCCATGGAGGACGCGATCCAGCGCGCCGCCAAGGCCCGCTATGGTGCCGAGAACGACATTCGCGCAAAGCTCGACCCCGCGTCGGGCGACCTGCGCCTGTGGCGCGTGGTGGAAGTGGTCGAGGCGGTCGACAACTACTTCACCCAGGTCGACCTGAAGGGTGCGGAGAAGCTGCAAAAGGGCGCGCAGATCGGCGATTATATCGTCGACCCGCTGCCCCCGATCGAGTTCGGCCGCATCGCTGCACAGGCCGCCAAGCAGGTCATCTTCCAGAAGGTCCGCGACGCCGAGCGCGAGCGCCAGTATGAAGAGTTCAAGGATCGCCAGGGTGAGATCATCACCGGTGTCGTCAAGCGTGTCGAGTTCGGCCATGTCGTCGTGGACCTTGGCCGCGCCGAGGGCGTGATCCGCCGTGACCAGCAGATCCCGCGCGAGGCGGTCCGCGTCAACGACCGCATCCGCTCGCTGATCCTGAAGGTCGCTCGCGAAACCCGCGGGCCGCAGATCTTCCTGTCCCGCGCGCACCCGGACTTCATGAAGCGCTTGTTCGCCCAGGAAGTGCCCGAAATCTATGACGGCATTATCGAGATCAAGGCCGCAGCCCGTGACCCGGGCAGCCGCGCCAAGATCGGCGTGATCAGCCACGACTCCTCCATCGACCCGGTCGGCGCCTGCGTCGGCATGAAGGGTAGCCGCGTTCAGGCGGTGGTGCAGGAGATGCAGGGCGAGAAGATCGACATCATCCCCTGGTCGCCCGACACCGCGACCTTTGTCGTGAACGCGCTACAACCGGCGAACGTCAGCCGCGTCGTGATCGACGAGGAAGAGGACCGGATCGAGGTGGTCGTGCCCGACGACCAGCTGTCGCTCGCGATCGGCCGCCGTGGCCAGAACGTGCGCCTTGCCAGCCAGCTGACGGCGAAGGCGATCGACATCCTGACCGAGGCTGACGCTTCCGAGAAGCGCCAGAAGGAGTTCGTTGAGCGCTCCGAGATGTTCCAGACCGAGCTGGACGTGGACGAGACGCTGGCCCAGCTGCTGGTCGCCGAGGGCTTCTCCGAGCTTGAGGAAGTGGCCTATGTCGAGATCGACGAGCTTGCCGGCATCGAGGGCTTTGACGAGGATCTGGCGCAGGAGCTGCAAAGCCGTGCGCAGGAAGCGCTGGAACGTCGCGAAACCGCCAATCGTGAGGAGCGCATCGCGCTGGGCGTGTCCGACGACCTGACCACCATGCCCTATCTGACCGAAACGATGCTGGTCACGCTGGGCAAGGCGGGGATCAAGACGCTCGACGATCTGGCCGACCTCGCCACCGACGAACTGGTCGAAAAGAAGCGCGCCGAGCCCCGCCGCCGTAACGAGGACGCCCCCAAGCGCCCCGACCGCAGCGAGAACCGTGGCGGCATCCTGGCCGTCTATGGCCTGACCGACGAGCAGGGTAACGAGATCATCATGGCCGCGCGCCAGCACTGGTTTGCCGATGATGAAGCGGAAGCTCCTGCCGAAGCAGCAGAAGCAGCCGAAGGCGCGGAGGGCGAGGAGGCCTGATGCCTTTTGTGTCGATCCGACTCGCCGGTTCCGCCACCAAGGAGCAGAAGGCCGGGATCGTCGCCGACGTGACGGGCTCGCTGGTGTCGCGGCTGGGCAAGAACCCGGCCGCGGTCCAGATCGTGATCGAGGAAGTGTCGACGGAAAACTACGGCGCGGGTGGCCAGCTCATCGCGGATCGCGATGCGCCGGCCACCCAGCCGGTATCGAGGGAGGACGCGCATGCGGAACCCTCGCAATGAGTTACTAACGCGCCCATCCGCTGGCCAGGGCAGTCCCGCGGGTAACCGCGAGGCCGAGCCTGTCCGTTCCTGCATCCTGACCCGCGAACGCGCTTCGCAGGCCGCCCTGGTGCGGCTTGCGCTCGCGCCCGACGGACAGGTCTTGCCCGACGTTCGGGCCAAGGCGCCCGGTCGTGGCGCCTGGATCGGGGTAACCCGCGCCGAGCTGGAGATCGCCATTGCCAAGGGGCGCCTGCACGGCGCCCTGTCGCGCGCGTTCAAGACGGGCGCGATCACCATTCCGGCCAACCTGCCCGACCTGATCGCCAGCGCGCTGGAGCGCGCCGCGCTGGACCGGCTGGGCCTGGAAGCGCGTGCGGGCAACCTGCTGACCGGGTCCGAACGGATCGATACCGCTGCCCGCTCAGGCCAGCTTCATGCGCTGTTCCATGCCGCCGACGCCGCTTCGGACGGCGCCCGCCGGCTTGCCCAGGCGTGGCGCGTCGGATCCGATCGCGAAGGAAGCGATGTGCGGGGGTTGGCGTTGCCGGTCGAGCGCACCATATTGGCGTTGGCGCTGGGCCGCGAGAATGTGGTACATATCGGGCTGACAGACCGCGCTGCGGCCAAGCGGGTGAGCGATGCGCTCGGTCGCTGGCTGCATTTCATCGGACCTGACCAGAATGCCCAGCCTTGCGAAACGGCCTCGCGAGGTTCATCGGCGCCCGGAGTTTCCGGGCCGCAGCCGATACCAACAGAACCGGCCGTAGACGTACACGAGGACACTGAGTGAGCGAGACCGACAACGACAAGCCGAAACTTGGCATGCGCGCGCCCCTGGGCGTGAAGCGCACGGTCGAGACCGGCAAAGTGAAGCAGAGCTTCAGCCACGGCCGCTCGAACACGGTGATCGTGGAAACCAAGAAGGCCCGCACCTTCCGTCGGCCGGGCGATCCTGCGCCGGCCGCTGAGGCTCCGCAGGTTGTTGCCGAGCCCACACCGGCGCCAGCGCCTGCGCCGGCCCCCGCGCCGCGTCCCGCCGCGGCGAACGAAACACCCCAGGAGCGCCAGGCCCGCCTGCTGCGCGAGGCGGACGACCAGCGCATGCACGCGCTGGAGGATGCCCGTCGGCGTGACGAGGCGGAGCGGATCCAGCGTGCGGAGGCCGAGCGCGTGCGTGTTGCCGAGCGTGCGGCTGCCGCAGCCGCGGTGCCCGAGCCGCAGCCCGAGCCAGAGCCTGCCCCCGCACCTGTTCAGCCCGCTCCGGTTCAGCCGACGCCTGTTGCCGCGGCGCCCGCGCCTGCGCCGATCAGCGTGCCGACGCCCGCTGGTCGGGGTTTCCGTCCGGTTGAGCGCGCCGCGCCGCCCGTGATCGAACAGCCGGCCGCGCCTGAGCCGACCCCGGCACCTGCGCCCACCCCTGCTCCGGCGCCAGAGCCGGTTGCGGCGGCTCCAGCCCCGGCGCCCAAGCCGGCGCCTGCGCCTGCGCCTGCACCGGTGCGCGCTCAGCCCGCGGCGACGCTGCAGCTGTCGCGCGATCCATCCATGCCCGCGCCGCGCCGCTTCTCGCCCGTGGCCCGGCCTGAAATCCCCAAGCCGCAGCCCAAGCCGGTGGAGCAGCCTGTTGCCGCTGCCGCGCCTGCTGCAGCCACGACGAACCAGTCGGCCTCTGCCCAGCCCCAGAGTCAGGGTCAGCGTCCGTTGTCGGGCGGCCAGGCAACTCCACGCAACGCCCCTGCCAGGCCTTCGCCGCAACAGCGCGATCGCAAGGGTGACGAGCGTCGTGGCGGCAAGCTGACCGTCAACCGCGCCCTGAACGAGGACGGCGCCCGCGCCCGCAGCCTAGCTGCCCTGAAGCGTGCGCGCGAAAAGGAAAAGCGCAGCTTTGGTGGTCCGCGCGACCAGCAGGCCAAGCAGGTCCGCGACGTCCAGGTGCCCGAAGCGATCACCGTGCAGGAACTCGCCAACCGCATGGCCGAAAAGGGCGCGGACCTGGTGAAGGCACTGTTCAAGATGGGCATGCCCGTCACCATGACGCAGACCATCGACCAGGATACGGCCGAGCTGCTGGTGACCGAGTTCGGCCACAACATCAGCCGCGTGTCTGAATCGGATATCGATCTTGCGATCGACGTGTCTGAGGATGCGCCCGACAGCCTGCGTCCCCGCCCGCCCGTGGTCACCATCATGGGCCATGTTGATCACGGCAAGACGTCGCTGCTCGACGCGCTGCGTGGCACGGACGTGGTTCGCGGCGAGGCCGGCGGCATCACCCAGCACATCGGTGCATACCAGGTGACGCTGAAGGATAAGTCTAGGATCACCTTCCTGGATACGCCGGGTCACGAGGCCTTCACCCAGATGCGCGCGCGTGGCGCCAACGTCACGGACATCGTGGTGCTGGTTGTGGCGGCCGACGACGGGCTGATGCCGCAGACGATCGAGGCCATCCACCACACCAAAGCGGCGGGCGTTCCGATGATCGTCGCGATCAACAAGGTCGACAAGTACGAGGCCAATCCCCAGCGCGTGCGCGAGCGCCTGTTGGAGCATGAGGTCGTGGTCGAGGAAATGGGCGGCGACGTCCAGAACGTGGAAGTATCCGCGCTCAAGAAGACCGGCCTCGACGACCTGATCGAGAAGATCCAGCTTCAGGCCGAACTGCTTGAACTGAGCGCCAACCCGGATCGTCCGGGCGAGGGCACGGTGATCGAGGCGAAGCTCGACAAGGGTCGCGGTCCGGTTGCAACCGTGCTGGTCAACCGTGGCACACTTCGGGTCGGCGACGTGTTCGTGATCGGCGCGGAATCGGGCAAGGTCCGTGCGCTGGTCGACGACAAGGGACGCCAGATCAAGGAAGCGGGCCCGGCAATGCCGGTGGAGGTGCTGGGCATCTCCGGTGTCCCGTCGGCGGGTGACCCGATTCAGGTGGTCGAGAACGAGGCGCGGGCCCGTGAGGTCGCCGAGTATCGCCAGAGCGTGCTGACGCAGAAGCGGACCACAACGGCTCCGGCCAGCCTGGAAAGCATGTTCTCTGCGCTGCGGGCGGATCAGGCGATGGAGTATCCGCTCGTCGTCAAGGCCGATACGCAGGGCACGGTGGAAGCGATCGTGGGGTCGATCAACAAGATCTCCACCGATCTCATCCGCGCGCGCATCCTGCACTCCGGTGTCGGCGGCATTACCGAATCCGACGTGACGCTGGCGGGTGCATCGGGGGCGCCGATCATCGGCTTCAACGTCCGCGCCAATGCCAAGGCGCGCGAGATCGCCGAGCGGCAAAAGGTTGCGCTTAAGTACTATGACGTCATCTACGACCTGGTGGACGAGATCCGCGCCGGCATGGCGGGCGAGCTCGGACCGGAGGCGTTCGAGACGGTTGTGGGCCGCGCCGAGATCCGCGAAGTGTTCTCCGCGGGCAAGACGGGCAGGGCTGCGGGTCTGCTTGTCACGGACGGCGTCATTCGCAAGGCACTCAAGGCACGTATCACGCGCAACGACGTCATCATCTACCAGGGTGAGATTGCATCGCTTCGGCGGTTCAAGGACGACGTGGCCGAGGTTCGCGCGGGGCTGGAATGTGGCGTGACGTTCACGCAGAACTTCACGGACATCAAGGCGGGCGACTACCTTGAAACCTATGAAGTCGAACTGCGCGAGCGTACGCTCTAAGGAGCACGGGAACCGGTCATGGTTGTATTCGGCAGGCCGGTTCCCATCCTGCGCAGCTTTGATGAAGCGCGCACCCGCGACTTCTACCTGGACTTCCTAGGTTTCGAGCTGATGTTCGAGGCACGTTTCGAAGAATGGGCGCCGCTCTACATGGGGGTGCGCCATGGCGAGTGCGTGCTGCACCTGACCGAACACTTTGGCGATGCCACGCCCGGCTCGGCCATTCGCGTGGCCGTGGATGACGTGGTCGGCTATGCAGCCGCACTCAGGGCCAAGGAGCACGGCAACTGCCGTCCAGGCGCGCCGTCAACGACGCCCTGGGACACGCAGGAGGTGACAGTCACCGACCCGTCCGGCAATCGGCTTACCTTTTATTCGGAGATCAAGCGTGGCTAAGCCCGCCAGCCAGGCCGGCGCTGCATCGGTCCGCACACTGCGCGTCGGTGAACAGGTTCGGCATATCCTGTCGGAGATCCTGCAGCGCGGTGACGTGCATGACGAGACCTTGGCCAAGCACATGGTGTCGGTGACCGAAGTCCGCATGTCATCCGACCTTCGCCATGCCACGGTGTTCGTGAAACCGTTGCTGGGCCGGGATGAGGAGGCCGTCATCAAGGCGCTGCGCACCAACACCGCGTTCCTGCAGCGCGAGGTCGCCCACCGGGTGAAAATGAGGTACGCGGCCAAGCTGAAGTTCCTGCCCGACCAAAGCTTTGACGAGGGCAGCCATATCGACGCCCTGCTGCGCGCGCCCGCCGTTGCCCGGGACCTGGGCGAGCAGCCGTCCGAAACGTGATCGCGATCAGCGCGGTACTGCGCTCCTGAGACCCGGCGGCAACTGGTACACCGGGCAATAGCGGTAGGTTGCGGCGCGTGTGCCCTTGCCCAAGGTAAAGGTCAGCGCATCGCGCACCGTCAGTGTCTGGGTCTCAACAAAGCGGGGGGCCGGTCCGGCCCCGGCATCAATACAGGACTGACGCACCGTGTACCGGCTACCGCGGCGTGACACGACCTTCGCGCGACAGGCTCGGGTGTGGGCGGTGCTGATCCCACGCCCATCGTAAAGGCGGATCGACGCATTGGGCGCGTCCTCGCACCGGGTACCCTGCTCAACGAAGATGCCGGGTTTCAGGCGATACACGCCGCCGGGCTTGGGTGAGGTATCGACGCTTGCCGCCGCTGCCGTCGCCAGCAGGCCGCTCAGGCCGATCGAGCTCAACAGACTGGCCGCCACCCAATTGTTCATCATCCGCCTCCTTGTCGCGCCCACCTAGATCGGGTGAGATGAACGGGGCACGACAGCAAGGGCGATCACGGCGCGGCTGGCTTGTCGCCGAACAGGAACCAGCCGGCGCCCCAGATCGGCTGCAGGGCGGGCGGCGATGTTGCCGGGGTCAGCGCATTGGGGAAGTCAGCCGCGACCCGCCCCGCAAGCGCCACCACGCAATAGCGCGCGGCAACGCTCGCCCGCACCGACACGGCGGAGCCGCCGATCAGCAGCGTGTCGCCCGCGACGGGAGCGGGCAGTCCGGCCTTGGCGAGCGCCGCGCGGGCCCTCTCCGCCTCCCCGTCATCGCCGGCGACAAAGACCAGCTTGACCCCGATCGTGTTCAGCGCCCCAAGCCATTGTCGGGCCTGTTCCCCGATGCCCCCCGGCCGGCGCCGGCCCCAGGGTCACCGAAACCGTCGCGAGTACCGCTGGCTCCTTGCCCTCGCACGTGATCCAGCGCGGGTCGGCACTGTCGCTGCCCCGGTCCAAGAGCACGCTTCGGGTCGCGGGCATATGGCCGGCGACATAATGGCCCAGATCCGCCCAGGTCGCGCCGGCAGGTGAGGCTGCAGGCGGCGTGCCTTCGCTGCTCACAAGCGGTGGCGTGATTGGCGCTGATTGAGCCTCGGCTGGCGGCACCGGCGGGGCATCACTGCCGTCCGGGCGGGGCAGAGAGCCGGCGTAGAACTGTCCCGCCCGCCGCTGTGTCGGGTCGGCCGGAAGCGGCTTAGGAGCGGGCAGTGGCGCAGCCGCGGCGGTCCTTTCCTCACGCTTTGCTTGCTTGGCCGCGCGTCTGGCCGCCCGCCTCTCCTCCCGATCAGCCCGGTCGGGACGCGCGGTGGCGCTTGCGGCGACGCCGCCCGCTGCGACCAACGGCACGGCCGCCGCGATGCACCCGGACAGGCAGCCAGCCAAGAGAAGGAGGAGGGGTGCTTTGACGACCTGCATGGCGCCACCATGCCCCGCTGCGATGCCGCCAGCAATCGGAACGCCGCGGCGGCTCCCATGAAAAAAGCCGTGGCGACGCGGGCGCCGATCCGCCAATCGTCGGCGCATGGCCAAGCTTTATTTCTACTACGCCTCGATGAACGCGGGGAAGTCGACCAACTTGCTCCAGGCCGACTTCAATTATCGCGAGCGCGGCATGTCGACCATGTTGTTCACCGCCGCGATCGATGATCGGTTCGCGCCGGGCACCATCACCTCGCGCATCGGGCTGGAAGCATCGGCCACTCCGTTCGATCCCGGTACCAATCTCGCCGCCCTGGTGCTGGAACGGCACCGTACGGAGGCGCTTGCCTGCGTCCTGGTGGACGAGGCGCAATTCCTTACGAGCGGGCAGGTCGACAGTCTGGCGCGCCTGGCCGACGCGCACGACATCCCCGTCCTCGCTTATGGGTTGCGCACCGACTTTCAGGGAGAATTGTTCCCCGGCTCCGCCCGCCTGCTCGCGCTTGCCGATTCGCTGGTCGAGATCAAATCGGTGTGCACCTGCGGACGCAAGGCGACCATGAACCTGCGGGTCGACGCTGCGGGGGGTGCCATCGGGGAGGGAGCGCAGACGGAGATCGGCGGCAACGACCGCTATGTCGCGCTGTGCCGACGGCACTTCGTGGAGGCGCTGGGCAGCGCCTGATTACGCCACGGCGTTGCTGGCGCCGACCGGCACGCTCGCCTATGTTCCGTCCATGTCCTCCGACAATATCGTCTACCGCGCGGCCGTGTGGATCGTGCCACTCGTCATTGCCATCGTCTTTCACGAAGTCGCGCATGGCTGGGTCGCGCGCTGGCTTGGCGACCCTACCGCGGCCGAGCAGCGGCGGCTGAGCTTCAACCCCGTTCGCCACGTCGATCCGGTCGGCACCGTGCTGCTGCCGCTCAGCCTGGCGATCGCGGGTGCGCCGGTATTCGGCTGGGCGAAGCCCGTGCCCGTCGTCGCAGCCTGCCTGCGCCGGCCACGCACCGGCATGATGCTGGTCGCGCTTGCCGGGCCGGGAATGAACCTCGCGCTCGCGATCCTGGGCGCGTTCGGCCTGGGGCTGTTGTCGGCCAGCCTGGGCGGCACGCTGCCGGCCAGTGGCGCGCCGCGCTTTGCGGCGGACATCCTTTTCTCGTTCCTGATGGTCAACGTTTTCCTGGCCATCTTCAACCTGTTGCCGATCCCGCCCTTTGATGGCGGCCATGTGGTGGAAGGGCTGCTGCCCCGCCCCCTTGCCCGCCGCTATGCGAGCATCGGCCGTTACGGGTTCCTGCTGCTGATCGGGTTGCTGGTGGTATTGCCGATGCTGGTGCCCGGCGCGGACATCGTCGCGCGCGTCGTGGGCCCGCCCGCGCGCTGGCTGCTTGGCCAGTTGCTCGACCTTGCGCGAGCGATCGCCTGATGGCCCTCCACGGCTGGATCATCCTGGACAAGCCGCTGGGGCTTGGCTCCACCCAGGCGGTGGGCGCGATCAAGCGGGGCCTGCGCGAAGCGGGGCACGGCAAGGCCAAGGTCGGCCATGGCGGCACGCTCGACCCACTCGCCTCGGGCGTGTTGCCGATCGCGGTCGGGGAAGCGACCAAGCTTGCCGGCCGGATGCTCGACAGCGACAAAGTCTATGCCTTTACCATCCGCTTCGGTGAGCAGACCGACACCCTCGACCGCGAGGGCCAAGTGGTCGCGACCAGCCCGGTGCGGCCCGATGCTGCCCAACTGGCGGCGGTGTTGCCCCGCTTTACCGGCCCGATCGAGCAGGTGCCGCCGGCTTATTCGGCGCTGAAGGTTGATGGTGCCCGCGCCTATGACCTCGCCCGCGCAGGCGAGGACGTGGCGCTCGCGACGCGATCGGTGATGATCCATTCCCTGTCCATCGAGGCGGCGGACGCTGGCGTACTTGCCGAGGCGACCCTGGTGGCGCACGTGTCAAAGGGCACTTACATACGGTCCCTGGCGCGGGACATCGCGCTGGCGCTGGGTACGGTGGGTCATGTGACCTATCTGCACCGGATAAAGGCAGGCCCGTTCGACCTTGCCCAGGCGATATCGCTGGACAATTGGAACGAAGCCGCTAAGGCGCGCAACCTTGAACAGTTACTTCTGCCGTTGAGGGCGGGGCTGGACGACATCCCGGCTTTCTCCCTCACTCCCGACCAGGCAGGGGCGCTTCGACAGGGGCGTGTTCTGGCCGGGATTGCCGCCGATGACGGCACTGCCTTTGCCTTGCTCGACGACGTCCCTGTGGCGCTGGTCGATGTTTCCGGCGGGATGGTGCGGGTCGAACGCGGCTTCAACCTGTAAACACGATGTCGAAGGACTAGCACATGTCGATCACGGCGGAGCGCAAGCAGGCGCTCATTTCCGAACATGGCCGCGGCGAGGGTGACACCGGCTCCCCCGAGGTGCAGGTCGCGATCCTTTCCGAGCGGATCAGCAACCTGACCCAGCACTTCAAGGGTCACGCCAAGGACAACCATTCGCGTCGCGGACTTCTGATGCTGGTCAACAAGCGTCGCGCGCTGCTTGATTACCTCCGCAAGTCGGACGGCGATCGGTATCTCGCTCTCATTGCGAAGCTCGGCCTTCGCAAGTGACGGAAAAGGGCGGCCTTCGGGTCGCCCTTCTCTTATCCGCCCCGTCGCAATCCGGCGACACGGGCATGGAGCCATCAACACGCTCCACACCGCCGCGAGCCGGCTTAGCTCGCAGATAGGCCCCTCCCGCATCGGGCGTGAGGAGTGAAGGAAACAGAATGTTCGATACCCAGAAGGTCAGCATCGAGTGGGGCGGCAAGACCCTCACGCTCGAAACGGGCAAGGTTGCCCGCCAGGCGGACGGCGCAGTGATCGCCACGCTCGGCGAAACGGTGGTGCTGTGCGCCGTGACGGCTGCCAAAGGCGTCAAGGAAGGGCAGGATTTCTTCCCGCTCACCGTCCACTACCAGGAAAAGTTCTCGTCGGCGGGGCGCATCCCGGGCGGCTTCTTCAAGCGTGAGCGTGGCGCAACCGAGCGTGAAACGCTGGTCAGCCGCCTGATCGACCGTCCGATCCGCCCGCTGTTCCCAGAGGGCTTCTACAACGAGATCAACTGCATCGCGCAGGTGATGAGCTATGACGGCGAGAACGAGCCGGACCTGCTCGCCATGGTTGCCGCATCGGCAGCGATGACGCTGTCGGGCGTGCCCTTCATGGGCCCGATCGGCGCGGCGCGCGTCGGCTACAAGGACGGTGAGTATCAACTCAACCCGTCGGACGCCGAGATCGCGACGGGCGAGCTCGACCTGATGGTTGCCGCGACCCAGGACGCGGTGATGATGGTCGAGTCGGAAGCCAAGGAGCTGTCCGAGGATGTGATGCTGGGCGCGGTGATGTTCGCGCACAAGGCGTCGCAGCAGGTGATCGACGCAATCATCCAGCTCGCCGAAAAGTCTGCCAAGGAGCCTTGGGAGCTGAAGTCCGGCGCCGACCTGTCGGCCCACAAGAACAAGCTGCGCGAGCTGATCGGCGCTGACCTGGCCGCTGCCTACAAGCTGACCAACAAGGCGGAGCGCCAGACCGCGGTCAACGAAGCCCGCACCAAGGCCCGCGACGCGTTCGAGACGCTGAAGCACGAGAACCCGGCCGAGTATCTCGGCACGCTCAAGCTCGTGAAGAAGCTGGAGGCGGAGATCGTCCGCGGCCAGATCCTGAACGAAGGCGTCCGTATCGACGGCCGTGACACCAAGACGGTGCGCCCGATCGAAGCGGAAGTTCACTTCCTGCCGCGTGCGCATGGCTCCGCGCTGTTCACCCGCGGTGAAACGCAGACCATCGCCACGACCACTCTCGGCACCAAGGACGCCGAGCAGATGATCGACGGCCTCAATGGCCTGTCGTACCAAAACTTCATGCTCCACTATAACTTCCCGCCCTATTCGGTCGGCGAAGTGGGCCGCTTCGGCGCGCCGGGGCGTCGTGAAATTGGTCACGGCAAGCTTGCCTGGCGCGCGCTGCACCCGGTGCTGCCGACCAAGGAAGAGTTCCCCTACACCATCCGTGTCACCTCCGACATCACGGAGAGCAACGGCTCCTCGTCGATGGCGACGGTGTGCGGTGGCTCGCTCAGCCTGATGGACGCGGGCGTGCCGCTGAAGCGTCCGGTATCGGGCATCGCGATGGGCCTGATCCTGGAAGGCGAGAAGTTCGCCGTCCTGTCGGACATCCTGGGCGACGAGGATCACCTCGGCGACATGGACTTCAAGGTGGCCGGCACCAGCGAAGGCATCACCTCGCTGCAGATGGACATCAAGATCGCCGGCATCACCGAGGAGATCATGCGCGTCGCCCTGGCACAGGCGCATGAGGGCCGCGCCCACATCCTGGGCGAAATGGCGAAGGCACTGGGCGAGACCCGGAACGAGCTGTCGGCGCACGCGCCGCGGATCGAGACCTTCACCATCGACAAGTCCAAGATCCGCGAAGTGATCGGCACGGGCGGCAAGGTGATCCGTGAGATCGTCGCCACCACCGGTGCGAAGGTCGACATCGACGACGAGGGCGTGATCAAGGTCAGCTCCTCCGACCCGGCGCAGATCGAAGCCGCGGTGAACTGGATCAAGGGCTTGGTCGAAGAGGCCGAGGTCGGCAAGATCTACAATGGCAAGGTCGTCAACATCGTCGACTTCGGCGCGTTCGTGAACTTCATGGGTGGCAAGGACGGCCTCGTCCACGTGTCCGAGATGAAGAACGAGCGGGTCGAGAAGCCGACGGACGTCGTGTCCGAGGGTCAGGACGTTAAGGTCAAGGTCCTCGAGATCGATCCGCGCGGCAAGGTTCGCCTGTCGATGCGCGTCGTCGACCAGGAAACCGGCGCAGAGCTGGAGGACAGCCGTCCTGCCCGCCAGCCTCGTGAGGGTGGTGAAGGTCGCGGCGATCGTGGTCCCCGTGGTGATCGCGGTGGCGACCGTGGTGGTGATCGCGGTGGCGACCGTGGCCCCCGTCGTGAAGGCGGCCCACGTCGTGACCGTGGCGACCGTGGCGATCGCGGCCCCCGCCGCGAAAGCGGCCAGGGTGGCCAGGGCAATGGCGGCGGCAACGATGACGGCCCCGCGCCCGAGTTCGCTCCCGCCTTCCTGACCGGCGACCGCGACTAATCAGTCGATCGGGGCGGAGCGGCGTCGCCATGGCAGCAATGCCCGGCGACGTCGCCCCGCCCTTTTTCGTGTCCGGCGTTCGCGGCTAGCGTAGCAAGCCGGGTCCCCGACCACCCGTGCGGCGGCCGCGTCGCCATCGCGCCCGAGGCAGCCTTGCGGATAATCGCCGTCCGGCCCTCAAGGGTTCCCTGAACTTCAACCCCGCCCTGGCCCCCGACGCGCAGGGTTAGTTCTTGTAGGTTGGGTCCACCCGGTCGAGCTTGCGCTTCAGCGCGGGCCAGGCGAGCCGCTCGGCGACCATGCCCATGCCCTTGGGGTTGGATTGCATTGCGACCTTTGCGCCGACATCTTCGTGCGGGTCGTTGAGATTGTCGCGGCCGGCGGCGAGCATGAGTACCTGCGCCTCGCACGCGCGCTCCAGGAAATACAGGCGGACGAAGCACGCGCCGACACTCTCGCCGACCGCCAGCGTGCCGTGGTTGCGCAGGATCATGGCATTGCGGGCGCCAAGGTCCGCGACCAGCCGCTCGCGCTCGTCCAGGTCCGTCGCGATGCCCTCATAATCATGATACGCGACGTCATGCCCCGCGATCATCGCGGTCTGGGTGTGCGGTAACAGGCCAAAGCGCATTGCGGACACCGCCTGCCCGTGCGGAGTGTGGAGGTGCATCACCGCCGCCGCGTCCTCGCGGGCCATGTGGATGGCGGAATGGATGGTAAAGCCGGCTGGATTGACCGGCTGGTCGGTCTTGCCGACCGGGTTTCCGTCAACGTCGATCTTCACCAGGCTGGACGCCGTGATCTCCTCGAACATCATGTTGTACGGGTTGATCAGGAAATGGTGCTCGGGTCCCGGCACCCGCGCCGACAGGTGGGTGAAGATCAGGTCGTCCCACCCGTATAGCGCGACGAGGCGATAGGCGGCCGCCAGGTCCACCCGCGCTTCCCACTCGCCCGGCGCATACCCGTTCGCGTGGATCTCGGCGGCATGAACCCGTGCGTCGGCCGGGGCGAGCGTGGCCATGGCATCCTTCTCCGTTCTGTTTCGGAAGAGGCTATCCTATCGGCCGACGCTCGCCAACTGGCGCCTCAGCGGGGGCAGGCTGCTCCGGGAGCGCCGCTGCTGGCGATCCGCACCGATGACACATCGATCCGGGCCGCACCGGTGGACGCGATCGCGAAGGGACGCGTCACCGCGGCCATATCGACACCCCCGGTGGCGAAGCAGCGGAGCGGCACCGCCATTTCGCCCCATGTTCCGGCCGCTGCCGTCAACAAGCTGGTCACGGGCACGCGAGCCGCCTTTCCCCCGGTCATCGTCACGGTCAACTGACCGCTTGCGGGCGTGACGACGCGATAGTTGACGACCAGGCTCAACTCCCCGTTCGCCTCACGCCGATAGTCGATCGGGCGCGCAACCTGGATCGCCGCCTCACCCGCGCCGGTCCAGGTGAGCCGAAGCGAGTCCTCCTGCGCGTTGCGGTCGACACGCGTCACCGCCACCGCGCCGGTCGGGGTCAGCTTGCCGCCTGCGATTACCCGGCCACGCCCGAACAGCGTCGAGGTGTCACCCACGGTCACCGCCGGCCGCGTCTCGTCCAGCTTCGCCAGGCTCTTGGGCGCGGCATAGGTCAGGCCGTAGCCGATCGGGAACAGCGGGTCGTAGTTCGGATCGCGACGGTTGAGCACATTCTGGTCGATGCGCTTGGGCCATGAGAAGCTGAGCGTGCCGTGGAAGTCGCGCTTGGCCGCGCCGCCCTTGCCCGCGACCAGCACGTCGGCAACGCCGCCGCCTTCTGTACCCGGCAGGAATGCCGCGACGAAGGCGTCGGCCGCGTTGACCTCCGGGTTCACCCACATCGGCCGGCCTGACAGGAACACCGCCACGACAGGCACGCCCGCCGCCTTCAGCTTCTTGAGCAGCTGGAGGTCGCTCTTGTCCTCAGGGCTGTATTCCAGGCTGGGGCGGTCACCCACGAATTCGGCATAGGGCGTTTCGCCGAATACCACGATCGCGACGTCGGGCTTGGCAGCGTAGCTGCCGTCCGCCGACAGGGTGGCGCGGCCGCCCGCCGCCCGGATGTTCTCGTCCAGTCCGCTCCAGATCGACTGGGCGTGGGGGAAGTCGGCGTTGGAGACTTCCGTCCCCTGCCAGGTGATCGACCAGCCGCCGGCCGCCTGGGCGATGCTGTCGGCCGCCTTGCCCGCGACGAGGACGTTGGCGCCCGCCTTGATCGGCAGCACGCCGCCATTGTTCTTCAGCAGCACCAGCGACTTTGCCACCGCCTCGCGCGCCAGGGCGCGGTGTTCGGGGCTGCCGATCCGGTTGAACTCGCCTGCCATCGGCCGGCTCGACGGACGGCCGTGCTCGAACGTGCCGGCGATCAGCTTGACGCGCAGGATGCGGCGAACGGCGTCGTCGAGGCGAGCGGCGGGGATACGCCCGTCCTTCGCCTCGGCCAGCGTGTTGGCGTAGAGCTCCTTCCACTTCGGGCCCGAATACATGAACATGTCGAGGCCCGCGTTGATCGCGGCGGGGCAATCTTCGGTGGTGCAGCCGGGCACCTGGCCATGCGCGTTCCAGTCGCTGACGGCGAAGCCGTCAAAGCCCCAGCGCTCCTTGAGCACGCCGGTCAGCAGGCTCTTGTTCGCCGTCATCTTGGTACCGTTCCAGCTCGAAAAGCTAGGCATCACGATCAGCGCGCCTGCTTCCAGGCCGGTCACATAGCCCGCGGCGTGGATGTCGCGCAGCGCGTCTTCGGAGATGCGCGCGTCGCCCTGATCCTTGCCGCCCGTGCCGCCATCGGCCAGGAAGTGCTTGATCGAGGACATGACATGGCCCGGGCCCATGAAGTCCTGACCAACCGTGCCCTGGATGCCTTCAACCATCTTGCCGGCATAGGAAGCGACGATGGCCGGGTCCTCGGAATAGCTTTCATAGGTGCGGCCCCAACGGTCGTCCTGCACCACCGCCACAGTCGGCGCAAAGGTCCAATCCTGCCCGGTAGCGGCGGTTTCCTCCGCCGTCGCCTGGCCGATCCGCTTGACCAAGTCGGGATCACGCATCGCGCCGAGGCCGATATTGTGAGGGTAGAGCGTCCCGCCGATGATGTTGTTGGCGCCGTGCACCGCGTCGGTGCCCCAGATCACGGGCACCTTTGGCCGCGTGTCGGACCGCTTCATCGACGCGTCGTAGAACTCGTCCGCCAACTTCAGCCAGTCGGACGCAGGCGCCTTGTCGTTGCCATAGGGGCCCGAGCTGCCGCCGTTCAGCACAGAGCCGAACTTATAGGTTTCCAGGTCCTTGGGGGTGATCGACGCGATGTCGACCTGAATCAGCTGGCCGACCTTGTCCTCGACGGACATGCGCGACAGGATCTGCTCGACGCGCGTTTCAACCTTGGGATCGCGCTGGCGCCGGTTGTTGAGCTTGGGCCAACTTTCCGGGTGCGCCGTCGCCGAAGCGGCCCCGTTCGCGACCTGCGCGATCAGCGGTGCGGCACCCATCACGGCCAGCAGCCCGGCCGCCCCCGCCATCCATCCAGCCTTGCCCTTCATGCGTCCTCTCCTGATAAGGCGGGCTCCGGCAATGCCTTGAACCAGTAGCCGTCCAGCCTTGATAACGTTCTCGCTAACGTTGTCATACTGTAGGGAAGAAGCGCGAATGCGACCAGTCTTTTTGGCGGCGATGCCGTTTGTTGCTCCCCTGTTGCTGGGTACCGCTACCAGTGCTCAGACGACGTCTTCTGCCCCCGCGATCCTGATAGGGCAGCTTGGCTTTGAGACCACGGGCCCCAAGCTCGCCATCGTGGAAAGCGCTTCGCCGACGCCACTGAACTGGACGCTGCTCGACCGCGCCGGGCGAACGGTTGCATCGGGCCGCACAACCCCGTTCGGCCGCGATCCCGGTTCCGGGCGGCCGGTACACCGCGTCGACATCTCCTCCTTTCGCCAGGCCGGCGATGGCTACCAGCTCCGCGTGGCAGGCGTAGCCGGGACCAGCGACCGCTTCGCGATCGGCCCGCGCCCGTTTGCGCGTCTGCCGGCCGCCGCGATGGCCTTCTTCTACCAACAGCGCAGCGGCGTGCCGATCGAGCGCGCCTATGTGGAACGCCCAGACCTCGCCCGCCCCGCGGGCCACACGGACGAAACAGTGACATGCTTCGCCAAGACCGACGAGCGGGGGACCAAATGGCCGGGCTGCACCTATCGGCTGACCACCACGGGCGGTTGGTACGACGCGGGCGATCAGGGCAAATATGTGGTCAACGGCGGGATCAGCACGTGGACGCTGCTGGACCTGCACCAGCGCCTCAGCGCATGGGGCCGGCCCTACCTGTTCGCCGATGGCACGTTGCAACTGCCCGAGCGCGGCAATGGCGCCGACGACCTGCTGGACGAGGCGCGGGTGGAGGTGAAGTTCCTCCTGTCCATGCAGATCCCGGACGGCGCGCGCCTGAAGGTGCCGGTTGATCCGATGGCAGCCAAGCCCGTGTTTCAGGAGATCGACGCCGGCGGCCTCGCCCATACAAAGGTTGCGGACGAACATTGGACCGCGCTGCCCACCGCCCCGGCCGAGGACAAGGAGCCACGCTGGCTTTATCCGCCCTCGACGGCCGCGACGCTCAACCTCGCCGCCGTCGCAGCGCAGGCCGCGCGCGTGTACCGGGCAAGCGACCCCGCCTTTGCCGACACTGCGCTGAAAGCTGCGCAGCGGGCCTGGGCGGCGGCGGAGCGCCACCCGAAGCTGGTCGCCAGCCCGACCTTCACCGGCTCTGGCGGATATGGCGACCGCGACTGGTCGGACGAGCGGTTCTGGGCAGCGGCGGAGCTGTACGCCACCACCGGCGACCCACGCTTCGCGGCGGTGATCGACGGGTCGCCTTACCTGAACACCCCGAATGACGACCTCAGCTGGGGCAAGCTAGACCAGGCGGGGCTGTTCACGCTTGCCACCGTCGCGACCAGGCTTTCGGCCCCGACGCGTGCCCGCGTTCGCGCCGCGCTGATCGGCCGGGCCGACGCTCTGATGGGAGAGCGAATGACCAGCGGCTATCGCCTGCCCCTCGCGGGCGATCGCTTTGGCTGGGGATCGACCTCCACCCTGCTCAACCGCGCCATGCTGCTGGGCGTTGTCTATCAGTTGACCGGCAAGGCGGGGTATCGGGACGCAGCGGTCGACACGCTCGACTGGGTGCTCGGCCGCAACGCGCTTGGCCAGTCCTTCGTGACCGGCGTCGGCACGCGCCCGATGCGCTTTCCCCATCATCGCTTCTGGCATCCGACCGACCCGCGCTACCCGGCACCGCCCAGCGGCGTGCTGTCGGGCGGCCCCAACTCAACGTCGCTCGATGCCGATCCGATCGCCAAGACGTTCAAGGGCCGCTGCACCGGCATGACATGCTGGACCGACGACTGGCGCGCTTATTCGATGAACGAAGTGGCCATCAACTGGAACGCGCCGCTAGTCTGGGTGTCAGCCTTTCTGGATGCGACCGGGAGCGGCCAGGCACGCTCGCGCGTTCCGGCTTCATGATTCGCCTCCCCGCGCTCGCCCTGCTGGCCTCCACGCTGCTCACATCACTGGGCCCGGCGGTGGCGCACGACCGGGCGCCATCGGGACCGTGCATCGACCTTGACCAGGTGGTCAGCCAGCAGCCGGCCGGCCCCGCCGCGATCGATTTCCAACTGACGGGCAAGCGGACCTATCGTAACACGCTCGCAAGCGAGTGCCCGAACCTTGGCGAGTTGAACCGCTTTCGCCAGATCGTGTGGGACAATCGCGACGGACGCCGAGTGTGCCCGGGCGACCGCTTTCGCCTGGTCGAGACGACCCAGGCCCGCGCAACGGGTGCGGGCAGTTTCCCCTTTTGCCGGCTTGGCAGCTTCACGCAGGTTACTCGCTAGCCCTGAAGAATGCCGAGCGCCCGCCATATCCTCAGCATCGACCAGGGCACTACCTCGACGCGGGCGCTGGTGTTCGATCAGGCTGGGTCGCTCCTGGCCACCGCCCAGCGCGAGTTGCCCCAGCATTATCCCGCTGACGGCTGGGTAGAACACGACCCGGAGGATATCTGGCGCGACACGCTGGCGGTGATGGGCGAAGCCGCGCGGCTGGCCGATGTGCCGATCGCCGCCATCGGTATCACCAACCAGCGCGAAACGGTGGTCATCTGGGACCGCACCACCGGCCGCCCGATCGCCCCCGCCATCGTCTGGCAGGATCGACGAACGGCGGCACGTTGCGAGGCCTTGCGGCAGGCGGGACACGAGCCGCTGGTGCAGGAGCGCACCGGCCTGCTGCTCGATCCCTATTTCTCAGCCACCAAGCTTGCCTGGTTGCTTGACCACGTTCCGGGCGCCCGTGCGCGCGCCGCCGCTGGCGAGTTGGCGGCGGGCACGATCGACAGCTTCCTGACCTGGCGGCTGACCGGCGGCCGTGTCCATGCGACGGACGCGACCAATGCCAGCCGCACCGCGCTGTTCGACATCGATCGCCAGCGCTGGTGCCCCGACCTCCTCGCCCTGTTCGAGGTACCGGCCGCGATCCTGCCCGAGGTGCGCGATTCGAGCGGCGACTTCGGTTGGACGGACCTGCTCGGCGGGCGCATCCCCATTGCTGGCGTCGCGGGCGACCAGCAGGCGGCGCTGGTCGGGCAAGGGTGTTTTTCGGCCGGAGAGGTCAAGGCGACATACGGCACCGGCTGCTTTGCGCTGATGAACACCGGCGCGCAGCGCCTGCACTCGACCAAGCGGTTGCTGTCCACGGTCGCTTACCGGCTGAATGGTGTGCCGACCTATGCGCTGGAAGGGTCTATCTTCGTCGCGGGTGCGGCGGTGAAGTGGCTGCGCGATGGGTTGGGCCTCATCACCCATGCTTCCGACACCCACGACATGGCGACGCAGGTCAAGGACAATGGCGGCGTGTACCTGGTGCCCGCATTCGTGGGGTTGGGCGCGCCGCATTGGCGCCCCGATGCTCGCGCGCTGCTCACGGGCATGACGCTGGCCACGAGCGCCGCGCATGTCGCGCGCGCCGCGATCGAGGCGGTGGGATTTCAGACCCACGATCTGCTCGCCGCGATGGCCGATGATGGCGCAGGCAGCCCGGCCACGTTGCGGGTGGACGGCGGGATGACCGCGAACGACTGGCTGTGCGGCTTTCTCGCGGACCTCAATGGCGTGGCGGTGGAGCGACCCGCTATGCGCGAATGCACCGCGCTGGGCGCCGCGTTCCTTGCCGGGCTGGGCGTCGGCCTATGGCCCGACCTCGACGCCTTGCGCGCGGCGCGGCCGGGGGTACAGCTATTCGCGCCCACCCACGGCTTCGACGCGCCGCCCCTGCTTGACGGCTGGCGCCATGCCCTGCGTCAGGCTTTGCTGGCCTGACGCTCCGCCGCCCAGATCGCGCGGTACTGGACGCGCAGGGCCACCTTGTCGATCTTCTCCGTCCCCAGCCGTGGCAGCGGGACCGCCGAGACCCAGATGCGCGCGGGCACCTTGAACGCGGCCACATGCTCCGCGACGAACGCGCGCAGCACTGCCTCGTCCAGCGTCTTGCCCGCGAGTGGATGGACCACCGCGCCCGGCACCTCTCCGAAGCGGTCGTCGGGCAGGCCGAATACCGCCGCCTCTCCCACGCCGTCGCACGTGTACAGCGCGGCCTCGACTTCCGGGCAGCTGATATTCTCCCCGCCGCGGATGATGATGTCCTTCTTGCGGTCGACGATGAACAGGTAGTTGTCCTCGTCCAGATAGCCGATGTCGCCGGTCAGGAAGTAACCGTCCGGCGTCATCGCCGCCGCGGTTGCCCCCGGATCATTCCAATATCCCTCGAAATTGACGATCGAGCGGATGCCGATCTCGCCCCGCTCACCCTGCGGGACCGGCTGGCCATCCGCGCCGACAATGGCGAGGTCGATCAGCGGCGCTGATGGACGTCCCGCCGAATCCGGCTTGGCGAGGTAATTGGATCGCCAATTGCCTGTGCCCGCAGCGTTGGTTTCTGTCAGGCCATAGCCGATCAGCGGTGCACCCTTCAGCTCGGCGTCGAGCCGGCGGACATGCTCGGCCGGGCGCGGCGCACCCCCGGCGGCGAAGTCGGTGACCGTGGAAAGGTCGAACCGGGCGCGTTCGGGATGAGTGGCGATCTCATAGCTCATCAGCGGCACGCCGACGAAATAGGTGACATGCTCCGCGTCGATCAGCCGCATCGCTTCCAGCGCGTCCCATTTGGGCATGAGTACCAGCTTGCGCCCCATGGCGAAGCTTTGCAGCATCACCGGCACCTCTGCCGTGACATGGAATAGCGGCAGGTTGAGCAACGTCGCCGGCTGGCTGGTCGGCGGGTTGCCATCCTGGGTCGCCAGCGTCAGCATCATAACCACTTGCGCCAGGTAGTTGAAGGTCGCCTGGGTGATCGCCCGGTGCGATGAAACCGCCCCGCGCGAACGGCCCGTCGAGCCCGAGGTGAACAGCACCGTGGCGGGGTCCTCCGGGCTGATGGAGGGCAACGACGTGCCCTCGTCCGCCCCCGCCGTCACCGGTCCAAGCGCCTGATCCAGCGGCAGCGTGTCATCGATCCCGACCACCTTTGCGGACAGGCCGCCTGCCGCGTTCAGCCGATCGACGCGCGGGGCATCCGCGAACACCAGCGTGCAGCCAACCTCCGCCACCGCCTGGCCCAGTTCCTCCGGACCCCACCATCCGTTCAACAAGGTAGCGACCCCGCCAGCGCTGACGATGCCCATGTAGAGGACGATCCAGCTTGGTGAGTTGCGCATCGCCAGCCCGATCCGGTCGCCGGGCCTGACGCCATGAACGCCGACCAGCGCCCGGGCGACGGCCTGTGCCGCCGCGCCAGCCTGGGCAAAGGTCAGCCGCTCCGCCCCGGAAACGAGGAACGTGGCGTCGGCATGCTGGGCGATGAAGTGGGCGAAATAGGCGGGCAAGGTCGGCGGCGCGGCGGCGATCACCGGCAGCAAGCGTCCGTGCTTCTCCACCTGGGTCAGCGCGAAAGGCCCTCCCTCGCCGGTCAGGGCAGCCATCACTGCGTCCATTCGCCGGTCGAGTTCGCTCGCCATCTTTCTCTCCGCTTGGGTTTGTTCGTTTGCCCCCTTATGAGGGCGCAAGACCTGAGGGGAAAGCCTTGATACTGCCCGTCCTTGCCGCTGCGGCCTCCGCGTCCGGGCACATCCGCTTCGATCAGCTCGGGCTCGACCCCGTGTTGTTCAACATCGGCGGGTTTGCGCTGCGCTGGTACAGCCTGGCGTACATCACCGGCATCGTGGTCGGCTGGTGGTACCTGCTCCGCCTGCTTGCCCAGCCGGGCGCGCCCATGGCGAAGCGCCATGCCGACGACCTTGTTTTCTACGCGACGCTGGGGATCATCCTTGGCGGGCGGATCGGCTATGTCCTGTTCTATTCGCCCGACATGATCCTGCATCCACTGCGCATCCTGCGGCTGTGGGATGGCGGCATGAGCTTCCATGGCGGCGTGATCGGGACGTCGCTGGGCCTGATCCTGTTCGCCCGCGCCAACAAGCTCGATTGGCTGCGAATCCACGATTACGTCGCGTGCTGCGTGCCGTTCGGGCTGTTCTTTGGCCGGATCGCGAACTTCATCAACGCGGAGTTGTGGGGACGCCCGACCGACGTCGCCTGGGGGATCATCTTTCCCCACACCGTGCCGTTTCCCCTGCCCGAGCCAGCGCGCCACCCGAGCCAGCTTTATGAGGCTGCGCTGGAGGGCATCGTCCTGTTCGCGATTCTCGCCTTCGCCTTCTGGCGCACCCGCGCCCGCTACCAGCCGGGCCGCCTCGTCGGGCTCTTCCTGGTCGGCTATGGCCTTGCCCGGTACATCGTGGAGTTCTTCCGCGAGCCCGATCGCCAGTACGCGACGGGGCTGCTCGGCACGCCCGGTACGCACATGGGCCAGCTTCTCTGCCTGCCCATGATCCTGGGCGGCGCGTACCTGATGGCGACCGCGCCGCGCCGTCGTACCCGCGTCGAACCGATCGCGGGCGGCACCAGCGTCGCCTGAGGCGGGCGGGCATGATGGATACCGAAGCGGGCGGCAGCCTTTCCGACCGGCTCGCCCGCGCGATTACCATGGCGGGCCCGGTGCCGATCTCGCAGTTCATGGCCGCGGCGAACAACCATTACTACGCGACCCGCGACCCGCTTGGCGCGACCGGCGACTTCGTCACCGCGCCAGAGATCAGCCAGATGTTCGGTGAGCTGGTCGGCCTGTGGGCCACGGACCTGTGGGATCGCGCGGGTCGCCCCGACGCTGCCTGGGTGGAGCTTGGCCCCGGCCGCGGCACGCTCAGCGCCGATGCCCTACGCGCGGCGGGCAAGGCTGGCTGGACCCCGCCCGTTCACCTGGTGGAGATCAGCCCGGTGCTGCGCGCAGCGCAAGCGGAGCAGGTGCCGCAGGCCAGCTGGCACGACACGGTCGACACCCTGCCGGACGACCGGTCGCTGGTGGTAGTCGCCAATGAGTTTTTCGACGCGCTGCCGATCCGCCAGTTGGTGCGCCGCGGCGACGCCTGGCACGAACGCCTGGTCGCCTGCCAGGACACCTTGTTCCTGCCCGTGGCCGGCCCGCCCGTCCCCGCGGAGGTGGTGCCCGAACCGCTGCGCGACGCGCCGGCGGGATCGGTGCTGGAAGTCAGCCCTTCAAGCGTCGCCGTTGTACGCTCCCTCGCTGCCCGCATCGCTCGCCAGGGCGGCACGTTGCTGGCGATCGATTATGGCTATGAGGGGCCGGCGCTGGGCGAAACCTTGCAGGCTGTGCGTGGCCACTCCTTTGCCAACCCGTTCGAGCGGGTGGGCGATCAGGACCTGTCGGCGCACGTCGATTTCACTACCCTTGCCGCGGCGGGCCAGGTGTCGGGCCTGGTCGCCTGGGGCCCGGTCGAGCAGGCGGAATGGCTGGTCCGGCTAGGCATCGATTCGCGTTCCGCCGCCCTCGCCCGCGCGCACCCCGACCGTGCCGACAGCCTGGTCACCGATCGCCAGCGCCTGGTGAACGGCATGGGCGCGCTGTTCAAGGTGCTCGGCCTCACCGCGCCGAACTGGCCGACGCCGGCGGGGTTTGCATGATCCACTACCGCCCCGCCACTGCCGCCGACGCCGGTGACCTGCGGGAGGTCGCAACCCAGGCCTATACCGAAACCTTCAGGGGCCTGTACCGGCAGGGTGACCTGGACGTCTTCCTTCCCGCGGCGTTCGGCCCGACCGGGCTTCAGGCGCACGTGACCGACCCCGCCTACACTATCCGCGTCGCGACCGATGGGGGCAAGATCATCGGCTTTGCCAAGCTCGGCCCCGTGGCGTTCTCGGGCGACTGGCCGTCGGGCGCGGTTGAATTGCACCAGCTTTATGTTCTCTCCAGCCACCTGGGCGCGGGCGTCGGGCCTGCCTTGATGGATTGGGCAATCGATACGGCGCGCGCGGGCGGCGGGACCGAGCTCGTCCTGTCCGTTTACGTCGACAACCATCGGGCCAAGCGATTCTACGCCCGCTACGGCTTCGTTGACATCGGCCGCTACGACTTCGCTGTGGGCAGCGTGATCGACGAAGATCGCCTGATGCGGCTGTCGTTATGAACGTCGAGGTCAATCGCGCCGACGCGCTTCACGGGATCGCCCATGGGTTTCTCGGCCGGCGCGGCGGCGTGTCGACCGGCGACATGGCCGGGCTCAACGTCGGGCTGGGGTCGGAGGATGATCCGGTCGCGATCGCGACGAACCGCGCCCGCGCGGTGGAAGCGGTGCTGCCGGGCTCGCGCCTCGTCACCGCCTATCAGGTCCATTCGGCATCCTGCGTCACGGTGCTTCAGCCATTCGACGACAATCTGCGCCCCCATGCGGATGCGCTGGTCACCGACCGCCCCGGCCTGCTGCTCGGCATCCTGACGGCCGACTGCGCGCCCGTGCTGCTGGCCGATACGGAGGCAGGGGTCGTCGGCGCGGCGCACGCGGGGTGGAAGGGCGCGCTGGGAGGCATCACCGACGCCACCGTGGTCGCGATGGAAGCGTTGGGAGCGCAGCGCGACCGCATCGTGGCCGCGGTCGGCCCGTGCATCGCGCGCACAAGCTACGAGGTGGATGAGGGCTTTCTCGATCGATTCGCCGCCGTGGATCGCGCCAACGAGCGCTTCTTCACTCCCGCACGCGAGCGTCACTACCGCTTCGACCTGGAGGCCTATGTTGTCCACCGGCTGGGTCACGCAGGCGTGTTGCGGGTCGAGGCGCTTGGGCTAGACACCTATGCGCTTCCCGACCGCTTCTACAGCTACCGCCGGGCGACACACCGGGGCGAGCCGACCTATGGCCGCCAGATCAGCCTGATCGGATTGCCCAGCTAGTTTCAACGGTGACTATCCTGGGCTACATACCGCTGCCAAGGAGAGTGCAGATGACCGACACGCCCAACGAGAACGAAGCAGAGATGTCGGGCGGCGTGCCCGCGCAACAGCCGCAGGACGACACGCCCAAGACGATCGGTGAGCGCAAGCTGAAGCCATCGACGCTGATGATGGGTCATGGCTATGATCCGGCCCTGTCGGAAGGATCGCTGAAGCCGCCGATCTTCCTCACCTCCACCTTTGTGTTCCCCAACGCCGCCGCGGGCAAGCGCCACTTCGAGGGCGTGACCGGCAAGCGGCCGGGCGGTGCCGAGGGGCTGGTTTATTCGCGCTTCAACGGCCCGAACCAGGAGATCCTGGAGGACCGCCTGGCGATCTGGGAAGAAGCGGAGGACGCGCTCAGCTTCTCGTCCGGTATGTCGGCCATCGCGACCCTGTTCCTGTCGATGGTGAAGCCGGGCGACACGGTGGTTCACTCGGGCCCGCTTTATGCCGCGACCGAGACGCTGATCGCCAAGATCCTTGGCCGTTTCGGCGTCCACTGGCTCGACTTCCCCGCTGGCGCCACGCGTGAGGAGATTGACGCGGTGATGAGCAAGGCGGCGGGTTCGGGCCGCGTCGCGCTGATTTATCTCGAAAGCCCCGCCAACCCGACCAACGCGCTGGTCGACGTGGAAGCGGTCGCCGCCAGCCGCGACGCCGTGTTTGCGGGGGCAGCCGAGAAGCCGCCTATCGCGATCGACAACACGTTCCTCGGCCCGCTGTGGCACAAGCCGCTGGACCATGGCGCTGACATCGTCGTCTACAGCCTGACCAAATATGCCGGCGGCCATTCGGATCTGGTCGCGGGCGGGCTGCTCGGTAACAAGGCGCAGATCAATACCATCCGATCGATGCGGAACACCATCGGCACCATCTGCGACCCGAACACCGCCTGGATGCTGCTGCGTAGCCTGGAAACGCTGGAATTGCGGATGAGCCGCGCGGGCGAGAACGCGGACAAGGTCTGCACCTGGTTGCGTGACCAGCCCAAGGTGGAGCGCGTCGGCTATCTCGGCTTCTTGGCGAATGAGGAAAGCCGGCAGGCGGACATCTATCGTCGCCACTGCTCGGGCGGCGGCTCCACCTTTTCGCTCTACCTCAAGGGCGGCGAGGCCGAGGCGTTCCGTTTCCTCGACGCGCTCAAGATTGCCAAGCTGGCGGTCAGCCTGGGCGGCACCGAAACTCTGGCGAGCCACCCTGCCGGCATGACGCACCTTTCGGTGCCGGATGCGCGCAAGCAGGCGCTCGGCATCACCGACAACCTTGTTCGCATCTCGATCGGGGTGGAAGACGCGGACGACCTGATCGCCGACTTCGAACAAGCGCTGGCCGCGATCTGACCTGTTCGGGCCGGCTGCGTGAAAGCGGCCGGCCCGTTGACGTGCGATATACGATCCATATACGTTCCGCTTACTCGTGATTGGAGGAAGCGGCGGTGGGCATCGTGAAGATCGACGACGAACTGCACGAACAGATCCGCCGTGCGAGCACGGTGATGTGCCGGTCGATCAATGCGCAGGCGGAATTCTGGATGAAGATCGGCATGCTCGCCGAGGCCAGCCCCACCCTGTCGTTCGCCGAGATTGTGCGGGCAGAGCTTTCCGCGGTGCAGGCGCTTCCCGATCAGGCCGCGGCCGCCTGACATGGTAAAGACGGCT
The DNA here is from genome assembly GCF_014199305.1 of Sphingomonas aerophila. GTDB lineage: Bacteria > Pseudomonadota > Alphaproteobacteria > Sphingomonadales > Sphingomonadaceae > Sphingomonas > Sphingomonas aerophila. The sequence continues at coordinate 250,336 of NZ_JACIJK010000005.1, forward strand.
GACGAACTGGCGCTGATGCGGGTGTCCGGCCGATTGCTGGCGTCGGTGTTCGAGATGCTGGACGAACAGGATCTGGCCGGCATGTCGACGCTGGCGGTCAACGACATGGTCGACCGCTTCATCACCACCGATCTACAGGCGCGGCCGGCCAGCAAGGGGCAATATGGCTTTGCCTATGTCCTGAACTGCTCGATCAACCAGGTCGTCTGCCACGGCGTGCCCGACCCAGGCCAGGTCATTCGCGACGGCGACATCATCAACCTCGACATCACGCTCGAAAAGAACGGCTTCATCGCTGATTCGAGCAAGACCTATCTGGTCGGCACCGTCAGCCCTCCTGCGCGCCGGCTGGTGCAGGTCGCTCAGGAAGCGATGTGGAAGGGGATCGGCCAGGTACGGCCCGGCGGGCGCCTGAGCGATATAGGCTTCGCAATCGAGAAGCACGCCAAGAAGCACGGCTATTCGGCGGTGCGTGAGTTCTGCGGCCACGGCATCGGCCGCGAAATGCATGAAGAGCCCGAGGTGATGAACTTCGGCCGCGCCGGCGCCGGCCCGACGCTGCGCGAGGGCATGACCTTTACGATCGAGCCGATGATCAACCAGGGCACGCGCAAGGTGGAGACATTGGACGATGGCTGGACCGTCGTCACCGCCGACGGGAAGTTATCGGCACAATTCGAGCATACGGTCGCGGTCACGGCCGATGGCGTGGAGGTGCTGACCCTGCGCCGGGACGAAAAACCAGGAGCCGTGCGCCAGCGGGCATGAAACTGCGCGACGGGCAATCACCTAGTCCAGTTGAGCGAGCAGGTCTTCTCCGAAACTGTCGTCCGGCAACGGCATCGCGCTCCTCAGCGCAGAGCCGGTCAGAAAGATGGCATTGCCATTGCCCACGCAATTGGTCGCAAGCTTGCGCCGGCGGATGCCGAGCGTGCTGATACGCGTGGTCAGAGCGCTGGTGGTGCAGCCGAAGTTAGCCGCAATCGCATCAACCGCTTCCCCCGCCACATAACGTCTGGCGAGTTCAATCTCCTTGTCACGGCTCCAAGGAAAGCGGTTCGGTTTGTCAGTCATCGCTGGCATGCAACCCTGTGCTGTAATGGCCTTTCCTAAGACGCTGCACCGAGCGAAGAAAAGTCTCAGTCGTGCTTTGTCCAAACCTGCGGGGTTGCCCGCCGGCGCGCAGGGCGCGAATACACGAGATTATGGCTGATCTTTCGCGCTTCATCGCCGGCCTGCCCAAGGCAGAGCTTCACCTTCACATCGAGGGCAGCCTGGAACCCGAACTGATGTTCGCGCTGGCCGGGCGCAACGGGCTGACCATCCCGTTCACCTCTGCGGACGCGGTGCGGGCGGCATACCAGTTTTCGAACCTTCAGGACTTCCTGGACATCTATTACCAGGGCGCGGCGGTGCTGGTGACGGAGCGCGACTTCCACGACCTGACCGTAGCCTATTTCGATCGGGCCGCCGCTGACGGTGTGAAACATGCTGAGATCATGTTCGACCCGCAGACGCACACGGCGCGCGGGATCGCGTTCGACACCGTCATGCGCGGGCTGCTGTCCGGCATGGCCGACGCAAAGGCGCGGCATGGCATCACCAGCTGCCTGATCATGAGCTTCCTGCGCCACCTGTCGGAGGAGGACGCGTTCGCCACGTTGGAGCAATCGCGCCCCTGGCTGTCCCACATCACCGCCGTCGGGCTCGATTCGTCAGAGGTCGGCAATCCGCCTTCCCGCTTTGCCCGCGTGTTCGCCGCCGCGCGGGAGCTTGGCCTGAAGCTATGTGCCCATGCCGGCGAAGAGGGGCCGCCCGACTATGTTCGCGAGGCGCTGGACCTGCTCGCGATCGACCGGCTCGACCATGGCAATCGCTCGCTGGAGGACCCGGTGCTGACCGCCCGGCTGGCGGGCGCCGGCATGACGCTGACGGTGTGTCCCTTGTCGAACCTGAAGCTGCGCGTGGTCCATGCCATGGCCGATCACCCTATCGATCGGATGCTGCGGGAAGGGCTGCGCGCCACGGTGAACTCGGACGATCCCGCCTATTTCGGCGGCTATGTGGCGGACAATTACGTGGCGGTGGCGGAGGCGCGCGGATTGGGGCGGCAGGAGTTGGCGACGCTGGCCCGCAACAGCTTCCTTGGCAGCTTCCTGCCCGACGAGGCGGTGGCGGCGCACCTTGCCCGTATCGACGCTTATGTGGCGGAGGCCGCCTGATGCCGGTGTTCGACACGGTCGCGCATGAGCGCTTCGTTGCGGACGTGCGGGCGTTGGCGGCGGCGATCGCGGCAGACGCCGATTGGCAGCCAAGCTTCCTGATCGGGATTGGGCGTGGCGGGTTGGTGCCAGCCGTCTATCTCAGCCACGCGACCGGCCTGCCCACCCTCTCCTGCGATCTGTCGAGCCACGTTCCTGACTTCGCGGACGACGTGCTGGTCCGCCTCGCCGCCCGCACGCGTGAGGGCGAGCGTCTGTTGTTCATCGACGATATCAACGATTCGGGCCGCACCATCGGGATGCTGCGCACCTCGTTGGCGGCGGCACAGGCCGCTTCCGACCATGTCCGCTTCGCCACGCTGATCGACAACGGAGTGTCGGCGCAGCGGGTCGACTATCGCGCGCGAACCATCGACCGCACCGTCACAAAAGACTGGTTCGTGTTCCCGTGGGAGGCGGTGGCACCGGCCGAGGCGATCGCGGAGGATGCCGCCGAAGTGCCCGACCGGATCGCCTGACGCGGCGGGCGATCAGCCGTCGCCGAGGCGCTCGATATCCGCGCCAACGGCCGACAGCTTCTCCTCCAGCCGCTCATAGCCCCGGTCGAGGTGATAGACGCGGCTGACCGAAGTCTCGCCCTCCGCCGCTAGGCCGGCGAGGATCAGGCTCATGGATGCACGCAGGTCGGTCGCCATCACCGGCGCGCCGGTCAGGCCCACGACGCCGCGCACCACCGCGGTGCGGCCGCTGACGGTGATGTCGGCACCCATCCGCGCCAGTTCAGGCACGTGCATGTAGCGGTTTTCGAAGATCGTCTCCGTCAGCACGCTTGCGCCCTGTGCCAGCGTCAGCATCGCCATGAACTGCGCCTGCATGTCGGTGGCGAAGCCGGGGTACGGTGCGGTTGACAGCGTCAGCGGCTTCAGCGGCCCTTCGGCTGCCACCCGCATCTCGCTGCCATTCACCTCCGCCGTCACGCCCGCCTCGCGCAGCGCATCGATCGTGGCGCCCATGTCATCGGGCGCGACATTCGTCAGTGTCAGGTCACCGCCGGTGATCGCCGCTGCACAAGCATAGCTGCCCGCCTCGATCCGATCGGGCATGACGGCATAGGTCGCCTCGTTCAGCCGATCGACGCCTTCGATCTCCAGCGTCTCGGTACCAATGCCCTCGATCCTGGCGCCCATCGCGACCAGGCAGCGGCACAGGTCGACGATCTCGGGCTCACGCGCCGCGTTCTCGATACAGGTCCCCCCGCGCGCAGTGACGGCCGCCATGACAACGTTTTCCGTCGCGCCAACCGACACCACCGGAAAGCGGTACCGGCCACCGGAAAGCCGGCCGCCGGGCGCGCGCGCCTCCACATAGCCCGCCGCCATCTCCAGCTCCGCACCAACGGCTTCCAGCGCGCGCAGGTGAAGGTCGATCGGTCGGTTGCCGATCGCGCACCCGCCCGGCAGGCTGACCCGAGCAACGCCCGCGCGCGCCAGGATCGGCCCCAACACCAGGATCGACGCCCGCATCTTGCGCACGATGTCGTAAGGCGCCTCGGTAGAGGTCAGCTCGCCCGCCCGTATCCGCATGGTGCGGCCAAACTCCTGTGGGCTGGTGCCCGACACCTTCGTCGACGCGCCAAGCTGGTTCAGCAGATGCCCGAACCCGTCGACATCGGCCAGGCGTGGCAGGTTGGTGAGGGTCAGCGGCGCGTCGGTCAGCAGCGCGCACGGCAACAGCGTGAGCGCCGCGTTCTTGGCGCCCGAGATCGGCAGCCTGCCCGACAGGCGGTTGCCGCCACGAATGATGATGCGGTCCATGCACTCGCGTGTATCGCGCGCATCGCCGCGCGCAAGCCTCCGCACGGGAACAGCCGTGTTGATCGATTTTAATGCGATGATGCGCCCGGTTTGCTTTTCCCGCGATTCCTCGGGGGAAAAACACGACGTGCCAGGTATCTGTTTGGCCGACCGGATCGGACGGCTGATGACGTTGAGCGCTGAGGAAAGCAGCGCACTCGCCCAGTTGGAGGATCGCGGCAGGCTCCTGCGGCGCGGTTCCGCCTTGCTGCGGCTGAATGACCGCGCGGGTGAGATGTTTCTGCTGAGGCGGGGCACGGCGATGAGCTATGTGCTGCTGCGCGATGGCAGCCGGCAGATCCTGCGCTTCCACTTCCCGGGTGACATCCTGGGCTGGTCGGCGCTGGCATTCCGGCATTCGCTCGAAACCGTGGTTGCGACGAGCGATGCGGAAGTTGCTCCATTCGACCGCACGGCGCTGATCGGGCTGATGACCCAGAACCCTCGCCTGGGTGCTGCGATCAGCGCGCTGGCGCAGCTTGAACGGCAGGTGATGTCAGACCGGCTGGCGACGCTGGGCCGCACCGACGCGCGCGGACGGGTAGCGGCCCTGCTGATCGAAATGCGCGACCGCATGAGCGCGTGCGGCATGGCGAACGGGGACGAATTCCAGCTCGGCCTGACGCAGGAAGAAATGGGGGACGCGGTTGGGCTGACCGCGGTTCACGTCAACCGGATGCTGCGATTGCTCGAGGAGGAACAGTTGATCGCTCGTGCCGGCAGCCGCGTCACCGTGCTGAACCATGGCGCACTGGCGCAGATGGCCAATTACGTCGACCGCAACGACGGCGTCGACCTGGAGTGGCTGGCACCGGCGCGCTGATCACTCGGTCAGCGCGGGATCAATCGATCAGGCCTTTTCCAGCGTGCACTGGAGAGGATGCTGGTTCTGGCGCGCGAAGTCGGTGACCTGCCCCACCTTGGTTTCGGCAACCTCGTAGGAAAAGATGCCGCACACGCCCACGCCCTTCTGGTGGACGTGAAGCATGACCCGGGTCGCTTCTTCCATGTTCATCCGGAAAAAGCGTTGCAGGCACAGCACGACGAATTCCATCGGCGTGTAATCGTCGTTCAGCATCAGCACGCGGTAAGGCGTCGGCTGCTTGGTGCGCGCGCGGGTACGCGTGGCAAGGCCCGTGCCGGTACCCTCACCCCCATCGTCATCGCCGCCGCCGTCGCGGCGTTCGGCCATCGTGAATGTTTGCAGCGTCATGTGTCACCGAAATATGGCACTCGGGCGGTGTAGGGCAAGAGCCCAGCCCATCGAAAAAGGGCGGCTGCCGCATCGGCAACCGCCCCTTTCATAGCCATTGCAGACCGGATCAGCCGGCCGTGCGGGCCTTCTCGGCAGCCAGTGCCCAGCGGTTCTGAAGCGGCTGCGCGATCTCACCCGCCAGCTTCAGCGTGGTTTCGGTATTGCGCGAGGTCTGCGCGACCATTGCGTCGAACGCCTTGCGGACCAGCTCGCCCTGCGCCTGCAGCAGCTCGGTCGGCGACTTCACGCTCGACAGGCTGCGCAGCGCCGCGACGCTGTTCTCGTAGGAGCTGCGGGCAAAGTTCGCCGCATCCTGGCCCATGGCTTCCAGCCCGCGCGCCGCGATGCGGCCCGACTCGGCTACTGCGTCCAGGTTGCCTTTGCTGAACTCGCCCATCTCGGCGAACAGCTTGGTGCCGCGCTCAACGGCGCCCTGGGCGCGCGCGCCCGCATCAGCGAACATCGCGCCGGCCTGCGCCTGAACGTGGTCGGTAGCGGCCTTGATCTGCTCTTCCATGATCTCGTCCTTCGGTTGCGTGGGTGCCGGGCCCATGCCGGCGGAGGGGGACGCACCATCGCGACGTCGCGCGCGCATCCGCGCCGGCTTCTTGGTGGCCGGCCTGGTTTCGGGAGTGATCCCGCCGTCTGAGAGGGAGCGATCCGTTTCCATGCTGCAGTGCACAATAGCGCCGGATCGGTCAGATTGCAAGTACCCCGCGGCGCCGCGCGACGGGCTCAGCGCTGGCGCACATACTCGCCCGGCGCATCGCCCAGGGCTGGCAGCGCACCCTTGCCGGGCACCCGCGGACCGACCGCACCCACCTCCTCCGCATCTTGACCGCGCAGCCATGTCGCCCAATCGGGCCACCAGCTCCCCTTCACCTCCCGCGCGGTCGCAACAAAGGCGTCGAGCGAATCGGCAGGCTCGTCACTGACCCAGTGCTGGTATTTGCCGGCGGAAGGCGGGTTGACCACGCCAGCGATGTGCCCGGATCCCGCAAGTACGAAGCGCAACGGACCCCGGAACATCTCGGTCAGCCGCCACACGCTTTCGGGCGGAGCGATATGGTCCTCGCGCCCGGCCTGAACATAGGTCGGCGTCTTCACGACGCGCAGGTCCAGCGGCACGCCGGCGATCGACAATGCGCCCGGCTCCACCAGCAGGTTGTCGCGGTACAGGTCGGTCAGATAGCTGAGGTGCCAGCGCGCCGGCAGGTTGGTCGTGTCCCCATTCCAATGCAGCAGGTCAAAGGGCGCGTGGTCCTCCCCCAGCAGGTAATTATTGGTGACGTAATTCCAGATCAGGTCGCGACCGCGCAGCAGGTTGAACGTCGCGGCCATGTAGCGCCCGTCCAGGAATCCTTCGGGGGTCAGTGCCCCGATCACCGCCAACTGATCCTCACCCACGAAGTGCGACAGGTCGCCGGCGCCGGAAAAGTCGACCTGGGCGGTCAGGAAGGTGGCGGAGGCGACCTTTTCCCCCTCGCCCCGCGCCGTGAGCCAGGCGAGCGTCGCCGCCAGCGTGGTCCCCGCCACGCAATAGCCGATGGCATGCACCGCCGGCACGTCCAGCAACTCCCGCACGGTGTCGATCGCGTCGACCTGCGCCGCGACATAATCGTCCCAGGCGACATCCTTCATCGACGCGTCGGCCGACTTCCACGACACCATGAACACGGTGATGCCCTGTTCGACCGCCCAGCGGATGAAGCTCTTCTCCGGCGTCAGGTCCAGGATATAGAAGCGGTTGATCCAGGGCGGAAAGATGACCAGCGGCGTCGCCAGCACCCGATCCGTCGCGGGCGCATATTGGATCAGCTCAAAAAGCGGGGTGCGCTTCACCACCTTGCCCGGCGTCGTCGCCAGGCTCACGCCCACCTCGAACGCGGTGCGGTCGGTATGGGTCAGCTGCCCGCGGCCAAGGTCGGCCAGCATGTGGGACATGCCCTTGAGCAGGCTCTCCCCCTTGGTTTCCACCGCGCGCTGGATCACCTGCGGGTTGGTGACAGCGAAGTTTGACGGGCTGAGTGCATCGATCAGCGCGTTTGTAGCGAAACGGATCTGCTCGCGCTGGCGCTCGTCCACGCCCTCGAGCCGGTCGACGCCCGCCAGCATGTGGTCGGCGATGGTCAGGTAGGACCGACGGATCCAGTCAAACCAGGGGTCACGCCACGCATCGGCCCGGAACCGCTTGTCGCGCGGGTCGGGTTCGCGCGCCTCGGGATCGAGCAGCTTTTGCCACATCTGAAGGCCCGATTGCCAGAAGTCGGCCGGCTTTGCGGGCGATTCGGGCGCGGCAAAGGGCTGTACCGCGGCCAGTCCCGCTTCCATCATCATCTGCTGCGCACGCCCCATCACCCAGGTCCAGTGCTGCAGGTCCGCAAGGCTTGGGGGAGCCGAAGTTGGCGGCGTCGGCGTAGCGTGGTCAGGCATGGCGTCCCTCTCGTGCGCCAGGGTGTTAGCACCTGCGCCCGTAACCGTAAAACCGGGGTCCCGTTCGTCACGCTTTGGCGGTAGAGTGCCCGGCGAAAGGTGAACGCTCATGGCCGACGACGAGTTCTATCGCATCAAGCGGCTGCCGCCCTATGTCATCGCGGAGGTGAACGCGATGCGCGCCGCGGCCCGCGCGGGTGGCGAGGACATTATCGACCTTGGCATGGGCAATCCCGACCTGCCCCCGCCCCCGCACGTCATCGACAAGCTGTGCGAGGTGGCGCGCAAGCCCGACGCGCATGGCTATTCCCAGTCAAAGGGCATTCCCGGCCTGCGCCGCGCCCAGGCCAACTACTACGCCCGCCGCTTTGGGGTGGAAATCGATCCCGAAACCCAGGTCGTCGTGACCATGGGGTCCAAGGAAGGGCTCGCCAGCCTTGCCACGGCGATCACCGCGCCGGGCGACGTGGTGCTGGCGCCCAACCCGTCTTACCCCATTCACACCTTTGGCTTCATCATCGCCGGCGCGACCATCCGCGCGGTGCCGACCACGCCCGACGAGCACTATTGGGAAAGCCTGGACCGGGCGATGGCGTTCACGGTGCCCCGGCCCAGCATCCTGGTGGTGAACTACCCATCCAACCCGACCGCGGAGACGGTGGACATCACCTTCTACGAACGCCTGGTCGCCTGGGCACGGGAAAACGGGGTCTGGATCCTGTCGGACCTTGCCTATTCGGAATTGTATTTCGACGGCCGGCCCACAGCCTCGATCCTGCAGGTGAAGGGCGCGACCGATGTCGCGGTCGAGTTCACCAGCCTGTCCAAGACCTATTCCATGGCGGGCTGGCGCATCGGCTTTGCGGTTGGCAACAAGAAGCTGATCGCCGCGATGTCGCGGGTGAAGTCGTACCTGGATTACGGCGCGTTCACGCCGATCCAGGCTGCCGCCTGCGCGGCGCTGAACGGACCGCAGGAGATCGTGGAGCAGAACCGGCAGCTCTACCACAAGCGCCGCGACGTTCTGGTTGAAAGCTTCGCTCGCGCTGGCTGGGACATCCCCAGCCCGCCCGCCTCCATGTTCGCCTGGGCACCGCTTCCGCCCGCGCTCAAGCACCTGGGCAGCCTGGAATTCTCCAAGCAGCTCCTCGCCCATGCGAAGGTCGCGGTCGCGCCCGGCGTCGGCTATGGTGAGAATGGCGAGGGCTTCGTCCGCATCGCGATGGTCGAGAATGAGCAGCGCTTGCGCCAGGCCGCGCGCAACGTGAGGCGCTATCTGCAATCCATGGGGGTCAACGTGCCGCACCAGAAGGCGGGCTGACACCCTCTCCGGTGACGGCCGACGAGCGGCGCGGCCGTGTTACTCGGCGGCCTTGACCTCGTCGGCCGCCGGGCCGGCCTCGCCGACTATCTCCTCCGGAGCCGCCCAGACCAGGTCCCGCTTTCCCAGCTCCCGCCCATCATGGCTCAGCACCGCCACCTGGCGAATGGGTTTCCGGTCGCGCGCGTCGACCAGCATGGGATAGGCCGGGGCACCCGTTTCCCAGCGCTCACCCCATTGCCGCAGGGCGACCAGCGTCGGCACCAGCGCATAGCCCTTGTCGGTCAGCACATATTTGATCTTGCGCTTGTCGGTCGCCACCGGCTCACGCCGCAGGATGCCGTGGTCCACAAGCCGGGTCAGGCGATTGGCCAGGATGTTGCGCGCGATCCCCAGAGTCGCCTGGAATTCCTCGAAATGCTGCAACCGATTGAACGCGGCGCGCAGGATCAGAAAGGACCAGCGCTCTCCCATCGCTTCCAGCGCGGCAGGCAGGCTGCATTCGGCCGGCAACTCGAACACATCGTTCATGCGCTTGAATGTCGGCCCCGCCGCGGGCGAAAGCAAGCCACGCCGTTTCCCGTTCCACTTCTTTGCGTGTCCGCCATTTAGCCGGTTGCAATGCAACACTCACACGCGCCATCTAGGTAAACGTGCTCAGGCAATATGAACTGGTCGACCGGGTCCTCGACTATGACCCGCAAGCCGACGAGGCGCTGCTGAACCGCGCCTATGTGTTTTCCATGCACGCCCATGGCTCGCAGAAGCGCGCCAATGGCGACCCATATTTCAGCCACCCGATCGAGGTGGCGGGCATCCTGACCGACCTGCACCTCGATGACGAGACGATCGCCACCGCGATCCTTCACGACACGATCGAGGATACCGTCGCGACTGCCGAAGAGGTGGAGCGCATCTTTGGCCCCAGCGTCGCGCGGCTGGTCGATGGCGTCACCAAGCTGTCCAAGATCGAGGCGCAGACCGAAAGCGAGCGCGCCGCGGAGAATCTGCGCAAATTCCTGCTCGCCATGTCGGACGACATCCGCGTGCTGCTGGTGAAGCTCGCCGACCGGCTGCACAACATGCGCACGCTGCACTTCATCCAGAATCCGGAAAAGCGCCGCCGCATCGCGCGCGAAACCATGGACATCTATGCCCCGCTCGCCGAGCGGATCGGCATGTACGAGTTCATGAAGGAGATGCAGACGCTCGCCTTCGAACAGCTCGAGCCAGAGGCGAGCGAGTCGATCAGCCGCCGCCTAGCGCAGTTGAAGGAAGGTGGCGGGGACCGGATCGCGCGGATCGCGTCGGGGCTGAAGCTGCTGCTCGGCCGTGCGGGGCTGGAAGCGGAGGTTTCGGGCCGCGAAAAGCATCCATATTCCATCTGGCGCAAGATGTCGGAGCGCCACATCAGCTTTGAACAGCTGAGCGACATCATGGCGTTCCGCGTCATCGTGCCGACTATCGAGGATTGCTACCAGGCGCTGGGCCACATCCACCGCCGCTGGCACGCGGTGCCTGGCCGGTTCAAGGATTACATCTCCAATCCAAAGCGCAACGGCTACCGATCGCTGCACACCACGGTGATCCACGCCGACAACAGCCGGGTAGAGATCCAGATCAGGACGCCCGACATGCACGCGCAGGCCGAAATGGGCTTCGCCGCGCACTGGGCGTACAAGCAGAAAACCGCGGCGGAGCCTGGCCCGCGCGTCGGCTGGATCGCCGACCTCGTCGAGATCCTGGACACCGCCGGCAGCCCGGAAGAGCTGCTCGAACACACGCGCATGGCGATGTACCAGGACCGGATCTTTGCCTTCACGCCCAAGGGTGAGCTGATCCAGCTGCCCAAGGGAGCGACCCCGATCGACTTCGCCTATGCCGTTCACACCGATCTGGGCGACCAGGCTGTCGGGGCCAAGATCAACGGCCGTGTCGTGCCGCTGAAAACCGCTATCGAGAATGGCGACCAGGTCCAGATACTGCGATCCAAGGCGCAGGAACCGCAGCGCGGCTGGCTGAGCTTCGCGATCACGGGCAAGGCCCTCGCCGCGATTCGCCGCCACCTCCGCCACAAGGAGCGTGACGAAAGCATCCGCCTGGGCCGCAAGCTCTACGACGACATCGTGACCCGCTTGCCGGCGCAGATCGGCACGGACGCGTTGACCCATGCGCTGAAGCGCCTGAAGCTTGCCGACGAGGCGACGCTGATGATCGCGATCGCGCGCCGTACCCTGTCGGATGCGGCGGTGATGGAGGCGCTGATGCCGGGCTCCGCCGGCGCCGACGTCGCCCAGGCACCGCAGTCGAGCGCGATCTCGATCAAGGGGCTGACCGCCGGCGTCGCCTACAACCTTGCCACCTGTTGCCACCCGGTGCCGGGCGACCGAATCGCTGGGCTACGCCGCCCTGACGCCGGCATCGAGATTCATGCGATCGATTGCGTCGTGCTCGCCGAACTGGCCGAGCGAGCGGAGGGCGAGACCGATTGGGTTGACGTTTCCTGGGGCGAAGCGACCGAAGGCGCCGTCGCCCGCATCAGCGTCGAGGTGAAGAACGAGCCGGGCGCGCTGGGCGTGCTCGCCACCATCACCGGCGCGCACAAGGCCAACATCATCAACCTGCGGCTAGACAACCGGGACAGTGGTTTTCACACCAACACCATCGACGTCGAGGTGCATGACGTTCAGCAACTGATGCGACTGATCGCGGCCTTGCGCGCGGCAGACGTAGTCAACGCGGTGGAGCGGGTGTAGCGGGGGCGTTTCGCTCCCAATCGATCGCTGGCCATGGACCGTCCCGCCCTTTCCGTCGTCATCCCCTGCTACAACGAGGCCGCGTGCCTGCCAGCGCTCCACGCGCGCGTGTCGGCGGCGGCACGCGCCGCCGTGGGTGACGATCACGAAATCATCCTGATCAACGATGGCAGCCGCGACGACAGCTGGGCGGTGATGCAGCGGCTGGCGGCGGGTGATCCGCGGCTGGTCGCGATCAACCTGTCGCGCAACCACGGCCACCAATTGGCGCTCACCGCCGGGCTCGACTTGTCCGCGGGCGCGCAGATCCTGATCATTGATGCCGACCTGCAGGATCCGCCCGAACTGCTGGGCGACATGCGCCGGGTCATGGCCGAGCAGGACGCGGACGTCGTTTACGCGGTTCGCCGCAAGCGCGCGGGCGAAACCCTGTTCAAGAAGGCGACGGCCGCGATCTTCTATCGCCTGCTCGATCGCCTGACCGACACGGAAATCCCGCTCGACACCGGCGACTTCCGCCTGATGAGCCGTCGTGCGCTCGACGCTTTCCTGTCGCTCCCCGAACAGGCCCGCTTCATTCGCGGCATGGTCGCCTGGATCGGCTTCCGCCAGGTTCCCTTCCCCTACGACCGTGCCGAGCGGGCCGCGGGCGAAACCAACTACCCGTTCGGCAAGATGCTTCGTCTTGCCTTTGACGCGGTGACGGGCTTTTCCACCGCGCCGTTACGGTTCGCCAGCCATGCCGGGCTGATCCTGACCGGCGTGTCGATGCTGTTGTTCGTCTACATCGCGATCGGCTGGCTGTCGGGCAGCGCGGTGCAGGGCTGGACATCGACCATGGCCGTCACCGTGTTCCTGGGCGCGGTGCAGATGTTCGTGCTGGGCATGATCGGCGAATATCTCGGCCGCATGTATGTGGAGGTGAAACGCCGCCCGCTTTACCTCGTCGCCGACGTGGCGGGGCCAGTGAAGGGCCGCGCGACGCTTGGCTTTCGGGCCGAGCCGCCTGCTACGCCCCGCGCAACACCGCCGCTGCCCGGCGCCGTGCGGGCCGATCCTGTCGAGGCGACGCCAGGCGTCTGACGCGACCTCGCGCGGCGAAGTCTAGGCCGGCTCCGCCAGTGTCACGATCGACACGCCCGGGGACATCGGCACGCGGCCGACCATGTGCCGTTCCCAGCGAAAGATCGTCTCGAACAGCTTGTTGACCGCGGGCGGCGGGGGCGAATCGTCGCTGTCGTCACGCCCCGTAAGCCGCCCCGCGACCCGCGCCGCCGCGGCCAGCGGGAACAACAGCGAGTTGAAATAGGTGAGCCTGGTCGGCCGCAGCCCCGCCTTGCCGATCGCCGCCGCCAGCGTCTTCTTGGAATAACGGCGGTGGTGATGGTTCACCTCGTCATGCGCCGACCACATCCATTGGTGTGCGGGCACCGCGATCAACACCTTGCCGCCGGGCCGGAGCAGCGTTTTCATCGCCTGAAGGGCGGCCACATCGTCCTCGATATGCTCCACAACGTCCAGCACCGCGACCAGGTCGAATGCGCCGCGCGGCACGTCGGGCAGCGCGGGCAGCGGCGCGGCACCCACGGGGCGGCCCAGCCGTTCGGACGCGATCTCGCGCGCGGCGGGATCGATCTCGATCGCCTCGACATCGCCGAAGCGGGCCAGCATCGGTAGGTTGTGGCCGGTGCCGCAGCCGATCTCCAGGATGCGTGCCTTTTCAGGCAGGCGACCATAGCGAGTCAGGTAATCGGCCAGGATCTCGCGTCGCGCACGGTACCACCAATGGGTGGAGTCGTGCGCCGCCATCCGGTCATAGACGATACGATCCATTACGCGAACACCAGCCAGCGATTGAGAATAAAGGTGAAAATGGTCGCCAGCGCTACCGCCGGCAGCAGCGGCACCCAGGCGGGATAGCCGAACACGGCGGTGCCGATCCAGGTGACCACCGCGTTCAGCGCCATGCCCGACGCCTGCACCGCCACGAACTTCACCTGCTGCCCAGCACCGGGATCGCGCGTGCCATGCCCCTTGAAGCTCCAGCGGCTGTGCATGAAGAATCCCGCCGTTACCGCCACCGCAAAGGCGAAGGGAACGGCATACACCGCATGGTGCCGGTCGAACACCAGCGCGGTCAGCGGCAGGTACACGGCCGAATAGATCACGGTCGAAAGCCCGCCCGCGATCCCAAACCGGATCAATTGGCCCAGCAGCCCGCTCGCCTTCAGATCGTCCAACCGTCTTGCGAGTGCCGACACCGCCGCCTTGCCCTTTCAGCCGCCCGCGATAGAGCGGCGGGGGCGCGAAAGCCCGGGCGTGTAATGCGGGTGGACGCGTGAGGGAAGCTTCTTCGGTCGACAACGAGATGGTGGGCGGCGACGGCCAGGGCAACAAGGCCCCGGACGGCGGTCGCGCTGCTGGCGAACCGGGCCGGCTTCAGATCGAGCTCGATCGGCAATGGATCCGGTTCGTGCTGGTCGCCTGGGCGGCGGTGGCCGCCTGGTATGTGTGGCAGCGCTGGGGCGCGATCCGTTGGCTGGCACTGGGCGACACTGACGACAATATGCGCTTGATGCAGGTGCGCGCCTGGCTGAATGGCCAGGGCTGGTATGACCTGCGCCAGTATCGGCTCAATCCGCCGCAGGGCTTCGACATCCACTGGAGCCGCATCGTCGACCTGCCGATCGCCGGCCTGATCCTGTTCTTTCGCCTGTTCACGTCAAACGCCTGGGCAGAGCGGCTGGCCTGCGGCATCGCCCCGTTGCTGCCACTCGCCGTTGCGATGCTGGGCATTGCCGCCACCGCGCGGCGGCTGATCGCGGCCTTGGCCTGGCCGGTCGCGCTCGCGTTCATCCTTATCGCGCCGACCACAATGCTGATGTTCATGCCAGAGCGCATCGACCATCACGGATGGCAGCTCGCGATGCTGAGCCTTACGGTGGCCGGGCTGTGCGACACGCGGGGCCCGCGCGGCGGCGCGCTGGTCGGAATCGCGAGCGCGATCAGCCTCGGCATCGGGCTGGAGATGCTGCCTTATTGCCTGATGGCGGGGGCGATCATCGCGCTGCGCTGGGTGTGGGATAGGGCGGAGGCGGCGCGGCTTCAGGTTTATGGCCTGATGCTGGCGGGCGCGAACGCCGCAGGCTTCGCTGCCTTCGCATCCAACGCCAATCAGCTGCCCCGCTGCGATGCGTTGACGCCGGTGTGGCTTAGCGTCGTGGTGGTCGCGGGTGCGCTGTTGTTTGCCGCGGCGCGGGCCAACCCCCAGTCGCGCGCGGCGCGCCTGGGCCTGGCCGTTGCGGCAGGCGCGATCGTCGCGGCCGGTTTCGCGCTGTTTTTCCCGCAATGCCTCGGCCGGCCCGAACAGGTGTCGCCGGAGCTTGCCCGCACCTGGCTGGACAACGTCAAGGAAGCCAAGCCGATCTACAAGCACCCGTTCCGGGTCGGCTTCCCGATCGCGGTGCTACCCGCGATCGGCCTGCTCGGCGCCATTCTGGCGACGTGGCGGGCCCGGCGGACGCCCGCGCTGGTGGGCTGGGCGGCGGTGGCGTTGTTCACCGCCTTCGCCTGCGCCATGTTGTTGTGGCAGGTGCGCGCCGGGCCGGCGGCGCAGTTGCTGGCAGTGCCGGGTGCGGTGGCGCTCACCTGGGTCCTGGTGGCGTTCACTCTGGGGCACCATTCGGTGTTCGTGCGGGTGTTCGGCACGGTGGGCGCGGTGCTGATTGCGACCGGCAGCTTCGTGGGCCTGGTCATGAAGCCGCTGAGCATCAATCTGTTCGGGCACCAGCTGGTGAACTACCTGCCGCCGGATCGGCCCAGCGCCTATACCCGGCGCGTCAATCGCGCGACTGGGCGCTGCATGACGCAGCCGGCGCTGCGGCCGCTGAACCATTATCCGGCGCAGACTGTCTTCACCTTCACCGATCTTGGCCCGCGGTTGATCGTGCTGACCCACCACAGCGCCATCGCCGGCCCGTATCACCGCAACGGCGATGCGATCCTGGACGTCCAGCACGCCTTCAGCCGATCGTCGGAGAACGCCCACGCGATCATGCGCCGCCACGGCGCGACCATGCTGATGGTGTGTCCGGACATGGCGGAATCGACCATTTATCGGGCGCGCAACCCCGGCGGCTTCTACGATCAGTTGGCGCACGGAAAGAAGTTCAGTTGGCTGACGCCGCTTCCCCTGCCCGCCGGGTCGCCGCTACGCCTGTTCCGGATCGACTAAGGGTCGGTCCGGCAGGCGTTTTGGCGAGGTTAGCGCAGCTGTACCTGTAGTCCGTCGATCACGAACTGCACCGCCAGTGCCGCCAGCAGCACGCCCAGCAGCCGCGTGATCACCGCTTCGATCCGGGCGCCCAACATCCGCATCAGCGGGCCTGCCGCCAACAACGACAACAAGGTCAGCAACAGGATCGTCGCCATCGCGGCCAGCACCACAAAGGTGCGCTCCAGCCCGTCATTGCGCGCCATCAGCAGCATGGTGGTCGCAATCGATCCCGGCCCCGCGATCATCGGCATGGCCATGGGAAAGATGGACACGTCCTCGATCTCCGGCGTCTCGGCCACCTTGGCGGCGCGGTCCTCACGCCGCTGCGTGCGCTTTTCAAACACCATTTCGAGCGCGATCAGGAACAGCATGATGCCGCCCGCGATGCGGAAGCTCGCCAGGCTGATCCCCAGCCCCTTCAGCAGGTCCTCGCCGACCAGCGCGAACACTAGCAGGATCGCCGCCGACACCAGCACCGCCCGGACGGCCATTGCACGCCGATGCGTCGCGGTGGCGCCCGCGGTCAGCCCGGCAAAGATCGGCGCGCAGCCCGGCGGATCGATGACCAGGAAGAACGTGACGAGCGAGGAAACGAACAGCTCGAGCATCAGCGGGCCTGCCCGCTCATGCAGCAGCGCCGTCGATCGTCGCCAGGTCCAGCGACACGCCTTCACGACGGGCAGCGGCGACCAGCGTGTTGCGCAACAGGCAAGCGATGGTCATCGGCCCGACCCCGCCCGGCACCGGCGTGATCGCGCCCGCAACCTCGCTCGCGGCCGCGAAGTCGACGTCGCCGACCAGCCCCGTGTCGGTCCGGTTGATGCCGACGTCGATCACCGTTGCACCCGGCTTGATCGCCGCGGCGGGAACGAAGCCGGGGATGCCGACCGCCGCCACGACGATGTCCGCCTGGCGGATATGCGCAAACGCGTCGCGGGTTCGGCTGTGCACCACCGTCACCGTGCAGCTTTCACGCAGCAGTAATTGCGCCATCGGCTTGCCAACGATGTTGGAGCGCCCCACCACCACCGCTTCCAGTCCGGCAAGATGCGGGTGAATGGTCCGGAGCAGCAGGATGCACCCCAGCGGCGTGCAGGGCACCAGCCCGTCCAGCCCCGTCGCCAGCCGCCCGGCATTGACCGGGTGGAAGCCATCGACGTCCTTGTCCGGGTCGATCGCCTCGATCACCGCCTGCGTATCGACGGCAGCGGGTAGCGGCAGCTGGACCAGGATGCCGTCCACCGCAGGATCTGCGTTCAACCGCCCGACAAGGTCGAGCAGTTCCGCCGTGGTGGTCGTGTCGGGCAGGCGATGCTCGATGCTCTCCATCCCCGCCTCTCGGGTCGCGCGGCCCTTGTTGCGGACGTACACGGCCGACGCCGCATCCTCGCCCACCAGCACCACGGCCAGCCCCGGCGCCCGTCCGGTGGCGTCGCGAAAGGCGGGCACCTGTGCCGCGACGCGGGCGCGCAGCTCCGCCGCAATCGCCTTGCCGTTGATAATGGTCGCGCTCATGCCGCCCCCGTTGGATCAGTTCAGAAGGTTGCGCCGGCGCTCATCTGAGACAGGATCGCGTTGTCGATGATGCGGTTCAGGATCGCGATCGCGAGCAGCACCACGATCGGCGACAGGTCCAGCGCGCCAAAGTCGGGCAGAACCCGGCGGATCGGCCGGTACAGCGGATCGGTGATACGCCCCAGGGCGTACCAGATCTGCCGGACGATATCGTTGCCCGTGTTGATGACGTTGAACGCGATCAGCCAGGACAGCACTGCCTGAATGACGATCACCCACCAGATGACGTTCAGCAGCATTTGGCAGATCTGGAGAATGGTGATCAAGCGCGGCTCCCCGGGTTGTTGGGAAGTGTATAGGGATGCGCCCGCGCTATCGCCACACCTGCGTTACGACCGGCCGCTCTTACGCCCGCACCAGCGTGCCGACGCCGGTCCGGGTGAAGATCTCCAGCAGCAGCGCATGGGGTACACGGCCGTCGAGGATGACCGCTGCGTCGACGCCCGACTCGACCGCCGCTACGCAGGTGTCGAGCTTGGGGATCATGCCGCCGGTGATCGTGCCATCGGCCTTCAGCGCGGCGATGTCGCCGGGGTGTAGGTCGGTCATCAGCGTGCCGTCCTTGGCCAGGACGCCCGGCACGTCGGTGAGCAGGAAGAACCGCGCCGCGCCCAGCGCCGCCGCGACCGCGCCCGCCATGGTATCGGCGTTGATGTTATAGGTGTGGCCGTCATTGCCGGCCGCGACCGGCGCGATCACGGGGATGATGCCCTCGCGCGAGAGGCTGTCGATCAGCCGCCGGTCGACCGCCACGGGTTCGCCGACAAAGCCCAGATCGACGTGCCGCTCGATCCCCTGAAGCGGGTCGGCGGCGCGGTGTGCGATCTTCTCGGCGCGGACCAGGCCCGCGTCCTTGCCCGACACGCCCACCGCGCGACCGCCGGCCTGGCCGATCCAGCCGACGATTTCCTTGTTGATCGATCCCGCCAGGACCATTTCGGCGATATCAGCGGTCTGCTTGTCGGTAACGCGGAGCCCGCCGACAAAGGTGCTGTCGACCCCCAGCCGCTTCAGCATGGCGCCGATCTGCGGGCCGCCGCCGTGCACCACGACCGGATTGATCCCGACCTGCTGCAACAACACCACGTCCTCGGCGAAGTCGCGCTGCAACTCGGGCGCGCCCATCGCGTGGCCGCCATATTTCACCACGAACGTCTGCCCGGCATAGCGCTGGAGATAGGGCAGCGCTTCCGTCAGCGTTTCCGCCTTGGCAAGCAGTTGGGCACTGGGAGCGTAGTCGGTCATGGGCGCGCGCGTTACGCGGGCGTGGCGGTCCCGTCCAGCCGCCGTCCCAGCGCGACAAAGACATAGATCAGCGGCGGCACCAGCACGGCGGACAAAACCACCTTCACCAGCATCTGTCCGACCAGCAGGGAGGTGATCGGGAATTCGCCGTAAAAGGCGATGGTCACGAACAGCAGCGTGTCGACGATCTGGCTGAGCATCCCCGCTACCGCGGCGCGGAGCCAGAGCAACCGGCTGCCCTCGCGCCCCTTGAGCGCGGCGAAGATGGTGACGTTCAGTGATTGGGACACGCCATAGGCGATAATGCCGCCAAGCCAGATGCGCCACGTCGCGAACAGCACGAGCTGGATGGCATCGCGGTTCGCGGGCTGCATGTCCGGCGACGGCGGCAGGACCCAGACCAGCGCGGACAGCAGGATCGATACGATGAGCGGTATGAAGCCGAGCCGGACCAGCCGGGTCGCGACCTCTCCCCCATGAAGCTCCGCAATCGCGCTGGACGTCACCACCAGCAGCAGGAACGCGCTGATCCCCGCCTCGATCGCAAGCGGGGGCAGGCCCAGCACCGGCCCAAGCGCCGACAAGGGGCCAAGCGCCACCTGCTTGTTGCCCAGCACGCCCGCAATGCAGACCATGCCGCCGTAGAAGATCGAGAAGGCGAACAACGAACGCGAGATCGCGGGAGGGGGGGAAGCCATCGCTGGAGTGCTAGCGACTTTCGCCGCGCCGGCAAAGCGCCCGCTTTGTTCGATTTTTCTGTCCTACAACCCCCTGTACGGGGCAGACGACCCATGATGACGACCCGCCCTGCCCCACACCCTGCCGCCGCGGTCCGCGTGGAATTTGCGCCGGCGGACGGATTTCAGGGCGTCACCAGTGTCACGCCGCACGGCGCAGCGTCCCAATTCGCCAATGCACGACCGTGGCTCCGGCTTGCCCGACCCGCCTTCCCTTCCCTATGCTGCGCAGCGGTGAAGGGCGGACGCGTGCCGGGCCTCACGGGGGACTCAGCGCGTTGAACCGTATCCTGATCGGCCTGATCGGCATTGTTGTCATTCTTTTGATCGCGTTCGCCCTGTCGACGAACCGTCGTGCCATCCGGCCGCGGATCGTGGGCGCGGCGTTTGCATTGCAGGCGGCGATTGCCGTGATCGTGCTCTATTGGTCGCCCGGCCGCAGCGCGCTGGCAGGCGCGTCGGCTGGCGTGTCGGCGCTGCTCGGCTATGCCAAGGCGGGGGTCGATTTCCTGTTCGGCCCGCTCGCCAGCCCGGCGATCGGCGGCAACAGCTTTGCGATCGCCGCGCTGCCGGTGATCATCTTCTTCGCCAGCCTGGTGTCGATCCTGTACTATCTGGGGGTCATGCAGTTGGTGGTGCGCTGGATCGGCGGCGCCATCGAATGGGTGATCGGCGCGTCCAAGGTCGAATCGCTGTGCGCGGCGGCGAACATCTTTGTCGGCCAGTCCGAATCGCCGCTGGTGATCCGCCCCTATCTCGCCGGCCTCACGCCCGCTCAGCTATTCACGGTCATGACCAGCGGCATGGCGGGCGTCGCGGGGACGATCCTGGCGGCTTATGCCTCGATGGGGATCAGCATCGACTATCTGCTGGCGGCAAGCTTCATGGCGGCGCCGGGCGGCATCCTGATGGCCAAGATCATCATGCCCGACACCGCGACCCCGGCCGAGCCGGAGCTGCCGCTGGGCGTTGCCGGTGGTGAGCCCATCCCGGGCGAGCCGCTGCCCGATGCGACGCATGACGAGGAAAAGCCCGCCAACCTGATCATGGCGGCTGCACAGGGCGCACAGACGGGCGTGAAGCTGGCGGTGGCGGTTGGCGCAATGGTGCTCGCCTTTGTGGCGCTGGTCGCGCTCGCCAACGGCCTGCTCGGCAGCGTTGGCGGCCTGTTCGGTTATCCGCAGCTGAGCTTCCAGGGGCTGCTCGGCTACGTGTTCCAGCCGGTGATGTTCCTGCTCAACATTCCCTGGCGCGAAGCGGGGATCGCGGGCGGGCTTTTCGGCGAGAAGATCGTGCTGAACGAGTTCGTCGCTTACATCGACCTTGGCAAGCAGGCGGCGCAGCTGTCGCAGCGGACGGTGGCGATCGTCACCTTTGCCCTGTGCGGCTTTGCCAATTTCTCCTCCATCGCGATCCAGATGGCGGTGACGGGCAGCCTGGCGCCCAACCAGCGGCCCCACATCGCGCGGCTGGGGCTACGGGCGCTGGCGGCGGGAAGCCTGGCCAATCTGATGAGCGCGGCGCTGGCCGGGCTGCTGATCGGCTGACGGCGATGTCGGCGCTCGACCACGGCTCCGCGCACCGGCTCGAACGGCTGGTCTTCTTCTCGGACGCCGTGTTCGCAATCGCCATCACCTTGCTGGTGATCGAGCTGCACCCGCCGCACCTGCACTATGGCCAGCCGTTTGCGGAACAGGCGCAGGCGCTGCTGCAACTGGTGCCGGAGTTCTGGGGCTTTGCGGTCAGCTTCTGGGTAATCGGCGCTTTTTGGGCAGGGCATCACCGCGCCTTTGCCCTGGCCGCGCGCTGGGACGAGCGGCTGATCGTCAGCAATTTGTGGTTCCTGCTGGCGATCGCGTCGACACCGTTCTTCACCGCGTTCATGAGCGCCAACACCTTCGCGAGGTTGCCGGTGATGCTGTATTGCGCGTGGCTGCTGGCGGCGGCGCTGCTCAACCTCAACCTGCAACGCCATGTGCTGCGCGCGCCGGTGGTGGCCGAGGATGCCCACCCGGCGCTGCTTGCCACCTATCGCCGGCGCGGGCGGGCGGTGGTGCTGGGCGCGGCGATTGCGCTGGTCGCATCGGCGCTGATGCCCTATCCCGCGTTCGGGCTCGCCCTGCTGCTCAGCATGCCCTTGTGGCGCATCCTTTTAGCGCGGGGCGGCAGGGGCGCTACCGCCGCCTGATCGCAAGGCGGAGGAGGCCCAGCAGCGCGATCACCGCCCAGGCACCTTCCACGATGGCGGCGGACAGGTTCCAGTCGTGCCACAGGCTGGCGAGGATCAGGCTGGCGCCCGCGGCATTGCCCGCCAGCGCCGGTGCTCGTTTCGGGTCCGCTCGCCCGGCAACGGTCAGTGCATAGGTGCCAAGGATCAGCGCGGTGCCCACCAACCCGATGGCGTCGCTTCCCGTCACCGCGTTGGCACCGGTTCCGGCCCGGTCCAGTCGTAAAAGCCGCGGCCGACCTTTTTCCCGTACCAGCCCGCCTCGACATATTTGACCAGCAGGGGCGCCGGGCGGAACTTGGGATCGCCCGTGCCCTCGAACAGCACGCGGGTAATGTCGAGGCAGGTGTCCAGCCCGATGAAGTCGGCCAGCGTCAGCGGCCCCATCGGGTGATTGAGGCCCAGCCGGCAGGCGGTGTCGATATCGCGCACGCTCGCGACGCCCTCCCCCAGCGCAAAGCACGCCTCATTGAGCATCGGCATCAGCACGCGGTTGACGATAAAGCCGGGCGCGTCGTTCGCATGGACGATCTCCTTGCCCAGCGTCCGCCCGAATGCTTCCACCCGCGCCACCGTCTCGTCGCTGGTCGCAAGGCCGCGGATCAGCTCGATCAGCCCCATGACCGGCACCGGGTTGAAGAAATGCACGCCCATGAAGCGCGCGGGATCGGGGGATGCCTGAGCCAGCCGGGTGATCGGGATCGATGACGTGTTGGAGGCGAGCACCGCGTCGGATGCCAGAACCGCGCCGACTTCGGTGAAGATCTGACGCTTCAACGGTTCGCGCTCGGTGGCCGCCTCGATCACCAGGCTGGCGGGTGCCATGGCGGACAGCGCGTCCACCGGCTCGATCAGCGCCAGCGCAGTATCGCGGGCGTCCGCGGTGATCTTTTCCTTGTCAACCTGACGCGCGAGCTGCTTGGCGATCCCGGCCTTGCCCGCCTCCGCCCGTTCACGCGAGACGTCGGACAGCAGCACGCGATATCCTGCCTGGGCCGCGACCTGCGCGATCCCCGCGCCCATCTGCCCCGCCCCGATCACGCCCACGGTGTTCATCAGCATCTCTCCTGTTCCCGCCCGCGCTTAGCCGCTAGCGTGGCCCCGGGGAACGGGGGAGACGACATGGATTTTGTGCCGATCGCGCTGGGCGACAACGGGATCCTGCGGCCAAGGCGCTGGCGCCCGGCGATTGCGTTCGGCTGGATGTTGGCGCTGTTCGCGGTGTTTATCGCGTTTTCCGCGGTCGGTTCGGTGCTGCGCGGGCCACTTCACCAGTCCGCCACGGTGGCGAACATCGGGGGCACGCTGTCGCTGGTCGCGCTCTTTGTCGTGTACGCGGCGCTGGTTCGCCGGGTGGAGAAGCGCCCGGTCGAGGAACTGCGCCTGTCGGCGCTGCCGCGCGACCTGGGCCTTGGCCTGTTGATCGGGACGGGGATGTTCGCGCTGGTCTTTGCCAGCCTGCGGCTGCTCGGCGCGTACACCCTTGCGCGGGCCAATTGGTATGACTGGCCGAACGACCTGTTGACCTACACCAAGGTCGGCCTGGTGGAGGAGTTGCTGACGCGCGCGATCATCTTTCGCCTGCTGATGCGCGCCGCCGGAGTGTGGCCGGCTATCATCCTGTCTTCGCTGCTGTTCGGCGGCGGTCACCTGGGCAATCCGAACGCGACCTGGCTGGGCGCGGTGGCGATCGCGATCGAAGCGGGTACGATGCTGGCGGGCTTTTACCTCCTGACCGGGCGGCTGTGGATGTCGGTCGGCGTGCACATCGCCTGGAACATGATGCAGGGGCCGGTGTTCGGCGCGCGCGTGTCGGGCCATGTCGAGA
Organism: Sphingomonas aerophila; assembly: GCF_014199305.1. Classification (GTDB taxonomy): domain Bacteria; phylum Pseudomonadota; class Alphaproteobacteria; order Sphingomonadales; family Sphingomonadaceae; genus Sphingomonas; species Sphingomonas aerophila. The sequence continues at coordinate 274,064 of NZ_JACIJK010000005.1, forward strand.
ATGGCAGCCTGTTCGCCAGCGCCCCCGTGAGCGGCGCCCCCGAGTGGCTGTCCGGCGGCATCTTTGGCCCCGAAGCATCGGTGTCGGCGATGGTCGTCGGGCTGGCCGTCTTCATCATCACCTGGATTGGCGCGCGGCGGCGCGGCTTCGTCTAGGGCGCGAGCGGCGCCGGCTGCGCCTGGGCAAGATAAACCGCGAACAGGTCGTCGGGGTCGGTCCAGGCCGCAACAGGCGTCCAGTCGCCCGCCGCGAGCAGCAGCCGGGCATCGCGATCGCCATATTTGTGGCTGTTCTCGGTGTGGATCGTCTCACCTGCGTGCATGGCGAATGGCTGCCCTTCGACCTGGAAGGCGATGTCACGCGTTGTTTCCAGATGCATCTCGATCCGCGCCTCCGCCTCGTTCCAGAGCGCGCGGTGACGAAAAGCGTCGAGCGGTAGGGTGCCGGCCAGCTCGCGGTTGATCCGGGCGAGCAGGTTAAGGTTGAAGGCAGCGGTGACACCGGCGGCATCGTCATAGGCGGAGACAAGGCGACCGGTGTCCTTGATCCGGTCCATGCCGATCAGCAGGAACGCGCCCTGCCCCAGCGTGTCGCGCATCGAACGCAACAGGTCGACCGCTTCGGACGGCCGCAGGTTCCCGATAGTGGAGCCGGGAAAGAAGCCGAGTTTGCCGAGCGGCGTAACTTCGGCGGGCAGGGTCACGGCATGGGTGAAGTCGGCTTCGACCGGCAGCACCGACAGTTCCGGATGCGCGGCGGCCAGCGCGGCCGAGGAGCTGCGCAGGAAATCGCCCGATATGTCGATCGGCACATAAGCGCTCGGCGCTACCGCCCCGAGCAGGATAGGCGTTTTGGTCGATGATCCCGACCCGAACTCCACCACCGCGCGTGCCGGGCCGACCGCGGCAGCGACCGCGGTACCGGCGGCATGCAGGATCGCCGTTTCGGTGCGGGTCGGGTAATATTCGGGCAGTCCGGTGATCGCTTCGAACAGCTCGGACCCCTGCCGGTCATAGAACCAGCGCGCCGGAATAGCCCGGGGCCGACGCCCCAGCCCTGCCAGCACGTCCGCGCGGAAGGCCGGATCCGCGCTCACCGATCTCGGGCCAGGCGCAGGCCTGTCACCTGCCAGCGTTTGTCGGGCGCGAAGAAGTTGCGGTAGCTGGCGCGCAGGTGACCGCGCGGGCTGGCGCTCGACCCGCCGCGCAGGACGAACTGCCCGCTCATGAACTTGCCATTATATTCCCCGACGGCACCGGCTGCGGTACGAAAGCCGGGGTAGGGGCGAAAGGCGCTGCCGGTCCATTCCCAGGTGCCGCCGAAAAAGCCGGGCCGGGCACCGGGCCGGACCGGGGCGGGCGTAGCCGGTCCGGGGCCGTCGAGCTGGTCACCGCCGAGTGGGTCCGCTCCCGCCGCTGCCACTTCCCACTCCGCTTCGGTCGGCAGGCGGGCGCCCGCCCAGCTGGCATAAGCATCCGCTTCGTAGAAGCTGATGTGCGCGACCGGGGCGGCAGGGTCGACCGGGCGGCGGCCGTCGAGCGCGAAGCTGGTCCAGCCCTCGCCATCCCCCTCCCAATACAGCGGCGCGCGCACTGCGTTCGCGCGTGCCCATGCCCAGCCGTCCGCCAGCCAGTGGCCGGGCGAGTCATAGCCGCCGTCCGCGATGAACGCGGCCCATTCGGCGTTGGTGACGGCACGGTCGGCAACCGCGAAGGGCTGAAGCAGCACGGCGTGGCGCGGGGTTTCGCAGTCGAATGCAAAGCCCGCCCCGCCATGACCGATCTCGGCCACACCGCCCCCATGCTCGATCCAATTGGCGGGTCCGGGCACGGCAACGGGTGCCCGTGTCGATGCGGGCCACACCGCCGGCTCCAACGGGTTTTGCGCGAACAGGTGGGTAAGGTCGGTCAGCAGCAGCTCCTGATGCTGCTGTTCATGGTGGCAGCCGAGCTCGACCAATGCCCGCGCCTCGTCGGGCAGGTCGGGCCAGGCGCGAAGCACCGCGTGGTCGACATGGGCGCGATAGGCCCTGACCTCATCCAGCGTCGGCCGGGTGATCATGCCGCGGCGGTCACGCGCGTGACGCTCCCCCTCCGCTTCGTAATAGCTGTTGAACAGGAACGGCCAGCGCGGGTCGTGAAGCTGGTAGCCGGGGACATGGTCGCGCAGCACGAATGTTTCGAAGAACCAGGTCGTGTGCGCGAGGTGCCATTTCGCTGGGGACGCGTCCGGCATGGACTGCACCGTCGCGTCGGCATCCGACAGGTGCGCGGCAAGCTCCAGCGACAAGCGCCGGACCTTCTGGAACAAGGTCGGGGGGGAGGCCGCGTGCGGTGCGGGGGCGACCTCTGCCATGATCAGCGGTTCGCGCCAGGGCGCCACAGCACGTCGGCGGCACCCCCGTCATTGCAAAGGCGGGCGGCGACGAACAGATAGTCCGACAGCCGGTTGAGATAGGCGAGCGCCAGCGGATTGAGCCCGACAACCGCCACCGCCGCCCGCTCTGCCCGCCGAGCCACCCCGCGGGCCAGGTGCAGCGCAGCGGCACCCGCATTGCCGCCGGGCAGGATGAAGCTGGTCAGCGGCTGCAATTGCGCCGTGGCGGTGTCGATGGCCGCTTCGAGCCGGTCGACCTGAGCCTCCACCACCCGTAGCGCGCCCGGCTGGTCGCCCGGCGTTGCCAGGTCTGCGCCAAGGTCGAACAGGTCATTCTGGATCGTCAGCAGTTCGGCCGTAAGCGGGTGGCTGCCCAGCGTGGCAATCGCGACGCCGATGGCGCAGTTAGCCTCGTCGACTTCACCGATCGCCATCAGCCGCGCATCTTTCTTCGCCACGCGCGACCCATCAACAAGGCCGGTCGTGCCGTCATCCCCCGTGCGGGTGTAGATGCGGTTGAGCTTAACCAGCGTTCGAACTCGTCAGGTGCGGCCGGCGGCAAACAGGAGCACAACCACCACCAGCACCGCCAGCGCCTGAAACATGATGCGCATCTGCATCATCTTGTTCGACTTCACCGCGCTGGCGCTGGGCCCGGTGCCCTTCACCTCATTGGTCTGGTCCTGGAGAAAGGCGATGATGCCGCGGACCAGGGCGACCACCGTCGCGATCATCAGACCGACGAGGATGAGGATAAGCAGCGTTTGCATGTCCGCTATCTAGTATTGAGCGGTGTTAATTCCAATGGTGGTCCGCCGGCCCGGAGTGAGTTCGCGAGCGCAGGACCATCCCGCCCCGCCTGCCGCATCGCCTCCAGCGTCGGGCTGCCGTGGCGCTTGGCCAGACGGACGCCATCGGGACCGACCAGCAGCGGATGGTGATGGTAGCGGGGCGTCGGCAGGCCGAGCAGCGCCTGGAGCAGGCGATGAACATCGGTCGCGCGGAACAGGTCTAGCCCCCGTACCACATCGGTCACTCCCTGCGCCGCGTCGTCGATCGTGACCGCCAGATGGTAGCTGGCGGGCGCATCCTTGCGTGCGAGGATCACGTCACCCGCGGCAAGCGGGTCCGCTTCGACCCGGCCCGCCGCCTCGTCGTGCCAATCGAGCGGTCCCGCCTCCTCGGCCGCCCGCGCCATGTCGAGGCGCCAGCAGTGCGGTCGCGACAGGTCGGACGTGGTGAGGGCGCGGCAGGTGCCGGGGTAGGTCGGCTCGGCCCCGTGCGGCGCGTGGAGGCTCGCGGCCGCGATCTCTGCGCGGGTGCAGAAGCATGGATAGACCAGGCCGCGCGCTTTCAGCTTTTCCAGTGCCGCCGCGTAGCGATCCAGCCGGGCCGATTGAAAGGTGACCGGCCCGTCCCATTCCAGCCCCAGCCAGTGCAGGTCCGCCAGGATCGCCTCGACATGTTCGGGCCTGCTGCGGGTACCGTCGATGTCCTCGATCCGCAGCAGGAACTGCCCGCCCGCCAACCGCGCCAGGTCGTGCGCCCGGATAGCGGAAGCCGCGTGGCCGAGGTGGAGGCGCCCCGTCGGGCTCGGCGCAAAGCGGCTCACGACGGGCGCGGCAACATCCGCTTGACCCTGAATCGCCGGTCGTGCTGTCATGCGGTCGTCATTCGCATCGGCAATGGGTCACCCGGACCTGGAACGCCGCCGTATGCTGGGCCGTTCGCCAGGCCGAGAACGAGGGAGAAGTCGTGTTTCATCCCGACCTGATCCGACATCCAGATTCGTGTCCCGCACTCGTGCTCAACGCCGATTACACGCCCTTGTCCTATTACCCGCTGAGCGTGTGGCCCTGGCAGACCGCCATCAAGGCGATGTTCCTCGACCGGGTCGACGTGATTGCGCATTACGAACGCGAGGTGCGCAGCGCCACCATCGCCGTCAAGCTGCCCTCGGTGATCGCGCTCAAGCAATTCGTGAAGCCGTCGCAGTTTCCGGCCTTTACCCGGTTCAACCTGTTCCTGCGCGACCGGTTCGAGTGCCAGTATTGCGGCCGCGGGCGCGACCTGACGTTCGACCATGTCGTGCCGCGGGCCCAGGGTGGCCGCACCACATGGGAGAATGTCGTCACCGCCTGCGCCCCCTGCAACCTGCGCAAGGGCGGGCGCACCCCGCGTCAGGCCGCAATGCCGCTGCACCTGGAACCGATCCGCCCGACCAGTTGGCAATTGCAGGAACATGGCCGGTCCTTCCCGCCGGGGTATCTGCATGAGACCTGGCGCGACTGGCTGTATTGGGACATCGAGCTGGAAGCTTGACCACCTGTCATCGGTTGCGCGGATGGCGGGGTGGAACCAGCGGCCGGTCCGCCGCTTAACACCGTTTAAGCCATGCGAGGTACCATGCGATCCATTCCTGCCGCACTTCTCCTGTCTGCCTGTGCCGCGCTGACCGCGTGCGGCAACACCGCCAAGCAAGAGCAGGCGGAAGCCGACAAGCGCGCCGCGGGCTTCGTGCCGCCATCGGTCATGTCACGGCTGGACTATGGCTCCATGGTCGAGCGGCGCTTTCACGCGCTTGATCGCGACGGCGACAACATGGTTTCCGCCGATGAGCTGCCGCGTCAGGATTCAAGGCTGACGGCGCTCGACAAGGACAAGGACGGGCGCATCTCGTCCGAGGAGTGGGGCCAGGGCATGATCGGACGGTTCGACCGGCTCGACGCCAATCGCGACGGCTCCCTGACCACCGATGAGCGCGCCGCCGAAGGCCGGATGAAGCGTTGACCGGAGCTATCTTGCGCTGCAGCATCGGCGCACGATGACCCAGCCCGCACCCCTCGCCAACAATCCCGACGTCCGTTTCCTGGGCGCGCTCCTCGGTGACGTGATCCGCGCTTATGGCGGGGAGCCCTTGTTCGAGGCGACGGAGGCAATCCGCAGCGCGTCGGTCGAGGGGCACCGGGGCGGCGATGCGGGCGCGGCCGAACTGGAGCTGGGCAGGCTCGACCTCGACGCCACGCTGGAATTCACGCGCGGGTTCATGCTGTTCTCGATGCTCGCGAACCTGGCAGAAGATCGGCAGGGCATCAGCGCGGAACCGGGCGCCGATGTCGCGGCGGCGCTCGCCCGGTTGGACGAACATGGCGTGACGCGAGAGGCGGTGCTGGCGTTGCTGTCCGGCGCGCTGGTTGCGCCCGTCCTCACCGCGCACCCGACCGAAGTGCGCCGCAAGAGCATGATCGATCACCGCAACCGCATCGCGCAGTTGATGGCGATCCGCGACACGGGGGCGACCGAAACCCCGGACGGTGACGCGGTGGATGAGGCGATCCGGCGCCAGATCGCGCTGTTGTGGCAGACCCGGGTTCTGCGTCGTGAACGGCTGTACGTCACCGACGAGGTGGAAACCGCGCTGTCCTATCTGCGCGATGTCTTCCTGCCCGCGTTGCCGACGCTGTACCAGCGCTGGGACCGCGCACTGGGCGAGCGCGTGCCATCGTTCCTGAAGCCGGGCAGCTGGATCGGCGGCGATCGAGATGGCAACCCGTTCGTCACCGCGGATTCGCTCCGCACCGCCCTGTCCCGGGCGAGCGAGACGGTGCTGGGCCACTACCTCGACGCCGTGCACGCGCTGGGCGCCGAGCTGTCGATCTCGACCGAGCACCAACCGGCCGACGCGGCGGTGCAGGCGTTGGCGGACGCGAGCGGCGACAATGCGCCAAGCCGCGCGGACGAACCGTATCGCCGGGCGCTGTCGGGCATCTACGCGCGCCTGGTCGCCACCCATCGTGCGCTGACCGGCAAGGCGGCGCCCCGGCCCGGCGCACTGACAGGTGAGCCTTATGCCGATCCGGCCGCCCTGCGCGGTGACCTGGTTGCGATCGCCCGCGCCCTGGCGGGTGGCGGAGACGGGGCGCTGGCGGGCAGCGGGGCGCTCGGCCGGCTGATCCGCGCGGTGGACACGTTCGGCTTCCACCTCGCCACGCTCGACCTGCGCCAGAACAGCGCGGTTCACGAGCGGACGGTGGCCGAGCTGTTCCGCGTTGCTGGCGTTGAGGACGACTATGCCGCGCTGGACGAGGACGCACGGGTTGCGCTGCTGCGGCGCGAACTCGCCAACGCCCGCCCGCTATCCAGCCGCTTCGCCTCCTACAGCGAGGAGACGGCAGGCGAACTCGCGATTTTCGCCGCTGCCGCCGAGGCGCAGGCGCGGCTTGGTCCCGATTGCATCCAGCGTTCGATCGTGTCGATGGCGAAGTCCGTGTCCGACCTGCTGGAAGTCAATCTGCTGCTGAAGGAGGTCGGGTTGTATCGCGCAGGCGACCCGCCGTCCGCGACGATCCAGGCCGTGCCGCTGTTCGAAACCATCGGCGACCTGGAGGCGGCGCCCGCGATCATGACCGCCTGGTTCGCCCTGCCCGAAGCCGCCGCCCTCGCCCGCGCGCGCGGCCATCAGGAGGTGATGATCGGCTATTCGGACAGCAACAAGGATGGCGGCTACCTGACGTCCACCTGGTCGCTGTCGCGCGCATCCACCGCCCTGCGGCCGGTGTTCGAGGAAGCTGGCGTGACCATGCAGCTGTTCCATGGCCGGGGCGGCGCGGTGGGGCGCGGTGGCGGCTCTTCCTTTGCCGCGATCCGTGCGCAGCCGCCCGGCACCGTCCAGGGCCGCATCCGCATCACCGAACAGGGCGAAGTGATCGCCGGCAAATACGGCACCCGCGACAGCGCGATCACCAACCTGGAAGCGATGGCGTCGGCGACCCTGCTCGCGAGCCTGGAGCCAGAGGCGCTGTCCAACGCCGAGAACGAAAGCTTCACCGCGGCGATGGATGCCATGTCCGCGGCAGCGTTCGGGGCCTATCGTGACCTGGTCTACCAGACGCCCGGCTTTCGCACCTTTTTCCGGCAGATCACGCCCATTGGGGAGATTGCGGGGCTGAAGATCGGCAGCCGTCCCGCCAGCCGGACCAAGTCGGACGCGATCGAGGACCTGCGCGCTATCCCCTGGGTGTTCAGCTGGGCACAGGCGCGGATCATGCTGCCGGGCTGGTATGGTGTCGGTCAGGCCATTGCGGCGGCCGATCGCGGCCTGCTGTCCGAGATGGCGCAGGGCTGGCCGTTGTTCGCCGCAACCCTCGCCAACATGGAGATGGTGCTCGCCAAGTCGAACATGAGCATCGCGGGCCGCTATGCCGAGCTGGTCGAGGACAGCGCGCTGCGCCCGATCTTTGGCACCATCCGCGACGGGTGGCAGCAGGCCCATGACGGGCTGCTCGCCATCACCGGGCAATCACGGCTGCTGGAACACCATCCGGCGCTCGACAACTCGATCCGCCTGCGCCTGCCCTATCTGGAGCCGCTGAACCTGCTCCAGATAGAGCTGCTGAAGCGGCATCGCGCGGGTGAGGACGATCCCCGCGTGGCGGAAGGTATCCTGTTGTCGATCAACGCGATCGCCACCGCCCTGCGCAATTCTGGCTGACCGGGCGCAGGCGGCTGGCCGGTGCCGCCGCGTCCTATCGTGCCCCGAAGTAAAAACATGGGGGAGTTTCGAGGCGTCTTCCCCCATAGGGCCCGACCCCGTGCGATTATCGGTAGCTCCAGCAAAGTGCAGGACTTTTTGACGCAGCAACGAACCTTTCCCGCCGGCATCGTCCACCTCGCCCTCGCGCTCGGCGGGTTCGCCATCGGAACGACCGAATTCGCGACCATGAGCCTGCTGCCCTTTCTGGCGCAGGGCCTTGGTATCGACGAACCCACGGCCGGCCATGTTATCAGCGCCTATGCTTCCGGGGTTGTCGTCGGGGCGCCGTTGATCGCCGTCCTGTCGGCGCGGGTCGCCCGGCGAACATTGTTGCTGGGGCTGATGATCACCTTTGCGCTGGGCAACGCCGCCAGTTCACTCGCCCCCACCTATGGCTGGATGTTGGTCGCCCGGTTCGCGAGCGGGCTGCCGCATGGCGCCTATTTCGGCATCTCGGCGCTGGTCGCGGCATCGCTGGTGCCCGCCGAGCAGCGCACCCGCGCGGTGGGCCGGGTAATGCTGGGACTGACCGTCGCCACCATTGTCGGCGTGCCGCTCGCCAACGCGCTGGGCCAGGCGCTGGGCTGGCGATGGGGCTTTGCGGTGGTGGCGCTGCTGGCGACAGCAACCGCCGCCGCGCTGTGGTTCGTGGCGCCTCATGACCGGCCGGAGCCTGGCGCCAGCCCGCTTCAGGAACTGGGCGCGCTGAAGAACGGGCAGGTCTGGCTGACGCTGGCGATCGGCGCCATCGGCTTTGGCGGCCTGTTCGCGGTGTACACCTATCTCGCCTCCACCTTGCTGGAAGTGACGCGAGTGGGACCCGCGGCGGTGCCGTTCGTGCTGGCGATCTTTGGCATAGGACTGACGCTCGGCAACCTGATCGTGCCGCGTTTCGCCGATCGCGCGCTGATGCCGACCGCGGGCGGGCTGCTGTTGTGGAGCGCGGCGTCGCTGGCGTTGTACACCGTCGCGACCACGTCGCTGTGGGCGATCTGCGTCGCGGTGCTGGCCATCGGGATTGGCGGGGCGCTCGGCACGGTGTTGCAAACCCGGCTGATGGACGTCGCCGGGCGGGCGCAGGGGCTGGCCGCGTCGCTGAACCATTCGGCGTTTAACACGGCCAATGCGCTGGGGCCGTGGCTCGGCGGGCTGGCCGTTGCGGGCGGCTATGGCTGGGCCTCGACCGGCTGGGTCGGCTGTGCCCTGGCGCTGGGCGGCCTTGCCATCTGGGGCCTGACGATGTTGGTCGACAACGGCATGGAGGCTGTGCCCGCCTGATTGGGGGAGCAAAGGTGGCGCTGTACGCGCCCTTGCGCCGCCCCTACACGCGCTGGCAGGCGAAGGGTGTTTGGGAAAGAGCATGATCGGACGTATTCTGGCCGGGATGGCCGCGCTGATCGCCACCACAGCACCCGCCCAGCAGCGCGCCGTCGCCGCCCCGCCCGCTTCAACCGGAGCGCCGCGTTCCATCCTGTTCGTCGGCAACAGCTTCACGCAGGGTGCCTCCTCCCCCGTGCGCAACTGGCACGCGGCGACCGTCACCGACCTCAATGGCGCCGGCTATGGCGGGGTCCCGGCCCTGTTCAAACAGTTCACGCTTCAGGCCGGGCTGAACTATGCCGTCAGCCTGGAAACACAGGGCGGCAAGACCCTTGGCTTCCATTATGACCAGCGCCGCCGGCTGATCGACCGCGCGTGGGATGTGGTGGTGCTGCAGGAATACAGCACGCTCGATCCCGATCGCGCAGGCGATCCGACCAACTATCTGCGTGATGCCGGGCGGCTTGCCGCGCTGGTGCGAGCGCGCAATCCTGCGGTGCAGACCTGGTTGATGGCGACCTGGACCCGCGCGGATCAGACCTACAAGCCGGGCGGGCGATGGTTTGGCCAGCCCGTCACGCGCATGGCCGTCGACCTGCGCGCGGCCGCCGACCGGGCCGTTGCGACCACATCCGGCATCGCCGGGGTGCTGCCGGTCGGGCAGGCCTGGAACCGCGCCTTTGCTGCCGGCCTCGCAGACCCGAACCCTTACGACGGGAAGGCCTTCGGGCAGGTCGATTTGTGGGCGCACGACCAATACCATGCCAGCGCCTATGGCTATTATCTCGAAGCGCTGGTGGTGTTTGGCCGCGTCACGGGGATCGACCCGCTGGTGTTAGGGCGCAGCGAGCGTGCGGCGGACGAGTTGGGCATTTCCGCCGACCAGGCCGCCGCGTTGCAGCAGGTCGCGCATGACCAGCTTGCGGCCGAGGCTCCTATCCGCGCCCGCTGACGCCGTCGGCGCTCTTACATGGGCGCGAAGCACGGCCGGCCGGGACCATGCTTCGCTTTGATGGAAAGAGGCGCGTCAGCGGCAGGGCCGGGCGACGGCCCGGCGTTTCTGTCCAGCCGACTGCGCCATCAGGCGCCGCGCCGGGTCAGAACTACTTGCGCGCCTTGCGGGCGGCATAGCGGGCATCGCGGGCCGCTTTCATTTCTTCAGCCGTGGCGGGCTTCAGACGAGCAGCCTTCTTGGCAGCAGCCGCTTCGGCTTCTGCACGGGCGGCAGCGATCGCCGCTGCCTTTTCGGCCTTTGCCTCGGCAAGAGCCGCCGCCTTGGCCGCACGAGCCTCTGCCAGGGCCGCTTGTTCCGCTTCCCAGGCCTGGCGACGCTCCGCCAGCACCGCTTCATCAACCGGAGGCTTGGCCTTCAGCTTCTCCAGCGCCTTTTGCTTGGCCTCCTGGGCCAGCGCGATACGATCTTGAAAGGAAGGTACTTTGAACGCCACGTATGATCCTTGGTAATCTGAACTGCTTGTTCGCTGCCGCTTGGACCTGCGAACCACAAGAACAATCTGACATGCCCTTCCGTTGCAGGTCGGGGCAAGGCCGGGACAGATTCGGGTGATCCGTCGCGCAAGCGGCCTTGTTCCCTATGCCCCATTTGCGCCGCCACGTCCATGAAGGCTAACGCAGGCGTAACATTTGGCACAAAATGGGTTGGCCTCGGTTGGTACCGCCGGAAAGGATGTGCAGTGCCAAGAGAAAAAATCGTTGCCGTCGGACTGCTCACCCAGCGTGACCTGGACACGCTGGGAAGTGGCTTCCAGCGGCTGTTCCGCGTCAGCCAGGACAACCCGTTCGACGACCTGTTGCGGGCGTTGGACCAGGTTGAGGAGCCCCAGCCCGCTGACGCTCGCCGCGTTTCGCGACCGGTGCCGTAACCGGACGCGCGCACGGACAACCTTGCTGCCCGGCTCCGCCCCTGCGACCTCCTCGACCATGCGAGCCCCATGGCCGGGCCGGCAAGCAAGAGCGGGCTGACGTGCGCCATGCCATGATTTTTATCCGTCAGCCCTTCGCGCCGGCTCCAACCGCTTGTGCAGCTTGGGTCGTCACGACAACCGTACTCGACAAGGCTCCATCACCAATCCTCCGCCACGGGCACGCGCTTGCCAGCGGGCGGGCCGTCACGTTAGCACTGGGGCAAATGGGCGGCTGATCTGGGGGCAGGAACATGGGGCAGATTGGACTGATGACGGCTGCCGCGCTGCTGGCGGGCATGGCACCAGCGACGGCGCAGGTGCCGGTTCAGCCCCAAACCCAGATTCAGACCCAAACCCAGATCCAGTCCAATGACACGGTGACGGTTACGCTCGCGCCGTCGCTGACTCAGGCGCAATCGGGGCGCCTGCTCGTGTTCGCTCGCCGTATCGACCCTGCCGCCAAGCCAGACAGCAAGGAGGACAAGGCTGATGCCGACGGCGTCGACATCGACGCTTATGCGCCCGGCGACACCGTGCTTGCCGCGCGTGAGGTCGCCTCGCTCGCGCCGGGAGAGGTCGCGACGGTGGACACGGCAACGGACGTGTTCCCGTCCGCCTTCTCCAGATTGCCCGCCGGGCGCTATCGGTTCCAGGCGGTGCTCGATCGCAATCACGACTATGCTTATGGCGGTCGCGGTGAAGGCGACCTGCTGTCACCCGTCGTGGAAGCGGCGCTGCCCGGCGCCCAACCGCGGCTGGTGCTGACCACCGCCGTTCCGGCCCGCACGATCGAGCAGAACCTCGCCCGGGTGCCCGAAAAGGAGCGCGGGGCGATGCGCGCCGCGCTGGCAAAGGTGCAGGCGGTCGACTTCACCAGCCCGGCCTTGTCGGCCTTCTGGGGACGGCCGACTCATATCCGTGGCTGGGTTGCGCTGCCGCCCGGCTATGGCCGCGATGGCGCGACCTATCCTACCGTGTTCTCGACAGGCGGGTTCGGCAGCAATCTTGCGTCCGCGCAAGGGTCCGCCGCGCGCATGACGGTGGAGATGACGTCGGCCAAGTCGCCGCCGATGATCTGGGTCTTCCTGGACGAAAGCTCTCCCACCGGCACGCATGAGTTCGCGGACTCGGTCAACAACGGCCCCTGGGGACAGGCGCTGACGACGGAGTTCCTGCCCTGGATCGAGGGCCGCTATGCGATGGACGCGCGGCCGGGGTCGCGTTTCCTGACCGGCCATTCGTCGGGCGGCTGGGCGACCCTGTGGCTCCAGACGCGCTACCCGTCGGTCTTTGGCGGCACCTGGTCGACGTCGCCCGACCCGAGCGATTTTCACGCCTTCACCAACGTCGACATCTACGCTCCCAACGCCAACGCTTATACCGGCCCGGATGGCAAGGAACTGCCGCTGTCGCGCGACAAGGGCCAGGTCACCGCGACCCAGCGGCAGGTCGGGCGGGTGGAGCAGCTGCTCGGCGTTTATGGCGGGCAGAACGCGTCGTTCGAATGGGTGTTCTCGCCCAAGGGGCCGGACGGGCGCCCCCTGCCCCTGTTCGACCGCGCCACCGGCCGTGTCGATCCTGAGGTGGTCCGGTACTGGCGCGACAATTACGACATTGCGTACCGGGTGCAGCGCGACTGGCCGCAGTTGCGATCCGACCTGGACGGCAAGGTCCATGTTATCGTCGGAACAGCCGACACATTCTACCTCGATGCCGCCGCCCATCGGCTGCAATCGGTGATGGACGGTTTGGGCGCGCGATCGTCCTTCACCTACGTCCCGGGCAAGACGCATTTCGACCTGTTCCAGCGGGGTGACGACCGGATGGCGTTGCTGCGCGACATCGCGTGGCAGATGTATGCGACGGCCCGCCCCGGCACCGCGAAAGCCGCGCGGTAGCGGAGTCGCCCTTGCCGCCCCCCGCTTTGCCCGTTTGCCGGAACGGGTGGGCCGGGGGCGTCCTCTCCGCTAGATCGCCGCACCATGGCCCCGCGCTCCTCCCGTTCGTCCGCACGCGGCGCTCGCGATGCCGCGGCCGATCAATGGCTGTTCTTCCTGCTGGTCGTCGCCGGGATCGCCATCGCGATCGGGGTTCTCGGCCCATGGCCGCGCGCGATCGAGCCTCCTCGAACCGTGCCGTTGACCATGGCCCAGGCGCGGGTGTCGAACGCCGCCGTACCGGTGCAGCGCGATCGGCGTGGCCGGGCGGCCCCATTCCGCTTCCACGGCGGCGCGGCATCACGGGAGCAGGCGGCCGAGTGCCTCGCCACCGCGGCATTGTACGAGGCGGGTGACGACCGCCGCGGGCAACGGGCCGTGATCCAGGTCATCCTGAACCGCGTGCGCGCGCCGGGCTTCCCCAAGACAGTCTGCGGTGTCGTGTACCAGGGCCATGCGCGCGCGACCGGATGCCAGTTCTCGTTCACCTGCGACGGGTCGATACAGCGACGCACGGTGCACAGCGGCTGGGCGGCGGCGCGCCGGGCGGGCCGGCGTGCGCTGGACGGCTATGTCTTTGCCGAGGTGGGCAAGGCCACGCATTACCACACGGACTGGATGGTGCCCTATTGGCGCGACACCTTGACCAAGGTCGCCCGGGTCGACTCGCACCTGTTTTACGTGCGCTCCTGACCTGCGCGCGTCTTACGCCGCCTTTGCCCGCCGGACAGGCCCGGCCTTAGCCTGATCCGCCGCTTGCCGCCCCAGCCCCGGATCGTCGGTGAAGAATCCGTCGATCCCCGCGGCCAGATAAGCGCGCATCTCCGCAACCGACCCCGCCGGGTTTCGCGCAGTCGGGCCGTCGCCATTCTGGAAGTCCGCGGCGAGGAAGTAGTTTTCGGGCCGGAAGGTATAGGGCATCACGCTCAGCCCGGCCTTGTGCGCCAGCGCGGTGACCGGGCTCGGCGGCAGCAGCTTCTTGTCGGGTCCAAGCGGGATGATGCTGCGCGTATCGGGCGCCAGAATGTCGGCATAGCGGGCGATATCGTTGAGGCCCGCTGCCTCCATCATCGACGCTGACGTCAGGCTCCCGCCCTGCTTGACGATATCGGCCGGCGGGTGGCCCGGATCGATCAGCTGCATCAGCCGCAGGTTCGCGCGCCGGCCAAGCTTGCGGCGCAGATGCCGGAGGTTGCCGACCTCGAACGACTGGATGACCAAGGGGCAGCGCCGCACGAAGCCATCGTCCAGCGTCGAAAGGAAGCGATCCTCCAGCGGCAGTCCGAGGGCACGGAAATAGGTGGAGTGCTTCAGTTCGGGCACCAGCCCGATCGGCCGACCCCGCGCCCGCGACGCGGCTGCGGCAAAGTCGATCATCTCCTGCCACGTCACCAGGCCAAAGCGCCCGTCCATCGCCGCGTTTTGCGGGCGAAGCTGCGGCAGCCGTTCGATCGCCCGCAGGGTCTTTAGCTCGGCCAGCGTGAAATCCTCGACGAACCAGCCGACCTGGCCGACACCATCGATCACCTTTTCGGTCCTGCGGCCAGCAAACTCTGGATGCCGGGCGACGTCGGTGGTTTCGGCGATGTTGGGCTCATGCCGGATGATCAACACGCCATCCTTGCTGATGACCAGATCGGGTTCGATGAAGTCCGCCCCGTCCGCAATCGCCTTCTCGTACGACGCCAGCGTGTGTTCGGGGCGAAGTGCTGACGCACCCCGATGCCCGAACACCTCGACCCGCCGTTCCGCCGCCAGCGCGCGCGGGGCAAGCGCGGCCGCGCCGATGGCGGCGATGACCTCTCGCCGGTTAAGGCCACCGGCCGCCACCATCCTCATCTCAGTAGGCCGCCGACAGGGTCAGGAACCACTGGCGCGGCGCGATGGGATAGGCCGAATAGCTGTTGGTGGCTGATCCGATCGAAACGGTGGACCAGCCCTTCTTGTCCGTCAGGTTGGTGACGTTCAGCGCGATCTCCGCCTTGCGCAGGGGTGCGATGAAGTCGTCGGGCATTCGCGCCGCGACCCGCAGCGACGCCTGGAAGAAGGACGGCACGGTGGCGTCGTTGCTGAACGTCGCATAGCGGCGGCCGACATAGTCGCCGATCACCTGCACCTCGAACGGCGCCACCGACAGGGTCGCGACCGTCTTGTTCAGCCATTTGGGCACACCGGGCAGTTCCTTGCCACAGGTCGGCACGACACCCCCGGTGACTAGGTAGCCGCCGATACAGGAGTCGGTCGCCGCGCCGATGCCCGATGCCGCGGACGTGTAATCGCTCTGGTATTTGGACAGGTTGTACGACGCCGCATTGTACAGCGTCAGCGCCCGGCCAAGCCGCAAGGTGAACGCCGCATCGACCCCGTTCGTCTTCACGTCGCCAACATTGACCAGGATCGATGTACCGCCCGTGATCCCGCTGCCGGCGATACCGCCCGGGTTGGTCGAGATGGCGAGCAGGCGGTCGCTGAAGTCGACATGGTAATAATTGACCTGCGCGCTGAGGCCAAAGCCGTTGTCAAAGGTGCGGTTGGTGCGAAGGCCGGCTTCATAGGTCCAGCTGCTTTCCGGCCTGCCATCGTCGCGGAACGCGTCAAAGGCTGCCTGGCTGCCGGTGAACCATGGGCCGCCACCGCCGGCCAGGTACGCCTGATACTGGCGCAGGTTTTTCTGGACATTGAAGTAAAGCTGCTCGTGGCCGTTGAAGTCATAGGTCGCACCGGCAGCCGGCAGGAACCAGCGCTTGGTATCTATGCGCCCCTGCGGCAGTCCGCCCGACAGGCCCGACAGCGACCCCGCGCGCGGCTGAACCGGATAACGGCCATTCGCCCATTGCGCGCTTGTCTTGAAACCCGCCTGGACGACCAGCTTGTCGGTCGCCTGCCAGCTATCCTGGATGTGCAGCTGCAATTGCTCGATCGTCGCGTCGCCCTGATATTGGGTGAAGAGCGGCTGCGCGGCATCGAGCGGGCGGATATAGGGCGTGCTGGAGGCCGGGTTGGTGACGTCCACGCCGTACCAGCGTCGCCACTGGGTCGTGCTGTTATGCTCGAACCAGCCGCCCAGCTCCACCTTGTGCGCGCCGAGATCCAGGTTGAGCGCGGAGATCACGCCCCAGCGATCGATCCGGTATTCGGTGGTGCGGGTGATCAGCCCCGATCCGCCCGTTGCCGCCACCAGCGCCGCGCCTGAGGCCGCAGCCTGTGCCGCCGTCAGCGCCGTGCAGGCGGCCGGCCTGACACCATTCGCGTTCCCGCCGAACCGGCAGTTGGCGGGAAGGCTGGCATAGGCCGGGTCGAGGTAAGGCTGGGCGGTGGTGATCGACTGACCCAGCGGCCCCGCGACAACGCCCGCACCGTCATTATGGTGGTAGTAGCCGGTGGTCGACAGGTTCGCCCAGCTCGCCAGGTGCGCGTCATAGCGAGCATAGGCGAGGTAATCGGTCCGCTGCGCGTCCGAATAATAGTTGCGATAGTTGCTGCCCTCCGCGGCGGGCGAGTTGCCCTGCGCGGAAAGGTAGTTGTTCCGATAGCCCGCGAAGTCCGGGTAGAAGAACGGCTTGGTATAGGGCGTGTAGAGTTGGACCGGGGTCGCCGTGCCGCCGGTGGACGGCTTGAAGAAGACGGTGGCGTCCTCGTTCGGCTGGGCGAAGTCGTTATAGTCGAAATACACGGTCAGCTTGCCGATGCTGTCGTCATGCACGAACTTCGCATTGGCCTGCCAGCCGCCCTGGATGCCGCGGAAGTCCCAGGCGCGCGCATGCTGGCGGGCGCCGGAGATGTAGGCCGAATTGTTGCCGCCGAAACTGCCCGTGTCGACCCGGACGAAGCTGCGCGAGGTGTCGTAGCTGCCAAAGGTCTGCGACGCCTGGATGCCCGGCCTGTCGAGCGGATTGGACGAGAAGGTCTCGATCGTGCCGCCCAGATTACTGTTCGACGCGGTCGCAAGGTCGCCCGCGCCGGCCGACACCACCACGCGCGCCACATTCTCGGAAATCACCGCACGCTGCGGGGACAGGCCGTTGTAGTTGCCATAGCTCTGGTCGCCCAGCGGCAGGCCGTCCATGGTATAGCCAAGCTGGTTAGCGGCGAAACCGTGGATGAAAAGCTGGGCGTTCTGTTCGTTGTAACCCCAGGGATCGGCAGTGATGTAAAGCACGCCGGGCAGTGTCTCGATCGCGCGCAGCGGGCTGACGCCGGGCAGGATCTTCTGCATCTCGGCTCCCGGCAGCGCGACGGAAGTGCGGGTTTCCCGGCCGGTGACGACCACCGTCGGCGCGGCCGCATCGGCGTCACCGCCCGCCGCTTCCACATCCTGCGCGACAACAGCTGCGCCCGTTTCCTGCGCCTGGGCAGCGGCCATGTCCTGTGCCTCGGCGGCAGCGGGCAAAGCCAGCGACATGGCCAAGGCGAACAGCGAAACCGACGATCGAACCATTATTGCCCCCATCATTCTGCCGCGATGCGTGCGGCAGTGTCGGGGGCCGACTAGGGCGGCCACGCGAGAGTTTCGTGACCGCTCCGTTGCAGATGAATGACAACGGGCCGATGAAAAGGTTTCAGGACGGTGTCGGGTTAACGCCTCACAGCCTGCCCGTCCTCAGCCGCCCTTCACATGGGATGGGCGGCCCTTGCTCGCTGTCGCCAGCACGGGCCGCCCCGTTCCCGTCAGCGGGGCAGCACTGCCTGCCCGGTAACCTGCAGCTTCGCCTCGCGTCCGGGAGCTGTGGTGCCGGGCTGTCCACCCCCGACCCACAGGCGATAGCTGCCGGCCTTGACCCGCATGACCCCGTCCGCGTCCGCCAGCGCCAGGTCGCGCGGGTCGAGCTTGAACGTCACCGTCTTTGCCTCGCCCGGTTGCAGGTGAACGCGCGAATACCCCTTCAGCGAACGGATCGGCGCGCCGTCCCGGCCCGATGCGGAGATATATAGCTGTGCGACCTCATCACCGGCGACACGGCCGGTGTTCGTCACCGTGGCCGTGACACTGGTGCCCTGGCCCGCCGCCACGCTGGGCGTCGCCGGCTGCACCGCGCCATAAGCGAAGCTGGTGTAGCTCAGCCCATGACCGAACGGATATTCCGCCTTGCCGGTGAAGTAGCGATAGGTGCGGTTGTTCATCGAATAATCGGTGAACGCCGGCAGCTGGTCGGTGGAGGCGTAAAAGGTCACCGGCAGGCGGCCACTCGGGTTGACCTTGCCCGCCAGCACTTCCGCGATCGCCTGGCCGCCCGCTTCACCGGGGTACCATGCCTCCAGCACCGCGCGCGCGGAGCGGCCGGCCTGGCCCAGCGCCACGGCCGAACCGCTTTGCAGCACGATCACCAGCGGCTTGCCCGTCGCCGCCAGGTCGTCCAGCAGCTTCAGCTGTGACGCGGGCAGCGCGATGCTGGTCCGGTCACCGCCGTCGAAGCCGGGGATCTGAAGCGGCATTTCTTCACCTTCCAGCCAGGCGTTGAGCCCGACAAACGCGACCACCACGTCTGCGCCGCGGGCCTGGCGCACCGCTTCTGCGCGCAGGGCGTCGGCCGGCGGGCGCCAGGAGAAGGTCACGTCGCCCGCGCCACTCGCGTTGTTGGCGAGTTCCAGGGTGAACGCACGCGGGCGGGTGTCGGTGAAGCGGACCTGCAACGGCGCCGGCTTCTCGCCGCTCTTGCAGTTGATGGCGACGCGCTGTTCGGGCGCGCCCTCGATCCGGATCAGGTAGCTGCCGCCGCCATTGCCGATGTCGCACCCGCGCCGGGTTTCCAGCTCGAACTGGTAGTCGCCGGGCGCGGGCACGGCCAGCTGGCCCGTCCAGCGCACGCCGAACCCGCCGCGACCGACACCGGGTGCCGGCGCGATCTGCGCCCAGTTGACGTCGATCTCCTTGGCCCGGGCCGTTGTTGCCGGCGCGCCGGTCAGGGTGGTGTTGTTGAAATACTGAACGGTGAGCCCGCCCGGGAAGGCGGTCCGCGGCACCGCGACCGGCAGTTCCGCCGTCAGCTGAGCACCCTGGGCGTAGCTGACGCGGTTGGCGCCGAACACCTGCTCCATCCCGTCGAGCGGCAGCACATGGCCGATCGGCGTGCCGTTGTAATTGCCTTCCAGCCCGATCAGCGAAGTCGCGGTCGGCCCCACCACCGCGATCTTCTGCGCCTGCTTCACAAGCGGCAGGGCGCCGTCATTCTTCAGCAGCACGATCGACTCACGCGCCGCGCGCAGGGCCAGCGCGCGGTGTTCGGCCGAATGGTTCTGGTCGATGCCGATGCTGGAAAAGGGCACCTGGGCCGCGGGATCGAACATGCCGAGCCGCATGCGGGCGGTGAACAAGCGCACCAGCGCCTGGTCCATGTCGGCTTCGCGCAGGTATCCGGCCTTCACCGCCTTGGGCAGGTCGAGCATTTCGTCCTTGAAGTCGCACCCGGTGTCGGTCCCCGCCTTCACCGCCAGCGCCGCGCCTTGCGGGTTGGTGGGCGTGTTCTTGTGGCCGGTCGTGATGTCGTCGATCGCGCCGCAATCGGATGTGACGAAGCCCTTGAAACCCCAATCCCCGCGCAGCGTCTTTTGCAACAGGTCCGAGTTGGCGCAGGCCGCCTTGGTGTCGACGGCATTATAGGCGCACATCACCGACTCCGCGCGCCCGTCGATCACCGTGCGACGAAACGCCGGCAGATAGGTTTCCGCCAGGTCGCGCGGCGTCGGATCGACGTTGAAGCCGTGGCGCAACCGCTCGGGCCCGCTATGCACCGCGAAGTGCTTGGGCGTTGCGACCGCCTTGTAATAGCGCGGGTCGTCGCCCTGCACGCCGAGCACGAACTGCGTGCCCAGCGTCCCCGTCAGATACGGGTCCTCGCCCAGCGTTTCCTGCCCCCGTCCCCAGCGCGGGTCGCGGAAGATGTTGATGTTCGGGCTCCAGAAGGTGAGCCCGTAATATCGGGCATAGTTCTTCTCGGCCTGCGCCTGGTTGTACTTGGCGCGCCCTTCCGTCGCGACGGTCTGCCCTTCGGCGAACAGGAGGTCGCGGTCCCAGGTGGCGGCCATGCCGATCGCCTGCGGAAAGATGGTCGCCTCGCCTGCGCGGGCGACGCCGTGCAGGGCCTCGTTCCAGTAGTCATAGGGCGGGATCGCCAGGCGCGGGATCGCCGGCGCGGCGTTTTGCATCTGCGCTGCCTTTTCGTCCAGCGTCATGCGGCGCACCAGATCGGCGGCGCGCACGTCGGGCTTCGCGGCCGGGTCACGATACACCTGTGCGGTGCCGCCATGGGGCAGGCCTAGCAGCACGGCGCCTGCCGTCATCAAACCGATGCGTCGCTTACGGATCATCAAGCATCCTCTTCCGGAACTGGTCGGCCTTTACTGGCCGTCGAATATCGCAGCGCCGCGATATACCACCTCCGCCGCGCCTGCCACTACCGGGTCAGGCAAGATGCGACACGGTAACGCTTCGTCACACGAGGTGGGATATCGG
Source organism: Sphingomonas aerophila (assembly GCF_014199305.1). Taxonomy (GTDB): domain Bacteria; phylum Pseudomonadota; class Alphaproteobacteria; order Sphingomonadales; family Sphingomonadaceae; genus Sphingomonas; species Sphingomonas aerophila. Next base: position 294,605 of record NZ_JACIJK010000005.1, read on the forward strand.
GCGGAACGGCGACATGGGGTCAGCGCCGGTAGGGGTTGCGCATGTCCCCGGCCCAGCCCGCCTTCAGCGGCGCCGCGGCGGACGGGCGCAGGGTCCGCTGCTTCTGGTCGGCCTTTGGCGTGATAACGGCGCGCGCGCGGGCAGCATCGGGATCGATGGAGGTCGCGAACTTCAGGCCGGCCCAGCCATCGGCCAGCCACACCACGGTGGCGCCGACCGCCTCCAGTGCCCCCACGGTCACCAGGATGGTTGCGCCGTGGCGAAGCAGGTGAGCCTGGTCGATCCGCATGCCGCCGGTCGACAGGTCGCGGACGCGATGCGTGGTCACCGCCGCTGCGCCGAACTGCTCCACGGTCGCCTTCAGCAGCACGCTTGCCCGCGGGACGCGCTCGGCGCGCTCACGGGTGGGCTCTGCGTCGGGAGGAGTTTCGTCGGACATAGGCGGGTGCACAATCGGTAGGGTTGCACCGCCCTAGGTCGGCCCGGTTAACAGGGCGTGGCCGCCTGTCGCCGCGCACCAGAAAAGAAGGTGCGCGTCACGCGACCGGCACGGCCACGGCGGGGTCGTGAGCACGCTTGTACTGCCAGTCCACGGTAACCGTGCGCCCGCCTTCCCTTGTTGATTGCAGGATCGCGGCCATCAGACGCATGTCCTGAAGCCCTTCTTCACCCGGCGAAACCAATGGCACGCGCCCGCGCACCACATCGCCCATCCAGTCCATCTCGCGCGCGAACTGGTCCACCTCGGCGATCTTTACCTCCCCCTCGTCTGGGCTGCTGAAGATCTCCAGGTGGTTGCCGTTGTAATAAGCCCCAGGATCGCCGCGCAGCCGCGCCTTGTCGCAGAAAACGTCCCACCGCATCGTGCCGCCGACAGAGAAGCTGGTCGAGCCATTCGCGATCGCGCCCGACGGAAAGCGGAATTGCCAGGCGACCAGGTCGGGCACCGTCTTGAAGCGCGGATCGCTGCGATCGGTGTGCTCCCATGCCCGCACCTCGACCGGCTCTTCGTTCAGCAGGTATCGTGCGCCGTTGATGCCATAGATACCCATGTCCGCGAGCGCCCCGCCGCCCGACTTCACCATGTCCAGCCGCCAGGCATCCGACGGGTCGTTCAGGTCCGACCCTCGCAGCATGTCCGTCACGACCAGCCGGGGCTTGCCATAACGGCCAGAGCGGATGCGGCGCATCGCTTCCAGGTTCTTGGGCTCGTAATGGCAGCGATAGGCGATCATGAGCTGCCGGTTCGCCGCCTTGCCCGCCGCGATCATCGCCTCCGCGTCGGCCACCGTGGTCGCCATCGGCTTTTCGCACAGCACGTGCTTGCCCGTCTTGAAGGCACGGATCGTGTATTCCTTGTGCAGGAAATTGGGCAGCACGATGTACACGATGCCGACCCGCGGATCGCGCGCGATGCGGTCGAAATCCTCATAGGAATAGATCGCGTCGGCGGGCAGGTTGTTCTCGGCAGCGACACGGCGCGCCTTGTCCGGATGGCCGCTGACCAGCGCGGCAAGCTTCACGCCCGTCGTCTTGCGCAGCGCCGGGATGATCTGTTCCAGCGACAACTTGCCCAGGCCCACGACGGCGACGCCGATGCGCTCGCCTTCGGGCAGCTTGGCCGCGGGCTGCTGAACCGCGGGCTGGGCCGACGCCACGTTGGTGATCAGGGCCGCGGACGTTCCCGCCAGGCCTAGTTCGATCAGGTCACGACGGGACAGGCTCATTGGCATTTCCTTCATGGGCCAGCGTGTCGGCCGTGCGCCTGCTTCTAACGTTGCAACAGGCGCTTGTCAGTTGATCTCGCCACGCGGCGGGTGACAGGGTCGGGCGCGCTGTCTACGCTGCGCCTTGAGCCGCAGGGATAGCGGCGTTCTGAAGGAGAAGCCGATGTCGCGCTGGAAGATCGCCCTTGCTGCCACTGCCTTTGCTCTGGTGGGCGCGAAGGCGCCACCCGCGGTTCCGGCTGCGCGCCCCGCGATCACGGGCATTTCGCACCTCGCCGTGTATGCGCGCGACCTTGCAAAGACGGATCATTTCTACACGCACGTGCTTGGCGCGAAAAAGGGTGTTGATCCGGAGAACGCGGCCGGCGCCCGCTATTATTTCAGCGCGCAACAGTTCGTGGAGGTCCTGCCCGCCCCCGCGGGCCAAGGACCCAGCATGATGGCGCACGTCGCCTATCTGACGGCGGATGCCCCGGGCCTGCGCGCATGGCTGGCAAAGGGGGGCATGGCCGGGCTTGGCCCCGTTCAGCGCGGCGCGGACGGCGAGCAATGGTTCGCCCTTCGCGATCCAGAGGGCAACGCCGTGCAATTCGTGCAAGCCGCGACAAAGGACACGGCCGCGGTGCCCGGCGCGATCAGCGGGCGCATCATTCATGTCGGATACGCCGTGCATGACCGGGCGAAGCAGGACAGCTTCTATCGGCGCCTGCTCGGCTTTCGCCCCTATTGGTACGGCGCGTTTCAGCCCGACAAGGTCGACTGGATCTCACAGCAAGCGCCGGACGGGCGCGACTGGCTGGAATATATGATGGTCGGGCCAGGCTCCGACGTTCCGCTCGAAAAGGTCGATGCCAATCAGCTTGGCGTGCTCAATCACCTGTCGCTGGGCGTTCCCAACATGCAGGCGGCGGTCACCACGCTCTACCGGGAGGATCGGCTGAGCCCGCGCCATGACGGCCCGCAGATGGGCCTCGATGGCAAGTGGCAGGCGAACTTCTATGATCCGGACGGCACCCGGGTCGAGCTGATGGAGTTCCAGCCGGTGATGAAGCCATGCTGTTCGCCGTTCACTGCGGATAGTCCCACCAACTGACGCGCCACACAGAAAGGGCAGGGTTCGCACCCTGCCCTGCCCTTGGTTTAGCGGCAGACCGTCACGCGGTCGTGATGCCGGTATTCGACCCAGCAACGCTGGTGGCCACGGCCACGACCCCGGTCCCATCCCACGTGCCGGCCACGATCATGGCCATAGCGGCGATCGTCTCCGCGATGGTTCCGGTCGTAACCACGCCCATTGTCGCGATAATCACGGTCATGGTTGCTGTAATTGTCGCGCCCATAACGCTGGGCATCGGCAGTCGCGGTAACACCCAGGCTGGCAACGACCAGGCCAGCGGCAGCAAACAAGCGAGCGATCTTCATGTCGACTCCTTTCACCCGGGAAGCGGGCATGACGCTTATTTAGGCGGTGCTGTTATCACGCAGCCTGAACCGACCTGTTATCGCCGGTACATGTTTGACGACGACTTTGTCGCGGTCAGCAGTGTGCCGCCGGGATTGTTGTGGTAGGTCGTCGCTGACAAGGGAGAGCGGACATGCGGGCGTTGGGCTGGGCGGCGGCGTTGCTGGTGGGATCGTCGGGCATGGCGGCGACCAAGCCGATGTTGCAGGTCGCGCCGCCCGCGCCGGCCCCCGCGTTACAGGGGCGGCTTGAGGGCCCGTTTGAACTTCATTCCCGCTTCTATCCCGGCACGGTGCGGCGATACTGGGTGTACGTGCCCCGGAACTATGATCCGAAGCGGCCGCCAAACCTGCTGTTGTTCCAGGACGGGCAACGCGCCGTTGCTGCACAAGGATCGCTGAAGGTGCCGGCGGTGCTCGACAGCCTGATCGCGCAGGGCGCCATTCCGGCCACGCTCGGCGTGTTTGTGACGCCGGGCAACCTGTCCGCCCGCTACCCGGACGACCTCGGGATGGAGAATCCCAATCACCGTCCGCAGGAGTATGACGCGCTGTCGGACGACTATGCCCGCATGACGCTGGACGAATTGCTGCCCGCGGTAGCGCAACGGTGGCGGTTCGCGGCGGATCCCAGGCGGCGGGCGATCGGGGGCACATCCAGTGGCGCGATTGCTTCGTGGACGGTGGCGTGGCGGCACCCGGACGCGTTCGGGAACGTCATCAGCTTTATCGGCAGCTATACCTCGATCGGCCTGAAGCTCGGGCCGGACGGCGCGCCGGTCGCCTATGGCGGGGACACCTATCCCGGCCTGATCCGCAAAAGCCCGATCCGCCCCATCCGCGTCTTCCTTCAGGACGGAACCCATGATCTCGACAACGAACATGGCAACTGGTTCCTGGCCAACCAGCAGATGCTGAAAAGCCTGGAATGGGCCAACAGCCATGCCGACGCGGAAAAGGTCGCCGGTCCGCGCTATGACGTGAAACATGCCTGGACTGAAGGCACCCATTCGGACGCCGATGGCGGCGCGATCCTGCCCGATGTCCTGCGCTGGATCTGGCGCGATCAACCTGCGCGCAACTGACGCGCCGTTCAGCCGCTCGTCAGCCCTGCCCGGCAGGGGCTGGCGCGGCCTCCGGCGCCCCGAACTCGATCCGCTGCGGGACGGTGCCGACGTCCACCTTCTCCGCCCGAAACCGGCGCAACAGGTCGGCCAGCACGTTGCTGCGCGCGCCATAGGCGGCGCGGGGCGTCTCCACGTGGCCAAAGCAGTTGAACAACACGCGTCCGTTCGCCAGCCCGTCGATGAACACCGCGGGCGCGGGCTGATCCAGGATAGCCGGCTCTGCCGCGAAGCACTCCGCCACGATGGCGAGCACCCGGTCCACGTCCACCCCGATCAGGGTGGAAAACTCGATCTGGATGCGCCCCAGCGGGTTCGCCAGCGTCTTGTTGAGCACCGTCTTGGTAATCAATTCAGAATTGGGGACGATCAGCGTTGAATGATCGGCCAGCTCGATCTCGGTCGACCGCACGCTGATCCGTTTGATGTCGCCCTCGTCCGTGCCGACGCGGACCCAGTCGCCGATCTTCACCGGCCGCTCGGCGAGCAGGATCAGGCCCGATACGAAGTTTTGTGTGATCGCCTGCAAGCCGAAACCGATGCCAACCGACAGGGCCGACAGCAGCAGCGCGATCCGCTCGACGCCGATCCCCAGCGACGCCAGCGCCCAGATCACGGCCAGCGCGATCCCGACATAGCGGGCGATCAGGCCGACGGAGTTACGGCCCGACCCGTCGAGATCGGTCGCGGGCAGGAATCGCCGCTCCAGCCAGCCCATGAAGCCGCGCACCAGTGCAAGGCCCAGGCCCAGCACGATCATCCCCCGCACGATAGCGGCGGGAGAGATGGTCACGCCACCGACGTCGACGCCCTGGGCCAGCACGCCCAGCCGGCCGAACACCGTACCCACGCCATTGCCCGCGCCAAAGGGCGACAACACCATGCCCAGCGCCGCCGTCCCGATCAGGACCCGCAGCACCGCGGACAACAGCACGCCGAACTGGTCCACGGTGCTGCCCCGCAGGCCCAGCCCACCGGTCAGGGCGCGGCCAACCGCGCTGTCACGCGTGAACAGGGTCGTGGCGAGGTCATCCACCGCCGCCATCGCAAGGTACGCGCCCGACCCGAGCACCACGGCCCAGGTGAGCAGTTGAACCAGGAACAGGCCGAACCCTACAAATCCGACCAGCACTGACAGCACCGCGATCGCCACGACCAGCCAGGCGAGCAGCGCCAGCGCGCCCAGCCCGGCCCGTCGGGTTTCGCCGTCCACGCCCTCCCCTTGCGCCGCACGGATGCGGCCCAGGGCAAACAGGGTAGCGCCGATCAACAGCGCGTGGAGCATCGCCTCGGCGGCCTGCGTCGCAATCCGCGCCGCGCCACTGGCCCCAACCGCGCGGTTGAACGCATCGATCATGATCGTCGCGAAGGCGAGCCCGGCGAGCAGCAGCGAAAAGGGGCGAAGCCGCTCCGCCGTCGGGTCGGCGATCGGCGCGACACGCCAGGACGGCTGCCGCCGCATCAGCAGCGCGCCCCCGATCGCCGCGATCATGCCGCTGAACGTAATGGCGATCACCAGCCCATCGAGCAGCCCGCTCCAGCTCGGCGCGAGCAAGCCCGACCAGCGCAGTCCCTGCGCAAAAACCAGGCCGGCCAGAAGCGGGGACAGCGTGCCCGTGATGATCCGCCACAGCGAATAACCCGACCGCCGGACGCGATGGCCCGGCGCGCCTTCCACCAGCCAGCGCTGCCCAAAGCGCTGGGCGGCCGACCGGCCGGGGAACAGGAACATCAGCGCAAGCAGCAGTCCCACCAGCGCCTGCCAGGGAACCCCGCCCCGCCATTGCGCCGCGACCTGCCGGGATCCCGTGGACGCGAATTGGGCGATGTGGCGGGTATCGCGGGGCACGGACACCAGCACCGCCCGCCAGAATGCCGGCGACAGCGGCGACGGCACGCGGGTCGACAGCCTCTGCCCGAACTGCTCCACCTGACTTTGCTCGATCTCGTCAACCAGCTGGGCAGCGGTGATCCCCAGCAGGCGGCCCCTCTTCACGGCCGAATCGAGTGCGCTGTGCTGGCGGGCCAGGCTTGTGCGCTGGTTGCGGATGTCGGCCGCTTCGGCGTCGGCTGCGGCGCCAAGCTGGCCGGCGCGCGCGTCCACCAGCGTCAGTTGCTCCTGAAGCTGGCGGGTCACGTCATCGGCCGTCGCCTTCGCCGCCAGGGCCCGGCTCCTGAGCAACTGGCGCTCCTCCGCATCGACGCGCGCGTCCAGCGCGCGATCCACGGTCGTCAGGTCAGCCTCGGCCTGCCCCAGTTGGCGCGACAGCGTGGCGACGGGCGTTGCCTGCGCCGCGGCCATCGTCGACCAACCGAGCATCAAGCAGACCAAAGCTGCCCACCACCACCGAACGTGCCGCATCGCCACCATGGACCGCCCGGTAGCCAATCTGGGCTCCTGTAGGAAAGTGTTGGATATCGAACGACACAGATGCCGCGCCGTCATCCCGGCCGGCTTGCCCCGACGAACGGAACCGGCCGGCGGACGTGTGGGTACGGACATCATGAAGATCGCCGCTCCCCTGATCCCCCTTGCGCTGGTCTTTCCGGCAGCGCCGGCCTGGGCGTGCACGCTTTGCCACAGCCGGACCGCGGAAGAGGTTCGGGCCGCGATCTTCGGGGCCGACTTCCTGGGCAACGTCGCGGCGCTGGCCCTACCCGTGCCCGTGCTGGTCGCCGCCGTTCTCGCGGCCCGCAAATATCTACTGTGAGGCGAGACTCATGTCACAACCAGCAAAGACCACCGGGCCACTCACCACCGCGGGCATGGCGATTGGGATCGGCATGGGTGGGTTCGTGGACGGGATCGTTTTTCACCAGATCCTCCAGATCCACAACATGCTGTCAGCCCGCATCGCGACCGACACGCTGGTGGGCGCCAAGGTCAACATGGTGTGGGACGGGATCTTCCACGCCGCGGTCTGGATGGCGACCGCCATCGGCATCACCCTGCTATGGAAGGCGATCAAGCGGCCGGACGTGTTGCTGTCCGGCACGGCGCTGTTCGGATCGATCCTGTTCGGCTTTGGTCTGTTCAACCTGGTCGAGGGTCTGATCGACCATCATGTCCTGAACATCCACCACGTCTATGAACGGCTGGGCCAGTCGGTCTGGGACTATGTCTTCCTCGCCTCGGGCGTCGCCCTGATGCTGACGGGCTGGCTCATGATCCGGGACGTCCGGTCTCGGTCCGCAGCCTGAGTCGGCGCGAACGACGGGGCTAACCGTCGGTCGGAGCTGAGCCGGTAATGGTGAGCCCGGCGGCGTCGGCCGAAATCGCCAGCCCGCGATAGTCGACGATCGCCGGATGACCGGTGCCGATCGGATGGCTGTGGGTGACCGTGATCGCCAGGCCGGCGGCCCCGGCGGCATCTGCTGCCGTCAGCCCGGCGACAGTGTCCTCGAACACCAGGCACTCCGTCGGATCGACGCCCAGCTTCTTCGCGCCGAGCAGGAAGCAGGCGGGATCGGGCTTGCCGCGCTCCACGTCCTCCGACGTGACCAATATCCGCGGCAGCGCGATGCCGGCCCGGGCAAGCCGCGCTTCGGCCAGCGGGCGCGATGCGGATGTCACGATGGCCCAGCGATCTGCCGGCAGGCCGGCCAGGAACGCCTTTGCGCCCGCAATGGCGCTGACGCCTTCCGTGTCGTCGATCTCCGTGCTTGTGATCCAGGCGGCTTCCTTTTCCGGATCGTCGACGCCCAGCCGCTTCATCGTTTCCACCGTGCGCACGCCATGCATGATGGAGATGACATAGGCCGGGTCGAACCCATGCATCTGCGACCAGCGGGTCCAGGCGCGATTGGCGGACTCGATGCTGGTGATCAGCGTGCCGTCCATGTCGAACAGGAAAGCAGCGAAGCTTCGCCCCGCATAGGGCGGGGTGGCGGGCGCGGATGTGGAAAGCGTCATGGGAACCGGCGTCAGTAGAGCCATGGCCGCCAAGTGCAATCACCCGGCCCTGCCGTCGTGACGGGACTGCCCCGGCGCCGCCAAGTCCCCGGGTAATTGTCCGGACTGATCGCGCCTGCTCCGGATGATAATCAGGGTCGGGGTTTACCCGCCACATACAGGCGGTCTCTCCGACGAGGTTTGCAGATGATCTGGCGGCCGGCGGTGACTAGCCGTGAGCGCCCTGTCGATGATGGGAGTGTCATGCGTCCTGCGGCCGAGCTCAATCCAGCAATCAAGGGCCGTTCCCGATGATCGGCGTCAACCTGGCCGGCGCCGAATTCGCCACCAACGCCGTGTACCCCACAACCGCGGAGATCGACTACTTCGCATCAAAGGGAATGGGGGTCATCCGCCTCCCCTTCAAATGGGAACGGCTGCAACCCACCCAGAACGGCCCCTTGGATCAGGCGGAGCTGGCCCAGATCAAGGCGGTAGTCGATTACGCCGGCAGCAAGGGCATCAACGTCGTTCTCGACGTCCACAATTTCGGTTCTGGCTACGGCAACGTCATCGGCAGCGCCGCCACCCCCGATACGGCCTTTGCCGACCTGTGGGGAAAGCTCGCGACCACTTTCAGGGACAGTTCGCAGGTCCTGTTCGGGCTGATGAACGAGCCCAATTCCCAGTCATCGAGCCAATGGGTCCTTTCCGCCAACGCTGCCATCGCCGCGATCCGCGATGCCGGCGCCGAACAGCGCATCCTTGTGCCAGGGGCCTATCATACGGGCGCGCATGACTGGATTTCGTCCGACAACGATACCGTGGTCGGCGCGGGCGTGGTGGATCCGCTCAACAATTACAGCTTCGAGGTGCACCAGTATCTCGACGCCAATAATTCCGGGACGAGCCGCACCGTCGCGTCGGAGGACGTCGGGGTGAGACGGCTCGCCGCCGTCACCCAATGGGCGATCGACACCGGCCACACCCTGTTCCTGGGCGAGTTCGGCGTGTCCAACGATCCCACCGCGGTCGTCGCGCTCGATCGCATGCTGCAGTTCATGGAGCAGAACGCCGCCGTGTGGGTCGGCGCGACCTATTGGGCGGCGGGGCCGAGCTGGGGCGATTACATGTACTCGGTAGAGCCGGACAACCTGGCGAACCCGGTCGACAAGGTTCAGTTGGACGTTCTCGAGAAATACGACCTCGACCCCAGCACGCCCGTTCCGGACATCAGCCCGCCCCCACCACTGCCCGACGGGATCGCGATGACGCGCGCGATCGATGCCCCGTCCGTGATCAACGAGGGGGAGGCGATGCAGCTGACCTTCTCGGTCAGGAATGCGGTCGCCGGCCAGACCTTCGACTTCTGGCAGCAAAGCGCCATCGACGCGGAGGATTTCGAGCACAGCCTGGCGGCGGACTTCGCGGCCGCCCTGCCGGCAGGCGCGACCTATACGGAGATCACGCCGCTGCGCGGCACGATTACCCTGGCGCCGGGCACGTACAGCTTCACCCTGAGCCGCCAGACCCGGATCGACGGCGTGGTCGAGTTGATCGACAAGGCGTCCTGGGCCGAGGGCAACCAGGAAAACACCGACATCCGGATCGGCAGCTTCACGGGCGGCCTGAAACTCGTCAGCGAGTCCGCAATCACTAACTGGGTGACCGATCGCCCGTATGCCGATCCAAGCCCACCCTCGCCGATGCCGGGGTCGGTATCCGGAACGGCTGCGGCGGACGTACTGAACGGTACGGCAGCAGCAGACTCCCTGTACGGCCTCGCCGGCAACGACACCCTGAATGGCCTTGGCGGCAACGATCGCCTCGTCGGTGGCGGCGGCAATGACCGGCTGGACGGCGGCGCCGGCGCGGACGAAATGTGGGGGGAGGCGGGCAACGACACCTATTCCGTCGATGACCCGGGCGACCAGGTGTATGAAGGGTTCGGCGGCGGCACCGACACGGTTCAAAGCACGATCAGCTATCACCTGGGCGACAATGTCGAGAACCTGCTGTTGCGGACGGGCGCGGGCATCGATGGCACCGGGAATGCGCTGAGGAACCGGATCGAAGGCAATTCAGGCAACAACAGGCTGGTCGGCAATGCCGGCGACGACACGCTTCTCGGCGGTGGTGGCAACGACATCCTGATCGGCGGGATCGGGCAGGATGTGCTGACTGGCGGCGCCGGGTCCGACCTGTTCGTGTTCGACGTGCCCCACGATACCGCGGCCGATCAGGTCACCGACTTCGCGCCCGGCATCGACCGTGTCGGGATCGACTCGCTCGCGTTCGGCCTTGGCATCGGTTTCGGCATGGCAGGCGGCGGGTCGCTGGATCCCGACTGGTTCGCGGCCGGAGGCAGCGCTACCGCAGGGCATGGCCAATTCGTCTTCGATGCACCCAGCGCGACCCTGTTCTGGGATGCGGACGGGTTGGGCCCTGACCGGCCAACTGCGCTGGCCGTGTTCAAGCCCGGCGTGGTCCTAAACTCGCCGATTTCGCCGTGTTGGGTGAGGGCGTCTCGCGCGACGTGACGGGGCCGACCGCGGTGGCGGCTGTCACCGACCTGACGAGCCCGGTCGCGGCCCATCAGGTAGAGGTCACCTATGTCGACACGGGAACGGGCATCGACCTCGCGTTGATCGGCGTCGAGGACCTGCTGGTTTCGGGGCCGACCAATGTGGCCGTCGAAGCGGTGTCGCTCGTGACCAACTTCGACGGATCGGTCACGGCCACCTATCGGCTCGGATCGACCGATGGGTTCAATGACGCGGACAATGGAACCTACACCATCGCCCTGGCCGCCGATGCCGTGACCGATCACGCCGGCAATGGCGTGGGCGGGGCGCCGTCGCTTGCGAGCTTCGCCGTCAACATCGCCCCGCCCTGGTCCGCGGGCGGGATCGTCGCGGCGATAAATGCGGGCGGAGGCAGCTATGTTTCCGGCGCGACGACCTACGCCCCGGACACGGCATCCAGCCCGATCGCCTCCCTTATCGGCCCCGCCAAGATCACCAGCTTCACCAGCCAGATCGCGGGAACGGACGACGACTCCCTTTACCAGACCTACCGATACGGGAAGAGCTTTGGTTACGACATCGCCGGGCTCGCGGCCGGGGATTATCTGGTCGAATTGAGCTTCGCGGAGTCATACTGGACCGCGCCCGGCAAGCGTGTCTTCGACATTTTGGCCGAGGGACAGGAGATCGTGTCCGACCTCGACATCTATTCGGCCAGCGGCGGCAAGAACGTAGCACTCGACCTGTCCAGAGTGGTCACCGTGACCGACGGCACGCTGAACCTGCGTTTTGACGCGAGTGGAGCAGACGACAGGGACAATGCGCTGATCGGCTCGTTCGTCATCCGCAAGGTGTCGGGAGCGGCGGATTCCGCGCCTCCCCAGGCAAGCGCGCAGGTCGCGGACGTGACGGTGGCCGCCACCACGGCAGATGTGATCGTCACCTATACCGATCCGGGATCGGGACTGGCGCTAGGCACGATCGGAACCGACGACCTGCTGGTCACCCGTCCCGGCAATATTTCCGTCGAGAGCGTGTCGGTGCAGGTGCTGGGGAACGGCACGGTGGCGGCCACCTACAGGCTGGTCTCGCCAGGTGGCTTCACGGCGGCCGACAATGGCCAGCACCTGATCACCCTGGTCCCCGGAAGCGCCAGGGACCAGGCGGGCAACACAGTGGATCATGCCGTCGACCTCGGCAGCTTTGCCGTGTCGATCGAGGCGAGCCAGATCAACGAGATCAGCGGCACCAGCGACGCGGACGCGCTGAACGGAACCGCTGCTGCTGACCATATCGTCGGCCTTGGCGGAAACGATGTCCTGAACGGCCTTGGCGGCGACGACATACTCGATGGTGGTGCGGGGAACGACAAGCTGAACGGCAATGCCGGTGCCGACCTGATGCGTGGCGGCGCTGGCAACGACACCTATTTCGTCGACAATGCCGGCGATGTGCTGGTCGAGGAGGCTGGCGGCGGCACCGACACGGTCAACAGCGACATCTCGTTCCAACTGGGGCCGAGATCGAGAACCTGGTCCTGCGAACCGGGGCCAGCCTCAACGGAACGGGCAACGCGTCGGACAACCGACTGGAGGGCAACTCCGGCGCCAACATCCTGTCCGGCCTGGGCGGCAACGACGTTCTGTTCGGCAAGGGCGGCAGCGACATTTTGACGGGCGGCGGGGGGAGCGACCAGTTCGTCTTCGACACGGTGCCCGGGGCCGGGAACGTGGACACGCTTACCGACTTCGAGAGCGGCACCGACAGGATCGTCCTTGAAAACGCCGTTTTTCAGGCGCTGGGCGCCAATGGTGCCCTGTCGGCAACGATGTTCGAGATCGGAGCAGTCGCGACTCGACCCGATACGCACGTCCTCTTTGACCCGACCACCGGCGTGATCAGCTACGATGCGGACGGTAGTGGCGCAGTCGCTGCGGTGGCGTTCGCCCTCTTGCCGTTCGGCGTGACGGTGAACGCGTCCGATTTCCTGATTATCTGACTTCGCCCCCAGCGGAGCGTCTGTTCCGCTTACGAGACGCTCTGTCCAAACTGCGCGGCTTATCGCCCATCGCCGGATCGCTACCTTGCCTTCAGTCGAACAGATGGAGGCGGTCATGGCGAACTCATCACCCGTAGCACGAAAGATCCTGGTCCTCGGTGCAAGCGGCGGGACAGGCCGGCTGATCGTTGCCGACGCTCTTTCGCGCGGCCATCAGGTCACCGCCCTTGTCCGCTCGCCGGACAAGGTGGACCTGAAGGGAGCCCGGATCGTGACCGGCGACGCCCGCGACGAGGCGTCGTTGCGTCAGGCGCTTGCAGGCCAGAACGCCGTGGTGAGCGCGCTCGGCACACCGGCGAGCCCGTTTCGTGAGGTGACCACCCTCTCGACCGCGACACGGGCGCTGATCGCCGCGATGAAGGCCGAAAGCGTGTCGCGGCTGGTGGCCATCACCGGCATCGGCGCCGGGAACAGTGCGGGGCACGGCGGCTTCCTGTTCGACCGGCTGGTCTTTCCTCTGCTGCTGGCCCGCGTCTACGCCGACAAGAACCGGCAGGAGGCGCTGGTCCGCAACAGCGGGCTCGACTGGGTGCTCGTTCGTCCCGCCGTTCTCAACAACAAGCGTGGCCGCCGCTCGGTTCGCGCGATCGAGGACCTGTCCGGATTTCATGGCGGCACGATCGCGCGGGAGGATGTCGCGCGCTTCGTGGTCGATCAAGTCGCGGACGACACATGGGTCCATCGCGCGCCGTTGATCGCGTGGTGAACGGCGCCGCGATCGGAGGCGCTTCAGGCGGACGGCTCACCTGCCGATAAAGGCGGCGAGTTCGTCCGGCGTCCCGTTGGGAAAGGCGCGTTTCAGGTGATCGAGAAACGCCGACACGCGCGCGCTGAGCAGTCGCCGCGTGGGGTAAAGCGTCCACAGTGCGATCTCCGGCGCGTCCACCTCGCCCCACTCCACCAGCGTTCCATCGGCCAGATCGTGACTGACCAGGGAAATTGGCAGTCGCGCCGCGCCCACCCCCGTCCGCACCGCGTCGCGAACCATGATAAGCGATGACAGGGTGAGCACCGGCTCGATCCCGATACGCTCCTGACCGGCCGGCGCCTTCACCAGCCACGGCCCGCGCTCCCCGCCCGCCCGCACCACGGCAGGCGCGGCGACGCCGTTTTCAGGCCTCACCAGCCTCGGCCCCGCGACCACCACCAACCGATCCCGCAGAAAGGCGCGGCCGACCAGGCTCTCGTCCGGATCGGGGTTGACGCGGATGACGAGATCGAAGCCGTCCTCGACCATGTCCACCGCACGGTCTTCCGTGGTCACGTCGAGCCACACCTCCGGGTAGCGGAGGGCGAAATCGGCGGCAAGCCTGCCCATCGCGGTCTGGCAGAACAGCAGCGGCGCGCTGATCCGCAGCCGCCCTCGCGGTCGCTCACCGCCCGAGGCGATGGCGGCAGCGGTTTCCTCCAGATCCGTGAGAAGCTGCCCGGCGCGCTCGAACAACGCGCGCCCTTCCTCCGTCAGCTTCAGGTCACGCCGCCCCCGGTCGAACAGCCGCAGGCCCAGGCTGGCCTCCAGCTCAGCCACACGGCGGGACAGCGTCGCCTTGGGCCGGCCGGCGGCGCGCGATGCTTTTCCAAAGCCGCCATGGCGAGCGACGAGGTTGAAGTCGGCAAGCGCAAGAAGGTCCATACGTTCCACCCGTGAGACGGTGCGTCCAGATATACAGACTGTTGCCGCGAACGTGGGTCACCAATTTCCAGGATGCCAACCAGCTCAACCAAAGGAGTGCCCCCATGACCATTCTCGTAACCGGCGCCACCGGTACCATCGGCCGCAACGTCGTCGACCAACTGCTGCGCCGGAGTGCGGATGTGCGCGCGCTTGTCCGCAATACAGCAAACGCCAATCTGCCGGCGGGTGTCGAGATCGCGCCGGGCGACCTGCTCGACGTGGACTCGGTTCGCGCCGCGATGTCGGGCGCGTCTACCTTGTTCCTGCTCAACGGCGTCGTCGCGGACGAATTCACCCAGGCGCTGATCGCCCTCAATCTGGCGCGGGAAGCGGGTATCGAGCGGGTGGTCTACCTGTCGGTGATCCACAGCGACATCTACGTCAACGTGCCGCACTTCGCCGGCAAGTTCGCCGTCGAGCGCATGATCGAGGCGATGGGCATCAACGCCACCGTCCTGCGCCCCGCCTATTTCATGGACAACGAGATCACGATCCGCGACGTGGTGACCGGCCATGGCATCTATCCGATGCCGATCGGCAACAAGGGCCTGGCGATGGTCGACGCCCGCGACGTCGGCGAGGTTGCCGCGATCGAACTGGTCCGCCGCGAGCAGTCGCCCACGCCCCTGCCGCTGACCCGCGTCAACCTGGTCGGCCCGGACACGCTGACGGGCGCCGACGCTGCCGCGATCTGGTCCGACGTGCTCGGGCGCACCATCGTCTTTCCCGGGGACGACACGGGCGCTTTCGAGCAGAATCTGCGCCAGTTCATGCCAAGTTGGTCTGCCTATGACATGCGCCTGATGGCCGAACGCTTCGGGACCGATGGCATGATCCCCGACGGCGGCGATACCGAGCGCCTGGTCGAGCTGCTGGGCCGACCGCTGCGTACCTATCGCGATCATGTGACGCAGATCGCGGGCTGATCACCGGCGGCCCTGGCGAGCGCAAAGGAGGGTGCCCCTCCCGTCAAAAGCATGCCATCACGCCCTCGGGCTCGAAAAGCGGCCAGAGGGGTGGAGACCGATATGGCGGGACGAACAAGCCTTTACGGGATTGCGCTTGGGGCACTGCTGGCGACCTGTCCCGTCCTGGCGCAAACGACGGAACAGCCGGCCGCAGAGCCCGCGCCATCGACCAACGCCTGGGGCGAGCAGGCCCATGTCAACGCGCCGCTGGGCAATGTTCCGCGCTTCCCCGGCGCCGGCAAGGGCGCCTTTGCAAGCGGCCGTTACCGCAACATGTTCGCCGAGCATCTCGGCAAGACACCGGCGGAAACGCACGCCAGGATCGAGCAGGCGTTCAACCGCTTCTTCCACGGCGACGGCCAGGAAGAGCGGGTCTATTTCGAGACCGGTGCGAACGCGAACAGCACCCTCGCCTATGTCACCGACTGGGCCAACAACGACGCCCGTTCCGAAGGCATGAGCTACGGCATGATGATCGCCGTACAACTCGGCAAGAAACGCGAGTTCGATGCGTTGTGGAACTGGTCCAAGACGCACATGCAGGTGACAGATCCCGCCAATCCGTCGCTGGGATATTTCGCCTGGTCGATGAGCACGGACGGCTCCCCCCGCTCGGTCGGCGCGGCGCCCGACGGGGAAGAATTCTACGCCACGGCGCTGTACTTCGCGGCCAATCGGTGGGGCAACGGCACAGGGATCTACAACTACCGGGCCGAAGCCGACAAGATCCTGACCGGCATGCGCCACCGCGCGGTGATGGCGGGCAAGCCGCCGTTCCGCATCCACCCCGGCGGGCCAGCCTTTGTTCCGCCCGCTGCCCCGTGGCCAAGCCCCAACAACCGGCGCGAAGCGGCCGAAGCGGCAAAGAAAGGCGAGCAATGGCCCCCCGCCTGGTTCGGCGCCGCTGGCCCGGCAGGCACGATGACGGTCGGCCCCATGGTGGAAGAGTCGCACAACATGATCCGGTTCGTGCCGGAAACGAACATCAACACGACCGATGCCTCTTATCACCTGCCCCACTTCTATGAGCTTTGGGCACGCTGGGGGCCGCAGGCGGATCGGGCGTTCTGGGCCAAGGCTGCGGACGTCAGCCGCGACTTCCTGGTCAGGGTCACAGATCCGAAAACCGGGCTGTCTCCCGAACGCAGCAATTTCGACGGGTCCCGGGTCATCGGCCGCGACGGGAAGCCGGTCGAGTTCGCCTATGACAGCTGGCGCACGGTCAGCAACTGGTCGGTCGATTGGGCATGGTTCGGCAAGGACGCCCGCCAGCGGACGCTGAGCGATCGCAACCAGGCCTTCCTTTTTGGTCAAGGGATCAAGACCTTTCGCGACCGTGACACCCTGAGCGGGCAGCCGATGTCCGACCGGCATTCGATCGGCATGCTTTCGGCCACGGCGGTGGGCAGCCTGGCAGCGTCGCCTGGCCCGGTGTCGAAGGCGTTCCTGCAGGAGCTTTGGGACACGCCGCTGCCGACGGGCGAGCAGCGCTATTTCGACGGCATGCTGTATCTGATGAGCATGATGCACCTGGCCGGCGAGTTCAGGGTCATTCAGCCCAAAACACCGCAGCCGCCCGCATAGCCAGGGCCTTTTAGGGCCAGTCGTCGCTCTGCTCGCGAGAAGCAGTGACTTAGGGACCGTGGCCGCAGCCGCGACCCGGTATGCGTGACCTGCTTCTCGCCGCGACCGCTCCTCAGGCATTGCGAAGCCGGCAGCTCCGATCTCGCATCATTGGCTGGACAGCAGGCACGTGGCGTTCGGCGTCGCCACGGCTTACCTCGTCCACAAGGGGCTGAAGTTGGAGGTATCGGTGTTCACCGGACCCGAACCGGACGAGGACCGCTGGGACTCGCGCGACCGAGCATGGACAGTTGGTCAGTGCGCGCTACCGTGAAATCCGGCCGCCAACCTGTCGGCGCAGGCGAGCCACGGTTTCCTTCATAGTCCCGAGGGGCCGCACCCCGATGACGACGTTCGCCGCACGTCCGCGCCCGTTCTCTGAACCTGCCCTTGGATTGAGGAACCGCAACTCGCAATCGACGCTCGCCTGGGGAGCAACGGTCGTCCGTCGGGGCATCATGGGTGGCGGCGAGGTAGATTGCAGGTCAGCACAACCATGACCAGCGCGACCGATCCCCAGCCGAGCCGGTACCATCCGACGCCTTGCGCCCCGCTAAGCGCCGGCGGCAGTGGCGCGCCCGGGTAGCTTCCGAATCGAAAATGCGGATCCTGCCAGCCGAGCTTGTTGAGCGCGAGCGAGCCGATCAGGTAGAAGACCATGTAGCCCCAGCCGGCGAGCTTGTTGGTCGCGATCGACTGGAGGAACAGCGCCAATATGCCGAGCAGCACCCAGTCGAAGCTTTGCGGGAGAACGTACCACGTCAGGTAGGCAGTCAGCGAAGGCACGACGCCAAGAAGGCCTTGCGTCACCGCACCCGCCCCGCCGCTCACCACCCCCAGCAGGAACAGTATCATCGCGAGGGCAAGCAGCTTGGCGAGGATCAGCACCGAAGGGCGGGCGGAAGTGACCGAGATCAGGGGCGCCACCCTGTGCTCGCGTTCCGCCCAGAACAGTTCGCCCGCGAAGAACAGGACCACCACGACCGGGACCAGCTGAAAGGATCGCAGCAGCGCCTCCACCATGGCCGGCGTACCGTGTACCCGCGATGCAGCCGCCACGGCGTTCGCCAGTCCTAGCCCGACGAGTACGGCGAAAACGGGGGTGCGGAACACTCGCGCGCTTTCGAACCGAACCTGCCACCACAGCTGGAATGCGGCTTCGCGCCACGCGGATGTCCGTTGTGATCGCTGGCGCGGTATCAGTTCTGCGCGAGGGCTGACAGAAGTGACTCGTTCCGTAGGGCGCGGGTGCACGCGCGGTGAGCTCCGCCCGCCCCTCCCCGACAATCCGAGCCCCACCGCGACCAGCAACGCGGCCATCCCGATCCACAGCACGCGGTTGACCAGCAACACGCCGGCCAGCGGCGGAGCGGCCGCATCCAGCCTTGCAGCACTCCATCCCAGCGTTGCCCGATGGACGGCGGCAAAGCCGAACGGATCTGCAAGGCCCGCCGCCGCGGCCCCACTATCACCTACCAATCCGTATATCGTCAGGATGCATGCCGCCCCGATCAGGCAGCCGGCCATGGAGCGCATTGCCGACGCAAGCGCAAAGAACAGTGCGGCGGCGAACAGCAGGTTTGGCACAGCCAGCGCAAACAGGGCAAAGGCATAGCTTGCGACAGGTCCTGTGCCCGCGCCCAGCAGCAGGCCGCCCATGGCCATGGCGGCAGGGACGGACAGGAAGCACACCAGCAGCGCTCCGATGCTGCCCGCCAAGCGGCCGAGTGCATAAGCCCGTGGGTCAACAGGCGTCGCGCCGACCAGATCCGCAAAGCGGCTGGTTCGGTCCCGCAGAACCGCTTCGCCGACCAGGGCGGCAGCCGTGAACAGGAAGAACAAGCTCCAGACCAGGTGAGTTCGCACGATCGCTGCCGCACCGGTGCGCGCACCCGTCGTCAGGAGCCCGACGCGCAATTCGTCGATCGCCATGGCACCGCCCACCATCAGCACCGACACGGCGAACACGATCCAGAAGACGCGGCTGCCGATTTGCTGACGCAATTCCAGCCAGGCGAGACGGGCGATCACGCCCCTGCCCTGCCCCGGGCGTCCACCGCAGCGAAGTACGCGTCCTCCAAGGTCGCCGACACGCGCTTAAAACCAGGTCCCGGGCAGGCCTCAGCCACCACCCGCGCGACCAGTTGTCCGCCGGACAGCCGCCGCGACAGCAGCGTCGCGCCACCGTTGAATGCGTCGGCCGGCCCCTGCCACACGCGCCCTTGCAGGGCCGATGCAAGCTCCGCCGGTGTACCCTCGGCCTGTATCGCGCCCTTTGCGAGCACGGCCACTCGCGTGCACAGGTCTGCCACGTCCTCGACGATATGGGTCGACACGATCACCGTCGCCTGCGCGCCCAGGCCGAACAGCAATTCGTGGACGCGATTGCGCTCGGCCGGGTCGAGGCCTGCCGTCGGCTCGTCCAGGATCAGCAGGTCCGGCCCGCCGATCAGCGCCTGGGCAAGTCCCCAGCGCTGCCGCATGCCGCCCGAAAAGGTGGACACGGCACGGTCACGCACATCCCACAGATTGACCAGTTGCAGAAGCCGTTCAACCTTGCCGCTGCGATCGGCGGCGTCGGTGATCCCCTTTAGCACGGCGATCTGTTCGAGCAGCGCCTGCGCCGATACGCCGGGGTACACGCCGAAGTCTTGGGGCAGGTACCCCAGCCGCCGCCGTAAGGAGCGGGGATGCGCAAGCGCGTCGAACCCATCGAACCAGACCTCACCCGAAGAGGGCGGCTGCAGGGTCGCCGCGACGCGCATCAGCGACGACTTCCCAGCGCCATTCGGGCCCAGCAGCCCGAACAGTCCGCGTCCAATCGACAGTGTCACCTGATTTAGCGCGCAGGTCCCGTCGGGATAGGTGTGGGCGACGGCCTTGAGTTCCAGCATCCTGTTCCGCTCGCGAGGTCAGCCTTGCAACGTCCAGGGCGTCCCAGGGATGCGCGCCGTTGTGCGCGCAGTTGCCCAAGACCGCTCACTCACCACCATGACAGCGCTGCTGCACTATGGAAGAAGAGACGCCACCAGCACTGGGCAACGCGGGCGATGGCGGAGTGAGGCGATGACGCAATTCAGGTTCGCGCCGGGCGCACGACTAAGCGCAAGGCTGATCGGCGCCGACCATGAACCGCTGCTCCACGCGGAAGCGGCCTTTGCCAATCCCGACGAGCTGGTCGAGCTCGCGGCAACGGCCATTTTCAGCCCGGCTTTCGGCCCTGCCGGCGGGTACCCCGGCCTGCGGGCAGCGCTGCCCAACGAGTATATCCAAGCCGTGGTCAACGTCCTGACCCGGCCGCTGGCCGAGGCGTTCGCGCTTGGGCCGATCCGGCCGATCAGCGCGCAGGGCGCATTTTCCATCGTGACGCTGCCTGAAAACGCGCTGGCGGCCCCTCAGCGCGCGCCCCATGTCGATTCGGTCAACCCGATGCAGTTCGCTATTCTGCATTACCTTTGCGACAGCTCTTTTGGCGGAACAGCCTTTTACCGGCATCGCGCAACAGGCTTTGAGAAATTGAACGAGAGCCGGCTGCCTGGATACAACGCCATCCGTTCTGCCGAAGGTGCCCCGACCGGCTATGTCGGCGATGGCAGCCCATGGTTTGAACAGATCGGCCAGGTATCCGCCGCCATGAACCGCCTCGTCGCATACCGCAGTTGCGTGCTGCATTCCGGGCAGATTCCGTCGCCAGAACTGCTGACGGAGAACCCCCGCCATGGACGCCTGACCGCCAACGTCTTTGTGACATTCGCACCGGCCTGAGCCACTCGTAGAAACCACGATCAGGAAATCTGTGTCAGGTCCGGCGCCCACGTTCGCGCTAACATGACATCGTTGACACGGCGGGTTTTCGTGCTAGCTTCCACATAACGGGAAGGCTTACGGCTGTTCACGATAATCGGCGCCAACGCCGCAAGGGGAGGATGTATGGGGGTTACCAAACTCGTGGGTACGCTTGTCCGCAGCACGTCTGCGGGCGCGATTGCGCTGTGTATTGCCAGCCCGGCCGCCGCTCAGGTGGTTGGCGGCGGCGATGACACGAACGCTCCTGCCACCAATGCGCAGCCGGGCTCCGAGGATGCGCCCCGCGCAGCCCAGGATGGCGCCACCACCAGCCCAGCGACGGAAAGCGCTGAGGACGACGTCGTCGTTCGCGGTATCCGTGCATCGTTGAACCGCGCCATCGACATCAAGCGTAACTCCAACGGCATCGTTGACGCGATCTCGGCCGAGGACATCGGCAAGTTCCCCGACACCAACCTTGCCGAATCGCTTCAGCGCGTGACCGGCGTGTCGATCAACCGCGTGAACGGAGAGGGCTCCGAAGTCACCGCTCGCGGCTTCGGCGGTGATTTCAACCTGGTCACCCTCAACGGCCGTCAGCTTCCGGCCACCAACCTGCAAGGCGTTGGCGGCGACCAGAGCGTCGATTTCACAACCGCGACCGGCCGCTCCTTCGACTTCGGCAACCTCGCCTCCGAAGGTGTCAGCACGCTGGAGGTCTACAAGACGGGTCGCGCGGCCATCCCGACGGGCGGCATCGGTGCCACCATCAACGTCATCACCCGCAAGCCGCTCGATTCGCGCGAGGCCGGATTCTCGGGCTCGATCGGGGCCAAGGCGTCGTACGATACCAGCATCGAAAAGGACGAGGATGGCCTTGCAAAGGTCACGCCCGAAGTGTCCGGCCTGCTGAACTGGAAGAATGAGGGCGACACATTCGGCGTCGCCGTGTTCGGCAGCTACCAGAAGCGTAACTCGGCGGCCGCAAGCTCCACGTCCAACGCCTGGAACATTCGCACGATCGATAATCCGGGCGATATCATCGGCGCCAACACGGTGGTCAACAACCGGCCGGCGGCAGGGAGCCTGATCGCATTCCCGAACGACGCGCGCTATCACTTCTCTGAGTCCACCCGCGAGCGCATCAACGCGTCGGGCGTCCTGCAATTCCGCCCCGTCGAGACGCTGCTGGTGACAGCCGACGTGTTGTGGGCGCAGAACAAGCAGAGCGAAGCGCGGCAGGATCAGACCAACTGGCTCAATCGCCCGTTCGGCACCGTCACCTTCGACGACAGCCCGGTTCCGACCGCCGCGG
Source organism: Sphingomonas aerophila (assembly GCF_014199305.1). GTDB lineage: Bacteria > Pseudomonadota > Alphaproteobacteria > Sphingomonadales > Sphingomonadaceae > Sphingomonas > Sphingomonas aerophila. The sequence goes on from NZ_JACIJK010000005.1 coordinate 316,760, forward strand.
TGATCTCGCAGGCGGTGCCCGATCCCAAGGACACGGGATATGAGCAGCAGTTCCGCGCCACCAAGGACAAGCTTCAAGAATATGGCCTGAACGCCGCGTGGGACGTGACGGACACGTTCAAGCTCGTCGCGGACGTGCAGCATTCCAAGTCGCAGGCGCTGCCCAACGGATCGAACGGGGCGAGTTCCACCCTGTTCTCGATGGGTGCCAATGTGGTGAATGGCCAGAGCATCGACTGGTCACGCGGCTTCCCGCAGATCAACGAAACGATCAACGATTGCTTCGATCGCAATGGTTCGGCTGCTGGCGGCCTTGTCGGCAACTGCAACAACCAGCTTGATGTCGGCGACCTCGGCACTCAGGTGGCGCGTACCAACACGGCTCGGCAGATCCAGACCATCAACCAGGCACAGCTCGGGCTCGGTTGGGATCTGGGCGAAGGCAGCCGGGTCGACTTCGGCGGCAGCTACATCGACTCCAAGCTGCGCTCCACGCGGACGCAGACATCGCAGACCCTCGGCGACTGGAGCATCGGTAATCCGGGCGAAGTTGCTGCGCAGGCGGGTGACCTGATCAAGACGTTCTGCCTGGTCTGCAAGTTCGACCATTTCGAACCGGGCGTCACGGGCCCTGGCCTGAACGCGTTCCGCGGCAATGCCATCGCGCTTACCGACCTCTTCTCATCGCTGTATGCCGGTCGCGGCAACCCCGTCACCGCCGGATCGGCAAACGACGACAGCATCCGCGAGAAGATCGCAGCCGTTTACGGGCAGTTGACCTGGAAGGGCCAGATTGCCGGGGCGGACGCGACCCTGGTCGTCGGTGCACGGTACGAAGTGACGAAGGTTCGCGCCTTCTCGCTGGTCAACGGGCCAGCCGCCATCGTCTGGACGTCGGACAACGACTTCAACGTGCCGGGGTCGGCGTCGGCAACGCCGCTGTCGGGCCGAGGCAGCTACGACAACCTGCTGCCGGCGATCGACTTCCAGATCTCGCCGTTTGAGAACGTGATCACCCGTGTGTCGTTCAGCCGGACGATCGCGCGGCCCACCTATGGCCAGCAGTTCGTCAGCTCGACTGCCGGCGCAGGAAGCCGGGCAACATTGTTCGGCGGCCAGCCGAACGGCTCGACCGGCAACCCGAACTTGAAGCCACTGGTATCGGACAATTTCGACGTGTCCGCCGAATGGTACTTCAAGCCGTCGAGCTATCTCTCGGCGGGGTTCTTTGACAAGCGCGTCCGCAACTTCGTCGGCACCGGGCTTTCGACGGGTAACCTGTTCGGCCTGCGCGATGCGACGACTGGCGCCCCCGGATCGCGTTCGGGCACAGCGACGTCCGCGTTGACCCGCCTGGGCCTGGACCAGTCCGACATCAACCTGTTCAGCTACACGGCCAGGTTGATCCAGAACGGCGGCAACGTCACGCAGACCGATGCGGACATCCGCGCCAACAGCACGGGAACCGCGGTCAACCAGGGCTATTTCGACAGCCTGTCGCGCGCCGTCGACATCACGCCTGACGCCAACGACCCGCTTGCGGTGTTCTCCATCGCGTCGCCGATCAACAATCGCGATGCGGAGATCTACGGCGCTGAATTCGCGGGCCAGTACTTCTTCGGCCAAACCGGCATCGGCGTCGCCGCGTCCTATACCTTGGTTCGTGGTAACGTCGGCATCGACGTGCTCGCCGCCCCAACCGCCGATCAGTTCGCGCTGCTCGGCCTGTCGGATAGTGCGAACGCGTCGCTGATCTACGACAAGAACGGCATTTCGGCTCGCCTGACCTATAACTGGCGCGACAAGTTCCTGTCGGAAATAGGCCGCGGCGGCACGACTGACCGCAACCCGGTCTTCTTCGCGCCCTATAGCACGGTGGACCTGAACGTGAGCTGGGACATCAACCAGCGGATCGCGGTGTCGCTGGAAGGGATCAACCTCACCAGCGAGTCGGTCCGCAGCTATGGCCGCTCGAAGAATCAGACCTTCTTCGCTCAAGAGAACAAGCCACGCCTTCTGCTCGGCGCGCGCTACCGCTTCTAAGCGTCAGGTTTGAACTAGTCTCCCCTAAGGCCGCTCTCACGGGCGGCCTTTTTTCTGCCAATTGCTAGCGCTCAGTTGCTAGTTGCTCATCAAAATCCCGTGCAGCATCAAGAGATGCCGTTGGCCAGCCAGAGATGCCCCGAGTCGATGAACCGCGTTCTGCTCAACAATGTCGACCATGCCGACCTGCGCGTTGCGATCCGCGCCGGGGCCGAGTTCGGCGACAGCGTCAATCAATTGCCGATCTTCCCTGCCGAGTTCGAGGAAGTGCAGAGGTCTTTCCCGATCATCTTCCGGCAAGAGGGCGATGTGATTCAGGCCTATGCCCTGCTTGGCCTGGATCGTGACGAGAACCTGTTCCTCGACGGCGACCGGTGGAACAGCGCCTATGTGCCCGCATTCCAGCGGCGTGGGCCCTTCTCCATCGCGCTCGGCCAGGCGGAGCCCGGAGATGCAGAAACGAACGGGCCGATGATCCATGTCGACCTCGACGACCCGCGGGTCGGGGCAAGCGATGGCCTGCCTGTCTTTCGGGAACATGGCGGCAACGCTCCCCTTCTCGACCATATGATCGGCGTGCTGGGCACGATCTATGACGGCCTGGAGGCCGCGCCGGCGATCTATGCCGCCTGGCAGGAAGCCGGGCTGTTCCAGCAGATCACGATCGAGGTGAGCCTGGACGATGAGCGCACCTACAAGATCCCCGATCTGCTCACGATCAACCGGCAGGCGCTCTCCGACCTTTCGGGCGAGTTGCTCGAAAGGCTGCACCGCCGCGGCCTGCTGGAAGGGGCGGTGCTGGCCGCATCATCGCTCGGCAACGTACAGCGCTTGATCGAGCTGAAGAACAGGAAGCGATCGGCGGCGTGAACGAGCCGACTGCCTCCCGGCCGATCACGCCCCGTCGCGTTCGCGAGATTGACGCCGCCGAGGCGGCTGCGCTCGACTTCAGCGCGATGATCGCAGCAGGAGAGCCGGTCGTGGTGCGCGGGCTGGCACGCGATTGGCCGCTGGTCGCCGCGGGTCGGGAAGGACCGCAGGCCGCCGCTGAGTATCTGTTGTCGTTCTATAATGGCCGGCCCGGCGTCGGCTACACGGCATCGCCGGATCATGGCGGTCGTTACTTCTACGACGAGAGCATGACCCGCCTGGATTTTGAGGCGGCGCGTGTGCAGCTGGACGAGTATATCGCCCTGATGCTGGCCAATCTCGGCAATGCGAGATCCCCGTCCTTTTACGTCGGCTCGACCGATCTGGACGGCTATTTTCCGGGTCTGGCGGCGGCGGGAAACGACCTGCCGCTTGACGGGCCGGCATTCGCGACAGCCTTGCGTAGCATCTGGATAGGCAACCGCACCATTGCGTCTGCCCATCACGACATGTCGAACAACATCGCCTGTGTTGCGGTAGGCCAGCGGCGTTTCACCCTGTTCCCGCCCGACCAGATCGGGAACCTGTATCCCGGCCCGCTGGAACCGACGCCGGGCGGGCAAGTGGTGTCGATCGTCGACTTCCGCGCGCCCGATCTCGACCGCTTCCCCAATTTCGCCAAGGCGGTGGAGGCGGCACAGGTTGCGGAACTCGGGCCCGGTGACGCGGTCATTTATCCGGCCCTATGGTGGCATCATGTGGAAGCGCTGTCCGACTTCAACATGATGATCAATTTCTGGTGGAACGAGGCGCCCGGTTTCATGGACTCGCCCATGAACACGCTGTTGCACGGGCTGCTGAGCCTGCGCGATCGACCGGAGGGCGAGAAGAAGGCCTGGGCGGCGCTGTTCGACTATTATGTGTTCGGCCCCGCCGAGCGCCCGATCGCCCACCTGCCACAGGGGGCAGCAGGCGCGCTGGCGCCGCTCGATGACCGATCCGCGCGCCAGTTGCGCGCTAAGCTCCTGCGACGGATCAACCGATGACCACACCGGCGACCCCAACTCGTATCGTCATTGCTGGCGGGGGCACCGCCGGATGGCTGACCGCTGCGATCCTGACGCGACAATTGGGCGCGCTGGCCGACGTAACGCTGGTCGAGTCCGAGGATATCGGCACCGTCGGTGTGGGCGAGTCCACCATCCCGACCGTCCGCGCGTTTCATGCGCTGCTCGGAATCGACGAGCAGGAGTTCATGCGTGCCACCGGCGCCAGCTTCAAGCTCGCCATCTCGTTCGAGAACTGGGCACGCGAGGGTGACCGCTACATCCACTCATTCGGCGAGGTCGGCAAATCGACCTGGATGAGCGATTTTCAGCATTTCTGGCTGGAAGCGCGCGAGAGGGGGTTGGCCAAGCCGTTAGGGGCCTACTGCCTGGAGCATGAGGCGGCGGCCGCCAAGCGGTTCGCGACGGGGCAGAGCACAGCGCTGAATTACGCGTACCATTTCGACGCTGGCCGTTACGCGCGTTACCTGCGTCACCGGTGTGAGGCGAATGGACTGACCCGCATCGAGGGCCGGATCGACCGGGTCGAGCAGGATGGCGAAAGCGGCGACATTGCTGCGCTGGTCATGGCGAACGGCACCCGGGTCGAAGGTGACCTGTTCTTCGACTGCACCGGATTTTGCGCACTGTTGATGGGCGAAACGCTGGGCATCGGTTTCGAGGACTGGAGCCACTGGCTGCCGACCAATCGCGCGCTTGCGATGCAGACCAGGTCAACGGAGCCTGCCGTGCCCTATACGCGCGCGATCGCGCATGATGCGGGCTGGCGCTGGAAGATCCCGTTGCAGCACCGGGTGGGCAATGGCCTGGTCTACTGCGCCGACTATCTCCACGATGATGCCGCCCGTGAGCGCCTGCTCCGCGACGTGGAAGGAGAGCATCTGATCGAGCCGCGGTTGATCAAATTCCGCACGGGACGGCGCCGGGCGGCATGGCACCGCAACTGCATCGCGCTGAGCCTTGCCAGCGGCTTCGTGGAACCGCTGGAGTCCACCAGCATCCACCTGATCATGATCGCGCTGACGCGCTTTCTGCAGCTTTTCCCCGCTGGGCGCCCAAGCCCGGCCACCGTTGCTCGCTTCAACGAACAGGCCGCGCTCGAGATCGAGGGCGTGCGCGACTTCATCATCCTTCATTATCATCTGAACGAGCGTGACGAGCCGTTCTGGCGCGACCGGCGCGAAATGAGCATCCCCGACACCCTCGCGGACCGGCTTGCCTTGTTCCGGGATAGCGCGAATACGTTCCAGGCGAACCACGACCTGTTCCGGATCGCGTCCTGGTTGCAGGTGATGCTCGGCCAGAGGCTGGAGCCGGCCACCCACCACCCGCTGATCAAGCTGATGCCACCGGATCAACTCAAGGCGGTGATGAAAAGCTTGAGCGACAGCATCGCCCGGTCGGTGCAGGACCTACCTTCGCACCAGAGCTTTCTCGACCGATATTGTCCGGAGATGCCGGCTCGGGTTGCCGCCTGATCGCGGCAGGTCCGGCCAAGTGGTGGTGAGGGGACGCAAGTTGTGCCGGGCCCGATGACAACCGTTTCGTCTGTCCCTCCGCAGTCCGGCACTGACTCCTAAATGCGGAAATTGTCGGGGCAGACGCAAAAAGCGAACCAAATCCGGTCAGAACCGGCGTTTGGCACGGCAAGTCTTTGTTGACGCGCGGATCGCCATGGCTGATCGACACTCCTCCATTCTGGAGGGAAATGATGGCCGATACGCAGGACAGCACCAACGTCGAACTAGCTACCGAACTGACGATCGCTTGGCTGTCCAATCCCAACACGCGGGCCAGTTCCGAAGAAGTGCCTTCATTTCTCCAGCGCATGCATGATGCGGTTTCGAGCCTGACCGCTCCGGCGCCCGAGCCGGAAGTTACAACCGATCCCGAGCACATGCCTGCAGTGTCGGTGCGCAAGTCTCTTGCGTCCAAGGACCACATCATCTCGATGATCGATGGCAAGCCGTACAAGACGTTGCGTCGTCACCTGAGCACGCACGGGCTCACCCCGGACGAATACCGGGCGCGTTACAATCTCAAACCAGACTATCCCATGGTGTCCGATACCTATTCGGAAACCCGTCGTGACATGGCCAAGAAGATCGGGCTCGGACGCAAGCCGCGGGTCGAGGCCGGGGAACCAGCGACGGGCGACCCAGCATCGCAAGCGCCCGAAGCTGCCGCTCCGACGCGGGGCCGGCGCAAGCTCGGCATTGCAACCGGGTAAGCCAGGCCGGCGGCTTCGCCGGGACAGTTTGTGATCAGGGAGGCATTGCCCGCGCTTGCGTGGCGATTGCCTCCCTCGCCCGGTGCGGAATTCCTGGCGGGCATGGCTTGCCGTATCTGATTGCCGGCGGACATTTAGCTCTCGACTGCCGTTATGCCCGGGCACACCCCGCCATCTGGCACGAAGGGAGATCGGAATGCCCGTCAAAGTGGTCGCGTTCGTGACGGTGAAGCCCGACGCAGATGATGCCTTCCTAGCGGCGGCAATGACCTGTGCCGCGGCCTCTCGCGAGGAGGCAGGCACCCTGCGCTATGATTTGTGGCGAGAGCCGGAGGGCGAGCGGCGCGTCGTCTTCAACGAATTGTACGTCGATGATGCGGCGGTGAAGCAGCATATGGCGTCTGACCATTTCAAGGCGTTCGGCAAGGCTGCCGGCGACCTGTGGGCCGCCCCGCCCACCATCATCGTCACCCATCCGATCGACGTCGCCTAAGATCAGGCTGCCACCTGAAGCTTTCCGGCGAGACTTTCGAAGTCTGCATTGCCGCTGCGTCCAGTCGTGGAGGGCGGAGATCGGCGGCAACTGCACCGTGACGTTGAGGACTTGGACGCGGTGCAGGGATGGACGTGGCGCTGGCCGAAATGGCGGATGGCCGCTCCCGGCGCCTTGCCCAGATCACGAACGGTCTGCTCCGATCGCGCGACCCAGCCCCGATATGGCTGCAGCGGCAGGTAGGGCGCTGTATCCAGCGACCAGCACCCGCAGGAACCGGCGCGCAAGGTCGCGCCTGTCCGGCGGCGCGAGGTTCCAAAAGACCAGGATCGCGCCCGACAAGGTCAGTTCCGCGCCGGCCTTAGCGGCTTGCACGACGGCGTACCGATATGCCCTTTTCGCCCGGGCCTCAGCCGTACTGCCCCGACGCCGCAGGGCCCGAGCGTTCAGTCCTTCATGGCGAGGAATGCGACCGCGTCCGGTTGGTCGCGCAGGGCCAGGGTCACTCGCCCATCTGCCGCGCGCGGCACTTGCAAGGTCGATCCCGTGAAACCGTCAGCCACCAGCATCCGGTTCCCGCCGACACCCAGGCTGTTGATCAGGAACAGGTTGGTGCCCTGCAGCGTGCACGGGCCCGAACCGGCCGGGCACTTGAACGAAGTTATCGTCGGCAATCGGACCACCTTGGCAACCGATTGCCAGGCGCTGGCTACTCCGTTCTGCACGACCCTGAAACGGAGTGGACCAAAGGCGGAAGAACCAAGTGCGGTGCTGGGCCCGACCGTGGCGATCGCAACCTGTGCGTCCTGGAGTTGCAGCGGGACAGCAAGGGGGTCGCCCTCCCCCATCGCGATCTCCACCCGGTCACCGGCAGCCAAGCGGGTCGGCCCCACTGCCTTGAACGAGAACGTCAGGCGGGAGTCCGCGGGGATCAGGTTCGGATCGTCGAGTGTCACGGCCAAGGCCGGAGCCGGTTCTACCCGCTCGGCGGATTTGGACAGCAGCGCGATCTTCGGACGGGAAGCACCGATCGATGCGCGTGATCGCAGCACCCGCCCGTCGGACAGGGTGGCCTCCACCGCGCGCGTCTCTCCCGCGCGCAGGGCAGCGACGCCGGACGGATCGCCCGCCATGACGAGTTCGTCCTTGCCGTTCACGCGGCGCAGTGCTCCCGGGCGAAAAGTCACACCGCCGATGTCGAGGGACGCAACCTGATCAAGGCGCGTTCCGGTCAGCAAGCCTTCGTTATCGCCGGCCTGGATCGCGAACGCCGCAATGGAGCTGGTTTCCGCAAACGCGCGCAGATCGAAACGCTGGGGTTGCTCCACGCCGAAGTGGCGAACCAGTATCGTGAAAGGCCCAGCGGCAACACCGGCCAGCGGCACCTTTACCGAAACGCCGCCACCGGGCTCTGCTGCCCATTCAACGGGACTGGTCTGGGTGCCGCGCTGCATCACGACGTCAGCGACGCAGGAGGCCGCACCTCCGCCCAACAACAAGTTGCCGTCGCGCCCGGCGACCAGCGAGGCTTCGCCGATCACCCGCCACGGGTTTACCGGCGCCTCCAAGCGGAACTGCGCGCTCTGGAAGGGCTGGAAACCCCATAGGCCGTGCACGGTACCGGTCATCACCGCATCCATCCCCGCGGCACTGATCTGCTCTTCGGCAAGGGCGTAACCGCCCCGCGCGGGGTCGGCGAGAAGCGGAAAGTCGAGCGTGCGGCCGCTCTTCAGCGGAACCGACAACGCCACCTGCCGCGCATAATCCGTCGCAAAGACGAGCGGGGCACCGCCCACGGGAAGAAACATTCCCGGCCGACTGATGCAGATCCCGCCCTCCACCTTCGACTTCAGCGGCGGCAGGCTTGGCTCGGCTACCGTGGGCAGCGCGGCGACCAACACCGATTGCGGCTTGCGAAAGGACGGGGCGGTGTTGAGCAGGAGCTTCGTCGCCGCGCCCTGCTGCACGCTCAGCGCCGGGATGAACTGAAGCTGCGCCGACTGAAACGCACCAAGGATGCGCGCCAGGTCCCGCACGACGCCGATATAGGGGCTGTAATAGCCAAAGCCGCCCTGCGGTGTCGCGCTGAGCTGAAGCGCGATATCGGCGGGCGCGCCGGCCAGGGTCTGTGCGATCGAGCTGGTCTGGCTGTCAGCCAGGACCATCGCGTTGCTGCCCTGCGTCAGGCAGGCTGCCTGCGTGTCCGGCTGGCGCAGCAGGCAATCGGCGTCCAGCTTTACGGCCAGGCTCTGGGCCAGTTGCGGCGACACGGCGGCCGTGCGGCCCTGCGCCTCGCCCCGGCGCACATGGTTCAGGAACGCTTCCAGTCGTGCCCGGTCGAGCATCGCCTGGTTCAGTTCCTGCGACGCGCGAACAAAGGCGCCGGGCTTTTCCCGCACGGCCTTGAACACCGCGTCCACCGCGCCGCCGACATCGGGCACGAGCAGCGCCAGCGCCTGTTGCGCACCGGGCGGGACGGCAACGTCGAGGGTCGCCTTCTTAAGCTTCCAGGTTTCTGCGTCGAATAGCCAGCCCTTGAGCGGCGGGTTAGTCGCGCCGCGCAGAAATACGAGCACCAGGTGATAGCGCGCGCTCTGGTCGGTCGGCAGCTCCGCGGCGATCCGCACCCGATCACCGGCCGTCAGGTTGGGAACCTTGGACAAGGGCAGCGTGACGCCGGCGTGAGTGACCGTTGCCCGAAGCGACGGGCCCGACAGATCGAACGCAGCGGATTGCGCGTGCAATGTGCTCAGACCCGCGCCGAACAGGACAAGGCAGGCAAGGAACGAGACAAGGAGCGTCTTAAAGGCAGCGAACATCCGCACGGCAGGCGGTGTAACCGCTTGCACGAATGCCGCAATGCCTCCTTTCGCCAGACACGCTTGGTTACTCCGCGCGACGTACCGCACGGTGTTCATCCAGGTTGCGCGTGACGTGGACCGAGGCCGTCCACTCTACCTGCTCGGCAACCCCATTTCAGCAACCGCTCGCGTGACAGCGGGAGGTGTCACGGGATCATACGTAGCGCCTTGGTACCGGCGACGCTGGCCGCACTGACCGGGCCAGTTGACAGTGCAGGCTCGATCATCTGCGTCCCACTGCGTTGCACAGGGCCTTGTAATAGATCTCGAACGGCTCTTTCACCCGTCCAACCTCGCTCCTGGCCTCATGATCGAAGGCGTGAAGCGCGAATAGCTTGTGCCCTTTGTGCTTGAGCTCGATCTTTCTCTTGTCGTTGCGATTGTTGAACTCGTCTATCGCAAGCCCCTCGCCCGCGAACCGCGAATAGGTCCAGTTGACGAACACGTCGTCCACATAAAGGACAGTCGCGGGCAGCAATCGGCTGGCCTCTACCTGTTCGAGAAAGGCGGTAATCGGCACCGTCGAACTGTATAGATCGACGTCGATCGAGCAGAACGCCAGCGCCGCACCATTCGCCTCTGACGCCCCCATCTCGCGGAGGAACGCGGGCAATGTGTCGGCAATGTCGCCAATGATGAGCCTGGCGCCGTTCGCTTTCGCAAAATCATCAAGCCCGTCGAAAAGGTCGTCCATCGCGAACTGCGCGGACGACCAGATCTCCGGATGATCGCGATAGTCGGTGATGGCGGGAAGACCGTCCCGATTGTCGAAGCCGACAACCTCGACCTCGATGCCGAAGTGCGATCGGATCAGATCCCCCACCGCGACAAGCGACCTGAAGCCACCGCCTGTCGCCACGCCGAATTCGATCAGGTAAATCTTACGCAAGCCGAGCTTCTTTGCCTGGAGCGCTCCGATGATCGAGCCGCAGAGATAGTTGGCCCGCACCGTCGGGCTCCTCGCTCCAGCCCAAAGACAGTCGACCGCAACTCTCCACCAGCGCCCGAACTTGTCGGGGTTGTAATTCCGCAACCTCCTGCACGCCTGATAAGTGCGGGCGTCACGGCCCATTCGTAGGAAGTGGCCCCGAAGTGTTCCCATGCGCCCGCCCCTCGCCCTTCGCGTTCCGAGTATACGGCCGGCGTGCCCCCTTTATTCCCAGGATCGTGGCGGCGTTTATCTCGGAATGGCTTATGCGCGGTTAGTTTCCGGAGTTGACCCGGACTAGTGGCACGCCCGTACACAGAAGATCGTTGGTGGCGGCGCAAGAACTGATCTGACTCCCAAATGCTTCAATGGTAGGCGACCAAGGCCCGGATTTCGTAGCCCTGCTGCCGGCGCTGCTTCGTTATGCGCGATCACTGACCCGCGACCCACTGGCGGCTGAGGACCTGGTCCACGATGCGCTGGTATCAGCATTGAACCACTTGGCATCTTTTGACGTGAACCGATCTATGCGGCCCTGGCTGTTCGGTATCATCCACAATCAATTCATCAGCGATGTATGTCGCGAAGCCGTTCGCCAGGATTATCTCGGGCAACTGAAACATCCATCGGCCGCGAGCCCGGTTCAGGATCGACGCGAAGAGCTGAGGCGAGTGGACCTTGCCCTTGCCGAATTGCCGGTGCCGCAACGAGAGGCGCTGCACCTCGTCGCCGTGGAAGCGCTCACCTATCAGCAGGCAGCGGACGCGCTCGGCGTGCCGGTCGGCACGGTCATGTCGCGCGTATCGCGCGCACGCCGGTGCCTCCGCCAAGCCCAGGAACAGCAGGAACAGCCGCCCGCCGCACTCCGGCTGGTGGGCAAGGGGCAGGACCGATGACGGCGGAGATCACGGACGCGGAGCTCCAGGCATTCATCGACGACCAGCTCGACACCGAAGGTCGCATCGACGTTCTGACCCACCTGCTCGACGATGCGCCCAGTTGCCGGCGGACATTGCTCGACCTGCGCAGCCGTGAAGTGATGCGGGCGCTTGCCGAACGCGCGGCCCTGCCGTCCGACCGGCTAGTCCTCCTCGCCAAACGGCTGCAACGCCGCGCAGAGCCCCGCCGGGCCGGATGGCGACACGCAGCGATCGCAGGCACCGCAGCCATGCTGGCGGCCTGGCCATTGGCGCTTGCGGTGATGCCGAGTTCGCCCAGGCCGGGAAGGCCAACCCTGCCGAGCTATTATGAGGAAGCGCTGGAGGCACGGCGGGTCGCGCTGCTTCGGCAGGCGATGGTGTCGCAGGTGGAAACGCCGGATCTGGATCCCAAGGACATCCGAACCGCAACCCGCATCCGCATTCCCGTTCTACCTCATGGCTGGCAGATCGCGGACGTGCAGCTATTCCCCTCGGATTTCGGCCCTGCGGTGCAGGTGTCGATCAGGTCGGCGCAGGGCGGTTCGTTGTTCCTGTTTGCAACCCATGCCGACACCGGCGCGCCGGGACAGCCCAAGGTGAACAGGATCGGGGGAACCGATCTGGTGGCCTGGTCTGCGGGGGGGAATACCTATGTGCTGGCGGGCGCTCGCCTTCGCGGCCGATTGATCGATATGGCGGACGACCTTGCCGACAACCGCTTTTCCTGAAGCGCCGGTTCGTCACCCGACAAGCTTGGAACGCCAGACGGACACCGGATTGTTTCGATATCGCCTAGGCTGACCGACCGGTTTTCCGCATGGTAGTCGCGGTCCAGCTTTGTTAGCCAGGCTTATGAGCCTGATTGATCGTTTCCTGGCCGCGCAGGTCAAACGCGGGCGGCTTTCCGTCACATATGCCGATGGAACCAGCCGGAACTTTGGCGCTCCCGATCCCGCCTGGCCCGACATCGCCATTCGGTTCACGGACACGTCAACGCCGGGGAGGATCGTCCGGCATCCGGCGCTCGGCGCGGCAGAAGCCTTTATCGATGGGCGACTGGTGATCGACCGGGGCGACATCCGCGGCCTGGTCACCCTGCTCAAGGGCAACAGCCCCTGGGAGCGAGGTGGTGGCCTGCGACCTTCGCCGCCGATCCGCCTGCTGGGGCAGGTCGTGCACCGTTTCGACAGGATCAACATGGCCCGCCGGTCGAAGCGGAACGTCGCGCATCATTACGACCTGTCCGATCGCCTCTACGACCTCTTCCTCGATGCCGATCGTCAATATAGCTGCGCGTACTTCACCGATCCGGCGAACACGCTGGAACAGGCGCAGTCTGACAAGAAGGCCCATATCGGCGCCAAGCTGCTGCTTCGGCCAAGCATGCGCGTCCTGGACATCGGGTGCGGCTGGGGTGGCATGGCACTGTACCTGCACCGGGTCGCCGGCGTCGAAGTGCTGGGAATCACGCTTTCCGAAGAGCAGCTCAAGGTCGCCAGGAGGCGCGCCGAAGAGGCAGGCGTTGCCGACAAGGTCCGGTTCGAGCTGATCGATTACCGCGCGGTAACCGGCAGTTTCGACCGGATCGTGTCGGTGGGCATGTTCGAGCATGTCGGCCCCGCGCATTATGCCACCTTCTTCAGGAAATGCCGTTCGCTGCTGACCGACGACGGGGTGATGTTGCTGCACACGATCGGCCGGATCGGCGGCCCCGGTGTCACCGACAAGTTCACGGCCAAATACATTTTTCCCGGCGGCTATAATCCCGCCCTGTCCGAGATCGTGCGCGGCTATGAGGGCACGAAGCTGTTTCCGACGGACGTCGAGATCCTGCGGACGCATTACGCGAGGACGATCGACCATTGGTATGATCGCACGGTGGCGAGCAAGGAGCAGATCGTCGCCCTGTACGACGAACGGTTCTTTCGCCTGTGGACCTTTTACCTCGCCGGCGCGGCCGCGGCCTTCCGGACCGGAGGCATGGTCAATTACCAGGTGCAACTCGCCAAGAGCCGCGCGGCGGTGCCGGAGATCCGTGATTACATGGTCGATGAGGAGCGGCAGCTGCGCGCGAGCGGCGGTGCCTGATAGGCCGCTGGACGGATCGGCGGGCGCCGGACGGGTCTATGCTTCGCGGGCGAAGGTGAAGCGCGACCCGACATAGGGACGCACCACCTTGTCGGGCATCACGCGAAGCGCCTCGGCGATGAACACTTCGCCGGTGCAATGCATCGGGATGATGTAGGTCGGGTTGATCTGCGCCAATTCCGCAACCGTCCGCCGGGCCTCCGCATCGGTTCGGGGCCGGACGAGGTGAAAACCGCCGACGACCGCATGGACCTTCTCGATCCCTGACACGGCTTGCGCGCGGCGCACCGAGTTGATGACCCCACGGTGGCTGCAAGAGGCGATAACGACCAAGCCCAGGCCCTTTACAGCGTAGCAGGTGGCAAGTTCGTGCTCGCCGTCGTCGGCCAACTGAGTGGCTGCCTGCTTGGCCCCGGAAAGCAGTTTGCGATCGCAGCCGATGCCTGGTCGCATCTGGGTCGGGATGGCGGCGCGCTCAAAGCTGTTGAGCGGGATCATACCCGTCGTGAATGCGTGATCGGCGACGATCGTCGGTGTTGCGCGTACGCGAACGTCAAAACCCGCTTTCTCCAGTGCGGCGCGATCCAGCGTACCCATGACCGGCGGCGGGTCCCCGATCAGCGCTACCCGTTCACAAAAGGCTTCTTCGCCGCCGACCAGCAGAGGGAGGCGATGCCCGCCCGGCGCGGTCTCCCCGAACAGCGCTGCATATCCGCCATAATGATCAAGATGTCCGTGGCTCAACACGGCGGCGTCGATGCGAGACGGATCAATCCCGAGCAGGGCCAGGTTGTTGGCGAGTACCTCGCGCGAATAGCCGAAGTCGACCAGAACGCGGCGAACCTGGTCCGCGCTGCGGGACTCGGCCAGGATCGAAAGGCCGAATTCGCCAATCAACACGCGCGGCAGCATGCGTGGCGCGTGCGGCGGGCCACCATTGCCGGCGCGAACAACCGTCATCCCCGGCAGATCGAGATTGGGCAGGAACGGCCCAAACGTGGCGGCATCGTCGACCACGGCCAGGGTCAGCGTGTCGATCAGTGGCACGGCCAGGGTTGCCGTTGCCTCACGCGCGCGGATCGCGGACGCGAGCAGTCCCAGAAGCCCCGCAGCCAGGACGGACCGACGCGAAGCGGGCAACGACCTTCGATCGGGCATGACTACCCTCCTAACGATCATCTACCACGCGGCCCCGAGAGCGGCCACGCTGCTGTACGTGGGTAAGAACGCGTCGTCCGCTGATGGGCTATGTTCGGGCGAGCGGAGGCGATGCTTTATGGATCACACGAGAAGGCAGCTGCCGGCGGTGGTGCGCACCGCAACAGGCGCACCGGATTCGCCGGTGCGCCTGCCGACGTCAGCGGCTGATCGTGAAGCGCGATGCGCGCGGCTGGTCAGCGACCGTGAAGCTGACGGTTTCCGAGCCGACGTCCGTGTTGCTGGCCAAGGCGCTGGTACCACGCGCGACGCGGGCCGCGCCCTGCCAGCCATGGACGGTGACAGCGACCTGCTTCCACCAAGGCTTGTAGCTGCCCTGCCGCTTGTCGAAGCTGATCTCCAGCCCCGTCGCCGTTAGCTGGCATCGGATCGCCTGCCGCATGTAACCGCCGCGCGTGAAAGCCATCGAGTGGCCGTCATCGGCGTAAAGGTCGCCCGCGCAGTTCTCGCCAGGGTAGATGTCGAGCTGCAATGGCCCCTGCGGCGTTTCGGCAGTGCTTTGAACCACTGCCTGGCGCGGCAGGATGGTGCCCGCGCGGACAAATACGGGAAGATAGTCGAGCCGCGGCACTTCCCGCACGGTGTCGCCCTGTGTGGTCTGCTCGCCCGTCGCCTGGGTCGCGGACTGGATTTGCCCTTCCGTTGTTGCTTGCGCTGTGCCCGCGCGCTTGCCGGTCCAATAATCGTACCACCCGCCTGCCGGCAGGAACACGTCATAGGCCTGGGGTGACTCCATGCGCGGCGGCGGCGCGACCAGCAGCGAGCGGCCGAGCGTGAAGGTCGACGACTGGTCGCACGACATGGTGAGCGCGCCCGGATAGTCGTAGAATACCGGCCGCATGATCGGGTCGCCGGTGCGGGAGTTCTGCTCGGCGAGCCCGTACAGATACGGCATCAGCTTGTAGCGTTCTTCCACGAAGCGGCGGCGGATCGCCAGGTGCTCCGGACCGTCCACCCATGGCTCGACACGCGGCGTGTCCTTGGCCGAGTGGTCGCGAAACACAGGGTAGAAGGCCCCGATTTCGAACCAGCGGGTCAGC
>NZ_JACIJK010000006.1 GCF_014199305.1 Sphingomonas aerophila
GCTCATCCGTCAGCCAGTACAGGTCGCTCATCCACGCTCTCCTCACAGAGCCTGAATCAGATCGCGCCTCTCACATCAATGGGTCCTGACCCTAGTACTCGACTACCATCACGAGCGGTTCTCCGAACTGCGCGAGGCAGCACTCAAGCTGGGCTACGCACACCTGTTCATCACGACCGAGAACCGAGCGCAGACCCTCAACACGATCACGCTCGTAGTCCCGTTTTCCGCCCCGTTGGGTGTGTCCCAATATAGCCGCATCGCAAGCTGTATCGCGACCGAGTTGAGCGTCTACGGGCTGGTTGAGGGCGCGCTCGCAGCAACCCACATCGTCAACATCCATGCCACTTCACTGACCGGGTTTGAACGAGGCGAACTGCTCGACGGTGCGGCTTACATCCAGCGCACCGCTCGCATGTTCCAACGACAAGACGCTCGCCGCTTCGAACGCACGACGGCCCGCTCGGCAGCAGCGGCGCAGATCGAAACTCCCCACTATACCTGCTCCGACGACATGTTTGCCTGGCCAGTAACGAAGGCGGAGCAAGTCGCTATCCCGGCCGCTCGCCCCTTCCAAATCTCGACAATCAAGTAATGAAGTAGGGCGGACAGTTCAGAACGTGATGGGGCAGTCTAGCCCAGCAAGGGCTACTGCCTAAGCGGCATAGAATGCGGCGTCTGGTAAATACCGGATGCCGCTAAAAACAGACAGCAAACTCACTCAGTTCATGGTTTCGGCAGGCGAGCCGGTTCATGTGCGAAAGATCCTCGCCGACCAGCAGGGCATCTCAGAAGACTTGACCGGACGTGCGTTCACGCTTGGTGCGTGGGACACCGCCCGTAACATCGACGAGAAGCTAGAAGCTACTGTCCACACGGATACCACTCCGCATTACATGGAGTGGAAGCAGAACGGCTCCTTTACGACGAGGATCAAGTCTGCCGGCACCCTGAACTTCGAGATCGCCGAGCGTCTA
This sequence comes from Sphingomonas aerophila, assembly GCF_014199305.1. Lineage (GTDB taxonomy): Bacteria > Pseudomonadota > Alphaproteobacteria > Sphingomonadales > Sphingomonadaceae > Sphingomonas > Sphingomonas aerophila. The sequence goes on from NZ_JACIJK010000006.1 coordinate 978, forward strand.
GCCGAGGACACCAAGGAAACGCTTGCTTCGGGGAAGCTGACGGTAATCCCGTCGCATCCATCGATCGTTAGCCTCAATACGGGGCCGATCTCTCGGCACATGCTCACGATCAAGCGGCTAAACGACGCAACAAACGACAAAGACGCAGAATACCAGATTACCTACGGGCCAGCGCCCAACATCTTCCCGGTCGCACCGTCCAACACTTCTGCTCCGACGATCACGGGCACTCCCCAGCAGGGCCAGACACTCTCCGCTTTGAGTGGCTCCTGGTCGGGCACATCGCCCACCTATGCGTACCAGTGGCTTCGCAATGGCACGGCGATCACCGGAGCGACCTCTCAGACTTACACGCTCGTGGCCGCAGATGTGGGCACGGCCGTTTCCGTTAGGGTCACGGCATCCAATAGCGCGGGCAATGCGACGGCAATCAGCGCAGCGACTGGTTCAGTGTCGGCGCTTGTTGTCGCGCCCGCTAACACGGTCGCACCAAGTATCAGCGGCACTGCTCAGCAGGGGCAGGTTCTCACCGCGTCGCCGGGCACATGGTCCGGCACCTCGCCCAGCTACGCTTACGCATGGCTCCGCAACGGCACGGCAATCAGCGGCGCTACTTCGTCCACCTACACCCTCGTTGCCGCAGACGTTGGCACGACCATTCAGGTGCGTGTCACTGCCAGCAACAGCGCAGGCAATGCTACCGCGACGAGCGCTTCTACTTCCTCGGTTGCTGCCGCTCCCGCCACCCCTCCAACCTACACGTACGGGCAGCTTGGCGTCTCGCCCCAGGCGTTCACGCAAGGCGCGGCGGCCGGAACAGTCATAGGAACGATCAGCGGCAAGACCATTGGTTCGACCATCACTGTCAGCGATCCACGCCTATCCGTGTCCTCGGATGGCACCCAGCTGCTTGTTGGTCTGACTGTCAGCAACGCCAACGACGTTATCAGCGCCAACCTAATCGAAAGTGGCAGCGACGCGACCAACTCCGGTCGAGCCTCCGCAATCTCCATCACGGTCAATCCCGCACAGGCGAGCGCTGCGACCGTAGACTTTTTCTCCCAGGATATTGCTTCGGCTCCTTGGTACGCAGGTGCGACTAGCCCGAGCGCTATCCGCGACCGCGTCAGTGGCAGAACCCTAGCGACCTACGAAGCATGGGACGGACCGCTACAGAAGCGCGTCTCTAAAGTCCGCATTTTCGATCCCGCGACTAAGACGTGGTCCGCTGGTTGTCGGATGTTTGATGCGCAGATCGTTGACGACGATCACGGCGTCCCTGCCCTTGATATTGCGGACAATCGCCGAGCCTACAGCTTTGGTGGCGCACACGTGAATAACAGCCAGCTTCAGGTAGCGATGAGTGCTGCTGGTGACTTCACCTCGTGGACTGTCCAGCCGGGACTCACGCCCTCTACTTACGGTTATGACGGCCTGGCCTACCCCCATCCAATTGCCATCGGAACCAAGCTGTACTTGTACCTACGCTGCCAGAAGAACTCGACCAACAGGTTCCTTTTTGGCCTGTTGGCCGGCGACATTCAGACGGACGGATCAGTCGTTTGGCCTTCGGCTATCACTATCCTCATGGACTTCGGTGCCGATAGCCGCGTCTATGCGGTACAGCCGTTGGTGATTTCGCAATCGGGCAACGATGCGGTCATCCGTCACGCTTGTACGTTCGCGGACTCCGGCGACAACTACCGCCAGGACGCTTACTGCTTTGACCACGATACCGCAGCAGGAGTTCTGAGGGACATCACAGGTGCTTTCTCGCGAAGCACAAGCTCGCCAATGCCGCTGGCCACGGCCCGTTCGTCCGTTCGTGTCACGCAGCATTTCGAGAATAGTCTTTACGGCAACGTGCCCGCTCATACCTTCGATAGCGCTGGCAATTACCAGATTGCCTATTCGGAGTCCGCCAGTGGCAGTCTGGATACTCAGATCACCACTCCAGTAATGGAAAGGGTCCTACCCGCAGGTTCGACGGTGCTTGGCGCTCCGATCAACACGGGTGCGGTAGTCAAGCAGCGCTATGACGTGTTCAACTACGTTCCCATGCCAAACAGCCGCGTGGACATGTACTTCTGCGCTGAAGATGCTCGCGGTTACAATCGCGGTGGAGACATCGCCTACGTGAGCCGCACAGGACCAGCTGGCACATGGGGCAGCAAGGTCACCATCGCGAATGCTGGTTACTACCTGGGCCTGGATCGCGTCACCAGCGTTAAGCACAGTGACGGTTCAGTTCGAGTGCTCTGGGGTGAAAACGTCATTCCGGGCGGCGGCAGCGGCGGTGGCCTCAACGCAACTTCGGGCAACGCTCGTATCTTCGCCCGCTCGGACGCTGGTAATCTCACATACCCGTTTCAGCCGCGACCTGAAACGCAGGCGTTCGCTGCCCGACTACAAGTTCAGCCCTCCGCTACGGAGATGAAGGCGCTCGACGCACTGATCGCTTGCTACGTTGATGACGGCATCTGGGCACAGGCTGACGCCATCTATGTACCCGCATGGCTGACCCCTAACACACAGGCCATGTCGCTGAATTTGGTCGGCGACGTTTACAATATGAGCATTCTGGGCAGTGTGACTGCGCAGCAGGTGACCGGGAAGACGGGCTACGCCCTCAAGACCAATGGCGTGGCAGGTAGCTATCTTCGCAGCAGCCTAATCCCGTCTGCGGCAACGGGTCTCAAGTACGCCCAGACCAGCGCAACACTGGCCATCTACCCAGTGAGTGACGAACAAGAAGTTGGTCAGGCTATTGGCTTTGATAGCGGTGGTACGTCGGGTACGGCATTCATCGTGCCGCGCAATGCGAGCAACCAGTACTCAATGCGAGTCAACGACGTCGCTGGTTCGGGAAGTAACCTGACCGGCCCTGCCACAACCGCAATAACGATGATGGTTGCGCGTCGTCAGTCCGCTTCGCCGTTGAAGGGCCTTTACAAGGCGGGTTCACAAACCGCTACGACCTTCGTCAACAGTTCAAGTTCGCCCGTACCAAACTCAGCGTTCTGCTTGCTGGGTACGTCGGCCACTCCAGCGTCTCGTCAGATTGGATTCGCGTTCATGGGCTCGGCAATCAACGATACGAACCTGCCGATCTTTGAGGCACCAATACACCGTTACCTCATCGACATGGGCGTGCTCTAAAGAGGTACATGGCCGTCCAGACGATCCGGACGGCCATGGTCGATCAAGCAAATGTGACCTTGGTCTTGCGCCGACGGCGGTAGCCAGCGACACCACCGGCCAAGCTGAGTCCAGCGATCATCGAAGCCCAGGTAGCGGGCTCGGGCACAGGCGCAGCCATCGGAGCAAAGGTGAGAGTGCCGCTGCCGCTTCCAGTCAGAGTTTCGTCCGAGTATGGGTCGTAGCGCGCGTTGTAGATGCTCAAGCCGCCCTTAGTCCCGAACAGTTGCTGAAATGTGGGCAGGTAGTGAGGCTCGTTGCCCTTCGCGTCAGCAAAGATGCTGATAATTGGAACGGACCGACTTGTGGTAAAGCTAAACGATCCTGTGTTCGTGTTGCCGCTAATATAGTTGACGTTGTCGCCAGCGCTTGTTCCGTCTTCAAAGAAAACATCGACCATACCCCAGCCGCCCAGTAGGCCCTCAACGTCGTCGTTGTACTCGCGCTCGTAGCTTAGAGTGCCGTAGAACTTCTCGCCCGGCTGATACAGACCTTCGGCATCGTCGCCGAACACACCATTGAACTTAAGGACTACATTTTCGGCGTTGGCCACGGTTGGTGTAACCGCCAAAATGGCGGCAAGTACGTACCCCTTCATCTACTTTCCCCTGCTAAGTTCAGGGCGAAGCTAGACTAGGTTAATAACGTGTCAACTAGGATCGCCCGCTCGTCAGAAGAACTCTCGACAAATCGGAACGTATGGAGAACAAGGCGACATGACCACGCCCGATTCCTCCAGCTTCGCCCACTGCCTCCTCAATGCCCCGGCCTGGGCTCGCGTGGGGCTTACGGCTCCATCTGAGCGCCTGCGTGAAGCTGCGGCAGCAGAACTTGCGCAGACGATCATGGGCGTTCTGGAGGGCTCGCAGGGAACGTACGACGCCCGCCAGATGGCGCTGCCACTCTGACGTGGCGCCGGCCAACACGGCACTGGTCGCAAGCTGCCCATCATTCTGTCTGTTTTAGGCCCTCCATCCTGAATTGACCGGAACAAGCCCCGTGCTGACCCATTCTCGCCCACCTTGGAGGCGGAATGAATACGAGTACGAGTACGAGTGTGGGTACGGCGAAGGGCACGAGACGAAAGCTGACCGAGGGCGAGAAGCGGCTCGCTCGATCTGTCTACCGGGACAGCATCAACCTCGACGCAGTGGAAGTCCGCCGCAAGAAGTGGGCGTTCTTCCAGCCGCGACACGTCGCCATGGCTCCAAGCGGTCACATACACCTTCACCCCGATAGTCCGCTTTGGACCGAGGATTTCAGTCACGGCGGACTGGGTACGCGGGGGCTGTTCATTCACGAGCTCTGCCATGTCTGGCAGACGCAACGTGGAGTGTACCTTCCACTCGCTAGACACCCCTTCTGTCGCTACAGCTACACCATCAAACCCGGCTGGCGATTTCAGCAGTATGGGCTTGAACAGCAAGCTGAGATCGTGCGCCATGCTTACCTGCTGCGCGAAGGATACACCGTGCCAGGGGCGCCCTCGCTTGGTCTCTACGACAGCATCTTGAGCGTATTCCGCTGAGATTACGCGTTTTTAATTCGTTGCGTTTGCGCAAATACAGGGTGCACATCTGGCAGCACCAGCGCGGCGTCTATCTTCCCCTCGCCCGTCATCCCTGGTGCCGGTACGACTACGCAATCAAGCCCGGCCAGCCCTTCGCCCGCTATGGCTTGGAGCAGCAGGCCGAGATCGTTCGCCACGCCTTTTTGCTGCGTGCAGGTCAGATCGTGATCGGCGCGCCGCCGCTCCATAGCTACCGGTCTTTGCTTCCGTTCAACATGCGGTAAGCGTCGGGCGTGAACGCTTTGCTAAACCGGACGTGCTACCTGCCGGTTGATGAGCGCCACGCCAGACACGATACGCCTGAGCGCACGCCTGCCTGAACTCGATGCACTACGCGGTCTCTCCGCACTGGCCGTGGGCTTGTACCACCTGACCTATTTCGTACCGTTCATGTTGCCGGGCGCTCATCGCGGCAGCGTCCCGATCTGGTGGGGCTGCTACGGCGTCCAGGTATTTTTCGCGATCTCAGGTTTTGTCATCCTGGGCTCACTCGACCGCATCTCCGACCTTCGTGCGTTTGTCCGGGCCAGGGCCGCGCGGATCTTCCCCGAGTACTGGCTGGCGATGCTTGTTACGGCCAGCGTCACGGCGTTGCTCGGGCCGCCCTGGCTTCGCGTCGATCTCGCTACCTGGATCGCGAACCTGCCGCTCCTGCAGATGTGGACGGGGGTTGGCATGGTCGACGGGGTATATTGGTCGCTGAACGTGGAGATCGTTTTCTACGCGGCGATGGCACTGGTATGGCGGGTCGGCTGGACCCGGGAGATCGAAACGGTGGTGCTCATCTGGCTGGCACTCAAGTGGCTCCTGTGGGCCTGCCCAGTACTGCCGGTCGGAATCGAGCATTTTCTGATGGTCCAGCATGCTCCCTATTTTGCCGTCGGGCTGATCGCCTATCGCATCTGGGCGGGGCACCGGAGCCTATCCGAACAAATCCCTATCCTGGCCACGTGCGCCGCCACCGTGTGGCTGCTCGACCCGGTCCACGCCCATTGGTTGTTCGCCGCCATGGTGCCGCTGTTTCTACTGCTCGCCTGCAACCGCCTTCGTGCGCTGGACCACCCGGTCCTGCTGTGGATGGGGCGGATCTCCTACCCGTTCTACCTGCTGCACGGCGCTATCGGCTATTCCGTTATCTATCGACTATCCGCCGCAGGATGGGGGCCGAACGAGGCCTCAGCCGCGGCGCTGGTCACGGGTGCGCTGCTGGCGACCGGTCTCGACTACCTGATGCACCTTGGCCGCGGGGCCGGTTTCCGCGTTGGCAACCGTCCTGCAAAGGTCGCGCTCGCCTGAACTCTCGGCGGCTTACAGCCTAGCCTCCCCTCGCTTCGGCAAGCTGCTTCTGACGATGCCGTTCGGCATAGCCTGCCCGCTGCTCGTCGCTCCGCTGGTCGTGGCAGGCAGCGCAGCTGACGCCTTCCTGAAACAAAGGCGACGATAGATCGTCGGGCGACAAAGGGTGTTGGCAAGCGCGGCACAGGCGATGGGTGCCCGGCTCCAGGCCATGCACGACCGCGACCCGCTCGTCGAACACGAAGCACTCACCCTGCCACCGGCTCTCGGCTTCGGGCACCGTTTCCAGGTATCTCAGGATGCCGCCTTGAAGGTGAAACACGTCCTCGACGCCCTCCTGCTTCAGGAACGCCGTCGCCTTTTCACAGCGAATGCCGCCCGTGCAGAACATAGCGACCCGGCGCTTACCCGCGAGCAGAGACTCGCGGTTCTCGCGGAACCAGCGAGGGAAGTCGCGAAAGCTTGGCGTCTCGGGGTCGACCGCCCCGGCAAAGCTGCCGATCGCGACCTCGTAGTCATTGCGCGTGTCGATCACCACGATGTCCGGATCGTCGACCAGCGCGTTCCAGTCCTCGGGCGCGACATAGGTCCCGACCGTATGGAGCGGGTCGATCCCCTCCACGCCCATCGTGACGATCTCTCGCTTCAGCCGCACCTTCATGCGCCCGAACGGCATCAGCGCGGCATCCGCGAACTTGACTGATGGCGCCTCGCAGCCGGGGAATGTCCGAACAAGCGCCAGCACCGCCTCGATCGCCTCGGGGCTGCCCGCAATCGTGCCGTTGATCCCCTCCTGCGCGAGCAGCAGCGTACCCTTCACCCCGCCCGCCTCGCACAATTCCAGCAGCGGCCCGCGCAGGGCGGCCGGATTCTCGAAGCGCGCAAACTGGTACAGGGCGGCCACCCGAATGGTCGTCATAGCGCGTCGAAGTCGATCGTCTGGTGTCGGTCGAGCAACTGCGGCGCTTCGGGCATCGGGTATTTCAGACCGGTTGCGCAATTGAACAGCACGACGCGTTCATCCTCGTCCACCTCGCCGGTCCGGACGGCCTCCCTGTATGCGGCCAGGGTAGCGCCGCCCTCTGGGCACAGCAGCAACCCGTCCTTCCTGGCGCAATCATCCACCGCCTTCAGGATGGCCGGATCGCCGACGCCCACCGCCTTGCCACCGCTTTCCCGCACGGCACGCAGGATCAGGAAGTCACCCACGGCCCTTGGGACGCGAATGCCCGCGGCGATCGTGTGCGCATCCTCCCAGCGCTCGGCATGTTCTTCGCCCGCTTCGAACGCGCGCACGATCGGCGCACATCCCGACGCCTGCACCGCATACATGCGCGGCCGTTCGGGCCCGATCCAGCCAAGCTTCTCCAACTCATCGAATGCCTTCCACATGCCGATCAGGCCGGTGCCGCCGCCCGTGGGATAAAAGATTGCGTCCGGCAGCGTCCAGCCAAGCTGCGCCGCCAACTCCAGTCCCATCGTCTTCTTGCCCTCGATCCGATACGGCTCCTTGAGGGTCGAGAAGTCGAACCAGCGCCCCTGCTTCGCGCCCTCACCCACGATCGCGCCGCAATCGTCGATCAGGCCGTTGACCCGCCAGACGCGCGCGCCCTGCATCGCGATCTCGCGCACGTTCACTTCGGGCGTGTCCTCCGGGCAGAACACGATCGTCTCGATCCCGACCCGGCTGGCATAGGCGGCCAGCGCCGCGCCCGCATTACCATTGGTCGGCATGGCGATCCGCTTGACACCCAGTTCCTTGGCCATGGCCACCGCCATCACCAGCCCGCGCGCCTTGAAGCTGCCGGTCGGCAGGCGGCCTTCATCTTTCACGAGCACGTTGGGCGCGCCCGCCGCTTTCGGGATCGGGATCAGGGGCGTTTCAATCTCGCCCAGCGAGACGATATTCTCCGTGCCACGGACCGGCAGCAACTCGCGCCAGCGCCACATGTCGGTCGGGCGCGCTTCCAGCATGCGCCGTGACAGGTTGGCCTTCACCGCGTCCAGGTCATAGCGCACCAGCAAGGGCCGCCCGGCGCGCGACAAGCCTTGAAGCGTATCCGCCTCGTAGCGCTCGCCAGAAATCGAACATTCCAGGTGCGTGACAAACGTCGGTCGGTCGGTGACGAGGTTCTGGTTCATGCCTGCCGGTTAAGTCGCTGCACGTTGCTCCACAACAGGAGCTAACCTTAGCGCGAGAGAATAAATCCGATTGCGACGCTGATCGTCAGGGCAAGGGCAGAGAGCCAGATGGCCGTCAGCTTACGACCTTCTTGCCCTGACGGCAGTGAGACGGCGAAGTACTCCAGCAACGCGCCGAGTACCTCGCCCATCACCAGCGCCCTAGTCCGGCTTCTTCGCCACTCCCACCAACGCCGGGCGCAGCAGGCGGTCCTTGATCATGTAGCCGGCCTGCATCTCCGTCACCACTGTGCCCGGCTCAACATCAGCGCTCGGCACTTCCATCATCGCCTGGTGCTTGTTGGGGTCCAGTGTCGCGCCCATCGCCTGGATGCGGGTGATGCCGTTGCGGGTGAACACATTGTCGAGCTCACGGCCGGTCGCCTCCAGGCCCGTCACCAGGCCCTTCATCTTTTCGTCTTCGCGCAGATCCGCCGGGATCGCAGCCAGCCCGCGCGACAGGTTGTCGGCGACCGACAAAACGTCGCGGGCAAAGTTCGTCGCCGCATAGGCGCGCGCGTCGGCCGCCTCGCGCTCGGCACGACGGCGCAGATTTTCCGTCTCGGCACGTGCATAAAGAACGCCCTGCTTGGCTTCGGCAAGCTGGGCCTCCAGCTCGGCGATGCGAGCCTGGGCGGCGTCGTGCTCGGCCAGCTCGGGCGATGCGTCCGCCGTCTCGGCGCGCAGGTCCTCGGTCTCGGTCGTCGCAGTGGTATCGGTCATGTTTGTCCCTGTAGCCCCATCAATCGGGCAAGCGTTGCCGCGGTAAAATCCACCATGGGCACGACCCGGGCATAGTTCAACCGAGTCGGTCCGATCACGCCGACCACGCCCAGCACGCGCCCATCCTGCCCACGAAACGGTCGTGCGATCACGGAAGATCCCGACAAAGCGAACAGCTTGTTCTCCGCACCGATGAAAATGCGCGTTGCATCACCCGCTCTGGCTGAATCGAGCAGGCTTGCGATCTCCTGCTTGCCATCCAGATCGTCCAGCAGTGCTTGCACTCGTTCCAGGTCGGCCAGCGCCGCGGCATCGACCAGCCGCCCCTGCCCGCGCACGATCAGCACCGGGCGCCGCTCGCCATCCTCGCTCCACACGGCCAGGCCCCGCTCGACCAGTGCCCGCGCCGCGCCATCCATCGCGGCGCGCCCATCGGCCAGTTCGCGCTCCAGTCGTTGCTTCGCTTCGGACAGGGTCAGTCCGGCAAGCGTCGCCGACAGGTAATTGCCCGCTTCCACCAAAGCGGACGGTCCCATGCCTTCGGGCAGCGCCACGACCCGATTCTCTACCGCGCCATCCTCGCTGACGAGCACCGCCAGCGCCTGGGCAGGGGACAGCGAGACGAACCCGATCGAGCGCAATCGCATCTCACGCTTGGGCACCAGCACCAGCCCGGCGCAAGCGGACAAGCCCGACAGCGCCGCCGCCGTGGTCGCCAATGCTTCCTCGACCGGGCCACCGCTGCTGGCCCGCGCCTCAATTGCAGCACGCTCCTCCGCCGATGGCTCGGCCACCTGCATCATCCCATCGACGAACAACCGCAGCCCTCGCTCGGTCGGCATTCGGCCGGCGCTGGTGTGCGGTGCCGCGAGGAGGCCGCGCTCCTCCAATTCCTGCATGACGCCCCGAATGGAAGCGGGCGACAGGCTCAGGCCCGCCTGTTGCGCGATCGTGCGTGATCCCACCGGCGCGCCGCTGATCAGATAAGCGTCAACCACCGCGCGAAAGATGTCGCGCGCCCGGTCGTTCAGATCAGCGATCGGCAAGTGAGCCATGCTGGGCAATCTAGGACGCGCCTAGCGCCCCGAAAAGCCGGATCGGTCACCAATGAGAGCCGCAATCGGCAGCGTCGCGGGTGCAGCGGCCAAGGCTTCGGCAATCGCCTGGTTCTCCCTTGCGCAGCCTCGATAAAAGCGCAGCGACCGTGCACCCTGCGTTCCTTGCCAGCGAACATTGACGCTCGGCATGTCCGTTGGCGCATTGGCGCAGCCTGGCGAACCGGGCTCGATCACCCGGTCCCTCGTGGGCCGCGCGGAGGCCAATGCGGCGGCAAAGGCGCGAACCTGTTCGGGCGTCGCCTGAAAGCGCTGTTTGCCCCGCGTCGTCGTGAACATCTGCCCGTCAAAGATGCCCTGGCCATCCGGGCCGACCGTCACAGTGTAAACGGGGCAGCTCCCAAAGCAGCGCTCCGTCGAATAGCTGATGGTTTCAGCGCCGACCTGGTCGCGTCCGTGCGCGCATCCCGCCAGGGCCAGCGCCGCCGCTCCAATCACCAACCACCGCATCATCGCACTCCCTTCGCTCACCACTGGCGCGCCAGTTCACGCCCGTCTAGTGGCGCAAAGCTGAACAGGAGATACGTTTATGCGCCCCAGCGGCCGCGCCCCCGACCAGATGCGTGCGATCACCATCGAACCGAACTTCACCCGCCATGCAGAAGGGTCGGTGTTGATCGGCTTCGGCGAAACCAAGGTGCTGGTGACTGCCAGCATCGAAGAGCGCGTGCCCCCCTTCCTTCGCGGCAAGGGTGAGGGCTGGGTTACGGCCGAATATGGCATGCTGCCCCGCGCCACCCACACCCGCAGCAGCCGTGAGGCCGCGAAGGGCAAGCAGTCCGGCCGCACACAGGAAATCCAGCGCCTGATCGGCCGCTCGCTTCGCGCGGTCACCGACCTCAAGGCGCTGGGCGAACGCCAGATCACTCTCGATTGCGACGTCATCCAGGCGGACGGCGGCACCCGCACCGCTTCGATCTCAGGCGCGTGGGTTGCCCTGCGCCTCGCGATCAACGCCTTGCTGCGGGACGGCAAGCTCACGACCGACCCGCTGACGCAAAAGGTCGCGGCCGTGTCTTGCGGCATCTACGAGGGCACGCCGGTGCTCGACCTAGACTATCCCGAGGACTCCTCCGCCCACGCGGATGGCAACTTCGTGATGTTGCAGAACGGCACCTTTGCCGAAGTGCAGGCGACTGCCGAAGGCGCGACCTATGACGAGGAAGGGTTGCTCCGCCTCCTGCGCCTGGCGCGCATGGGTTGCGCCGAAATCTTCGCGGCACAGGATCGCGCCGTCGCCGGGGCGGCCCAATGAGCCTGGAGTTCCCCGGCCCGCAAGCGGTGCGCAAGCTCGGCCCCGGCAAGCTGGTGATTGCCAGCCACAATCCGGGCAAGGTGAAGGAGATTGCCGCCCTGCTTGAGCCGTACGGCATCGAAACCGTGTCGGCCGCCGCGCTCGACCTGCCCGAGCCGGAAGAAACCGGCACCACCTTCGTGATGAACGCCGAGCTAAAGGCTCGTAGCGCCGCCGACCTGTCCGGCCTGCCTGCCCTCGCCGACGACTCGGGGCTGTGCGTCGAAGCGCTGAACGGTGACCCGGGCGTTTACACCGCCAACTGGGCTGAAACGCCGTCGGGCCGCGACTGGGATCTTGCGATGCGCAAGGTCGAGGATGCGCTGAACGCCAAGGGCCCAGACGTCAGCCGTGACGCGCACTTCGTCTGCGTCCTCGCGCTCGCCTGGCCGGACGGCCATGTCGAGTGGTTCGAAGGCCGCGCCGAGGGCACGCTGACCTGGCCGCCGCGCGGCACGGTGGGTTTTGGCTATGATCCCGTCTTCGTGCCGACTGGCCACGACCGGAGCTATGCCGAACTCGACCCTGCCGAAAAGCATGCGATCAGTCACCGCGCCGATGCCTTCCGGCAAATGGTGGCAGCCGTATTCTGACCGGGCACGCGATCGATCCCGACCTCGTGCGCGGCTGGCTCGCCGCGCGCTCGGTGTCGCGCGGCCTGCCCGCCCCCGTGCCGGACAGCGGCGGCTGGCGAGTCGACACGGGCTCTGAAGAAGAGCGCCGGCGCTATGTGTTCGCCACGACCGGTCCGGGCATCTCTGCGCTCGCCGGCAGGATCACCGAAACCAAGGTCCCAGTAAAACTCTGCGCCTCGGCAGCGGTGTTCGGGCCGCGGCTTCCGTCGAATTGGGAGATCCTCAGCGAACACTGCATGATGATCGCGGGACCCGTTGAAAGGCCCGCGCCCGCGCTGCCGCACAGCTACAGCCTCAACCTACGGGCAAGCGGCCCTGTCACCCACGCCACCATCAGTGCGCCGGACGGCACCTTGGCGGCGACTGGCTATGCAGCAGAAGTGGACGGGATCTTCGTCTACGACCGTATCGCCGTGTCAGAGGCGCACCGCCGCCGCGGGCTGGGCCGCGCACTCATGGCCGCCCTGGCCGAAGCGCGCGCCGATCCCTCTTCGCGTGAAGTTCTGGTCGCAACTGATGCCGGTGCGGCGCTCTACGCCTCCATCGGTTGGCAGGTCTATGCGCCCTACACCACGGCCGCGCTTCAGAAGGCGCGCTGACCCACCACGTTGCCCGCGGGCGAGTAGCGGCACACCAGGTAATCGTCGCTGCGATTGCTCGCGATGGCACATCCGACCTGCCTGCTGCCGCGCCAGACGATTTGCGAATAGTGCGCCACGTCCTCCCATCGGCCAGTTCGACTGAACGCGGGAGTAGCAAGGTTCACGAACTGATCCCGCTCGGCGACCCAATGCCCGATCATCTCGGAAAGGGCATAAGCATCGCGAGTGCCCGTCCATAGATTCTCACCCTCACGCGCTGGCCCTTGTGGTTGCTCGGCGTGCTGAAAGCGCCCGCTCGCCGCCAGCTGATCCGCATAGGCCTGCGCATGGGCGGCCAGCGTGTCACTCCAGGTGAGCGGGGTCACGCCCACCGCGGCACGCGCCCGATTATGCCCGTCCAGCATTGCGCGCCTAAGCAACCCGGCGCCTCGCGGCGCAGCAGCCTCGGATCGACGCGCCTCCACGACTCGCTCGGGCCCATACGCATCATCGGCACCGGAGCAGCCCGTACAGGCCGTCAGCAGCATCAGCGAAGCAAGACAGTGGCGTAGCGCACGCATGGTTGCCATATCGGCGCCGTGACCGATCCCGACAAGCAGCCGCCGCTCGCGCTTTACGTGCACTGGCCCTTTTGCGTTTCCAAATGTCCGTATTGCGACTTCAACAGCCATGTGCGCGCATCGGTCGACCAGGATGCCTGGCGCAGCGCGCTGCTGGCTGACCTCAACCATGAGGTCGCCGCCCTGCCTGACCGTCGCCTCGGCTCGATCTTCTTTGGCGGCGGCACACCATCACTGATGCCGCCAGCCACGGTGGCAGCGATCATCGACGCCGCGGTTCGCGCCTGGGCACCCGCCGGCGACCTGGAGATTACCCTGGAGGCGAACCCATCCTCCGTGGAGGCGGCACGCTTTGCCGACATCGCCGCAGCCGGCGTGAACCGCGTTTCGCTAGGGCTTCAGGCGCTCGACAACGAGGCGCTCCGCTTTCTCGGCCGCGCGCACGATGTGGCTGAAGGGCTAGCCGCGCTTGACACCGCGCAGCGGCACTTTGCCCGGGTCAGCACCGACCTCATCTATGCCCGGCCCGGGCAGACCCTGGCGGCTTGGGATGCGGAGCTGTCCCGCGCGCTCGGCTTCAGCACCGAGCACCTCTCCCTCTACCAATTGACGGTGGAGCCCGGCACACGCTTTGCTACGGAGGAAGCCGCCGGACGCCTGACGCTTCCCGACGGCGACTCAGCTGCCGATCTATTCGAACATACCCGCGCGCAGACCGCCGCCGCAGGCCTGCCCGCCTATGAAACGTCAAACCATGCGCGTCCGGGCGCTGCGAGTCGGCACAACCTGACCTATTGGCGCTATGGCGACTATGCGGGCGTCGGCCCGGGCGCGCATGGCCGGCGCGGCGGACTCGCCACCCAACGCCGCCGCAAGCCCGAGAACTGGCTCGCCGCCGTCGATCGCAATGGCCACGGCATGGAGGTGGAGGAGCCGCTGGACCCGCACACTCGCGCTACGGAAGCGCTGGTCATGGGACTGCGACTTGCCGAGGGCATTTCCCTGCCCCGCATCGCCGCCCTGGCTGGCGGGCATGCCCCGATCGACGAACGGCAGGTCGCCCGACTTGCGGAACAGGGGCTGGTCGCCCGTGAAGACGACCGTCTGCGCGTCACCGAAGCCGGCGCACTGCTCCTCGACGCCATTCTGCCCCTAGTTGTGGCCGATCCCGTCAGCGCGTGAAGTCACTCGGTGCCGGCGACACCACCGTCGTCGTGCCGCCCCGAATCTCTTGCACCTCCAGCGCGCGTTCCGCGATGCCGTCCCGGCCAAAACGGAACGCGCCGTCGATCCCGGCAAAGCCGCCCGCATCGCGCAGCCGCGCCTCGGGGAACGGCCGGTTCATCGGCCAATCGCGAGAGATCCTGACCGCCAGCAACACCGCGTCATAGCCAAGGCTCGAGAGCCGGTACGGCGCGGAGCCGAAGCGGGCGCGGTATTTGGTCGCAAACTGCCGGTACAGCGTGTCCGATACGCTCGCGAACCACGCGCCATTCAGCGCCGTACGCCCGCCGATCGACGCGTCTGAATTCCACAACTCCGTGCCCAGCAGGTGCACGCCCGGGCTCGCGCGCTTAACGCCAGGCGCGATCGCCGCCCCCGCGGCACCGCCGTCCGCGATCAGCACCGCCCCGAAAGGCGCTTTGGCATTGAGGCGCGTGACGGCGGGTGACGCCTGGCCGCGCTCGTAGACCTGAAGCGATACGACCTGCCCGCCCGCGCCCTCGACCGATCGCAGGAACGCAGTTGATGCGCGCTGGCCGTATAAGCCGTTCGGCACCAGCCCGGCAAAGCTCGATACGCCACGCGAACGGGCAAAGCTGACCACGCGATCGATCGATTGCGAGGGCGCATAGCCCATCAGGTACGCACCGTTCCCTGCAACGCCGGTGTCGTTGGAAAAGCTGATCAGCGGCACGTTTGCCGAGCGCGCGATCGGCGACACCGCTCGCACGTCATCGGCCAGCAACGGGCCCAGGATCAACTGCGCGCCGTCCGCGACCGCCCGCTGCGCTGCCGTGACGGCGCCGCCTGCGGTGTCATAGGTGGTGATGCGCAGCTGGTCGGTACCCGTGTCGAGGACCGCGAGCTGCGTCGCATTGTTGATCGATTGACCGACGCCAGCATTGGGTCCGGACAAGGGCACGAGCAGCGCGATACGATGGCGGGCGGTGTCGCGGGGAATGCCGGCGTCCACCCCCAGCTCGGGCCCGGTCTCGGGACGAGTCGCCCTGCGCGGCGGCGGTGCTTCCGCTGGCCCCCGGGGCACCAGCGTTGAACAGGCGGGCAGAAGCAACCCCGTCACCAGCACGGCCCATCGCCGCCATACGCCCCGTTGCGCAGTCCCGTTACGCTCTGCCATGCACACCCCCATGGATCCCTTGTCCCCAGGCCTCTACATCGTTGCCACGCCTATCGGCAATCTCGGCGACCTTTCCCCGCGCGCGGCCGACATCCTGTCGCGCGCCGACGTGGTCGCGGTGGAGGACAGTCGGGTCACCGCTGGGCTGCTTCGCCACATCGGCGTGAAGCGCCACATGCAGCCCTATCACGATCATAACGCCGAGGAGGTTCGTCCCGGCCTGGTCTCGCGTCTTTCGACTCAGGCGGTGGCGCTGGTATCGGACGCGGGCACGCCGCTCATCTCCGATCCGGGGTACAAGCTGGTCCGCGACGCGCGCGCGGCGGGTCACGCTGTAGTGACTATCCCGGGTCCCTGTGCCGCGGTCGCGGCCTTGACGCTCGCAGGATTACCTACCGACCGTTTTCTGTTCCTCGGCTTTCTTCCGCCCAAGGTGAAGGCGCGGGCAGACGCGATCGCGGAGATCGCGAACGTGCGCGCCACCTTGGTCCTTTACGAGTCGGGCCCGCGCCTGTCCGCCTGCCTGTCGGCGCTCGCGAAGGGCTTGGGCGATCGCGAAGCCGCTGTGACGCGCGAGATCACCAAACGGTTTGAGGAGGCCGTCACCGGGACGCTCGCCAATCTTGCCGCCCGCTACGCCGATACGCCACCAAAGGGTGAGATCGCGATCGTTGTGGCTCCGCCGGGCGAGCCGGAGCCTGCCAGCGCGGAGGACGGCGACGCCGCCCTCGCCGAAGCACTCACCCGTCTTCCCGCCTCCAAGGCGGCCGGAGAAGTCGCCAAGCGCCTCGGCCTAGATCGGAAGGCGCTTTATGCGCGGGCGTTGGAGATGAAGCAGTAGTGGGTCGCCCGTACGGCTTCGCCTGCCGAACGCGCCCTTGCGCGCCACATCATCCCGGTCTGAAATCCGCACCCGGAACATGGGTCTTACGCGCCACCCGGTGCAGGCATAATCCTTTATCGGGGCCGTCCTCCTTTCGACAGGCGAGGAGCATTCGATGCGCAAGCATACTCACTTGATGACAGCCGTGATTGCCCTGGCCCTGTTCAATCCGCCTCCAGCAAGCGCCGAACACCGGCAGTTCACAAATCAGAGCCAGTTCGAAAGCGTTACGAAGAACCGCGATGTTGCAACCGTGGAGAGCTCGCCTGCTGACTATTACGGCAACTCCGGCTTCATCGACCTCGGCACCATCTCAGTCATCACCTCCTCGCCCCTGTTCGTGCAGGACACCAACTATTATGGATCCGGCAAGTTCTTGAGTGCGCAACAGGAGTCACCGATCTATCTAACCTTCACGGCAGATCGCCTGGTGACGGCGTTCGGGTTCAACTACACTTCCGCGGTGCCGCTCCTCTTTTACGTCGACAATTTCAACCTTAAGGCTGAACCAAGTCCGTTCCCCACGAGCAGCTTCTTTGGCTTTACGTCCGACGCTCCGTTCTCCACCGTTTTCCTCGGCATCAACGGTGACGGTATCGATCTCGACAGCATCCAGGTTGCGGACATGGTACCTCCGGTGCCGGAGCCGAGCAGTTGGGCGCTGATGGGGCTCGGCGTCCTTGCAGCCTGGTTCGCCGCCCGCAAACGGCGTGGCACCGGGCCAGCGGCCCGCGCGCTGGCAACGTAGGGCTTTGCACCCGCGCTCGCTGGCGCACGCGCTCGTTCGCCTAAGCAGGCTTGGCGCAGCACCGGCTTGCCGCGACGGGGCTGGGGCCGCATTCTGCGCCCATGCACCGCGCCCCGCCCCGCCGAACCGCCGATAATCGCCGCCTTGCTGAAACCGCCGGCCGCCGCGGTGAACGACTCGCGGGTTGGTGGCTTTGGCTGAAGGGCTGGCGCATCCTCGACCGCCGCGTACGCACGCCGGCGGGAGAGGTCGATCTGGTCGCACGAAAGGGGAACCTGATCTCGTTTGTCGAGGTCAAGATGCGGGGCAGCGCCGCCGATCTCGATCACGCCATCGACGAACGACGCTTGGCCCGTGTCGCCGCGGCGGCAGAGCTTCTGATGCCCCGATATGCCGGGCCAAACGACGACATCCGGGTCGACGTCGTGCTTCTCGCGCCCGGCACCCCGCCCCGCCATATCGAGAACGCCTGGATAGGCTAGTTTAGCGGATCGGGTGACAAGCGCCCTCTGCCGCCTTACCTGCCCGGACATGGCCACTCCCCTCACCGTCGCCGTCCAGATGGACCCCCTCGCCTCCATCAACATCGCAGGCGACTCGAGCTTCGCGCTGATGCTGTCGGCACAGGCCCGCGGCCATCACCTGTTCCACTACCTGGCGGAGGACCTGAACTACCGCGATGGCCGTGTCTGGGCCCTTGCCCATCCTGTGACGGTTCAGCGGCAGCAGGGCGCGCATTTCACCTTCGGGGACCCGGTCAGGCTCGACCTCGGGCGAGAGGCGGACGTGGTGCTGATGCGGCAGGATCCGCCCTTTGACCTCGGCTACATCACCGCGACCCACTTGCTTGAACGGATCGCGGACGAGACGCTGATCGTCAACGACCCTTCCAGCGTTCGCAACGCGCCCGAGAAGATCTTCGTCCTCGACTACGCTCATTTCATGCCACCGACGCTGATCACGCGATCGCTCGACGAAGCACGCGCCTTTCTGGCCGAGCACGGCGACATCGTCATCAAGCCGCTTCACGGCAACGGCGGGAAGGCTATCTTTCGCGTCGGTGCCGATGGCGCCAACCTGTCCGCGCTGATCGAGGTGTTCAACAACACCTGGCGCGAACCGCACATGGTGCAGGCGTTCCTTCCGGCGGTGGCGAAGGGCGACAAGCGCATCGTCCTGGTCGACGGGGAGATTGCGGGCGCGATCAATCGCCTGCCCGGCGAGGGGGAGATCCGCTCCAACCTGGCGGTCGGCGGATCGGCGGAGAAGACGGAACTGACCCCCCGCGAGCGGGAGATCTGCGCCGCGCTCGCGCCGGAGTTGAAGCGCCGCGGGCTGTTGTTCGTCGGCATCGACGTGATCGGTGGGGAATGGCTGACGGAGATCAACGTCACTTCCCCCACCGGCATCGTCGCGATCGAGCGGTTCGATGGTACCGATGTCGCCGGCATGATCTGGGACGCGATCGAGGCGAAGTGCACGCGCGCATGACGCCCGTCGGCCACTCGTCGCGCGAGCTCGCCGGCCGTGTCAGCCTCGGGTTCCCGTGACCGACTTCATTCTCGATGCGATGGCGTGGGGCGGGTATGTCGGCATTTTCCTGCTGATGGCGCTGGAGAATATCGTCCCTCCCATCCCGTCGGAGGTGATCATGGGCCTCGGCGGCATGGCGGTGGCGCGGGGCGACATGCACCTCTGGCCGCTTGTGGCCTGGGGCACCGCGGGGACCACGGTCGGCAACTACTTCTGGTACTTCATTGGCCGTAACGTGGGCTATAAGCGCTTTCGGCCCGTTATCGACCGGCACGGCCGTTGGCTGACGCTGGACTGGTCCGACGTGCAGCGCATCCACGATTTCTTCCTGCGCCACGGCGGCTGGGTTATCTTCGTGTTCCGCTTCATGCCGGCGTTCCGGACCATTATCTCGCTTCCCGCGGGAATGACTCGCATGGGGTTGCCGCGCTTCCTGATCTGGACGTTCCTTGGCAGTGCAATCTGGAACAGCATCCTTGCCGCAGCGGGACTGTATTTCGGTAGCAACTTTGGCGTGATCGACCATTATGTCGGGCCGGCCGCGATCGCGCTTACCGCGCTGCTGATCGCAGGGTATCTGTACCGCGTCGCGACCTGGCGTCCCCGCGGCTAGGAGCCCGCGCGGGGGTGCGCGTTGCGATAGACGTCCAGCAGGTACGCGGCGTCCACCGCTGTATAGACCTGCGTCGAGCTGAGGCTTGCATGGCCTAGCAGCTCCTGAAGCGCGCGAAGGTCCGCTCCCCGGCCAAGCAGGTGGGTGGCAAAACTGTGCCGCAGCGCATGTGGGGTCGTCCGCTCGCCCAACCCCAGCCGTCCGCGCGCGCCCTGCACCGACCGGCGCACCACGCCGGGTGACAGCGGTCCGCCCTTGGCACCGCGAAACAGCGCCTCCTCGCGCGGCAGCGGCCACGGCACCTCCTCGGCATAGCGTTCGATCGCGCCACGCACCTGCGGCAGTAGCGGCACGATCCGCGTCTTGGCGCGCTTGCCCGTGACCCGCAGCGTGTCGCCGAGCGGCAGCACCGACGCGGTCAGCCCCAGTGCTTCGCCAATGCGCAGCCCCGCCCCGTAGAGCAGCATCAGCACCGCCCAGTCGCGCGCGCCGATCCAGGGCTCGCTTGCGTCCTCCGCCACGTCTCTCGCCAATGCCACTGCTTCGTCGGGCGAGACGGGCCGGGGCACACCTTTCTTGACCCGCGGCCCCCGCAGCCTCGGCGTTGTTGCCCCCTCGCTCGCCCAACCCAGGAAGCCACGCACGGCCGACAGCTCCCGCGCCGCCGACACGTTGCCCAGACCATCTCCTCTCCGGTGTGCCAGGAACGCGCGCAGGTCCGTCGCGTCGATCCTTGCGAGCCGCGCAGCATCAACGCGCTCGCCCCAATGTTCAGCCAGAAAGTCCAGAAGCCGCTCCGCCGTCGCCTGATAGGCGCGGACCGTATGAACGGACCTTCGGCGATCCCGCGTCAGATGCTCGCCCCAGCCTAGCGCGAGTGGATGCACCATTCCGTCCATGTCCGCCGCTGTCCTACAGCGTTGGTCCGGTGGCAAGGTCGGGCATATCTCCGACGAGGGGCGCCCCGCGGCCGGTCGCCCATCGATGCTGAACCCCGGCAAAGCACAAGAGACGATAGTCGATCGCTTCTCCCCTTTGCCGGCTCGTCAAGCGGTTGCCCCGAGTCGCTCCGGCCCCATATGGGGGAAAGATGAGCCGCGCCCGCGTCCTCCTCCTCAACGCCGCGCTCGGCCCTCTCGACTACCGCGTCCCCGACACGATGAGCGTCGAGCCCGGATCGATCGTCGTCGCGCCGCTTGGCCCCCGACAACTTCTCGGAGTTGTGTGGGAGCCAGATCGCATGCCTTCCGACGCGGAAGTTGGCGACAACCGCCTGCGTCCGCTGCTCGCCGTAGCGGACGCACCGCCGCTGCGCGAACCGCTGCGCCGGTTGGTCGAGTGGACTGCGGACTATTATCTAGCTCCGCCCGCCGCAGTGCTGCGCATGACACTTGCCTCCACTTCCGCGCTCGAAGGCGCGCGCACGGCGGTGGAGTATCGCGCCACCGGGACCGTACCGCCCCGCCTCACGCCGCAGCGCGAACAGGCGCTTGAGCGGATCGGGGATCGCCAAGGCCTGATTCGAGAACTCGCGGCCCTTGCGGACGTGTCCGACGCCGTGATCCGCGGCCTGGTTAAATCCGGTACGCTGGAGGCTGTGCAGGTAGACATCGACAGCCCCTTCCCGGTACCCGACCCCGGTCACGGGGTTCCCGAACTCTCCCCTGACCAGCGGGCCGCCGCGGACGCGCTGGTCGCGGACGTTGCCGCGCATCGTTTCCAGCCCACGCTGCTCGACGGCGTCACCGGCTCTGGCAAGACGGAAGTGTATTTCGAGGCAGTGGCTGAGGCGATCCGGCTGGGTCGGCAATGCCTCGTGCTCATACCCGAAATCGCCCTGACCGAGCCGTTCCTGAAACGCTTTGCCCAGCGCTTTGGCTGCGAACCGGTAGCGTGGCATTCGGGCCTTCGCTCCAGCCAGCGTCGCCGAGCGTGGCGGGCGATTGCGAGCGGGGAGGCATTGGTCACGGTCGGCGCCCGTTCGGCCCTGTTCCTGCCCTATCGCAACCTCGGCCTGATCGTGGTCGACGAGGCGCACGAGACAAGTTTCAAGCAGGAAGACGGCGTCCATTACCACGCCCGCGACGTCGCCGTGATGCGCGGGCGGTTCGAGGGCTGTCCCGTGATCCTCGCGTCCGCCACCCCGGCCATCGAGACGCGCCAACAGGTCGAACTTGGGCGATACGCCGAGTTGCAGCTACCCGGACGCTATGGTGCAGCAGAGCTGCCGACGATCGAAGCGATCGACCTCATCCAGGAACCGCCAGAGCGCGGCCGTTGGCTCGCGCCCAAGCTCGTCACCGCGATGGAGGAAACGCTCGGTCGCGGTGAACAGGTGCTGCTGTTCCTCAACCGTCGTGGCTATGCCCCGCTGACGCTGTGTCGCACCTGTGGTCACCGTTTCCAGTGCCCGCACTGTACCGCCTGGATGGTGGAGCACCGCCTCACCCGCCGTCTCGCCTGCCACCACTGCGGCCATGTCGAGCCAGTGCCCCGCGCCTGTCCTGAGTGTTCGGGCGAGGACACGCTCGTCGCCTGCGGGCCGGGCGTGGAACGCATCGCTGACGAGGTCGCGCTGCTGTTCCCGGAAGCGAAGACAGCGGTGGTCACCTCCGACACGATATGGTCGCCTGCCAAGGCCGCCGAGTTCGTGGACCGCATGGAAGCAGGCAATATCGAGGTCGTGGTCGGCACCCAGCTGGTGACCAAGGGCTATCATTTTCCCAACCTGACCCTGGTCGGCGTGGTCGATGCTGACCTGGGGCTGGAGGGCGGTGACTTGCGCGCTGCCGAACGCACCTTCCAACAGATTCGCCAGGTCTCGGGCCGCGCCGGCCGCGGTGAGAAGCCCGGGCATGTCCTGATCCAAACTCATAGCCCGACCGCACGCGTCATGCAGGCCCTGATCACGGGCGACGCAGAAGCGTTCTATGACGCAGAAACTGAGGCAAGACGCGAAGCCAACGCGCCACCCTTCGGCCGCTACGCCGCCATCGTGGTTTCATCGGAGGATCAGGCCTGCGCTCATGAGGCTGCGCAACTGGTTGGCCGATCAGCGCCGCGGGTCGACGGCATGTACGTCTACGGCCCGGCCCCGGCGCCGCTCGCCATGCTACGCGGCCGCCACCGCTATCGCCTGCTCGTCCATGCCCGCCGCGCGCTCGACGTGCAGGATGTTATACGGGATTGGCTCGGCAAGCTGGACTGGCCGGCCAAAGCGCGGGTCACCGTTGATGTGGATCCGTACAACTTCCTCTAGGCCGCTTGGGTGAGGAGGCGCGCGAAAGTTACGGAGGGGCGGCGCATGTAGGCCGGGCTGCGGCGCCGTTGCTGCCGGCTGAGCGAACAGCATGGCCGCGGACAACGCAAGTTTCTGTGCGGATCAGCCCCGGAGCAAAGGCCGGCGCCGGCCTGACACTAAGTATTTTCAGGGCCTAGCTGCTGCACGGCCGTCAGCGTTGTCTAAGTTCGGGCGGGCGTGCCCCGATATGCTCGCCCCATCCACGGCGCGCAGCACAGAAATCGCAACTGGGGGCCTGTTCCCGTCACCTGAAAGATCGAGAGAAAAGGGCGACGGGCAGAGCGGACGACCGCCCTCCCCGCCTGCCCTGCATGTCAGGCCGTCTGTTCGGCCAGGACCGTCAGACCCTTGGCGTTCACTTCGGCGAAACCGCCAGTGATCGGCAGCGTCTCGGGCGTGGCACCCTGAGCGCGATAAATCGAAAGCGAGCCATCGCGGATTGTCGACATGAAAGGCGCATGGCCCTCCAGCACGCCGAAGTCGCCCTCGGTGCCAGGCACGACCACCATATAGACCTCCTCCGAGCGTACCAGGCGCTCGGGGGTGACCAGTTCGAAGTGCAGCGCCATTACGCCGCCTGCGCCAGCTTCTCGGCCTTGGCGACCGCCTCGTCGATGCCGCCGACCATGTAGAAGGCAGCCTCCGGCAGGTGGTCATATTCGCCGTTCACCACTGCCTTGAACGAGCGGATCGTGTCCTCGATCTGCACGAACTTGCCGGGGATGCCGGTGAACACTTCCGCGACGTGGAAAGGCTGCGACAGGAAGCGCTGCAGCTTGCGGGCGCGGCTGACCGTCAGCTTATCCTCTTCGGACAGCTCGTCCATTCCGAGGATGGCGATGATGTCCTGCAGCGACTTGTAGCGCTGGAGCACCTGCTGCACGGCACGCGCCGTCTCGTAATGCTCCTGGCCCACGGTGCGCGGCTCCAGAACGCGGCTGGTCGAGTCGAGCGGATCCACAGCCGGGTAGATGCCCAGCTCGGAAATCGCGCGGCTTAGCGTCGTGGTCGCATCCAAGTGGGCGAAGGATGTTGCAGGCGCCGGATCGGTCAAATCGTCCGCGGGAACGTAGATCGCCTGCACCGAGGTGATCGAGCCCTTGTTGGTCGACGTGATGCGCTCCTGCAGTGCGCCCATGTCGGTCGACAGGGTCGGCTGATAGCCCACCGCCGACGGAATACGACCGAGCAGCGCCGACACCTCTGCGCCCGCCTGCGTAAAGCGGAAGATGTTGTCGACGAAGAAGAGCACGTCCTGGCCCTCCTGGTCGCGGAAATACTCGGCAATGGTCAGGCCCGACAGGGCGACGCGAGCGCGGGCGCCCGGCGGCTCGTTCATCTGGCCAAATACCAACGCGACCTTGGAGCCCTCCGGCGTCGCATTGCCGTCCGCGTCCTTTGCGATAACACCCGCATCGAGGAACTCGTGGTACAGGTCGTTGCCCTCACGGGTACGCTCGCCGACGCCCGCGAACACGGACACGCCGCCATGGCCCTTGGCGATGTTGTTGATCAGTTCCTGGATCAGCACGGTCTTGCCAACGCCGGCGCCGCCGAACAGGCCGATCTTGCCGCCACGCGCATAGGGCGCGAGCAGGTCGATCACCTTGATCCCGGTGACCAGGATCGCGCTCTCGGTCGACTGATCGATGAAGTCGGGCGCCTTGGCGTGGATCGGAGCACGCAGGTCGGTGCCGACCGGACCACGCTCGTCGATCGGCTCACCGACAACGTTCAGGATGCGGCCCAGCGTCGCCGGACCCACGGGTACCGAGATCTGCGCCCCGGTGTCGCGGACGGTCTGGCCGCGAGTCAGGCCCTCGGTCGAGTCCATCGCGATCGTGCGGACGGTGTTCTCGCCCAGATGCTGCGCAACCTCGAGCACCAGCTTGTTGCCGTTGTTGTCGGTCTCGAGCGCCGACAGAATGGCGGGCAGGTTCTGGTTGAAGTGCACGTCCACAACGGCGCCGATCACCTGCGAGATGCGGCCGACATTGTTGGTGCTGCCCTGGGAGGTGGGGCGGATGTCTTCGGCGACGGTTGCCATTACTTTTTCCTCGGCTCTGCTGTGCCCGCCATAGCGTCTGGACGGGAGAAGGTCACGACCCAGCGGGTGCCGCTGGGCAAGGGTTCGCGGGTCACCGCGTAAGTGGCGCCGGCAAGCGTGCCGGCTCCGGGATGTTCGGCCTCGATCGCGGCCACGACGGGCTCGGCACCGGGCGCGCCAAGCTGCTTCAACGGTTGACCGATCCAGCGCCCGAATTGCTGCCGAGCGAAGGCCCCGTTGGCCGCGTTCACCAGATCGAGCGAGAAGCGCATCGTGCGCAGCCGCTGCTGGTCGCCCGACACGGTCAGGTGCGCCATGTTGACCGGCGGCGCCGATGGATCACCCATTGGCGTGGGCGTCGCTTCCGACTGGAAGCCCTGCCCGGCCACAACATACTCGCCCAGACGGAAGCCCATGCGATTAAGCAAGGTCACCGTCCCCGGCGCGTCATTCCATAGCGTTGCCCAGCCGTTCTTCACGAACGGCGTGGGCGCCGCCTGCGGCTGCTCGGCGGACTTGGAACAGCCGCCAAGCACCGCGGCGACAAGCGCCAGGGAGGCGGCCGTGCGGATCAAAGCGCCTCGGCGCCCGAGATGATCTCGACCAGCTCGGTGGTGATCGCGGCCTGACGCGTGCGATTATACTGGATCGACAGGCGGTTGATCATGTCGCCGGCATTACGCGTCGCGTTGTCCATGGCGTTCATGCGGCTGCCCTGTTCGGACGCGGCGTTTTCCAGCATGGCGCGGAACACTTGAATCGCGACGTTGCGCGGCAGCAGGTCGGCAAGGATCGCCTCCTCGTCCGGCTCATATTCGACCACCGCGTCGCCCGACGTGGACATCGCACTGGCAGCCTGTACCGGAACCGCGACCGGAATGATCTGCATGCCGGTCGGCTCCTGAACCAGGGCCGACACGAACTTGGCATAGAAGAGCTCGGCAACGTCGAACTCACCCGCCGCGAAACGAGCGAGCAGGTCGTCAGACACGCGACGTGCATCCTCGAACGTCACGGACTTGATTGCCGACAAGTCGGGATCGGCCACGATCTGGTTCGGGAACAGCCGGCGCAACACGCGGCCCTTCTTGCCCGCCAGGAAGAACTTTACCGTCTTGCCCTGCGCCGCCAGCTCTTCAGCCCGGCGACGCGCGGCGCGCACGATGTTGGTATTGAATGCACCGGCCAACCCGCGCTCAGAAGTTGCAACTACCAGCAGGTACGTCTGGTCCCTGCCAGTACCCGCCAGCAACGGCGACACGGCAGGTCCGCCGGCAAGCTGCGCCGCCAGCGACGCCACGACACGCTCGATCCGCTCGGCGTAGGGACGGCCATTCTGCGCCGCTTCCTGCGCACGGCGCAGCTTGGCGGCGGCGACCATCTTCATCGCCTTGGTGATCTTCTGCGTCGACTTAACCGAGCCGATGCGGAGCTTCAGGGCCTTGAGGGATGCCATCGTGGTCCTTTGGTCGTCATCCTGGGCCTGCTCCGGGGTCCCGGGCCCAGCGGCGGACCGCTTGCAACCCGGAAACCCGGCGCGACGCCGGGAGGACGGAAGTGTTTACGCGAACGACTTCGCGAACTGGTCGAGCGCCGCCTTCAGCTTGCCCTTGGCCTCGTCGCCCAGGTCGCGCGAGTCACGGATTGCCGTCAGCACGTCTGCATGGTTCGCACGCAGGTCGGCCAGCATCGCGCTTTCGTACCGGACCACGTCGGCTACCGGAACGTTGTCGAGGTAACCGTTGGTGCCCGCGAAGATCGACGCCGTCTGCTCTTCAAAGGGCAGCGGGTTGAACTGCGGCTGCTTCAGCAGCTCGGTCAGGCGCGCACCACGGTTCAGCAGGCGCTGCGTCGACGCGTCGAGGTCCGAACCGAACTGGGCGAACGCAGCCATTTCACGATACTGGGCCAGCTCCAGCTTAATGGAGCCGGACACCTTCTTCATCGCCTTGGTCTGCGCGGCGGAGCCGACGCGGCTGACCGAAAGGCCGACGTTGATTGCCGGGCGGATGCCCGCAAAGAACAGGTCGGTTTCGAGGAAGATCTGGCCGTCGGTGATCGAGATCACGTTCGTCGGGATATAGGCCGACACGTCGCCTGCCTGCGTTTCAATGATCGGCAGTGCTGTCAGCGAGCCACCGCCATTCTCGTCCGACATCTTTGCGGCGCGCTCGAGCAGGCGCGAGTGGAGATAGAATACGTCGCCCGGATACGCCTCACGGCCCGGCGGACGGCGCAGCAGCAGCGACATCTGGCGATACGCGACCGCCTGCTTGGACAGATCGTCGAACACGATCAGCGCGTGCATCCCGTTGTCGCGGAAGAACTCGCCCATCGCGGTGCCGGTGTACGGCGCGAGGAACTGCAGCGGCGCAGGGTCGGATGCGGTTGCGGCAACAATGATGGAATACTCCATCGCGCCGTTCTCTTCGAGCGTACGGACGAGCTGCGCGACGGTGGAGCGCTTCTGGCCGACCGCGACATACACGCAGTACAGCTTCTTCTTCTCGTCGGTGCCGGCGTTGACGCCCTTCTGGTTGATGAAGGTGTCGATCGCCACGGCCGACTTGCCGGTCTGACGGTCGCCGATGATCAGCTCGCGCTGGCCACGGCCTACCGGCACCAACGCGTCGATCGCCTTCAGGCCCGACTGCATCGGCTCGCTCACCGACTGCCTCGGGATGATGCCCGGTGCCTTTACCTCGACGCGGCTGCGGTGATCGGCGACGATCGGGCCCTTGCCGTCGAGGGGGTTGCCGAGCGCGTCGACGACCCGGCCGAGCAGGCCCTTGCCAACCGGCACGTCCACGATGGTGCCGGTGCGGCGCACGATGTCGCCCTCGCGGATCTCGGCGTCCGATCCGAAGATCACGACGCCGACATTGTCGGCTTCAAGGTTGAGCGCCATGCCCTGCACGCCATTGGCGAACTCGACCATCTCGCCCGCCTGGACGTTGTCGAGGCCATAGATGCGGGCGATGCCGTCACCCACCGACAGCACCTGGCCGGTTTCGCTGACCTGAGCCTCGGTGCCGAAATGCGCGATCTGGTCCTTGATGACCTTGGAGATTTCTGCGGCGCGGATATCCATTTTCGTCAGCCTTTCATCGCGCTGGCGAGCGCATTCAAACGGGTACGGATCGACGAATCGATCATCTGGGAACCGATGCGGACCACAAGTCCGCCGAGGATAGCTGGGTCGACGTTGAGGTCGATCGCGACCTCACGCCCGACACGCTGACGTAGCTGCTGCCTCAGCTCGACCACCTGTTCGTCGGTCAACGGGTGCGCGCTCGTTACCTCTGCCGTCTGCTCGCCGCGGTGACGCGTCGCAAGCTGGCGATAGGCACTAATGATCTTGGGTAGTTGGCTCAAACGGCGGTTCTCCGCCAGCACGCCCAGGAAGCTGCGCGTGGTCGGATCGAGCCCCATCTGGTCGGCGGTTGCGGTTACCGCCTTCACGGCATCGCCACGCGCGACCACGGGACTGGTCGTCACCTTGCGCAGGTCGGCCGACTGGCTGAGTGCATCGCGCACCGCCAGCAGGCTCTGCTCAACCTGATCAATAGCCTTGGCTTCTTCCGCCAGCTCGAACAGGGCCAGGGCATAGCGTCCGCCTAAGCTCGCTTGAATACCGCCGGATGACTCCACGCGATGAGTGTCCTTACCTAACAATCGGTTGCCCCATGCACATGGGGAGGCGCGCGAAATCGGCGCCTCGATGGGGTGGCGGGCGGCTAGCATGGGGTCCCGCAACATGCAAGCGCGGCCGGAACGACTCAGCTACCATCCTTGCCGCCGCTTTTGGGGCCGTCCTTGGTCAATTCGCTCGATTTCTCCTTCGCCGCCTCCAGCGCCGCTCGTCCGCCCTTCCCTGCATCAAGGGCGGCAAGGATCCGCGCGGCCGGGTTGTCGCTGTCGGCGTGGGGGTTGTAGGCAAGCGGCCGCAGCAGCGCCTTGGCACCGGGCACATCATCATCAAGCAGCCGCTGCTGCGCAGCCTGGAACCGTATGTCCATGTCCTGCGGCACTAGCTCAACAGCGCGATACAACCCGGCCACCGCGCCCTTGTTGGGCTTGGCGTCCTGCATCTGGAACGACTGATAGAACAGGGCGAGCGCTGCCGCGTCGTTGTTCTGGGCCCGATTGGCCTTGATGATCCAGCTGCGCGCCTCTTTCCAGGCCGCCTCATCGTGTGACTTGGCGGCGACCAGCCGGGCGAGGTGGACGCGCGCCTTGTAGAGCAGGCCCTGGCTCGATGTCGGATCGGCCGCGACCGCGTGATCGGCTGCTGCTTCGGCGGCCTCCAGATCGCCCGCGTCATACGCCATCTCGGCGAGCCACCCCTGCGCTACTGGATCGGCAGGGTAGCGTGCGCCCGCCTCCTTGGCCTTTGCCCAGAGCGGCTTCGCGGTTCGGCCATCGACCCCGCGCGTCGATTCCATCCGCATCCGTATCAGCGCTGCTTCCCCCTCGGTCAGCGCTCGCACGTCCACCACCGGTTGCGGCAGAATCGATGCGCTGACCGGCAGGGCGGAAACCCTGGACTGTTTCAGGTAAGCATCAGCACGCTTGTCCAGCGCCTTCAGATCGCCAAAGCTCTGCTGTGCCGCCGCCGCGCTCTTTGTCCCGGAGTTGAGCAGCGTCAGGTATTTGCCGAGTTGGGAACGAAGAACAGGGTCGAACATGACCATATGGGTCAGCAACCAGCCACGGCCATAGATCGCCTCTGTCTGCTCGGACGTCATGGAGGCGGGCGGTGCGAACAGCTGCCCCATCGTCAGCTGCTTGTCCATTTCGAGCAGGCCATAAGCGCGGTGCTGCGCCGGAACGCCGATCCAGTACTTGTCGTCGCGCTTCGCGGTGGTGGACGCGAACTCGGCAAAGCCTTCCGAGAACCAGGCCGGCAGCGCCAGCGTCGAATTTCCGAGCAGAAAGTGGTGGGTATACTCGTGGAACAGCACGATCCGGGGGCTCAGCGCGTTCTCCCCGACACTGTCCGATTGGCGCGGGGTGAAGGCGATCGACCCTGTCACGCGCGGCACATAGAATCCGGCCACGTCCTTCATCCTGGCGAATTGCTGGACGGAGGCGATCGAGGGCAGGACGTAAACGGTCACCTTGTTGAACGCGCGATCCGGGTTGCGCGCCGCGTCGGTCACGTCGGTGAGGAAGCGTTGCGAGAACGCGGACATTAACAGGTCAAAGCGCTCGAGTTCCGCGGTCTCGGCGCGCAGTTTCTCGGCATTGCTGTCCGAATATACCACGAAGTGCGTGCTCGTGGCCCTCATCCAGGTCGCCTCGGCGGGGACGCCAGCCGTCACCACGCCGAGGGCGAGCGCAGTGCGCCCGATCCTTCCCTTTATCCCCATTACATCCCCCTTTGTTCTTCTGCCGACCATATCGGGCGCCGGTTTGGACGCAAGCGCCGGGATGCAGTTGGCGCGGCTGCTGATAAACTGGCCCGATGACACAGACATCCGCCCCCATCGATGTCGAGCAGGCATGGGCAGCCTTTGCCGCGCGCGACCGTACCTCCGACGGACGCTTCGTCGTCGCCGTCCGCACAACCGGCATCTATTGCAAGCCGAGCTGCCCGGCCCGCCGACCGGCCCCAGGCAATGTCACGTTTTTCGCCGATGGTCCGGCAGCGCAGGCCGCAGGCTTTCGCGCGTGCCTGCGTTGCCGCCCGGACGAGGTCGCGCGCGACCACGCCGCCGTTGCCGAAGCCGCGAGACTGATCTCGGAAGGTGAACAGTTGCCGACCCTTGCGAACCTGGCGACGGCGGTGGGCTATGCGCCGCATCACTTTCAGCGCGTCTTCACGCGCCTTACTGGCATCAGTCCAGCCGCCTATGCCCGCGCCCTTCGAGCAGAACGGGGCGACGACGCGCTTGGGAAAGCAGGATCCGTAACCGACGCCGTGTACGCAGCCGGCTATTCGACCCCGAGCCGCTTCTATGCCGAGACTGCGCCAAGGCTCGGCATGACCCCGCGACATCGTAAGAATGGAGGAGCAGGTCAGGTGATCAGATGGACAATCGCGCCGACCAGCCTTGGCCCGCTGCTGGTCGCGGCAACCGAAAAAGGCCTGTGCCGCGTCGCTTTTGAGGAAGACGAGGCTGCGCTCGCCGCGCGCTTCCCGGCCGCCACTCTCACGCCCGCAGACGAGGCCCTCGCGCAACTCGCGCGACAGTTGGTAGCGCTGGTCGATGAGCCACGCAGCGCACCTGCCGATCCCCTGCCCCTCGATATCCGTGGTACCGCTTTCCAGGAGCGCGTTTGGCGGGCGTTGGCCGATCTCGCGCCCGGTGAAACGGTCAGCTATACCGAACTCGCTTCACGCGCCGGCAACGCAGCGGCCGTACGCGCTGCCGGCTCCGCGTGCGGCGCCAATCCGGTCGCCATCGCGGTACCCTGTCATCGTGCCAAGCGCGGGAACGGGACCCTTGGCGGTTATGCCTGGGGGCTCGATCGCAAGCAGGCGCTGCTCGATCGCGAGCGTGGTTAGGCAAATGTAAATCGTTACACCCTAGGCCGATCCCGAGTTGATGGGGACGAGTGTGGCATGAGTGCGTTCGGTCGGCGCAGCGGCGTGAGTGGTGGAACCGGACCTAGCCGGCCGGCCTTCGGCGTCGCTCGTCCGATGCAAGGCGGCGGAACCACCCGTCCCGAGCCGGAGGGCGGCAGCCAGTTTCCTCCGCTCGATCCGCTTGTCCCCCTGCCGGGCGACCCCGTTCTCGAAACGGTCGGCACCATGCCCGGCCAGGCGATGGATGCGATGGCCCGTCTGGCCGAACGTCAGGCCGCCTCGGCGGACTCCGGATCGAGCCGCGTCGAGGGGTTCGAGTCTTCCATCCACAAGATCAAGGAACAGGTGCTCCCGCGCCTGCTCGAACGCGTCGATCCCGAAGCGGCCGCGACGCTGGGCAAGGATGAACTTGCCGAAGAGTTCCGCCCGATCATCGGCGAGGTGCTGGCCGAGCTCAAGCTGACGCTCAATCGGCGCGAGCAGTTCGCGCTGGAAAAGGTACTAGTCGATGAGCTGCTCGGCCTTGGCCCGCTCGAGGAGCTCCTGTCCGACCCCAACATCTCCGACATCATGGTCAACGGTCCGGACCAGACCTATGTCGAGCGCAAGGGCAAGCTGGAACTGGCACAGGTCCAGTTCCGCGACGAGGAGCACCTGTTCCAGATCGCGCAGCGCATCTGCAACTCGGTCGGTCGCCGCGTCGACCAGACCACTCCGCTCGCCGACGCTCGCCTGAAGGACGGCAGCCGCGTCAACGTCATCGTGCCGCCCTTGTCGCTGCGCGGCACTGCCATCTCCATTCGTAAGTTTTCGGCGAAACCGATCACGCTCGACATCATGGCCGGCTATGGCTCGATGAGCCCCAAAATGGCGACCGCGTTGAAGATCGCGGGTGCCTGCCGCTTCAACGTCGTTATCTCCGGCGGTACCGGCTCGGGCAAGACCACGATGCTGAACGCCCTGTCCAAGATGATTGACCCGGGCGAGCGCGTGCTGACGATTGAGGACGCGGCGGAGCTTCGCTTGCAGCAGCCGCACTGGCTTCCCCTCGAAACCCGCCCCGCCAATCTGGAGGGCCAGGGCGAGATCTCGATCCGCGACCTGGTCAAGAACGCCCTGCGTATGCGCCCCGACCGCATCATCCTGGGCGAGATCCGCGGCAGCGAATGTTTCGACATGCTGTCCGCTATGAACACCGGCCACGACGGGTCCATGTGTACGCTTCACTCCAACTCCCCGCGCGAGGCGCTGGCGCGTATGGAGAACATGGTGATGATGTCGGACATCAAGGTGCCCAAGGAAGCGATCAGCCGCCAAATCGCGGACTCGGTCGATATGATCATCCAGGTGAAGCGACTGCGCGACGGCTCGCGCCGCGTCACCAACGTAACCGAGGTCATCGGCATGGAAGGCCCGGTCATCGTTACCCAGGAGCTCTTCAAGTTCGAATATCTGGATGAAAGCGCGGACGGAAAGATCATCGGCGAGTACCGCTCGATGGGCCTGCGCCCCTACACGATCGACAAGGCAAAGCAGTTCGGGTTCGACCAGGCTTATCTGGAGGCGTGCCTGTAGGTCACGAAGCGCCCGAGACCCGCGCTGTCACGATCGCTAGTCGCGTTCCGCAACCATGTCGGCGGGACGAGCGGCTAACCCACATTGTGCGGGGCGCGAATGCCGCCTAGCTGGCGCACGTGCCACGCCCGCTTACCCTGCTGCTCCTCCCGCTTCTTCTGACGGCAGCTCACTCGCCGTCGCCGCCGGTTGCGATCGCCAGCCGCGACGCCGGCGTCGCCACCCTGTCGGACGATGCCGAAGCGCGCTGGGTTTCGTTCGACCTGACGCCAGGGAACCAAATCCGCTTTGTCATGGCCCTCGATGGCAAACCCGTGACTGCCATTCTCGACACGGGCGTCAGCTATTCGGTGCTCGGTCGCGGCTCGCCCGCGGTGACGCCTGCGCGATTGCAGCCGGGCGGCAGCGCCACGGCCATCGGCGGTGCGGTCGCGATCGAATGGATGCCGGTCGCGACGTTGCAGGTCGGCGGCCTGACCCGGCGCGGCGGCGGGGTCACCGTAGCCGAGCTTCCCGCCCTCGCCACGGGCAGCAGCAAGGCGGTGGACCTGCTGGTCGGGCGCGACCTGATCGGCGAACAAGCGCTCGACATCGACTATCAGGCGCGCCGCTTCCGCCTGCTGCGATCGGGCCGCATGCCATTTCCCGGGCTGACCGCGCCCCTCACGATCTCTGCCGAGCGCCGGGTGTACGAGAGCGAGCTGATATTGGGTGGCCGACGGCTGCGACCGATGGTGGTCGACACCGGCGACGGCTCCTCCATCACGGTCACCCAATCGGGCTGGCGTGCGGCCGGCCTGTCGGCCCTTCGCAGCACCACCGGCATCTCCTTTGGACTCGCTGGCCCGGTCGTGAGTGACGTCGCCATTGTTCCCGACCTGCGTCTCGGCCAGGTCACCGCCCGCTCCGTAGAAGTCCGGGTGGAACCGTCAGGCGGGTTCTCGCAGTCGATCGGTACCGCCGGCCGGATCGGATCGGGCTTCCTGCAGAACTACCGTGTGCTGCTGGATCCAGGCGCCGGCCGCATGATCCTTCAGCCCGGCCCGGACGCGGGAATGCCGCCACTCAGGTCGACCAGTGGGCTGCTCGTGGGCCTGGTGCGGGACAGGTTGCGCGTGCTCCACGTGATGAAGAACGGCCCGGCTGCCGCAGGCGAGTGGCGCGAGGGGGATGAGATCTGTTCGGTGAACGGCGCCCCAATCCCGCCCGACTACCCATCCAACCCATTGGCGAACTGGTCCGTCGGGGCGCCCGGAACGCGCGTCACCCTGGGCCTGTGTGGCGGCGGATCGCGGGTGCTGACCCTGGCGAGCTTCTACTGACGCGATGACCCGTCCTGCGGCTCAGGGGTGGCTGGCTGCGGCAGCCTTGCTGTGCGTCATGGTCCTGCTGCGCGCTTGGGACTGGGGCAATCCGGTGATCCATGTCGATGAGCAATATTACCTGCTCGTCGGGAACCGGATGCTGCATGGCGCGGTTCCCTATCTCGACATTTGGGACCGCAAACCGGTCGGGCTGTTCCTGCTGTTCGCGGCAATACGGCTGCTGCCGGGCGACGGCATCCTCGCCTACCAGCTGGCCGCGTCCCTGACCGCCTGGGTAACCGCCCTGATCGTCCGCCAAGCTTCGAAGGAGATTGGCGCTGCTGAGCGAGGAGCGCTGGCCGCGGCGGCGTTGTACCTGATCGGCGTGTCGCTTCTGGGCGGGCGCGGCGGCCAGGCTCCGGTCTTCTACAACCTGCCCGTCGCGGCCGCGGGATGTCTAACCCTCACCCTTCCGCGGCGCAGCATAAATGCCATGGTCGTCAGCGGGGCGGCGGCGTGCCTGCTCGTCGGCTTGGCGATCCAGATGAAGTACACGCCCGCGGTCGAGGGCGCCGTGATGGGCCTCGCTCACCTGTGGTGGTTCCGTCGCCGGGGCGCGGGCTGGCCGGCGCTGGCTGGGGCAGCCCTTCTATGGTCAGCGCTGGGGGCGGCGCCAACGCTGGCCGTTTTCGGTTGGTATGCAGCAAAGGGCCCACAGGCGCTCGACACGTTCTGGTTCGCGAACTTCACGTCGATCGCATTGCGCGCCGGTTATCCAGCCGACCAACTCGCGATGCGCCTGCTCGGCATTGTTGCCCAGCTTGCACCATTGCTTGTCGCGGCGGGTGCTACTTGGCGTCGGCAGTACAGGTCCCCCGCCGTCAAACTGGCAGTATGCTGGCTGCTGGCGGCAATCGGCGGTTTCCTCGCGATCGGCACCTTTTTCGACCATTACGCCCTGCCGCTTGTAGGGCCGCTCGCCATCCTGGCCGCTCCAACGCTGGGCAGGCCCAGCCGATTGCTGATCGCGACGGGCCTGCTCGCGCTTGTCCTGTTCGCGGTTGAAGCGATCAAGCGTCCCGCCGATGCCGCGGGCGCACGCGAGGTCGCCAGGATCGTGCGCGCGAACAGCGGCAGCGAATGTCCTTACGTCTTCATCGGCGACACGATCACCTATCTGCTCGCCGACGCTTGCCTGCCGACCGCTTACGCCTTCCCCAACCTCCTCGCCTACAGCACGGAGAAGGGCGCGACCGGGATCGATGAAGCCGCCGAGGTTCGGCGCGTTCTAGCAAAGCGGCCACCCGTGATCGTGACCTCAGATCGACGGCTGGAGATCTGGAATCGGGACAGCCTCGCCGCGCTGAAGGGCACGCTGTCGCTCGACTATCGGCTGGTATATCGCACCAAGCGGCAGAACTGGAACACGCTGGTGTATTTGCGGCGCGACCGGCCGCTACGCCGCTGAGCCGTAAACCGTTCAGCCGTTCAGCCGTTCAGCCGTTCAGGGCGACGCTGACCAGGATCAGCGCGCCGACCAGCCCGAACAGCTGCACTGCCCGCCAGTCTACCCACCCAACCCGATCAGGGTCACGCCGGCGCTGGCGGCGGCGCTCGGCCGCCGCTGCAACCAGCGCAATGAGCACCGATCCGCCCGCACCCCAGAACGCGCCCGGCACGTCGCTGGTCCTACTTGCCCAACCTGTCGATTTTTTCCTGCAAACGACTCAGCTCAGCCTTCAACGCTGCGACATCGTCGCCCCCCGCCGTCTCCGGACCGCTTGCCGCGGCGCCGGACGTTGCCGGGGAGACGGGAGCGCCGGCCGCCGGGGTAAAGGCGCTCGCAGCCGCTTCGAACATCTCGAGGTTGCGCTTGGCGATGTCGGCAAAGGGCGACCCCGCAAAGGCTCCCTCGACCGCCGACTTGAACTGGTCCTGGTTGCGACGAAAGCTGTTCATCGACGCTTCGAGGTAACCGGGCACCATCGCGCCCATCGAGTCACCGTACATCGAGATCAGCTGGCGCAGGAAGCTTACCGGCAGCATCGTCTGGCCCCGGCTTTCCTCGTCCATGATGATCTGGGTCAGGACACCGTGCGTGATGTCCTCGTCGGTCTTCGCATCAACGACCTTGAAGTCGCGGCCCGCGCGCGTCATCGCGGCGAGATGTTCCAGCGTGATGTAGGACGATGTCTCGGTGTTGTAGAGCCGCCTGTTGGCGTACTTCTTGATCGTGACGACCCCTTCGCCGGGCTGTTGCTTTTTCATGGACGCCCCCCTCTGTGACCCAAAGGGCTACACCTTCCCTTGTCGCGCCGCAACATGGCCCGCGGCCCTTGCCGTTGTTCCTCGAAATGCTGCGCAGCGAAACGGCAAATTCACATGAACGGCAAGCTGCAGCGCTGGTTGGACTGTCCGCCTATCAACAGGCGCCGCGGCCAAAGGGGATGCCCCCGCTGCCCGCCCGCTTCCGCCGTGGCCGTGCAAGGTTGCGCGATGCGGGAGGGACCGGGCGACCGGTCGTGCTTATCCCATCGCTCATCAACCCGCCGAGCGTGCTCGACCTGGCGTCCGATAGGTCACTTGTTCGCTGGCTGGCTGGCCAGGGCTGTCATGCCTGGCTTCTCGATTGGGGCGCACCCACCCCGGCCGAACGTGACCTCGATCTTGCCGGGCATGTCGAGCAGCTTCTTCTGCCGCTACTGACCAAGTTGGACGAACCACCCGTCCTGGTCGGCTATTGCCTCGGCGGCACGCTGGCCATGGCCGCCGCTGCGGCAGCCGGCGCGGCGGGGTGCGCGATGATCGCGGCGCCGTGGCATTTCTCCGGCTACGGGGATGCCCGCACCGCCATGGCTCAGCACTGGGCCACTGCTAAACCGGCCTGTGAGATGCTGGGCCTGTTGCCGATGGAGGTGTTGCAGTCCGGGTTTTGGCGGCTCGACCCAGGTCGGACGATCAGCAAGTTCGAGGCGTTCGGCCGCATGGACCCGACGAGCGAGGCAGCACAAAGCTTCGTGCGGCTGGAGGACTGGGCCAACGCAGGCGCACCGCTGACGCTCGCCGCCGGTCGCGACCTGTTCGAGCGTTTGGTCCAGCGGGACGAGCCGGGAGCGGGAGCATGGCAAGTCGCTGGACAGCGGGTCTGTCCCGCCACGCTCCCCTGCCCTGCCATCGAGTTCGTGTCGCTGACCGATCGCATCGTTCCTGCCGCAACCGCAGCCGGGCTGCGTGAGCGTCACGATATTGGCGCGGGCCATGTCGGGATGATGATCGGCAGCCGCGCGCGCCAGCAGCTCTGGGATCCCCTCGCATCTTGGATCCACCGGGCCTGCACCAGCGCGTGTAGCTAAACGGAGCTACTGTCCCCAGTACCGGTCGAAACGCCGCCCCAGACCCGTCAGCAGCTCATATTGCGACACGCCGGACGCGTGCGCCTGAGCAGGCAGGTCGTAGTCGATCTCGACCCAGTCACCTTCGCCCAGCATCGGCGCGTCAGTCACGTCGAGTGCGACCAGATCCATCGACACGCGGCCAATAACCGGCAGGGTAGAAGCCCCGGCCCTTGCGCCCCCGACATTCGAAAAAGCGCGGCGGTAACCATCCGCATAGCCCAGGTTGATGACAGCAACTTCGGTGTCGGCGGGCGCGGTCCAGGTTGCGTTATAGCCGACCGTGTCGCCCGCCAGCACCCGCCGACGTTGCAGGATCTCGGCCTCCGGCCGCACGACCTGGCGCAGCCGGTCCCTCAGGCCGGGTACTGGCACGCCCCCATACACCGCCAGCCCCGGTCGGGTGAGATCGAACGCGTAACCCGACCCAAGCGCAATCCCGGCCGAGTTCGCCAGGCTCATCCGCGTCGCGCCCGTCTGACCAGCCAGTGCCGCAAAGCGCGCGCGCTGTTGCTCGTTCATGGCGCTGCTTGGCTCGTCCGCGCAGGCAAGGTGGCTGTGGAGGGTGCTGACGGACAGCCCGTCCAGCAGCCCCGCCGCAATGTCACCTGGCGCCACTCCCAGCCTGTTCATGCCGGTATCGACCATGACGTCACAGGGTCCGCCGCCCGCCTCGCGCCAGCGCGCGATCTGGTGGGCGGTGCTGAGCACCGGCCTTGCCGGTCCGGCGAGCGCCGCCGCCAGCTCAGCCTCGCGCACTCCGTGCAGCACGGACACGCTGAGCCCCAGCGGCGCTATCTCCCGCGCCTCCGCCCAGGTCGCCACGAAGAAATCACGGCAGCCCGCGTCCGCCAGTCGGTGAGCCACCTCGACCGCGCCCAGGCCATAGCCGTTCGCCTTCACCGCCGCGCCACAGGCCGCGGCGCCACTCATCCTGGCGAGCGAGGTCCAGTTTGCGGCAAGCGCCTCCCCATCAAGGCGAAGGCGAAGAGGGCTGTCGGTATTGTCGGTCACGGCGCCGCGTCTAGGCTCCCCGTGCGGGCTCCCGCAAGCCGAACAGGGTCACGACCAGCGCCATCGCGACCACCGCCTCCGTATACCAAAGGCCAGCAAAGGGGTTTCCGGTGCGCGCCACGATGTACTGGCTGATGAAGGGGAGGAAGCCGCCGAAATAGCCGGTGCCGATATGATAAGGGATCGACAGCGACGAATAGCGGATCTCTGGCGGGAACATCTCCGACAGCAATGCCGCCACCGGACCATATG
Source organism: Sphingomonas aerophila (assembly GCF_014199305.1). GTDB lineage: Bacteria > Pseudomonadota > Alphaproteobacteria > Sphingomonadales > Sphingomonadaceae > Sphingomonas > Sphingomonas aerophila. The sequence continues at coordinate 39,708 of NZ_JACIJK010000006.1, forward strand.
TCGCGCCGGACAAGGCGGCGAGCGCCAGGATCGCGAACAGCATCTTCGCGATGTTGCCGGCCGACGGCTTCACCGGCGCCAACTGATAGCCCGCTCGGGTCAGCGCAGCGTCCAGCCCGGCGGGCGACAGGTCTTCCTGCGGATCCCCACCGATCAGGACCACGGTCGCTGGCGTCGTCGCCTTTGTATACGCGACGCCCTTCTTGCTGAAGTAGTCGAGTAGTTGCCCGCACTTGTCTGCCTGCTTTTGGGCAAACGGGCTGTACGCGCAATGCGGGCCGGCAACCAGCACCGGCGCTCGCTCCGCAGCGCGCGACAGTGCCGGATTTGCAGCATCGGCGATCACCCAGAAGATTGGGAACAGCAGCACCAACGTCAGCGCATAACCGATCACGATCGGCTTCTTGCGCCCGACCCGGTCGGACAGGCGCCCGAACAGCACGAACCAGACCATACCCATCAGCGCACCCGATCCGGTGATCAGCTGCGCGGTCGTCTCCTCGACCCGCATGGTGCTCTGGATAAACGACAGCACCGTGAACATTGCCGTGTACCAGATCACCGTCAGCCCGGCGGCGATCCCGAACAGCGCCACCAGCATGCGACCGATATTGCCGGGGTAGGTGAAGGAGCGGGTGAACGGATTGCGCGCCCTCTCTCCCTCCGCCCGCATTGCCAGAAAAACGGGGCTTTCGGAGAGTTTCAGCCGCATCCACAGCGATACTGCCAGCAGCACGAGCGAGAACAGGAACGGCAGGCGCCAGCCCCAATCACCCCAGGTCTCGGCCGAGAGCAGCCCCTTTGTGCCCAGCACCACAGCCAAGCTCAGGATGAAACCGCCAACCACGCCCGCCTGGATGAAACTCGTGTAAAATCCCGCCTTGTTCGGGGGCGAATGCTCCGCGACGTACACGGCCGCGCCACCATATTCCCCACCCAGCGCCAACCCCTGGCAGACCCGCAGCAGCAGCACGAGCGCGGGCGCGGCAAAGCCGATGGCGGCGGCCGACGGGATCAGGCCTACGCCCGCCGTGGCTATCCCCATCAGGGCGATGGTGACCAGGAACGTGTACTTACGCCCCAGCCGATCGCCCAGATACCCGAACAGCACCGCGCCCAATGGTCGAAAGCCGAACCCGACCGCAAAGCCGGCCCAGGCGAGCAACGTTTGCACCACCTCGTTTCCGGCGGGGAAAAAGGTGCGTCCGATTATCCCCGACGCGGCCAGCGTGCCGTAAATGAAGAAGTCGTACCACTCGAACACCGTGCCGAGTGCCGAGGCCGTGATGACGAGACGGATATCGGCGGCCGACGGTTGGGCGGCGTGGGTCGTGCTGGTGGCCATGTTCCTCCCCTACCCGGCCACGGTAGCGCCCGCGCACCGCAGGGCAAGCGTTCGGGGCAACGTTGGCGCGCGCCGGAACGACAGAGGTGGAGGGAAACCAGCTCGACCAATCATGTCAGTCGTGGGGCGGACAGGCTTCGCGCGCGCCTCCGCCGTCGGGGCAAACTCGCAGACCGCACAATTTCGACGACGCTGTCCCTTGGTCACGGCGGCTGCGCAGAGCCGGTGCTTGTGCCGACAGGATGCGAATGGTCCGCTGATCCCGCTGGCAAAACGCGCTTAGCCGTCGCTTCCGACTGAACGCCGCGCGTCAGACAGGGGTCGTTAAAAGCGCGTGATGAAGTGCCACTACGGCGCGCTCACAGCGTCCGAGCCGACCTCCAACGCCGAATGGACACGGACGCCCTCAAACCTTCGCGGCGTAGATCATCCGACCCGGCCCGAGGCGGTCGAACAACCGTGGCAGGTCAGCTTCGCCGACCGCAAAACAACCCTGGCTACGGCCCAGCATGCCGTGGGTCTGAAGCATGTCAGGGTTGGAGTACCAGGCCGCGTGAACCACGATCGCGCGGGCAAGCGCATTGTTGTTGGTCTGGTCCAGCCCGATCAGGCGCTGCGAGCGGCCATGCTTCCCGACATAATAGTCGTCGGTCATGAAAGCGCCCTCGCACGATGCGTTCGAGTTGGGCTGATTGGAAAAGCGCTGCAGCCAGCCGCTATGCGCCGGATCCGAGCCGCTGCCATGCGCAACCAGCATCGACGTGCTGCGGCCACCCTCGATGTCGATCAGGTGAAAACGCGGCTGTGCGGAGGGAGCGGCGAAATCCGCAATGGCGATACGGTCGCGGCGGGAAAGGCGCCCAGCATGCGTGTCGAGCGCTGCCATCGCACGCCGCAGCAGTTCCGGCCGCACCACGCGCGGGCTGGTGATAGGACGAGCCGGCACTGGCGGCAGCGCAGGCATCCGCATCCCTTCGAGCTGCAAACTGGCCGCCGATGCCGCACCCGGTACTGCCAACGCTCCCGCCAGAACCACTCCGTTCCTGATCACAGTACGGCGATTACGGGCGGTTTCGAGCGTCATGTGCACTAATTTCCTCACTGGACCAGTCGGCCTTGATGAGGACAATATAGCGGTTTCCGCACTAAATTTCCCTAGCGTTCACCGCAGGTTGCGCACGAGTTGCTCCTTTTCGCCGCAGCATCGCAACGGTTGGTCGCAACTCGCGTCGGCACCTTTTCAGGATGATGACGTTATACCCACCGAGTCCTGCGTAATCAGGGAGCCAAGCAATGAGGGGATTCGTCATCACCGGCGCGCTGCTGCTCGGTGTCTGGACTACTGGGCCTGCTCAGGCTGCCAGCGAGGGTGCGCTGTCCGCCGAAGCGGCGGCAACGCTGACCCCCAATGCCTATGTCTGGCGCGACGACGCCAACACGGGAAACGTCAGGATCGTCGTGAGCATCGCCGATCAGCGGGCCTATGTCTATCGGGATTCTACGCTGATCGCAGTTTCTTCGGTTTCGACCGGCAAGGAGGGCAAGGACACGCCCGTCGGCGTCTACCCCATTCTGCAGAAGAACAAGGACCACAAATCCAACCTCTATAACGCGGCACCCATGCCCTACATGCAGAGGCTGACCTGGGATGGCATCGCCATTCACGCGGGCAAGAACCCGGGATTTCCCGCGTCGCACGGCTGCATTCGCGTGCCGACTGCCTTTGCCCAAAGGTTGTTCGACATTACCGCGGTCGGAACCACGGTAGAGGTCACGGACCTGCCGGTGGCCGACACGGCGCCGGATGACAGCCTGGTGCCACCCGACGTGATGGCACAGGCGGAGGCGGCAAAGGCCAGCAACACGCAGATGGCGTCACTGAACCGCTGATCCGGCCTTTCCAGCCTGGCTCCGCCGCACGCGGCCGGATCTTTCAGGCGGCGGGAGCGCGCAGTAACTGGCCGACGACAGAAAAGTCGCGGCTGCCCTGCCCCTCGGCAGCCAACTGCTCGTAAAGCTCCGCTGCTCTGGCGCCCATAGGCGTCGCAGCACCCGCTTCGCTCGCCGCGGCAAGCGCAAGGCGCAAATCCTTCAGCATCAGCGCCGCCGCGAACCCGCCCTGATAGTCATGGTCCGCAGGCGTGTCCGGCCCCACGCCGGGAACGGGGCAATAGGTCGTCATCGACCAGCTCTGCCCCGAGGATACAGAACTGATGTCATAGAAGCGCTGCAGGTTCAGCCCCAGCTTGTCCGCCAGCACGAACGCCTCGCAGGTCGCGACCATGGTCGCGCCGAGCAGCATGTTGTTGCAGATCTTGGCCGCCTGCCCCGCCCCGCTGCTACCTGCATGGATCACCGCCTTTCCCATCGCTTGCAGGAAGGGCTCCGCGCGCTCGAACGACTGTTCGGTGCCGCCGACCATGAAGGTCAAGGTTCCGCCCGCCGCCGCAGAGATGCCACCGGAGACCGGGGCATCAACGGCGAGCAGACCTTTCAGCGTCGCTGCCTCCGTCACGCGCCGGGCCGTCGCAACGTCGATGGTGGAGCAGTCGATCAGGATCGCCCCCGGCGCGGCGTTCGGGATCGCGGCCTCGGTGTATACCGCCTCCACATGCGTTCCCGCAGGCAGCATGGTGATCACCGCCTCCGCGCCATCCACCGCCGCCGCCGCTCCATCGACGGGCAGACAGCCTGCCGCCTTCGCTCGGTCGAGCGCGTCAGCCGACAAGTCGAACGCCCTTACATCATGCCCCGCCTTGGCGAGGTTTGCGGCCATGCCGCCGCCCATGTTGCCCAACCCGATAAACGCGACGCGTGCCATCTCATCTTATCCTTGCCAGGAACTTCGCCATGCCTGCTCCAAATAGCACGGCAACACAGACGACCGGGACCAACAACCCGGCGGTCCACACGGAAATTGTCGCGGTCGCGACCAGGTCCGGGCCACGTGTCCAAAGCAGATGGCCCAGAATGGCCAGAAACCCGGTGAGCACGACCGTCAGCATTTCGGCGACCGGCCGTCGCCGGACAGCAAAGCCGACCGTCAATGCGGCCAGGCCAACAACAACGGCCAGAGCGCGAACAAACTCGCCATAGCCGTCCACCGGCTACCGCCCCGTCCAGTTCCCCGGCCGCTTCTCGACGAACGCCGCCATACCTTCCTTTTGGTCCGCCGTGCCGAACAATGCGTGGAACAGGCGCCGCTCGAACTGCACCCCCTGGGACAGCCCGCCTTCATACGCGGCGTTGACCATTTCCTTGTTAGCCTGCGCCGCCAAGGGCGCCATGCCGGCAATCGTCGCTGCGGTCTCCATTGCTTCCTCGACCAACTCGCCCGCGGGCACGATGCGGCTGACCAATCCGGCTCGCTCCGCCTCGGCCGCGTCCATCATGCGGCCGGTCAGCACCATCTCCATCGCCTTGGCCTTTCCAACCGCGCGCGCCAGCCGCTGGGAGCCCCCCATGCCGGGCGACACGCCAAGCTTGATCTCGGGCTGCCCGAACTTCGCCGTGTCGGCCGCCAGGATGAAATCGCACATCATCGCGAGCTCGCAGCCACCGCCCAAGGCATAGCCGGCGACGGCGGCGATCATCGGCTTGCGCGTCCGCGTGAAGCGATCCCAGCCGGCGAAAAAGTCCTGCCCGTACATGTCGGCAAACCCTTGTGCCGACATTTCCTTGATGTCCGCCCCCGCCGCGAATGCCTTCGCCGATCCGGTGATCACGGCGCATCCCAGCCCCGGATCTTGATCGAAGGCGGCCGTCACGTCGAGCAACTCGGACAGGAGTTGGCTGTTCAGCGCATTCAGCGCCTCGGGCCGGTTCAGCGTCACCAACAGCACGCGCTCGCGCTGCTCGACCAGCAGGGTATCGTAGCTCATTCGGGGCTCCAGGCATCTGACGCCGGCAGGGGGGCAAAGATCTGGTCGATCAGGTGGTCGCTCACCGCATCCGGGGTAGCCGCGCTCCAGCGCGGGGCATTGTCCTTGTCGACGATCACCGCACGCACGCCCTCGGCGAAGTCCTGGCGCTGCACGACGCGAGTCGCCACGGCATACTCCATCGCCATCTCGTCTTCGAACGTGCCGACGCTCACGCTTTCCAGCAGCAGTTTCAGACTGATCTTCATCGCCTGGGGGGATCGGGTACGCAGCGCTTCCAGAGTTTGCCGAGCGAAGTCGCTTTCGTCGGCCTCCAGCGCAGCGAAGACGTCCTCCAGACGGTCGGACGCGAACAGGCGATCGATCGCCTCGCGTTGTGACAGGATCGCTGCGTCCGGTGCCGACGCCGAGAAATGATCGAGCGTCGCCGCGATATGCTGAGGGTCAGGGGCGATCGCCTGCTTGGCCTCGTCCAGATGTTCGATCGGCAGGAAGTGCGTGGCAAGTCCCAGCGCCAGGCACTCCGCCCCGTCCAGCCGGTGCCCCGTGAGCGCCAGATACTGCCCCACCCGTCCCGGCAACCGCGACAGGTACCAGCCGCCGCCAACATCCGGGAAAAGACCGATCGCCGTTTCGGGCATGGCCAGCTTGGTGTTTTGTGTCGCGACACGAAAACGGCACGGCTGGCTGATCCCGACGCCGCCGCCCATCGTGACGCCGTCCATGAAGGCGACGGTCGGCTTGGCATAGGTGAACAGGCGGTGGTTCAACCGGTATTCGGTGAAGAAGAACGCGCGCGCCGCGACCCCGTCCGTCGCACCGGAGTCCGCCAGCATACGAATATCGCCCCCGGCACAGAAGCCGCGCGACAGCTTGGGATCGCCATCGGGTGCTGGCAGGTGGTCGATCACCACCGCTTCCACGTCGTCATCCTTCCGCCACGTATCCAGGGCCTGCAACATGCCCTCACACATGGCAGTGTTGAGTGCGTGCAGTTGACGCGGGCGGTTCAGGCGTACCCGGCCGACGCGGCCCTGCACCTCCGCGACGAGTTCGCCCTGCATCAGATCAAGCCTTTCGAACGCGATCGCGCGAGGCACCGGGCCCGGCGCGTCCGGCTCTGCGCCGCTAACCGCGTAAGACTTCCGTTCATCCGCGCACCAGATCGCGGCCGACGATCATCCGCATGACCTGGTTGGTCCCTTCCAGGATCGAATGAACGCGAAGGTCGCGCCAGAAACGCTCGATCGGATAGTCCATCAGATAGCCATAGCCGCCGTGCAGCTGCAGGGCGCGGTCGACCACCGCCGATCCGGTGTCGGTCGCCAGCCGCTTGGCCATGGCAGCGAAACGCGTCTTGTCGGGTGCGTTCGCGGTCACCTTCGTCGCGGCGGCGTAGAGCAGCATCCGCGCGGCTTCCAGCTCCGTTGCCATGTCGGCCAGGGTAAACTGGGTGTTCTGGAAGTCCGCGATCGGCTTCCCGAACTGCTGACGGTCCTTGGTGTAGCGAATCGCCTCGTCCAGGCAGCGCTGTGCGCCGCCCAGCGAGCACGCGCCGATGTTGAGCCGCCCGCCGTCGAGCCCGGTCATCGCAATCCGGAAGCCCTGGCCAAGCTCGCCGACCAGATTCTCACCCGGCACGCGCACGTCCTGGAACGTCACTTGGCGGGTAGGTTGTGAATGCCAGCCGAGCTTGCGCTCATTGGCGCCGAAGCTGACGCCCGGCATGTCCTTCTCGATCACCAGGCAGGAGATACCCTTCGGCCCTTCCTCGCCCGTGCGGACCATCACGACATAGACCTCGTTCTCGCCCGCGCCGGAAATGAACTGCTTGGACCCGTTGACGATCCAGTCGTCGCCATCCTTCACAGCCCGCGTCTTCAGCGCGGAGGCGTCGGACCCTGACGACGGTTCGGTCAGGCAATAGCTCGCGAGCCGGTCCATCGTGACCAGACTGGGCAGGTACTTGTCCTTGACCGTCTGTGACCCAAACGCATCCATCATCCACGATGCCATGTTGTGGATGGAGATAAAGGCGCTGGTGGAGGGGCAGCCATAGGCCATCGCTTCCATGATCAGCGCGGCCTCCAGGCGGCCAAGGTTGATGCCGCCCGACTCTTCACTGACGTAAATCGCCGCAAAGCCGAGCTCCGCCGCTTCCTTGATCACGTTGCGCGGGAAAATGTGCTTCTCGTCCCATTCGGCCGCGTTGGGGGTGATGCGGTCCGCGGTGAAGCGGCGAGCAAGTTCCTGGATCTCGCGCTGGTCGTCGGTCAGATCGAACTGGTTGGTCGGGTCGGTCATGCAGGGCACCGCTGATAGCGTTCGGAGGATGTCGGGGACTTGGTGTCGCGCACCAGCGTGCGGCCTTCGTCGATCAGGGTCAGCGTTTCGTCCGATGACCAGACCTGCCCTTCCCCGTTCATGGACAATCTAAGGTCGATCTGCGTCGGCCCGACCTGCTGCAGGCTCGCGATCGTACCCCGCGATTCGTAGAAGCTGACCTTGGCCGGCTCGACAGTCATCAGCCCCTTGTTGTCGCCGCGTGACGGATCGCAGTCGCCCTCAACCAGCGCCCATCTGCCCGTGAAGCTGGCCGGCAGCGCCTTGGCAGCGTGCGGACTTGGCGAGGTGATCGGGACGACGGTGTTCTGCTGATCCTGGTAAAGCGCCTCGTTCATCGGCTCCTGCGCGGTCGTGGTCGCCTGTGACTCGTTGTCACCGCCCGCCCCGCCGCTACAACTGGCTAGCAGAGCAGCACCGGCAATCAGCGCGTGCGCCCTTTTCATGGCTTTCAAACTCCTCTCGCCATCGCTGCTGGGCGCGCTGGCGCCGAAAATCAACTCTCGACCAGCTCGTCGAGCAGCGTCCTGACTCGTTCCAGCCGCTCCGCCGCATCCTCGATCCGCTCGCTTAACAGCAGCCTGTCACCCTTTTGCGTCAGCCCCGCCGCCGCCCAGTCACCCGCGAATTCGGGTCGTGGAGTCAACGCAATCGCTGCCGGCCCCGCATCGACACGCGCAATCCCGGCCACCGCAGCCGATAGCCGCACGGCCACCAATGACAGCAGGGCCTCAGCTTCGGGAGGCGACTTGCCAAACCGATCCTCCAACTCCTCCGCCAGCCCTTCCAGGCCGTCGCTATTGGTCACGCGGGCAAGCCGTGCATAGGTGGTGATGCGCAGCTCCGGCTCAGGAATCCATTCGGCCGGCAGCCGTCCCTCAACACCCAGGTTCAGCTCGGGCGTCCAGCGTTCCGCGTCCTGCCCGCGGGCCTGGCGCAGCGCCGCTTCGAGCAGGTACTGGTACAGCTCCACGCCGATCAGCTTCATGTGCCCGGCCTGCGTCTCGCCCACCAGATCTCCCGCGCCGCGCATGTCCAAATCGCGGGCGGAGATGGCAAAGCCCGCCCCAAGCCGGTCGAACGCCTCAAGCGTGCGCAGGCGCTTGGCGGTCGCGCCCGCGATCGGATGCTCGGGGTTGGTCAGCAGCAGAACCTGCCCACGCCGGCTTCCACGCCCGACCCGCCCGCGCAACTGGTGAAGCTGCGACAAACCGAACCGATCGGCCCGCCATACCACCATCGTGTTCGCACGCGGTACGTCCAGCCCCGCTTCGATGATGTTCGTCGCTAGCAGCACGTCGCCCTCACCATTGGCGAAGCGGACCATGGCGTCGTCGATCTCCGCCACCGGCATCTTGCCATGGGCTTGCAGCACGGTCAGCTCCGGCACCAGCTTGGCGAGCCGCGCGGCCATGTCGTCCATGTCCTCGATCCGGCTGACCACCACGAAGCTCTGCCCGCCCCGTCCCTTTTCCCGGCTCAGCGCCGTGCGAACGGTGGCGCCGTCCCATTCACCGGTGGAGGTCCGGATTGGCTGACGCCGCGCGGGCGGCGTGGCGATGACCGAAAGCTGCTGCAATCCGACCAGCGCGGTCTGCAAGGTGCGCGGAATCGGCGTGGCTGACAGTGACAGGACGTGGGTGCCCGGACCGCCCAGCGCGCGCAGCTTCGCCTTGTCCGCCGCTCCAAAGCGTTGCTCCTCGTCGATTACGACCAGCGCCAGGTCCTTATACTCGACACCCTTGGCCGCAACGGCCCCGGTGCCGACCACCACTCCGATTGATCCGTCCGCCAGCCCTGCCTTGGCCGCTTTCTTCTCGGCCGCGCTCGACAGGCGGGACAGCCCGGCAACGCCGATCCCGGTGCCCTCAAAGCGCTTAGTGAAGTTCTGGATATGCTGGCGGACCAGCACCGTGGTGGGCGCGGCAACGATCACCTGCTTGCCGGCCAGTGCCGTCAATGCGGCAGCGCGCAACGCCACCTCTGTCTTGCCATAGCCGACATCGCCGATCACCAGCCGATCCATCGGCTTTCCGCTCGCCAGGTCTGCCCGGACAGCCGCGATCGCGCGCGCCTGATCCGTTGTCTCAGTAAAGGGAAAGCCCGCCGCGAACCGTTCATAGGCGGCGGCGTCCGGGTCCAGCACCGGTGCCTCCTGTTGGTCGCGCTCGGTCGCCAGGCGGGTAAGCTCACGTGCGCTTTCCGCCACCGCTTCATCGATCGCGCCGCGCCGCTTAGCCCAGCTTGATCCGTCCAGTTTGTCGAGCGTCACCGCGTCAGCGTCAGCGCCATAACGCCAGATCCGGTCCGCTTCGGCGACCGGCACCAACCGCCTGTCCTCACCCGCATAGCCGAGCACGATCGCGTCGCCGTCCTCGACCTTGTCCAGCCCTTCAACGATGCCGAGGCCGAAATCCTCGTGCACGACCACGTCGCCGATCCGGATCTCTCCCGCCGGCCCCATCAACGGGTCGATCTGGCTTGGCCCCGTATCGCCCAGCGCCGCGCGGCTGCCGATCAGGTCGGCGGCGGCAACGACCAACGTGTCACCCTCCTGCCACCCGCGATCGATCGGGAGCACCAGCGTCAGCAGTCTTCCCGCGCTGGCGTCCTTGACGGCTGCCCAGCTCTCCACCGGCACCGCTTCGCGCTTCAGGATCTTGGCAATGCGGCGCGCGAGGAAACGAACGTCCCGTGCACTGCCGGCCAGCACCACGCGACCGCCCGCGTCCAGCACGGGGCCGGCAAGCTTCGCAAGAGCGCGGCCTGGCGCCTTGCTCTCGACGAAGCGCGGCGTGGGCTCTGCGCCGTGGCTGTTCAAAACCAGCAGCTGGCGTGCTTCCAGCACCGCGTTCCAAGCGTCGGCGTCGGCGACCGGCTCACGCACCTTACCACCTCGCGCGGCGTCTTTAGCGAGAGCCACGAAGCGATCACGCCGGTCATTAACGCCCGGATCGGTCATCACCCGAGCGTCCGGCAAATGATCGAACAAGGTGACGTTCGGCGTGCCGTCGGGCTCACGCACCTGCCCGATCTCCAGTTGCTCGATCGACTCGATGCCGAGCTGGGTGATCGGGTCGTAATGGCGGATTGACGCAATCGCGCCGTCCTCCACCTCGACCCGAGCAGGGTTTGGCGCGTCGGCGGGAAAGATGTCGGCCACCTGGCCGCGAACGGCCATTTCGCCCGGCTCGTCGACCCGGTCGTCCGCGAAATAGCCGATCTCTTCCAGCGTGCCCGCGAACTCCGCCAAATCGAGCGCATCGCCAACCGCAAGTCTTGGCGGGCGTGCGTCGAATGCGTCGGGCGCCAGGAACAGCCGGGCCGCCGCCTCGCCCGTGGAAACGAGCGCGATCCGCTCCTTACCCTGCGTCGCGCGACGAAGCCGGCGCAATGCGGCAACTCGGCGACCGGCGTTGGCGGGTGACGCTTCGGCGGCATCGCCCGGCAGCGCATCACTGGAGGGCAGGTGTATCACGGTCGCCTCGGGCGCCGCCGCGGCCAGTGCCGCTGCCAGTGCTTCCGCCCTCTGCTCGTCGGTGACAATCGCCAGAACATGGCCGTCGGTCAGCGCTTCCGCCGCACGAACGGCGAACACACCCACCGGCGCCGGGGTAACCCCGGCGGCATCCTTGTCGGCCATCAACACTCCCTTCCGCTCAGCCCCGTTCAACGATGCGAACGGGGCCGGCGTTCCGAAGGCGTGTGGCCCGGGCCTCAGCCCATCGTCGGGATCACAAAAGCGTCCTGTATCCGGGACGGGCCGCCATCCTCGCTGCCCCGCGGCAAGGCAGAACCATCGGGCCAGCGCTGGGTCACCGTCTTGGTCTTGGTCCAGAACCGGACGCCCTCGGTGCCATGCTGGTTGATGTCGCCGAACGCCGAACGCTTCCACCCGCCAAATGTATGATAGGCGACCGGCACCGGGATCGGCACGTTGATGCCCACCATGCCGACGTTGACGCGCGCCGCGAACTCGCGCGCGGCATGGCCGTTGCGGGTAAATATCGCGACTCCGTTTCCGTACTGGTGCTCGGACGGCAGGCGCAGTGCGGTCTCGAAGTCGGGCGCACGCACGATCTGGAGCACGGGGCCGAAAATCTCCTCCTTGTACGCGCTCATGTCGGGGGTGACCCGGTCGAACAGCGACGGGCCGATAAAGAAGCCGTTTTCGTGCCCCTGCAACTGGAACCCGCGGCCGTCCACGACCAGCTCGGCACCCTCGTCAACGCCCGTCTGAATCCACTTTTCCACCCGCTCCCTGTGCGCGGCGTTGACCACCGGCCCATAATGCGCGTCCGCATCGGTGGACACGCCAACGCGCAATCCTTCGATCGCGGGGATTAGCTTCTCGCGAAGCGCATCTGCCGTGCGCTCGCCGACAGGCACCACCACCGGCAGGGCCATGCAGCGCTCACCCGCCGAGCCGAAGGCCGCGCCGGACAAGTCGGCCACGACCTGATCAAGGTCCGCGTCGGGCATGACGATGCCATGGTTCTTGGCCCCGCCCATCGCCTGCACGCGCTTCCCCGCATACACGCCGCGCCGGTAGACATAATGCGCGATGTCGGACGACCCGACAAAGCTGACGGCGCTGATCGCGGGATGATCCAGGATCGCGTCCACCATCTCCTTGTCGCCATGCACGACCTGAAGGATGCCCTCCGGCGCGCCCGCCTCCCGCATCAGCTCGGCAAGGCGAACGGGCACGGAAGGGTCGCGCTCCGAGGGCTTCAGGATGAAGGCATTGCCGCACGCGATCGCGACGCCGAACATCCACATCGGGATCATCGCGGGGAAGTTGAACGGTGTGATCCCCGCGCCGATGCCCAGCGGCTGGCGCATGGAGTAGACGTCGATGCCGGGCCCGGCGCCCTGCGTGTACTCGCCCTTCAGCACATGCGGAATGCCGCACGCGAACTCGATCACCTCCAGCCCGCGCTGGATGTCGCCCCTGCTGTCAGCAATCACCTTACCGTGTTCGGACGAGAGCAGGTGTGCGAGCGCGTCCATGTTCGCCTCGACCAGTTCCTTGAAGCGGAACATGACGCGGGCTCGCCGCTGCGGGTTGGTCGCGGCCCAGCCCGGCTGCGCTGCCTGCGCCGCTGCCACTGCGCGGTCGAGGTCGGCCGACGTGCCCAGCGTAACGCTCGCCTGGACCTGGCCGGTGTTCGGGTCCCAGATGTCGCTGGTCCGCCCGCCGCCTCCGCCGCCACCGGCAGGGCCGCCGGCGATCACGTGGTCGATGGTCCGCATTCAAACTCTCCTGCCTTATCGTTGCGGCGGCCTTTGCGCCCGAAGACAGTCGTGGGCAAGCATCAGCGCGGGCGGTAGCGCAGCCCCAGCCACAGCGTCCGGGGGGTCGCGCGTTCGACGATGTCGGCGCCGCTGATGCCGGCCTCCACCCGCTCGTCGAACAGGTTCTCGGCGCGGACCTCCACCGCCACCGCGCGGGTGAGGGGAAGCGCCAGATAGCCGTCCAGCGTCGTCGCAGGTGCCAGCCGATCGACATTGGCGTCGTCGTCATACTGGCCCGCGAAATACCGCAGTGTCGCCGACGCGGTAAACCCGCCGCGCTGCCACCCGAGCGTCCCTGACACTTGGTCAAGCGGCGTCTGCGCAGGCCGGAGTCCATCCAAGGGTGCGGCGGTACCCGATGCCTCAACGCGCGGATCGACATGGCTCCATGATGCCAGAACAAACGCCGGCCCTGCTCGCCAGGACGCGTCGACCTCGACGCCATTAGACCGGATCGCATCGAGGTTCTGCCGCACCCGATACGTGCCGTTCGCCGCGACGAAGCCGACCACCGGGAAGGCACCAGGCCCCGCCCCCTGCGTCACGTTCGCGATCGCGCCACGCAATTTGTTGTGGAACACGGTCGCGGCCAGGCTGACGCGCGGCACCGGCGCCCAGGTCGCGCCCGCCTCATACCCGGTCAACCGCTCAGGCGAGAGGGCTGAGTTCGGTGCGGTCGCGTCCGGGCCGACCCGGAAAGGACGATACAGTTCGTTCAGTGTCGGCAGCCGCCAGCCCCGATACGCCCCCGTCCGCAGAGCCAGTGTCGCCACGGGCCGCCACGCAACGCCAACCCGCCCGGTCGCTTCCGTCCCGTCACGATCGGCGAAGCGCGTGTCGGTCAGCGCCGGCCCGCCTGCTAACGGCCGTTCATTCAGAAAGCCGTCCGTAATCTGCCACCAGTCCAGCCGCCCGCCCGCGGTAAAGGTCAGCTGCCCTGCTTCCATCGCCCCGTCGACGAACAGCCCGGCCGTGCGTGACTCGCCACCTGCGACACGCCGCCGCGTCGGGCTGCCCCCGACAAAGGTATAAAGCTCCTGAGTCCGCCCCGACACATTGCGAAGGTCGCCGCCCAGTCGCAGCGTGATGGCATTGCCAAGCGGCGGCGCCACCTCGACGCGCACGCCGCTGCCGGTCGCAGGCGTGTTGTACTGGTTCAGCGACTGGGTCGCCGTCGTGCGCTGGGCGTTGATGCTGGCGAAGCTCGACGCGAATGCGCGTGTCTGCAGGTAAGCGAGCGCCGACCAGGCCCAGTCGCCTCGCCCGACGAACCGCAGACTGGCGTCCGCACCTTCGGACTTGTTGGCAGTGAAGTCGGTCCCACGATCACGCCGGTCCGTAAACGCTGACAGATTTGCCTGCAGTTCGGTACCGCGACCAATGTCGATCACGGCCCTGATCGCGCCTGAGGCCTGCTCATAGGGTGCTGGCCGATCCGCGGGACCGCGGCTCTCCGTGACGGTGGGCGTAAAGCCGTCTCCGCGTTGGTAAGCGCCGGACAGCGTGGCGAACCCGCCGGGCCGGACCAATGCCGCCGATGCGTCGGCGTCGATCGAGTCACGGCTGCCATAAGCGGCCGATCCGCTGAACGGTGCCAGCGCCTGCGGCGTCGCGCTCTCCAGTTCCACTGTGCCCGCCAGGGCACCGGGTCCCCAGAAGCCGCTGCCCCCACCCCTGGTGACCCGCACCTGTCCCAATCGGCTGACAGCATAGGCCGGGAACGGAACCCAGCCGCCGAACGGGTCGGTTTGCGGGACGCCGTCAAGGATCAGCAGCGCCCGGCTGGACGCATTGCCGCCGATGCCGCGCAGCGAAATGCCCTGGCTGGTCGGGTTAGCCGAACGGGAGTCGGATCGGCGGAACTGCTGCAGCCCGGCGACGTCGGACAGCACGCTTTCCAACCGGTTGCTCGCATTGGCGTCCAGCCGCCCACGATCGATCGTCACCACGCCAAACGCCCGATCACCCGGCGCCTCAGCAAGACCACGGCCGGTAACGACGACGTCTGGTTGTACAGGTTCGCCCACCTGGGCGGCGACGGGCGCGGCGACCAGGGTCGCGAACAGGGGCAAGCGGCTGAGCATGAAGCTGCCTTTGCCCACTTTGTGCACTGCCGCAAACACTTGCATCAGCGCATCAGTGCGGATGCCACTCCGTAAAGGCTGGTCAGCGTCAGCACCGTTCCGACCAGCAGCAACAGCGTACGCGTAGGAAGCCGCTTGGCCATGATCGCGCCCAGCGGCGACGCCACCAGACCGCCGATCAACAAGCCCGCCGTCGCTGTCGTGAACGCTTCCCAGCCCAATCGCGCGATAAAGGTCGCAGACACGGTCGCCGTCAGAAAGAACTCGGTCGTGTTGACGGTCCCGACCGTGCGCCGCGGGCAGCCGCCCTGCACCAGCAGGTTGCTGGTCACGACGGGGCCCCATCCGCCCCCGCCCGCTGCATCAAGGAAGCCGCCGACCAGCCCCAAGGGCGCCACGAACCTGGGCTCGCGCTCCGGCGGGTGCCGATGGCGGAGCGCGCGCCACAACAGGTACACCCCGATCGCGGCCAGATAGGCCAGCACGAACGGCCGCGCGACACTCGCATCGACACTGCTGAGCACATACGCGCCGAGCAGCCCGCCGATGATTCCAGGGATCGCCAGGCGGCGGAACAACCGCCAGTCCACATTACGGTGGAGAACGTGACTGATCCCGGATGCGGCCGTCGTGAACGTCTCCACCGTATGCACGCCTGCCGATGCCGCTGCGGGCGGCACACCCAAGCTGATCAGCAACGTGTTCGATATAACGCCAAACGCCATTCCAAGCGCGCCGTCCACGAGCTGCGCCGCAAACCCCACCGCAACGAACGGAAGCAGTTGTTCTAAAAGTTGAATTGAGATCGGATCAGTCCTTAGAAGGATTTGGACAAGGTGACGCCATAGGTGCGTGGATCACCCGGTTGTCCTACGATCAACCCCGTGCTGCCCGACTGGGTTGCGAGCAATTCAAAGTAGTTCTCGTCGAACGCGTTGCGAACCCAGGCAAACACGTTGAAATCCCTTTCAGTTTTGAAACCGAGACGAAAATTCGAGATCGAGTAGCCGTCGACATAGGTGTAGATTGAGGGCGACGGGCTGGACGAGAAGCGCGACCGATAGCTGCCGTCGTAACCCAGATATACCTGGCCCGCGACATCGCCGACCCGAACCGGCAGGTCGTACTCCGCACCGAATGACAGCGCCCACTTCGACACGCCGGGCAGCACCTGGCCCGAGATGTCGCAGACGACGGGGCTGAACGAGGGTGAAGCCGTTGACCCGATCCGACCGGGCGCGCTCGCCGGGTTGGCTGCGGTTGCGATCGAGCCGCCGGACAATTCCGGCGGGCACGGCGCGTTGCGGAAGCGGACATATTTTGCATCGGTATAGGCGGCGTTGAAGTAGGCATTCAGACGCTCGGTCGGACGGAATGCTGTGTCCAGCTCTGCACCGGCAGTCCGCACGCGACCAGCATTGGCCAGGTAGCCGCGGATCACCGCTAATTGTCCGTTGTTCACCGTCGCCTGGTAATCGTCGATGCCGGTGTAGAAGACGGCCAGGTTGGCGGTGACCCGACGGTCAGCAAACTGGGTCTTCAGGCCCAGCTCCAGGTGATTGACCTTCTCCGGATCGACCGTTTGCACCGACAGGTCGACCGCGGTTCCGGCCGCGTTCAACGGCAGGCCTGACAGGTTTATACCGCCCGACTTGTAGCTGCGCGCATAGGTCGCATAGCCATGGACATCGCGACTGAAGTCATAGGCGACCGTCAGATCCCCCGACAGATTCCAGTTGTCGAATTCCGGAGCATAGCTTTGCGGGCTGAGCACGCCCGACTGGTCGCCGGTCAGCGCCGTGTTCGTTCCATTTGTGACCAGCGACACGTAGTCGCCGCTTTTCTTGTCGTAGTTGAGCCGCAACCCCGGCGAGATCGACAGCTGGTCGGTCGGGTGCCAGGTCAGCTTGCCAAAGGCGGCCGCGGACGTGTTGGTGAAACCAATGGTGTTGCGGCTGGTCAGGTTGTTCAGCGTCGCAGGGTTGCGCCCGCCTGCGCTGGTCGGGTTGAGCAGGAACGCGCTCGCTGCTGGGCCCTGAATCTGCAGGCCCTGGGTGTCGATCTTCTGGTGAAAGTAGAACAGGCCCGCGACGTAATCGAGCGATCGGTCGCCATTCGACGCGATCCGCAATTCCTGGCTGATCTGGCTCTGCTGGGATGGGTTGTTCGACGCGCTGGTGATCGGCAGCCCGATGAAGTCGCGATCATTCGACGGATCCCAGTGCCAGAAGCGCCAGGCGCTGACGGAGGTGATGGTCGCGCCGCCCAGGTCCCAGTTCCCAACCAGCGATAGTCCGCCCAGTTCCTGCTTCGCGCGCACATCAACGTCGATGTCGGTCAGCCGATCGAACGGGTTGGTTGAAGGGACTGCATAATTCTGCGCCGCCGCGAGAGCGCCATACTGCCGGTTGGCATTGCGCTGGGTCGCGCCCACCCGGGCATAATATTGTACGCAGCAGTTCGGGTTCTGGCGGTTATAATCGCCGGCCAGCGTCAGGTCGAGATTGGGCGCTGCCTGCCAAAGAATGCGGGCGCGAAAGGACTGGTTGTCCTGGCTGTTCTGCCATTCGCGCTGCCGGACATTGTAGACTGTTCCTCGCCGCGTGGTGACCGACGTCGACAGCCGGATCGCGACCTTGTCGTCAACCAGCGGACCGGACACGGACGCCTTGCCCTGGAAGAAGGAGTAATTGCCCCCCGTCAACTCGACCCGGGCCTCCGGTTCGAAACTGGGAGCGCGCGTGATGATGTTGATCGCGCCAGCAGTGGTGTTCTTGCCGTACAACGTGCCCTGCGGCCCGCGCAGCACTTCGATCCGATCGGTGTCGGTGAAGTCAAAGGTCGCCGACGCGATGCGACTATAATAGACCTGGTCGACATAGATGCCGACGCCCTGTTCGATGCCATCATTGGTAAGGCCGAACGGTGCGCCGAGCCCGCGGATATTGGCAGCCGAGTTGCGAGGGTTGGTGGAGTAAAATTGCAGTGTCGGCTGGATCTGGGTCAGCCGGTTCACATTGTACGTGCCGGTCTCAGCCAGCGCGGTTCCACCCACAACGGAGATCGCGATCGGCACCCGCTGGGCAGACTCCGCGCGGCGCCTTGCCGTGACCACCACTTCACCACCTGGGGCCGGACCGGTGCGCCCGGTCGCCTCGTCGTCAGTCCCGCCATTCTCCTGCGTCTGGGCCACTTCCTGTGTTTGAGCGGCGACATCCTGAACCGGCGTTGCAGGCGCGCTCGCCTGTGCGGCAAGCAACAGGGCAATAGTGATGGTCATGCAAATCCCCCCCAAATCTCCCATGCTAAACTCCAGCTTCTAGGTAGGAGATCAAGACGCGACAGCTACTAGGGTAAGAAGCACAGCTTCTTGCCGAAACCTGCGCGATGCGCTAAGGACGCGCCGTCCAGCGGGCAGGTGCTCGTGGAGGTCGGTGCAGAAGTCGTGGCTTCATGCGCCCTTTTCGCACATCTGCGGCAAGTATCCTCTGCATCGCCCGTCGGCTAGATCCTGCGCTGGCATGGGGCCACGTGGGCAGTGCAAGGCCAAGACCACCGGACACAACCGGTTGGCCGGAAACGAATAAAAGCAGGAACTGAAAGACTTTATGGCAACCCAGGCTCAGCCCACCCGCGACGATTTCGCCGCGATGCTCGATGACATGTTCGGCGGCGCCGACAGTTTCGAAGGACGCGTCGTGCTCGGCACGGTCACCGCGATCGAGAATGATCTCGCCGTGATCGACGTCGGCCTGAAGTCGGAGGGCCGCGTGCCGCTCCGCGAATTCGCTGCGCCGGGTCAGAAGGCTGAGCTGAACGTGGGCGACGAGGTCGAGGTTTATGTCGACCGCGTAGAGAACATGCACGGCGAGGCGATGCTGTCGCGCGATCGCGCTCGCCGCGAAGCCGCCTGGGACAAGCTGGAAACCGAGTTCGCCAAGTCGGCTCGCGTCGAGGGCGTTATCTTTGGCCGCGTGAAGGGCGGCTTCACCGTCGACCTGTCGGGCGCCGTGGCGTTCCTGCCGGGCAGCCAGGTCGACATCCGTCCGGTGCGTGACGTCACCCCGCTGATGGACATCCCCCAGCCGTTCCAGATCCTCAAGATGGACCGCAAGCGCGGCAACATCGTGGTGTCGCGTCGCGCGGTGCTGGAGGAAACCCGCGCCGAGCAGCGTTCGGGCCTGATCCAGTCGCTGGGCGAAGGTCAGATCATCGACGGCGTGGTGAAGAACATCACCGACTATGGCGCGTTCGTGGACCTGGGCGGCATCGACGGCCTGCTGCACGTTACCGACCTCAGCTACAAGCGGGTCAACCACCCGTCGGAAGTGCTGAACATCGGCGACACGGTGCGCGTGCAGATCATCCGCATCAACAAGGACACACAGCGCATCAGCCTCGGCATGAAGCAGCTCGAGTCGGATCCGTGGGACGGCGCTGCCGCGAAGTACCCGGTCGGCGCCAAGCTGTCGGGCCGCGTGACCAACATCACCGAATACGGCGCGTTCGTTGAGCTGGAAGCAGGCATCGAGGGCCTGGTCCATGTCAGCGAGATGAGCTGGACCAAGAAGAACGTCCACCCTGGCAAGATCGTGTCCACCTCGCAGGAGGTCGACGTGGTGGTGCTCGAGGTCGATGCCGAGAAGCGTCGCATCAGCCTCGGCCTCAAGCAGGCACAGGCCAATCCGTGGGAGGCATTCGCGTCCGCTCACCCGATCGGCTCGACCGTTGAGGGCGAAGTCAAGAACGCGACCGAGTTCGGCCTGTTCATCGGCCTCGACAACGACGTCGACGGCATGGTCCACATGTCGGACATCGCCTGGGGCGTGTCGGGCGAGGACGCACTCGCGCTGCACCGCAAGGGCGAGACCGTGTCGGCTGTCGTGCTCGACATCGATCCCGAGAAGGAGCGCATCAGCCTCGGCATGAAGCAGCTCGAGCGTGGTGGCCCGTCGGTTGGCGGCGTGACCTCGGGCGGTGGCGTCAACAAGAACCAGGTCGTGACCGTGACCGTGCTGGAAGTCCGCGACGCGGGTCTCGAAGTGCAGGCGGGTGATGACGGTGCTACCGGCTTCATCAAGCGCACCGATCTGGGCCGCGACCGGGACGAGCAGCGCCCCGAGCGCTTCCAGGTCGGCCAGAAGTTCGACGCGATGGTCACCGGCTTTGACCGGTCCAAGAAGCCGACCTTCTCCGTCAAGGCGATGCAGATTGCCGAGGAGAAGCAGGCGGTGGCACAGTATGGCTCATCCGACTCGGGTGCGTCGCTCGGCGACATCCTGGGCGAAGCGCTGAAGGCGCGCGGCCAGAAGTAAGAAGACGATGGGCCGGAACGCACTGCGTTCCGGCCCAATTGTTTTGATCCAGGTCGAAACAGCGCTGTACTACGGCCGGATCGGGTCGTATGATCTGCATCAAGTCGCGCCGGGGGGCCCCATGATCCGATCAGAGCTTGTGCAAAAGGTAGCTGACGAGAACCCTGGCCTGACGCCGCGGGAAATCGAAGCGATCATCAGCACGTTCTTCGACCAGATTGTCGACCGTCTGGCTGCCGATGGCCGGGTTGAGCTGCGCGGATTCGGCGCGTTTTCCACCCGCGCTCGCGATGCGCGCACGGGCCGTAATCCTCGGACCGGCGAAGTGGTCGACGTCGACGCCAAGCGCGTCCCTTATTTCAAGCCGGGCAAGGACATGCGGGTTCGCCTGAACGTGTGACGTGTTCCGGCGATCTGATCGCTGAGACGCACGCTTGACGTGACCCGCCGGCTCGGGCTTTCCCTTTCCCGTGCGCGGACGTGGCGAAACCGGTAGACGCAGCCGACTTAAAATCGGCTTCCCCTGGAGTGCGGGTTCGAGTCCCGCCGTCCGCACCATCATTGTTGCCGGCGCGGCATTGCTTGCCACAGGCTGCGACCGCCGGGCCGACACCGGCGCCGTCGTCGTCAGCGCCATTGGAAGCCCGCCGACCCTTGCCAACCCTGACCTGAGGGCGATCGACGAACCCTCACGCGCGCTGATCGATGCAACCGCTCAGGGGCTGGTACGGTTCGACGCTGCGGGCCAGATCGAACCGGGGCTGGCGGAACGGTGGACCGTCATCGACGACGGCATGACCTACATCTTCCGCCTGCGCCGCGCCACTTGGTCGGACGGACGGCCCGTTTCCGCCGAGGAGGTAGCCGCGCGGCTCAAGCGGCATGTAGCGCCGACATCGCGCAATCCGCTGGTGCCATTCCTGTCGGCGATCGACGACGTGGTGGTGATGACCCCTGAGGTGATCGAGGTGCGGCTTACCCGTCCTCGCCCCGACCTGCTCAACCTGTTCGCCCAGCCCGAAATGGCTCTGCTCCGCACACGTCCCGTATCGGGGTCCGGCCCGTTCCGCATGGTGCAGCCGGGCCCGTCTCCACTTCTCCGCCCCGCTGTCGATCCTGATCGCGACGAGGCGGACGAGGCTGACCGTGGTGCCCGCCCCGAACGCGATGTGCGGTTGATCGGAGAGCGCGCTGCCCTGGCGGTCACCCGGTTCGCAGCGAAGCGGTCGGACATGGTAACCGGCGGTCGCTTTTCGGACTGGCCCCTGCTTTCTGCGGCCGGCGTCGCGCCCGCCAACATCAAGGTTGACCCGGCGGCCGGGCTGTTCGGGCTTGCTTTCACCTCCCGTGACGGCTTGCTGGCGGATGCGGGCGCGCGAGACGCCATTTCGGCATCGATCGATCGGACCGCGGTGCTGAAGTCCGTGCGTAGCCAGTGGCTGCCGACTGAAACGCTGCTCCCCGACCAACTCGACTCTGCAACACCGCCTTCAGTCCCGGCCTGGGTAGCGCTTCCCCTTGCCCAGCGTCGCCAGGCGGCGGCAGCGCTGGTTCGAGCCTGGGGCAAACCCGTCCGCCTCCGCATCTCGTTGCCCGCTGGTCCCGGCGCTACCTTGTTGTTTACGCAGCTTGCGACCAATCTGGCGGCTATCGGGATTGCGGCTGACCGGGTTGCTGCGGATGCCCCGGCCGAGCTGCGGCTGATCGACGAGGTCGCTCCCTATGACAGCGGCCGCTGGTATTTGCAGACCGCCTGCGCCCCGTGCGGACCCGAGGCGTCAGCCGCGCTTGAGGCGGCTCGGCTGGCGCCGACGCTTCCCGAACGCTCGCGCCAGGTGGCGGTCGCTGACGCGACCCTTACCCGCGACGCCGCCTTTATTCCGCTCGGCCGCCCGCTGCGTTGGTCGCTGGTCGCCCTACGGTTGCGGCTGTGGACCGCGAACGCGCGTGCCGCGCATCCGTTGAACCGGCTGCGTCTCGATACCAGATAAGGCGCATGGCCGTTCGACCCACGCCCCTGGCGCCCGCCCTGCCGATCGGGCGCGACCCCGCCGCGGTTCGTCAACGTATCGAGATGCTGGAGCGCGTGCTGGAAGGCCTCGTTCGTATTCCAGGCACGAACAGGAAGCTTGGCTTGGACGTGATCCTTGACCTGCTACCCTTTGCTGGCAGCACCGTCGGCGCCGCGCTCGGCAGCTACCTTGCCTGGGAGGCGCACAATCTTGGCATGTCGAAAACGCAGGTCGCGCGCATGGCGGGCAACATCGGCGTCGACTGGGCCTTGGGAATGATCCCCTTTGTGGGCGCGATCCCAGACTTCTTCTTTCGATCGAACACGCGCAATCTGCGGTTGGTGAAGCGGCACCTGGACCGCCATCACCCCGCAACGGCAACCGTTGACGTCAGCGCGCCCCGCGCCAGATCTTGAGCGCCACCCGCCGCGGCAGTCCGCCCTGGTGAACGGGGCAGGGCTGCGGCCGGAACGCCTTGTTCAAACAGAACCAGATCTCGTCCAGCCATCCCTGCCGATTAGCTGTTACGCGCATATGATCGCCACGCATTCCCGGATTTGCACGCGCGACCGCATCGGCGAACGCGCCTGCCGTCAGGGCGCCCCGCGACAACTGATCCATGTCCGGGAATCGAAGCCGTGCATATAGCCCTGTGGAACGCTGGAAATAACGGGCGGGCGACAGGCCGGGCATGCAGGTGCCGTGCTTCGCCCATTCGTGCTGCAGCAACTGCGCCGACGGTGTCGAGCACAGATTGCCCCGGATCACTGTTGCGGGCAGCAAGCCGGTCGGGCGGCAATATTGCGGCCAGTCCTTGCCCACCCCGTCGGGCCACAGTCCGTGCAGCGTAAAACCAAAGCGATTGCCCGACCCGCATTGCAACCGCGCGGATTGGTCGCGCGCGTGCTCATGGCAATATTGTGGGGCCCAGGTCACGGCCAGCGTATAACCGCCGATGGGCACGACCCGCGTGGGCTGGCTGGCGCTCGGCAGGTCGGGACGTGGGCGCTCAATGCTGCCCGGTACGGTGCACCGATATGCCTGCGCCTGCGCGCCGGCGATGGGAACGGCTGCCAGCAGCAGCGCGGTCCAGCGCGCCTTCACGACGGCATCTCCGGATCGGTGTAGCCGGGCCCGGTCACGCCCTCCTCATAATCCCCAATCTCGCCGAACCATTCCCGTGCATCGGCGCGAAACAGCAAGGCCGCCGCGATGATGGCGACCACCGCCGCCGCGATCGTCAGCAGCGACGACACGGGGTGGCGGAAGTTCGATCCCATCAGGTTGATCAGCGTGACCAGCGCACGCAGGCCGCCCAACGTCGCGACGATCAGCACCCCCCATTTGCCCGTCAGGCTGCGGTGCAGCACCATGTACCATAGCAACAGACAGAACAGGGCCACGATGCCGGTAAGCGTCGGCAGTGCCCAGTGCGCGATGGGCGCGGATTGCGGGTTCGCTTCCAGCATCGCCTGCACGCGCACGCGGCTGACCCAAGCGGCGACGATCGATAGCAGGATGGACAAAAGCCACAGCCGCCCAAAGGTGACGATTGATGCCGGTCTCATGTCGCGAAATCTGCTCCCTGTAAGTCGATGAAGCTAGCCGGTTCATGCCCGGCCCGCCAGTCAGGCCGTGGCGAAATCCAGCCCGATATCAGCGGCCGGTGCCGATTGGGTCAGCCGGCCCACCGAGACGAAATCGACCCCCGTCTCCGCGATCGCCCGGATCGTCTCAAGATTGACTCCGCCAGACGCTTCGGTTGGCACGCGGCCACCCACCAGCGTTACCGCTCCGCGCAAGATGGCCGGCGGCATGTTGTCGAGCAGCAACCGCGTTGCGCCCGCCGCGAGGGCCGGCTCGATCTGATCGACCCGATCCACCTCCACGATCACTTCCGCGATCCCGGCCGATCGTGCCCGGCGTACCGCCTCGGAGACGCCGCCCGCGACAGCGACATGATTGTCCTTGATCATCGCCGCGTCCCACAGCCCCATGCGGTGATTGCTCGCCCCACCCATCCGGGTGGCGTACTTCTCCAGGCGGCGCAGGCCGGGCAGTGTCTTGCGCGTGTCGAGCAACGTCGCACCCGTTCCGGCGATCTTGTCGACATAGCTGCGCGTCAGTGTCGCGATGCCCGACAGATGCTGAACGGTATTAAGGGCGGAGCGCTCCGCGGTCAGCATGGCACGCGCCCTGCCCTCCAGCCGCATCAGGTCCGTTCCCGCCGGCACGCGCGCGCCGTCGTCCACCAGCCGTTCGACCCGGACTTCCGGGTCGAGCGCACGGAAGAAGGCTTCGGCAATCTCCAGCCCCGCGACCGTGATCGCGTCACGGCTGTCCATCACGCCGGTGAAGCGCGCGTCATCGGGTATGACGGCGGCAGAGGTGGTGTCCCCCGCCCCGCCCAGATCCTCGGCCAGTGTCGCGCGAACGAACGCGTCCAGGTCCAATCCGTCGATCATGTGCTTGCCGGTCCCCTTGCCCGCCCGATGGTGCCCTGGCCCTATACGCGTCGCTGCCGACGAGGGAACCCGACCCGGTGATCCGATCGTTGATCGGCAAAGGAGTTCACCTCATGCCCACAGATCAGCCCAACAACACTGCGACTGAAGCGCTGCCAACCGACGCGCGCGAAGATCGCACGGCGGCGGCAGTGGTCACCGACGAGCGACTGGACCAGCCGCCGGGCGGCGGTGGGCTGGGGGGGCTGTCTGCGGCGCAAGACCCGCTGAGTGGAACGGGTTCGGTCGCAGGCGGCACCTCTCCCAACAGCCCCATCGACGTGCCCGTCCCGGCGTCCTCACTCGACGAAAATGGCCAAAACCCTTCGGCCGAGCGGAGCGTGCAGACCGAGGTGTCACGCGATCGATCACCCGAACCGCAGCCGCTCTCCGGCTCGGGGGCTGGCCACCAGTGAGCAACGACAAGGACGACAAGCAGGCGGCCGACGATGCGCTGCAACTAGGCCTTGTTCAGACCCAGCAAGCCATGGCAGCCACCGGCCAGCGCGCGATCGTGGTGTTGGAAGGGCGGGACGCCGCCGGCAAGGACGGGACGATCAAGACGCTAACGGAGCATCTGTCGGTTCGAAACACGCGAGTCGTTGCACTGCCCAAGCCGTCCGATCGCGAGCGGGGGCAATGGTATTGGCAACGCTACGTGTCGCACTTCCCGGCGGCGGGCGAGATCGTGATCTTCAACCGCAGCTGGTACAATCGCGCCGGCGTGGAGGTTGTAAACGGCTTCTCGACGCCAGCCGAACAGGCTCAGTTCCTGGCGGACGTGCCGGGCTTCGAGCGCATGCTGGTCGAGAGCGGGATCACGCTGATCAAGTTCTGGCTGGATATCGACAAGGACGAACAGGACCGGCGCCTTCGTGCACGCCGGGAGGACCCGCTCAAGGCGCTGAAGATCTCGCCACTAGATGCAGTCGCGCAAGATAAATGGGACGCGTACACCGCCGCCCGTGATGCGATGCTGGCGGGCAGCCATACACCGGACGCGCCATGGACGTGCGTGCGTGCCGACCACAAGAAACAGGCACGTCGTGCGATCATACGTCACTTGCTGCGCCAGATCGGGCCCGACAAGGTGGCCCAGGAGGTCAAGAAACCCGACCCCGACATACTCTTCACCTTTGAACCCGCCGCCATCGGCGACGGGCGCCTCGCGCGGTGACACGCGGGCGCCCGGACGCTTAATCTCCCGTGACGCGCGCTGGACCCAGGTCACCCCGACCAACGGTCGACTCCGCCATGGTCAGCATCGCATCAAGGCTCTTCTTGGCGCGCAGCCGCAGTCCCTCTTCGATCTCGATCTTCGGCTGGAGATCGCGGAGTGCGACGTAAAGCTTCTCCATCGTGTTCAGCGCCATGTACGGGCAGATGTTGCAGTTGCAGTTCCCGTCGGCACCCGGCGCGCCGATGAACTGCTTGCCGGGCAGTGCCTTCTCCATCTGGTGAATGATGTGCGGCTCGGTCGCGACGATCAGCGTGTCGCCGGGGAAGCTCTTCGCAAACTCGAGGATGCCACGCGTGGAGCCCACATAGTCGGCATGGTCCAGGATCACCGCGGGGCACTCCGGATGCGCTGCGATCGGGGCACCAGGGTGCAGAGCCTTGAGCTTCAGCAACTCGGTTTCGCTGAACGCCTCGTGCACGATGCACACGCCTGGCCACAACAACAGGTCACGCCCGGTCTTGCGCGCCAGATAGCCGCCAAGGTTGCGGTCCGGGCCGAAGATGATCTTCTGGTCCGCCGGCAACTTCGCCAGGATCGTTTCCGCCGAAGACGACGTGACGATGATGTCGGACAGCCCCTTCACCTCGGCCGAACAGTTGATGTAGGTCAGCGCGATATGGTCCGGGTGCGCGGCACGGAATGCCGCGAACTGCTCGGGCGGGCAGCTGTCTTCCAGGCTGCAGCCGGCATCCATGTCGGGCAGCACGACCGTCTTCGTTGGCGACAGGATCTTGGCCGTTTCCGCCATGAAGCGCACGCCGCAAAAGGCGATCACGTCCGCGTCCGTTTCCGCAGCCTTGCGGCTGAGGTCCAGGCTGTCGCCGACGAAGTCCGCCAGGTCCTGCAACTCGGGCTTCTGGTAGTAATGCGCCAGGATCACCGCGTTGCGTTCACGGCGAAGGCGGTCGATCTCGGCACGAAGGTCGAGGCCGGACAAGGATGTTGGCTGTTCCATGTCGTCGCAAATGGTCCGGTGTGGACCTGCGATCAAGCCTTGATGCGAGACGGCACCGTCCTCGGCTAGTCGAAGTCGTCGAACTGAAAGGGCGAGCGCTCAATCTGGCCTGAAAACGGCCTTGGCGGTTTTGATCTGATCGTGGCCGGGCTCGCCGGCATAGGCTCATGCGAAGGCGATAAGGGCCGCTCCTCCGGATTTGCCTCGGCTGATTGTTCTCCGGCATCCTGGGCCCGCATTGCGACCGCCAAGTTGCCCGGCGGCTGGGCACTCCAGACAATGCGAAACCCGTGCGGCACGTGCCATCGGCCAAACGCCGATCGGACCATGTCACGCCCGCATCGCGCGCATCTCGTGAAGCAATAACCACCATTCCACCGCCCACCAGGGATGGGCGGGTGCAATCCCAGCCGGCACAGAAGGCGGGGCAAGATCACCGGCTCCCGTCCGCCTCACCGCATCCATTGCTGCGGGTCTGAAGGGTCGGCTGGCCGCGCCCGCGCCGGCTCCACTGCAGCCGCGCTGGTGTTCGCCCCCAGCATTGCCCGGCACCGTTCCATCGCTCGCCGCACAAAGGCCTGCCGCAATGAAGGGTCGGGGTCGTACAGGTTTATGAACTCCCGGAACTTAAAGACCGTCAGGCATTGATAGAGGAAGCCTGGCAGCAACGCCTTCGCCCGCGACTGCAACAAGTCAGATCGGCAGTTCGAATAGGTGTTCGCCTGCGATCGATTGGGCGTTCCCCCGCCCGCGATCCCACACAAGAGCTCTTCGAGCACGTCGATCGCGTTACGTTCGTCCACGGGCGCACCGTCCGACACCGGCCTAACTCCGCCGGCAAGGGACCGGGACAGTTACGGGCCGGCGCTCAATCAACATAGACACGACGCGGATTCGCGTGATCGGGAGAATCCACCAGCTTCAGGCCAGTGTCGGGCGCCGGCACCGGTGCGGACGCGTCGCTGCCGCGATGCTTGAAGCTGCCCTCAACGACAGCGCTCGCGCTCACTTTCAGGCGAGCATAGCTGACATTGCCGGAAACCCGTCCGCCCGGCTCCACCGCCAAGTCGCCGGCCTCGATCGTCCCTTCGACCAAGCCGGAAACTCGGACGCGCTCGGCATAGATGCCACCGGCCACTGAACCGCCTTCGTCCACGAACACGGTGGAGCAGCGAACGTCACCCTGCACGCGTCCCGCGATCTGAAGATCGGTCGAACAGGCAACGTCGCCGGTGATGCTGATGCCTGCCGTGATCGTCGCCGGTGCCGCCCGGGCATGAATATCGCGCCCGTCTCCAGTGCTCATCGATGTTCTCCCCTGGACGGCATCAGCCTCCCCCGATGGAGGGCGAAGCTGGCGCTCAAGATCCGGGATGAAGAGTATCGGGCGTTCCTGCGGTTCACCAGTACCGCAAAAACGTGCCCCGATTCCGCGCAGCGCGTGTCACCTGGAAGGACTAACGGCGGTTCTGCGTCACCTGGTCGAGCGAACGGGACACATCCCACCGCTCGTTGCTGGGCACGGGCTCGTCGGCAAAGCGGACACGCACGGTGGCGTCCAGCCCCGTCGCGCGCAGCGGCATGGCGAAGCTCCGCTCCACCGCCCGCCGAGTCGCGTCGCGGGCCAGGCGCATCGGCATCGCATCGCGCGCTTGCCGGATGAGCTCGGCCTGCCCCGCCCGGCGATTGGCTGTGTCGAGTGCCTGGCCGGCATCGGTCAGCCGCGCGAGAACGCCGCCCGTCCCATATTCCCGCACAGCGTTCAGGTCGACCTGCGGCCCGTCGATCTCAACGGGCGGCAGACGCACGGACAGGACTTTCGTTGCCGGGTCCCAACTCACGTCCCGCTGAGTCAGCTTGGCAAGATCCACCTCATACCTGACCAGCCCGGGCATGATCAGCGTCTTCTCGGTCGAAAGACCCAACTGAGTACGACAGCTGGTGACTACCGCCACAAAGCGCGCCGCGAACGCGGACAGCCGGTTCTGTTCGCGCAAGCCCTCCAGACTGGCAGAGGCGATGGTGACAGGATCGGGAGCAAGCTTGCTCGACAGATAGCGCTGCACACCCCAGAGCCCCGCCACGCCGGCCAGTGCCAACAGCAGCAGCGCCACGGCAAACTGGATCAAGCATCCCGGCCCCCGCCTTCCCGCGCCGCCGGGCGCCGATTCGGCTGGCGTCACCGGCGCGCCCATGCGCCATCCTCCTGCCCGACAAGTCCGCGGGCGCCGAGATCGAGCAAATGGGCCAACACCGATCCCTTCGCTGCCGGCAACAGCCTGGGGTCGAGCGACGCGTACATGTCGGGCAGCAGCGCTTCCACCGGCCGGGCCCCGCCGGCGAGCAGCCGCAGGATCTGCCCCTCGCGGTGTTTGCGATGGCCCAGCATTCCACGTACCAGGCGGCGGGGCTGCTCCACCGCATCGCCATGGCCGGGATAATAGATGCGGTCGTCACGCCCCATCAGCTTTTCCAAGCTCGCCATATACTGACCCATATCGCCATCGGGCGGCAGCACGACTGTCGTCGACCAGCCCATGACGTGGTCGCCCGAGAACAGCGCGCCCGTTTCGGGCAGCGCGAAGGCGACGTGGTTGGAGGTGTGGCCAGGAGTTGCCACTGCGGTCAGCGTCCAGCCAGTACCGACCACGCTTTCGCCATCGGCCAGCACCCGATCAGGCGCATAGATCGCATCGAATGATGCATCCGCCCGCGCCGCCGCCTCCGCCGGGGCGAACGGGGCGGCCCCGATGATCGGCGCTCCGGTCGCAGCGGCTAGTGCGCGGGCGCCTGGGCTATGATCGCGATGGTGGTGGGTGATCAGGATGGCCTTGACCGGCCGCCCGGCAATCTCGGCTAGCATCGCCTGTTGATGCGGGTCGCTCTCAGGCCCCGGATCGATCACCGCCAGATCTTCGGTGCCGATCAGGTAGGATTGCGTTCCCGTGTGGGTGTAGGGCGACGGATTGGGCGCGAGCAGGCGTGTGACCAGCGGCTCTAGCCTGATGGGAATACCGGTCGGGGCCTCGGCCATGGGGGCCAGATGGTCCGGTCGGCGTCGCTTGGCAACCCCGACTGCTCGCGGCGTGCTTTGTGGCCATGCCGCGAGCAGTGGGCCTGTATCAGCCCTCGGAGGCCAGCTCCGCCTCGGCCTGCGCCAACCCTTGCAGGGCCTCATCGCGTTGCTGGGCCGTCAGGTTGCGGTCGCGCTCAATCGCCGCGCGCGCCGTGGCAAGGCCGCTACGTGCGCTGCGGCGTGCCTGCTGTTCCGTGACGGCCGCATCTGCGGCGGTACGTTCGGCTTCTTGGGTCATTCGCTCGATCCGGTTGGTGCAGATGGTGATGCGACGGCGACCACCCTCGCTGCGATCATCCACCGCCGGGCCGCTACCGGCGCAGTTCCTTTCGGAAACTTGCGGCACGGGCGGCACGGTGATCGTCTGCTCCTTGCCGTCCGGATCGCGGAAGCGGATCACCTTTCCGCCCTTCGCCTCGTTCAGGTGCATCACGCGAACCCGCACTGGCGGCTGCGGCGCGGCAGGAGGCGGCGGCGGCATCATCTCAGGATTCGCGGCCAGGAACGCGTCGGCTTCGGCGCCCTCATAGCTGGTGCTTTTGCCGTCCTTGACGATCACCACACGCTTCTTGCCCTTTGCCGGATGAGCGGGTGGTGCGGGTGGCAAGGGCGCGACAGGCGCATTGGCCAGGGGCGCGGGCGCCGCTGGCGGAGCGGGCGGCCTCGGCGGAGTCACCTGTGCGCTCACCGTCTCGGCGATCGCGGCCGCGCCGCTGCCCGATGCGGTCAGGCCCAGGCCGCCCAGGACCAGCACGCCGACACAGGTAGCGCCCGAAAAAAGCCGGCGACGCGAGGCAGGGGAACGCGCGAGCATCTTTAGTCTCCCTTTCAGATCATTGATGGTGTGAAGGTGACAGGCGGCCGACACCGCGCCGCCATGCGCCGCCTTGACGATGGCCCGACCATAGGCGTGCCGCTGCGACACGGAACGGGTTGCCAATATGCCGGCGTCGTTGGCCAGCTCCTGGTCATTCCGGAAGGCGCGAAAAGCCATCCAGGCAAGCGGGTTGAACCAATGGGCGGCGAGCACGGCCAGCGCCAGCCAGTTGGCGATCAGGTCACCGCGAAGGTGATGCCCGACCTCATGCGCCAGCGCGAGTTCACGCTCGTCGGGATCATAGCGATCCGCGAAGTCGATCGGAAAGGCGACCACCCGGCGAAAGATGCCAAAGGCGAGCGGGCCGGGTGCGGCGTCGCTCACCACCATGGTGATCCCGCGAACCCTCGACTGCATCGTCGCCCCTTGCAGGACGGAGGCGCAAAAGCGGGTATAGCGAACGATGTGGAACAACAGAAAGCCTGCCGCGCCAACCGCCCAGACGGCCGCCAGGATGGTGCCCCAGGCTACCGACGAAGCCGCAGCGGCAGCCGGAACCGCCGGCGCCGTGCCGTCGAACACCATCACCGTCAGCGTGTCGCCAGCTTTGTCGATCGGCGTAACAGCGGAGCCCAACCAGGCCGGCATGGGCGGCAATACGAGTCGCAGCAGCGGCAATGCCCACAATGCGTATGCGACGCTCGGACCAAAGGCGCGGCGCACGGGTCCGCGAACCAGCAACACCAGGGCCATCAACAGCCCCGACGCGACCAGAGCCTGGATCATCCAGGGCGCGAGGTCGACGGCGCTCATGCCCGCAGATCCTTCAACAGGGCCTCGATGTCGGCAATGTCCTGCGCCGTCAGCGCGTCGCGCTCGGCCAAGTGCGCGACTAGCGGCGTCAGCTTGCCACCGAACAGGCGGTCGATCAGCCGCCGGCTCTCGCCCTCGACATAGTCGCCGCGCTCGACTAGCGGCCGGTACAGGTAACGCCGGCCGTCCGCCTCATGCGCGATCACTGATTTGGCGAGCAGACGCCCAAGCAGCGTCTTGACGGTGTTGGCGCTCCAGCCACGGTCGGGATCGACCCGTTCGGCCACATCCTGCGCCGTCAGCGGCGCCTCATCCCACAGCACTTCCATGACGGCGTGCTCGGCATCGCTGATCCGTTCGGCCACGACTCGCTCCTAACTGACTACATCTGTAATCGCATTGATTACACGCGTAGTCAACAGGGCTGGCCGGCAACGTGCCTGTCGGATCTTCTTACAGCCGAGCGGGTCGCTCGGAAGCAGTTAACCAATGGGTCCCGCAGCAACGCGTGCTTGGGCGGGACTGGCACGCAGGCTGCAAAGCTGTGAGTGTCCGAGCGGCTGGTCCGCTTCAGTAGGGCGGGTCGGCCGCTTCCGGATCAGTGCCGACCCGCCCTCACCCGGCTTGTCTCAGCCTTCGGCCTTTTCGCCGCCGAGCAGTTCGGCGAGTTCACCGCTTTCATACATTTCCATCATGATGTCGGATCCGCCGACAAACTCACCATGGACGTAAAGCTGCGGGATTGTTGGCCAGTCGGAATAAGCCTTGATGCCCTGCCGGATACCCTGATCCTGCAACACATCCACACCCTCGAACTCGGCGCCGAGATGCTGCAGGATCGCCACGGCGCGGCTTGAAAAGCCGCACTGCGGGAAAAGGGGCGTGCCCTTCATGAACAGCACCACGGGGTTCGCCTTTACCAGGGCGTCGATGCGGGCGTTGGTGTCGATGGTCGTGTCGGTCATTGTTCTGGGTCCTCAGGCGGAAGCAGTCTTGAGTTGCAGGGCGTGTAGTTCGCCGCCCATCCGGGTGCCCAGCGCGGCATAGACCGCCTGGTGCTGCCGGCGCAGCGGCATGCCGGCGAAGCTCGGCGACACCACGCGCGCGGCATAATGATCCCCATCACCGGCAAGATCGGTGATCTCAACCTCGGCGTCAGGAATGGCGGTGCGGATCAGCGCGGCGATGTCATCGGCAGCCATCGGCATCGATCAGCGACCTTCCATCAACTGGCGGCGGGCCTCTACGGCTCGCTCGTCCAGCGCACGACGAAGCGCGGCGGGCTCGATTTCAACGCCCGCTGCGGTCAGATCGCCCAGCAGCTTGCGCACGACATCCTCGTCACCGATCTCTTCAAAGTCGGCCTGGACCACCGACGTGGCATAGGCATCCGCCTCTGCCGGGGTCAGCCCCATCAATCCTGCGGCCCATTGCCCAAGCAGCCGGTTGCGTCGGGCGGTGACCCGAAACGCCATCTCTTCGTCATTGGCGAACTTCGCCTCAAAGCCGCGGCCGCGGTCCTCGAAACTGGTCATCTGGCCTGGCTCCCCTTGAAAGTACGCCATCAAGATAGGGGCGTGCCGACGCCCACGCAACGCGGCCGTCAGATCAAGGCCAGGTGTTGCCGCTTGTGGCGTCCGATACGCGAGACGACCTGGTTCATCCCCTCGCTTCAGCGTGGCGCGGAGCCGTTGAAAACCTATCCGGTTACGTCCACTACCAGCTTGCCCACCGAAGTCCGCGCCGCCATCTTGGCGATCGCACTTCCGCCTTGCGCCAGGGCGAAGCGCCCGGTGACCCGCGGCGCAATCCGGCCCGCTTCCCACAATCGAAACAGCTCGGCGACATGGGCGGCGTTGGCCTGCGGATCACGCGCCGCGAACGCCCCCCAGAACACCCCGCACACGTCGCAGCTTTTCAGCAACGTGAGGTTAAGCGGCAGTTTCGGTATGCCGGCCGGGAAGCCGACGACCAGGTACCGCCCTTCCCACCCGACCGACCGCAGTGCGGGCTCAGTATAGTCGCCTCCGACCGGATCATAGACGATGTCGAAACCGCCGGGCCCCGCTGCTGCCTTGAACTGGTCGGCCAGCGCGCGGGACTGGTCCTTGTCGAAAGGCGCGCGCGGATAGATCAGCGTTTGATCTGCGCCTGAATCCCGCGCCGCCGCTGCCTTCTCCTCGGACGACACAGCCGCGACCACATGCGCGCCATAGGCCTTGCCGAGTTCCACGGCGGCCAGTCCGACGCCCCCCGCCGCGCCCAGCACCAACAAACGCTGCCCTGCCCGGAGCCGCCCGCGGTCGAGCAGCGCATGAATTGTGGTGGCATAGGTCAACAGCAGCGCCGCACCTTCCGCGAAGCTGCGCCCTTCCGGCAACCGGAACAGCCGGACGGCATCGACCACGATCTTCTCGGCAAGCCCACCGAAGCCGATCACACCCATGACCCGGTCCCCGGGCCGCCAGGCCGTGACGCCTTCCCCCACTGCCTCGACGACGCCCGCGATTTCGCCACCGGGCGCGAAAGGGCGCGGCGGCTTCATCTGGTACTTGTCCTCGATGATCAGAACGTCGGGATAGTTGATCGCGCAAGCCTCGACGGCCACCACGACCTGCCCTGGGCCGGCCACCGGATCGGGCAGCTCGGCCAATTCCAGAGTTTCAGGTCCGCCGATCGCCCTCGACAGCAACGCCCGCATACCCGCTCCTCTGCCCTGTCCAGGGGCGGTTCTCAGTGGCCGCCGCCTCGAACTTAGAAATCGCGGTATCTCTTGCCAGCGTCAGCCCGATCTCGTCCAGCCCTTCCATCAGGCAGCGTCGGCGAAACGCATCGAGCTCAAAGGAGAAGCGGTCCTGGTACGGGGTCGTGACCGTCATCGTCTCCAGGTCGACCGTCACAGGCTGGTCGGCGGCGACCTCCAGCAACCTGTCGACCGCCTCCTGCGGCAGTACCACGGGCACGATCCCGTTCTTCACTGCATTGCCGGAGAAGATGTCGGAAAAAGATGGCGCGATGATCGCCGTCACGCCCATGTCGGCCAGCGCCCATGCGGCATGTTCGCGGCTCGACCCGCAGCCGAAATTGTCGCCGGCGATCAGGATCGGGCTGCCCTGGTAGCGCGGGTCATCAAAGATGTTGCCCGGCACCGCCCGGACCGTCTCGAAGGCACCCTGCCCGAGCCCCGATCGCTTGATGGTCTTGAGCCAGTGCGCAGGAATGATGACGTCTGTGTCAATGTTCTTGGCGCCCCAGGGATAGGCGGTGCCGGTGACTTCCACGACCGGAGTCACGCCATCAACTCGCGTACATCGGCCAGCCGGCCGGTCACCGCCGCCGCTGCTGCCATGGCTGGCGACAACAGATGCGTCCGCGCACCCGGTCCCTGCCGGCCAACGAAGTTGCGGTTGCTGGTCGATGCGCATCGTTCCCCCGGCGGCACCTTGTCGGGGTTCATGGCGAGGCACATGGAGCAACCGGGCTCGCGCCATTCGAACCCGGCGGCGGCGAACACGCGATCCAGCCCCTCCGCCTCCGCCTGCCGCTTCACCAGTCCCGACCCCGGCACCACCAGCGCGCGCACCCCGTCCGCAACATGCCGACCACTGGCAACGCTGGCCGCGGCGCGCAGGTCCTCGATGCGGCTGTTGGTGCAACTGCCGATAAACACGTGATTGACCGGCACGTCCTGCATTCGCGTGCCCGGCGTCAGGCCCATATAGTCGAGCGATTTGCGCGCCGCGGCCTGCTTCGCGGGATCGGCAAAGCTTTCCGGGTCGGGAACGGTGCCCGTGATCGGCACCACGTCTTCGGGGCTGGTGCCCCAGGTCAGCGCCGGCGCGATGTTGGTTGCGTCAAGCCGAACCTGCTTGTCGTACCGCGCACCGGCATCGGTCGGCAGCGACCGCCACCATTCGACCGCCCGGTCCCATTGCTCGCCAGCGGGCGCCATCGGGCGGCCCTTCAGGTAAGCAAAGGTCGTGTTATCCGGGGCCACCAGCCCGGATCGCGCCCCACCCTCGATCGACATGTTGGCAACGGTCAGCCGTCCCTCGACAGAGAGCGCCCGGATCACCTCCCCGGTGAACTCGATCACGTGGCCGGTGCCGCCCGCCGCGCCGATCCGGCCGATGATCGCGAGGATCACGTCCTTGGCCGACACTGCAAAGCCGAGCGTGCCGTCAACCCGAACCTCCATGGTCTTGGACGGCGACAGGATCAGCGTTTGGGTCGCGAGCACATGCTCGACCTCGCTGGTGCCGATGCCGAACGCGAGCGATCCCAGCGCCCCATGCGCGCTGGTATGGCTGTCGCCGCACACCAGCGTCGTGCCCGGCAGCGTAAAGCCGAGTTCTGGCCCCACCACATGCACGATGCCCTGCTCGGCCGCCGCGGCATCGATATATTCGACGCCGAACTCGGCCGTGTTGCGGCGGAGCGCGTCCAGCTGTGCCGCGCTTTGGGGGTCGGCAATCGGCAGCATTCGCCCTGACGCATCGACTCGCGCCGTAGTCGGCAGATTGTGATCGGGCACCGCCAACGTCAGGTCGGGCCGCCGCACCCGCCGCCCGGCCGCGCGCAGCCCCTCGAACGCCTGCGGGCTGGTCACCTCATGGACCAAGTGGCGGTCGATATAGATAAGGCAGGAGCCGTCGTCCCGACGCTCCACAACATGAGCGTCCCAGATCTTCTCGTACAGCGTGCGTGGTGCAATAGTCATGACAGGCGCGCGTTAGTAGATTGTGGCGCGCAACGAAACCCTGGCTATGGTTTTCGTGCGCCGCGGTCAGGAAGGGAGGAGACCCACCTCTGCAACGCAGCCGTGTCGCGCAGGTCGCCACCATAGGCGTGCACCGGCATCCAGGGCTGATTCGCCCCGCGCTTGCGCCCGCGATAAACCTTCATAGGCACCACCGCGCGTGTCATCCCGCTTGGCAGCACCGTGTCACGCACGTCCATGTAGAGCGTGTCGGCGCTTGTCTCCTGCCCAACCTGGATCGCGCCAAGCGCCCGCCAAAGGTCGACCGCATCCAGGCACGCGGACCCGCAGCCCCAGTCGGTGACGATAAACACCGGCCCGGCAAGCGGTGCGACCGTCTGCTCCTTCGCTGGGATCGTGGCTTCCGGCTCGTCCGTCTCGCGCCACAGTGGCTGGTGCTTGGCCGCGGCGCCTGTCAGGCCGTCATAGGTCCGCTGCGCCCATTGCTTCGCGTCGGGCGACGCATTCGGGGCGGCGGCGAACTGGTCCCGATACTCGCCAATTGCTCTGATCGTCGCCGGCGACACGCGCCACTCCACCGCCTCGGAATGCCCTTCCGCTCCGCGCACCGCCGCCTCGCCCCACAGGACCGCCGCGATCTGGCGCGACCAGTCGGACGATCCGCCGTTATTGCCGCGAAGGTCGAGGACGATCCGCGGCGCCCGCGCTAGCGCCGTCCGGTCTGCCTTCAGCGCCGCGATCAGCGGCACGAGAGCTTTGAAGTCCGGCCCCGACGGATCGCTGTTGAACCCCGACAGTGACAGCCAACGCGTCCCATCCGCCAGTGTGCGTTGCCCAATCGCCTCCCGCGCCCGTCCGCCCACGGCAGCAATCCGCGTCGCCGCTTCGTCCGCCGGCAGGGCACGCCAGCTGAGCGCCACCTCATGCGTCGCGCCATTCCAGGCGAAGCGACACGCTCTTGGCCGCGCCACGAACGGGTTGCCACGGTCCAGGAACAGGTTGCGCGCCAGCAGCGCCCGGCGCGACGCCAGCATCCACCGCCCGGCAAAGGTGCCGACCCGCTCCTCGGCCAGCCTGCCCGCCGCAACCCCATCGCACGACACCAAGGCGGCGCCGATCGGCACGGCGGCGTCATCGGCCCGCGTTGCGACCCGATATCGGCGATCGGCACCGTACCCGGTCAGGAAACCGGGCCAGCGCCCCTCAATCGCCGGGAACGCATCGGTCGGTGCCGTCGCAAGATGCCCGTCGTCGAAGCTTGCCGCATAGGCGTCCATCGCCGCGCGATAGCCTGCCGCATCAGTTACTTTCGGCGCCCAGCGCAGCGCCCGTGCCAGCGCGCGATCGTTGCGCGCGGCAAAACCGGGGTCCAGGTCGTTCGACGACCCGGGGTGGTTCGCAGCGATATCGTCGTGGAAAGCTTGCGCGTCCTACCGCAGCAACTCGGCCCAGTTCGGCGAAGGCGGCGCCGCCGCGATCAGCAACGGCAGGGACAAAAGGCTTAGTCGCAGGCGGGTCATGCCGCCGATGCTAGGGTGCTCCCGCGCAGCCGGTCAACGCTGCCCAGGACCTCGCGCCGTCATGCCTCATAATGGGCAGTGGTCTTTGCCCTGACCTCGTCCGCCTCCACGCCCGGTGCCAGCTCGACCAGCCTGAACGCCGATTGATGGTCGGGCCGCTGGAACACCGCCAAGTCGGTCACGATCATGTCGACTACATTCTTGCCCGTCAGCGGCAGGGTGCACGCCGGGATGAACTTGGGGCTGCCATCCTTGGCGGTATGCTCCATCACCACGATGATCTTCTTGACGCCCGCGACCAGGTCCATGGCGCCGCCCATGCCCTTGATCATCTTGCCCGGGATCATCCAGTTGGCGATGTGGCCGGTCTGGGCCACCTCCATCGCACCCAGCACGGTCAGGTCGATATGCCCGCCCCGGATCATCGCAAAGCTATCGGCGGAGGAGAAATAGGCTGATTGCGGCAGCTCGCTGATCGTCTGCTTGCCCGCGTTGATCAGGTCGGGATCAACCTCGTCGTCATATGGGAACGGGCCTATCCCCAGCATCCCGTTCTCCGATTGCAGCGTCACCGTCATGCCATCGGGGATGTTGTTCGCGACCAGCGTCGGGATGCCGATGCCAAGGTTCACATAATGACCGTCGCGCAGTTCCTTGGCCGCGCGTGCCGCCATGCCGTTGCGGTCCCAGGGCATCAGTGCGCCTTTCCATCGTTGGTCGGCAAGTTGTCCTCGCGCCGATAGCGCTCAGCCTCGACTCCTTGCCAGATGCGCCCCAGCGCTTCCTCCTCGTCGATGTTGACCGCGCGGGCATAGGCTTTCGCGCCCTGCCGAATGCAGTCCACCAGAGCAGCGCCGAACGCCGCCGGATCGGCCCCAACCGGCACGGGGTTGATGAAGCTCGCCGTCGCGCCATCCGGGCGCATCCACACGCGCAGGAACTCGCGCGCGCCATTGATCATCGCCACGTGGGCATGGAGGTCGATCGGGACGGGCTTGTCGGTCATTGAGCAGCTCCGGGCGAGTTCCAGCGCTTGTCGGCGGGGAAGACGTCGTCCAATCCACCCTTCAGCGCCGATCCGTAAACAGGGTTGGGCAGCACGAACCAGCCCGCGCCCCACAGCAACGCGAGCGCCGGCGCGGCGACCGCATCCCGTCGAGCACGCACAGGCTGGCCCGCGTTGAACAGGTCGGAAAAATCGCCAAGCTGGTCGCCACCCATCGCGATCACGCAATAACGCGCGGCGATGGTCGCGCGGCGCAAGTCCTTGCGCGAACCGGTCGGGTCGTCACCGGCCACGAACAGGGTCTCACCATGTCGCGCCGGGCCCAGTCCCGCGCCGTTCAGCGACGCCGCGGTCTGCTCCACCGTGCCGACCGAGCGGTTGGTGTTGAACACCGGGGTCACTCCCATGGCCCGCAGAGTCGCAAGCGCCTCGCGAGCACCCGGCACCGGCGAAACCTGCGCCACGCCCGTCCTCTCCCACGCCTGCCAGCGTGCCTGGTCATAGGAACGTCCCGGATGCGCTGCGTCGTCCGCCTCGAAGCCGAGGTTGAGCAGCACGGTTTCGTCCACGTCGAACACGGCGGCCAGCGGCTTTGCCCCGCATGGCACAAAGCGGGGCGCGTCCAGCGTCGCGCCGCTCGCCAGCACCACGCTGTCCGTCGGCCGAGCCTTGGCCCTTGCTGCCGCATAGCCGACCAGACCGCGCCACGCCTGGATGCTGATCGCCGCGCCCTCGCCCGACCCGTACAGATATTGCATGCCCGGCGGCACCGAACCCGGAGTCACCGCGGCCGGTGGCGGTGCCACTGTTGCCGCCATCGGAGTGGCCGCGACCGGCGGCTCTGCAGAAGGGATGGTCGCGCACCCCGCCAGCAGCGCTCCCGCGCATGCAGGGGCCCAAGCAGATCTGCGCCACGCCCGACTTGCCGGCCCGGCGTCGCGGCCGGGAACTGCCAGTGTCACGCCCCGACCTCCGACCCTGCAGCCGCGCTTGCCTCGGCGCGTTGACGCGTCGTGCGGAACTCGATCTTCTTGTCGTAGGGGGCGCCGACGATCATGCGCTTCACGTAAATGCCCGGCAAATGGATCGCGTCGGGATCAAGCGCCCCTACAGGCACAACTTCCTCAACTTCGGCCACGCAGATCCGCCCCGCCGTCGCCATCGGCTGGTTGAAATTGCGCGCCGTCTTGCGAAAGATCAGATTGCCGCTCTCGTCGGCCTTCCAGCCCTTGATGATGGAAAGGTCGGCACGGATACCGCGCTCCAGGATGTAATCCTCGCCATCGAAGGACTTCACTTCCTTCCCCTCGGCCACCAGCGTGCCGACGCCCGTCTTGGTGTAAAAGCCCGGAATGCCGGCACCACCCGCGCGGCACCGCTCGGCGAGCGTCCCTTGCGGGCAGAACTCCACCTCCAGTTCGCCCGACAGGTATTGCCGCTCGAATTCCTTGTTCTCGCCGACATAGGATGAGATCATCTTCGCGACCTGGCGAGACCGCAGCAGCTTGCCGAGCCCGACGCCGTCCACGCCCGCATTGTTCGACGCGATCGTCAGGCCCGTGACCCCGCTCGCCTCGATGGCGTCGATCAATCGCTCTGGAATGCCGCACAGGCCAAAGCCGCCCGCACAGATCAGCATGTTGTCGTGCAACAGCCCGTCCAGCGCCGCCGCCGCGTCGGGATACAGCTTGTTCATGGGCGACCCTCCTGCGCGCCGCCCTAGCGAGCGGGCGCGCAGCGGGTCAAGCGAGCGCGCCTCGCGTCACTTCTTGGGGGGGAGGCGATAGGGGGTGAACTCGCCCAGCGACACGCTGCCGCGTTCGAACCGGCTCCCGCGGTCGATCAGGCGCACCAGGTCCAGGCTGCACAGCTGCGACGTGAACTGGCGGGTCACCAGGATATCATCCTCTCGCAGCGACTCCGCACCCGACCGCGGGCGGTTGACCCACAGGGTGCCGCCCTGCCGGTACACAATCGCCTGGCCTGGGATGATCTCGCTGTTCTGGGTTTGCTGCGGAAGGATGCAACTGGTCGGCCTGCCTGCAACTCGCCCGTCCAGAAGCTTGGCAAGCTTCACGTCGGGGGTGTCGCGCTTGGCCAGCGCAGGGGCTGCGACCAGCGCAGCGGCGGACAGGGCAAGAAGAATGTTTCGCATGGGACAGCAATTACCACATCGGCGCTGAACACATGCTGACTTGCCGCAAGTTGGCGCTCGGCCCAGCCCGCGCTACGGCGGCCCGATGACCAGCAGATCCGGCGGCCGAATCCTTGTTGACCAACTCGCCATCCAGGGGTGCGAACGACTGTTCACCGTGCCCGGCGAAAGCTTCCTGGCGGTGCTCGACGCGCTCCACGACACGTCGTCGATCGAGACGGTGGTGTGCCGGCAGGAAGGCGGCGTCACCTTCATGGCCTGCGCAGATGGTGCGCTGACCGGGCGCCCGGGCGTCTCCTTTGTCACCCGCGGGCCGGGCGCTACAAACGCCGCTATCGGCGTCCATGTCGCGATGCAGGATTCGCAGCCGATGATCCTGTTCATTGGCGATGTCGACCGGTCCACCCGCGACCGCGAAGCGTTCCAGGAGGTCGACTTTCAGGCAATGTTCGCGCCGCTCGCGAAATGGACCGCCCGAATCGACGATGCTCGCCGCATCCCCGAATATGTTGCCCGCGCCTATGCCACCGCCATGAACGGCCGGCCGGGCCCGGTCGTGCTCGCGTTGCCGGAGGACATGCTGCTCGAAACGGTGGAGGCAGTGGACCGCCCCCGGATTACGCGTGCACCACAAGCGGTCGACGACGACTCCCTCGCTCGCCTCGGCGACCTGCTTGCCACAGCCGAGCGCCCGGTTGCGATCATCGGCGGAGCGGGGTGGACCAGCCATGCCGGCCAGGACGTCGCCGCCTGGGCCGATCGCACCGGCGTGCCGCTCGTCGCCGCCTTTCGTCGGCAGGATGCAGTGCCGAACGATTGCCCCGCCTATGCCGGAAACCTCGGCTATGGCCCCAATCCCAAGGTGGTCGAACGCGTTCGCTCTGCCGATCTGCTGCTGGTAATCGGCGCGCGTCTGGGGGAGGCAACCACCGACGGCTACACGTTGGTCACCCCCGATCACCCCGACCAGCGCCTTGTCCATGTCCATCCCGATCCCGAGGAGTTGCACAGCAGCTACCGAGCCGACCTAGCCATTTGCGCCGACATGTCGTCCTTTGCGGAGGCTCTCGCCGCACTCGATGGCCCCGCTCACCCGGCCGGCGCGGAGGCCCACGCCGACTATCGCGCCTGGTCCACGCCCCGGCCCCGCGCGAACGTGCGCCTCGATCTCGGACCCTGCGTCGCCGCGATGAAGGAAGCGATGCCGGCAGACACGATCATCTGCAACGGCGCTGGCAACTACTCGGGCTGGTGGCATCGCTACTGGCAATATGGCGGCTACGGGACCCAGCTTGCACCCACTGCGGGAGCGATGGGCTATGGCCTCCCCGCCGCAGTCGCGGCATCGCTCCGCTACCCGGCCCGCGCCGTTGTCGCACTGGCAGGCGACGGCGACTTCCTGATGAACGGACAGGAACTGGCCACCGCGGTCCAGCATGGCGCGTCGATCCTGGTGATCGTCGTGGACAACTCGGCCTATGGCACGATCCGCATGCACCAGGAACGCGAGTTCCCCGGCCGCGTCTCCGCCACCACCCTCGGCAATCCAGATTTCGCGGCCCTCGCCCGGGCCTTTGGTTGCTGGGCCGAGACGGTGGAGGAAACGGCGGCCTTCGCGCCCGCCCTCGGCCGCGCCCTGAACCAGCCGGGCGTCCGCCTGCTGCACCTCAAGACCGACCTGGAACAGATTACCGCTGGCACGACGCTGACGGCGATCCGCAGCAAGTGACGTTTACCGCTTGTGGAGGGCTGCTGGTGTAAGCGGCCCTTCATGAGCGCCACCCCTGCCCTGTGGACCGCCCGCGTGATCCTGGCCAGCGCGCTCGGGATCGGCATCGCGGTGGTCGCCGCCAGTCGCCATCGCGATGCGCCCCCGGCCATTGCTGCGACCCTAGCGCCACCCGTAGCTGAGCCTGTCTCGCCTGTTCGGCAAAAGCCGGCCCCGACGCCCAGCCCTGCTCCCGAAGCCTACGCGATCAAGCGCATCCTCGATACAGGCGGCCCGATCAAATACGGCGCGTGGTTCTGGAATGACAAGGAGGTTCCCGCCGGCCGCGTCGTCGTTACCGTCGACCTGGAAGCCAATGTCCTTTCCGTGTTCCGCGCAGGATATGAGGTCGGTACGGCGGCCGTCATCTATG
The DNA here is from genome assembly GCF_014199305.1 of Sphingomonas aerophila. Classification (GTDB taxonomy): domain Bacteria; phylum Pseudomonadota; class Alphaproteobacteria; order Sphingomonadales; family Sphingomonadaceae; genus Sphingomonas; species Sphingomonas aerophila. The sequence continues at coordinate 82,933 of NZ_JACIJK010000006.1, forward strand.
GCGCTGACTCGAAACCGACCCCGACCGGCGTATACCCGGTGATTGGCAAGGACGCTGACCACGTCTCCAACCTGTACGATGCGCCAATGCCGTACATGCTGCGGCTGACCAATGACGGCATCTCGATACACGGCAGCAAGGTTGCGTTCGATGCCGCTACCCATGGCTGCATCGGCATTCCCACGCCGTTCGCCCGCAAGCTGTTCGGGCTGGTGAAGCTGGGAGACCAGGTCATCGTCACACGCGGAGAGAAGCTGGACCTCGGCCAGTCAGTGACCGCCGCCAAGCGCACCTGAGCCCCTCCGAAGGCACCATCCTAAAAGCAAAGCGGCGCGCAGACCTCATCAGGTCCACACGCCGCTTGCAATCAGCACCAGCAGCCAGGGCCGCCGGTTACCCGATCATCAGATATCGTCGCCGAGTGCGCCCTTGACGCTGCCCTTGAACTGCTCGCCCTTGCCCTGCACTTCCTGGGCCTTGCCTTCGGCCGCCAGATCCGGGTCGCGGTTATGCTCGCCGATCGCCTGCTTTACGTTGCCGATCGCCTCATTGACGTTGCCTTTGATCTTGTCGGTCAGCTCGCCCATGGTGAACTCCTTTGTGGTCGCGCCTGCTGCTCGCCGGGATTGGCTGCGCGCGCGGTGATCACGTGAAGATAAACGGCTTGAGCGGCCGGCTGTTCCGCTTTCGGCTGCTTTAGATTAGTCCTGCCAACGGGCTCGACGGGTCGGCATAGCGCCGCTGCCCCATCCGCCCGGCCCGATAAGCGAGCCGCCCCGCGTCCACCGCCGCACGCATGGCTGCTGCCATCATCACCGGGTCCTTGGCTTCGGCGATGGCCGTGTTCATCAGAACACCGTCACAGCCCAGCTCCATCGCCACAGCCGCATCGGATGCCGTGCCGACGCCAGCATCGACCAGCACCGGCACCCCCGCGCCCTCCACGATCAGCCGGATGGTGACCCGGTTCTGGATGCCCAGCCCCGATCCGATCGGCGCACCGAGCGGCATGATCGCGACCGCCCCCGCTTCCTCCAGCTGCTTCGCCGCGATGGGGTCGTCAGTGCAATACACCATCGGCTTGAAGCCCTCGCGCACCAGCACCTCCGTCGCCTTCAGCGTTTCGCGCATGTCGGGATAAAGCGTCTTGGCTTCCCCCAGCACTTCCAGCTTTACGAGGTCCCAGCCGCCCGCCTCACGCGCCAGGCGCAAGGTCCGGATCGCCTCGTCCGCGGTGAAGCAGCCCGCTGTGTTGGGCAGATAAGTCACCCGCTTGGGATCAATGAAGTCGGTCAGCATCGGCGCCTTGGGGTCGCTGACGTTTACCCGCCGCACCGCCACAGTGACGATCTCCGCCCCGCTCGCCTCCAGCGCCGCCGCGTTCTGGGCAAAGTCCTTGTACTTGCCGGTGCCGACGATCAGCCGCGAACGAAAAGTCCTGCCCGCCACCGTCCAGCTGTCATCGGCGATAACTCCCGCATGGTCGCCGCCACCAACAAAATGGACGATCTCGATATCGTCGCCATCTTCGACGCATACCTGGCCGAGCGTGGACCGCGGCACCACTTCCATGTTTCGCTCCACCGCTACCTTTTCGGGCACCAGGCCAAGCTCGGTTGCAAGGTCGGCCAGCGAGATTCCCGCCGCGACGCGCTTGTGCTCGCCATTGACGCTGATGGTGACGGTGCCGTCGGTATGGGGCATGAGGCTTCTTCGCTGATGAAAGGGTTGCGGGCGAGATAGGCCCCGCGTCCCGGTTGCTCAACCAAAGGTTTCCTATGCCCGATACGGTCCTCGTCCTGAACGGCCCCAATCTGAACCTGCTGGGCCTGCGCGAACCGCACATCTACGGCCATGACACGCTGGACGACATTGCCGGCCAGCTGGAGGACCGCGCCCGCGAACTCGACCTCGATATCGACCTGCGCCAGTCCAATCATGAAGGGCACCTGGTTGACTGGCTGCACGAAGCGCAGGCGACGAACGCGCGTGCCGTGCTGCTCAACGCCGGCGGCTTCACCCACACCTCCGTGGCGATCCACGACGCGATCAAGGCGGTGACGACACCGGTGATCGAGGTGCACCTGTCCAACCCGCACGCCCGCGAATCCTTTCGTCACGTCAGCCTCGTCGGGCAGGCCGCGCGGGGAACCATCGCGGGCTTCGGCGCGCTTTCCTACCTCCTCGCGCTTGAAGCGGCGGCGCGCATCTGACAGTGGCGCGCGCTTACAAGGGGATTTTTGGCTAATGGCCGACAACAACGAACCCAAGAACAACCAGGCCGCGATGCAGATCGATGTCGATCTGGTCCGCCAGCTGGCCGAACTGCTCGACACCACGCAGCTGACCGAGATCGAGGTGGAGGACAAGGATCGAAAGATCCGCGTCGCTCGCAAACCGGCAGCGGCGGCACCGGCGCAGGTCGCCTATGCTCCAACCGCGCCTGTGCCCTCTGCGCCCCTGGCGGCGGCTCCTGCCGCAGCGGAGATCGGCGCGTCGACCCCGGCCAGCACAGCGTCCGCGGTCCGCTCGCCGATGGTGGGAACCGCCTACCTGTCGGCGGAACCGGGCGCCAAGCCTTTCGCGGGCATCGGGCAAAAGGTATCCCCTGGAGACACGCTGCTGATCGTTGAAGCGATGAAGGTGATGAACCCGATCACCGCGCCCAGCGGCGGCACGGTAACGCAGGTGCTGGTCGAGAATGGGCAACCGGTCGAATTCGACCAGCCGCTGATCGTCGTCGAATAATCATGCGCCAGATCAAGAAGCTGCTGATCGCCAATCGCGGCGAGATCGCGCTGCGTATTCACCGCGCATGCCACGAAATGGGCATCAAGACGGTCGCGGTCCACTCCACGGCCGACACCGACGCCATGCACGTGCGGCTGGCGGATGAGGCGATCTGCATCGGCCCGCCGGCCGCGACGGACAGCTATCTCAACATCCCGAACATCATCTCCGCGGCCGAGATCAGCGGCGCCGATGCGATCCATCCCGGCTACGGCTTTCTCAGCGAGAATGCCCGTTTCGCGGACATCGTCGAGTCGCACGACCTGCTGTTCGTCGGGCCCAAGCCCGAACACATCCGCACCATGGGCGACAAGGTAGAGGCCAAGCGCACCGCCGGCGCGCTCGGGCTTCCGCTGGTGCCGGGCTCTGACGGCGCGATCAGCGACCTCGACGAGGCCAAGGCTCTTGCCGACCGGATCGGTTATCCGGTGATCATCAAGGCGGCGAGTGGCGGCGGCGGTCGCGGCATGAAGGTGTGCACCTCACCCGACCAGCTCGAAACTCTGATGCAGCAGGCCGGCACGGAGGCAAAGGCCGCGTTTGGCGATGCCACCGTTTACATGGAAAAGTACCTCGGCAACCCGCGGCACATCGAATTCCAGGTATTCGGCGACGGCAAAGGTAACGCCATCCACCTTGGCGAACGCGACTGTTCGCTGCAGCGCCGCCATCAAAAGGTGCTGGAGGAAGCACCCTCCCCGATCATCTCCGCCGAAGAGCGTGCCCGCATGGGCGGCGTCGTCGCTAAGGCGATGGCCGATATGAGCTATCGCGGCGCAGGCACGATCGAGTTCCTCTGGGAAGACGGTGAGTTCTACTTCATCGAGATGAACACTCGGCTTCAGGTCGAGCATCCGGTGACGGAGATGATCACCGGCATCGACCTGGTGCGCGAACAGATCCGCGTGGCCGAAGGGCATCCGCTCTCCGTCACCCAGGACAAGGTGCAGTTCCGCGGCCACGCGATCGAGTGCCGCATCAATGCCGAGGACCCGCGCACCTTTGCCCCCTCACCTGGCCTGGTGAAGCAGTTCCATGCGCCCGGCGGCATGCACGTCCGCGTCGATTCGGGGCTCTACGCCGGCTACAAGGTGCCGCCTTACTACGACTCGATGATCGCGAAGCTGATCGTCTACGGCAACACGCGTGAAGGCTGCCTCGCCCGCCTGCGCCGTGCGCTGGAAGAGTTCGTGATTGAGGGCATGAAGACCACCATCCCCCTCCATCAGGCGCTGCTCGACGATCCGGAGTTTCAGCGCGGCGACTACACGATCAAGTGGCTTGAGGAATGGCTGGCCCGGCAAGCCCCATGACGGCCGGGAGGGGGCGTCGTGGTCGCGTCTAGACAGCCCGACGCCCCTCCCGCGGAATGATAGACTTTTCGCATATAACTGAGACGACGCAGCGACATGGCCTGCGTGTAAGCCAGCGCCGTCGATACCTCGACGTGACGGGATGGCGCATGAGCCTTCACCCCTCTCTGACGGGGCCGAGAGGCGATGCGGCCGAGGTAGCTCCAACATCTCACAGCAACCGCAGACACGTCGACCACGCCTTTGCCGGGCTCGAAGAACTCAGGCTCCCGACCTTTGCCGGACGCGCCCACTCTGCCCACCAAACAAGCACCCACGCCCACTCTGCCCGAAAAAGCAGCACCAGAATCGTGCTGCCATGCAGCAGAATCCCCCTTCCCCCTCGCCCCTCTCACTGGCACGTTCAGTGCAAGGCGCCCGGACGGGCGAGGATCTATTCGGGGTGGGGTTGAGCTGACGTGAAAAAGATCGAGGCGATCATCAAGCCGTTCAAGCTCGACGAAGTGAAGGAAGCGCTCCACGAAATCGGCGTCAGCGGGATCACCGTAACCGAAGCCAAGGGCTTCGGCCGGCAGAAGGGCCATACGGAGCTTTACCGCGGCGCTGAATATGTGGTCGACTTCCTGCCCAAGGTGAAGCTGGAGGTGGTCGTCGAGGACGGCCTGGCGGCCCGGGTGGTGGAGGCAATCGCCGCCGCCGCGCAGACCGGTCGCATCGGCGATGGCAAGATCTTCGTTCTCCCCGTCGAGACCGCGCTCCGCATCCGCACCGGCGAACGCGATGAGGATGCGATCTGATACGCAATTCCGCTCCGGGTTCCCGGGCGGCGCTTGAACACCACATCGAGGACTGATTCACATGGCGAATACGGCCGCAGACGTTCTGAAGATGATTGAGGATCAGGAGATCGAGTGGGTCGATCTGCGCTTCACCGACCCAAAGGGCAAATGGCAGCACCTGACCATGGTCGCATCGATCCTGGGCGAGGATGAATTCACCGACGGCCTGATGTTCGACGGCTCCTCGATCGAGGGGTGGAAGGCGATCAACGAATCGGACATGACGCTGAAGCCCGATCTGGACGCGGTCTATGTGGACCCGTTCTCGGCAACGCCGATGCTGATCGTGATCTGCGACATCGTGGAGCCCTCGACTGGCGAGCTTTACGCCCGCGATCCGCGCTCGACGGCCAAGCGCGCCGAGGCTTACCTGAAGACCACCGGAATCGGCGACACCGTGTATGTCGGCCCCGAGGCCGAGTTCTTCATGTTCGACGACGTGCGGTTCGAGAACAGCTACTCGACCAGCTACTACAAGATCGATGACGTCGAGCTGCCGGGCAACTCGGGTCGCGAATATGAGGGCGGCAACCTCGCCCATCGTCCGCGCGCCAAGGGCGGCTATTTCCCCGTCGCGCCGGTCGACTCGGCGGTCGATATCCGCGGCGAGATGGTCTCGACCATGATCGAGATGGGCCTGCCTTGCGACAAGCACCACCATGAGGTGGCGGCCGCGCAGCATGAGCTGGGCCTGACCTTTGGCACGCTGACCACCACCGCCGATCGCATGCAGATCTACAAGTATGTCGTGCATCAGGTCGCCCATGCCTATGGCAAGACCGCGACATTCATGCCCAAGCCGATCAAGGAAGATAACGGCTCGGGGATGCACACCCACTTCTCGATCTGGCAGGGCAAGGAGCCGCTGTTCGCCGGCAACGGCTATGCGGGCCTCAGCGATACATGCCTGTACTTCATCGGCGGCATCATCAAGCACGCCAAGGCGCTGAACGCGTTCACCAACCCGTCCACCAACAGCTACAAGCGCCTGGTACCGGGTTACGAGGCGCCCGTGCTGCTCGCCTATTCGTCGCGCAATCGCTCGGCGTCGTGCCGTATCCCTTATGGCACCGGTGCCAAGTCGAAGCGCGTGGAAGTGCGCTTCCCCGACGCGCTCGCCAATCCCTATCTCGCCTATGCGGCGTTGATGATGGCTGGCCTGGACGGGATCCAGAACCGGCTCCACCCGGGAGAGGCGATGGACAAGAACCTTTACGACCTGCCGCCGGCAGAGCTCGCAGAGGTTCCGACCGTGTGCGCCAGCCTGCGTGAAGCGCTGGACGCCCTTGCCGCAGATCACGACTTCCTGCTCAAGGGCGACGTGTTCTACAAGGACCAGATCGAGGCGTATATCGAACTCAAGTTCGCCGACGTCGCGCGCTGGGAAATGACGCCGAGCCCGGTCGAATACGACATGTACTATTCGGGCTGATCGCCGGCCCTGACGAACACGCCGCGGTCGTTATCGGCCGCGGCGTGTCGCTCACCTCTTCGGCCGCTTGGCCAAGGCGAACACGCCCAAACCCGCGACGATCACGCCAGCCGCCGCAAGCCCGACGGCCCGCTGCTTGGGGCTACGCAGACCGCCATCGACCGATACCGGGCCACCGCCCGATTCGAACAGATTGCCCGTCGTTCGCTCGTCCGGCTCCGCTCGATCGAGATACGATGCGATGAACCCGTACATCGACTTGGCCGTCAGCCCCGGCGCGAGGAAATGGCCTAGCCGGATCGCATGAGCCATTGATCCGACTACCGTGGTGGCGCGCGGGTGTTTGGCCAGCCTGACGATCGCGTCTGCCACCCGCCGCGCGTCGGCAACCGGCGGCGGCGCGGACAGCTTTCTGCCCGTCTCGTTCGCGGCATGGGCGATACCCGGCGTGTCCAGAAATGCCGGGTAGACGTCACAAACATGGATATGCGGATGGGCGGCCAGTTCACCGCGCAGCGCTTCCGAAAAGCCCTTCAGCGCGAACTTGCTTGCGCCGTAAGCCGCCGCCCAGGGGGTGGACGCGAACCCGCCGAGCGAGATCATGTCGACCCAGATGCCCCGCTCCTGCTCGATGAACACTGGCAGCACCGCATGCGCTTCGGCCATATGGCTCAGCAGGTTGGCGCGGATCACCTGCTCGTGCTGCTCGAACGGCACCTCGTGGAAACGCCCGACCACGCCAACACCGACATTGCTCACCCACATGTCGATGCGGCCTAGCGCCTCCCGCGCGCGTGAGACCAACCGGCGCACCACCTCCGCGTCGGTAACGTCGGCAGTGATCGCCGTGACCTCCGCACCAAGTTCCCTGACCTGTGCAGCCGCCTTGTTCAGCGCCTCCTCGCCACGCGCAACGAGGACCAACTTCGCTCCTTTGCGAGCAAACGCCTCTGCCGTCGCCAGCCCGACACCGCTCGACGCGCCGGTGATCACCACCGCCAGCTTCGTGTAATCCATGCCAACTTCTCCGCAGATGCTCGACGCCGAACGGGCAACGGCGGCCGTTGATCCGCGTTGAGCACAGATGGCGACCGCTGCCCCCCTGTCCTCCGCGCGTGCCTGGCAGCCCCGGCGGCTGCTCGCGACGCCGTCTGCGCTCGGCTGGGACCACGGTCGCCAGGTCGCCGAGCGCGTTGCTGCGCTGGGCATCGAGGTGGTCGAGCTGCCGTCCGACCGCATCAAGCTCGACCTGCCCGATGATCCACGCCGCGCCTATGCCGAAGCGAAGAACACGCTGGCGCTGGTTGTCGCCAGCCCCGCCAAGCGCCGCCTGCAGCCGATCGCGCCATCCGCCGACTGGCGCGTCGACCTGGCGGAAGGGTGCCCCGCGCATTGCAGCTACTGCTACCTCGCGGGTTCGCTGAAGGGCCCGCCGATCACCCGCGTCTACGCCAATTTGCCCGAGATCATGGAGGAACTGCCCCGCCACCTGGGCCAGGGCAAGGTCACGTCACGCTCGCGCGCGCGCGCGCATGAAGGCACAACCTATGAGGCATCATGCTACACCGACCCGCTGGCGCTGGAGCACCTGACCGGATCGTTGTCGGCACTGATCGGCTATATGGGTGACTGGGACGCGGATGCGCAGCTGCGTTTCACCACCAAGTTCGCCGACGTGTCACCTCTGCTCGGCCTCCGTCATGGCGGGCGGGTGCGAATGCGGGCTTCGATCAATCCACCCAGGTTCGCGCGCTTCGAAGGGGGCACGTCGCGTGTCGCGGACCGGCTGCGTGCCCTTCGGCGCATGGCGGATGCGGGCTACAAGGTCGGCCTGACGATCGCGCCGATCATCGCGGCAGGGGGGTGGGAAGTGGCCTATGCCGGTCTGATCGCCGATGCTGCGGCGGCGCTTAACGATGTTCCTGACCTGGATTTGACGGTGGAGCTGATCACCCATCGCTTCACGCCGGGGTCAAAGGCGGTACTGGACAGCTGGTATCCGGGATCCTCCCTGGAGATGGACCCGGCCGCCCGCTCGGAAAAGCGCACCAAGTTCGGCTCGATCAAGCATGTGTATGACGCGAACACGATGAAGGCGCTTCGCAGCTTCTTCGAACAGGAGATTTCGCGCGCCCTGCCCGACGCCCGCATCCTGTACTGGACCTAGGGTAGCAGAACCGTGCTGCCCCGGGTTTCGCCAGCCTCCAGCGCGCGATGGGCTTCCGCCGAGTCCTCCAGCGCAAAGGTCTGGCCGATCTCCGGCCGGATCGCACCTGATCGAAGCATCTCCCACAACCGCTCGACGCCAGCGGTCCGTTCCTCCGGAGTGACATAGAAGTCGAACAGCGTCGGCCGGGTCACGAACAGAGAGCCATGCTGACTGAGCGTGCCGAGCGATACGCCAGTGACGGGCCCCCCAGCATTGCCATAGCTGACGATCAGGCCACGCCGGGCCGCCGCGCCAAGGCTCGCCTCCCAGCTCGCGGCTCCGACCCCGTCGAGGATGACAGGCGCCCCCGCACCGTCGGTGATCTCCCGAACGCGAGCGGCAACATCCTCGGCACGATGATCAATGGCATGGTATGCGCCGGCGGCAAGCACCCCAGCGCACTTGTCCGCGCCGCCGGCGACGCCGATCACCACCGCATCGATTGCTCGCAGCCAGCCGACAAGCAAGTGTCCGACACCCCCGGCAGCGGCCCAGACCAGCACCGCCTGGCCCGGCTGAACCCGTGCGCAGCGCTCCACCAGGAACTCCGCGGTGCAGCCTTTCAGCAGGATGGCCGCCGCGGTCCGGTCGTCTATGTCGTCGGGCAAGGCGATCGCCTGCGCCGCGGCCATGTTGCGCTCGGTCGAATAAGCCCCGCGCGCCGGACCGAAAGTGCCGATACGGGTTCCGGGCGAAAGGTGGGTGACACCCTCCCCCACTGCCTCGACCACTCCGGCCGCCTCGCCACCCAGCCGGGCAGGCAGCTCGATCGGGTAGATGCCCCGCCGGTGATAGGTGTCGATGTAGTTCAGGCCGACGGCCGTATGCCGCACACGTATTTGGCCGGGCCCGGGCGCCGCCAGGTCTTCGTCATGCCATCGGATCTCCTCTGGGCCGCCGGTACGATCGATCCGTGCGTAGCGAGCCATGAGGGTCCCCCGATGTTGCATTTTCGTCGTTCGAAACTGCTGGCCGTGCCGGAGAACCGGCACGACCAGAGAGCATTAGGCAGAGTGCATCAGCCAGAATGCATCAGGCGAGCGCGCCTTCCAGCCACGCCTTGATACGGCCCTTGGGCTCAGCGCCGACCTTGGTCGCGGCAGGAGCGCCGGCCTTGAAGAGGATCATCGTCGGGATGCCGCGCACGCCATAATTGCCGGGCGCGTCGGGGTTCTCGTCGATGTTGATCTTGGCGATCGTGACCTGCTCACCAAGCTCTTCGGACAGCTCTTCCAGGCTCGGCCCGATCATCTTGCACGGCCCGCACCACTCGGCCCAGAAGTCGACCAGGACGGGCTTGTCGGACTGCAGCACGTCGGTCTGGAAGCTGGCGTCGGTGATCTGCTTGGTAGCCATGAGTATCTCCTTGTTTCCTGCCATCTAGGGAGGCGGCACGGTCCGCTCAACGGGCAGATGCCTAGCTTTGCTCCGCGGCCGGCAAGCCGGGCTTGTGTCGGTCAAGCAGTTCGGGCGGCAACACCAACAGGCTTGGGCCAGACGTATACAGCAGGGCCGCCTCTACCCGCCGGTCGGGAAAGATGACGCGGAGCGCGGCGGCATAGGCCGCCATCTGCCGCAGGTGATAGTCGGGCACCTCCGCCACCGCTGCCGGGGCGCGCCGCCCGGTCTTGTAGTCGACCAGCATGATGCGGTCCGCCCCAACGAGCAGCCGGTCAACCGTTCCCGCCACCACCAATCCGTCGGGAAGCGTCGCGGTGATCGGCGCCTCGGTCAAGGCGTCGCCATCGAACAGCGCGGCAAAGCGCGGCTCGGCCAGGATGTCCAGCACCGGGGCTGCCAAGGCGCGACGCTCGGCCGCATCCTCGATTCCACCCGCCCGCGCCAGCCATCGATCGGCCGCATCGGCGCGAGCCGCGGGAGCGACGGCGGGCAACCGCTCGAACAGTGCATGGAGCAGCCGGCCACGCTCCGCCGCTTCGCGCATCGCGGGGCCGGGCGGCGGGTCCGCCACTCGATCCTCGCCCAGGGCGGATGGCGCAAGCGGGCGTGACGGGCGCGACTCCTCCGGCGCGGGGCGGCGCGCCCAGTCCGGCAGCTCGACGGGTGGCGCCAGCTGCGGGGCCGCAGCCTTGCGACGCGGCCGGGTAGGCTCTGGGGCGCGCCCGCGAAAGACCCGCTCGCCCTCGCCCGCTGGCACGCCGAGCGCGGTGAGCGCGCGATCCGCGGCGGCATACCAGCTCTGCTCTGGCGGGACGCCCTTCGCCCGCGGACCCAGCGCTCCGGCAATCACCAGCCGCTCCTCCGCGCGCGTTGCTGCGACGTAGAACAGGCGCCAATGCTCTTCCAGTTCGCGCGTGTCCGACGCGGTCAGCGCGGCATCCAGCGGCCCGCCACGCTCGCCCGAACGCGGACGGAACACGGGAATGGCCGGAGTCTCCTCGTCAGGCGACCAGCGCAAAATGGAACGGGGCGCGGCGGCCGGGTCAGCGGTCGCATCCGCCAGGATCACCAGCGGTGCCTGCAAGCCCTTCGCCCCGTGCGCCGTCATCACTCGAACCGCATCGAGTGGCGCGGACGGGTCGCGCACGATCTCCACGTCGCCGCGGTCGAACCAGTCCAGAAATCGTTGCAGCGAGGGCGTCGTCGTCGTCTCGAACGCGAGCGCGGCACCCAGCAGCTCCTCGATTGGGTCGCGCGCTTCCGCGCCCAGTCGGCGCAGCAGCTTGCGGCGCCCGTCGAGCTCGCCCGACAGCATCTCCTCCAGGAACTGATAGGGCGTCGTGAAGTCCGCTCGCGCCAGGATCGTCGTCAGCGGCGCCAGGCGGGCAGCAGGCTGGGTGCGGCGCAGATGCCGCCACAAGCTGCCATTCTCTCGCGGAGCGGCGGCCATCAGCTCGTCCTGCGTCCAGCCGACCAATGGGGAGACGAGCAGGCTCGCCAACGACAGGTCATCATCGGGCTGCAACGCAAAGCGAATGGCGGCAAGCAAATCCTGCACCGCCAATGGCGCGTTCAGCCGAAGGCGGTCGACACCCGCCACCGGTACGCCCTCCGCGTACAGCCGCGCGACGAGCAGCGATGCGAGGTCGCCGCGCCGCTTCACCAGGATCATCACGTCCTCGGGCCGGAGCGGGCGGCCCTTGGCCTCCAGCATCAGCCCGTCGTGCAGCCAGCGGCTGATCGTGGCGGCGATGTCGGTCGCCAGCCGGCGGGTGGCGTCGCTGATCCAACCTTCTTCGTCCTCGTCGCCATCGGGAGGGCCAGCGACGGATGCGGGCCACAGCAACACCTCGCCCGGCCCCGGAACCTCGCTGGCGTGCCGCTCGGCCGCGCCGGTGCCCAGGCCCGGTTCGCCGATCGCCTCCACCGCGGCATCGACGAACTCCAGCACCGGGCGGGTCGATCGGAACGAACTGGTCAGCGCCAGCTGGTGCATCGGCAGGCCGGTTTCCTCAATCGGCCAACCCTCCGCCCCGGAAAGCGCCTCCGCACGCGCCCGGAAGTACATCTCCGCCGCTTCAAAGGTCCGTGGGTCGGTGCCCTGAAATCCGAAGATCGCCTGTTTGAAGTCGCCCACGGTGAACAGCGTGCGGGTCCAGGGTGCATGGACGCCGCGGCCGACAAAGAACTCGTCCACCAACGCGCGCACGATGGTCCATTGCGCGACGTTGGTGTCCTGCGCTTCATCGATCAGTACGTGCTCGGTGCGCTGGTCGAGCTTGTAGCGGATCCACTCGCCGATTCCGTCCTGCTGCAACAGGCGAACGGCGGTCTGGATCAGGTCGTCGAAATCGACGGCACCGACCCGCCGCTTCGCCAGTAAATAGGCCCGCGCATAGTCGCGCCCGACATCCAGGCCCTGCGCCAGCAGGTCGGCATAAGCGGCTCGCGTTGCCAAAGACAGCAGCGCGGAACACCGGCCATGCAGCTCCGTCGCTTGCGCGGCGTAATCAGCGTCCGCCGGCGCCTGCCCCTTGGCAAAGGAGCGCAGGTCGCCATCCGCCTTGGCCCAGACGGAATGAAGCTGGGCGAGGTTGGTGGCGCGCGCCGCCTGATCACCTGCCAGCCAGCTATCGATCGCCTCTGCGCGCACGACCCCGCTCTTGGTCGCCCAGGCGCGATTGGCGGCGGCAATGTCGCGGATCGCGTCGATGTCGAGCGCCTCGCACCCGCTCGCGATCGCCTCCGCAATGTCGCCGGCTGGTAGGTCGAGCGCGCGCCGGAGCCAGGGCTGGATGCCGGCGGGCAGCGCGTTCAGCGCCTCCAGGGATCGGGCGCAGGCCGCCAGGAACGCCTCCGCCCCGCCCTCTCCCAAGCGAAGCGACAGCGCGCCAATCGCGTCGATGGGGGCCTGCCGCCCTTCACGCTCGGCATCGGCGAGCATGCCGGCCAGCGCCTCTCGCTGCAGCACCGCTTCTTCACGCGGCTCCAACGGCCGAAAGCCGGGCGCCAGGCCCGCCTCGACCGGGAATGCGGCCAGCAACGACTGGCAGAAGCCGTGGATGGTCCCGATCCGGATGCCGCCACCCGGCGCGTCGAGCACGCTGGCAAACAGAGTCCGGGCGCGCCTGCGCAGCTGCTCGCTCGGCTCCTCGCCCAACGCATGAAGATCGCGCGACAAAGCCGTGTCGGGCGCCCGTACCCAGGCGGCCAGCCGGTTGCCGATCCGGGTCGCCATCTCGGCCGCGCCTGCCTTGGTGAAGGTGAGGCACAGGATCGCGTCCGGCGCGACCCCCCGCAGCAACAGCCGGAACACCCGCGCGGCCAGCACTTGCGTCTTGCCCGTTCCGGCCGAGGCCGACAGCCAGACATGGGCTTCCGGCGCCGACGCATCCGCCTGATCGCGGGTCAATGGCGGCAGCGGTCGGAGCTGAGCGACGGGCGAACTACTCACGGCCATACCATTCGTCTCGGCGCATCAGCTGGTCATATTCCGCATAGGGCGCGTATTCTGGCACCAGCTTCGCGGTGAAAGGCTCCTCGCCGGTCAGCCACTTGCCCGCCGCGTCCGCGAAGTTTGCGGCCGCGACCGTCGTGAACTCGGACGTGACGATGCGGTCGCGCTTGCCCGCGTCGTCGCACGGGGAGGTAACAGTGCCAAAGCCACCGGGGCCCTTGGCAAGCGACCAATATTCAAACGCGCGCGCCTCGCCCGATACGCCCTCGAAACCGCCACGTTCTGCAATGATCCCCGTCAGGCCGAGCTGCAGGCTGAACCCCGCCCGCACCGCCGCGGTGCTGGGTGCCTTGCCCGTCTTGTAATCGACAATGGCGATGCCGCCGCCCGGCAGCGCGTCGATCCGATCGAACCGCCCCGACAGCGTGACGCCCGCCAGCGCAATGCGCCCGCGCCCCTCGGCATGGGTCACCTTCCGCCCGGTTTCGGCATCGGCACTGACCTTCGCCGCGACGAAGTCGATCGCCTCCTCCAGCCGCGGTTGCCACAGGGCCCGCAGCATCGGATGCGTAGCGCCATCGCGCAGCATCGCCCGGGCGCGCGGTTTGAGCGCGTCGGCGGCGCAAGCATCCTCCGTCCACCAGGCCTCCAGGATGGAGTGCACCGCCGTCCCTCGCCACGCGGGCGTCGGGTCGGCATCGACCGGATCGAGCGGCGCAAGCGCCAGCACCCGGCGCGCGTAGAAAGCATACGGGTCCGCCTTCAACCGGTCGACCTCGGTGATCGAAATGGCCGTAGGGCGCAGCGCGCGCGGCGGCACGGGCGCTGGGCGGCTCGCCGGAATGTGCTCGCCCGGTTCATCGAGCGCGTGCGTCCAGCGCTCCACCTCCGGTGCGCGTTCGAACCGGTCGTCCGCCATCGCCTGCAGCCGCAACCAGAAACGCGACGCGAGCGCCGGCGCCGAGGCATCCCGGCGCGCGCGCGTGATCAACACGGACGGACTGCCCAGCGCCTGACCGAAATCGTGCGCGGCCACGCCGACCCGCCGTTCCAGCCCGGGCAGGCCCAGCTCCGCCCGGATGCGTGGCGCCAGCCATGGATCGGGGGCAGGGCGGCCAGGCCAGACGCCTTCATTCAGCCCACCCAGCACCATCAGGTCCGCCGACTGCAACCGGGCCTCGATCTGGCCATAGATGGCAAGCCGCGGGTGGCGGACACCCTGTGGCGGCCGCACCGCGACCTCGTCCGCCAGCACGCGCAGCATCGGCGCCAGCTCAGCCGGGTCGACCAGCGGCGGCCCGCCCGCGCCTTCTCGCTCCAGCTCGTCCAATAGTTCGGCGGCGGCGCGACCGGCGGGACCGGTCCATGCCTCATCTCCCGCCAGGGCATCGGCGGCTTCACGCAGGCACGCGACCAGGGTGGCCAGCGGCTGCGGCCCGGCGCTGAAGGTGGACGCCATGGGCTCCAGCGTCGCCCGCGCTTCGGCCCACCACAGCGCCGCAGCCCCCTTCACCCGCGTGTCGATACCGTCTAGCCCCGCCGGCGGACGTGGGCCGCGCAAGGCAAGGTCGAGCAATCGAACACCGTCCAGCCAGGCTAGCCGGTTGCCCACACCCACCAGCGGATGCTTCAACAGCGCCAGCAGCGCGAGCGGCGCCCAGCCCTGCGTCGCCGCCTCCGCGATGGCGAGCAGCAACGTGCCCGGCGGCAGGATCGACAGGGGTCGGCCAGCCGAATCGTCGATGGTGATGCCCCAGCGCCGGCAATGCGCGGCAACCCGGCGGGCAAGCCCACGGTCGGGCGTGACCAGGGCTGCCGTCCGCCCGGGTGTCTCCAATGCCTCGCGCAGGGCGAGCGCGATCCCCTGCGCTTCTTCCGCAGCGGTGGCGAACTCCGCTGCTCGCACGCCTGACAGCCGCCGATCGGCGGGCCCAAGGGTCGTCCATCGGGAGGTGAACTCCGCCGGAGCCAGCGCATTGGCGACGGCTCGCCCGCGCGCCACGTCGGACCCGGCGCCCGCGACCTCTCGCCAGGGCTGCACCTCTCCCCGGCCCACGTCCATGCGGTCCAGCATCAACTTCAGGTGGAACTGCGGATGCACCTCGATCGCGCGCGGCCGATGGCCGGTGACCGGATCGGGCTCGTGCGGTCCCAAGGCGTCCCACTCGGCCTGCTGCATCGCCAGGTCTAGCCCGGCGAACACGACCAGCCCGCGGGGCAGATCCGCGATCCGGCGCAGCAGCCGCGCGACAGCGGGCGCGCTGTCGGTGACGCCCGCAGCGCACACCAGCCCCGGCGGCGGCGCAACACGCCAGCGCTCGACAAGCTCGCCCAGCAAGCGGCGGCGGCGATCGGCCGAATCGATCCGGTTCAATCGCGCAAGCTCTCGCGGCCAACGATCGAGCAGCACCGCCAGACTCTCGCGCGCCCGCTCCCAATGGCTGGCAAGCTCGGCACCGATGTCCAGCGTCCGCAGGCGATCCGCGGGCACTTCTTCCACGGCCAGTTGGTCGCTGACTCGTGCAAGCTCGCCTGCAAGCCGGACCGCTTCTGCGGCGCCAACCGGCTGGCCGGCGGCTTGCCGCTCCTCCGCCACCAACCGGGCAAGGATCAGGCGCCGCGCATGGGGCGACACTGCGGGGGGCGGCGGATCGGGCGCGTCGGCCGCATCGATGGCGGCTCCCACCGCCTCGCCCAGTTCAGGGTCGCCAATCGCCACCAGCCGTGGCAACAACAACGCCCCGCCGCTTGCCCGCACAAACGCGTCCGTCACCGCTCGCGCCGCACGGTTGTTGGGCAGGATGACCATGGTCCGGGCCAGCGCCATCGGGTCGTCGCCTGCGCGCCGGCGCAGCCCCGCCACCAGCGAATCGGCGAAGGCGTGGTGGCCGGGTATCGTGAAAAGCTGCGGCCCGCGTGCCTCAGCCATCGGCCAGCACCGCCTCCGTCGCCGCGATCGCGCCGGGATAGCCGACGTCGAACCAAAGGCCCTGATGAACCAGGCCAAAGGCGCGCCCGGCCTCGATCGCCCGGTTCCAGAACAGATTGGTAGAAAACGGCCCTTCCGGCGCGTCGACCAACAGGCGCGGATGCACGATCTGCACACCCGTGAACACGAACGGGGCGACCCGTCCCTGGCCACGACGCCGGGTGATCCGCCCGTCGCCGCCGAGGTAAAAGTCGCCCTGCCCGGCATGGTTGTGCGCCCGGGCGAGCGGGACCAGTAGCAACAACACGTCCATCGTCGCATCGTCCCACCGCGCCGCGAGAAGCCGGATCGCGTCCACGGGGCCATCAACCCACAGATTGTCGCTGTTGACGACCACGATCGGGTCGTCGCCCAGCAGATGGCGCGCCTGCATCAACCCGCCGCCAGTCTCCATCAGCCGCGCCCGCTCGTCGGACACGACCACCTCCAGCCCTTCGGTCCGAAGCCGCAGATGCGCTTCAAGAGCGTCGGCCAGGTAATGAACGTTCACCACCGCGCGATGCACCCCGGCCGTGCGCAACCGGTCAAAGACGTGATCGATCAAAGGCTTGCCCGCGACTTCCACCAGCGGCTTGGGCCGGGTCGCGGTGAGCGGTCGCATCCGCTTGCCCAGGCCAGCCGCCATCACCATCGCCGTATCAGGCACGCGCCCGCCGGGATCGGGGCGCAGCGCCAGCTGCCGGGTCATCGCGCCAGCACCATGGGGTCGCCGCGCTTCTCGGGCGGGACGTTGTCGTCGAACCAGCGTGCGACAGGGGCCAGCACGGGCTGCGACAGGTCGCGTTCCAGATACCCCCACACCCGCGGGCACAGCGCCCCATAACGGGGCTTGCCGTCCCGCTGCCACAGGCGGGTGAAAATGCCGATCACCTTGGCATTCCGCTGCGCCCCAAGCACATGATAAGCGGCCATGAACCCGTCTCCCTCGCCGGTCGCGGCAAGGTAGCGGTCGAGCATGACATCTTCGAGATTGGGGTCGACCTCGCGCCGCGCATCCTGCAGCAGCGACACCAGGTCATAGGCCGGGTGCCCCGCCAGCGCGTCCTGAAAGTCGAGCAGGCCGAGCGGCCGTCCCTCGCCCAGCAGCATCAGGTTCTCGGCATGGTAATCGCGCAGCACGGTGACCGGCGTTTGGGGCAGGCCATGATCCAGCACGGCATCCCAGGCCGCCCGCCAGCCTTCGCGGTCCACGTCCAGTCCGACCGCCTGGCAATACCAGTCGACGAACAGGTCTGCTTCCCGGTGCAACACCGCCCGATCGTAGGCAGGAAACGGACCCGCCGGATGTTTCCGCAGCGCGACCAGGGCATCCACTGCCGACTCGTACAACGGCACGGTCAGCCCGTCGTCCGTGTCGATCACCTCACGCATCCGGGCGTCGCCAAAGTCCTCCAGCAACACCAGCCCCACCTCCTCGTCGGCGGCGTGGATCACGGGCGCCGCAAAGCCCCGCTCCGAAAGCCAGCGCGCAACCTCCAGAAATGGGCGCGGGTCCTCGTTAGGGGGCGGCGCGTCCATCAGCACCGCACGGCGGCCCTGATGCTCCACCCGGAAATAACGACGAAAGGAGGCGTCGCCCGCAAGCGGGTCGATACGCGCGCCGGCCCAGCCATGGGCGGCGAGGAAGCCGGCGGCGCCCGCCGGCGGGGTCATGTCGGCCATCGATCCTTCCAAGCGGCGGGCACGGTGGCTGTCAAGCGGCGCGCATTGTTCGGCTCGATGGAAATGGTCAGTGCCAGGGCGTCGGGCCATGCTCCCGCGCCCGCATGTTCCGGCCACTCGACCAGCAACGCGTGGTCATGCCGCGCATCGTCCAGCCCCAGCTCCTCGATCTCCGCTGGATCGTTCAGGCGATACAGGTCGACGTGCAGCACAGGCAGTCGCACCTCGGGAACGGCATAGGGCTGGACGATGGCAAAGCTCGGGCTGGGCGCTTCACCCGCCAGGCCCAGCGCGGACAGCACGCCACGCGCGATGCTGGTCTTGCCTGCCCCCAGCGGCCCGGACAGAGTCACCACGTCTCCCGCCCGCAACGACCCGGCCAGGGTGCGGCCGACCGCGTCGGTTGCCGCCGCATCGCGCAGGATCATCGACGCGGCAGTTCCACGGTGACCAGCGTCCCCTCGCCCGGTTCGGACAACAGCTCAACCGTGCCGCCATGAGCTTCCACGAACTGCCGGGCGAGCGGCAGTCCCAGGCCAAGCGCCCGCTCGCCCGTCGGGGTGATGCCGGGCTGCGCAAAGCGATCAAAGGCATGGGCGACCGTGTCTGGGTCCATGCCGGGACCATTGTCGGACACTACAATTCGCGCGCCGGTTGCGTTGCCATCGGCGTGGAGCAGGATGCGCCCACCCTCCGGCGTCGATTCCAGCGCATGCCGCAACAGATGCTCGATGACCTCACGCAGGCGTCGTGGGTCGCCCGTGATGCGGCCCGTCGACCGCGCGATCTCGACCGCAAAGTCGAGCCGGCGACGCTTCAGCGCCGGCGCCACCGCGTCCGCTGCCGCCCGGGCGGTCGCGGCAAGGTCCACGTCCTCACGCGCCAGCTCACCGCCCTCGCGTTCCGAACTGGTCAGGTCGAGCACGTCGTCGATCAGGTGGCTCAGCCGCTCGACCGAATCGATGATCGCTTCCACATAACCATCCGCCTGGCGTGGCAGCTTGCCCGCATAGCCGCCGTGCAGCATCTCGGCGAAACCACTGATCGACGTCAGCGGCGTTTTCAGCTCATAGCTCATGTTCGCGACGAACTCGGTGCGGACCCTGTCCGCCTCTTCCAGCGCGTCCGCACGATCGCGCAGCGCTTGTTCGGCGCGGCGGCTGTCGGTGATGTCGAGCATGGTGAACAGCGCGTTGCCATCGGGCAGCGGCACCGCCGCGAACTCGAAGTGGCGCCCGTCGGCAAAGGCTACCCGCCCACCGCGCTGCTGCCGCTCGCCCGTCGCTGACCGGACCAGCTCGGGGATCAACGCCGCGCGATTGGGCGTCGCGAGCTTGGAGGCGACGGCGTCGGCAAAGACATCGACCCGCGGATGGGCTGTGAAGAATTCTTCTTCCACGCCCCACAATGCGCGGAAACGGCTGTTCCACAACTGCAGTCGGCCGTCGGCGGCGAACACGCCCAAAGCTTCGAACAGATTGTCGAAGGTCGCGGTACGAACCCGCAGCAGCGTGTCGCGCGCGGAGGCAAGCTGCACCTGCTCCGTCCGATCCTCAAAGATCAGCAACAAACCGCCGTCGGGCAACGGCTGGGCGACGACGCGGATGTGGACGCCGCCGGGCAAATGCCAGTTTTCCTCGATGGCGCCGTCCGTCTGCGTGAACCAGTCGCGTCGTTCGGCCTTCCAGCCCGGAAAGTCGCGTACTTCTGGAACCCGGCTCGCCTCACGCATGCGCTCCAGCACGCGGTCGAACTCCGGGCGGTCGGCCAACCATTCCGTGCGCATCGCGAACATGCGGCGGAACGGCTGGTTGCAGAACACCAGCGCGCGATCGGACCCGAACTGCGCCACGCCAGCGGACAGGCGATCCAGCATCCCGCGCTGTGCTTCGGCGAAACGGCGCGACGTGCTGCGGGCCTGTTCCAGGTCCTCGATATCGACCGCAAAGCCTGCCACCCCGCCGGTCGGCAGCGGGACGTCGAACTGGCGAAGCGAACGACGCGCGCCGCCAATGGTCGCGGGCACGACCATCTCGTGCGATCGCCCCGTGTCGCGCGCCGTGGCCGCCCCCGCCAGCGGCCCGCCGCGATCGGACCCTTCGATCAGTTCGATCCCGCGCGCCACCACGTCGGCGGCATCGCGCCCTTCCACCGCCTCGACATAGGCTGAATTCACCATCGCCAGCCGCAGGTCCGCGCCGCGGTACCACATCGGCAGTGGCGCCGCCTCGATCAGCCCGGTCAGTGCCTCGAAGGCGCTGCTCAACCGTGCCGTTTCCCCGCGCAACCGGGCGATCTCCGCCTCCGAATCGGTCGCGTCGAACGCCCAGATCAGCACGGTGCCAGGCGCCCCGACGCCGGCCGGCGCGCGCGCGCCGCGCAAGGTGATGGCCCGCGGCGATCCCAGCGGGCGTACCGCCCGTACAAAGCCACGCCCTGCCCGCTGCGCCGCCTGAACGTCCGCGGCGATCGCGGCGCTGTCCTGCGGCGACAATCCCTGATCCTCGCCCGTCAGCTCCGGAAGGTAGCGCGGCGGTGACGCCAGGCCGAACCAGTCCGCCAGACGCTGTGGCATGTCGACCCGCCCATCAGCCTGCACCAGCATCACCTGAGCCGGACCGGCGGTCAGCAATGCGGAAAGCCGGTCGTTCTCGCGCGTCGCCGCCGCGGCATCCGCACGCATCCGCAGGCCGAGAAACAGCAGCACTGCTCCCCCAATCAGGAACAGCGCCGCGATGACACCAGCCACCACCAGCCCCGTCGCGCCGCTCACCATTGCCGATCCGCGCGCCTGAACCCCTGCCTCATGCGCGCAGGTTGTAGGGTGTGCGGTCCGCAGCGGCAATGCGGCAGATTTCGCCGCGACCCCGGGTTTCGCCTCGGTATTCCTGCCTGTTGCTCAACTGTTACAGTTTGTGACTATCTGCATCCTAGGGCGCCCGCACCTTCCAAAGCCGTTGCGCACCTATGCGGCAGTAGTACTGGCTTAACGCCCGGTTTTCTGAGGATAGTTATGCGTCGTTCCATCCTTTGCTCCACCACGGGGCTGACCACTTTGGCCTTTGTCGGGCTGATGGCCTCCACGGCTCCGGCTTATGCCCAGGCAACGGACACTTCCGGTCAACAAAGCCAGATCCCGTCGACCTCGCAGCAGGAAGGGCAGCAGGCGGGCGCCGCGGCGACCACCTCGACGGCGCCGACCGAAACTCCGGCGGCTGCCGCGCAGGAGGGGTTGGGCGGCCAGCAAGTGCCCGCGGACGCCGGCTCGGACCAGGAAGTCGTGGTAACCGGCTCGCGCATCGCGCGCCCGTCCGTCGACAATGCCCAGCCGACCACCACGCTCAGCGCCGCAACCCTGAACAACCGCGGTTATCAGGATGTCGCCCGCGCCATCAATGAACTGCCGGGCTTTTCAGTCCCCGACAGCTCGCTCGTTGGTGGACAGGGCAACGGTTTTGGCGTGGGCCAAAGCTTCGTCAACCTTTACGCCCTGGGCTCACAGCGCACGCTGACGCTGGTCAACGGCCGCCGCTTCGTGGGTGCCAACCCGGCCACCGTGTTCTCGTCAGCGGGCGCCGGCACGCAGGTCGACCTCAACACGATCCCGACCAAACTGATCGAGCGGGTTGAGACCGTCTCAATCGGCGGCGCACCCATCTATGGTGCCGATGCGATTGCTGGCACCGTCAACATCATCCTGCGCAAGGATTTCTCGGGCATCGACCTTGATGGCCAGGCCGGCATCAGCCAGCAGGGCGACCTCGGCAACCAGCGCATTCGCGGGCTGTTCGGCACCAATTTCGGCGATGGACGCGGCAACATCACCGTGAACGTCGAATATAATCACGACGCCGGCCTGCTCGGTAACCGCCGTGACATCGTACGTCGCCAGCTCGGCTTTGTTGCGCCCGGCGATCCGGACTCGCCCTTCTCCCAGGTGCTCGTCGGGAACACCCGCACCTACCTCGGAACCACGGGGGGGGTGGCGTTCATCCGCGATGCCGGCCGGCTTGTCCCGGCCGCGCCCGGCGGCACGACATCGGTTATCCGCAACGCCGCCGGCCAGATCGTCGCCTTCGATCCTTCGGGTAACCTGACGCCGTTCAACATCGGCACGCCGACATCCGATCCGACCACCTTTCTTGGCGGCGACAATCTCAACTTCGCGGACATCACCAACCTTCGCGTCACGGATGACCGCCTGAACGCGGTCGTGCTGGGCCATTATGACCTGACCGACGGCATCGAGGTCTTTGGCGAGGGCTGGGTGTCGAAGAACTGGGCGACCAACCTCGCGGACCAGCCGAACTACAATACGTCCTTCTTTTCACAGAGCGCGCCCGGCTCGTTCGACGTCAACGGCAACTTCATCTTCAAGTTGAACAACCCGTTCCTGACGCAGCAGGCGCGCGACGTGATCCGCGCCAATCTCGCCGCAGCCGGCCTGCCGTCGGGCGATGATGCCAACTTCTATGTCGGCCGTGCCAATGTCGACCTCACCTCTGGCGTATCGAAGCTGAACCAGGGCACCTATCGCCTGGTCGGTGGCTTCCGCGGTGACTTCCAGTTCAACGGCCACAAGTGGACCTGGGAAGCCTCGGCCAACTACGGTCGCACCAACAGCCGGTCCGTGATCCCGTCGATCGTCGAGCCCAACCTTCGCCGGGCGCTAAATGTCGGTCGGGACGCCAGCGGCAACATCGTCTGCCTGCCGTTCAACCCGGACCCCAACGATCCGACCCAGCCACCGCTGGTCCGGACCGACCCGAACTCGCCGCCATTCGGCCAGCAGTATAACGGGACGATTTCGACCACCTGTGCACCGCTGAACCTGTTCGGCAATGGCGCACCCAGCCAGGCTGCGCGCGACTACGTCACCACCAACGCGACCACCTATGCGATCACGTCGCAGCGGGACTTTCTGGCCACGCTGACGGGCTCGCTACTGACCCTGCCGGGCGGCGACCTGGGCGTGTCGGTCGGCTATGAGAACCGGCGCGAATATTCGCGCTTCTCACCCGATGCCTTCTATACGACGCCGCTGGGCCGCTCGATCCCGATCAATGGCCTCAGGGGTTCGTACACGACCAACGAGGTGTTCGGCGAAATCCGCGCGCCCTTGATCGGTCGCGATCAGAACATCCCGCTGATCGAGGAACTGGAGGTCAACGCCGCTGGCCGTTATGTCGACAATTCTGCAGTCGGCGGCGCCTTCACCTGGACGGCAGGCGGGCGCTGGGCGCCTATCTCCGGCGTGGCGGTACGCGGCAACTTCACCAAGGCGATCCGCGCGCCTGCCGTGACGGAGCTGTTTGCCGCCAACCAGCCTGCCTTTGACGGCGGCTTCGACCCTTGCGACGTGCAGAATGTGAACGGCGGCCCGAACCCGGCAACCCGCATCGCGAACTGCACCGCGGCGGGGCTGCCGCCATCGGCTGAGTTCAGCTCGCTGGTCAATTCGGTTTCCATCCCGATCAACGTGATCGGCAACCGCAACCTGGAAAACGAAACGGCCAATTCCTGGACCGTTGGCGGCGTCATCACCCCCAGCTTCGTTCGCGGCTTCTCGCTGTCGGTGGATTACATCAACATTAACCTGCGCAACACGATCGTGTCGTCGAGCGCGGAGGACGTGTTGCGGGGCTGCTATGACGCGACGACCTATCCCGACAACTTCTACTGCGGCCTCGTCACCCGCGACACGACGCCGGGCGAGAACTTCGGCCAGGTGCTGACGCTGGACGAACCCTACATCAACCAGGGTGGCCAGCGCTTCCAGGCTCTGGAGCTCGAGGGCGGCTATCGTTCACGGATCGGGTCGCTCGGCACGGTCAACGCCAGCGTGTCGTACCAGCACATCATCAAGCAGGACTCACAGATCAGCAGCGATACGCCGCGCACCAGCACCCGCGGCAACATCGGCAGCAGCGTCGACAAGGTGAACGCCAGCGTCACGTTGGACACCGGCCCGGTCAGCTGGTTCAACCAGGTCGTCTACACCGGCCCGGCGAAGTTCGACGTGGAGGACGCGCCCAATACCCGCGACGTCACCGGCGTCGGCAGCTTCACCGTGTGGAACACGGCGCTGATCATGCGGGCAAGCGATCGCTTCGACTTCCGCTTCAACATCGACAACGTGCTGGCAGAAAAGATTCCCTACCCGGCCACCGCCGGTTCGGGTGCCCTGAACACCTATTACCAGGGCCTGGTCGGCCGCGCGTTCCTGGTCGGGGCCGGCTTCCATTTCTGATCGCTCGGGCGGCGGCAACGCCGTCCGGCAATCAACAGGCGCCGGTCCCACACGGGGCTGGCGCCTTTTCTTTGGGCTGGCCCGCACTCCACGTGGGGCTCTGCGCACGCCCCCTCGCGCGCCAGTCGCCCTGACCCGGACAGCAAAAAGGGGCAGCGCCCTTATCAGGCGCCGCCCCCTTTGTTCGATCACTCAGGCGAGGATCAGTAGCGGTAATGGTCCGGCTTGAACGGGCCTTCGACCGGCACGCCGATATACTTGGCCTGCTTCTCGTTCAGCTTCGACAGGTGCACGCCGAGCTTTTCGAGGTGCAGCGCCGCAACCTTCTCGTCCAGGTGCTTGGGCAGAACGTACACTTCGTTCTTGTAGTTCTCGCCCTTGGTGAACAGCTCGATCTGCGCCAGCGTCTGGTTGGTGAAGCTTGCCGACATCACAAAGCTCGGGTGGCCGGTGGCGCAGCCCAGGTTCACCAGGCGACCCTTCGCCAGGATGATGATCTGCTTGCCGTCCGGGAACTCGACCAGGTCGGTGCCGGGCTTCACTTCGGTCCACTTGTAGTTCGACAATGCCGCGATCTGGATCTCGCTGTCGAAGTGGCCGATGTTGCAGACGATCGACATGGGCTTCATCGCCTTCATGTGATCGGCGGTGATGACGTCGGCGTTGCCGGTGGCGGTGACGAAAATGTCGGAGCGCTTCACCGCCTCGTCCATCGTCACGACCTCATAGCCTTCCATCGCCGCCTGCAGTGCGCAGATCGGGTCGATCTCGGTGACCAGCACGCGCGCGCCGCCGTTGCGCAGCGATGCGGCCGAACCCTTGCCCACGTCGCCAAAGCCGGCAACGGTGGCAACCTTGCCGGCGAGCATGACGTCCGTCGCGCGACGGATCGCGTCGACCAGCGACTCCTTGCAGCCGTACAGATTGTCGAACTTCGACTTGGTCACGCTGTCGTTGACGTTGATCGCCGGGAACGGCAGCTCGCCCTTCTTTGCGATCTCGTACAGGCGGTGCACGCCCGTGGTCGTCTCTTCCGACACGCCCTTCAGGTTCTTGACCGTCTGCGTCAGATAGCCGGGCTTCTTGGCGATGAACGCCTTCAGCGCGCGCTGGAACTCGACTTCTTCCTCGTTCTCCGGCTCGCCAAAGCTCTGGCCGGCTTCCAGCTTCGCGCCCCACAGCGCAAACATGGTTGCGTCGCCGCCGTCATCGAGGATGATGTTGGCGGTCTGGCCGTCGCCGTTCGTATCCCATGAGAAGATGTCACCGACATAGTCCCAGTAATCGGCCAGGCTCTCGCCCTTGATCGCGAATACCGGCACGCCCGTCGCGGCGATCGCGGCGGCGGCATGGTCCTGGGTCGAGAAGATGTTGCAGGTCGCCCAACGCACGTCGGCGCCAAGCGCGGTCAGCGTCTCGATCAGCACGGCCGTCTGGATGGTCATGTGCAGCGAGCCGGTGATGCGCGCGCCCTTCAGCGGCTGCGACGCGCCGAACTCTTCGCGCAGGGCCATCAGGCCGGGCATTTCGGTTTCGGCGATGCGGATCTCGGCGCGGCCGAAATCGGCCAGGCCGATGTCAGCGATGGCGTAGTCTTGCTGGGTGTTGGGTGCGAGTGCGGTAGCCACTGGCAAACTCCTGAATGGAATTGATCGGCGGGCGGCGCGCCCGTGCCGGATGGCGCGCGCCATAGCCGCTCCGCGCCGTCCGGGCAAATATAAAGATTTCTTTATATGACGAACAATGGCGCCCTCGCGCCGTTCCGTCCGGGAGCTCAGGCGTTGCCGGACCCGGTCACCAGCAGGCGCGGATCGACGCCCGCCGCGCTGAAGCCTCGAGTCCAGCGCTCGGCGGCCGGCGTCTCGAACAACAGCTTCTGGTCACACGCGACATTCAGCCAGCCCGGCCGCACCAGCTCGCCCTCCAGCTGCCCCTCGCCCCACCCGGCATAGCCGAGCGCCACCGTCCAGCGGCTCGGCCCGGTTCCCGACGCAATCGCGCGCAGAACGTCAACGGTGGTCGACAGCGACCAGCATCCCGCCACGTCCACCGTGTCGCCGCCGTCCCAATCGGAACTGTGGATCACGAAACCCCGGCGCGGCTCGCACGGTCCCCCGAAGTGCACGGGTGCATTCGGCGCCGCCCCGTGTTCGATGCTGAAGCTGTCGAGCAGATCGTGAAAACCTAGCCCGTCCACCGTCGCGCCGAGGCCGATCCCCAGCGCACCATGTTCGTCGTGCGAACACATGGCGATCACCGCATGCTCAAAGCGCGGGTCGCCCATGCCCGGCATGGCGAGAAGAAATTGCCCGGTCAGAAAAGAAGGCGCGTCCATGACAACAACATAGGAGGGCGCGGCGCCTCTCGCCACGCTTGAAATCAACTTGGCCGCGCGGCACATGCCGGCGGCTCGGGTTTTCCCCGGACGATCTCAGGAGTTACAGGCATGACCATCAGCGTCGGCGACCGCTTGCCCCAGACCACGCTCGTCAAGGTGACGGATGCTGGCCCCGACCAGGTGAATACCTCCGATTACTTCGCCGGGAAGACGGTTGCGCTGTTCGCCGTCCCGGGTGCTTACACGCCGACCTGCTCTGCGCGGCATCTGCCGGGCTTCGTCGAAAAGGCCGACGCGCTGTACGCAAAGGGCGTGGACGAGATCGCCTGCACCGCCATCAACGACGCCTTTGTCCTGGGTGCCTGGGCACAGGCGAACGGGGCGACCGCGGTTACCATGCTCGCCGATGGCAACGGCGACTTCGCCAGCGCTCTCGGGCTGACCATGGACGGGTCGAAATTTGGCATGGGCACACGCAGCCAGCGCTACGTCATGCTGGTCGAGGATGGCGTCGTGCAGCAGCTCCACGTTGAACAGCCCGGTGAGTTCAAGGTAAGCTCGGCCGACTATCTGCTGGAACACATCTGAGCCTTTTCTTCTCGCCCCAGGCCAGCCCAGGGGCGAGAAAATCGGCATTTGGGCCGACAAACACGCGGCTTGCTCGGGCGTCGGATCGGGCTAAACACTGCCCGATGACACGCGCTGCCCAGATCGTCTCCGAACTCGACCGCCTCTATTGTGCTTCCGTGGAGCGGCTGCAAAGCGCCCTGACAGCGTATGTGACCGAAGGGCGCCGACCCGATCCGCAGGCGCGCCACGACGGCAGCTTCGCCTACCCTGAAATTGCGCTGACCTATCGCGGCGGTGCCGAAGACCGCCCGGTTCCCCCGCGCTCCTTTGGCCGGCTCAGCACACCCGGTACCTACCGCATTTCGGTGACCAAGCCGGGCCTGTTCGCGGATTACCTGACCGAACAGCTGACCCTGCTGATTGAGGATTATGACGTAGAGGTTCAGGCGGTCCCCGGGCGTCAGGAGATCCCCTTCCCCTACGTCCTCGATCCGGGCCACGCACTCAGCCTCGATGCGGTCTCCGCGGCAGAGCTCGCCCGCTTTTTTCCGGCGACCGAACTCGCCCATATCGGCGATGAGATCGCCGATGGCCGCTGGCAGTCACCCGACCCGTCACGCCCACTGGCCCTGTTCGATGCCCTGCGGACGGATTTCAGCCTGGCGCGGCTGCGTCACTACACCGGCACGCCTGCCGAGCACACGCAGCGGTTCGTGCTGTTCACTAACTACCATCGCTACGTCGACGAGTTTGTTCGCTGGGCCGTCGGGCAGCTAGGCGAGGGTAGCCGTTTCACCGCCGTCTCGGGTGCTGGCGGCGTTCTGATGCACGCCGGCGACGATCCCGACCGCGTCGTCACCGACAGCGCGTGGCGGCGGCACCAGATGCCAGCCTATCATCTGATGGCGCCCGACCGGACGGGCATCACGCTGGTGAACATCGGCGTCGGCCCGTCGAATGCGAAGACGATCTGCGACCATCTCGCCGTGATCCGGCCAGAGGCGTGGTTGATGATCGGCCACTGCGGCGGTCTTCGCCCCTCGCAGCGGATCGGCGACTATGTTCTCGCGCATGCGTACCTGCGCGACGATCACGTCCTCGACGACGTGCTGCCGCCCGAAATCCCGGTGCCGGCCATCGCCGAAGTACAGGTAGCGATGGCTCGCGCCGCAGAGATCGTGTCCGGCCAGTCCGGCGAGGAGCTGAAGCGCCGCCTGCGCACGGGCACCATTGTCACCACCGACGACCGCAACTGGGAACTGCGCTATTCGCAATCGGCGCTGCGGTTTTCGCTCAGCCGCGCGGTGGGCATCGACATGGAGTCCGCCACGATCGCCGCGCAGGGTTATCGCTTCCGCGTCCCCTACGGCACCTTATTGTGCGTGTCGGACAAGCCCCTGCATGGCGAGTTGAAGCTCCCCGGCCAGGCTAACCGCTTCTACGAACGCGCGATCAGCGAACACATGCGGATCGGCATCGAAGCGTGCGAACAGCTTCGGCGAGAGGGCGCGACGCTGCACTCGCGAAAGCTGCGCGCGTTCGATGAGCCCCCCTTCCGCTGATTGGGAGCCGATCCGGCACAAGCGCGTTACGCAAGCGAATCAATTCGCCAGGGAGCACGACATGGCCGACAACTCAGACACGCCCGAAACCCCGGCCGCCGAAGCTCCGAAGCCGGCACCGCGCCGCCGGGGCCCTCGCAAGGCCACTGCCGGTGCCGACGCTCCCGCGCCCAAGCGCGCCACCACCCGTCGCACGCCCGTCAAGCGCGTGCCCAAGGATGAAGGCATCGTCGCAACAGTAGAGGACGGCGCCGCAACGGCCGCGAAGTCGGTGCGCGCCGCAGCGTCCCGCACGGCGACTAAGGCAGGCGACACGGTCACCGGCACCGCTCGCAAGGCGGCCACGGCGGTCGCCGCAGTGAAGCCGCGTTCTTCAAAGCGGGCCACTCCGCGCTCCACGGCCAAGGGCAAGAAGGCAGCGCAAAAGTCGACGCTCGCCAAGGCGACGGACAAGGTCGGCGGCACTTGGGGCGCAGCGGCCATTGCCGGCGGCCTCGCCGTAGCGGGCGCAACGGCAGCAGCGCTGCTGTCCCTCCGGTCGAGCAGCGCCAAGGGTGACGCGAGCACGCCGCCCAAGGCCAACGCCGGCGCGCACCAGCCGGACGGTACGGACTCGTCCAAGTCGTTCGAAGCTGGCATCGCTGATGAGAACACCGTCCCCAACGCCTGAATTCAGGCTCGGCCCTTTGTGGCCCTGACCGATCAGGGGCAGCGTCGGTCAACGTCGCGCTGCCCCTGATCCAGTCTAATGCGCCGGCTTACCGCTTACGCCAAGTCCGACGCCTTCCGCCTTGTCCCGATCCGATCGCGGCCAGAACACCCCCGCCCCGGCACTAAGCCGAGGTGCAGGGCGTCCTACGCCACCATCGCGGAAGCAACGCTCCCGCCGTGTTCACCAGCCGGTCGGCTTGCCCTTGTTCTGCTGGTCCAGCCACTTCTTCAGCGGCGCGAAATACGCGACAAGCGCGCGGCCCGACATCTCGCGGCTGCCCGTGAACACCTGCAGTGCGTCCGGCCAGGGCTTCGACTGACCCATCTCCAGCATTGCGTTCAGCTTCTGCCCGACCGCCTTGTTGCCGTAGAAGGAACAACGGTGCAGCGGCCCCTTCCAGCCCGCCTGACGGCACGCCGCCTCATAGAACTGGAACTGCAGCACCCGCGCCAGGAAATAACGCATGTACGGTGTGCCCCCTGGGATGTGGTACTTGGCGCCTGCATCGAAGCGCGTTTCGTCGCGCGCGACCGGGGGCTTGATCCCCTGGTACTTCAGCCGCAGCGCATCCCAGCCGGCCTGATAGCCGCCCGGCTTGATCTCGCCCGACGACACGCCCCAGCGCCATTTGTCGACCAGAAGGCCGAACGGCAGGAACGCCACCTTGTCCATCGCCTGGCGCAGCAGCAGGCCGATGTCCTTGTCTGACCCGGGCACTGCCGAACGGTCGAGCAACCCGATCTGCACCAGGTATTCAGGCGTGATCGACAGCGCGATTGTGTCGCCGATAGCTTCGTGGAAGCCGTCATTCGCGCCGTTCTTGTACAGGAACGGCTGCGCCTTGTAGGCGCGCTGGTAGTAATTGTGGCCAAGCTCGTGGTGGATGGTGACGAAATCGTCGGCATTCACCTTGGTGCACATCTTGATGCGAATGTCGTCCTGGCTGTCGATGTCCCAGGCCGACGCGTGGCAGATGACCTCGCGGTCTGCAGGCTTCACGATCTGCGAACGCTGCCAGAACGTCTCGGGCAGCGGCGCAAAGCCCAGCGAGGAATAGAAGCCCTCCCCCTGCCGGACCATCTTGGTCGGGTCATAACCCTTGGCCTTCAGCAGCTCGCCCGTGTCATAACCGATCGAGCCCGAGCCCGCCGGCGCGACGACGTCATAGATGTTGCCCCATTCCTGGGCCCACATATTGCCGAGCAGGTCGGAACGGATCGGCCCCGTCTTGGCCTGCACCGCATCGCCATATTTCTCGTTCAGCTTCCAGCGGACATACGTGTGGAGCGACTTGTACAGCGGCTCGACTTCCGTCCAGATCTTGTCGGTCAGCGCCTCGAACTGCTCCGGGCTCATGTCATAGCCCGACCGCCACATCGCGCCCAGGTCCGCATAGCCCAGCTGCTTGGCGCCTTCATTCTCCAGCGCCATCGCCTTCTGGTAATCGCCCCGCATCGGTGCGCCGACATTGTCGTTCCAGCTGGTCCACATCTCCTGCAGCTTGGCGGGGTCGCGCACCTCGCCCATTGCCGCCTCGATGTCCGATCCGTTGATTGCCTTGCCCTCCAGCGTTCCCTTGCCCTTGCCGTAGGTGGACGACATGCGCGTGCTCAGCGTCGCCAGCTCGTCCGCAGCACCCGCCCGGGTCGGCGCGGGGTTGGTGATGCCGCCGCGCAGCAGGTCCAGCTTGCGCTTGGTATCGCCCGACAGGCCGGACACGGACTGGAACTTGGCCGCCTCCAGCGCCTGTTCCACCTGCATGGTCGTGATCTTCGCATTCGCCGCCGCGGCGAGCGCGTCCGTATCGTCGGTGATAAAGGTGGCGTTGACCCACGCGATGCGGCTCGCGTCCAGCGAAGCCTTTGCCTGCTCAGCCTCCGCCTTTGCGACAAAGGCATCGGCCTGGGCGGGGGTTGCTGCGGGCGCGGAAGCGGTCGTCTGCCCGGCGGCAGGCAAAGCGGCAATCGCGCCGGCCAGCGCTGCCAGGGAAATGGCGGAACGGATCATCGATGGTCCTTGATAAGCGAATACAGCGGGTTGTGCCGAACAGGTGGGGCGGCGGTCAAGCGGCCAGGAATTCGGCAATGGCGCGGCCCAGCTCCGGCTTGGTGACCGCGCTCATATGGTTGCCGGGCACCTCGAGATATTGGCCGCGCAACGCCTCGGCCAGCTCGCGCGCCGAACCATTGTCGTCGTCATCGACGCCGCACGCGACCAGGACTGGCCGGTCGATCGCCGTCAACGCGTCCCGCGGCGTGTCCACGAACGTGTCCAGCACCCGCAGCAACGCCTGTGGATCGCCCTGCGTGGTCTTGAGGAAAGCCTCCGTCAGCCATTCCGGCGTGCCCCGCTCGAACGAGCCTAGGTTGGTCAGCACGCGCCGGAAATACTCGCCTCGCCCGGTGGTGGACACGATGCCGGTCAGTCCCATACCCGTCAGCACGACCCGGCGCGGCGCCGCACCGTTCGCCAGCATCCGCACCGTCGTCCGCGCGCCCAGCGAATAGCCGCCCAGGTCATAGTCGGTCAGGCCCAGATGCTCGACCAGCGCCAGCCCGTCCCGCATAAGGGCATCGGGCGGATAGCTCGCCGCGTCATGCGGCCGGTCGCTAAAGCCGTGCCCGCGCAGGTCCGGCATGATGACCCGAAAACCGCGCGCGGCGACGGCGGCGGCATGGCCGTACTTGATCCAGTTCACTTCGGTGGTGGAGAAATATCCGTGGATCAGGACGACCGGACGCCCCTCCCCAATCTCGCGCCATGCCAGGCGCACGCCGTCGAAGCTGTTGAAGAACTGCGGTTCAGTCGGGAAGGTGGCCAATTGCTTTGATCCAGCGATCGCGGGTGGAGGGGTTCTCCTCGCTCCGTATGCCGGGCAGGTCACGCGTGTCGAGCCACGCCTCGTGCCGGCTCTCGATCGCGAAATGATGCGTCGGGCGAAATGGCGCCGGGTCATCGAAACTGCCGACCGTCAGGTCCAGGCCCTTCGCCTCATCGTCCGAAAACTCGAACGTCAGCGGCGTCCCGCAAGCCGAGCAGAACCCGCGATGCGCGATCGGAGACGATCGATAACGATCGGGCTCTTGCGTAGTCCAGGTGACCCGGTCGCGATCGACGCCGACGAACGCAATGGACACGCCGCCCGTCGCGCGCTGGCACATTCGGCAATGGCACAGATACGCGTCGTCCGTTTCCAGCTCCGCTTCGTACCGCACCCGCCCACACTGGCAGCCGCCCATCGCCAACCTCGCCATGGTCGCTCTCCTGTTTGCTCCAGTTAACGCGCTTGCACGCTTGATTGCAAAACCGGTATGGGACAGCTCTTCCAACACATAAGCATGCTTACTATATCGGCCGTGTGCAGGGGTACGACATCGGCTTTCTTCTCAGCGACGTGTCGCGCCTGATGCGGCGTGAGTTCGACGCGCGAGCGCGCGCGATCGGCATCACCCGCGCCCAGTGGAAGGCGCTCACCGCGCTGAAGCGGCATGAGGGCATTAACCAGGGCGGGCTTGCCGACCTGCTGGAGGTTGAGCCCATCACCCTGTGCCGCATGATCGACCGGTTGGAAGAAGCTGGCCATGTCGAACGTCGCCGCGATCCCGCCGATCGCCGCGCGTGGAAGATCTTCCTGACCGACAGATCGCGCCCGCTGATCGACCAGCTTCGCGCGCTTGCCGACGACGTGATCGGCGACGCGCTCTCGGTTCTCACTCCGGCGGAACAGGCGGCGATGGTCGACGCTCTCTCCCGCATCCGCACCAATCTCCATTCTTCGGACCTGAAGGACACGGCCCATGGCTGACGCAGATCCCCAGCGCGACCTGCGCCATTCCGCCGAGCCGGTCGGCGATCCAATCGCGGCAGAGGCAGCACCCGCCGCCGCAACGCCCGTAATCGACGCGGCCCCGGCCGAACCGGCACACAAGCGTCGTTGGCTGCGCCCTCTCCTCCTCGTCAGCGTGCCGATCGCCATCGCGGGTGGCGGCGGCTATCTTTGGCTGACGGGGGGCCAGTTCGTCTCCACCGACAATGCTTATGTCCAGCAGGACAAGGTTTCGGTGTCGTCCGACGTTGCCGGCCGCGTTGTCCAGGTCGCCGTCCGGGAGAACCAGCCGGTCCACGCCGGTGACCTTCTGTTCCGCATCGACCCTGAACCCTACCGGATCGCCGTCAGCCAGGCGAACGCGGCCATCGCGAGCGCGCAGGTCGCGTTGACCTCGCTGCGCGCGGATTTCGCGGGCACTGGCGCGGACATCCAGGCCGCGCGCGACGCCATCGTCAACGCCCAGCAGGACTATCAGCGCCAGTCGGAACTGATGCGCCAGGGCTTCACCACCCGCGCACGGTTGGAGCAGTCGCAGCACGCGCTTGAACAAGCCCGCGCGCAGCTCGCCAACGCGACGTCCAACGCGGCCGAGGCTCGCGCCAAGCTCGCCACCGGATCGGCCGTGCCCGGCGCCAACCCCGCCATCGCCGCCGCCCAGGTCCAGCGTGATCGCGCCAGCCTGGATCTCGGCCGCACCGCGGTCCGTGCGCCGGTGAACGGCACCATCAGCCAGTCCGACCGGCTACAGGTCGGCGCCATGATGGTGACCGGCCTGCCCGCGGTCAGCATCGTCGCCAATGGCCGTTCCTGGGTGGAGGCGAACTTCAAGGAAACCGACCTCAACCACATGCGCGTCGGCCAGCCGGCGGAGGTCAGCTTCGATGCCTATCCCGGCCTGAAGCTTCGTGGCCATGTCCAGTCGATCGGCGCTGGCACGGGCAGCGAGTTCTCCGTCCTTCCCGCGCAGAATGCGACCGGCAACTGGGTCAAGGTGACCCAGCGCGTCCCCGTTCGCGTCGCGATCGACGAAAAGAGCCCGCGCCAGCTGATTGCCGGCCAGTCCGCCGACGTACGGGTCGACGTGCGCTCGGCCCGCTGATGGCCAGCGCCGCCCTGCCTGCCGGCGCGTCCGCGACCACGCCTCCGCCTGCCCCGGTGGAGGACCAGCCTGCGCTCCACACCAGCAACCGCCCGCTGCTGACCATTGGCGTCATGGCGGCGACGGTCATGCAGATCCTCGATTCCACCATCGCCAACGTCGCGCTGCCGCACATGCAGGCGGCGCTCAGCGCGACGGCCGACACGATCACCTGGGTCCTGACCAGCTACATCGTCGCTTCCGCCGTCGCGATCCCGCTGACCGGCTGGCTGTCCGATCGGCTCGGCAGCCGGCGTCTGTTCCTGTGGTCCGTTGTCGGCTTCGTGCTGTCCTCAATGGCGTGCGGGCTTGCGACCAACCTGCCCTCCATGGTCGCCTTTCGCTTGCTTCAGGGCGTGGCCGCGGCGTTCATGAACCCGCTCAGCCAGACCGTGATGATGGACATCAACCCCAAATCGAAACAGGCCAGCGCCATGTCGATCTGGGGCATGGGTGTCATGGTCGGCCCGATCCTGGGCCCGGTGATCGGCGGCTGGCTGACCGACAATTACGACTGGCGCTGGTGCTTCTTCGTCAACGTGCCGGTCGGCATCGCCTGTTATGCGATCCTGTGGGCGCTGCTCCCCTCGCGCCAGGTGATCCGTCGCCGCTTCGACCTGTTCGGCTTCGCAACGCTCGCCGTCGCGATCAGCGTGTTCCAGCTGATGCTCGACCGCGGCCAGACGGAGGACTGGTTCTCAAGCTGGGAAGTGCGGATCGAGGCGATGATCGCCGCCGCCGCAGCGTGGATGTTCATTGTCCACCTGTTCACCGCCAAGGAACCGATGTTCGAACGCTCCTTGTTCAAGGATCGCAACCTGATGACCGGCGTCAGCTTCATGCTGGTCATCGGCGTGTTGATGACCGCAACGCTCGCGCTGCTGCCGCCGATGTTGCAGAACCTGTATGGCTATCCCGTGCTCACCACCGGCATCCTGATGATGCCGCGCGGCGTCGGGATCGTGGTCAGCATGGCCTTTGCCGGCCGCCTGATGGCCAAGGGCGTGGACCCGCGCATCCTGGTCATGTCGGGTCTCAGCATCGCCGCCTGGTCTCTTTATGAAATGACCGGCTGGACGCTTGGCATGGATAGCTGGCCCTTTATCTGGACCGGCGTTGTCCAGGGCATCGGCCTTGGCCTGATCTTCATCCCGCTCAATATCATGGCGTTCGGGACGCTATCGCCGTCAAAGCGGACGGAGGGCACGTCGCTGATGAACCTGTCGCGAAACATCGGCGGTTCGGTCGGCATCTCCGTGGTGACGGTGCTGCTCGCCCGCAACCTTCAGACGAACCATGAGGTGCTGGGCGCTCACATCCCCGCGGCGGGCCTCACCACCGCCGACCCGATCGTCGCGTCCCTGACCGGCTCCACCAGTTCCAGCGTGCTCGCCATGGCCGATGCGATCGTCAACCAGCAGGCGGCGATGATCGCCTATATCGACAACTTCAAGCTGATGATGATCCTGACCGCCGGTGCCCTGCCGCTCGGCCTGTTGCTCAAGCGGCCAAAGGGCCCGGTAAAGGCGAGCGCCGACGCCATGGGCCACTGAACCGCCCCGGCCCCGCGCCTGTCACCTCTAACGAACAGGTGATCGGCGCGGGGTTGGGCATGCGGCTCAATCCTCGTCGTCGTCCTCAGCCTCGATCGCGACGTTGGACTCGCCCGCCAGCACCGCCTCGTTGCCACGCCGCAGGTGGCGCCGGCCGAGCAGTTCCGCGATCTGCACCGCGTTCAACGCCGCACCCTTGCGCAGATTGTCCGACACGCACCACAGCGACAGCCCGTTCTCGACCGTCGGGTCCTCGCGTACGCGGCTGACATAAGTCGCGTCGTCGCCCGCGGCCTCGATCGGGGTGATGTAGCCGCCATCCTCCTGCTTATCGATCAGCATCACGCCCGGCGCCTCGCGCAGGATGCGGCGCGCGTCTTCGGCACTGATCTCGTCCGCGAACTCCAGGTTGATCGCCTCGGAATGACCGACGAACACGGGCACGCGGACGCAGGTCGCGGTGATCTTGATCTTGGGGTCGAGGATCTTCTTGGTTTCGACCACCATCTTCCATTCTTCCTTGGTCGAACCGTCGTCCAGAAAGCTGTCGATGTGCGGGATCACGTTGAAGGCGATCTGCTTGGTGAATTTGTGAGGCGTCGCGGGATCGCCGACAAAGATGTTGCGGCTCTGCTCGAACAGCTCGTCCATGCCACTCTTGCCCGCGCCCGACACCGACTGATACGTCGCCACCACCACGCGCTTGATCGTCGCGGCATCGTGCAACGGCTTCAGCGCGACCACCATCTGCGCCGTTGAGCAGTTCGGGTTGGCGATGATGTTCTTGGCCGTATAGCCGTCGATCGCCTCCGCGTTCACTTCCGGCACGACCAGCGGCACGTCCGGGTCCATGCGATACAGGGAGGAATTGTCGATCACAGTGCAGCCCGCCGCCGCGAACTTCGGCGCATAGACCCGCGTCGCCTCGGATCCGATCGCGAATAGCGCCATGTCCCACCCGGTCGGGTCGAAATGCTCGATATTCTGCACCTTGAGCATGCGACCGGTGTCGCCATACTCGATCTGGTCGCCCTGGCTGCGGCTCGACGCCAGCACCGCGATCTCATCAGCCGGAAACTGACGCTCGGCGAGGATGTTGACCATCTCGCGCCCGACATTCCCCGTCGCGCCCGCGACCACCACCCGATAACCCATTTCGCCCTCCGTCGTCGGCACGGGTCTAAAGGGCATTGCGCCTCCCAGGGCAACGCCTTTGTCATGGAGTGAGTCATAGGTTGGCTATCCCGCACAGGCGAAAGGGCAGCAGCTGCCCATTTACGCCCGCACCCCCCTCCTCCAAGAACATGGCGTCTCGTCGGGGACGCCGGTCGACGGAGCAGGCATGGTCAGCAGAATAACCGCGGGTGTGACCGCCTTCGCGTCGTCCATGAGCGTCGCAGTGCCGGCTCAAATCCCACCGCCGCCGCTTTCCGTGACGATCCCTCACATTCCTTCAGGGGTTAGCGTAGCGAACGACAGGTCGAATGCAGCACCATTGCTCGTCAAGTCACTCGATCCTGCGGTGGCGCTACTCGGCCTCAACCCCTGCCGATATTCGAGATCATATGCCAATGGAGAGCCAAGTGGCGCTGTCACCATGGTCGGCAATCCAGAAATCGACTGCGCTACATGGAAGGTCAGCAAAGCACCCGATGTCACCGTGTTTTCGGGCTCGGTCACGATAGCGGGTTCCAGGCTACCGATCGTCGCCTTCTATGACGGCCGGGACCTCGCTCCTTCCACTCCGAGGCGGATCGTCATCGACGTCATCGGCGGCCCCGGCTCGGACATTTCGCCTGGCCTGAACGATGACCTGCCGCTCTTTCTGGTGGAGAGGGGCGTGTTCGTCGTGAGGCTCGGCTACACAGGCACCCGCCATGGGTCGAGTTTTCCGCGTCCCGATCTCGACAACGCCTCCTTCCAAGTCGGGTCTTACGCAACCAGGCTGCGTCAACTCCATCCGCGGGGCAAGATCGTCCTTCTCGGTGAAAGCCTGGGAGGGCTAATCAGCGCCAAGGCTGCCGGCGATCTCCCCGCTGCCCCCGTGATCGACGGGCTGGCGATGGTAATGCCCTTGGTGTTCAGCGCCAATGAGGCGGTCGGGAACTTCAACCACCTGTTCTCCGCGCGCCACGAACAGGTGCCCGCCAGTCCGCGAATCCGGTTGCTCGAAAGCCCTCATGACCTTTGGTCGGACGGCAGATTGGCGACTGTCCCGGGCCTTGATCTCCTCCGGGGCTTCTTTCCTGAAACCGCCCGGCGGCGGAACCTGGAAAGCTATCTCGCTCGGACAAGGGGGCTCAAGAAGATGCTGGCCTTTGGAGAGAATGATGACCGAACCGGGAATGCGGGTATTGCCTCGATTGCTCGCGACATACCCGACCTCGACGTCGTCAAACTGGAACGGAGCGGCCACTTTTTCGACAGGCGGACCGCCCAGCAGCTTGTGGACAGGATGTGGGACCTGTTCCTGAAATAGGGCGAGGGGCTTCCGCGTCGCGGTCCTCCCTCGATCGCACCGGAGCGCACCAAGGTCGACGAGCGCTCCATCCTATTCGTGCGCGGCAAGGGGTGGACCGGCCGGGTACGAAGTCTGTTCCGGTGTCCGCCCTCACCCCCGACCCGACCAGCCTCGCTCGCGGCTCCCTGCCCTCGCCTGCTGAAGCAGCCTCTCCGGTAGCGGGTCGCGGTGCGCTGCCCCGACCCTAGGGCCGGGGAGCTGATGTCGCTGCGACCTGTACCGTCGGCTTGTCGCGCACCTCCCGGTTCAGGAAGTTCAGGATCGTGGTCCAGACATGGATGTCGCGTGCCGCGGCGTGCGTCTTGCCTGGGTAGAACATCATCTCGAACGGCCGGTTGTTCGCCTGCATCGCAGCCGCAAAGGCGGTGGAGTTGTCCAGGAACACATTGTCGTCGGCCATGCCATGCAACAACAGCAACGGGTCGCTGATCTTGGGCGCATCCAGGACCGCGTTCGCGGTGGCATAGCTCTGCGGATCGGTCTTGGGATCGCCCAGATACCGCTCCGTATAATGCGTGTCATATAGCTGCCAGTCGGTTACCGGCGCGCCCGACACGCCAGCGGCGAACACCCCCGGCGCCTTTTCCAGCATCTTCAGCGTCATGTAGCCGCCGTACGACCAGCCATAGGTCGCGACCTTGGTCGGGTCCACGAACGGCAACGTTTTCAGGTAATTGGCCCCGGCGACCTGGTCGTCGACCTCCACCGTGCCCATCGCGTGATAGACCGCGCTGTTGAACGCCACCCCGCGATTGGGCGTGCCGCGATTGTCGATCTCGAAAAAGATATAGCCCTGGTCGACCAGGAACTGCGGGAACGGGTTGGACCAGGCGCGGCTCACCGTCTGGCTGGTCGGGCCGCCATAATGCTCAAAGAACACCGGATAGCGCTTGCCCGGCTCCAGCGCTGGCGTGATCATCTTCCAGTGCAGGTCGGTGCCGTCGGCAGCCTTGATGGTGCCGAACTTCGTCTCGCGATGGCTGGACAGGTAGGGGTAATATGGGTGCCCCTCCCGGATCGCATTCTCGTTCACCCACGCGGTGCGCTTGCCGTCGGGGTCGGCCAGGAACACCTGCGACGGCTGGGTGGGGCTGGAGCGGGAGATGATCAGCCGGGTCGCCGCCCTGTCCATCCGCGCGCCATTCCAATACCCTGCCTCGGTCAGGCGTGTCAGCTTGTTCGGGCGTGCCAGGTCGACGGCATACAGGTGCTGCTCCAGCACGTCGTCCTTGTTGCCCAGGAAATAAACGCGGCCCTTTGGCTGGTCGATGCCGACCAGCCCGGTTACTTCCCACTCGCCCTGGGTCAGGGCCGTCCACTTGCCCGCCTTGAACCGGTACAGATGGCCATGCCCGGACCGCGCCGATCGCCAGATCAGGCTGCCGTCATCCATGGCCTCATAGGAATCGGTCAGGTCGACCCAGCTCTTCGCGCCCGCCTTTTCGCTGAACAGGATCGTCGCCTTGCCCGTCGCGGGATCGACACGCAGCATGTCGAGCCGCTTCTGGTCACGGCTCTGCCGCTGCACCAGCAACGCCGACCCGTCCGGCGTCCAGTCGACACGGGCAAGGTAGATGTCCGGGTTGCTGCCCAGGTCGACCTTTATCTGCCCCGACCCGTCCGGGCGCATGACATACAGCTCGACCAGCACGTTGGGCGTACCCGCCGCCGGATAGCGCTGCTCGTACGTCTTGGTGCCCGCCGCGCCGATGCTGGCGCGGGTGAAGATCTTCACGGGCGCTTCGTCGAACTTCTCGACCGCGATGTGCTTCTCGTCCGGGCTCCACCAGTAACCCGTGCGGCGATCCATTTCCTCCTGCGCGACGAACTCCGCTTCACCCCAGTGGATGGTGCCCTGCCCGCCGGTCGTCACGGCCTTGGCGTCGCCCCCGGCGATCCGCTGCACGAACAGGTTCTGGTCCCGAACAAAGCTGACAAAGCCGCCCTTGGGGCTCACCACCGGGTTCAGCTCGCCGCCGGGCGTACTGGTCAGCCGCCGCACCTGCCCGTCGAGCGAGGCGAGGTACAGGTCACCGTCCAGCGGCACCAGGATCGACTTGCCGTCCGGCGACCAGTCATATTGGACGATGCCCGTCTTGCCGGTCAGCGAACGGTCACGCTCGCGCTGCATCTTCTCGGCCTCGGACAGCTCGGCGCCGCTGCCGACGCGCTTGCTGTCGACCAGCATCCGCTCCTGCCCGGTCCGCGTGTCATACGCCCACAGGTCGTAGCGATTGCGCTCGTCGGCGCGCGGGCGGATGGAGGTCAGCAGCGTGCCGTCGGGCGACAGGGTCAGCGCTTGCGGCTGCTGCCCGGACAGGTCGGGACTGGCGAACAGCCGCTCCAGCGTCAGGTCGCCCGGCTTCGCGGCGACGGGCGCCAGCACCGCGGGGCTCGCCTGCGCCGGCTCGCTCGCGGCCGTCACCTGCGGCTCAGCGGCCAAGGCAGAGGTTCCGAGCAGGGCAAGGGCAAGCAGGGTCAATCGCATGAACTAACTCCGTCGCGACAGCCGCCGCGTGGGTAAAGGGGTTGAACCGTGAAGGGGACACGCTGCCCATCGATGGCATCGGCCGCGTGGCATTCAGGGAAACGTCGGGCACGGCAGTGTCGTGGCAAATATCCAGCCTGTAGGACAGGAAAAAGCGCTACCCGATCGCGACCGCTTCAGGTGCTTCAAATGCAGCGCCGCGGCGGAACGGCAGCCGCCTTCCCGCGACCAGCGACCGCCAGGCCCACTCGACCGGTGCCATCCGGTACCGCTTGACCCACCAGTTCGCCGCCACCGCCAGCGCGATGTTGATCGCCACAGCCGTCAGCATCAGCATCGCCCATCCCGATCGGCCGTAAAGCGCCAGGCCCCAGGGCGGGTACAACA
The DNA here is from genome assembly GCF_014199305.1 of Sphingomonas aerophila. Lineage (GTDB taxonomy): Bacteria > Pseudomonadota > Alphaproteobacteria > Sphingomonadales > Sphingomonadaceae > Sphingomonas > Sphingomonas aerophila. Next base: position 124,373 of record NZ_JACIJK010000006.1, read on the forward strand.
CCCACAGCGCAATCACCGTCTGCGCGATGTACACGCTCAGCGCCGTTTGCCCCACCGCGCGAAAGGGGGCCAGCACGCGGGCGCCGGTCCCACTCGCCAGCATCCAGTTCACCAGAAATATGTGGCCCAGAGTCATGGCAATGCGCCCCGGCTCGTAGAGCGCCTGCGTCAGATGGGGAAAGACCCCGGTGCCAACCGACTCCGCGGCCAACGCGATCCGGATGGCAAAGCCGAACAGATAGGCGGTCACGGTCGCGGCCGCATACCACCTCGCCGACAGGCTTCCTTGCAGCACACCCAGCTTGAACAGCGCCGCCCCGATCAGCATCAACGACGCCGCTTCCCAAATGATGAAGACCTCGATGCCCTTGCCTTGGATCGCCATCTCCTGGTGCCATTGCCAGCGGACCCATTGACCTGCCGTTCCCGAACGCTGGGCGTCCTCCGTCGCGACCTGCTTTGCGCTGTTCGCCAGCCGCGCCGTGCGCTCCGCACGCAGCTTCACCGCCGCCTTCTGCTCGTCGGTCAGGAGCCGTCCCGCCGCCTGGGCGACCTGCGCGGCCTGATAGGCAGCGATCGACTGCCCGGTGTCGACATACCCCATCCCGCCGCCCGCCAGCTGCAACAGGCTCATCGCCAGTCCGAACGCGACCAGCAATCGCGGGCGCAGGTTTCGCATGGGAAAGATGACCAGCGCCGCGATCGCATAGCTGTGCAGGATGTCGCCCGGCCACAGCAGGATAAAGATGTGAATCAGGCCGAACGCGAACAGCACGGCGTTGCGCCAATAATAGCGCTTCAGTGCCGCCCAGCGCCGCTCGTCATCGACCAGCCGCTCGGTCAGGATGACCATGCCCGCACCGAACAGCATTTCCAGCATGCCACGCGCGGTGCCGCTTGCGACCACTTCGCGGACCCACCACGCGACCTGGTCAGCCGCGCCCCAGCCGATATGGCGGAAGTCGCCAAAGGACGCGTTCATCGACGCGCCCATGTCGTTGATGTTCATGAACAGGATGCCGAGGATCGCGATCCCGCGCAGGATATCCAGGTTCAGCAGCCGCGGCGCGCCGTCGGGCTCTGCGACAGTTCCCAAGGCGGTGTCGGTCATGGCCACTCCCCCGTTGACCGGAACGCTATCCGAACCTTGCGCCATCGCAAAACGCAGAAAGGGCCGCTTTCCATTGCGGGAAAGCGGCCCTTTCGTTTTGGCTAAACAGCGCTGACTTACTCGGCGGCAGCGGTGCCCTTGGCCGGACGATTGTCGCGACGCTCGGCGATACGCGCCGACTTACCGGTGCGGCCACGCAGATAGTACAGCTTGGCACGACGCACGGCCCCCTTGCGGACCACGTCGATCGAATCGATGTTCGGCGAATACAGCGGGAAAACGCGCTCCACGCCCTCACCAAAGCTCATCTTGCGCACGGTGAAGGAGGAACCCATGCCCTTGTTCGAACGCGCGATGCACACGCCTTCATAGGCCTGTACGCGGGTACGGTCGCCTTCGACGACCTTCACGCCGACCTTCAGCGTATCGCCAGGACGAAATTCGGGGATCGCACGCTGGCCGGTCAGCTTGGCGATCTGCTCGGCTTCGAGCTGCTGGATGATGTTCATAACGTCAGTCCTTTTCGCGCCGCGCGCCAGAGGGCGACCTGACCCGAGCGCCCTCATGGCGCTCCCAAAGGTCCGGCCGCCTTAGCCGTGTGTCGATCTCCGCCTGACGCAAACGCCAGGCAGCGATCTTCGCATGATCCCCCGATCGCAGCACTTCGGGGATCGTGCGCCCTTCCCATTCATATGGTCGGGTATAATGCGGGTATTCGAGAAGGCCGCTTTCGAAGCTTTCCTCGACTCCGCTGGTGGGCGCGCCCATTACGCCGGGAAGCAGCCGAATGCAAGCATCCAGCAGCACCAGCGCCGCCATCTCGCCGCCTGAAAGCACATAGTCGCCGATGGAGACTTCCTCGATCGCCCGTGCCTCGAACAATCGCTGGTCGAACCCCTCGAACCGGCCGCACAACAGCGTGACCCCCGGCCCCGCCGCCAGCTCGCGCACCCGCGCCTGGGTCAACGGCGCGCCCCGCGGCGTCATCGCGAGTACCGGGCGCCCCTGCCCTTCCACACTGTCCAGCGCCGCCGCGACCACGTCCGCGCGCAGCACCATGCCAGCCCCGCCGCCTGCCGGCGTATCATCGACCGAGCGATGCTTGTCCGTCGCGAACTCGCGGATCTGCACCGCGTCGAGCGACCAGCGCTCCTCCCGCAACGCCCGCCCCGCCAGCGATACGCCGAGCGGCCCGGGAAACATCTCGGGGTACAGGGTCAACACGGTCGCGGCAAAGGTCATCGGGGCCTCACCACCGCGTAGGTGAAGCCGCCCGCCAAAAGGCCGTACAAGGCAATCAGCGGCGAGAGGAATAAGGCGAGGCCCTGCGTCGCTACGGCCGCAACAAACGTCGGTATGGCCGCCGCCATCAAAACCACGACCCTCGGCGGCCACTTACGGTGAAAGTCGACCAGCCGACGTCCGATCAACGTGACCAGCACGGGACTGAGCAAGAGTAACATTAAGGACATCCGGATCGCTATTGCCGCTCGCGAACCGGCGGGCAAGGAACGATGCCGCCGGATGTGCGCTTGCTCGCTGGCATGAACGAAACCGACGACTGCATCATCATCGGCGCGGGGCCGGCGGGCCTCACCGCCGCCATCTACCTCGCGCGGTTCCACCTACGCATCCGGCTGTTCGACTCCGGGTCGAGCCGCGCCGCGTTGATCCCGTGCACCCACAACCATGCGGGTTATCCAGAGGGGATCAAGGGCACCGACCTGCTGCTCCTGATGCGCCAGCAGGCCGAGAAATACGGCGCTGTCCGGGAAACGGTGAAGGTCACGGCAATCGAGCGGAGCGGGCAGGAGTTCCGGGTGATTGCCGGCGACCGTGAGTTCGGCGGCCGCACCGTCCTCCTCGCGACCGGCGTGGTGAACCTCCGCCCCGATATGCCCGACGACGTCCATGACGAGGGGCTCGCGCGCGGGCTGTTACGCTACTGCCCCATCTGCGACGGCTATGAAGTAACCGACAAGCGCGTAGGCGTAATTGGAACGGGCGACCATGGCATGCGGGAGGCGCTGTTCCTGCGCGGCTACACCAAGGACGTGTCGCTGATCGCGCCAGAGGCCGAGCACATGCTAGATGACTCATGCCGCGCCAAGCTGGACGAGGCCGGCATCACCCGCATCGATGGCCCATGTGGCGGTTGGGCGTTGGAGGGCGACCGGATCGCCTTCGATACCGCGGCCGGTCGCCTCTCATTCAACAGCGTCTACCCGGCCATGGGCTCGCACATCCGTTCCGAACTCGCGGTCGCAGCCGGCGCAAAGGCGACGGACGAAGGGTGCCTGGACGTGGACGACCACCAACGCACCACCATCCCGGGCCTGTTCGCCGCGGGCGACGTGGTGAAGGGCCTCGACCAGATCAGCCACGCTATGGGCGAAGCCGGCGTTGCCGCAACAACCATCCGCAACACACTTGGCGAACGCGCGCCGTTATGGCGCTGAAGGAGAGATCATGACCGACACGACCAACCAGGACGGCACGATCCAGACCCGCCGCCGCGAAATCGCCGCCGAGCATGTCCTGTTCAAGCTGATCGAATACGTCGAATCCAAGCACCCCGGCCTGCTCGACTTTGTGGAAACAAGCCTGGACCATCTTGGCGATCCGGCAACGGACGGCAGCAAGAATGACGAAGCCGTTCGGGAGATTGCCCGCAAGATGATCACTGGCGCGCGGCGTCAGGGCGTCAGCTAACCCGCACGGCCCAGCGTCGTACCCGGTGGCTCCGCCAGCGCAGGAGCACCGGGGTAGCTGCCGCTCCTACGCGTTCGTCGGACAGAAGCTGGAGCGGAGCGCACCCGAACCCTGCTGACCGAAACACGAGTACGGTCTGACTGGTCGGTCGGGCGACCTAACCCTCGGCGAACGCGTGGCTGACGATCAGCCGTTCGCCATCCCATTCCGGCACCGCCTCGGGCCGCATCGGAATCATGAACCGTCGCCCGTTCGGACGCTCAATTTCGATCACGTCACCTGCACCGAAATTCTCGACCAGCACGACACGACCCAGCGCCTCGCCGTCCGGGGTCACCGCAGGAAGCCCAATCAGGTCGGCGTGATAATACTCGCCCTCCTCCAACGGGGGCAGTGTGTCGCGCGACACGGTCAGCTCTGTTCCACGCAACGCCTCGGCGGCCGTGCGGTCTTCAACCTCCGCAAAGCGGGCGATTTCTCCGCGCAGGCTCTTAACCGTCAGCCGGCCGCCGTTGAACGACCGGTAGCCCGACAGGTCACCGGTAAACAGCTTCAGGCGCACTTCGCCGCCGATGCCATGGGCACCAGTGACGACGGCCAGCGTCACCGTGCGCTCGCCGTCGCTCACAGGCTCAGCGCTCGTCGGCTGTTTCACCGGTGATGACACCTTCGGGGGAGCCGCTGTCACCCGTGGGGGCATCGTCGGCTCCTTCGGCGGGCTCGGTGGTCGAGACCCCCTGGTTGGTCGCGTCTTGCTGGTCATCGCGGCGGTCGGTGTCGGCAGTCATGCAGCATCTCCTCGGGTTACCCCGGGGCAACGCATGACTGCCGCATTCCGATGCTTCGAAAGCCGAAGCTTACTCGGCGGCCGCTTCTTCGGTCGCCGGAGTTGCGGCAGCTTCCTCGGCGGCGCGCTGCTTCTCGGCACGCTCCTCGGCGCGCTCCTTGGCCTTCTCGCCCGGCTCACCCTTCTTGGGGTTGCTGCGCTCCGCGCGCTCACGAACGCCAGCGGCGTCCAGGAAGCGGGCAACGCGATCGGTCGGCTGGGCGCCGACGGACAGCCAGTGCTTGGCACGCTCGCCGTCGAGCTGGACGCGCTGATCCGAATCCTTGGCCAGCAGCGGGTTGTAGTTGCCGATCTTCTCGATGAACTTGCCGTCACGCGGGCTGCGCGCGTCGGCAACGACGATGCGATAGTAAGGACGCTTCTTGGAGCCGCCACGCGACAAGCGAATGCTGAGTGCCATTGGTAATCTTCCTTCGTGTTTCGAGTAGGTTGAGAGTTATTTCTTCTTGTTCATCAGCGCGGCGAGCTCTGGCGGCAGGCCGCCGCCCGGCAAGCCAGGCAGGCCGCCGCCAGCCTTGGTAAGCGCCTCGCCCATGTCCGCGCCGCCGATCGCATTGCCCAGGCCGCCAAGGCCGCCCTTGCCCAGCATCGCCATCATGCCCTTGATCCCGCCCATCTTCTTGATGCGCTTCATGGCGGTTGCCATTTCCTGATGCATCTTGAGCAGCTTGTTGACCTCCTGGACCGTGGTGCCGGAGCCCTTGGCGATGCGGATCTTGCGTTTGGCGTTGATCAGCTCGGGCTTGGCGCGTTCTTTCGCGGTCATGGAGCTGATCACGGCGTCCATGTGGGTCAGCACCTTGTCGCCGCCAGCCTGTTGCAGCGCGCCCTGCGCCTTCTTCATGCCGGGCATCATGCCGGCCAATGCGCCCAGGCCACCCATGCGGCGCATCTGCGACAACTGGCTGCGCAGGTCATTCAGGTCGAACTGACCCTTGGCCATGCGCGACGCCATGCGCTCGGCGTCTTCCTGCTGGATCGACTCCGCCGCGCGCTCGACCAGGCTGACGACGTCGCCCATGCCAAGGATGCGGCCGGCAACACGCGCCGGGTGAAAGGCTTCCAGCGCGTCGAGCTTCTCGCCCGTTCCCGCGAACTTGATCGGCTTGCCGGTGACAGCCCGCATCGACAGCGCCGCGCCGCCGCGCGCATCGCCGTCCATGCGGGTCAGCACCACGCCCGTCAGCGGCACCTGGTCGGAGAAGTTCTGCGCGACGTTGACCGCGTCCTGGCCGGTCAGGCTGTCAACGACCAGCAGGATCTCCTGCGGACGCGCGATGTCGGCCACGGCCTTCATCTCGTCCATCAGCGCCTGGTCGACGTGCAGACGGCCCGCCGTGTCGAGCATCAGCACGTCAAAGCCCTGAAGCTTCGCGGCCTGAAGCGCGCGGCGCGCGATGTCGACCGGCTGCTGCCCCGGGATGATCGGCAGCGTCGCCACTTCGACCTGCGTGCCGAGCGTCGCCAGCTGCTCCTGCGCATTCGGGCGATTGACGTCGAGCGACGCCATCATGACCTTTTTGCCGTCACGGCCCTTCAGCCGGCGTGCGATCTTGGCGGTGGTGGTGGTCTTGCCCGAACCCTGGAGACCGACCATCATCACGATGGCAGGCGGCGAGACGTTCAGGTCGAGTTCCGACGCGTCCGCGCCCAGCATCTCGACCAGCGCATCGTTGACGATCTTGACGACCTGCTGGCCCGGCGTGACCGAGCGCAGAACGTTGTGGCCGATCGCTTTTTCGGTAACATCGTCGACGAACTTGCGAGCGACGGGCAGCGCCACGTCCGCTTCCAGCAGCGCCACGCGAACTTCGCGCATCGCGGTCCGCACATCGCCTTCGGTCAGGGCGCCACGTCCGCGCAGGCGGTCGAAGACGCCGCCAAGCCGGTCGCTCAGACTGTCAAACATCGCCTACACCTCATCAACAAGTTGCTAAACGCAAGAAACGCCGGCGGGCGAAACCTCGCCGGCCAGCGTGCATCCTTGGATGCTTCATCTTCACGTCCTGCAACGGACTTGGGTGTGCTCCTACGCGACAGGCAGGCGAAATGCAAGGGAAGCTCCCGCCATACCCGCGCCTTAACGCCGTCTACACTGCTGCCGTGGCAAGCGAGGCTTTGGGAGACGCGCTTGACGATGACGATGTCCACTGATCCGCTCGAACAGGCGGCCCCGCTGCCGCAAGGGGATTACGTGACCGGTGCGATCACCGGCGGGGCGATCATCCTGTTCGTCGGGACCGGGAGCACGGTGCTGGGATCCGCCCTGCGCAGCCTGGCTGGCAATGGCGGCGCCGTGGACGAAATGCAGCTCGTCGCCATGCTTCTCAACATCGCGATCATCCTGCTCGCCTGGCGCGGGTATCGCCACAAAGTGCACGAGGTCCGCGACCTGGCGGCGGCCGGCCAACGCGCGGAAAAGCTGGCGGCGCACGACCCGCTGACCGGCCTCATTAACCGGCACAGCTTCGCCGAACAGGGTGCCGCGCTAGTGTCCCTCGCGGCAGACCATGGCAAGGCGGTTGCTCTGCTCATGCTCGACCTCGACGACTTCAAGACGGTCAACGACATGCACGGCCACCGGATCGGCGACGCGCTGTTGCGACAGGTCGCCGATGACATCGCGCAGGTCCTTCCTGCCAACGCGCTCACGGCGCGGCTGGGCGGCGACGAGTTCGGCTGTGCGATGTTGTTCGACCCGGCACACCCCGATTCGGTGGAGCGCGTTGCCAAGGCGCTGGTCCGCCGCCTGTCGCGCGCGGTCACGGTGGACGGGCACCTGCTGACGATCAGCGCGTCCTGCGGCCTCGCCCGGTCCGACCAGGATTGCGACACGGTCGACGTGTTGATGCGCGAGGCCGACATCGCCATGTATGCGGCCAAGAAGGCTGGACGCAACCGTTACGCCTGGTTTGACCGTTCCATGGAGCGTGCGATTCAGGCCCGGAACGAGATCGAGACGGGGCTGCGCAACGCCATCCCGCAGGGGCAGATCGTGCCTTACTTCGAGCAGCAGATCGACCTCGCGACCGGCGCGCTCGCCGGCTTTGAGGTGCTCGCCCGCTGGGAACACCCGCTACGCGGACTGATCGAGCCCGACCAGTTCATCCCGATCGCGGAAGAGACCGGCCTGATCGCCGATCTGTCGATGTCGGTGATGAGGCAGGCGTTTATCGCCGCGCGCGACTGGGACCCGGATCTGGTATTGGCGGTCAATATATCGCCGTGGCAGCTGAAGGACGCCTGGCTCGCCCAGAAGATCATCAAGCTTCTGCTTGAAACCGGCTTCCCGGCCCGGCGGCTGGAGATCGAGATCACCGAAAGCGCGCTGTTCGACAATCTCGCGTTGGCCCAGTCGATCGCGGTCAGCCTGAAGAATCAAGGCATCCGGTTGGCCCTGGACGATTTCGGCACCGGCTATTCCAGCCTCGCCCATCTGCGCGCGCTGCCGTTCGATCGGATCAAGATCGACAAATGCTTTGTCGGCTCGATTGCGGAAAAGCTGGAAAGCGCAGCCATTGTAGGCGCGATCGCGCGGCTCGGCGACAGCCTAAACATGCCGACCACGGCAGAAGGCGTGGAGGACGCCGACACGCTGGAACGGCTGCGGGTCATGGGCTGCGCGCGTGCCCAGGGCTATCACTTTGGCCGGCCGGTCAGCGCCGCCAACGTCCGCCGCCTGCTGGCGGAGCGGCGCCTCATCGCACAAGGGCCACAGCGGCTGGCGGGGTAAGCGGACGGGCGTGCGTGGACTTCGAACGCCGCCGCTCCTAGATCGCGCTCCATGTCGCCCGCCGTCCAGCCAGAGGTGGTCAGCCTCGGCTGCCGCCTCAACATCGCCGAAAGCGAGACGATCCGCGCGCTGCTCGGCGCCCGGAGCGACACGCGCGACGTTGCGGTGGTCAACAGCTGCGCGGTGACGAACGAGGCGGTGAAGCAAACCCGCGCCGCCATCCGCCGCCTGCGCCGCACACGGCCGGATGCGGAGCTGGTGGTGACCGGCTGCGCCGCCACCATCGATCCCGACGGCTTTGCAGCCATGGCGGAGGTCGACCGGGTCGTCGCCAACCCGTTGAAACTCGCGCCCGAAAGCTGGGGCGCCGACACCGCCCTGCCCGCGCCCGCCTTTACCGGCCACGCACGTGCGTTCGTGGAGGTGCAGAATGGCTGCGACCATCGTTGCACCTTTTGCGCCATCCCTTTCGGTCGGGGCCCCAGCCGCTCTCTGCCAGCCGGCGCTGTGGTGGAACGGGTCCGCTCGCTGGTTGAGGCCGGCCATGCAGAGGTGGTGCTGACCGGCGTGGACGTGACAAGCTGGGGCACCGACCTGCCCGGCCGTCCGACCTTCGGCGCGCTTGTCGAACGGGTGCTGGTGCACGTGCCCGCGCTGCGCCGGCTACGACTGTCCTCCCTCGATTCGGTGGAGATGGACGAACGGCTGGTGGAGCTGGTGACCGGGGAGCCGCGGGTCATGCCGCACCTCCATCTGTCGCTTCAGGCCGGCAACGACCTGATCCTGAAGCGCATGAAGCGGCGCCACTCACGCGCGCAAGCGGTGGCACTGGTCGAGCGCCTGAAGGCGCGACGGCCCGGGATCGCGATCGGCGCGGACATCATCGCCGGCTTCCCCACCGAGGACGAATCGATGTTCGCCGACAGCCTGGCGTTGATCGACGACTGCGACATCGTCCACGCTCACATCTTTCCCTACTCGCCGCGTGCGGGCACGCCGGCTGCCCGCATGCCGCAAGTCGACCCGCTGGTCCGTCGCGAGCGCGCAGGCAGGCTGCGCGACGCTGCCGAGAGGCGGCGCGCTGATTGGCTTGCCGGCCTGATCGGCAGCCGCGCTGATATGCTGGTCGAACGACCCGGCGACCGCGGCCATGCAGAGCATTTCGCCGAGGTGCGGCTGTCCCACAGCCTTGAGCCAGGCACCATCGCGCAGGTCACCATCGCCGGCGCCACCCCAACCCACCTGACGGGCATCATCGCATGAGCACTACCCCAACCTGGCATGACAAGCTGCTCGGCGGCTTTCGGCGCACCTCCGACCGGTTGATCGGCAATCTCGCCGGCCTGGGCGGCGCCAGACTCGATGAGAGCACCCTGGATGAGGTCGAAGAGGCGCTGATCGCGTCGGACCTGGGTCCGGAGACGGCCGGCCACATCCGCACCCGCCTGGCCGAGGGGACGTTCGAGCGCGACATGGAGGAGCTCGGCATCCGCCTGGTGGTGGCCGAGGAAGTCGAGAAAGCACTCGCCAAGGTCGCCCGCCCGCTGGAGATCGATGCCTTCCCGCGGCCGCAGGTAATCTTGGTGATTGGCGTGAACGGGTCGGGCAAGACCACCACGATCGCCAAGCTCGCCCACTTGTTCATGGAACAGGACTACGGCGTCATGCTTGCCGCCGGCGACACCTTCCGCGCCGCCGCCATCGGCCAGCTTGCCACCTGGGCCGATCGCGTCGGCGTGCCGATCGTGCGCGGGCCCGAAGGGGGCGACGCCGCGGGCGTGGTCTGGGACGCGGTCAAGCAGGCGACGGCCACCGGCATCGACGTGCTGATCGTCGACACTGCTGGCCGCCTTCAGAACAAGCGCGAGCTGATGGATGAGCTTGCCAAGATCCGCCGCGTGCTCGGCCGGCTCAACCCGGAAGCGCCGCATGACGTGGTGCTCGTGCTTGACGCCACGACAGGGCAGAATGCGCTCAGCCAGATTGAGGTGTTCGGCGATGTGGCGGGTGTCACGGGGCTGGTGATGACCAAGCTCGATGGCACCGCGCGCGGGGGCGTCCTGGTCGCGGCGGCTGAGCGTTATGGCCTGCCGATCCATGCGATCGGCGTCGGCGAAGGCATGACGGACCTACGACCTTTCGACGCGCGAGAGGTCAGCCGGATCATCGCAGGCGTGGAGCGGGTGTCAAAGTGAGCGACCATCCTACCGGCACGACCGAGAGCTTGCTCGACGCGACCGGAACGAAGCCGGTCATGTCGAGCGTTAAGGCCCGCTGATGACCACCATCAAAGCCCCCTCTCCCGGCCTGCGGCTCGCGCTCGACTACGGGCCCTTGCTTGTCTTCTTCGCGGTCAACTTCCTCGTCCCTGCCGATTGGTGCCGGGTGCTGGTGGCGCGGTTCACGCCCTCGCTCGATGCGCTCACTCGGGTAGAGGCGCTGTTGATCGCGCGGGTGATCGTCGCGACGGCTGCCTTCACGCTGGCGACGATCGCGGCTGTCGTCTGGTCGCTGGTAAAGCTGCGCCACGTGTCCCCGATGCTGTGGATCAGCGCGGTGCTGGTGATCGTGTTCGGTGGGCTCACGGTCTATTTCCACGATCCACGATTCATCCAGATGAAGCCGACATTCGTGTATGCCATTCTGGCTGCGGTGCTGGGCTTTGGCCTCGCGACGGGGCGCCCCTTGCTTCAGCAACTCCTCGGCACCGCCTATCCGGGGCTGAGCGAGGTTGGCTGGCGCAAGCTGACGATCAACTGGACCGCGTTTTTTGCCGCGCTTGCCATTGCTAATGAGATCGCGCGCGCCGCGCTCAGCTATGATGCCTGGGTGCTCTTCAAGTTCCCCGGCTGCACGGTCGCGACCCTGGCCTTTGCCTTCGGGAACATCCCGATGCTGCTGCGCAACGGTTTGACGCTTGGGGATGAGGAAACGGCGGCAACCGGTCAGTTGCCGCCGGAGTAAGTGCGTAGGCAATCCTGTGCTCCCATTTAGGCGGGAGCACAGGTCGGGATCAGCCGCCTAACGCCTCATAGCGCTGGCCGACCGTGTCCCAGTCGACCACATCCCACCACGCCTTCAGATAGGCGGCGCGGTCGTTCTTGTAGTCGAGATAATAGGCGTGCTCCCACACGTCGTTGCCCAGCAGCGGGGTGCCCGGCTCCTTCGCGTCGTCCATGAGGGGGTTGTCCTGATTGGGGGTCGAGGTGACCTTGAGCTTGCCCGACTGGTCCGCGATCAGCCATGCCCAGCCGGAGCCGAACTGGCCGACGCCCTTGGCGTTGAACTCTTCCTTGAACTTGTCGAGGCCGCCGAAATCGCGATCGATCGCCTCGGCCAGCTTGCCGGACGGCTTTCCGCCGCCCTTCTTCATCGACTTCCAGAAGAAGTCATGGTTCCAGTAACCACCGCCATTGTTGCGGACCAGCGGCGGCTGGGAGGAGATCACCTTCAGTATGTCCTCGATCGACTTGCCGGCGAGGTTCTGGTCCTTCTCGACACCCTCGTTCAGCTTGTCGGTATAGGCCTTGTGATGCTTGTCATGGTGAAGAGTCATGATCTCCTTGGAGATCGTCGGCTCCAGCGCATCATAGTCATAGGGAAGCGGGGGCAGTTCAAACGCCATGGGGGCTCTCCTTCGAGGTCGCGAGCGGTAACGCCCGAGCCGCCCTAGCGCTCCCTTATCGTTACGCAAGCGAGCCGATCTATGTTGCCTTGATCAGATCGTGTCGGCGCAAGGCATGGCGCAGCTGGTCATAGGTCAGCCCCAGCGCCTCTGCCGCGGCACGCTGGTTGAACCGATGCTCGGCCAGGCTGCGGGCGAGCAGTTCCCGCTCAAACCGCGCGACCCGGCTCTTGAAGTCGGACGGCCCCGCCTCGCAAGCGGCGACCACGTCATCGTCACTGCCAGCAGCCGGTGACCTCTCGGCAGAGGCGGGCTCCGGCGAGGATGCGGGTGCTTGTGGCGCCGTCGATACCCTCGCTGGGCTGGTCGGTCGGTATGGCGACTGGAACGGGTCGATCTCGATCACGTCGACAGGAGCTTCCGTATCCCAGCGGTACACAGCGCGTTCGACAACGTTGCGCAGCTCACGCACGTTGCCCGGCCAGCGATACTCGGTCAGCACCTGAGTCGCGGCGGCGCTGAATCCGGGCCAGTCGCGCCAGCCAAGCTCCGCCGCCATCCGCCGTCCGAAGTGGTCGGCAAGCACCATGATATCGGACCGGCGCGCCCGCAGCGGTGGCAGCGTCACGACCTCGAACGACAACCGGTCGAGCAGGTCGGCACGGAAGCTGCCGGCGTCGACCCGGTCGGGCAAATGTTCGTTGGTGGCAGCAACGATGCGCACGTCGACTCGCTGCGGCCGTGAGGAGCCGATACGGGTCACCTCCCCATATTCGACCGCGCGCAGCAAGCGTTCCTGCGCCCCCATCGACAGGGTGCCAAGCTCATCAAGGAACAGCGTGCCCCCGTCCGCCTCCTCGAACCGCCCCGCACGCATCTTGGTGGCGCCGGTGAAGGCGCCCGCCTCATGCCCAAACAGCTCCGCCTCGATCAGTGTCTCGGGCAGCGCGGCGCAATTCATGATCACCAACGGCTGGTCCCAACGAGGGGACAGACGATGCAGGCGTTCCGCGACCAATTCCTTGCCGGTGCCGCGCTCCCCGATCACCAGCACCGGCCGGTCGAGCGCAGCCGCCCTGCTCGCGCGCTCCAGGGCGTCGAGAAAGGCGCCGGACTGGCCAATGACCTGAGTAGTGCGCTCCATGATACCCAAGGCTTGGCGCAAAATCCCGACACTTGGCAAGAGGTCAGCCGCCCCTCCCGACTTGCCCAGCGCCAAGCGCCTGTAAACACGTGAAAACTAGAATTGGCACGGTGGATGCAAAGCATGTGGCATCCCGCCGATGGGCGGCCCGGTTCACACGCTTCGAGGAGTTTCCGCCATGTTCAGCACCAACCTCCGCCGCCAGCTTGCCGCCGTCTTCTGCACCGTTCTGATGAGCTCGGCCTGTGTGTTGAGCGCTGTGGGGCCGGCACAGGTCGATGCTGCCGCCACCACGCGGTCAGTCGCATGACCGCTCATTCTGCGGTAGAAGTGATGCCGCGCGCCGCACCGCCGGCGAACCTTGTTCCAGGAGTTCCCGCAATCATGGGCATCTTTTCCCGCACCCGAGACATCATCGCCGCCAACATGGCGGACCTGCTGGAGAAGGCGGAGGATCCCGCCAAGATGATCCGCATGATCATCCTGGAGATGGAGGAAACGCTGGTGGAGGTGCGCGCCTCGGCCGCCCGCACCATTGCCGACCAGAAGGAGATGCGCCGCCACGTCGTCAAGCTTGATGCGCTGCAGGAAAGCTGGACGGAAAAGGCAGAGCTCGCGCTGTCAAAGGGTCGCGAAGACCTGGCCAAGGCAGCGCTGGTCGAAAAGGGCAAGGCGGTCGACATGAGCGATCAGCTCAAGGCGGAGATCTCGGTCCTGGACGACGCGCTGCGCGCCAATGAAGAAGACATCGCCAAGCTGCAGAACAAGCTGCGCGAAGCACGGGTCAAGCAGGCCAACGTCCAGACCCGTCTGGAAAGCGCAACCAACCGCTTCCGCCTGCGTGACATGTATGCGGGTGCCAAGACCAACGAGGCCTTTAGCCGGTTCGACGTGCTGGAGCGCCGGGTGGACGAGGCAGAAGGTCGCGCCGACGCGATGGGCCTGGGCGTGGTCAAGAGCCTGGACGACGAGATCGCCGAGCTGCGCGCCAGCGACAAGGTGGATGCCGAGCTGGAAGCGCTCAAGGCCCGCATGATGAAGCGGGAGGGCTGACGCGATGGAAGACGTTGTTGTCCCCTTTATCGCCATCGTCACCCTGTTCATCGGGCTGCCCTGGCTAATCATGCATTACGTTACCAAGTGGCGGCAGGCGCCCAAGATCACCGAGGAAGACGAGCGTCTGCTGGACGAGATGTACAACCTCGCCAGACGCCTGGAGGACCGGGTGACCACGGTTGAACGGATCGTCGCCGCCGACAATCCCGATTTCCGTCCCGGTCTGTCGAACGCCACCACGGATTGGCAGATCGAGAATACCAGTCGCAACTATTCGATCGATCGGAGGAACTGAGATGAGCGGGAGCCGTACCAAGTTCTACCTCGATAAGCAGAACGAGAAGTTCAAGGGTGTTTGCGCCGGCATCGCCGACTACACCGGGATCGAGGTACTGTGGGTCCGCGTGGCAGTGGTCCTGCTCACCGTGTCAGGCGTGGGTATGCCATGGGTTCCCCTGGCCTATTTTCTGGTCGCCTGGATGGCGAGCGCTAAGCCGACCGGCCTGTACGACACGCCGGAGGATGCCAAGTTCTGGCAGGGCGTTCGGACCAATCCCAAGCGCTCCACGGCTGAGGTCCGCTCCAAGTTCCGCGAACTCGACAAGCGCCTGGCGGATATCGAGACGTTCTACACCAGCCGCAACACGCAGCTGGCGAGCGAGATCGACAGCCTGCGCTGAGGCAACACACGCAATCGAAGGGGGTTTTCGATGGACATGGGCTGGATGGTGCCGGTGGGGATTGTGGGTGCGGTCAGCGCCAGCCACGCCTTTCGCACCTGGGTTCGCGCCAAGCACGGCTATCCGCTGGACGAAGGTCGCGGTCGGCGCCGGTCGCGGGGCGACGGGAATGACTTGGGGGAAGACCGCAAGATCGCGCTGCTGACGCAGGAGAACGAGCGGCTGAACGGCCAAGTCGGTCGACTGGAAGAAAGGCTGCGTGTGCTGGAGCGGATCGCCACAGATCCCGCCGCCCGCACCGCCCGGGAGATTGACGCGCTACGCGACTGAGGAGAACTGTCGTGTCACATGAAACCTACCAGATCATCATGGGCTTCTTTCCCCTGATCTGCATCATCGTTGGCATCTCGGTCGGCGGTTGGGTGCTGACCACCTGGCTGCGGATCAAGAACGGTTATCCGCTGGACGGGGCATGGGGGCAGGCGATCTACCCGCAGAAGAACGAGGAAACGGTGGAGCGCGTGAAGCTGCTGAGTCAGGAGAACGCGCAACTGCGCGCCGAGCTTGGGTCGATCAAGGACCGGCTCGCCAATGTTGAGCGGATCGTGACGGACAGCAGCCATCAGCTCGACCGCGATATCGAGGCGCTTCGCCTCAAGGCCAACTGAGGAGAATTTCGATGAGCCCACTCCTGATCCCGATCTTCGCCCTCATCATCCCGATCGTGGCGATCATTTGCGGCGTGGTGGTGAAGCCTTGGCTGGCCCTGAAAGAGCGCCAGATGGAGATGAACTCGGTCGCAACCGCTGAAAAGGCGGCACAATATGCCGCTCAAACCGAACGGCTGGAACAGCGGGTGCGAGTGCTGGAGCGGATCGTGACCGACCGCGGCATTGCAGTAGCTGACGAGATTGAGCGGCTGCGCGACGACCGCCCGCTGAACTGAACACCGGAAAAGGGAAAGATCCCATGAGCGTTTATGCGATGGTCGTCATGATCGTTCTGATCGTGACGATGGGGAAAGTGCTGGGCGGTCGCCACCGTATTCATCGGGGCACGGGGATCGACAACGCCGACTCCATGCGCCTGCAGGGCGAAGTGCAACAGCTGAGGGAGCGCATCCAGGTACTGGAGCGCGTCATCACCGACAGTCATTCCAGCGTCGACCTCGATCGTGAGATCGAGCGCCTTCGCGACCGCTGAGAAGGAGGCGGAACCATGGACACCAATGCTTACCTTGTGCTCGCCAGCGCTTCCATCACCGGGCTTGGCATGGTTACCGCGGCAGGGCTTGCCGGCTGGCGCGGCTGGCTGCAGCTGAAGCGGCAGGAGCTCGACCACAGCCATGCCGGGGCGGCCGGCGCCACGGGCGCGGCAAGTGCGGGCGCCCGGATCGAGATGGCCGATCTACGTGAGCGAATCCGAAAGCTGGAGGCGATCGCGGCGGGCGTCGAGCTATGACCTATCGCCGTTCCTTGCCGCCCGGCCCTGCAGCGGTTGCGGCGGCGGCGGGGGCACTGTACCGGCGGCGCTATGGCGACCCTCGCTGACTTGCATGAAGAATATGACTTTCTCGACGGCGACGACCGCTACCGGTTGCTGATTGATCTGGGGCGTGGGCTGGAAGTGATGCCGCCAGCGCTCAAGACAGACGCGACGCTGGTACGGGGATGCTCCGCCTCCGTATGGGTATATCCGATGCGGCGTGAGGACGGGACGCTCCATTTCCTGGCCGACTCCAACGCTGCGATCACCAAGGGGATCATCGCCCTGGTCCTGCTGACGGTTCAGGACCGATCGCCTGCGGAAATCACGGCCACCGACATTGAAGGCGCTTTGGCCCCGTTCGACCTGAAGGCGCAGCTCAGCTCCAACCGGACGCAGGGCATTCCCAATATGATTGCGCTGATCCGCGAAACCGCCGCCCGTTACGCAGCCTGAATAGGTCGGAACGGCTGCGCTTCCGCAAACGCGCGGCGGGCCTACGACCGCGTTTCTAGCGCGGCGCCATGTTCATGAACCACAGGGGCGCTCGTTAGCGCATCAAGGACGTCCTCGACAGCCGCTCCTTCCGGGACGATCATCCAGTCGCCAGGCCGCCGCGTGTCGACCATTGCGACCGCTAGCTTTGGGCAAAGCTTCAGGCACTGCGTTTCCACCACGCCCAGCGTGGCTTTTCGGCCCTTGCCCAGTCCCAGCGCACGGCGAAGCGCCTTGGCGAGCGGCGTCCTGCCCTTCCTGCCAAACCCGCCGCCCAATTTTTTCGAGCATTTTCCGCAGACGAGCACCGCGCCCGTCCAGTGCGATCGGACCTGCCGCATCAGGCCGGGCGCGCTTCGCGAGCCTCCTCGGCCGCGCGCAGCACTTCGTACGCCGCCTGCACCTGCTGGAACTTCGTGGCGGCACTGGCATCACCGGGCCGCACGTCCGGATGATTTTCCTTGGCCAGCCGCCGCCACGCCGCCTTCACACCCGCGAAGTCAGCGTCTGACTCCAGGCCAAGCGCTTCAAGCGCGCGCATTTCGTCGCGCGAGCGGGTGCCGTCGCCCGGACCACCCCAGGCATAATGGTTGGCGCTGGCAAAAGCGGAAGCACCGCGCCGCTCCGCCTGTTCGCGCGAAGCCGCCTCCTCCGCGTCCAAACCAGCGAAATAATCCCAGCCCTTGTTGTACTCGGCCGCGTGGTCCCGGCAAAAATACCAGCGGTCGGGATTGTTGGGCGATTTGGGAGCGGGGCAATCGCCGGGCTGCTCGCAGCCATGGCGGTCGCACAGGCGCACGGGCTTTGCTTCCCTGGCGGAGCCATAGCCGCGCCAACGGGGAAAGCCCCAGTCCTGTGATCGGGTCGGTCGTGCCATGAACGCCGCGATGTAGGGTGAAAGCCGTGCAAGCTAAAGGGGGTAGCGGGATGATGACGCGCGTTTGATGCGGGGCGGAAGTACCAAGTGTCGTTCTGGCGGGCGTGACGGCTGTCGTGGGCCGTCATGACGGACGCCCCGTGACGTCGGCCTCCGCAAGCGCGGCAGGCTGGCAGGCCCGGCGCGTACGCTGTGCGCAACGGCGGCTAGCATTGCTAGCCGCCTCGCTTGGGGTGCCAAAGGGTCTGTAAGCCGGGTTCTGTCCATCCCCGAAGGGACTGGGCGACCATTCCTCTCCGACGACGCTTGCGCGCCGCCTCTAGCAACCAACCCGGGCGGCGAGCGGGAACACGCCCCGGGGCACAAGGCCCCATGCCGCCCCTATTCGGTCTTGCTCCCGGTGGGGTTTGCCGTGCCGATGCTGTTGCCAGCACCGCGGTGCGCTCTTGCCGCACCCTTTCACTTTTCGCGTGGCCGAAACCGTCGCTTGTCTGCTCTCTGTGGCACTGTCCCTGAAGGCGCCCATTACTGGCCGCCCCCGCCGGGTGTTACCCGGCACCGTTGTTCCGTGGAGCCCGGACTTTCCTCGGCATGTTTGCACATGACGCGGCCGCCCGACCCTCTGGCCGGTTCGCCTTACTCGTCACCCTGCGGCTTGGGAAGCAGTAGCGCGAGAAGGATCATGCGGCACTCTGCATCGATTTCCCCGTCGATCAGTTCGGGGCGAAAGCGGCGCTGGAATGCCATGATCGCGGCCATGCGGTCACTGACGTCATAGCCGAACCGCTCCAGCGCCAGGCAGAACCCCGCTTCCGTCCACTCCGGGTCCATCAGGTTGCGCGTCGGTCGAGGCAGCGCGAGCCGCAGCCGCGCCAGGCTATGCCAGGGGAACAGCTCACCCGGGTCGCGCTTGCGTCCGGGCGCTACATCGGAATGGCCGACCACGTTGCCGCGACTGATGCCGTGACGATCCTTGATGTCGCCGACCAGTTCGATCACGGCGGCGATCTGCTCGGCCGGAAATGGGCGGTAGCCCCACTCGTGCCCCGGATTTACGATCTCGATGCCGATGCTGGCGGAGTTGACGTCGTCGATCTCACGCCAATGGCTGCGGCCCGCATGCCAGGCGCGCCGGTCCTCAGGCACCAGGCGGTGCACCCTTGCGTCTTCATCGACCAGATAATGGCACGACACCTTGGCCTCTGCATCGCATAGTCGCGCAAGGGCCCCGGCGGCATCCGGCATGCCGGTATAATGAAGCACGATCATCGAGATCGGGAGCGAGCGCTCGTCCCAATTGGGCGAGGGCGTGTCGATGATCGTCATGCTGCTCTGATCGGCGAGCCGCGCCGCAAAGTAAACCGTCAGGCGACGGCGCGACCGCCCCCGACGACGGGTTCGTAAAAGCCGCGAACACGCGCGCTCGGCTGGAAACGGTCGGTCTGCCCGATCACCGTCTCACCCGCGCCCAGAACCAGCAGCCCCCCGGGACGCAGCACCTCCGCGAACCTCGTGAACATCAGCGCCTTCGCCTCCGCCGACAGGTACAACAGCACGTTGCGGCACAGGATCACGTCAAAGCGGCCGATCGGCCAGCCTTCGCCCATCAGGTTCAGCGGTCGATAAGCCACATGGCGCAGCAGCTCGGGCTTGGCGATCCACTCGCCCGATGCATCGCCATCGAACCACGTCACCGCGCGTCGGATCGGCAGCCCGCGCTGAATCTCGAACTGGCTGTAGCGGCCCTGGCGTGCGCGATGGATCACGCCCTCCGACACGTCGGTGCCCAGGATCTCAGGCATGCCACGCCCGGTCTTGTCGCGACGCTCAGCGAACAACATGGCGAGCGACAACGGCTCCTGCCCTGTCGAGCAGCCCGCGCACCACACGCGCGCCCGACGGCCCTCGCCTTCCAGCGCCGTTGTTGCTTCCACAACGGAATCGAAGACGGGCGATTCACGAAAGAACGATGTTTCGTTGTTGACCAACGCGTCAACGATTTGATCCGACAACGCAGCCTCCTGTCCCCCGAGCAGCAGGTGAACGAGCTGGTCGAGTGTTTCCAGCGCACGCAGGCGCATCAACGGCCGCAGGGCGGTGTCGATTCGCCACGCGCGAGCGGAGGCGAGCTGCTGACCCGTGCGCGCCTCCAGCAGCCGCGTGAGCACGGCGATCGCCTGGGGCGAAGCGGGCGGTGACGCCTGCGGGGTTGCTTGACTGGCCATCAGGGCCTCCGTCCACCAGCCAGCAGCCGGCCAATCGCTTCGGGAGCCAACACCGCATCGGCCAGGCCCAGCGCCGCCACTGCGCCCGGCATGCCCCACACGGTAGAGGATGGCTGATCCTGCACCACAACACAGCCGCCCGCGGCATGAACGACTCGAGCGCCCTCCGCGCCGTCGCGCCCCATGCCGCTCAGCACGATCGCCAGGACCCGCGACTCGAACGCCGAGGCCACGGACGCGAACATGGGATCAACCGAAGGAAGGCAGCCGCTCGTCACCAGCTCGCTCGACAGGCGGACGGCGCCGCCGCCATCGGCAAGTCGAACGCAGCGGAGGTGCGCATCGCCGGGCGCCACGATCATCCGACCCGGACGCATGCGCAGCCTGTCCACTGCCACCTCACAGGGCCGCCCGGCAATCAACGTCAGTTGCGCTGCGAAATAGGGCATGAACGACGCGGGGAGATGTTGAGTTATCAGGATCGGCTGAGTGACGCTGGCCGGCAGCGCCCTCAACATGCCGCTCAACGCATGAATGCCGCCCGTTGAGGCACCGATCGCAATCACATCGAAATTGTCCCGCGCAGCCAGGGCCGCGCTGGCAAGACGTTCGGAAAGACGGAGCGGAGCCGGCACCGGAGCTGGCGATGGAAGCACCGGATTCGCGGGCTGGCCCAATCGATCAAGCTTTTCGAGCAATTGTTCGCCGAAGCGGGCGCTGCTGTCGCCGCTGCTCGGTTTCACCAGCGTGTCCGCCGCGCCAAGGGCCAGCGCCTGGACAGTAGCTACCGCCCCTTCCCCCGCCGCCGCTGACACGATCAGGACGCGCGCATCGGTTGCGGCGAGCAAGTCGGGCAGCGCCGTCAGCCCGTCAACGCCTGGCATCTGAATGTCGAGCAACACTGCATCCACGCGCTCACGAGCGAGGAATTCCAGCGCAGCCGTGGCGTTGGCCACTGACCCTGCCACCACGAACCTTCCGCTCGCTTCAAGGGTGCGCGCTATCACCGCCCGTGCGACTGCCGAATCGTCCACCACCAGCACCCGACGCGAACCGACGTCACCGGCGGGCAGCGAGGCCGGGCCGCGCGATGCGGCTGCATGGGTGGCGGCGCTCACCGGCGTGCCTGGATCAGGCCATGCCGACAATCTGGAGCTTACTCTCCAGCGTGTCGCGATCGAACGGCTTCATGACATATTCGTCCGCGCCGGCTTCGATCGCTGCGCGGATATGGGCCATGCCGTTCTCGGTCGTGCAGAACACCACCTTGGGCTTGTCCGCGATCGAGCTTTCACGCAGCGCGCGAAGGAACTCCATGCCGCTCATCACCGGCATGTTCCAATCGAGCAGGATCACGTCGGGCGGGGTCGCCATGCAATGATCCAGCGCCTCACGCCCGTCCGCCGCTTCGCTGACCGCGAAGTTGAGCGTTTCGAGGATGTGGCGGGCGACCTTGCGGATCACCTTCGAATCATCGACCACCAGGCACGTCTTCATCGAAACACCTTCTACTGACTGGGGCTCTTCTTGCGCGCATAGGAGTAAGCAGCGCGTTAAGCCCCAAGAAGAATCAAGAACCTCTACGCCGCTGCTGCGGAAATCTTGTGCGTCCCGGGCACCAGCGCTGCGAGGTCGAGCACTAGCAACGGGTCACCGTCACGATCGACCAGGCCCCTGCCAGCGCTCGCCCAGCCATGCTGGAGCGAAAGGCCGGACGACAGCGAAAGCGGCTCGTACCGCGCGACATCGTCCAGGCTGTCGACCAGCACGGCATAGTGATGGCCGTCGATGCGAGTGATCACCGCGCGCCGACAACTGTCCGGCATCGGTTCGATCCCCAGCGCGGTGCCGGTATCGATCACGGTCAGCACGCGGCTGCGCAGGGCCGACAGGCCTCGCACGGATGAAACCGCGCATGGCACCGCGACCACGTCGCCAAGGTCCACCACCGAATCGACTTGCTCGGTGGGTATGGCAACGCCCCGACCCGCGATGTGAGCGATCAGATAGAGTTCCATCAGCCGATCCTCCGCGTGGCGATCGTGTCTGCCATTGCTGCGAGCAGGGCGGCACGGTCGTAGCGATACACCGTCGTATCTTCCCTCGCGGCGGCGCGCTCCCGCCGCAACCTGACCACCGGCACGCCAGGGTCGTTTGCTCCGGCCCCGCGCTCGCCGCTCGCCAAGCTGAGGGCGATTGCCGGGCGCTGCCCTGCCGGGGCAGCAGCAACGCAGCGGTAGCCGGCGGCCTCCAGCGTCGGGCGCAGGAACTGGTCCATCCAGCCGGTGCCGTCGTCGTGCAGGAGGCACAAGGCGGGATCGGCAGGCTCCGGCTCTGCCTGTGCGAACAGGGCCAGCGGGTCGAGCACTTCCACCGGCTCTTCCCCGATCAGCACCACGCCCGCGATCGTGCCGGCCCCATTGGCGCAGGCCATCGTTGTGGGCAGATCCACGATGTCGAGCGGCTCAGCGATGGCATAGGCGACGTCCGTCTCACGGTCGGTAAGACGAAGAACGGGCAGGCTCGCCCGGCCCTCCAGGGTGGCGACAGAATAAAGGGGAACAATGACGCCGTCCGCCGACAACCTCAGCCTGCCACCAACATGTCGGATCGACGATGCTTCCACCGTTTCGACCCGGTCGACGGCAGCGAGCGGGACCGCGCGGCGCTGGCCATCGAGGTCCTCGAACAGCAGCGCCGGCACAGCCGGTATCGCGGCTTCGGTGTCTGCCTGTTCGTCGGCCCCTATCGCCCTGTCGAACCGCAGGCCCGCCACCGTCGCAACCCCCGCGCCATCGAGCAGCAGCATCGGCAGGCCGCTGTCAGGCAGCGACTGCCCGGCATAAAGGCCGGTTGCCATCACGGCGGGCGCAGCCGGCTTGATGACCAGCTCTTCCGTGTCCAGCACCGCGTCGATGCCAAGCGCGTAGCTGCCATCGCGGGTGCCGACGATTGCCAGCGTCCCCGGCTCCCCCGTTTGTGGCAGGCCGAGCAGCGCCGACAGGCGAACCAGCGGCAGCCGTTCGCCCCGCACGGTCGCAATGGCCGAATCACCCACGGCGTCGATCCGCACCGTGTCGCCCCGCGCGGTCACGATCTCGTCGATGCTCGCGCGGGACAGGGCAAAGCGCTGGCCGCCCGCACCGATGACGATCGTCGGCATAATCGACAAGGTCAGCGGCACCTGGATGGTGATAACCAGGCCGCGACCCGGACGACTGGTCAGCGAGATGCGCCCGCCAATCTGTTCGATGTTGGCGCGAACGACGTCCATGCCGACGCCGCGGCCGGATATTGAACTGGCCAGATCCTTGCTCGACAGGCCGGCGGCAAAGATCAGTTCCTCGCGCGCGGCCTGACTCATGGCGTCGACATCGGCCGCGCTGTACAGCCCCATCTTCACCGCTTTTGCCGCAACACGGGCAACGTCGATGCCCGCCCCGTCGTCCGCAATCTCTACCAGAATCTGATTGCCCGACTGGCGCGCGGATACGGTCAGCCGCCCTGTTTCGCGCTTGCCCGCGCTACGACGCACAGACGGCGCTTCGATGCCATGATCCAGTGCGTTACGAATGATGTGCACCAGAGGATCGCGCATCATCTCGATCATCTCGCGGTCGAGCTCGACGTCCGACCCCTCCAACGTCAGGGCCACCGCCTTGCCGAGCTCGGCCGCCGTGTCGCGCACCATGCGGGGCAGCGCGGAGAACAACGCATCGATCTTCTGCATGCGCGTGCGGGTCACGGTGTCGCGCATTTCCGCGACAGTTCCGGACAAGCGCTCCAGCGCTGCCTCGACCCGCGGGTCCACATCGTCGTCGCGCAACCGACGCGCGAGTTCGTTGCGTGCCAGCACGATGTCGGACATGCCGCTCATCATGCGGTCGAGCAGTTCGACGTTGAGCCGGACCGAACGCGCAGGGGCACGATGTCCCATTGCCGACGCAGGCGCGGACGCCGGCGCGGCATTTTCTGCCAGCGCCGCAATCAGCAGGTCCTCGGAGGTGTCGTCCAGCGACACACCGGCGTCGATCGCTTCCACGATCTCCCCGATTCGATCAACGATGGCGAGGACCGCATTGACCAGCGCCGTGTCGGGAATGCGTTGGCCATCCCGCACCGCAGCCAGCACATCCTCCGCTGCATGGCTGAGGCGGGCAAGGCGGGGCAGGTCCAGAAAACCGCAGCTACCCTTTACCGTGTGAACGAAGCGGAAAATCGCATCCAGTCGAGCGCGGTCGGCTGGTTGCGCTTCCCACGCGACGATCTCGCCCGCCAACGCTTCCAGCGTTTCACGGGTTTCGGCGACGAATTCCTGAAGCAGGTCATCCATGATGCCCGTCCTGCCCCGGACGGGGTTAAAGCGCGGTTTACCCCCGCCGCTCATTCGGCGCTGGGCATTCCGGCACGAAAGGTCGCACCGAACACGGTGACCGGTTCGTCGCTCGCCGAAACCAGCACGCGCCCACCGCCCGACGCGACGATGTTGTGGACCATCAGCGCCGCCGCGGTGCGCGAAGTGATCGGCTCACCTCCCTCACCGCCGGTCAGCACCGCGGAGATGCCGCTGTCGAGCAGGATGCGTGGCCCCTCGATACGAATCACTATTTCCACCATGGCGGCATCGCCTTCGCCGTTCACTTCGGCGCCGATATCGAGCTTGCCGCCACGGACCAGTGCTTCGTTGGCGATCAGCGCGAGGTTGAGCAGAACCTTGATCGCTGCCTTGGGCAGTTGATCATCTTCGATCAGCCAGCCAAGCTCGGTCCGCTTGGCGTCCGCCAGCAGCGCCTCGATCGCCGCGCGTGCTTCGCGCACGTCCACCAGCTCGCCGAAACCGCCGCCGGCACCGAACGCCAGGCGGAAGAATTTGAGCTTGGCTGCGGAAGCCCGCGCGCTTTCATGGAGTAGCTCGGTGACGCGTGCACGCATCGCCGGGTCGGTTTCATCCGCCAATAGCTCCAAACCGTTGTTCAGTGCGCCAACTGGCGAGAGCAAGTCGTGACATAGTCGCGAACACAACAGGCTTGCGAAATCGACAGCGGTGACGGGCATGGATTACCTTTCCTCAACATCGGCGTTTCTGGCGACGGACGCGCCCATGCGCAAGGCAAGCGGGTCAAAGCGCCCCTCGACCGCGCCATTTGCAACGGCGCGCCATGCCGTGACATCAAATCCCGCGACAATCAGCCAGACGGAGCCGTCAGCAACGGCATCTGCAGCATCGGTGGCGGATGGCCACGCCCTGCCGCTCGGATGCGAATGGTAGTGGCCGATGACCACCGGCCCACCGGCGCGGGACCGGCGGTGGGCCGCAAGCAACTGCGCCGGGTCGATCTCGAACCGACGTGCAGGCTCCGCCGCGACATTTGTGCAGCGTTCCAGCGCATCGATCACATCGGGCGTGCCGAACAACAGACCACAGACCTCCGCAAACGGCGATTGCTGCGCGTGCGCTACGATTTGGGCCAGCAGTTCGGTTGAAATCGCAACGTTCGCCACCATATCGCGATGGCATGGACCGGGGGGTCTCAATCATACAAGCGACCATTGCGCCTGCCGCGCATGGATGGCGGCTGGATCGGGCACTCGCAGATGCGGTGCCGACCTTGTCGCGTGAGCGGCTGAAGGTGCTGATCAATTCGGGTGCCGTATCCCAGGGCAGCGCGCTTGCCCGCGATCCGGCGAAGAAGGCGGCCGCAGGTGACATCTTCGCCGTCGCAATCCCCGCCCCCGCCCCGGCCCACAACGAAGCGCAGGACATACCCCTGGTTGTGCCGTTCGAAGACGAACATCTGCTGGTCGTTGACAAGCCGGCGGGGCTGGTAGTCCATCCGGCGGCCGGCAATCTGGACGGCACGCTGGTCAATGCGCTGCTTCACCATTGCGGGGGATCGCTGTCGGGCATCGGTGGCGTTGCGCGGCCGGGCATTGTTCACCGGATCGACAAGGACACATCGGGTCTTCTGGTCGTGGCAAAGACCGATCGCGCGCATGAAGGACTGGCGAAGCAGTTTGCGGTGCACTCAATCGACCGGCGTTATCTCGCGATTGTCGGCGGCCGACCGGCTCCGGAAGGAACGGTTGACGCTCCGCTCGCCCGTTCGCCATCTAACCGGAAAAAGATGGCCATTGTGCAAAGTGGCAAGCGCGCAGTGACCTTTTACCGGAGTTTGCGAAACTTTCGCGATGCTGCGATGGTTGAGTGCCGGTTGGAGACGGGGCGCACGCATCAGGTGCGGGTGCACATGGCCTCCATCGGGCACGCTCTGCTCGGCGACCAGACCTATGGTCGTGACAAGGGTGCGACCAAGGCACTGCTGGATACGCTGAGTTTCCGCCGACAAGCCTTGCACGCAACCCGTCTGGGGTTCATCCACCCCGTGACACGGCAACCTATGGCATTCGATAGCGCGATGCCGGCGGATATGCAGGAACTGTTCAGCGCGCTTGTCGTATAGCTTGGGCAAGCTTCACCGCAGTGCGGGAAGTATGCCTCCGGACAAAGGGAGAATGGTCATGGCAAAAGGCAGCAACGTCCCAGCGACGGTTCCTGCGCTGGGCGGCGAGCAAAGCCTCAACCGCTACCTGGCCGAGATCAAGAAGTTTCCGATCCTGCAGCCAGAGCAGGAATATATGCTCGCCAAGCGCTTTCAGGAGCATGGCGATACCGAAGCTGCAGCGCAGCTCGTGACCTCACATCTTCGGCTCGTGGCGAAGATCGCCATGGGGTATCGCGGCTATGGCCTGCCGACGTCCGAGCTGATCAGCGAAGGCAATATCGGCCTGATGCAGGGCGTGAAGAAATTCGAACCCGATCGCGGCTTCCGCCTGGCGACCTATGCCATGTGGTGGATCCGCGCGTCGATCCAGGAGTACATCCTGCGGTCGTGGAGCCTGGTCAAGATGGGCACTACCGCGGCGCAGAAGAAGCTGTTCTTCAACCTGCGCCGGATGAAGTCCAAGCTCGACGCGTTCGAGGACGGCGATCTGCGCCCCGAGGACGTGACCAAAATCGCGACCGATCTGGGCGTGGCTGAAGCCGACGTCGTGTCAATGAACCGGCGCATGGCGATGGGTGGCGACACCTCGCTCAACGTGTCGATGAACGAGGACGGCGAGGGTCAGTGGCAGGACTGGCTCGCCGACGAGGGTCCGTTGCAGGACCAGGTTGTCGCCGAGGAGCAGGAAGCGGACGTTCGCCACACCATGTTGGTGTCGGCGATGGACGACCTGAATGATCGCGAGAAGCATATCCTGACCGAGCGCCGCCTGACCGACGATCCCAAGACTCTGGAAGAACTGTCCCAGGTCTATGGCGTGAGCCGGGAGCGCGTTCGCCAGATCGAAGTCCGCGCCTTTGAAAAGCTGCAAAAGGCGATGATGCGGATTGCAGGCGAAAAGCGGATGCTGGCAGCGGCGTAATGTGATGGGCCGGATCGTCGTCATTGGCGGCGGTTCGGCCGGTATCGCGGCGGCACGGGCGCTGCACGACGATGGGCGCGACGTGTTGCTGCTCGAGGCGGGCGACCGCCTTGGCGGACGGGCGCACACTGTCCCGCTCACCCTTTCAACGGGCCAGGTTCGCGTAGATCATGGCTGTGGCTGGCTTCATTCCGCCCGCCGCAACCCTTGGACCACCATCGCCGAAACGTCCGGATTTCATATCGATCGGTCGAGTCCTGGCTGGGGCGAGCAATGGCGAAACCTTGGCTATCCGCCCCATGAGCAGGAGGCGTTCGGCCAGGCCTATGCGCGTTTCGAGCGCCATGCCCGCGCCGCAGTCACAGGGCCGGATCGCCCCTTGTCGGAACTGGTCGAACCGGCCGATCCGTTCCGGGCGACGCTGGACGCCATGTCGGGTTACATCAGCGGCGCGCCGCTAGATCGCGTCTCGCTTCACGACTGGGCCGCGTATGAGGCGGATGCCAGCAACGACAATTGGGCTGTGCGCGAAGGCTATGGCAGCCTGATCGCGAGCCACGCGGCAGGCGTGCCGGTCAGGCTGTCGACGCCGGTCACTCGCATCGACCATCGCGGGCTGACGGTCCGCGTCGTGACCACCGCCGGCGCGATCGAGGCAGACCGCGTCATCGTCGCCGTGCCGACAACGGTGCTGGCACGCGGCGAGATCACCTTCGACCCACCCTTGCCGGCCAAGCAGGACGCCGCAGCCGCGCTGCCCCTCGGGCTGGCAGACAAAAGCTTTCTCGCTGTCGATGACACTCCCTGGCCGCCGCACTCGCACCTGATCGGCAATCCGCACGCGGCGGTGACGGGGAGCTACCGCTTGTCACCCTTTGGCTGGCCGATGATCGAAGCCTTTTACGGGGGCCTTGCCGCCGAGGCGTTAGATGAGAAAGGTGCCGCTGCGGCCTTTGCGATCGATGAGCTGGTAAAGCTACTCGGTAGCGATTTTCGCCGCCGCCTCCACCCGCTCGGTGCGACGCGGTGGAGGCAGCAGCCCTACATAGCCGGAAGTTATTCTTATGCGGTTCCAGGCCGGGCGGACGCGCGTTCGGTACTGGCCGAGACGGTGGACGGCCGACTGTTCTTTGCAGGTGAGGCCTGCCATGCGACCGACTTCACCACGGCGCACGGCGCCTATGAAACCGGCCTCGCGGCCGCGCACGCGATCTTGTCGGCCCCGCGCACCGTCGCCTAAGGCGCACGGATGACCGTCTTTCGCGTGTTCATCTGGCTGACCAAAGTGGCGCTGTGGTTTCTCCTGATCACCGTGTTGTGGGTCGGCGTGTATCGGTTCGTCCCGCCCCCCATCACGTTCACGATGCTGGGCGATGTTGTTGGCGGTCACGGCGTCACCAAGGACTGGATGTCGCTGGCCGAGATGGACCCCGACATGCCCCGCGCGGCGATCGCGGGCGAGGACGCGCGCTTCTGCGTACACCATGGCTTCGACTGGCGCGGCATTGCGAGCGCAGCGGCCAACAACGCGCGGGGTCGACGCGTCCGTGGCGGCTCGACGATCAGCCAGCAGACGGCAAAGAATGTGTTCCTGTTTCAGGGCGGCGGCTATGTCCGCAAGGCGTTTGAGGCGTACTTCACAGTGCTGATCGAAGCGATCTGGGGCAAGCGCCGGATCATGGAGGTTTATCTCAACGTCGCGGAGACGGGGATCGGCACATATGGCGCGAACGCGGGGGCGATGCGCTACTATCACCATAACGCATCGAAGCTGTCGCCAACCGAGGCAGCGCGCATCGCGGCGGTGCTGCCGCTGCCCAAGAAGCGGGCGGCGGTGGATCCCCGCGGCTTCGTCCGGCGTCATGGCAACACGCTGGCGCGCTATGTCGGGGTAGTCAGGCGCGGCGGCCTGGACCGCTGCATCAGATAAGGCGGCGGCCGGACCGAGCCGGCCGCCGAAATGTGCTTACTTCCCCGGATCGATCGCGGAGCCAGCCTTGTCGGCCGTGCGCTCCACGCTCTTCGCGGCAGAGGTGATCGCGTTGTTCTTGGCGCTTTCGCTCGAGTTGCGGGCGAACAGGAAATAGCCGCCGATCAGAACTGCAATCAGCAGCACCACCGCGAGCAGGGCCGTTCCGCCGCCCCCGCCGCTCCGCTCGACCACCGTTGTATGGGTGGACGTGCCCGCGCTGTTTGCCGGGGTCTCTACGATACGCTCTTCGACCATGACGCTTACTCCCTGTTGTTCACAGGGCCCGTAACGTGGAGCGGCGGAAACTTGTTCCCGCCGCGCAACGACCTCAGAACGGCAGCTTGAAGCCCGGTGGCAGGGGAATGCCTGCGCTCATCTTGGACATCTCCTCGCCCGACGCCGCATCGGCCTTGGCGCGCGCGTCGTTGAAAGCCGCGACCACCAGGTCCTCCAGCATCGCCTTTTCGCTAACCTGGACGAGGCTGTCGTCGATGCTGAGTGATATGACACGCCCCTTCGCCGACGCCCGCACCTTTACCAGGCCGCCACCCGCCTGCCCTTCGACTTCGATGGTGTCGAGGTTGGCCTGCGCCTTGCTGAGTTCGGCCTGGACGTTCTGCGCCATGGCCATGATCTGATCGAGGTCGTTCATGCGATGCTCCGTTTGCCCGGCCAGTCTTCAAGTTCAGCGTCCGGGAATGCTTCTTGCGCCGCCCGGACGAGGGGGGATGCCAGGATGGCCTGCCGCGTGGCCTCTGCGACGGTATCCTCGGCCTGACGAATGGTGGGGTCGCCGGGCTCGTCCGACAAGGTCACCTTCCACACCCGGCCGGTCAGCCCCTTCATGGCCACCGTCAGTTCGGTCAGCGTGTCGGCCGCGATCGGGCGACTGCCGCTCAGCACCAGTTCTGGCGGGGTATAGCGAACCAGGCGCGCGCCGTGCCGCAGGCGGGCCGCTAATGCGAGGTGGCCCGCATTGTCTAGCGCATCGACCATGCCGGGGAATGTCGCCGGCGTTGGATCCTCCGCTACCGGCTCTGCCTGTGGTGCGGGCGCAGTAGCTGGCGCCGGGGCTGCGGCACCGGGAATGGGTCCACCTGCCTGGATCCGTCGTGCAAGCTCGCCCGGATCGGGAAGCGTGGACGCGTGGATCGCGCGGAGCAGCGCCATCTCGGCCGCTTCGATCGGCAGCACCGCGCGCGCGACCTCATCATGTCCCTTCAGCAGCAGCTGCCACAGCCGGTGAAGGACAGGAAAGGACAGTCGCGCCGCCCAGTCTTCCCGCGCGGCGCGCTCCTCTTCCGACTGAGCGGGATCGGGCGCGGTGCCGACCTTCGCCAGCGTGATGCCGTGCACCGCCTCCAGCAGCGCGCGCATCACTGATTGCGGGTCGGTGCCGCCGTCATACTGCCGCCGAAGCCCGTCGAGCGCGACTGGCGCATCGCTTGCCAGCACCGCTGTCAGGATCTGACGAACGGCACCGCGATCGGACAAGCCCAGCATTGCCCGCACGGCAACGGCGGTGATCCCGCCGCCTTCCAGTCCGGCGTGCGCGATCGCCTGGTCCAGGATCGACAATCCGTCGCGCGCCGATCCTTCGGCAGCGCGCGCGACCAATGCCAGTGCCGCGGGCTCGGCCTCCACCCCTTCCTTGTCGCACACTTCGGCGAAATGCTGGGCGAGCAGGTCGGCCGGGATGCGCCGCAGGTCGAAGCGCTGGCAGCGCGACAGGACGGTGATCGGAACCTTGTTCACCTCCGTCGTCGCGAGCAGGAACTTGACGTGCGCGGGCGGCTCCTCAAGCGTCTTCAGCAGCGCGTTGAACGCCGCCTTCGACATCATGTGGACCTCGTCCACGATGTAGATCTTGTAGCGCGCGGAAACGGCGGCATAGCGCGACGCCTCCGTGATCTCGCGGACGTCGTCGATGCCGTTGTGGCTGGCAGCGTCCATCTCGATCACGTCGATGTGGCGGCCTTCGGCGATGGCGCGGCACGGTTCGCAGACACCGCATGGACCGATCGTCGGGCCGCCCTGCCCGTCCGGACCGATGCAGTTGAGCGCCTTCGCGATCAGGCGGGCGGTGGAGGTCTTTCCGACCCCGCGCACGCCGGTCATCAGGAACGCGTGCGCGATCCGGTCGCGCTTGATGGCGTTGCCGAGCGTCCGCACCATCGCGTCCTGCCCGATCAACTGAGCAAAGGTCTGCGGACGATATTTGCGGGCGAGAACGCGATACGCCTCCGGCCGGGCGGGCTGGGACGGTTCACCAAGGTCGAGGAAGTCGGCCATTACGGAGCCGATATAGGCGCGTGCCCCGCGAGAGTCACCGATCGTTGGTGGATTGTGACGGAGCAAGGGTTTGAGCCCGGTCACGCTCAGCTGCAGGCCCAATGGCCAGGCATGAGGCATAAGGGGTTAGGTGGCGAAGCCGCGTCGTCAGTCATCACTTTGCGACGCTGGCCGCGCTCGCCGGCGTGGCGAGGCGCAGCCTCGCTCTCGCTGGCTGCACGGTGGGAACCGGAACGACCCGTGGCGAAATCGTTGTGGCTGCTGCCTTCCGGCCCTGACCAGGTTGGCGACGACCACGTCCGCCCGGCTCCCGCGCGCTATATGGCGAAGCCGGGCGGTGTGATCAAGCGTCAGTAACGGTTACGGACGCGGCGGCACACCCGCTCACGATGACCATGGCGGCGCTCGGTGTGGCACATGGTGCGATAACGCGCGCGATTGTGGAAGCGGCGGTCGTTGTGGCGAACCACCGTACGCTCACGCACGATCACCCGCTCCTGAGCGGCCGCGGGGGTCGCGATCGCGATCGGCGCCAGACCCGTCAGCATCGTCAGGCCGGCAGCGGCCAAGGCAATCAACTTCATTTCACTCTCCTCTTGTGAACTTAATAAACGCGGAAGCAGCGGCGGACGGGGCCGTAATATCCCGGGCGCAGGCGGCACACGACGCGCGGCCGGTGATAGCCGCCGCCGTACCCGCGGTAACCACGCGGGCCGCCATAACCGTAGTCGCCGCGGAACCCGTGGCGCCCGCCGCGATAGGCGTAGCGGTTGCCGCCACGGTAACCATGGTCGCGAGAGCCCCGATCGTGGCCGCGGTCACCATAGCCATGGCTGCCCCGGTCATAACCGTACCCGTACCGCTGCGCCTCCGCCGGCACTGCACCCAGCGTTCCCGCAGCAAGGGCACCGACGCCCAACATCGCGATCAGCTTCATGATCCCACACTCCTCTCTACGCACCCGTTCGCTGACGGGCATGAGGACAATCTGAGAGCCCCGCCATGCACACGGCCTGAACTCGTTGTTGTGAGAACGTCAGCTTGGCTGCCGCTGTTCCCTGGCTTTAGCCGGGAATGCGGACCGTGATCGCGCCGACCTGTGCGGTCAGTCGCACCTGGCAGGCGAGCCGGCTGGTCCGGGTCGCGTTGGGGGCGAGGTCAAGCAGGTCTTCTTCTTCCGCGCTCGCGGCGGGGAGGCGCGCGAAATCGGCGGCGTCGACCACGACGTGGCAGGTCGCGCAGGCAAGGTCGCCATCGCAGGTGCCCTCCAGCGGCTGTCCCGCGGCTTGCGCCACGTCGAGCAGGCGCGCGCCCTCGATACCATGTGCGTGCGTCTCACGCCCGTCCATGCCCAGAAATGTGACGAGGATCATGCGGCCACTCGCTGCCGTGCCGCTGCCTGAACAAGCCGATCGAGTGCCTGGGCGAGGTCATTCGCATTGGTATAGCGCCCAAACCCCAGGCGAATGGACGAACGCGCCTCCGCATCCGGCAGCCCCAGCGCGCGCAGCACATGGCTCGGCCGACCCGAGCCGCTTGCACAGGCAGAGCCGGCGGAAAAGGCAATGTCGCGGCAATCCGACATCAGCCGGGCGACATCCAGCCCGGCCCGCCGCACGTTCAGATTGCCATGGTAGCGTTGATCGACGGACCCGTTGACCTGCCACTCACCCCCGAGCCGGTCCTGGGCGACAGCCCATAGGCGCTCGATATGCGCGCGGTCCGCCTCCGCCCGATGGCGCATGAGCGTCGCGGCGGCGCCGAACCCCGCGCACAGGGCCGGCGACAGCGTGCCCGAACGCCCTGCCGGCTCCTGCATGCCACCGTGAAGCAACGGATCGATCTGCACGCCGTCCCGTATCCACAATGCGCCAATGCCCTTGGGGCCATGCAACTTGTGCGCGGATACAGCGATCAGGTCGCAATCATCCGGGATCGGCACGCGGCCATAGCCCTGCACCGCATCGCACAAGAACAGCGCGCCTGCCGCCCGAGCCAGCCCCGCCAGCGCGGCGACCGGCTGCACCACGCCGACCTCGTTGTTGACCAGCATGGCCGCGACCAGGCCAGTGCCGGGCCGGATAGCGGCTTCCGCTCTCGCCAGGTCCACCAGCCCGTCCCCACCGACCGGGAGAACGGTCAACTCGCGCCCTAGCCGTGCCTCGGCCGTAGCCGTGTCGAGAACGGCCGCGTGTTCGGTGCTAAGCGTGACGATCGGCCCGGTCGTGCCCTTGATCGCCCAGTTCAGGGCCTCCGTCGCGCCGCTCGTCCAGGTGACCTGCCCGCCGGACGGTAGCAGAGTGGCCACCGCGTCGCGGGCTACCTCCACCGCAGCGCGAGCACGCCGCCCCTCACGATGGGGTGAATGCGGGTTGGCGAAGTTGTCGCGTAGCCAGGGCAGCATCGCGTCCAACGCTTCGGGCGCCAGTGGGGTGGTCGCCTGATAGTCGAGATAGGCCATGCCGTGGGTATCAGGCCGCAAAGCGGCTGGTTGCGCGGGCAATGCCACGCCAGGCCGCGATCAGGGCGTCGACCTCCTCGATACTCGTGCCGCGACCGAAGCTGACACGGATGACCTCTCGCCCCGCCTCCTCCGAATAGCCGAGCGCGGCCAGCACATGGCTGGGCTTCAGACTGCCGCTCGCGCACGCGCTACCGGCCGACACGGAGAAGCCGGCCAGGTCCAGCCGGATCAGCTGCGCCGTGGATGGCGTGCCCGGCAGTCGGTACGATCCGATCGCGGGGTGGCGCGGCGACCCGCCCGCAACAACTTCGCCCCCCGACCGCGCGAGCGCATCGTCGAGTCGCGCGCGGAGCATTGCCCAGTTCTCCACCGGCTCAGGCTCCGCCAGCGCCGCCGCATAGCCGAGCACGCCCGGAAGGTTCTCGGTCCCGCCACGATAGCCGCGCTCCTGCCCGCCGGACGGTCGCAACAGCGCGAGGTCTCGGACGAGCAGCGCGCCTACTCCGGGCGGCCCGCCGCGCTTGTGGGCGGAAAGCGCCACCATGTCGGCGCCGGCAACCGACTCGGCTTCGCTCGCCGGCATCTGCGCCGCATCGACAAGCAGGTGGCACCCAGCCGAATGTGCTGCCTCCGCCAACGCCGCGACCGGCTGGCGTACCCCTGTCTCGCTATTTGCCCATTGCACTCCCACCAGCGTGCCTGCCGGTAATGCGGCAACGCTGTTCACATCGAGCAACCCGTCCCGACCGACCGGCAGCACCCGCGCGCCCTCGCCCGCCGCCCGGATCGCCGCGTCATGCTCCACCGCGCTGATCGCGATTGCACCCGCCGTGTTCCGCCCGAGCGCGATAGCGAGCGATTCGCTGGCGCCGCTGGTGAACAGCACCTCGCCGGGCCAACCATGCGCGGCGGCGACCTGCGCCCTTGCCTCTTCCAGCGCTGCACGCGCGGCCCGACCCTCGCCATGGGGACTGGACGGATTGGCCCAGCGCGCCATGCCGTCCAGCACGGCTGCGCGTGCCCTCTCGGTCATCGGCGTGGTGGCGGCGTGGTCAAGATAGGTGCGGGGCGGCAAGGTCGTTCCAATTCGGCTCGGCTCCCCTATATAGCGGCGCAATCCGGCGGGTTCGACCCGCTGCCGCTATTCTAAGGTTCGCCATGCCTGAAGTCATTTTTCCCGGCCCGGAAGGGCGCCTGGAAGGTCGTTTTGCTCCTGCCCCCCGTCCGCGCGCGCCAGTCGCGATGATCCTGCATCCGCACCCGTCTTCCGGGGGCACGATGAACAATCGCCTGGTGCAGGAGCTCTACAAGACCTTCCAGCGCCGCGGCTTCGCCACGCTGCGCTTCAATTTCCGCGGCGTCGGAAAAAGCCAGGGCGTGTTCGACAACGGCGTCGGCGAGCTGTCGGATGCGGCAAGCGCGCTCGACTGGGTGCAGAGCTTCCACCCCGAAGCGTCGTCGACCTGGATCGCAGGCGTCAGCTTTGGCGCGTGGATCGGCATGCAGTTGCTGATGCGCCGGCCGGAGATTCGCGGCTTTATCTCGATCGCGCCGCCCGCGAACATGTACGACTTCACCTTCCTAGCCCCCTGCCCGTCATCGGGCATCATCATCCAGGGCGAAGCGGACGAGGTGGCAACCCCGGCCGCGACCCAGAAGCTGGTCGACAAGCTGCGGACGCAGAAGCACATCACCATCCATCACGATACGATCCCCAAGGCCAATCACTTCTTCGAGCATGAAACGCCCGAGCTGATGGCCTCGGTGGACAAGTACCTGGACATGCGCCTGGACCCGAACTCACCCATCCGGTGAGGTTGCCGCTGGCAATCGGGCGCGGGTGTCACCGCGCCCGCCTTGTCCCAGCCTCGCAATATTCCTGAACCAGGTCTGCGATGCCGTCGCTTTCGGACCGGATATCACGGTGAAGCTGCGCCGTTTGCGGTGCCGCTGGCTTGTAGCGGGCCCGGTTTGCCACGATCGCGGCCGCGTACCAGCGGTTCAGATAAGCCCTGAACACCTCGCCCGCGCTGACGCAGGCGATTTGATGTGCCGGCCCGGCTGTGCGCGCTGCGCGTCACCCGACGCGACCGGTCGAAAACAGCGCATACTTGAAGGTTTGATAGGCACGCAGCGCCGTCTCACGGCCGCTGCTCCAGGGGGGCAACATCGCGTGACAGGTTGCCAAGCGCGGGTTCCTGATGCCCGCGTAGCGCCTCGAGGGCGATGGGGGCGCTCATTCCCCTGACGCTCCCCGGAAAGGCTTCAGCGAGCGTTACAGGGTCCAGATCGCCACATTGGCGAGCAGGACGACGGCCATGATCAACAGCAGCACGCCCTTCCTGGTATCGCGCCGGCGCAGCACCATCATGCCACCGCCGATCAGGCAGGCGAAAAAGCCGATCATCGCTATCGCGGGTGCCGCGGCCCCAAGGCCAGTAAAGTTCCCGCTCATCTCAGATGTCTCCCGGCCCGGTCATGACAGGACCCGCGCATATGCCGCCAGGTCGACATTGCCGCCCGACAGGATGATCAGCATCCCCGGCTCAGGCGCCACGCGCCCTGCCAGCAGCGCCGCAAGCGCAACGGCGCCTCCCGGCTCCACCACCAGCCGCAACCGCTCCGCCGCCCAGCGCTGCGCCATCCGTACCTCCTCTTCGCTCACGGCGACACCGCGCGCGTCCCGGCGCGAGAGTACGTCAAAGGTGAGCGGAGAGACGCGCGTGGTCTGCAGCGAATCGCAGGCGGTCGGTGGCGGGTTGGGGCCCACCGGCTCTATCCAGCTTGCCTCAAGGCTGCGGCGCATATCGTCCCAGCCGTCAGGCTCCACAGCCGTGATCTGTGCCTCCCCAAGGCCCAGCGCTATGCCCGCAGCCAAGCCGCCGCCGCCGCAGGGCACAACGACGTGGGTGGGCTCACCCAGTCCCGCTGCCTCCATCTGCCGGCGCGCCTCGATCCCGGTCGACCCCTGCCCTTCGATGATCCATGGGTCGTCAAAGCTCGGTACCAGGGTGGCCCCGCGCGCCTCGGCCAGACGCGCGGCGATCGCTTCGCGGCTTTCGGTCGCGCGATTATAATCGACCACTTCGGCCCCGAGCGCGAGCGTGCCTTCACGCTTGGCCCGCGGCGCATCGGCCGGCATCACGATCGTCGCCTGCATGCCGAGCCGCCGGGCGGCCCAGGCTACTCCCTGCGCGTGATTGCCGCTGGAAAAGGCGACCACACCCCGCGCCCGCGCCTGGTCATCGAGGGCAGTCAGCCGGTGCCACGCCCCCCGGATCTTGAAGGCGCCGATCGGCTGCAGGCATTCTGCCTTGAAAGCGACCGTTATCCCCTTGATCTCGGCCGTGAACAGCGGCGTCGGCGGCAGTATCGCAGCCACCTTTGCCGCCGCGTCGCGTACCCCGGCCCGGGTCGGCTGTCGCACGATTGTCACCTTTTATCTCCTGACCCTGATTCATTGCTTTACAGGGGGGTACCCCAATCCTATGTGCGCCGTCCGCTGCCCCATGGGACTTCCAACCGCAAGGCAGCTTCTGAACGTCGTCGCCGCAAGGCACTTGGAGGTCCCTTGAATTGCACCAGCATCATCGCGCGCTGGGGCTAGCGCCCCAATCGACCGCCGACTCCCCTGTCCTGGGGGGTGGTATCGACATCGCCAAGGCGTTGCCGGTTCAACCGGTAACGCTTGTCCGTCCGCATGCCGCGGCGCGGGCTGCCCGCTTCTTTTCGGAGAAGTTTCCGGGCCGGTCGATGTACGCCGTAAAGGCTAATCCTTCGCCCGACCTGCTCCGCGTCCTGTGGGACAACGGCATCACGCATTACGACGTGGCATCGTTGGCCGAAGTGCGCCTGGTCGCCGACACGCTGCCGGAGGCGACCTTGTGCTTCATGCACCCGGTCAAGGCCGAGGAAGCGATCGCGGAAGCGTATTTCACCCACGGCGTGCGCGTGTTCAGCCTGGATTCGCTCGACGAGCTCGAAAAGATCCAGCGGGCGACCCGCTTTGCGGCCGACCTGACCCTGTGCGTTCGGCTGCGGGTTTCGTCCGAGCATTCGAAGCTGAGCCTCGCGTCCAAGTTCGGCGTTGCTTCGCATGAGGCAAAGGCGTTGCTGTTCGCGACCCGTCAGGCGGCGGACTCGCTTGGCATCTGCTTCCACGTCGGCAGCCAGGCGATGACACCGGATGCCTATGCGCAGGCGATGGAGCGCGTTCGCGCCGCCATCGTCGAAGCGGCCGTAACCGTGGACGTAATCGACGTCGGCGGTGGCTTCCCCAGCGTCTATCCGGACATGGAGCCGCCGGCACTCGAGCGCTATTTCGAGGTGATCGGACGCGCATTCGAAAGCCTGCCGATCTCCTACTCGGCAGAGCTATGGGCGGAGCCGGGCCGAGCGCTGTGCGCGGAATATTCCTCGCTGGTGGTTCGGGTCGAGCGGCGGCGCGGGAATGAGCTGTACATCAACGACGGCGCCTATGGTGCGCTGTTCGATGCGGCGCATATCGGCTGGCGTTTTCCGGTGAAGCTGCTGCGCGAGCCGGAGTCGACGGTGCGCGATCACCCCTTCTCGTTCTATGGCCCGACCTGCGACGACCTGGACCACATGGCAGGCCCTTTCCTGCTCCCGGCGGACGTAAAGGCGGGCGATTACATCGAGATAGGGATGCTCGGCGCTTATGGCGCGGCGATGCGGACCAGGTTCAACGGCTTCACCTCCGATGAAACGGTGGTGGTAACGGACGAGCCGATGGCCTCGCTCTACGCACAGGTCGATCCGATCACTACCTCGAACGTCGTCAAGCTGTAAGACGGCGAGAGCAGACAAGCTTGGTCGGCGGGGCTACGGTCCCGCCGATCCAATACGGGTTTCCGCGTCCCCTTTGAACGACGTCGGCTTTGAACAACCATAAGGCTGTCATGACCGATACCCTGACCAAGACCGCGGCGGCAAACGCCCCGATCAACGACACCCGCAAGGCCGAACTGCTGAGCAAGCAGGTCAAGCACATCGACATCAAGAGCTTCGACGCACGCCCGATCGTCGATGCGATGAGCGACATGAGCTTCACCAGCCGCGACCTCGGCCGCGCGACCAAGATCTACAACCAGATGCTGGCCGACAAGGACTGCACCGTCTGCCTGGTGATCGCAGGATCGACCTCGGCCGGCGGCTGCATGGACCTGTATGCGGAGCTCGTCCGAAACAACATGGTGGACTGCATCGTCGCGACCGGCGCCACCATCGTCGACATGGATTTCTTCGAAGGCCTGGGTCACAAGCACTTCCAGGCGCTGGAGATCCCCGACGACGACACGCTGCGCTCGCTCTACATCGACCGCATCTACGACACGTACATCGACGAGGAAGCGCTCCAGAACGTCGACCACACGATCTTCGAGATCGCCGAGTCACTGGAGCCAAAGGCGTACAGCTCGCGCGCGTTCATTCGCGAAATGGGCAAGTACCTTGTCGAGCACGGCAAGAAGGAGAACAGCCTCGTCAAGCTCGCCTATGAGCATGACGTGCCGATCTTCTGCCCGGCGTTCGTGGATTCGTCGGCAGGCTTCGGCCTGGTGAAGCATCAGGTCGATCGCGCCAAGGAAGGCAAGCCCTACCTGATGATCGACGCGGTGGCCGACTTCCGTGAGCTCACGCAGATCAAGATCGAGGCTGGCACCACCGGCCTGCTGATGATCGGCGGCGGCGTGCCGAAGAACTTTATCCAGGATACCGTCGTTTGCGCCGAGATCCTCGGCCATGACGACGTCGCGGTCCACAAGTACGCGGTGCAGATCACCGTGGCCGACGTGCGCGACGGCGCCTGCTCGTCCTCCACGCTTCAGGAGGCGGCGAGCTGGGGCAAGGTCAACACCGGGATCGAGCAGATGGTGTTCGCCGAAGCGGGCTCGGTCATGCCGCTGCTGGCGTCCGACGCCTACCACCGCGGCCACTGGAAGGACCGCGCGGTTCGCGGCTGGGCGAAGCTGTTCGCCTGAACAGCGCGCGGGTAGCGAAAGCTACCCGCGAGACGGCGAGGGCCGGCCGACGCGGGCCGCAAGCCCGCGTCCGACGTCACGGGGGCATGCCCCCGTGACGTGGCCTGGAGAGATATAACGATGAGCGTCGCCTTCCGCCGCGACTCCGACGAGGAGCATCTCGAACCCAAGTTCGAGCGGCCCATCGCGCCCGGTCCCAATCTCGTGACCCCGCGCGGACTGGAGATGATCGGGGCCGAAGTCGCGAGGCTGGAAGCGGCCATTGCCAATGCGCCTGCCGAAGACATCGAAGCACTACGGCGCGACCTTCGCTATTGGCACACCCGCGCCACCACCGCCGAGCTCGCGCCACGGCCCGAGGAGGGCGAGGCCGGGATCGGATCGCGCGTGACGTTCCAGCAAGGTGCCACGACCCGCACCGTCGAGATCGTCGGCGGCGATGAGGCCGACCCGGCGTCCGGGCGCGTCGGCTTTCAGGCTCCCCTCGCCCGTGCGTTGATGGGCGCGATGGAGGGTGAGGCAGTCGCATCCGGTGGAGCGACGCTACAGGTGCTCGCGGTCGAATAGTTGCCGCCAGCGGGCCGGCCGCCTAGCATCACTCGATGGCCGTCCCGCTCCATAGCTTCTCGCCCATTCTCCAACCTGTGGCCGTGCTGGTCGCGTGGACACTCGCCATGCTGGTCTGGACACTGGCGACCCGGTTTCCGGCTATGGCCAAGGCCGGCGTGCGCTTCTCCACCCTGGTCGGGACCAAGGGAGCCGACGCCGACCGGGCGCTGCCAGCGCAGGCGCAGTGGAAGGCGCACAATTACAACCACCTGGTGGAGCAGCCGACGCTGTTCTACGCGATCTGCGCCGTACACGCGCTGGCGGGCAGCGGGATCGGGGTAAATGTGGCGCTCGCCTGGCTTTATGTCGCCTTCCGTATCGCACACAGCCTGTGGCAAGCGACGGTGAACCGGGTATCAGTGCGCTTCTATCTGTTCTTCGCGTCGTCGCTTGTGCTGGGCGCGCTCACTTTTTCGGCATTGCTGGTGGTATTCTGATGGCCAAGGACAAGGAATTCGAACGGCATCGGCAGCCCTGGACCACGGATGAGATCCAGAAGCTGCACACGCTGGCGAAGAAGGGCATTGCCCTGCGCGCAATCGCGAAGGCGTTGAAGCGGTCGGAGGAGTCGACCAAGGATCGCGCCAAGCAGGACGGCCTTTCGATCGCAAAGCTGCACTGATCTAGCGGACCGATCGCGCGATCAGCGCCCTCGGCGACCCTGCGGCACGGAGCAACGCTTCAATGCTGCCGGCCGGGTCCGGGCCGTTCGGGATCGCCTCGGCCGACAGGTGAAGAGCGACTGCCTGTTGCGATCCGCCGAACAGGCGCCCCCGCAGGGTGGCGAGCTTCACGTCGACAGGGCTTGCCGTCAGGGTATCGCCAATCCGGTACCAGCTCGTCACCAAACGCCGCACAGGGCCGGGCGCCGTGATCCACATTGCTGACCCGGCTGCCACGGCCGGCGCGTCATTTACCCGCAGCCAGCGATCCTCGGCCCGCAGCACACCAACGCCATAGCCGACGAGCTCGCGCCCTTCCGCCTGCCGCGGATAAGCCGCAACCGCGACGTCGACCGCCCGGCCGTGCCCGTCCGCGTAGCGCTGCATCGAGAGAGCCGCACCGGGGTACCAGGGCCGCCAGGCGGCCGAACTCTTGCCGGAAACGCGATGCCACCCCGGAATGTCCGGCAGCACGATCAAGGGTGCGGCTGCAGTGCGGCTCTCAACCGCCGCAGCCCAGACGGGAAACACACCCGCCCCCGCCATAACGAGCGCCGCCGCCGCGATCAGGGGCAGTTGCGGGCGAACCGGGCCTTTCAGGGTTTCGGGGTCGAACGCCGGGTCATCCGCAGGCCGATCGAAGAAGCGCCACGCGACGGCCAGCATCCCGGCTACCACCAACGCGAAGAAGACCCAGCCATAAACGATGTGGTCGAACCCGCCCGCCGTCTCGACATCGGTCAGGTCTGCGGCAAGGATGGTGGCAAAGGCGCGCAAACCATTGGCGAGCACCGGCACGACCAGGCACGCGGCCAGCCAGACAAATCGCCGTCGTCGGGAGCGGAACCCGACCTGCGCGACCAGCACGCCAAAGGCAGCCATGGCGATGACGAACTTGGCCCCAGAACACGCCTCCGCCACCTCGAAATAGTAACGGCCGGCATGGATCATTACGCCGTCGGCACTTGCCGGGATGCCCGCCAATGCGAGGAGCGGCATCACCAGGCGGACGGTGATGGCCTGAAGCGGTGCCTCCAGCCAATCGCCGAATGGCACCAGGAACAGCGCATAGCCGAGCGGAAAGGCAAGCCCGCGCGCCACCCTCGGTCCGAGCAGTGTCACCACGGCCCCGATCAGCATCAGCACCAGCGCGAACTGCCGGGCGAAGGCGACGGACGCCGCCTGCCCTAGCCACCACTGCGCCCCGCCAGCGCTCACCAAAAGAAGCCCGGGCCACCATGCAACCGGCTCCAGCTCCGCTAGCTGCTCGCGGCGCTGCCACACCAGCCAGCCGAGGATTGGCGCGATCAGCAAACAGTGGCCGAAGGTGCTGCTGGTCCACCAGATGCCGACCATGTCGGACAGGTCGCGCGCGAAGATCAGCAGTATCGCGGCTGCAACGGCAGCGACCACCGAAAGGTGCATGCGCCAGCGAACCGGCACAGCAAAGGTCGTTGCGGGGATCGCCACCGTCACGCGAACAGCGCGTCGAGCGGGGCGAGGTTTGCACGCCATTCATAGCGTTCCAGCACTCGCGCCCGCGCCGCCCGGCCGAGCGCGCCCGCCGCAGGCCTGTCCGACAGCAGTTGCGCGAGCGCCTGCGCAAATCCCGCCGGGTCGTCGGCGGTCCTCAGCGTTCCGGCATGGTCGATCCCCTCTGCCGCCGCGCTGGTCGCGACGACGGGTCGCGCCATCGCCATCGCTTCGAGCACCTTGTTCTGGATGCCGCGCGCCAGATGCAGCGGCGCGGCAGCGACTGCCGCGCGCGCGAGCCAGGGCCGCACATCCGCGACCTCACCAGTCACGGCCACGCCAGGCTGCTGTGCCAGGGCCTTCACCGCGGGAACGGGCGCTCGCCCGACAATGGCAATTTCCGCGTCCGGATGGATCTCGCGCAGCACTGGCAGCACGCGCTCGACCAGCCAGACGGCGCCCTCGACATTGGGGGCATAATCCATCTGTCCCGTCATCACGACCAGCGGCTCGGACGGTGGCGCGAAGATCGCTGGATCGAACACACCCGCATCGATCCCGTTCTCGACCGCTATGACGCGCCCTGATCCGCCGCCCCTTGGGAACAGCGCCGCCTCGGCTTCGCTAACGAACAAGGTCGCGCTTGCACGCGCCGCCACGTCGCGCTCCACCGCGCCGAGCAGCCGCGCCTCGCGGGCGTAAAGCGACGCGAGCGGACCGCGCCCGCTGGTCGAAAGCTGCGCGAATTTGGCCGAGTCGACATCGACCAAGTCCATCACCGTTCGCGGCCCGTCGGGGAGATACTGCGCCATCTGCCCCGAAAAGGCATAGGTCGCCCCGATCGGATGCGCTGCCCGGACCTGCGCCACCGCGCGGGCGAAGTGCGGGTCGGCGAAGGCGGTCATCGACACCGCCCGACCTGTCGCCAGCGCCTCAGCCAACGCCCGTGCACGTGACTTACGCCGATGCAGCAAGGTGCAACTCGCGGTGACGGCGGTCAGCTCAGGCGCGGGCAGCGTCTGCGCCGCCTCGTCAACAAAGGCGACCAGATGGACGCGATGGTGCCGGGCGAGGTGCTTCAGCACATGCCAGCTGCGGATACGGTCGCCCCTGTCCGGCGGCCAAGGGGCACGGTGCGCCAGGAACAGCAAATCCATCA
Organism: Sphingomonas aerophila; assembly: GCF_014199305.1. Lineage (GTDB taxonomy): Bacteria > Pseudomonadota > Alphaproteobacteria > Sphingomonadales > Sphingomonadaceae > Sphingomonas > Sphingomonas aerophila. Next base: position 168,418 of record NZ_JACIJK010000006.1, read on the forward strand.
GCCCAGGCCGCGGGCTATCCAGGGGCCGGCCAGATTGGCGATCGGGAGCGGCAGGCGTTTCCACGTCCGCACCATCAGCGCGTATTTGGGGTTAAGCGGGTTCACCTCTCGCGCCGGGCCATCCGAGCGCTTCGCATAGCGGCGCGGGACCGGCTCAAATCCCCAGTTCTTCTTGAACGACGCCGCACCGGTGCCGGCCTTGGAGCGCCCGAAATCAAACCGCCTACAGCCGCGCGCCCGCGCATGGTTCATCAGCGCGAAGTACATCATGTCGTTAGCGCGCAGGGCTCGCGCCGCCGCGGTGCCGCCGCCCCAATAAGGGTACACCGTGCCCTGCCAGTACAGGCTCAACACCGACGCGACGGCGCGTCCCTGATGGCGAACGGTCAGAACGTCGCTGTCGACCGCCGCCGCCACGTTGGACAGAAGCCTTGGCGGGAAGACGGGGGTGCCGAGGTTGTGCACCGATTCGGCATAGACCCCGTAGTGCTCGCCGAGATCACGCCCGACCGAAACCTCCAGATCGAAGCCGAGCGCACGGCGAACCTCCGCGCGCTGCTTGCGCGGGATCGCGGCAAGCTCTGCCGCCTCGTCGCCTGCCAGTGGCCGCACGAAGCCAAGATAACTGCCCTCGTCGACCGCCCAGCCTTCGGGCAGCGCTCCGCCGCGCAATTCCACCTCCGGGCAGCCCAGACGCCGCGCCAGTTCCCATGCACCGCTGGCGAGAGATTCCACCCCGTCACCCAGGATGCCGCCGTCCACCCCGAAACCCGTCGACACCAGCGCCCGCCCGAACAGGCGCGACCGCATCTCTGTCAGCGGCAGCACGCCGATCACGGCTCCATTGGCCCGCTCCGCCACCAAGTATCGGGCGCGGTTGCCCGTCGCGCGCGCGACGGCGGCGCTCCAGCCCGCCAGGTGAAATGGCGTGGATCCGGGCGTACTCGCGACAAAGGCGTCGATGCGCGCGCGTTCGCGGTCGTCGGCAAGGTTCGCCTCCCGAACCCCGACCGGCTGAGTCACCAGTGACATCGTCACGCGGCGATTGCCTGGTCGACGCGGCCCCACTCGTGCCGGGCGAGCAGCCCAGCGAGCTTGCCGCGCATTGCGCCGAGCCGGCTGTAATGACGCAGGCGAGAACGCAGCGGCGCGCCCGTGACCCGGGGCTGGTCGGGGTCGACTTCCCAGGGATGGAAGTAGAACATGGCCGGCTGCTGCTCGGCATTGGCCCGACGCACCGCGCGATCGGTCACGGCCGAGGGTAACAGGCGAAAAAAGCCTCCGCCCGCCGTTACCTGCTTCGGGCCGACTGTAGCGATCGTCACCGGCACCTCCAGCAACGGGCTGTCCGCCAGCGGACGGTGCGCATAGCGTGGCGCGTCGGGCCAGCCATAATGGTCATGTGCGATCGGGGCGATGCTGGATGAATAGCGGTAGCCCGCCGCGGCGAGCTCGACATGGGCCCAGGGCGTGCGGGTATCGACGGAGAAGCTCGGCGCGCGGTAACCGATCACACCCCGCCCGCTCGCATCCTCCAACGCGGAACGCGCGCGGGCCAGGTCCGCGCGGAACGTAGCCGCGTCCATGGTCCACACCCGCTGGTGGTCCCAACCGTGGCTAGCAATCTCATGTCCTGCGTCCGCGATCCGCCGGATCAACGCAGGACAGCGATGCGCAACCCAGCCAAGCGTGAAAAAGGTCGCGGCCACGCCGGCTTCCGCGAACAGGTCGAGCACTCGCCCTGTGTTCGCTTCCACCCGGCTTTCGAGCGTCGGCCAGTCGTCCTTGTCGATCACGCGTTCGAACGCGCCGACCTGAAACCATTCCTCCACATCGACCGACATGCCGTTGAGCATGGTGCGAACTCAGGCAGCGCGGTTGGTGAGCGTGGGGCGGGCGTCCTCCCCCTCCACCCATTCGACAAGCATGTTGAGCACGCGGCGCAGCGCCAGGTCCTGCTCCTCGATGCGCGTCTCCAGCTCGATCAGCCGCGCCGCCGTCTCGTGATCAATGGCGGGAGCGACCGGCGCGTTGGCCGACGAAACCAGCTCGGCCGCAGCCGTGACGGCCTTGGGCGCGTGCTTGGCGGAGGGTACGGGCAGATCAGCGCGCATGTCCGCCACCACCGCTTCGACCGCATCTGCGTTGATCAGGTCCGATCCCGACAGCGCGGCGTGCAGCATGACCCGGTTCGCGATCGAATTCAGCTGGCGCGGCACACCGCCCGACGCGCGATGGAACGCGGCAAAAGCATCGGCGGTGAAATCGGGCTTTCCCTTCCAGCCCACGCGGAGAAGGCGGTGCGCCATGTACGCGTCCACCTCTTCCAGGCCCATGGGCTCCAGGTGATGGATCGCGATCACACGCTGGCGCAGCTGCTCAAGGTGGCTTTCGCCGTGAAGGCGGTCGCGGAACTCGGGCTGGCCGAGCAGCACGACCTGCAGCATAGCCCGCCCGCCGGCCTGAAAGTTGGAGAGCATGCGCAGCTCCTCCACCGCCGACACAGACAGCGCCTGCGCTTCATCGACGACCAGCAGGGTACGACGCCCAGTGCGCGCCACGCTGTGCAGCCCGCGTTCGATGGCGAGCAGCAGCTCCGCCTTCGCCAGCCCGCGCGGTTGTACGCCCAGCTGCACCGCCACTATGCGCAGCAAGTCGTCTGCTTCCAGGGCAGTCGACACCATCCGGATCGCGTTCAGCGAGGTTGGGTCGATGCTGGCGAGCAAATGCCCCATCAGCGTGGTCTTGCCCGCGCCGATCTCCCCCGTGATGACAACAAAACCCTCGCCCTGCTGGAGCCCGAACCCCAGATAGGCCATCGCCTTGCGGTGGGTTGCGGTTTCAAACCAGAAGGCCGGGTCCGGCGTCAGCTGGAAGGGACGGCCGGTAAGCCCGAAATGATCCTCGAACATCTCAAACGTCCTTAGAAGGTATAACGGGCCGCGAGCTGCGCCTGGGCGGACCAGTCGCTGGGCAGGTCGCCGACCTTGAAGCTGTACAGGCCGGCGCTCGCGGTGGTGCTGATCCGGCCGAAACTGCGATTGTAGCTGCCGACGGCGCCGTACGACCAGACCCCGTCCGAGTTGACCTGACCCGGATCGAAATAGTTGGCGAACAGGTTCAGATCGACCGTGGAAACCGGGCTCATCCGTCGCGAGTAGAAGCCCTGGGCGTAATAGCTTTCGTCCTCCACGCCGAAGACCGACACGCCAGGATTGGCGCGGGAGAACAGCTTGCGATTCACATATCCGGCGCCGAAGCCATAGGTGTTCAGCCCCCGCGTGGCGGTGACCACGGCATCCAAACCGCGGGTGCGATAGGTGGCCGTCGTGATCGATTGGAGTACGCTGTTCAGGCAGGATCCCGGCGCCGCGCCGGACGTACCAAAGATGCAACCGTTGAACTGTTGCGAATACAGGTCGCGCGCGGTCACGAAGCTGGTCGGCAGGGACCCGATATTGTCGCGCAGCTGATTTCCGAACGTCTCGACGCTGTCGTACAGGTTCACGGCGACCCCGACACTGCGGGACGCGGCCCAGGTTGCCTGCCCGGTATAGATGGTGGAGCCATAGCGGCGCCCCACCGCGCCGGAGACGGAGGTGCGTCGGTTGGGCCGCCATACCACGCCCGCATCGAAGTAGACGCCGTCGGTACGGTAATCGACGCGGCGCGGGCTGGCGGGATCGGTCACGAAGCGGCCATTGCCGTCGGTCACCGGCACGCCCGTCACCGCGTTAACCAGCGGAGCCCGGCTGGAGGAGGTGACCTTCTCATAGCCCACCCCGCCCTGCAGGGCGAGGTTCGCGGATACCGGCAACAGCGCATCAACCCGGCCATACGCGTCTTCGAACCGCTGGCTCAGCTGGCCCGCATCCTCACGCACATAACCACCGCTCGCGGTCAGCCCGACCGGTAGCAGCGTGCCGGGCGCAAAGCCGATGCGCGCGGTCGCGACGATGCCAAGCGAATCGTCGTAGTAGTCGCGACGGGGCCGGCCGACGACCGCCGGGTCGAAGCCAGGCGTTTCGACCTTTGTGTAGCCGATCCGGTAATCCGCCCCGACCGTGAACGCGCCCAGCGTCGTCGACAGGCTGGGCCCCGCGTAAAGAGAATAAAGCTGCGAAACATTGGTGTTGTTGCCCAGCAACAGCCCCGGCGCGGCACCGCGAATATCAGACCGGGTCCGCGTTGCCAGGCCGCCCGCCTCCAATGTCAGCGCGTTGGTGACGCGTGCCGCCACGCGGGCCAGGCCGAGGTGCAGGTCGTCGTCGCCGACGCCCTTTTCCCATGAAAAATTGTGCTGGTAGCGATAGCTCAATTGCGCCGAGGTACGCGCGGTGTCGGCCGACACGTCCACGCCCGCGGCCAGCGTGGTATAGGTCACCGCGTCGCCGTTGTTCAGGTCCCAATCGAGCAGCTGCCCGACCTCGACATAGGGCGCGACCTGCACGCTCCCGCGATCGCCCGACCTTTCCTGCGCCGCGGCCGGCGCTGCCAGCGCCAGCGTCGCCGTCCCCGCGATGAGCGCCTGTTTCAGGCTCATCACCTGTTCTCCTGATCGTAATAGCTGCCAAAACGCGCGCCGCTCGGCACGAACGACACGGCATTCAGCACCAGCGCGATATGCTCGCACGCGTCGAGCAGCCCGACGGCCTGGCCGACCTCGCTTTCAGGGGTATGGTCCGCGCGCACCACCAGCATCACCTGGCCGACCAGCATCGCCAGCACCGAAGCGGGGCTGGCCGCCAGCGCGGGGGGCGAATCGAACACCAGCAGGCGGTTGGGCTCCGCCTCCAGCAGCCGCGCGATCACGGCACGAGTGCGGGCGGAGGCAAGCAGCTCGGTATCCGTCGCCGTACGGGTACCCGCGCGCAGCACCGACAGGTGCGGCACGTCAGTGCGCACGACCAGCGTTTCCGGGTCGAGATGCGTGTCAGCCAAAGCGTCGAGCAGCCCCGGCCCTTCGGTCAGGCCCAACTGCCGCATCACGTCGGGTTTGGCGAAGTCCGCATCCACCAACAGCACTTCCAGGTCACGCTCCGCCGCAAGGCTGAGGGCGAGGTTTATCGCGCAAAACGTCTTTCCGTCGTTCGGGCGTGCGGAGCAGACCAGCAGCGAACGCGCCTTTTCGGGCGAGCCGCCCTCGGCCACCCGCTCGCGCGTGATCAAGAGCTGGCGCTTCACCAACCGGAATTCCTCCGCCAGCGGACCCACGGGCGCGCCGGGGACGATCATGCCGGCCTCAGCCAGCATCAATCGATCGATCGGTGCGACGTCCTGCGGGTCCCGCGCGGGCGCGATGTCCTCATCATAGCCGCCGAACTGGTCGACCGGCGCGAAGTGCGGCTCCCATTCAGGCGCTGTCTCGAAGTCGGGCTCGATCGGCGGCAGTGGCTCGGGCTGTGCGGCCAGCGGCTCGGGCGACCGGAACTGACGCCCCCAGTCATAGGTCTGCGCCGCACGTTCCAGCAGGGAACCGCCATCCTGCGCAGGGTGGTCGATCTTCTCGTTCCTCATGCTGCCATCCCCCGCTGGAGAAGCTCTACGCCCAGCAGCAGCACGTACGCCGCCGGCAAGGCCGCCGCGCCGCCCAGGAACAGCTTCAGCTTCTTGGCGCGGTCCTCCGACTGGCGCCGGGTCACGACCTCCCCGATCGATCCGATCACCGGCAGGCCTGCCGCCTTTTCCAGCCGCGCTTGCGTCGGGAAAGTGGTGCGCAGCTTACCCATGGCGAACGCACCGCCGACTCCTGCGCCCGCACCAAGCAGCAGCACCGCTGTCAGCAACAGGAAACGGTTTGGCGCGGTCGGCGCACGCGGCAGGGTCGGCTTATCGATGACCGAGAAGCGGACGCGATCGGTTTGCGACTGGGCCTGCCCCTTCAGCGCCGTTTGTTCGCGCTGGGCGAGCAACTGGTCATATTGGTCCTTAAGGACCTGGTAATCGCGCTCGATCTGTCCCTGTTCTGCCGCGACCGCGGGATCGCCGGCAAGCTTGGCGTTGAGCTGGTCGAGGTCGGCCTGCAGCTGCGCCTTTTTGATCCGAAGGCCGGCGACCTGGCTCTGCTTGTCCGCCAGCATGGACTGGAGCGACAGGTAGAGCGGATTGGGCGTGCCCCCGCCGGCTACACCCGCAGGCTCGCTGCGAGCCGCGCCCGTGGCGGCGCTCAGCTGCGCCTTCAACGCGACGACATCGGGGTGGTTTTCGGTGTAGCCCCGCGCCCGCGCATCAGCGAGCTGGCCCTGGATCGCGGCCAGACGCGCGCGAGCAGGACCGCCGGTGACACCACCGGCCCCAGGCAGGCTCGCCTGGGTGCCCGCCATCTGCCCCTGCACGGCGGCAAGGCTCGACTGCGCCGCCGCAAGGTCACCATCGACCTGCGCCATCTGCGCGCGTGACGCGCCGATCCGGTCGCTCACCGAGCCTGCGCCCGGCAGCGAGCCGAGATACCGGTTCTGGAAATCCGCGCGCTTGGCTTCGGCGTCCTGCAGCTGTTGCTGGCGCTGGGCGAGCTGCTGGTCGAGGAACGCGAGCGACTGGGTATTGCTCCGCCGGTCGCCCGCCAGGTTGCCGTCCACGAACACGTCGATCAGCTTCTGGGTCACCTGTTGCGCCAGCCGCGGGCTCGACATGGTAGTGGTCAGCCCGAATACATTGTCCTGCTGCGCATCCACCTTGATCGCGAGGGCCAACGAGGCGACGCGGTCGGCGACATCGCGGTCGCTCGACACCGTGTTGGCGAGGTCGGTCCCGCGCACCACCTTTTCGAGGTTCACCGCGCTGACCATCGTCTGGCGAACGCTGGTGATGTCGCGCGTGGTGTCCGTCGGCACACCGTTCATCTGCTGCGGCAACAGCGTGTTCATCTGGATCAGCACGCGCGCGGTCGAGGTGTAGCGGCTGGGCATCTGCGACACGACGAGCCAGCCGAGCACACAGGTGGCCCAGGCGATGCCCAGCGCCAGCCAGCGACGTGTCCACACCGCGTGCAGCGCTATCCGCGCTTCATCGTAGATGCCGTTCAACGGACGGTCCTCAGAACATCGACTCGGGGATGATGATCACGTCGCCCGGCTCCAGCCGGACATTCGCGGACGAGTCGCCCTTCTTCAGCAAGTTGCTGATCTGGAGCGCGAACTCCTTCTGCTTGCCCGTGTCGCGGTCATAGCGGACCAGCTTCGCCTTATTGCCCGCTGCGTATTGCGACAGCCCGCCGACCGCGATCATCGCGTCAAGCAGCGTCATGTTGGCGCGGAACGGGATGGAGGCGGGCTTCTCGGTCGCGCCGACGATGCGGACCTGCTGAGAATAGGTGCCGGAGAAATTCTCCACGATCACAGACACGATCGGCTTGTTGACGTACTCGGACAGCGCCTTCTTCATGTCGTCGGCCAGCATGGCGGGCGTCTTGCCGACCGCGGGCATGTCGTTGACCAGCGGCGTGGTGATCCGACCATCGGGGCGCACCTGCACCTTCGCCGACAGCTCCGGGTTGCGCCACACAAAGATGTTGAGCTGGTCGAGCGGGCCGATGACGTATTCTTCGCCAGGCTGCTCCTTGGACGCGACATAGGACGCAGAGGGCAGCTCGGGACGCCCGCCATTCCCACCGGCACAGGCGGTGGTCATGGTGGCGAGAGCGCCTAGGGTCAGGACCGAACGGGAAACGGAACGCATGGCCGACAAATCTCCTGAGCTCGGGCCCGTACGGGCGCTCGGCTTGGCTGATCGGCTATGCGCGGGAGAGGTGAAGATAGCGTTAGGGCTGAGCGCTCAGGCGACGACCTCCGCCGCCGGGGGGTGGCCGAGGAACGCGGTCGGCGACGCGGTTGCGCCATATGCGCCCGCCAGGAACACGGCGATCAGATCGCCGACACTGGCCGCAGGCAGCCCGACATGATCCCCCAGCCGGTCGAGTGGGGTGCAGAGCGGGCCGACCACTGAGGCCTCCTGAACATCCTCCACGTTCACCGCATGGGTCAGCGCGAGCGGATAGTTTCGCCGCACCACCGTTCCCAAATTCCCGGTGGCAGCGAGCTGATGATGCAGCCCGCCGTCGACAACCAGAAAGGTCTCGCCCCGGCTCTGCTTCACGTCGACAATTCGGGTCAGGTACACGCCCGCTTCTGCGACGAGCCAGCGGCCGAGCTCGATCGCAAAGCGCGTATTCGCCAGGATCGCGGGGCGGCTCGCGAGCGCGCCGGAAAGCGACGCCCCCACCGCTTCAACGTCGAGCGGCCTGTCGCCCGCGAAATACGGCACCCCGAACCCGCCGCCGAGGTTGACGAGCGGCGGCGCGGCGTCCGCCTCCTCAGCCAACCGCGCCACGAGCGCAAGCGTCGCTGCTTGTGTTTCGATCACCGCCTCGGCGCTCAGGGCCTGACTTCCGGCATAGACGTGGAAGCCCCGCCAATCTGCTCCAGCCCCCACCAGCATCCGGACCAGCGCCCCTGCCCGTTCGGCATCCACCCCGAACGGCGACGGGCGTCCGCCCATCCGCATCCCCGACCCGCGCAGTTCCAGGTCCGGGTTGACCCGCACCGCCAGTCTTGGCTGCACCCCGATCTGCTCGGCGATGGCGAGCGCGCGCTTTGCCTCGTTCTCCGATTCCAGGTTCAGCGTCGCGCCCGCCAGGATCGCCGCCTCCAGCTCCGCATCGCGCTTGCCAGGACCCGCGAAGCTGATCGCGGCCGCCGGCTTTGCATTGAGCGCCCGGGCGAGCTCCCCCGACGAAGCGACGTCGAGCCCGTCAACCAGCGGCGCGATTGCGGCGAGCAGGCCGGTGTGCGGGTTTGCCTTGATCGCATAATGAAGGTCGACGCCCGGAAACGCCGCGCGAAACCGCGCGACACGCGTTGCGACCATGGCCGGATCATAGACGAAGACCGGGGTGCCATGCTCGGCAGCCCAGCTATCGGCCGAACGTCCCGCGATCATCAACTCGCCGCCTTGGCCCGCGAACTCGCGCGGTAAAGGGCCGGTCGGCTTCATGCTTCCTCTCCCCCGCGCAGCATCGCCGCGATGGCCGCCCGGTCCAGCTTCCCGTTGGCGTTGCGCGGCAGTTCGTCCAGCCAGCGGTAACGCTGCGGCTGCTGAAAGCTCGGCAGCTCCGCCCTCAACCGCGCGCGCAACGCTCCCTCCCGCGCCGGATCGCCCGCCACCGCCACCGCGATCGCCTGCCCCAATCGCTCGTCCGGCACGCCCACCGCGACCGCCTCGCGCGCCTCACCGCCGGACAGCACCGCTTCCTCGACCTCGGCCGGGCTGATGCGGTTGCCCGCCGACTTGATCATCTCGTCGTCCCGCCCGACAAAGCGTAGCAGCCCGTCCAGGCCGACCATCATGGTGTCGCCCGACCATACCGCCGTGCCCCCCAACCGTGACCATGCGGGTGCCGGACGGAAGCGGCGGGCCGTACGCTCCGGGTCCCGCCAATAGCCTTTCGCGACCAGTGGGCCGGCATGGACCAGCTCACCCGGCTCACCTGGGTCCGCGCGAGTACCGTCAGGGCGGACCACCATCACCTCAGCAGACGGGATCGCAGCGCCGACCGCATCGGGATTAGCGTCGATCAGCGTCGGATCGAGGAAGGTCGAACGGAATGCTTCGGTCAGGCCGTACATGGCGAAGATCCTTGCCGCCGGAAACCGCTCACGCAGGCCTCGCACCATACGCGGCGTGAGCGCGCCGCCAGAGTTGGTCAGCCTGTTCAGACGCGCCGAAACCTCGCTCGGCCAGTCAGCCTCCAGCAATTGCACCCAGAGCGGCGGCACCCCGGCCAGCGTGGTTGCCCCCACCCGTTCAACAGCCTTCACCACATCGCGCGCGGTCAGATAGTCGACTGGCGCAACCACTCCGCCCGCATACCAGGTCGAGAAAAGCTGGTTCTGCCCATAATCGAACGACAGCGGCAGCACCGCCAGCACGCGGTCGTCGCTCCCCAGCCCCAGATAGTGGGCGACCGACACCGCCCCCAGCCACAGATTGGCATGGCTCACCATCACTCCCTTGGGAGCGCCCGTCGAGCCAGATGTATAGAGGATCGCGGCAAGGTCATCAGGGTCGGCAGTCGAGGGCGATAGCGGCTCTCCCCTGCCCGCCTCCGTCATGACCCGGCAATCGTCGGGCACATCGCCCGGCACCAGCGTTGCTGCGCGCGCCGGCTGCGTCAGCAAAAGCGCCGCTCCGCTGTCGGCAAGGATATGGGCGACCTGTGCACGACGTAGTGCCGGGTTAATCGGCACGTGGACCAGACCCGCCCGCGGCGCGGCAAGCGGCATAAGGCAGGCGTGGCGTGTCTTGGGAAGCCAACTTGCAACGCGCGCACCCGGAGCAAGGCCAAGGCTGGCCAGCCACCCCGCGAGCGCTGCAACCTCCGCCTCTGCTTCCGCGAAGGTCAGTTCGCCCTCGCGATCGATCAGGGCCAAATCGTCCGGCCGTCCGCGCAAGGCATGGTCGATGGGCCGGGGCACAGGATCAGGCGCGATCATCGCTACCCCATAGCGCGAGGGCGTTGCCGTTTTCACCCCCGGCGATTATCGCGGCGCACCATGACAGGGGCGAGAGGAAGCGGGCGGTGATCTTCGAGGGCACTCACGAGGTAGAGCGGGCAGTTCGCGCAGTGCTCGGCGACGTCCTGGGCCTGTCGCCCGAACGCACCGCCGAGTTCACGGATGTGACGCCATTGTTCGGCGCGCTCCCCGAGCTCGATTCCATGGCGGTCGCAGGCGTGCTGACCGAGGTCGAGGACCGCCTGGGTATCGTGATCGAGGATGATGAGGTGGATGGCGAGACGTTGTCGACCTTTGGCGCCCTCGTCGCCTTTGCCGCTCGCAAGACAGCCGTTTAGCACCGCGCCGGCATGACCGGCCTGCGGATCGACAGCTATGACTGGCAAGGCGGGCATGAGGCAATGCTGCGCCTCGGCCCCGACCACGCGCCCCTTGCGATCATCGCGCCCGCGCTGTTCGAGGAAGCCAACCGCACACGCGCCTTTACCCTCGCGATTGCACGCGCCCTGGCGACTCATGGGATCGGCGTGGCCATTCCGGACATCCCCGGACAGGGCGAAAGCGTGCTTCCAACCGACCGCGCCAGTCTGGCAGACTGGCGAGCGGCCTTTGCCGCAGCAACCGCGCAGATCGGCGGCCAGGTGCACGGCATCGCGATCCGCGGGGGCGCTATCGTCGACACGGACGCGGAACTCGCCAGTCGCTGGCGCCTGTCTCCGATCACCGGCCAGACCGTCCTCTCCGATCTTCGCCGCGCCTCCCGCCATGCAACCGTCAACGGCGAGCCATCAACCCTCGCCGGAAACCGGCTAGCTGCTCCGCTCGTCGCCGCACTAGAGGCAGACGAGATATTTCCATCAACGGGCGGCCCGGTTCGGACCGTCAGGGTCGACACCGACCCGCGCCCAGCAGATCGGCATGTCGCTGGTTCGCCCTTGTGGCGCCGAAGCGAGCCAGCCAACGATCCTCCGTTCGCAGCTACGCTCGCTGCCGACATTGCCCAATGGATCACAAGTTGCGGAGGGTGATCACCTTCACCTGCGACAGGGCGAGCCTGCTCGGCACGCTCGACGCGGCTCCGGGCGCCACGGGCCTGTTGATCCTATCGGGTGGCAACGAGGTTCGGGCAGGCGCTCACCGCGGCATGGCACTGCTCGCTGCCAAGGTGGCATCCGCCGGATATCCCGTGTTCCGCTTCGACCGTCGTGGAGTCGGCGATTCGGAAGGCGAGAATGGCGGCTGGGAAAGCGTGGAACCCGACCTCATGGCCGCCCTCGCCATGCTGCGCCGCGAACAGCCGCAGGTCACCCGCGTGGTGGCACTTGGCAACTGCGATGCCGCAACGGCGCTCGCCCGGTTAGGTGCCCGTGCCGGGGTAGACGCGCTGGTGCTCACCAATCCCTGGACCGGCGACGACGCGGACGGACTGCCCCCCGCTGCCGCGATCAGGCAACGCTACGGCCAGCGGCTGCGCGATCCGGCGATGTGGCGGCGCGCGTTAAGCGGCAACATCGCCTGGGGTAAGCTCTTGCGCGGCATGGCTAAGAGCCTAGTTCTCGCCCCCAGCACGCTACTGAATCGAATGGCTGCGGATCTGGCCGCCTTCCCCGGCCCGCTGACGCTGGTGCTTGCCAGAGGAGACGCCACCGCGATCGGCTTCCGCGCCTTCTGGACGGGCGCGGCCTTTGCGCCCGTTCGCGACCGCGCGACCCTGGTCGAACTCGACACAACATCGCACAGCTTCCAGCACGCGGCCGACGCCGCCGCGCTGGAAGCCGCGGTGCTGGCAGCGCTTACCAGGTAGCTTCGGCGTTTTCCTTCTCGCGTGGCGGCTCGTTCATCGCCGCCACGTCGGACTCGAACTGAGCGTGGGCCAGGAAACGCTCGGCGTCCAAGGCAGCCATACAGCCTGTGCCAGCCGCCGTAATCGCCTGGCGATACACCTTGTCCGCCACGTCGCCGCAGGCGAACACACCCGGGACGGAGGTCTTGGCCGTGCCGGGCTCCACCTTCATGTAACCGTCAGCGTCCAGTTCCAGATGTCCGCGGAACAGCTCTGTCGCCGGCGAGTGGCCGATCGCGACGAAGCCGCCCTCGACGTCCAGCCTTCTCTGTTCGCCGGTGCAGGTGTCCACCAGGTCGAGCGCGACCAGCCCGGCATTGCCCCCGCCGTCCACGAACTCGCGCACTTCCTTGTTCCACAACACGGTGATGTTGGGGTGCGCGTGCAGCCGCTCCTGCAGGATGCGTTCGGCACGCAAGGTGTCGCGGCGGTGGATCAGCGTCACGTCCTGCGAATGGTTGGTGAGGTACAGCGCTTCTTCGACGGCGGTATTGCCCCCGCCGATTACCGCAACCTTCTTGCCGCGGTAGAAGAAGCCGTCACAGGTCGCACAGGCGGACACGCCCTTGCCCTTCATCGCGTCTTCGGACGGGATCCCCAGCCACTTTGCCTGCGCGCCGGTCGCGATAACCAGCGTTTCGCCCTCATAGATGTCGCCCGAATCGCCGGTCAGGCGGAACGGACGGCGTGACAGGTCGATGCCGACGATCGTGTCCCATACCATGGTGGTGCCGACATGCTCGGCCTGTGCCTGCATTTCCTGCATCAGCCAGGGTCCCTGGATCACCTCGCGGAACCCCGGATAGTTCTCGACGTCGGTGGTGGTGGTCAGTTGGCCGCCGGGTTGGATGCCCTGCACCACGATCGGCTTCATGCCCGCGCGCGCTCCATAGATTGCGGCAGACAACCCGGCGGGGCCGGAGCCGAGGATGAGCATGCGGGTAGTATGGGTCGCCATGAAAAAAGCCTCTTAGGAATCGGTGCTGATCTAGGATGTTGGCAGCCTGATTTGAACCGATCGATTTCGGTTCCCGTCAGGGCATCCAAAGCTGCCCCGGCTCGTTGTGGCCAGAGCGGAGGATGGCGTGACACAAGGCAGCAATATCCCGGCCGAAGGGTCGGGCAAGGTTGAGATAACCGAGTACAAGGGCGCGGCAGGCGGCTGGGGGTCGATGAAGTCGCTCGTCCACATCCTGCCCCAAGAGGACGCGATCGGTCCCGACACGCTCGACACACTCAGGCGGCAGAACAAGCCCGAGGGCTTCATGTGCGTGTCCTGCGCCTGGGGAAAGCCGGCCAAGCCGCACATCGCCGAGTTTTGCGAGAACGGCGCCAAGGCAACCGCGTGGGAGCTGACCAGCTACCGCGTCACGCCGGACTTCTTCCAGCAGCACACTGTTGCCGAACTGGAGCAATGGCCCGAGTACAACCTCGAACAAGCCGGCCGGCTTACGCATCCGATGAAATATGATCGCGCGACCGACAAATACGTCGCGGTCAGCTGGCAGGAGGCGTTCGATGGCATCGCCGCCCGGCTGAAAGGGTCGGACCCCAAGAAGGTCGTGCTCTATTCGTCCGGCCGTGCCAGCCTGGAAACCAGCTACATGTATGCGCTGTTCGGGCGTCTCTGGGGTACCCAGAACCTGCCCGATTCGTCGAACATGTGCCATGAAACGACGTCGGTCGGGCTGAAGAATGCGACGGGTTCCCCGGTCGCGACCATCCAGCTTCAGGACTATGACAAGTGCGACGCGATCTTCTGCTTCGGGCAGAATGTCGGCACCAACTCGCCCCGCATGCTCCATACGCTTCGCGACTGCGCCAAGCGCGGGGTGGAGATCGTCACCTTCAATCCACTGAAGGAGCGCGGATGGGAGAAGTTCACCGATCCCCAGAACCCGATCGAGATGGCGACGGGTAAGTCGACCCAAATCTCGTCGCAATATCACCAGGTCCGCGCAGGCGGCGACATCGCCGCGATCCTCGGCATCTGCAAGCTGACCATCGAGGCAGACGACCAGGCGCTGCGTGATGGCGGCGAGCGCGTGCTCGACCACCACTTCATCGAACAGCACACGGTTCGCTTCGAGGAGTTCGCCACCTTCTGCCGCAACGCGACGTGGGACGACATTACTCGCGAAAGCGGGCTGACGCGGGAAGCGATCACGGAAGCTGCCCGCGTGTACATGAATGCCAAGGCCGTCATCAACGTCTATGGCATGGGCATCACCCAGCACCGCTATGGCATGGACAGCCTGTACATGCTGACCAACATGCTGCTGCTGCGCGGCAATATCGGGCGCGAAGGAGCCGGACCGGGGCCGGTCCGCGGCCATTCCAACGTGCAGGGGCAGCGCACCGTCGGCATTACCGAAAAGAGCGAGCTGGTGCCGGTCGACAGGCTGAAGCAGCTCTATCAATTCGACCCGCCCACGGAAAAGGGTTGGGACACCGTCGAAAGCTGCCGCGCCATCATCGCCGGCGAATGTCAGGGCTTCGTCCAGCTCGGCGGCAACTTCCTGCGCGCGGCCCCCGATTATGGGCGCCTGCGGGAAGCCTGGGCCAAGCTTCCTTTCACTGTCCACATCGCGACAAAGCTCAACAAGAGCCACCTCGTGCCGGGTGAAGACAGCTGGATCCTCCCCTGCCTTGGCCGGTCGGAGCTCGACATGCAGGCGACCGGCCGACAGGCGGTGTCGATCGAGGACTCGTTCAGCCACATCTACGGGTCAGTTGGGAAGGCAAAGCCGGCGGCAGAAACGTTGTTGTCCGAACCCGCGATCGTCGCCGGCATTGCCTCGCGCGTGCTGCCGCCCAATCCGAACATTGATTGGGAAGAGTGGGTCGGCGACTATGGCAAGGTCCGCGACGCGATCGAGAACACCTATCCCGACAAGTTCGCCAACTATAACGGCCGCCTGTTCCAGCCCGGCGGCTTCTGGAAGGGCAACCCCGCCGCGCATCGGAAATGGGAAACGAAGAGCGGCAGGGCGGAATTCAACGCCCCCCGGGCGCTCAACTCCGCAGGGTTCGCGGACAAGGAAGGCCGATATCGGCTGGTGACGCTCCGCTCCAACGATCAGTTTAACACCACCATCTATGGCTATGACGACCGATTTCGTGGCATCAAGGGGACCCGCCAGGTGGTCATGATGTGCGTCGCCGACCAGCAGCGATTGGGGGTCAAGGACGGCGACATCGTTGCGCTCGAGAGCGACGCGGACGACGGCATTGATCGCGTCGTGGAAGGTCTCCGCGTCGTCAACTACGACCTGCCAGAGGGCACGATCGCGGGCTATTATCCCGAACTCAACGTGCTTGTCCCGCTGGAACACCATGCGCTCGAAAGCCATGTTCCGGCGGGCAAGTCCGTCCCGGTCAGGGTGCGGGTGTCTGCATGACGGGGTTGCTGGGCGCTGTACTGGCTGGCGGGCGGTCGAGCCGCTTCGGGTCTGACAAGGCGCTGGCACTGTGGGAGGGCCAGCGACTGATCGACCGGTCCCGCGCACTGCTGGAACCCTGGTGCGATGAGGTCATCGTGGTCGGTCGGAATGATGATGGCGCCGGAGTGGCCGATCTTCCGCGCGCAAGCCTCGGCCCGCTTGGCGGCATCGCCGGGGCACTCGATTACGGGGCAAGCCACGGCTATCGCTGCGTCCTGACGATCAGTTGCGACATGCCGTTCCTGCCCGATGGCCTGGTGGAGGCGCTGGTCCGTCGCGGCCCCGCATACTGTTCGGACGCGCCGGTGCTGGGGTACTGGCCGTCCGCCCTCGGCGCACAACTGCTCGGCTGGATCGAGACTGCGCCCGATCTGTCGGTGCGCGGCTGGGCCCGCTCGGTCGGCGCGCTACCCATCGCCTCCCCCGCTCCGCTCGCCAACGTCAACACGCCCGAGGACTTGCTCGCCCTGTGACCGGGCCCGTTGCCGGCGACACGGTGAGGCGAGCGCCGACGCTGGTCCTGCGCGCTGACACCGTTCTACCCGGTGAGCGAGTGATTGCGGTGGAGGCGCCCGTCGCGATCGAGGTCGACGGGCTCGGCTACGCGGTAATGATGATGACCCCGGCCGATCTCCAGGCGTTTGCGACGGGGTTCATGCTGACGGAGCGGCTTGCCGACAGCGCGGCCGACGTGATCGATGTGGAGCCTTTCGAGTCACAGGCGGGCTGGATCGTGCGCGTGGCCCTGTCTGACCGATGCCGTGGGCGCATTCAGGACCGGGTCCGCCACCGCACCAGCGATACAAGCTGCGGCTTGTGCGGCATCGCCGGGCTGGAACAATTGCGGCGCCCGGTGTCGGGCCGGCCTGCCCGCCCGGAGGTCGCCTCGCCCGCTCTCTTCGCCGCCCTGGCCACACTGCGCGACCGACAGTTGCTTAACGCGGAGACCGGAGCCGTTCACGCCGCCGCCGCCTGTGACCGGGATGGTGGCATTACCCGCGTCATGGAGGATGTTGGCCGTCACAATGCCCTCGACAAGCTGATCGGCGCGCTGGCGCTGTCGGACGAGGCACCGGGGTTCCTGCTCGTCACCTCGCGGCTCAGCTTTGAAATGGTGGACAAGGCGCTTGTTGCAGGTGTGCCGCTGCTCGTCGGCATCTCCGCACCCACCAGCCTCGCTCTTGATCATGCCCGCGAGCATGGGCTGACGCTGATCGCCCTGGCACGGCACGATGCGATGCTGGTCATGAACGATCCGTGGGAGGCCTTCGGGCCTGGTAGCGGAGGACAGCTACCCACTTAACCGAGCGGTGAAGACCATTAAGGTTTGACCGCTCGGGCCGCAGACAGCGGCCCTCTCCCCTCGACGATAAGCATCAGCCAGCGCTCACGCGCTCCACCGTGATCCCGACTTGGGAGCGGCGCTCCTAACCCGCGTCTCCTCGGGCGACGCCTCAGAACCTGCGACTGCGCACGGCTGCCGACCTCGGTTCAGCTGGCGCTTTCGTGCGCCCATCGACTCCGCAGTGGGAGCCGACACGATGTCGAATGCCAAGAGCACTGACGCAGCGCTGACCGCGCGCCAAGCTCGCCAGATTACCCAAGGTTTCACCGCACGCCTGACCGGGCGCGCCGAACGCGGCGCTGACCGGAAGGTCCGCCGCAACAGCGTCGACGTTGGCGATCGCCGGGCGCAGGTCTCCCGGCCGATCGGCGACGGCACCATGGCCGGCGCGCTGTCCTGGATCGACTGCCTGCTGAAAGCCGTCTCGGAATGGGACAATATGGAGCGCCGCAAGAACGGCGCCCGGCCGCTCGGGCTGTACGGCCTGCGCGTGCTCGAGGTGATCCTCGGCCGCCACGGCGCGATCGCGATCGACTTCAAGTCGGGCCGCCTGGACCCCGCGATCGACACGATCGCACGTGTCGGCCGGATAAGCCGAACGACGGTGGTACGCGCTCTCGCCCAGCTGCGCGCCATGAAGGTGCTCAGCTGGATCCGCCGGACAGAGAGCACCGGCCGCGATGGCCTGTTCGGGCCGCAACGTCGGCAGGTGTCGAACTCTTACTAGTTCACGCCCGAGCAGCTGCCTGCGCGCGTGCTACAACGCCTCCGCGACCTGGTCGCCCGTCGGGCGCTCCGCCGCCGCACTGGCGCTGAGAGCCCGCCGCACGCCCCGCCCTCACCCGCAGAGCCGTCGAGTCCCGAACTTCGCGCTGTTCTGGCCCGCGTCTCGCAGGCCCTGAACGCGAGTCCACCATCCCGTCTGTATCCCTGCTCAGGGGTTGAAGGATAAGAGGAATGGGATCGTTCAGACGATCCCATGCGCTGATTTGAAGTCCCCCAGGCCGAAACGGCCCACCTTCCACCACCGGACCGCTTAGACGCGCGGTCGGGACCGGGCGGCCATGCCGCCCGATGCTGCCGGAGGGGGACGAGCACGAAGCGTGCCGATCAGCCGCCATCGGAGCGGCCTACGGCCGGCGAAGCCTAAAATGGTGGCCCCTCCGCGGGGGACTTTGGAGGGGCCTCAGGTTGGGGTCTGTCAACACGGAAAGGCTGCTGACTCGTCAAAGATACGCAACGCGATCCGCACTTCCCATGCCGAGAACATGACCCCAACTTTTTACCCAAGAAACGTTCGCGGCGCGCATGAAGGCACTGCGCGGTGTTCGGCCCCAACCGGCCCTGACTTTCGAGCCCCTGCCATCAATCTGGTCAGGTGATCAGAACCGCCCAGGCATCGAAGAGCTCGCGCAGCTGGTCGAGATACTCACCGCGATCATATGCGGCCTTCACCTTGTTCTTCGGCGCATGAGCCAGCGCCCGCTCGATCAACTCGCCGTCAAACCGCCCGCCTCGATTCATGATGGTAGAAAAGGCCGCGCGCCAGCCGTGCGGCACGTGGCGGCCGGAGAAGCCAGCTCGACCATACAACGCGCCGATCGCCGCCTCGCCGATCGGCGCCGACCCGGTGCGGCCGGGGAAGATCAATTGCGCGGCGTCCCGAATATGATCGCCCGCCAGGCCGCGTGCCTGGCGCAGCACCTCCACCGCAGCCGGCGACAGCGGGACCAGATGGTCGTTCTTCGGATCCAGCTTCTTGGCTGCCGCTTGCTTCATCCGAACTGCAGGCACACGCCACACCGGCGCCGGGCCGTCCAGGTCCAGGATCTCCGACCAGCACGCGCCCCGAACCGCGGCCAGGCGCATGGCCGTAAGTGCCAGGAAACGAGAAGCCAGTTTGAACGACGGCGCGGCGCCCAGCTGGTCGACAGCGGCCAGCAGCTCGCACACCTGGTCGACCTCGAGGAGCGCAGGCTGATGGCGTGCCGGCTTGGGCGGCATCAGCGCGCGGCCGACGATCGCGGCCGGGTCGCTCTCAGCCCAGCCCTCGCCCATGGCGTAGCAGAACACGGCCGAGATCCGCTGGCGCACCCGGCGCGCCGTTTCGCGTCGGCCGCGCCCCTCAACTGAACGCAAGGCGTTCAGCAGCACAGGCGGGGTGATGGCCGCCAGCGGCATCGCGCCGATTGCCGGGAACACGTCGCGCTCGAGGCTGTCCAGGACGTCGCCGGCGTGAACTGCGGTCCAGCGCGGCAGCATGTGCTTATGCCAGAGCCGGGCAACATACTCGAAAGCACGAACTTGCGCCTGGTCGGCCGCGACCTCGCGCGGATCCTCGCCTCGGGCCAGCTGCTCGCGTGCGAGCTCGGCACGTTCCCGCGCCTGGTCGAGCGTGACTTCCGGCCACTGGCCGATCGTCAGGAGCTGCTCTTTGCCGGCGAGGCGAAAGCGCATGCGGAACGACTTGGTCCCGAGCTTCGTCACGAAGAGGTGCAGCCCGCGCTCGTCGGTAAGCCTATAGGCAGCCGGCTTCGGCCGCGCGGCTTTCACCGCTGCGTTTGTCAGCATTTTAACCTCGCTCAAGTAAGGGGCCGGCATGGCCCTGACGTTCAAACAGTTCCTGCGATCGCGCCCAGCGACGGCGAGCGATGTCGGCCGGTTCGTCTCAGCGGCTCGCCGGGACCGACGCCTCGGGACCTGCACATGCTGGAAGGATCTCGAGCGCTACCTGCTCAGGATTGGAGCAGAGCCAGACGCGCGCGTGGCCGCTCGAAAAACGTGGCTGGCCTACGAAGCGGCAGACAATTTGGCGAAGCGGCACAACACACGGCCGAAGGTCGGTAAGCTGGCGGTAACTCCCGCCCTTTAGGCGGACACCGTGGCGCCTGGCCCGGTCGCCCTGAGAATAGCCGGGCCACCCGCAACAGTGGCGGAGAAACCCTCCGCCATGGTCATGCGCGAGCCGCGCTTCTCTGCCGTTCCTGATGTGTCGGCCGGGGCGCGATACCCCGGCCGGTACCCGCACTTTCAGGTAGAAACGTCCAGGTAGGCGCGGGACCTGAGACGGACGGAGGCACGAACGTCGGCGTTGAAGGTTCAGGTCGGATGCTAACAGGTGCACTCGTCACGGCCCTGCTTGCGCTTGTCGCGCCGACTACGTCCGCGAGGCAGACAGGAACGCAGGAGCGGAACGACGCGAGACAGAACTCCAACGATCTGGTCCTAATTCGCCGGACCACGACCGGCGCCTGGGCTTGGTCGAACTGGTGGAGCGCTCGGGGCAGGCTCTGCATGCTAGTCGAGACACTCGATGGTTCGGTCACGGCCGTAAAACGGGTGCCTCGGAGGGACTGCGCCAAGCCGATCCCGCGAGACTTTTGAAAGCGGCAGAGGTGCCCTCCGCCATGGTCGTGCGTGGACCGCACTCTTCCGCCATTCTCGACAGTTAGGCAGGTGGGTGATACCCCAACCGGTACCCGCTCAATCTAGCTCCCAACCTCGTCCGGCAGATTGCAACCTGCTGCCGGACGAGGCGGAGCGCTGGGGGGTGTCCCGCAGGTCCGCCTTGCCCTGCGACAGCGCAACCCGGAGGCAGGCTACGTGTGGCTGTCCAAAAGTGTCCACGCAGAATCGTGGTTAGCGGTTCAGCGCGTCTCACTTCGGATCAGCAGCTCGTTGACCTTCTGAGCACCGGCCGATCGCGTCGCCAGCGTCCAGGTCGTCGGGATCTCCTCGATCGAGAAGCGCGCGAACGCGTCCCGGACGAAGGGCGTGTCGTTGATCGAGATGATGAACTGGCCTTTGATGCCGGCGAGCTGCTCGGCCATGGCCAGATAGTCGTCGCGGCTGAAGTCGACGCCGTAGCCCTCGGTCTTGTCGTAGGGCGGGTCCAGGTAGAACAAGGCCCGTGCATCATCGTAGCGACGGATCACGTCCTGGTAGGGCAGCTTCTCGATCGTCACCGGCTCGAGGCGCCGGCTGAGCGATCTTAGGTTGGCCCTGATCTTCGCCAAGTTGAAACGCGAGCTGGCCGCGCGGTCCACGCCGAAAGTGCGGCCTTCGATCATCCCGCCGAAGCAGAGGCGTTGGAGATATAGGAATCGAACGGCCCGCTCGATATCGGTTAGAACCTCCGGATTAAGCCGGCGCTGGCGGTCGAACTCGTCCCGGCTCGCCGGCAGGAACGCCAGCTCGTCGACGAACGGCTGATAATGCCGGCGCACGATCCGGAACAGGTTCGCGACGTCGCCAGAGAGGTCGTTGATGACCTCGACGGGGGCCGGCTTGGTGCGGCGTAGGAACACCCCACCCATGCCGACGAACGGCTCGATATAGGCCCGGTGAGGAATGGTCTCGATCAGGGCGCACAGGCGCCGCGCGAGGTTACGCTTGCCGCCAAGATACTTGGCAGGCGGGTTAGCGACGATGGTCGCAGTCATAGGTCTCAGCTCTCTGGGAAGAGCACGTCGGCTATGCCATGGACCCGGCGCGCGGTCGAGAGATCAGCGGCGGGTGACGGTCTCGCCGGACGCAAGGTCCTGGACGATCGCCTGGGTGTAAGTCTTGCCGTTGATCTTGATCTTGCGATCGGCCGGCACGTTGTACCAGTCGACGCCACCACCGCCCCAAATGAGTGCGGTAGGCGTCAAAGCACTGAGCGTGTCGTTACCGCCATTGCCGCGAATGCCGTCCGACGCGGACCCTTTGTCGGTTGCGATGCCCATCAGGACATTGTCGTTATCATCGCCGACCAGCGAAGCGCCCCAAGGCGCGCCGATTGCGTTGGCAAAGCCGCGGATCCGGAAGGTGCAACGGCCGACCTTCACCTTGCCAGCCTTGAGGTCGATGGTCGCGAAGCTGTTCTGCCCGCGCGGCAGCTGCTCGCCGCTGATCGTGGCATCCGGCTTGGACGCGACGACGGTGTCCTTGGGACAGGCCGGAACGTTGGTCGCGACAGTGGAGGGGATGTAGAACGTCTCGGCCGCAGCCGGCGCCGCAATGACGAGCGCCGCCACTGCGAGGATCATGGACTTGATCATCGGATCTTCCTTTTCGTGGAATGCGGGTGTGCGCCCCCGCTGTTGCGATCTGTTGGCGAGCTTAGGGCCCGACGGTCACCCCCTATGGGTCCTCCCCGCGATCCTGCCCGTATGCGGGAGGCTGGGGCCCATCGCGCGCGTGTTTCCCATGTCCGGAAAACACTACGCCTTTTTATTACGCCTTTGGATCTGCCGGCGGGCCGCTGATCGGGCGCGGGAGGTGCCATGGCGCGATCGTCGACCCCGCGTCAGGCGCCCAAGAAGCGCAAAGCCGCAGAGCTTATCGTCAGCCTGGACGAATTCGCCTCGATCTGCGGCGTCACGCCCGAGACGATGCGCAAGCACCTCGCGCAGGCGCCGGCCGACGCGCCCTGGCTGATCGAACGCGGTCGCCGGGGCGTCGGCTACAAGATCGCAGCGGGCGGGGCGGTCGCCTGGTGGCGGACCCGGTCGGCCGGGGGCGGCGAGGACGACGCAAAGCTCGCCGCGATCGCCGAGCTGCGCATGCAGATGCGTTGGCTGCAATGTTCACTAACGACCGAACATTGGTCAACGCCCGGCGGGCGTGCTGACCGAGCTCAACTTCGGCAAGCATCTCGGCCAGCTGCAGCTTCGGCACGGCGAGCACCTCGCCCTCCGTTGCGTTGATGTGGGCGCGAACTTGCGCGACGTTGATCATGGTCCCCCCGACTAGTCAGGGTCGGGCAAATGCTCAAAAGGCGGCAGGACCGGCAGCTGTACAGGTGACAAGGGGGGCAGAAGGTCTCCCATCGGCTCAGACGCGGTGATCCCTAGCCCCCGCAGCGTCTCCACGATTACATGCCGGCAATGCTTTAAGTCGCGAATCCGCAAACTGCGGGGCGACCCGGGCGTCTTCTCAAGCACGCCCTCACGGACCAGCTGGTCTATCAGCTGTTGCGCGCGTTGCCGGCTAACGCTCAGCGCCGACGCGATCTCTCCGGACGTCGGGCTAGTGCCCGTCCGGATGATCCGCTGGATGACTAAGGCCAGCACCTCGGCGCGGCGAGGTGGTGACAACGGGGGTGTGAAAGGCGCGCCCATGTTTCCCCCAGACTACACCCCCGAGCGGAACATAGCCTGAACTCAATGCTGTAGGAAAGCACTGGCTGTAATGGGACCTTGTCAGTCTGGTCGCCAGCGCTACGCAGCGATCCATGCAAGTCCCGACTGAAGCTCCGGCTAGCCTTCAACGTTCACCCTGCCACGAACGCTTTATTCGGTTGTAAGGATGACGCTCGGCACTTCCAGCCCGCATCTGGCGCGGGAAAACATGACCCGGGAAGACCTCGCAAGAGGATTAGCCCGAGCACATGGGCTGCTATTGGATCAGGCGAAGGGTCTGGTGGACAACATACTCGATCAAATCGGCGCGGCCTTGGAGCGAGGTGAAAACGTGAGCATCGCCAACTTTGGGGTTTTCGAGATCCGAGAGAAGCCCGCGCGCATCGGCAGGAATCCTGCAACAATGCAGCCGTTTCCGATCGCCGCACGAAAAATCCTGACGTTCCGCATCGACAAGAATGCACGCGAGCGGATCTACGAAGCAGCTCGACCCGCCGCTTGAAGCTGCGATCTGAGATGGCGCGGTTGTCAGCGGCTACGTCATCGAAGACTGCAGCTCGGAAGCTATAACGCTGCTTCATCGGTCGACGGGCAGCGTGGCAACGCAGGCAGAGATGGCAATCGGAACGCTCAAGAGCATCGAAGAGCAGAGCGGCGTGCAGCACCGGTAAGCCGCTCCTCCTCGTGACATTCCTCCACCCTCCGGAAAGGATCCTGAGTCATGGCCACTGTTCACTATGTCGCCATTATCGAGCGGTCGGCACATGGCTTTAGCGTCTTCTTCCCTGACCTACCCGGCTGCACCTCGGCCGGGGACACGATGCAGGAAGCGGCGATCGCCGCTGAGGAGGCCCTGTCGAGGCATTTGGCCATGTCGATCGGGCATGGCGATCACGTTCCCGATCCGACTGACCTCGACCGGGTCAAGCGTGATCCGGAAGTCAACGAGGTTGGCCGCATTCTCGTCCGTGGCGAGCGGCCTGGCCGGACAGTTCGCGTCCAAGTGTCGATCGACGAGGGACTTCTTGCCCGAATCGATCGCGTCGCGAGGAACCGTTCCGGGTTCCTCGCGGACGCTGCCCGTCAAAAACTCGCTGCAATGGCATAGCGCCGGCCCGACCATGGCGGAGGAGTGATCCGGCATGGTCTCAAGAACTGGCGCAGTTGCGTGGCCTTTGCAGGCTAGATCGCGCCCGATACCCACGCGGTACCCGCACTGTTCCGGCTCGCGTAGTAAGCGAACGGGCCGCGCGCAGACGTTTATCACTCAAGATCAATGGGAACTTCCAACCGCTTCGTCCTAGGAAGTTCGACTGATGTGAGATTGTTTCTCAACCAACGTCGAAACTCGATGGTCTTGCTGACATAGCCAAACATGAAGAAGACTAGCCAAAAGCCGAGTGCGAGGGCCCACGCCCACTGGTAATCCGGCGCTCGGGTGAACCGGATTACCAGACCGGCAGCCAACGAGAAGGCAGTCGACAACCAGAACCAGACCCGACAATCGAGTTTGTAGCTCACGGTCAAACCTTCGAAGGTGCGATCCAATCGCAGGGAGCAAACGCCTAGTGCGTTGAACATCCAACCCTCGCCCTCCGGGCGTAGCTTACGCTCTCCGCCCTTTACCTGCGGAGTGAACTGGATCGTGTCCTCGCCGATCGTGATAGTGTCGACGGTTTGGGCATGAAGTGCGTCTCGAAGTCGGTCCCTTGCGTCCTGACTGGCGTTCAGGTCCTGATGCCGGATCCTAAGTTGACCCGTGATGGAAAGCGGAAAAGCCATGCGATCTGGTATAGCGCATGACGCTGAAAGCTGCGTGCGTAGTCATTAGCGTTGATTTGTTTCGACCACGCGGGCTTCGTGCCCTGCCCGCAACTAGCATCGCATGTGGATCTGCGAAGCCCGGGGAACTTTGGTTCCCCGGGCCGCCGGTCAATACAGCATGTCGCCTGCGCCAACGAGAACGTGTCCCAGATTAATGGCGAAGTCCGCCACGTGATCTCCATCGACGTCGCCTGACAAGAACGTGTTGCCTGAGACGTCCGTGGACAGGTGTAGGTCGCCAGCCTTGGTGAACGCGCCGGTTCCGACGAAGCGGAATGCTTGATCCCCTGCCTTCTGGGTATTCGCATCAATCAGATGAAGGTCGATATGATCGAGACCACGTTGGAAGTCCGTAATCGTATCGGTGTATCCGATCTGG
This sequence comes from Sphingomonas aerophila, assembly GCF_014199305.1. Taxonomy (GTDB): domain Bacteria; phylum Pseudomonadota; class Alphaproteobacteria; order Sphingomonadales; family Sphingomonadaceae; genus Sphingomonas; species Sphingomonas aerophila. The sequence goes on from NZ_JACIJK010000006.1 coordinate 193,888, forward strand.
CCGAAAACGAAGGTGTCTGCTCCGGCCCCACCAGTGTAGGTGTCGTTTCCTGCACCACCGTCGAGGATATTGGCGACGCTGTTCCCGATCAGCAGATCGCGACCCGAGCCAGTCGCACCGTCCTCGATGGTCGTGTTGTAAGCGATGCCGATGTTGTCCGACAGGAACCCGGGATTGGAGGTCTTGCCAGCGTAGATGGCATCCCATGTCGCCTGGCTGAAGTTCGTGCCGTAAAGCGAGTTTAGCTGTCCTGCATCGCCCTTGGTATAGCCACTGCTAAAGTGGCCGGCGTTTAAGTCCAGCGTCGCGTCAACTGACCAGCCGCTCAAGTCGAGCTTATCATGCTCTCCCCCGGCGTCATAGATTGTGAGGAATGGGTTCTTGTTTACCGCGAAGTCGTAGACATCCCGGCCAGCGGTTGAGTTGAAGCCGTAAGTTGTGGACCCGAGCCGCGTAGTGGTGTCGGCGCCATACATGGCCTGAACAGCGGCGATGTCGTCGAGCATGGGAGTCTGCGGCGTCTGATAGTAGCCCCCAGTCCCCCAGTTCACGAATCCTGTCGAGCCGGTATTGTCCGCAGCGAAGTACGACATGATCGTATATTCGTACGAGTCCTGGAAGAAGTACGCGCTGCTGTCGTAGGTAATCGGGTCAGGGATCCCGTCGCCGTTTGCGTCTGCACCGAAGTTGTAGTCACCTGGGTGCGAGAGCCCGATTGCGTGCCCGGTTTCGTGAACGAGGGTGGTCTGACCATACCCACCAGGCGCGACGTCGAAGTTGCTGGACTCGAGCCCGTCCACGAACACGTCGCCCTGGATCTTGCCGAACTTGCCATGGGTGCCAGCGTAGAACGGCGTATAGGCTGCGGCCTGAGCCGGGCCACCTTCGCCGGTATTCATATAGACGATGTCTGCTCCAGCCCCGTTCTTCTCGACGAACTTGACAGAAATCAGGTCATCCCAGAGGCCAATGGCCTCACGAGCAGCGATGCGCTGCTCGGGTGTGAAGGCGCTAAATTGGGAAACGGTCAGGCCAAGATCGCCTGCGTTCTTCGGGCTGTTGTACTGGCCACCGGGACTGTGTTCAGCGAAGCTGTACGTGATGACGCCCCTAGGGCCCACGTCCCAGATCGCTCCGGTCCTGTTCAAGTTCGCAGCGGCCTCCGCTTGCGTGAGGATGGGCTTGCCATTGAACGCGATCCCATCGCCGTCCGCGTCGACGATAATCTGCGACTGAGGACCTGCCCTCGAACCGGACGTAATCGATACGCCCGTCTCAGTTCTGTTCAAGTGGAACTTCTGCATAACGCCTCCCTGCCGCGGCGTGGCGATTTTCGCCTTCACCGAATTTCTCGAGCGTCACGAGCCACTTCGTCGGTGTCAACGAAAAAGGAGTTTCGCACGAGCCAATCCGCCGGGCGCTGATGGTAACGCTCGGCCAAGGAGGGCGGACAATCGATCCGCCATGGTCGCCGAAACACACGTATTTGCGTGGGTCTATTAGATCAGATTAGGCGATATACCCGTGCAGTACCCGCAGGAACGGCTCTCGATTGACCCCGAGACATAGAGCTCGAGACCAACTCACGCTGCAGTCGCGGACGATTTCGAAAGAGAGTGCTGAGAGCTCTGCGTTTTGAGGATGTACCACAAAGCCCAGCTTGGCCGTTGCACCCCTCGTTCGATCGTTCTCAGATGTTTATGCCCGACGAGGACTGATAAATCTGAAAGAGTCTGAACTGCTCAGTTTCCGTTACGCCGTAGCCTTCGGCTGCTAGCTCCAGCAGCCCGCACGCGTCCCGGATCACCACAAGTCCCCGCTTAGCGCTAATTAGGCCATACCCCTCGATGTCATGGAGCGCGCCAGTGACACCGGTCCGTTGCACGCCAATCATCAGACTCATGAACTCGTGAGTGACCGGCAACTGATCCGTTCCAAGCCGATCCCGGTACATGAGGAGCCACCTCGCCAAGCGCTCTGGAATTCGCTGATTCGCGTTGCTGATCAGACCCTCAGCGATTTGCACGAGCTTGACTTGGACTGAACGCAACAGCACGCGGCTAAAGTCTTCATCTTCTCTGAGAAGGCGGAGAGTGGAGGCCGCATCCAAAATCACGCCTGATAGGTGATCTCCCTGCACGATAGTGCGGTAGGGCCAACTTGTATCTGCCAGGACCAGAGGAGTGCCGCAGAAGCTCTCTGGCCCCGACAGGCAAATCTCCGTTCCATGCGGCTGAGAAGGCTTAAAGATCGATGCAATGCCGTCTTCAATGAACAGCGCAGATGTGATTGGTTCATCCGCTTCGCTGATCAGCGCAGATTTCGGTAGAATCACATGCTCGCAGTGAAGAGCCATGCGGGTCAGTGTAGCATCAGGTAGAATAGCCAGGAGCTTATTCCCGCCATGTCGTAGCGTTTGGGCGTCCATTGCGTGACACTCTCGGCCGGGTCGCAGTTCTACTCGGCCCGCGCACTATGGCGCCTTAGTAGGTCCGGAGCGAGCCTTATTTTCGAAAAGCCCCGGTTCTATGTCCAGAGAAGCCGTGAGGTAGGTTGGCGCAGCGATCGCGGCGGACCTTCGCCCATAGCGGACAAATGGTCCGCCATGGTTCCCGAAAACGACCTAAAACCCTAGTTCAACATGGCGATTTCGGGAGCGATACCCTCCCCGTAACCGCATTGCCGCGAATTGATGTTCACCTGCGACCGGTTTGCTTAGCTCGATCAGGACACGGTTCGTCAGGCCAGGCGGGCACCGATTTTGTCTTTCCCGGCTCCAGTCCGCCGATGTGGGCAAGAACCTCGGCGTAACCGGCATCCGTAGGCTTATAGACGACGCGAGCTTCGAGGATCTCGCCATCGCAACCAACGGACCCGAGATCGAGTACAATCTGCCGATCGGCGTCCATGGTCGCGACGCCGATGTTATCGCCGGCCTTGGTCGCAGGCTCACCCATCCGCCATGGTCGCCGAGAGGCGCGCGTTCGCGTGACCTTATAAGCACTAGTCCGTCGCAAGTACCCACCCGGTACCCGCGCCTACTACCGAGCTAAGTGCGGTTGGCCTCGCAATGTTAGATCCGCCGTTTGCGCTAAATCCGGGCTCCGCCCGGCCCGCCTGGTGCCGCAGGCTGGTCAACCGGTGCGGGACCAGCGTCCGGTGTCGGCTTATCGACCGGTCCGGGTCCGGCGTCCGGAGCCGGCTTGTCGACCGGTCCGGGTCCGGCGTCCGGAGCCGGCTTGTCGACCGGTCCGGGACCAGCATCCGGGGCTGGCTTATCGGCCGGCGCGGGTCCGGGTCCGGCGTCCGGCATGGGCTTGTCGACCGGTCCGGGTCCGGCGTCCGGCGCCGGCTTATCGACCGGTCCGGGTCCGGCGTCAGGCGTCGGCTTGTCGACCGGTCCGGGTCCGGCGTCAGGCGTCGGCTTGTCGACCGGTCGGGGTCCGGCGTCCGGCGTCGGCTTGTCACCTGCGCCGGGTTGCGCAGGCGCTGGGCCAGCAATCGGACCGGTTGGCGCTGCGCCCGCGTTAGGTGCGGACGGCTTGTCGGCCGGCGCAGAAGCCGCAGGTTTGTCGCCTGCGCCCGGCCCGGCCGGTGCAGGGCCCGTGTCCGGCGCCGCAGGCTTGTCGCTTGGAATTGGAGCTGCCGGCTTGTCGCCCGGGGTCGGAGCTGCTGGCTTGTCACTAGCGCCCGGACCGGTCGGTGCGGGACTGCTGTCCGGCGCCGCTGGCTTGTCGCCTGAAGTTGGAGCTGCCGGCTTGTCGCCCGGGGTTGAAGCTGCTGGCTTGTCACCACCGCCCGGACTGGCCGGTGCAGGGCCGGTTTCCGGGGAGGTGGGCTTGTCAGCTGGTGCAAGGTTCACGGGCGTGTCAGCGCCACTCCGCGGCGCAGGTAGCGAGCCTGCGTCGGCGGGCGAAGGCTTCGGCGTTTCAGTCGGAGCACTTGGCAGTCCAACCGACGGCCCAGGAGTGGCTGGCGTATACGACCCGAAGGCGATCCGCACGATCCTATCGATCCGGAAGAAGAAAAAGGAAGAGTACCAGGAGGAGGAGTCGATCCTCCAGGTCTACATGCAAGCGCTGGGCATGATCTGATGCCCTGCCAGCACGTCTCAATGCCGGGCGGCGGGACCGCCATCGTCTGCACCTCGCGGACGCGCCAGCGCTGCGCGTGCGGCCGTCCGGCGACGCTGCTCTGCGACTGGACGGTCGAGCGCCAGCGTAGCGGCACGTGCGATAAGCCGCTGTGCCGCACCTGCAGCACGTCTCCGGCACCGGACAAGGATCTCTGCGCAGCGCATGCGACCGAGTTCACCCGCTGGGCTGCAGCGCGCGCGGCTAAGCCGCCGGTCGAAGGGCTGCTGCTATGAGCGGTCTCGCCCGCGCCGCTCAAGTCGATCGCATGCTGCGGTTGCTCGATCGAGAAGCCGAAGTGCTCGGGCCCGGCGCGCATCAGCCGCTGGTCGAGCTCGAGGCGCGTGGTCTCGCCAAGAGCAAGACGGTACGCGGCATCGACGGCAAGATCGCGTCCAGTGTGATCTGGACGATCACGCCCGCCGGCCGTGCCCGCGCGGGAGGCGCACATGGTTGAGCGCCCGCAAGAGTTCGCCTGCCTGTGCGGCTTCGGTGCGCCTGCGTCGCAGATGTGCTGCGGCGCGCCCATGTACCCGGTCGGTCAGCGTCCTTGGGATAGCCCGGCTGCACTGGCAACGGCGGCATCGCCGGCAACGCCCGAAGCCGACGCGATCGGGGATTTGTTCAGGTGGGCAGCATGAGCCCGGCCGTCCTCTCCTGGCACGCTGCCATGGCTGACCGCTGGTCAGCTCGTGCGGCCGAGCTGCGCGCGCGTGCCGGCGCTGGCGATGACAACCGCGCCTTCATGTTGGAGCACCACGCCCGCAGCAACCGTGAATTCTGCCAACGGCACAACGCTCCTGTCCCGGCCACCGCGGTCGAGACGACGCGGATTGCCGAGCTGGAAGTCCGGCTAGCTGAGATCCAGCCGCGCCCGGGCCCCTACGGTCTAATCATCAACGGTGGTGAGATCATGGACCGCGTCCGTGACGGCATCGCCCGCGAGCTGGCCCGCTTGCGGGGCGACGCCGCACCAGAGCCGACGGCGAAACCAGCCCTGGCGGTCTGCCCGCCTGCCGAGGCGCGCCCATTCAGCGCTGGCCCCCAGCTAGATCTGTTTGGACTCGCCGCATGAGCCTCGCCCCGCTCTCCACGACCGCGGGAAGTGCTTTCTCGCGCGCCCAAACGGACGATCGCGCTAACCGCGAGACCCACGACTTCTACCCGACGCACCCGGGTGCCACGCGCGCCCTGCTGACGGTCGAGGCGTTTGACGGCCCGATCTGGGAGCCAGCCTGTGGCGACGGCGCCATGTCGACCGTGCTCGAGGCGGCTGGGCATCAGGTGATCAGCACCGACCTGGTCAAACGCGGCTATGGTGAGCAGCGCGACTTTCTGATGGAGTGGGCGCCCCGCGCTCCGCACATCGTGACGAACCCGCCGTTCCGCTGGGCTCGGGAGTTCGCCGATCGCGCGCTGCTGCTGACCCGGATGCCAGGTGGCAAGGTCTGCCTGTTTCTGCGCCTCGCCTTTCTGGAAGGGATCGAGCGCCAGCGCTGGTTCGCCACCACCCCACTCGCCCGGGTTTGGGTCATGTCGCGCCGCGTCCCGATGGCGCGAGGCAAGGCGCACGGCGAGGGCGACGGAAGCGGCGTGATCGCCTTTGCTTGGTTCGTTTGGGAGCACGGACATCAAGGCAAGCCGGACCTCGGCTGGCTCGACTGGAAAGCGGCCGCATGACCCCTGCCTTTGCCGCTCTCATCGATGCGATTGCCCGCGACATGGCGGCCGACGATGCTGCGCGCGTCACGAATCTCCGGAGTTCTTCATGCCCCGCTGCGCCATCTACGCTCGCTTCTCGACCGACAAGCAAAACGCCCTCTCGGCCGAGGACCAGGTCGCCAGCTGCACAGCACGCGCCGAGCGCGAAGGTTGGGAAGTCGCGGGCGTCTACACCGACGTCGCGATCTCCGGCACCAGCAACAGGCGGCCGGGCATGACTGCAATGCTCGCCGACGCCGGCGCTGGCACGTTCGACATCGTTCTTGCCGAGGCGCTGGACCGGATTTCGCGCAACCAGGCGGACATCGCGACCATCTTCCAGCAGCTCGAGTTCGCCAACGTATCGATCGAGACGCTCACGGAAGGCCGGGTCAGCGAACTGCACATCGGCCTCAAGGGGACCATGTCGGCGCTGTTCCTTAAGGACCAGGCCGAAAAGATCAGGCGCGGCCAGCGGGGCACCGTCAGCCGCGGCCGGGTGCCTGGCGGGCTGACCTATGGGTACGACGTCGTCAGCCAGTTGAACGACCGCGGCGAGCTTGATCGCGGTATCCGGAAGCTCAACCCGGAGCAGGCGGTAGTAGTCCGGCGGATCTATGCCGAGTACCTGGCCGGCCGTAGCCCGAAGATGATCGCCAAGGGGCTGAACGCTGACGGTATCCCCAGCCCTCGTGGGGGCGAGTGGCGCGCCTCTACGCTCTCTGGCAATCGCGAGCGCGGGATTGGGGTGCTCTGCAACCCGATCTACTCCGGGCGCTACCTCTACAATCGCGTGCATATGCGACGCGATCCGGAGAGCCGGCGCCGGGTGTCACGGCCGAATTCGGCCGAGGAACGCGTGTGGGTCGACATGCCAGAGCTGGCGATCGTGTCGGCTGCGGACTGGCAGGCAGTCCAGGACCTAGCCGAGCAACGCTCGATCGGCGCTCCGGTCCTGCACAAGCGCCCCAAGTACCTTCTGACCGGCCTTGTGACGTGCAAGCGCTGCAGCGGTTCTATGGTGATCAAAGGTGACGGCCGCCTCGGCTGCAGCCGTCATCGCGAGGCTGGCACCTGCGACAACCGGCACACCATCAAGCGCGTTGAGCTTGAGCAGCGAGTGCTGAACGGCATTACCGAGCAGCTGCTCGCCCCCGCTGCAGTCTCCCGCCTGGTCGCCCGTTATCACGCCGAAGTTGAGCAGCACGAAGCGGCGCGCCGGCACAAGACCGGCGACGTTGATCGGCGAATCGCGAAGGTGGAGAAGTCGATCGAGCGGCTGGTTGCCGCGATCGCGGAGGGCGGAGCCGGCTTTACGGAGATCCGCGAAGCACTGGCAGCGCGCAAGGCGGAGCGCGAGGCGCTGAAGCGCACCCGGCAAGAAGCCGAGGCTGCGCCGGTGATCGCCCTCAATCCGCACGTCGTCGCTGCGTATCGCCAGCGCGTTCGCGCGCTCGCGATGCACCTGGACGGTGAGTCGGCAACCGGACGTGAGGTGCTAGAGCGCCTGCGAGACCTGATCGTCGGCGTGCGCTGCGCGCCCCTGAACGATGGTGCCTGGGACGTGGAAGTGATGAGTTCGCTAGGTGGGGCCGTCGCCCTAGCGACGGCCTCATCTGCTTCCTTCAGGCCTTCGAGCGGTCTTCACCGCTCGGTTAAGATGGTAGCGGAGGAGGGACTTGAACCCCCGACCCCAGGATTATGATTCCCGTGCTCTAACCAGCTGAGCTACTCCGCCGAGTGGCCCGAAGGAGCGGCGCCTATATGGGGGCGCTCGCAGGCGGTCAAGCGAACATGTGCCGGGAAAGAAGCTTCCAGGGGCCGCCACGGTACCACCAGGCCGCAAGGCCGGCGATCTCGACCTCGCGGGGGCGGAAGTCGCGGCTCAGCTGATCCAGCAGCAGCTTGGCAACGGAGGGCTGAACCTTGTTCTGGACGGTGACGTGCGGACGCCAACCGCCCGCGTCCTGGGGCGTCAGCAGGCCCGAGAATGCTTCTGCCAAACGAGCGCGCACGGCCGTGAGTTCGGGTGACTCGATCCGGACCGCAACGCCCCTCCCCAGCGACATGAAGCCGCCAGCCCGCGCCACCGGCGCCCGGACCCCACGCGTCTCGCCGATCAGCCGATGCTTCAGCTCGTCCGCGCTCGAGGGCGGCAGGTGATGGAACAGGGTCAGATGTGCCGCGAGCTGGTTGCGCTCGGCCGGGAAATGCTCGCGCCGCATTCCGTCCAGCCAGCCCTGGTCCGCACGCCCGAATAACGCGGACACGATGATCGGGGCCGGCCTGGTACTGCCCTCCAGCGCAGCATCGCCCGGCGATACCGACATCAGATCTCCACCTGGCTGCCGAGCTCGACCACGCGGTTGGTGGGCAGGCGAAAGAATTCCATCGCCGACTCCGCGTTACGGAGCATCCAGGCGAACAGCTTTTCGCGCCAGATCATCATGCCTGGCCGATCGGATGCCAGCAGCGTCTGGCGCGACAGAAAGAAGCTGGTGTCCATCATCTTGAACGCGGCGCCGCGGTTTTCCATCGTCTTCAGCGCGGCCGGCACGTCGATCTCGTCCATGAAGCCATAGCGCAGTACCAGGCGATAGAAGCCCTCGCCCAGCGTGTCCCATTTCGCGCGATCGTCATCGGGCCAATAAGGCTGGTCGGTGATCTTGACGGTCAGCAGCACCACTCGTTCGTGCAGCACCTTGTTGTGCTTCAGGTTGTGCAGCAGCGCGTGCGGCACTCCCTCCGCGCTCGAGGTCATGAACACGGCCGTACCGGCAACGCGACTGGCGCTGTTGGCGGCGGAGCTGATGAAGACCTTGATCGGCATGGCCGACTCGGTCAGCCGGTCGATCATCAGCTTGCGCCCCTTCGACCAGGTGGTCAGCAGCGTGAAGATGATGAAGCCGATCATCAGCGGGAACCACCCGCCATCGGGGATCTTTGTCAGGTTCGCCGACAGATAGGCACCGTCGACCAGGAAAAAGAGCGCGAGCATCGGGAACGCGGCGATCCGCGGCCAATGCCACAGCCGGATCAATGCGACGCCCAACAGGCAGGTGTCGATCGTCATCGCCCCCGTCACCGCGATCCCGTACGCGCTGGTGAGATTGGACGACGTGCGGAAGAACAGCACCAGCAGGATCACGAAGCACATCAGCGCCCAATTGACGAGCGGGATGTAGATCTGCCCCGCTGTCTGTGCGCTGGTATGCTCGATGCGAAGCCGCGGCATGAAGCCGAGCTGGATTGCCTGTTGCGTGACCGAGAACGCGCCGGAGATCACCGCCTGGCTTGCGATGATTGCTGCCATTGTCGCCAGGATCACTAGCGGCAGTTGCAGGTTTTCCGGCGCCAGCATGTAGAACGGGCTTTGCAGCGCCGCCGTGCCCTGCCGGAACAGCAGCGCGCCCTGCCCCATGTAGTTCAGCATCAACGCCGGCAGCACGAAGAACAGCCACGACACCCCGATCGGCCGCCGCCCGAAATGGCCCATGTCGGCATACAGGGCCTCCGCACCCGTGACCGCCAGCACTACCGATCCCAGCGCGAGAAAGGCGCGCACGGGATCGAGCAGGAAGAACTCAACCGCGTAATGCGGGCTCAGCGCCCAGAGCACGGCCGGCGTTTCGACGACGCTGATCACTCCCAACGCGCCGATCGTGGTGAAATAGACCAGCATGATCGGGCCAAAGAACAGCCCCACCCGCCCCGTTCCCACCGACTGGATGGAGAACAGCCCGACCAGGATCGCGACGGAGATTGGCAGCACCAGCATGCCAAGGGTCGGCGACACGACGCCCAGCCCTTCGACCGCGGACAGTACCGACACGGCGGGGGTGATCATGCTGTCGCCATAGAACAGGGCCGTGGCGAACACGCCCAGCAGGATGATGCCCGTCGACCAGCGCCGCGTTTTTGTCTTGCCCGATACCAGCGCCAGCAGGGCAAGGCTGCCGCCCTCCCCCTTGTTGTCGGCGCGCATGATGATCATCACGTATTTCAACGTCACCACGATCATCATCGACCAGAACATCAGGCTGATGACGCCCATGATGTGGGCGGGATCGAGAGCCAGCTTGTGATGGCCGGCAAAAGTCTCGCGAAACGCGTAAAGCGGGCTGGTGCCGATATCGCCGAACACGATCCCGATCGCACCCACCGCCAGCTTGACCAGGCCTTCGCTGCCATGGCCGCCATGATGCCCACCGTGATCACCGACATCGCCGCCAAGCTCGGCCCGTGCGGCCGGCAGGGAAGCGGAAGGTTGGGTCGTCACAGGCGTGCTTTGCCCGGCATGGGTTGGCTTTCCGTGGATTGCGCTCCGACAGCAAAGGTCGGCTCTCGCGAAGGAACGGCGCGTGTACACCCCGGTTCCCGGCCACGCAACGGGACCGGGACAGGCGTGATCACCGCGGTTATAGCGCGCGCAACCAGATCAGGAGAGTTCACATGCGAGTCGGTGTTCCAAAGGAGATAAAGAACCACGAATACCGGGTAGGTTTGACCCCTCCATCGGTTTCCGAACTGGTCGCCGCAGGTCACGACGTGGTGGTCGAAACGGGGGCAGGCGCCGGCATTGATTTCTCGGACCAGGATTACAGGGACGCCGGCGCGGCCATCCTGCCTGACGCACCTGCCGTGTTCGCGGGTGCCGACATGATCGTGAAGGTCAAGGAGCCGCAGGCGTCGGAGATCGCCCTGCTGGAACCGCGCCACCTGCTGTTCACCTACCTGCACCTGGCGGCCGACAAGCCGCAGGCCGAAGGGCTGATGAAGTCGGGCGCGACCTGCATCGCCTATGAAACCGTGACCCAGGCGACCGGCGGCCTGCCGCTGCTGAAGCCGATGAGCGAGGTCGCTGGCCGCATGTCGGTGCAGGTCGGCGCACATTATCTGGAAAAGGAGCAGGGCGGCCGCGGCATCCTGCTCGGCGGCGTGCCCGGCGTCGCACCGGCGAAGGTGGCGATCCTGGGTGGCGGCGTGTCCGGCATCAACGCAGCGCAAATGGCAGTTGGCATGCGCGCCGACGTGACCGTCTATGACCTGAACATGAGCCGCCTGGCCGAGCTCGACATGTTCTTCTCCAGCCAGATCAAGACGGCCTATGCCAGCCGCGCCGCGATCGCGTCGGCCGTGAAGAACGCGCACCTCGTCATCGGCGCGGTGCTGGTGCCCGGCGCCGCGGCTCCCAAGCTCGTCACCCGCGACATGCTGAAGACCATGAAGCGCGGATCGGTGATGGTGGACATCGCCATCGACCAGGGCGGCTGCTTCGAAACCAGCCACGCGACCACGCACGAGGACCCGGTGTTCGAGGTCGACGGCGTGATCCACTATTGCGTGGCGAACATGCCAGGCGCCGTCGCACGCACCAGCACCTTTGCGCTGAACAATGCGACCCTGCCCTTTGCCCTCAAGCTCGCCAACATGGGCGCCGAGGCCGCGATGAAGGCCGACCCGCATCTCGCCAACGGCCTCAACGTCTACGGGGGCAAGATCACGTTCAAGGCGGTCGCGGACGACCTCGGCCTCGAATATCAGGCGTGGAACGGATAAGGAACATGGGGGTTGTCGGTGCTGAAAGGATTTTCTGCATGAGCGATACCGAGAACCCCAAGACTCACCCGACCTCCAACGCTGAAAAGGACCCGCACGACTGGACCACCGGCGACGAGCCGATGACCGGCGCGCAGGCCAGCTATCTCAAGACCCTTTCCGAGGAAGCGCATGAGGAGTTCGAGGACGACCTGACAAAGGCTGACGCCTCGCTGAAGATCGACGAACTTCAGGAAAAGACCGGGCGCGGCAAATAACTCATCGATGGGGGCGGCATCGTTCGCAGCGGCGCCGCCCCATGTTCAAGGAACAAGGGCGGGCAAGATGAGGCGATTACGGGCTTCACCGACCCTTGCTTTTGCTGCCGTCATGTTCGCGAGTGCCTTGTCGGAAGCGGGTCTGCCCGCCGCGCTGCGGTCCGTCACCGGGCCGGTTCTCCTTCAGCCCCGGCCAGCATCGACTGACCGGAATGTGGCGCTACTGCCCATGGTGGCGTCTGGGCCAGCCGTCACACCTAAGAACGCGTCCAGTATCAATGCGGCCCTGCGCCGCGAGGACGGCCGGGTCCTGAACGCCGCGGCGGAGTGCCGGGCGTCGCTTCGGGAACAGACCGGTCGTGGGTCGCAGGACGCGTGGCACCGGTCGGTCTCGATCGGCATGGCAGGCCCACGCTTCCTGGCGTTCGACCTCACCGACAATTACTTCTGTGGGGGTGCCTACCCGAATGACGGGCAGACCTCGCTCGTGTTCGATCTCGCCACGGGAAAGCCGGTCAACTGGCTTACATTCTTTCCACCCGGCGCTCGGGGCCGGCAGAACACGGCTGGGGACGGCGCGCCCCTTGGCTTGGTCGCTTGGCCCGAACTGACCCGTCGCGCTGCCGCACAAGCACAACCCGAATGCCGGGAAGCGCTCTCTGACGCGGGGTATAGCGGCTTCTCCATAACCCTGGACGCACGTACCGCTGCCCTGATCGCGACGCCCGCGGAGTTCCCGCATGTTATTCAGGCCTGTGCCGAGCCGATCCACCTCCGTACGGAGGAATTGCGGCGACTGCGCATTTCGCCGGTCCTGATTGGCGCGCTTGCATCGGCGCGTCGGTTGCAGCGCTAGCCGGCCTCGCTCAGCGCCCTCCCGTCTCCGCCAGATAACGATCCAGCAACGCCAGCCTGACCGCTATGTCGCGCCGATACGAAGCCTGTACCGGCGCCAGGGCGAGAGCGCGAGTCCACAGCGGCCGTGCTGCGGCGAAGTCGCCCGCTCGCACACGAGCAAGCCCCAGGAAGAACGGAGGCGCGGGGCTGGTAGGAGCGATGCGCGCCGCCTGCTGGAACGCGAACAGGGCCGCCGGGCTCACCTGGTTGTTGTCATGCGCGGCGAAGGCGTTGCCGAGTGCCGTCCACAAACGCAGGCTTCTCGGTTCGGACCGGATTCCGCCGAGCAGCACCTGTACCGCCGCCTTCGGCTCGCCGACACGGGTCATGGCGTCCGCAGCGACCAGGTAGGCGGCATCGCTCGCGTAGCGGTTGAGCATCTGGTCGCGCAGGTCGGTGATGCTGGGGTCCTGCGGTTGGATCAGCGTTCGCGGGGCCGCGGCACGGGCAGGGACGCCAGGCCTGCCCTGAAGCGCATAGCCCGCCGCGCCCAGCATCAGCGCGGCACCTGCGAACGACCACAGCAGCCGCGGCAAACGCAGCGCGACCAGCAGCCCGAAGGTGCCGCCGCCAAGCAGCAGAAGCGCCACCCAGCCCATCAGCGCCGCCGCCGAAAACTGACGCGGGCCAATGCTACGCCGATCAGCAGCAGGGCAATGGGAGCGAGATAAAGCGGCCAGGTCGCGCGCGACAACGGCGGATCATAGCTGACGTAATCACCATAGCGCGACACCAGCCAGGACCGGATAGCCCCCGACTCCTCGCCCGCCGCGACCCGCTGGCGAACCAGTGCCCGCATGTCACCCGCCATGGCAGCGTCGGAGTCGGCAATCGACTGACCCTGGCAGACCAGGCAGCGCAGTGTTTCCATCAGCCCTCGCGCCCGCGCCTCCTGCGCAGGGTCGGGCAGTTCGGTATTGGCAAGCCGCTGTGACGGCAGCGGCGTGTTGGCCACCGCCGGCGTCGCGACGATCAGCAGCAGCAGGAGCGCGGCGCCCCTCATGGCAGCGCCTTCACCCGTGCCGCGAGTGCGTCCACCTCATCGGCGCGGATATCGCCAACATGCTGGTCGATGATCTTGCCTTCGCCATCGACGATGAAGGTTTCGGGCACGCCCGAGGAGCCAAGCGCGAACTGCACCGCGCTGGCCGGGTCGCTCCCGATCGCGTCATATGGGTCGCCGTAGCGAGCCAGGAAGTCCTGAACGGCGCCGGTCGTGTCCTTCACCGCGATCGCATCGATCGGCACGCCCATGGCCTTCAGCCGCAGCAACTGCGGCGCTTCGGCCGCACAAGGAATGCACCAGCTGGCGAAGATGTTGACCAGTCTCGGCCGGCCACGCGCAAAGCGGCCGGGCTCGATGCCGGGCTTGCCGGGCACGATGGGCTGCAGCGCCACGGCGGGCATGGGGTGTCCGACCAGCGCCGATCGAACGGTGCGATCAGCCGGTCGCCACATCGCGACCGCGACAATGACGACCAGGACCAGAAACCCTGCCAGGGGTAGCCACAACAGGCGGTTGTTGCTCACGCCCAGATTTCCCGGAGAGCAGCCCGGCGGTCCCGCGCCACCCGACCGATCAGCGACAACGCGCCCCCGAGGGCGATCAGCGCGCCGCCCAGCCAAATCAATGTCACCCACGGCTTCCACCACAGCCGCAACTGCCAGCGCCCCTGCCCGTCCGCCGCGCCGAGCACGGTGTAGAGCTGCCCGTCCAGCATGGTACGGATCGCCGTTTCGCTCGTGGTGGTCGGCGGGTTGGCGAAGAAACGCTGCTGCGGCCTGAGAACCATCGTGTCATCGTCGCGCGTCGCGATCAGCCGCCCTTCAAGCCCGGACCAGTTCTCCCCCAGCACCGGCGCGATCCCGACCAGCGTCACGCTGAACGGTCCTACCCGCACCGGCTCGCCCGGCCGCACGGCGACCAGCCGCTCGGTCGTGAATGCCGCGTCACAGGCCATGCCGGCGAGGCTGACGGCGATCCCCAGATGCGCAACCACCATGCCCCATGTGAACATGGGCGTGCGGCGCAGGTTTCGGCCGACCAGCGGCAACACGCTCGCTACCGCCAATCCCGCGGACAGCGCGAGCCCGAGCAGCGGCAGCAAGCCGATCCATCCGGCGAGCACGACCAGCCCCGCCCCGCTGAAACACGCCGCGGCGGTCGGGTAGGTCAGCTGCGCCAGCACCGCCTGCCCGTCATCACGCCGCCAGCGGATCAACGGCCCGGCCGCCATCGCAATCACCAGTGCCAGGGCGATCGGCCCAGCCGCCTTGTTGAAGAAGGGCGCCCCGATCGACAGCTGCACCCCGAAACCCGCGGCAACCAGCGGGTACAGCGTCCCGATCAGCACGATGCCGAGGATGACCGTCAGGAGCAGGTTGTTGAGCACCAGCCCGCCCTCGCGGCTCAGCAGCTCGAACGTCGTACCCTGGCGCACCGTGCCGACCCGCAGGGCGAACAGCGCAAGCGCGCCGCCGATATAGATCAGCAGCAGCGCCAGGATGAACGCGCCGCGGGTCGGGTCGACCGCAAAGGCATGAACGCTGGTCAGGATGCCCGACCGGACCAGGAACGTGCCAATCATCGACATGGAAAAGGCTACAACCGCCAGCATCACGGTCCAGGCACGAAGGCCATCGCGCGTCGCCAGCACCGTCACGGAGTGGAGGAGAGCGGTGGCCGCGAGCCACGGCATCAGTGAGGCGTTCTCGACCGGGTCCCAGAACCACCAGCCGCCCCAGCCAAGCTCGTAATAAGCCCAATAGCTGCCTGCTGTGATCCCCAGCGTCAGAAAGATCCAGGCCCCGAGCACCCAGGGCCGCATCGCCTTGGCAAACACTGCCCCCACGTCACGCGTCACCAACGCGCCCACCGCGAAGGAAAAGGCGACCGACAGGCCGACATAGCCGATGTACAAGGTCGGCGGATGGAACGCGAGACCGGGGTCCTGCAGCAGCGGGTTCAGCCCAAGCCCGTCGGCCGGCGCCGGCCACAGCCGCGCAAACGGGTTGGAGGCGATCAACAGAAAGGCATAAAAACCCGCGGCGATCAGCGCCTGCGCGCCCAACGTTGCTGCCAGCGTCCGCTCCTCCAGCCTGTGCTCCAGCATCGCGACCGCACCGCCGGCGAGCCCCAGGATGGTGACCCAGAGCAGCATGGAGCCTTCGTGATTACCCCAGGCGCCCGCGATCTTGTAGAGCATGGGCTTGGCTGAGTGGCTGTTTTCGACGACCAGCTTCACCGACATGTCCGACGCGGCGAACACCGCGATCAGGCACGCCATCGCCACGCTTGCAAGCAGCCCTTGCGCAACCGCGACACGGCGGATGCCCAGCATGGCCTCCTCCCGCCCCGTTCGCAGAGCCAGCGCCCCCAGCGCGAACTGGAGGAGGGCAAGCGCCGCGGCAAGCCACAGCGCGACCAGACCGGCTTCGGCGATCACTGCTTCAGCGTCCGGGTTTCGTGCATCTTGCCCGCCAGCTCAGGCGGCATGTACTTTTCGTCATGCTTGGCGAGCAGATTGGTCGCGACGAACCGGCCGTCGGGCTGGAAACGGCCCTCCGCCACCACGCCCGACCGCTCGCGAAACAGGTCCGGGACGATGCCGGCAAAGGTCACGGGCGTCGTCGCCTGCCCGTCCGTTACGGTGAAGCGCACGGTGACGCCGTCATGTGCCCGTGCGATCGACCCCGCCTCTACCATCCCGCCCAGCCGCACGTCGCGCCCCAGCGGCAACCCGCTACGCCGCACGTCGGATGGTGCGTAGAAGAACGCCGCCTGGTCACGCAGCGCCGACATGGCGAGCAGCGCCGCCGCGACCACCGCAGCGAGGGCCAGGAGGACAAGCACCAGCCGCTGGTTCTTGGCCGTCATTTCTCGGCCCGCCTCATGGCAAGGTAGCTGGCCAGCGCGAGCGCCCCCGCCCCGCCCAGGACCACGAGATAGGCCGCGATCACGAAAACCCACTGGTTCATGCGCGCGCCATCCGCCGCAGCCGCGCCTCGGTCTTGATGCGGCCGAGCAGCGCCCGCATCCGCATCAGCACCACGCCCGCGAAGAAAAGGGTGAAGCCGACCAGCGTGATCGGCAGCGGCCACAGGATCGAACGGTCGATCGTGGACCCGGTCAGCCCGATCGACTGGCCCTGGTGCAGCGTGTTCCACCACACCACCGAATAACGGATGACGGGCAGCAACGCCGATCCCGCGATGCCGAACACCGCAGGCACCCGGCCATCTCCGCCCCGTTCCGCATCGGCACGGGCCAGCGCCATGTAACCGCAGTACACGAAGAATAGCAGCAGCATGGACGTCAGCCGTCCGTCCCACTGCCACCAGGTGCCCCAGGTCGGTCGCCCCCAGATGGATCCGCTGATCAGGCATAATGCTGCAAAGGTCGCCCCCGCCGGCGCGATCGCGCGCGCGGCGATGTTGGCCAGCGGATGCCGCCAGACGAGATAAGCGACGCTGGACAGTGCGATCCCGCTCCATCCGCCCATCCCCAGCCACGCGGTCGGCACATGCAGGTACATGATGCGCACCGTGTCGCCCTGCAGGTAGTCGGGCGGCGTCAGCGCCAGCCCGGCCCAGGTTCCGATCGCGACCAGCGCTATCCCTGCCCAGACGAGCAGCGGGGTCAGCGGCCGGGCGATCCGGAGAAAGCGCGTCGGATTGGCAAGGGCATGGAGCGAAGGCACAGGTCTGGTGGCTCAGATAAGCGTTTTCCGGCCGCGCGTCACCCCGCTCCGGCGGTCGGACAGCGATGACGGCGAGCTTTCGTGGCCCGCCGCCTGCCGGGTCAGCCGCGGCCGATCAGCCGCTGCGCGATACGGTCGGCAACCTCGGCTGCGGGCTGGCCGGTACGCTCGCTCTCGTCCCACACCTGTTCCAGCCGCTCGGGGATGCGGCTGATCCGCGCCATCACCTCGGCCTCGTCGCCCTGGCCCAGATATTCGAGCCCGACATTGATGATCCCGCCCGCGTTGATGACGTAATCGGGCGCGTAGAGGATGCCGGCCTCATGCAGGCGCGCATAGTCGGCGCGGGTCGCGAGCTGGTTGTTCGCACCGCCCGCCACGATCTTCGCGCCGAGTGTCGGGATCGACTGTTCGGTCAGGATCGCGCCCAGGGCATTGGGGCTGACGATGTCGGCCACGGTCGATAGGATCGCGTCGGCTGCGACCGCGGTCCCGCCGAGTTCGGCCGCCAGCGCCTGGGCACGGTCGGCGTTCACGTCTGCCAGCGTCAGCACCGCGCCGTCCTTGGCCAGCAACCGGGCAAGGCCGCCGCCGACCGAGCCGACTCCCTGGATCGCCACCCGCACGCCAGCCATGGCATCGGTGCCGAGCCCCCGCTTCGCAGCGGCCTTGACGCCCAGATACACGCCATGCGCCGTATAAGGGCCAGGATCGCCGCCCGCCGCACCGCTCGCGACCGGCAGGCCGGAGACATAGCGTGTTTCTTCAGCGATCACCTTCATGCGCGCTTCGGACATGCCGACATCCTCGGCGGTGACATAGCGACCGTTGAGTGATTCGACCGCGCGGCCGAATGCCCGCAACTGCTCCTCGGTGATGGTCGCGCCCGGGCGATCGGCGAGCACCACGCCCTTGCCGCCGCCCAATTCCAGCCCTGCCATCGCATTCTTGTAGCTCATGCCACGCGACAGGCGCAGCGCGTCGGTGATCGCGCCGTCGGTGCTGCCGTAATTCCAGAACCGGACACCACCCGCGGCCGGCCCCAGCGCGGTGGAATGCACCGCCACAATGGCCTGCAGCCCGGACGCATTGTCCGTGAACAGGTGCACGCCCTCGTGCTCGTCGAAGTCGGGGAAGCCCCAGTCGGCGCTCATGATCGTCCTTCGGTGGGGCGCGGACTGGCCGGCGCCTGAACCAGCGAGTGCTGGCAAAAGTGGGGCGACCGACGGGACTTGAACCCGCGACCCTCGGTACCACAAACCGATGCTCTAACCAACTGAGCTACGATCGCCGCGAAGGTCCGAGCCCCTACGAGCAGGTCCGCCACGCGTCAAGGCAATCAGAAGCGTCCCTCGATCGAAAGACGATGGCCGGCGCTGGTGGGGGCAAATCCCGCCAGCTCCAGCTTCTGTGCAGCTTCGGGGTCTGTGGGCCTCACCAGGAAGGTCGCGGCATAGGTCCCGGCAGCCATGACGCGCAGGGTCACGCTTTCCGTGCCCGCACTGCTGGTCAACGGCAGCAGTAGCGCTTCACCATCGCACCGCGCGGTGCCGGTCAGCGTTGCGGGAAGCGCGATCCCTGCCGCCGCCGTCGTGAGTGACACGCTGACCCGTCCCTCCGCATCGTGGCACGCGCCATCAACAAAGTGCGCGCTGACCGCATCAAGATCGAATCGGGTCACGGGCAGCGGCGCGAACAGGTTGCCGGTCGCAAGCGATGCGGTCGCGTCGTCGATCCCGGTACGGTGCCGGCTGACAGTCACCGCGCCGTGAAAGGGACGAACCGCATCTTCGTGCCCGTCCAGTTCAATGCGAGCGCGCCCGATCAGCAGCGGCCAGGGAGACAAATGTGCCTTCAGGTCCCCCAGCGCGAGTTGGCCCAGATGCGCATCGGTCAGCGAGCCCGCCCAAACGCTGCCATCCGCGGTTCGTGCCGTCAGCCCTGCATCATCCGCGCCGAACCACCCGAGCGCAAGGCGAAGCGGCAGGAACAGGAACAAGGCAGCGGCGAACATCGCACCGCCGAGCGCCGCCGGCCCGGTCCGCAGGCGCACCCGCCTCATCGACCTTGCGTCCCGATCACCAGGTCGACAGCCACCGTACGATCCCCATTGTCGGTCAGCCGCGCGCCCTGGACCAGCAATCCCTGCCGCTCCAATCGCGCCAGCCACGGCACGATCGCTGCCGGCCTGGCTGATGTCAGCGTCACGTGAATCCGGTCGGGAGCTTGCTCGTCCAGGTTGGTCAACTGAAAGCCTGCCGCATCCGCGCGGGCCCGCACCGCGTCCGCCAGGGTGCCGGTGAGCGCCCGCCCGCGCAGGGCCTGCGCCGACCGCACGGCCGCGACGGCGGCGCGGGTTTCACCCAGCCGGGTCACCGCATCCACCTGCCGCGACTGCGCGCTCGACAGGGCATCGCCCACCGGGCGGATGATGCCGGCCCAGATGATCGTCACCGCCGCCAACGCGACCATGATCAGCAGCAGCCGCTTTTCCCTCAGCGATCGACCGGAATACCAGGTGACCACGCCGTTCATGGTGCCCTTACCGTCATTTCGCCCGACACCCGCCCGCCGGCCGAGGTAAAGGTGCTGGCCGTAACGGCAAAGCCCGCTGCCTCCAGCGCCCGCTTGACGTCGGTCGGCCCGGCCTCGCTGCTCGTCGCGAGGGACACGCGCAAGCTGCCGTCGGGTTCGAACGTCATGGCCGTCAACTCGGCCCCCTGCTGCGCACGCACAGCGGCGAACACGGCTGCGGCGGTGGCGCTGAAACCGCGGCCGGGTCCGCGCAGCCGGGTCAAGCGCTCGTCGAGCTGGCGCGCCGGATCGGTAACGGTTTCGCCCCGGGCCAGCCCGGTTCGGGCAAGCGCGTCCGCCTGCGCTTCCGCCGCGTCGGCCGCCAGGTTGAGGCGGATGATGCGAGCGACGTCGATGGCGAAGGTGAGCAACAGGGCCACGCCCGCCAGCACGGCCAGTCGCCGCACGAGCCGCCAGTCGATGGCCGGCCGGCGACGCCGTGCGAACGGGCCCTGACGCAGGTCCAGCGGCGGGCTGGCCGCTGCGGCGGCGAGCGACGCGCCGAGCAGGTCGCGATCGATCGTCGTCGGGGCCACCCCGCCGGTGACGAGTTCGGTCAACCGCGCCTCATCCGCAAAGCCGCTCGCGTGCCCCCGCACCAGGCCGCGACCCCCCACCTCCGCGCGAACAAAGCCCTCCTCAGGCCTGGGCACCAGCAACGGCGCCGGCACTACCGCGTCAGGGTCGATGCCCAGCGCCGCAAGGCGGGACAGCCAGTCGCGCATCCGCTCTGCTGCCACCACGGCGATCGCGCGGCTGGCGCCGTCCTCCGCCCCCGCGACTGCCACATGTAACTCGCTGACTGGCGATGCCGCAGCCTCGGACACCAGCACCCGTGCGGCGGCAGCGGCCTGGGCGAGTGAACGGCTGGGCAGATCGGCCCAATGCAGCGTCACGTCCTCGGCTGGGGCGACCGCGACGACGCCGTCGTCGAAGTCGGGAATGCCCTCCCCCTCACCCGCGGGCTTGCCCTCGGCGAAGCGCAGCCAGCGCCAATCGTCGGCGCCATCGCCGGGAAGGAAGAGAAGCGTTGTCATGTCCCCTCCCCCCATTGCCGTGAGACGAGCTGCGCGGGAAGCCTGTTCGCATCAACAAGTGCGCGTTCGTGCCGCTCGGCCCCGGGAACCGTGACATCAATGGTCAGCGCGAACCAGCTTGTCGTCACCGCCAGCGGCCCGGTGCTGTTCAGCCCTGCCACGACGCCCGCCTGATTGGCCTGGTTCTGGAACGCGCCGATGTCCGCCCACCCCTGGGGCGGCCGCCGCAACAACAGTTGGCGCGCGAGGTCCACCGGCATCGAGTCCGGATATTGCATCGCCAGCAGCGGCGCCTGCTCGGGCAGCAGCGTGTCGACATTGATCCGCGTCGCCTCCGCCCGTGGGAGTGTGCAGATCCAGGGCTGAAGTTGCCGGAACAGATCGGGCGTGACGCCCGCAACCGCGCGCAATTCACTCCGGTCCGCCATCAGCGTACCGCCCGTGCGGTACGGCGTCGCGAGCGAGAGATAGGTCGCGTCCTCCCCACCGTTCGCCTGCTGGTCGGCATCGGTGTCGATCCAGTCGGCGGCCCCTGCCGCCACCTGCTCCGCCAGATGGGGCGCGATGCCGATCAGGCGCATCAGCCGGGCGAACTGCTCACGCGCGGGACCGTAGCTCGTGTAGGTGCCGGCCTCACCCGACGATACTAGGCTGTTCAGGTTGAAGCAGTTGCCGCCATCGGTGATGCGCGCCACCGCGACCCCGCCGCCCGGCAGCGGCAGGCCGAACGGCCGCCCGCTCCAGCCGCCGGCCAGCGTGACGCGGCTGCGGCCCTGCCCCAACAGCGTATCGACCCGCGTCAGCGCCAGCGTTTCGGCCGCGCGCGCATAGCCTTCTGCGGCCTGCCCGGCGGCGGCATTGGCGGCCAGGCGCGTGGTCAACGTCAATCGCTCAAGGGCACCGGCCGCGATCACCGCGATGACTGCGACCAGCATCAGCACGGTCAACAACGCCGCGCCCCGTTCTGCCTGGCGTGGCTCAGGGCGCATCGACCACGATCCCGTTCGGACGATAACCGGTGCCGACCGGCATCAGCGCGCGAAAGGCGACGCCATCGCGCCTGACCAGCGAAAGTTCGGCGGCGTCGGGCAAAGGTTGGTCGAGCCGCCCCTCCCATCGCTCGCTCCATGCGCCCGAAAAGCGGTAGCGCAGCGACAGCGACTTCAGGCCTGTCATCAACACCGCTGGGGCCAACGGCTCCGCCCCGTCCAGCTGCGGAAAGGCGATCCGCTGGAGCGACCCGTCGACCAACTGATAGCCGAGCTTCTGCAACGTCGGCCGGCCAACATCGTCCAGGTTGCTCCACCCGCCGCGCACCAGCTGCATCCCGACAACCTCGCCGGTAAAGGCGGGGCGAACATTGCCCGCCTGATCGCGAGTCTGCCGGTTCACCGCCTGGGCGAGGTCCGCGCCCATGATCGAAACGGTCCGCTGCAGCGCCGCCGCTTGATCCAGCCGCGCCCCACCGGCTGCGCCCGCGCGGACGCTGAAGGCGAGCACGCCGACCCCGGCGACCGCGATCATGGAGAATACCATCAGCGCGATCATCACCTCGACCAGCGTAAAGCCGGCCTGGCCGCGTGGACGGGAACTCACGACGACCCTCCCGGCGCGGGGGATGTCGCCACCGGGACGGGAGCGACGGGCGCCGGGGGCCGGATCAATGTGGCACGGGCACGAACCACGCCGGTCGTGTCGGCAACCGCCACGTCCACCCGCAACACCTGCGTGTTGCCGGTCGGCGCCACCGTGCGGGTCCAGCGCCAGACCCGCCCGCCATTGCGCTGCTGCCCGGCTGCGGTGCCGAGCGTCGGCGGACGTACATCGCCGACCGCTTCCTCCGCCACGCCGCGCGCGACCAGGTTCGCGGCCATGGCCCCGTCCACGGCGGCGATCCCGCGCATGGTGCTCGTTTCCAGCCGTACCAGCGTCAGCACCGCCAGACTGAACACCGCCAGCGCCACCATGATCTCTATCAGGGTGAACCCGCGCTCATCTGCGCTTCCCGTCGAGGGCCCGAAATCAGGCACCGACCCGCGCGGTCCCGTCCGCCTCGATCCGCACGCTCGCCTGGGCGCCGCGGCGTTGCAGGCGCAGGTCGAGCGGCCGATCCGCCAGCCCGGTCGTGTCAAAGATCACCCGCACGCGTCCGGAGTCATCGCCCAGCACCGCGCGGGTGCCCTCCTTCCACCGCTCGATCCGCAGCGGCTTGGCCGCCATCGGCACCCAGCGGCCGCCAGTCCGCTCGTCAAAGCCATAGCCGCCGGGGGTCACCCACAAGGATACCGGGCGCGACGTCACGATCGCCTGGTCGTGCGCCGCCTGGGCGCGGGTGGCGAACCGGGCCGCTTCGTCCGCCACACGCCCCTGCGGATCGGGCATGACCCACACGACCACGGCCGCCGACAGCGCGATCACGGTGATCGTCACCATGAGCTCCACCAGCGTGAAGCCGTGCTCGGCGGAGCGATTCATTGATTCAGGCCCGCGCCCGTTCAGCCCTTATTGCCAGCTCGCGACATCGGCATCGACGCCCTCGCCGCCCTCCTTGCCGTCTGCGCCCAGGCTCCAGACGTCCGCCTCACCATGCGTGCCGGGTGAGGAATATTGATACGGCCGGCCCCAGGGGTCCTGCGGCAGCTTCTTTATATAGCCGCCACGCTGATACTGGGCGGCATCGATCCCGGACGGTGCGGTAGTCAGCGCGGCAAGCCCCTCGGTGGTTGAGGGATAGCGGCTGAACTGAAGCCTGAACTGTTCCAGCCCGCCCTCGATCTGCGCGATGTCGGCCTTGGCCTTGACCACCCGCCCCTTGTCGCCGGCCGGGATCACGTTGATCGCGACAATGGTCGCCAACAGGCCGACGATGACAATGACGACCATCAGCTCGACAAGGGTGAAACCCTCTTCCCCGCGACGGCGGCGGCGCTTGTTCTGATCCTGGAAACGCATAACAATCCTCATTGTCCCGCAAGCGTGTTGAGCTGCAGGATCGGCAACAGAATGGATAGCACGATCGTCGCGACGATGCCGCCCATCACGACGATGATGGCGGGCTCCAGTAGCGACAGCGCGGTCGCGGTGAAGCGGTCGAATTCGCGCTCCAGGTAATCGGCCGCGCGTTCCAGCATCTCGTCGAGCCGGCCCGCGGTTTCGCCGCTGGCGGCAAGGTAGGTCAGCAACGGCGGAAACACCGCCGCGCGCCGCATCGCCGATGACAGGCTACCGCCACCCCGGATCGCATCAACGATCTGGTCCGAAGCGACCCGCAGGCGGCGGTTGTGGATGGTGCCCGCGGTCAGTTCCAGCCCTTCCAGCAGCGGCAACCGGCTCGCCACCATGGTGCCAAGCGTCCTCGCCATGCGCGCGGCATGAAGATCGCGCAGCAACCGGCCCAGTAGCGGCAACCTGAGCAGCCAGCTGTCGAACGCAAGCCGGATTGCGGGCTCCCGCAACAACCGCCAGCCAAGCACGCCACCGCCCACGGCAATCAGCCCAAGAACCCACCACCAGCCCGCCAGGAACGCGGAAAGCGCCATCACCATCCGGGTCAGGAATGGTAATTCCTGCCCTACCGTGTCGAACTGCTCGACCACCTGCGGCACGACGAAGATCATCAGCGCCGCGACCACGCCGAACGCCACCACCGCCAGGATCGCAGGATAGGCGAGCGCGGTGATCAGCTTGCCGCGGATCTCCGCCTGGCGCTCCAGCAGCGCGGCGAGGCGATCGAGGATGGTGGGCAACGTGCCCGAACTCTCGCCCGCCGCGACCATTGCGCGGTAGAGCGGCGGAAAGCTGCGCGGCTCGCGCGCCATGGCGTCGGCCAGGCGCCGTCCTTCCACCACGCCGCCATGAACCTGGGCGACCACCGTGCGGACATGCTCCTGCTCGGTCTGGCGCGTGATGGTCCGCAGCGACTCTTCCAGCGGCGACACCCGGTTCAGCGTGGCGAGCTGGCGGGTGAACAGCGTCAGCTGCTTGCCCGACATGCGCCGCCGGGCAAGCTGGAGCCCGAACAAGGGCCGCGTCGTGGTGGCCGGGGGAGCCCCGGGCTCGATCCGCACCACATAGAGCCGCCGCCCATCGAGCGTACGGCGCGCGGCATCGAGGTCGCTCGCCGCCACATGCCCGCGCCGCTCGTTCCCGCGGGTGTCGATCGCGAGATAATCGAAATCAGCCATCATCGTCCGGCAACGGCGCCGCCGTTTCCACGACCGGGTCCGTCGCATCGCGCCGCGACACGCGCACGGCCTCTTCCGGTGTGGTCAGCCCCGCCTCGACCAGCTCGCGCGCCGCCTGCGCCAGCGTCGGCGTCCGGGCAAAGGCGTGGCGCGCGATCGCCGCCTCGTCCCCGCCCTCGTTGATCAGCCGGCGCACGGTGTCATCGACCCGCACCGCCTCGAACACGCCGATCCGGCCGCGGAAGCCTGTGCCATTGCACCGTTCACAACCGCCCGCCTGATACACCGTCTTGTCGGGAGCGATGCCCAGCAACGAAGCGACGGAATGCTCCGCCGCCACGGGACGCCGGCACTCGTCGCACAGGCGCCGCACCAGCCGCTGCGCGATCACGGCGCGCAAGGTGGAGGCGAGCAGGAACGGCTCCACCTTCATGTCGCGCATCCGGGTGATCGCGCCCACGGCATCGTTGGTGTGGACGGTGGAAAGCACCAGATGCCCTGTCAGCGACGCCTGCACCGCGATCTCGGCCGTTTCGCGGTCGCGGATCTCGCCCACCATCACCGTGTCGGGATCCTGGCGCAGGATCGCGCGCAGCCCGGCGGCAAAGGTCAGCCCGACCTTGGGGTTCACCTGCGTCTGGCCAACGCCATCCACGGCGTACTCGACCGGGTCTTCCACGGTCAGGATGTTGCGGCTGCCATCGTTCAGCAGGCGCAGTGCCGCATAAAGCGTCGTGGTCTTGCCCGACCCGGTCGGCCCCGTGACCAGCAGGATGCCGTTCGGCTCCGCCAAAGCCTCATTCAGCAGCTGGAACATGCCCGGCGTCAGCCCTAGCGCGGGCAGGTCGATGCCGGCATTGTCCTTGTCCAGGATACGCAGCACGACACGCTCGCCCGCCCGGCTCGGCAGCGTGGAGACGCGCACGTCCAGCAGCTTGCCCCCCAGCGTCAGCCCCATGCGCCCGTCCTGCGGCACGCGCCGTTCGGCGATGTCGAGCCGCGCCATCACCTTGATGCGGCTGACCACCACCGGCGCGACATGCGGGGGCATGCGCAACGTCTCGCGCAGCACGCCATCGATCCGCATCCGCACGACCAGGCCGGTCTCATATGGCTCGATATGGATATCCGACACGCCGTTGCGGGCCGCATCGGCGATGATCCCGTTGATCAGCCGGATCGCCGGCGCATCATCGGCGGTGTCGAGCAGATCCTCGGCGGTCGGCAGGCCATCGGCCAGCAGGTCCAGCTCGTCACCCATCCCTACTGCCGCGATCGCGGTCGCCTGCCCGTCCATTGCATAGGCATCGGACAACAGGCGGTCGAACGCAGGCGGGGCCACCAGTTCGACGTCGAACGGCCGGCGCAGAAATCGGCGCAGTTCCAGCAGGGCGCGCGGGTCGGCACCTTCCCGCAGCGCAACTCGATCCCCGTCCAGCACCACACCGAACTTGCGGGCGAAGGCATACGGGATGCCGGCGATCGGATGGTGTTCTGCGCGGGCAAGCGCAATCGGCGGCGTGGTGTCCTCGCCGTCGACGCCCAGGCGAAGCGCGGTATCGGTCATGACGATGCTCCAGCGGAAACCGGGGCACCGCTGCCGCCCCGGTCATCGTGACACCAGATAGGGACCATTGCCCCCATTTTCACCGCTTCACCCGAACCTTGCTCGTCGAATTGGTCACGACGGGCACCGCGACACGAGGGTCCTGGATGTTGCCCGGCACGGGCGCGGACGGGATCGGCGCCGCCGCACCCAGATAGTCTCGCACCAGTTCGTCGATTGACGGCTCGGCCGTGGGGTCCTGCAGCCCCTGTTGCAGCCGCAGATAGCCGTAACGCTGCTCGGCAACCCGCCGGCTGTCCTCGCGTGTCCTGAGGATCGTCGGGCGGATGAAGATCATCAGGTTGGTCTTGGCCCGGGACTTGGCGCGCGACTTGAACAGGTTGCCGACCACCGGAATGTCGCCCAGCAGTGGGATCTTCTCGATCGTCCGCCGCTCCTCGTCCGATAGCAAACCACCGATAACGCCAATCGCACCATCATCCAGCGTCAAGGTAGTCTCGACCTCGCGCTTGTTCAGGATCAGGTCCGAATTGTCGCTCGACACAGGCCCGGCGATGGAGCTGACCTGAAGGTGGATGTTGACCTTCACCGTGCCCGACGAGTTCACCTGCGGACGCACGTCCAGGCCGATGCCGACATTCTCGCGCTGCGTCGTGCGGAACGCGTTGTCGAAGTTGGACGACAGCGCCTGCCCCGTCGTGACCGGGATTTCCTGTCCCACCAGGCTGTGCGCCTCCTGGTTGTCGGGCGCGATGATGTGCGGAACCTGCAGCAGGTTGGACGCCGTATCGCTTTTGACCGCGTTGATGATCGCGCCAAAGATCGTGTCGCCGATCTTGCCGCCGAACCCGCCAAAGCCGCCGGACGAGCCGAGGATGGACGTGATCGCGGACTGGGCGAGCTGGTTCGAGACGGTCGTGTCGGTGCCCGTCACGACGTTCTGGCCGTTGATGGTCGTTGTTGTGGTCGCCAGTTCGCGGGCCCCGATCGCGCCCGCGATCTGCAGGATGTTCGGCGCGGAGTTGCTGAACGTCGATGCCGCGAACGCCCCACCCGAGAGGTTGCCGAGCAGGAATTGCGCGCCAAGGCGGTTCACCGTCGAATCCGACACCTCCGCGACGATCGCCTCGATCAGGACCTGTTCACGCCTTGTATCAAGCTGACGCACCACCTCGGCCAGCTGACGCTGGATGTCGCCCGGTGCCGCGATCACGATGGCGTTGGCGCCAATGAAGCGGGTCACCACCGCCGCCGTCCGTCCACCCGCCGCCGTCAGCGCGGGCTGGCCCGTTCCGCCATTCGCGCCCGGCACGCTCGCCGGCGCGGACGGGCCCTGGGGGGCCGCATTGGCGGGGGTGGACGTGCTGCCGTTGGTGCTGGTCGACCCGAAATTGGTGCGGCTGAGCTGCTGGCTGGACGGCTGGTCCGGGGTTTGCCCGACCAGCTGCTGCAACACGGGCAACAGCTGCTCGGCGTCGGCGTTCTCCAGGAACACGACCTTGATCTCGGTCCCGTTCTTCGCCTTCAGATCCAGGTCTGCTGCCACTTGTGACAGCCGGGATACGGTGGACGGATCGCCCCGCAGCACCACGGCATTGGAGCCCTCCACTGCAACGACGGAGGTGGGGGTCGCCCCTGCCCCGCCACCCGCGGCTGCCCCGCCCGCGCCAGCGCCGACCAGCCCTTGCAGCGCGGTCGCGATCTCGCGTGCCGATGCGTTCCTCAGGCTGACGACGCGCGTGGACGCGTTGTCATTGTCGATCCGGCCCAGCACCTCGCGGATCCGGCGAATGTTGTCGGCGAAATCGACAATGACCAGGCTGTTGCCGCCGCGATTGGCGGTGACGGAGCCTTGCGCGCTGACCAGCGGCCTCACCGTTTCCACTGCACTTTGCGCGTCCACCGCACGCAACCGGACGATCTCCGTCACGAAGCTGTTGCGGTTGGCCCCGCTCGCGCCGATCCGGCTTGGCTGCTGGGCCGCATTGTCGATCGGCTGGATGCGCAACGCCCCGTTGGCGGTCGGCACCGCCACCAGGTTGTTGGCGCGCAGCGTCGACAGGAACACCTCGAAATATTGCGAACGGGACAGCGGCCGGTCGGTCACCACCGTCACCTTGCCCTGCACCCGGCTGTCGATGATGAAGGTGCGGCCCGTCACCTTGGCCGCGTCCGCGATGAACGCGCGGACATCGGCGTCACGGACATTCAGGGTCGTCTGGGCATGAGCACCCGCCGCGAGCGCAAGCGCCAGGGCGGAAGCAAGAAGGGTCTTTGTCATCGATCTCTGCGTCATTTTATGGGCGTGACCGGGATACCGAGCGGCATCGTCTGACCACCGCGTTCCACTGTCACGGGAATATTGCCACCGGCGGAAAAGTCGGCCGCGACCCGCTCGATATCGCCCGGACCGTTCACCGGGCGGCCACCAATGGCCGTGACCACGTCGCCATCCCGCAGGCCCGATCGCTGAAACAAGCCACCCGAACCCTGCGACCGTACCACCAACCCGCTGACCCGGCCATCGTCGATCCGCGGGATAAAGCCGATCTCGCTTCGGATCTGCGCGGCGATCTTTCCCGCCGGGCCCGCCGCCGGCGGCGGAGCGCCGGCCGTGGCGACGGCGCCCCCATCTGGCTGCACGGGCGTGACCGAACTCGACTGGTCAAGGAACAGGTCCTCGGTCGTGCCGCCGCGATCCAGGGTGACGTGATCGAACGCGACCGACTTCAGCCTTACGCCGAGGGCGACCTCCTCGCCCACCTCGATGCTCTTCTGCACGCCATCGGGCCCGGCAACGATCGCAGAGCCGCGCCCCATCGCCTCGTCCAGCCGAGTCCCGAACAACGTCAGCTGGAGCGACGTGACCGCCGCAGCCGACGCCTGGCCCGCAGACAACCGGAAAAACGGGTCAAAGCTGCCCAGCACATCCGCGGCCCCGCCAGGAAGCGCTATGTCGAGCGGGCGCCACTCGCCAACCGGGGACACGGGGGTCACCACCGCCCATACCAGCCGCGCGCCCTGCGTCGCGACCAGCGCCATCAGCGCGAGTTCGGCCACCGAGTACACATTGACGCGGGGCAGCCGCCGCAAGATGCGGCGCGCACGCGCGTCCATCATCAATCGCATCGCGTTTCACCCCACCGTCGCGGTGCCTACGCATGGCATGTTACGCTTCTGCGTCAATGCTCTGCGTTGGTGCCGGCACTGGCGCACGGTCGAGCGGGCTGGCAAATCGGACGGCATGAGCATCCTTCCCCTGCTAGGTAGCGGCCATCCGTCGGAGCCGATCGTGGACCGCATCCTGTCGCACCCGGGCGTTCAGCGGGTGCCCAGTCCCAAGCTGACCTTGTTCATCAACCGCGCCTTCCTGTCGCCCGACCTGTGTGAAGGCCTGGTGGAGCGCATCGATGCCGTGCGCCGGCCCTCGACCCTCAGCGACCCAAACGGGGACGCCAGCTACCGCACCAGTGAAACGGGCGACCTTGCCGGGACCGACCCGCTCGTGGCGGAGGTGGAAGCGCGCATCACCGGGCTGACCGGCCTGGACCCTGTGTTCGGGGAACCGATCCAGGGCCAGCGCTACGCGGTCGGGCAGGAGTTCAAGGGGCACACCGACTATTTCGAGCCCACCGGGATCGACTTCGACCGATATTGCGGGGTCGCCGGCAACCGCACCTGGACGGTCATGATCTACCTGAACGAGCCAGAGGCCGGCGGCGCTACCCGGTTCAAGAGCATCGACAAGATCGTGCAGCCAGAGGTGGGCAAGCTGCTCGCCTGGAACAATCGGCGGCCGGATGGAACGTTGAACCCCGCCACCCTTCATCAGGGAATGAAGGTGCGCAGCGGGACCAAATACGTCATCACCAAATGGTTTCGCGAGCGGCCCTGGCGCTGATCCGGCACCGAGCATCAAGGGGTGAACCACGCAAGTCCACCCCTCGCGCCTTCCTAGAAGGTCGTGCTCACCCCCAGGGAAAAGGTGCGACCCTGGATGTACTTGTTGATGAAGACCTGGTTGCCGCCCGGAAACACCTGCCGCTCGTTATAGCGGGTGCGGGTCAGGTTGCGCGCCTCCGCCTTGATCTCGAAACGGCCGCCAAAGGCCTCGATCCCCTGCCGTGCCACCACGTCCAACCGGATGCCGGGCCGCTCGATGATGTCCGGCTGGAACCCGACGCCCGACAGGTTGGTCGGCCCACGGTTGGTCACGCGATCGCTGGCATAGTTGAACAACACGGTCAGCTGCGACAGCCGATCCGTGTCATCGATCCCGAGTTGCAGGTTTACCAGGTGATCGGACTGCCCCGTCAACGGCGCGCCGTCGCGGAACTGGGCGCTTGCCGGGCCATAGCCGGTCGGGCACGCGCCCAGGGTCTGGTTGGTCACGTTCGGAACGCACCCGCCCGACGCGTTGATGCTGGACTGGGTGTAGGTGTAGTTGGCCAACGCGAACAGGCGGCGGGTCGCAAAGGCATCACCCAGCCCGCGCAACGGCAGATACTTCTGCACCTCGACCTCGCCGCCATACAGCGTCGCGCTCGGCAGGTAGCTGAAGCCCGTCTGCAACCGATCGTCGGACCCGGTGTAGAAGCCGACCTGCTCGATCGGATTGTCGATCCGCTTGTAGAAGCCCGCCAGCGTGAAGCGCTGGTCCCGACCGAAGAACCACTCGTATCGCGCTTCCAGGTTGTATAGCTCCGAATCCTTCAACAGCGGGTTGCCGAAGAATAGCCGGTCCGAATCCGGATCACGGAACTGCTGAGGCGCAAGCTCACGGAATTGCGGCCGCGAGATGGTCTTGGAGAAGGACGCGCGCGCCTGCATGTTGGCCGCGAAGTTCCAGGTCAGCGTCGCCGCCGGCAGGAAGTAATCGTTCTTCAACCGGGTGGGCGCCGTTCCGATCGGGGTAACGATCTCCCGGCCATTCTCGTACCGCACGCCGATGACCGCACGCAGCCCGTCGCTCGCCTCGGCCTCGGCCTGGACATAGCCTGCGTGGATGATCAGCCCGGCGTCATAGCGATATGCGCCCAGCGGCGTGTTGAACTGCAGCTCGATGGTGCACAGGTTTGCCGCGATCTGCGGGCATGCATTGTTGAGCGCGTCCGGACCCAGCAGGAAGTCTGGCCGCAACAGGTTCACCGGATACCCGGGCGCCGTTCCGCCGCCCAGGCTGGTCTGGTAGTTGAACTGCAGCCGGCTCGATGTGCGGTTCGTTTCCGAATAGAAATAGCCGGTCGACAAGGTGAACGGCCGTTCGGTGTCGAGCTTGTAGGAAAGGTCGCCCTGCCCGCTCCATAGGTTCTCGTTCAGGTCGCTGAAGATGATTGACGCGAACGGTGAGAAACGCTGGCTGACCTGGAACGCGCCGTTGCAGACGAACAGGTCCTGCCCGGACCCGGCATCGTTGTTCACGATCGCCTGCCCGGTCGTGGTGCGGTCCGAACAAAGATAATCGAACTGCCGCTCATACGGGGCCTTGCGCTTGGAATTGGCAAAGGCACCACGCGCGTCCAGGTGGAGCTGGTCGGTCAGCTTGAACTCGCCCACCAGCTGCGTTTCGACCAGCTGCCGCTCGAACCAGTTGGTGTTCTGCTGAAAGCGGAGCCCGCTCGAGTTGACATAGTTGGTCGCTGCCGACCCGCGACCCTGCTTCAGCGTGTCGTGCACATACACGTTGGTCCAGCGGATCGTGTTGTCGCCGAACTCGAAACCGACACCGATCAGTGCATTGGCAACCACGCGGTTGTCGGTCAGCAACGTCAGGAAGTCGTTGCGAAGCGCGCCGTTCTGCGCCGTGGTATCCTGCTGGGTGGACAGGCGCGACCGCCATGTGTTGCTTGCGGACAGAGACGCGACGACGCCCAGCCGGCTGCCGCCCAGGTCAAAGCTCGATCCGCCAGAGATCTCGCCCGACCAGTTGGCGGGCAGGTGGTTGTTACGCTGCAACAGCGTCGTGGACGCGTTCGACAGTTGCGCGACCTGCTCGACGGGGATCAGGCCATTGCTGTTCGGCGCGTTGCGGATGAAGCCCGGCACATCGCGCGTGCCGCTGTCAAAGCCCGTCCAGTCGGACTTGCTGCCGTAATAGGTATAGCCGAGCTCGCTGGTAGTGAAATCGTCCCCGCTCACGGTCGCGCCGGCGGACAGGAAGTTCTTGGTCGGGATCCCCTTGGTGGTCAGGTTGATGACGCCGCCGCCGAACTCGCCGGGGTAGTTCACCGAATAGGTCTTCTGCACCAGCGCCGACCCGACGATCGTGGTCGGGAAGATGTCCAGCGGTACCGACCGACGCAGCGGCTCCGGGCTCGGCAGCGGCGATCCGTTGAGCAACGATGAGGAGTAGCGGTCGCCCAGGCCGCGCACGAAGACGAATCCGTTGCCGACCACCGACAGGCCGGTGACCCGCGTCAGCGCGCCGGCGATGTCGCCCTCGCCCGTTCGCGCGATGTCGGCGGTCGACAGCACCGACACGATCTGTGCGGTGGCGCGCACCGTGTTGGGGATGTTGCGGCCGACCACGACCACTTCCTGCCCGGCGCTCGGGTCGGCACCCGGCGCGGACACCTCCACCGGCGCCTCCGCGCCCTCGGCAGCAGTTCCGCTCTGGGTGGTCGGGGTCTGCTCGTCCGTCGGCTCGCTGCCGGTCGGCGAACTGGTCGCGGGAGTGCTGGCCTGGGGCGGCGACTGCGCGCCTGCCGTGCCAGAGGTGCCGGCGCCGTTCGTCTGGGCCAGAACGGCCGGTGCGACGAGCTGCGACGTCAGGAGGAGAAGGGTGGCATAGGCGAGACGTCGCTGCATGGCCGGATCACTCAACGCAAATAGGGAAACGGACCGGAGCGGCTGTGACACCGCCCCGGCCGGGCTAGCCGAGGCGGGTGCCTCAGCGGCCGTTGCAGGCGAAGTAGACGGAGTTGAAGATCGGCGGCCCGTTGTCCTGGCGGCTCGCGTCCGCCGCACGGATGGTCGACCGATCGCCGGCACTCGCTTCCTGCGCGATCAAGTTCACGCAGGCGACGTTGGCCGGCGACTTCACCACGCCGTTGACGAAGCGCATGTCGGCGCCACCGCGCAGGCGGATGGCCGCAGGCGCCGCCGCGGTCTGGATGAAGGTGAAGTTGGCGTAGTTGCCGAACGTACGCGGCAGCAGGTCTTCGTTGAGGTTCGAGTCGATCTCGGTCGAGAAGCTGTCCGCGGTCGCGCCAATGGTGCGCTGGGCGGCAACCATGAACTGGATGAACCCGCGATAGCCGTTGTCGATGTCGAAGCCGTCGTCATCCGCGCCGGTCGCGACGAAGTACTTGATGTTGGTCGCGCCGCCAAAGATCTCGACCCCGTCGTCGGCGGAATTGTGGCTCTGGACGTGGTCGATGGTGGTGCCCGAACCCGTGCCGCCCAGCGTCAGGCCCTGCAGCTCGTTCCCGTCGGAGATCGCGATGCCCGAATAGCGGATCTGGACAAAGCTCATCCGGCCGCTCGAATCGGCAACGGTCGGGCCACCATAGAAGCGTCCGGTCACACCCTCGATCTGCTGCTGGCAGGTGGGTGAGCTGCCCGCGGCGTTGTTCGGCCCCGTGGTGCCCGCGCACACTGCCGTCGGCGCACGGCCCAGCAGGATGATGCCGCCCCACTGGCCCTGGCTCGCGTCGGACACGCCATTGTTGTTCAGGTTCTGCTGCGAGGTGATGATGATCGGATTGTTGACGTCGCCCACCGCGTTGATCTTCGATCCACGGTTGACCAGGATCAGGTCGTTGGTCGGCTCGTTCGCGTTGGCGAACAGCACCACGCCCGGCTCGATGTTCAGCGCGATGCCCGAGTCGCCGCCGGTCTGCCCCACGTCTGCGCCGACTTCCGTCTGGCCGGTAAAGCGATAGGCGATGCCGGGGATGCGCGGCAGGGTCAGGCTGGTGGTGATCTGCTGCGGAATGTCGCACACCTTGAACCCGCCCTGGGTGGCGGAGGTCGCCGTGGTGGCTGCGCCGGTCGGGGTGGTGGTGCCGGCCGGGCAAGCCGCGCCGGCCGCCAGTGTGCCAACGGCCGGAACCGCGGTGCAGCGCGCGCCCGAACCGCCGAATTCGGCCGAGCTCGAATTGCAGGTCCATCCCTGGAAGGACGTGTCCGTCGGGCCGTTCAGCGCGCCAACATAGTTGGTGGAGGTGAAGAAGCTGTTGATCGTGGACGGGTCAACCGCGGCCGCCAGCGACGTGCCGCCGGTCGGGTACACGCCGTTGAGCGTCGAGCCGGCGCCGTTGACGTTGTTGTTGCTCCCCGCGTTAACGATCGCCAATTGCTCGTCGGCGGTGATCGTGAACTGCTGGCTGACGCCGCCCGCGGTGAACGACTGGCCCGACGTGGACGCGAACTGCGCGGCGGTGATCGCGGACGGGGTCGGCGTGCTGGTGGGGGCCGGCGTCGGGCTCGGCGTGGGCGCACCGATGATGATGGTGCCCGCGCCCGGCGAAGCGACATTGTCGGCGCCATTACAGCCCGCCAGCGCGAGAACCGCACTGCCCGCGAGAAGACGCGCCGCCTTTTGCGTGAGGATCGCCATTGCCCAAAACTCCCTGTTCCGTGTCGTGGCGGGCGATTGCCCGGTTCGGTCGACCCAAAGGTTCCCCCCTCGTTCGACCCACGACAGGGCCGGTAGGCGCGCCGTGTGACGGCTACGTGCGACTTTGGAGACAGCGCCGTGACGCTTTCGTTGCGGTTACGTGACGGTCCCGGTGTGGGACCCGCCTGGGCTGCCAGCCGTTGTGGGAATACCTGCTGTGAAAGGATAAACCTGTTGATCCGTTCGGCCCTGATCGGCGCACTCGCCGGTGCCCGCGCCATCTCGCCCCTTGCCGCCGTCAGTGCCGCTGCATGGCGTGACGAACTGCCCCGCGACAACGGCGCGCCGCCGTTGCTCGGTCATCCGCTGCTCGCGGCGGGGACGCTGGCGCTGGCCGCTGGCGAAATGGCGGGCGACAAATGGTCGGAGGCGCCGGACCGGATTGTTGCGTCGGGCATGGCGGCGCGGATCGTGACGGGCGCGGTTGCCGGCATGGCGCTCGCGCCAAAGCACCAGCGGGTCGCGGCCGGGCTGATCGGTGCCGCTGCCGCCGCGGGTGCTGCCTATCTCACCTTCTCTGCCCGCATGGCGGCGCTGCGCCGCTATGGCCAGGTGACGACCGGCTTCGTCGAGGATGCCCTGCTGCTTGCGGGCACAGCAGCCGTGGTTCGCGGCGCCAAGGATCAGGCGACCACAACCAAGCCTTAGGGGCGGACGACGGCTCCGCCCTTCATCACCAGCCTGACCCGGCGCAGGGCGGACAAGTCGCGCGCCGGGTCGCCCTCGACCGCCACAAGGTCGGCCAGCAGGCCGGGCTTCACCGTGCCGACGCGATCGGCGATGCCGAGCACGCGGGCATTGCCTCCCGTCGCGATCGACAGGACGCGCGCTGGCGACAAGCCCCACGCGCTCATCAGGTCCAGCTCGCGCGCATTGTCGCCATGCGCGAACACTCCCGTGTCGCCGCCCACGCACAGCGTGACGCCGGACGTGATCGCGGCGGCATAGCTCGCCCGCTTGGCGGTAATCCGCGCAGGTTCAGGCGCAGCACCGTTCGAACCGGCGTAGCGGCTGGTCGCGTCCGTCGCGGCGAGCGTCGGGCAATACGCGACGCCACGGGCCTTCATCAGCGCGAAAACCTGCGCCGTGCCCTCATCGCCATGCTCGATCGTGTCGACCCCGGCCTCCGCCGCGCGGCGCATCCCCTCGGCGGTGCCGGCGTGAGCGGCGACGTGACGGCCGGCATCATGGGCGGCCTCAACAACCGCCCGCATCTCGGCGACGGAGAAGGTCGGGTGGGACGGCTCGCCCGGGCCCCAACGGTAGTCGGCGTACAGCTTCACCCAGTCCGCGCCCTCGCCCATCTGCCGGCGCGCGGCGGCGACCAGAGCGGGACCGTCCGCCTCCTCTGCGCCCTGCGGTACGGGAAAGGCATAGCCCTTGGGCCCGTATGCTCCCGACGCGACCAGCGCGCGGTTGGCGATCAGCAAGCGGGGACCGGGCACGATCCCCTGGTCGATCGCTTGTTTCAGGCTGCGGTCGGCATCCCCCGCCCCCTCGGTCCCAAGATCGCGGACGGTGGTGAACCCTGCGAACAGCGTCGCGCGGGCCGCGGCCACGGCGCGTGCGGTGCGCAGCGGCAGTGCCTCCTTCAGCACTTGGTCGTTCCAGCTCGCCTCGTCATAGGGATGGAGGAACAGGTGAACGTGCGCGTCGATCAGCCCGGGCAGCAGCGTCGTGCCCGGCAGCGGGACCGTTTCCGCTCCGGCCGGCGCGGTGACGGCCGGGCCGACGGCGGTGATGCGGTCGCCCGTCACCAGCACGCGCCAGCCGGGATGCCGCGCCTCCCCGTCGAACACCGCATCCGGCACCAGCAGCACCGCTCGGGGTGCAGCCTCGGCAGAGGCGAACAGGGCAATGGCGAGCAGGGCGAACAGGCGGCGTAGCATGGACGCCACCCTGCCCCGCGCCGCGCGGCTAGTCGAGCAGCAGCACGATCTTGCCGCTCGGATGCCCCTCCTCCTGCTCGCGATAGGCGGCCGCCGCTTCCGTGATCGGGAATGTCCTGGCCACGGTGACCCTGACATTGCCCGCTGCCATCAGGTCGGCGACCTGGCCGAGCTGCGCCGCATTGGGCTGCGCCATGAAGCGCGGCGCGATACGAACATCGCGGCCAGCCTTCTTGTCGTCGGATGGCGGCTGGACCGTGGAAACGAGAATGCCGCCTTCGCGCAGCACGGCCAAAGATCGCTCGCCCGTATCGCCGCCGATCAGATCGAGCACGAGGTCGACGTCGCTGACCTGATCCTCGAACCGCCCCGCCTTGTAGTCGATCACTGTGTCGGCGCCGAGCGAGCGGACAAAGTCGACGTCCTTGGCGGACGCCGTCGCAATCACGCGGGCGCCCTTCCATTTGGCGAACTGCACCGCGAGGTGACCGACCCCGCCGGCCGCCCCATGGATCAGCACGGTTTGCCCGTTGTCCAGCCCGCCCTGATCGAACAAGCCCTGCCATGCCGTCATGGAGGCGAGCCCGGCCCCGGCGGCCTCGGGAAAGTCCACGCCCTCGGGGATCGCGATGAACTCGACCGCCTTGGCGACCACGAACTCACTCTGCGCGCCGCGGTCGATGCCGATATGCGCCATCACGCGGTCGCCGTGGCGGACCATGTAATGAGCGCGCGTGCCCATCGCTTCCACGGTGCCGGCAAGGTCGCGGCCAAGGATCAGGGGCAGCTTGTCCTCGCCGATCGGCGGGAACTTGCCTTGCGCGATCTTGTAATCGACCGGGTTCACGCTGGCGGCGCGAACACGGACCAGCACCTCGTCATCCTGCGGCTGCGGAATGGGCATGCGCTGCACTGACAGCGCGTCCGCGCCGCCGAAACGGGACAGCACGACCGACAGCGCGGCGGTGTCATCGTCGGACAGGGTCTGGTCGGCGGCGTCGGTCATGCGGAGCACTCCTGATGTCTCCGGTGACAACGGCCCGCTCACGCTTGCGCTCCCGCCTGTCCCAAAGGAGGTGGACGGAATACCGCGATCGCACGGGGAACGCGAAGCCATCGCCGTACTTCGCGCGCCACCACCGATCAGCGCACGCACAACCGCAACGTGGCGCTGCGGCGACCCCGACACGCAACTGCGCTTCCACGCGGGCGACACCTGCCAGCCCGAGACGATCCGTGGGCGTCGCATCGAGCCCACTCGCGACAGGGTAGCAACGCTCATCGAAATTCGCTTCGGGGGCGGCAGCCCACGGATGAGCGCAGCGGCCACCACTACGAAGAACAAAAAGAGAATCGGCCATTGCATCGCGGCAGCCTGCATCAGCGCAGCGGCTGTAGGACAGCAAAAAAGCACAACAGCAAAAAGGCCCGCTGCCGCCGGGCAACGGGCCTGTTCATGGTGGGCGCGACAGGGATTGAACCTGTGACCCCACCCGTGTGAAGGGTGTGCTCTACCGCTGAGCTACGCGCCCGATCTGAAATCGGAAGCGGGCCTTTAGGCGGCGTCGCGCAGCCTGTCCAGCCCGGATTTGTGAGTGCAAAGGCGGCCGTGCTGGCGTGATCCGCTGTGAAAGCGCTTGCAGGACCTGCCGGAGCTTTGAACCTCGGCCGCAGCCGCCTGGATGGCCCGCGTCTGCCAGAATGGCCCGCATGTGCCGGGCCGCCGGCCAAGGCGCCCCGGCTCATCGCCAGGGCGCCGTTGGGTCAAACGTTGACCGAATCCTTCAGGCCCTTGCCCGCCTTGAACTTGGGCTGGCTCGATGCCTTGATCGTCATCGGTTCGCCCGTACGCGGGTTGCGCCCGCTGGACGCCTTGCGCTTGGAAACGGAGAAAGTGCCGAAACCTACCAGGCGCACTTCGTCGCCCTTCTTCAAGCTGGCCGAAATCGCGTCGAACACCGCTTCCACCGCCTTGACCGCGTCACCCTTGTTAAGGCCCGACGTGTCCGCGACCGTGGCGATCAGCTCCTGCTTGTTCATTGGCAACCCCCGTTGTTGAGCACGCGCGCGGACCCGCCGGGGGGACTCGCACGACGAAAAGAAGCTGCCAGTAAGGCGAGGGCGCTGACCTGAGTCAACAGCCCTCTCCTAACCTAGGTGATTAGTGGTGGAGCTCGCCACCCGCCGGAGCGATCGGCGTGGGCGGAAACGCGGCCAGTTCGTCGGCATCCGTCCAGTCGATCGCCTCCAGCGGCGCCGTCAGGGCGAGGCGCAAAACCTCGTCGACGTGCGAAACTGGGACAATGGTCAGCCCCTGCTTCACGTTCGCCGGAATGTCGGCCAGATCCTTCTCGTTCTCCTGCGGGATCAGCACCGTCTCGATACCGCCACGCAACGCCGCGAGCAGTTTCTCCTTCAGCCCGCCGATCGGCAGCACCCGGCCGCGCAAGGTCACCTCGCCCGTCATCGCCACCTCGCGCCGGATCGGCACGCCCGTCAGTGTCGACACGATGGATGTCACCATGCCGATGCCCGCCGATGGCCCGTCCTTGGGCGTCGCGCCCTCGGGCAGGTGGACGTGGACGTCCTTGCGGTTGAACACGCTCGGCTTGATCCCATAGCTCGGGGCCCGCGCCTTCACGAAGGAGAAGGCGGTCTCGATCGACTCCTTCATCACATCGCCCAGCTTGCCGGTCACCTTGGCACTGCCCTTGCCGGGCACCGTCACGCTTTCGATCGTCAGCAACTCGCCGCCGACCTCGGTCCAGGCAAGGCCCGTCACCGCGCCGATCTGGTTCTCGGTCTCGGACAGGCCATGGCGGAACTTCTGCACACCGGCGAACTCGTGAAGGTTCTCGGGCGTGATCGTGACGCTGGTGACCTTGCCCTCCAGGATCTGGCGCAACGCCTTGCGGGCGAGCTTCGCGATTTCCCGCTCCAGCGTACGTACACCGGCTTCCCGGGTGTAGCGCTGGATCAGCGCGCGCAGCCCCTCATGGGTCAGCGTGAACTCGCCATCCTTCAGGCCATGCGCCTCGATCTGCTTCGCGATCAGGTGCCGCTCCGCGATCTCGACCTTTTCGTCCTCCGTGTACCCTTCCAGCCGGATGATCTCCATCCGGTCGAGCAGAGGCTGCGGCAGGTTGAGCGTGTTCGCGGTGCACACGAACATCACGTCAGACAGGTCGACGTCGATCTCGAGATAATGGTCGTTGAACTTGGCGTTCTGTTCGGGGTCCAGCACCTCAAGCAGAGCGGACGCCGGGTCGCCCCGGAAATCCTGGCCAAGCTTGTCGATCTCGTCGAGCAGGAACAGCGGGTTCGCCGTGCCAGCCTTTTTCAGGTTGGTGACGATCTTGCCCGGCATGGAGCCAATGTAAGTGCGGCGGTGGCCGCGGATCTCGGCCTCATCCCGCACGCCGCCCAGCGACTGGCGGATGAACTCGCGCCCGGTCGCCTTGGCGATCGATTCGCCCAGGCTGGTCTTGCCGACGCCCGGCGGCCCGACGAGGCACAGGATCGGCCCCTTCAGCTTGTTGGTGCGCGCCTGCACGCCAAGATACTCGACGATCCGGTCCTTGACCTTTTCCAGCGCATAATGGTCCTGGTCCAGCGTCGCCTGCGCCGCCGCGATGTCGCGCTTGATCTTGGACTTCTTGCCCCAGGGCAGGCCCAGCAGCACGTCCAGATAGTTGCGCACCACCGTCGCCTCGGCGCTCATCGGCGCCATGGTCTTCAGCTTCTTGAGCTCGGCCGTCGCCTTGGTCCGCGCTTCCTTGGAAAGCTTCAGCGTCGCGATCTTCTGCGTCAGCTCGGCGAGTTCGTCGCCATCGCCTTCCTCATCCGAATTACCCAGCTCGCGCTGGATCGCCTTTAATTGCTCGTTGAGGTAATACTCGCGCTGCGTTTTCTCCATCTGGCGCTTGACGCGGCTCTTGATCTTCTTCTCGACCTGTAGGACGCCGAGCTCGCCTTCCATCAGGGCGAATGCCATCTCCAGCCGCTTGGCAGGATCGGTTTCGACCAGCAGCGCCTGCTTGTCCGCGACCTTCACGTTGATATTGGCGGCGACCGAGTCGGACAGCTTGCCCGCTTCGCCAATCTCGGCAAGCTGCACGGCGGTTTCGGCCGGCAGCTTCTTGTTGAGCTTGGCATAGCTTTCGAACTGGCCGACGACCGACCGCATCAACGCCTCGATCTCGACGCCCTCAGTGATCACGTCCTCAACCGGCAGAACGGTTGCGGTCAGGTGGCCCTCACCCTGGGCCAGCTCACCCAGGCGTGCACGCGCCTTGCCCTCCACCAGCACGCGCACGGTGCCGTCGGGCAGCTTCAGCAGCTGAAGAACGGTGGCAGTCACGCCCATTTCGTACAGGTCTTCGCGCGAGGGATCGTCCTCGGCCGGGTCGAGCTGCGCGACCAGGAAGATCTCCTTGTCGCCAGCCATCGCAGCCTCAAGCGCAGACACGGACTTGTCGCGGCCGACGAACAGCGGAACGATCATGTGCGGGAAGACGACGATGTCGCGCAACGGCAGAACGGGATAGGTTGTCATGCAATCTCCGACGGACGCCTGATGGGGCGTCCAGTTGAACTGTATATGGGGAGGTTTGCGCATCCATCAATCGGTTCAAACGGTCTGCCAGCACGGAAGGATGAGGTGTTGCGGTGCTTGACGCGTAAGTATTTTCCCGCCGACACGCTCCTATGCGCCCCGCCCTGCTCCCCGCCGCCCTCCTCCTCACTGCCCTGCTCACCACCGCTGCCGCGCCGCTGCCCAAAAAGGGGGAACCGGCAATCACCGCGCAAACGCAGAAATCTGGGGGCGTCCGCCCGGCGGAGCAGCTGGCGCTTCGTTTCGATTCGGCGGACCTCGATTTCCAGGTGCTGCCCGCGACGCAGCAGTTGAAGGGCGTGGCAACGCTGCGCTTCACGGCCAGGGCGCCCGTGTCCCGCCTGCTGATCGACCTCGACCGCAATCTGCCGGTGTCCGCGATCAGCATCGACGGGGTGGCCCTCCCGCGGGGGGGCTGGAGCAACCCCGACGGTCAACTTGTCGTCACCCTGCCTCGCCCGCTCGGCACCGGGCAGTCCGTCACCGCGCGCCTCACCTATGGCGGCACGCCGCACGTCGCGGTGAACGCGCCATGGGATGACGGCACCGTGTGGTCCAAGACCCCGGACGGGCGCACCTGGTTCGCGACCACGGCGGAGGGCTATGGCTGCGACCTGTTCTGGCCGTGCCTCGACTTCCCCACCGGGGAGCCGGGCGTCGTCACGCTGCATATCACCGTGCCCAAGGGGCTGAAGGCGCCCTCCAACGGCGTGCTTCTGGGGGTCGACCAGCTCGCGGACGGTCGCTCGCGGTGGAACTGGCGGGTGAAGAACCCCAATACCTATGCCATCGCGCTGAATGTCGGCCCGTATGAGGAGATCTCGGGCACCTACAAGAGCCGCTATGGCAACTCGTTCCCGATGTTCTACTGGTACCTGCCGGGTGAGAAAGCCAAGGCGGAGGCGCTGTTCGCGGAGTTCGCGCCGACGCTCGACTTTTACGAAAGCGTCGTCGGCCCCTACCCATTTGGCGACGAAAAGGTCGGGGTAGTCAAAACCCCGCACAAGGGCATGGAGCACCAGACCATCAACGCCTATGGCAATGCCTATGCCAAGGCGCCCGAGGGGTTCGACTGGCTGTTCCACCACGAATTCGGCCACGAATGGTTCGGCAATCAGCTGACGGCCGGCAACTGGGACGATTACTGGCTGCACGAAGGCTATGAAAGCTACATGCAGCCGCTCTACGGCCTGTGGCGAGAGGGGGACGCCCGCTACGCCACCATGATGGACACCCAGCGCCGGCCGATCGCGAACAAGGTGCCGATGGTGCGCGGGCGCGTGGTGACGGAGGAGGAGGTGTACGAGCCTTCCAAGGGCGGTCCCGGCCAGGACATCTACTACAAGGGCGCGTGGATGCTCCACACGCTGCGGTGGCTGATCGGCGACAAGGACTGGGGCGATGTTACGCGTCTGGCGGTGTACGGGCGCACGGACCCGAAGCCCGGCAACTTCCGCCCCCGGTTCGGCTCCACGGCGGAGTATGAGGGCTTTGTCCGCCAGGTGACGGGCAAGGACTATCGCTGGTTCTTCGACGTTTATCTGCGCCAGGCAGCTTTGCCGGAGTTGGTTCAGACCCGGACGGGCAACACGCTGTCCCTTCGCTGGGCGGTGCCGGGCGGCGGCCCGTTCCCCATGCCGCTGGAGGTCAGGATTGGCGATGACCTGCGCCGGGTTACCCTGCCCGCGACGCTGACGGTGCCCGCCGACACGCATGTCGTGGTGGACCCCTCCGCACGCATCCTTCGCCGCAGCCCTGCCATCGAGGCATATCAGGCGTGGCAGGCGGAGCAGAAAGCAAAGAAGTGAGGGACGACGCCCGGCCGATCCCGGTCGC
Organism: Sphingomonas aerophila; assembly: GCF_014199305.1. Lineage (GTDB taxonomy): Bacteria > Pseudomonadota > Alphaproteobacteria > Sphingomonadales > Sphingomonadaceae > Sphingomonas > Sphingomonas aerophila. The sequence goes on from NZ_JACIJK010000006.1 coordinate 237,457, forward strand.
CGACAGAGGGGCGTGGACTTCCGACCGAGGGAGCTTGCAGCGCTTCTGCGACGCAGAGCCTGCGACTGCGCTCCGGGCAAGGGGAAGCTGAGGAGACACACACTCGTCCAACCCGTTCGCGCTGCGCGTCGAAGCACCTAACTGACACTCCTCCACCCCGTTCGTGCTGGAGAAACTCGAAGCGCCGCGAGATTCAGGTGCGAACGCCCCTCCGCTCCGAGGATCGCCGGCCTTCAGCCCCGCTCGTGCCGAGCGCAGCCGAAACACCTCGCGCGACCCAGCTACTTAGAACTGCGAACGACGCCCTTCGTTCACCATCCGTGGCCGCCTCTCCCGACCGTTCTAGCTGAGTGCAGTCGGAGCACCCCGCCGGACCTATGCTGTAGGTTTTCGGAAGCGCCCCGCCGTTCGCCGTCGGTCGATCCCCCTACACCCCGTTCGTGCTGAGCACAGTCGAAGCACACGTCCACGCCGGACCCGGACCGACTAGCTCAGTGAACGGGCCGGATCAGCGTCCGCATCAGCCGCGGATCAATCGGCTGGTCAAATCGGCACCCGACGACTCCGCCCTCGCACCACATCACCGTCGCGGCGATGGGCATGCTTCCGGCCAGACGCAGCCAGAGCCGCGTATCTTCAGGGTAGCTTTCCGTGCACGCGATGCGGCACCCGAACGCGGAAACGTCAGTCAGCTTGGCATCGACGGGCTGTGCCCCATGCTGGCGGGCGGAAGCGCTGGTGATCACCACGGGATGCCGCTCCTCTCCGCGCCGGTTGGCGGGCGAGAGCCGTTGGCGACGCGGTGCGATGCTGTGAGAGGCCATGGGTGTGCAGCTTGGCAGGAGTTGGTTGACGAGACGTTAAGAGTTCCGGTCGGGCGAGCGGAGCATCGACCAGAAGCGCGGGCCACCGTTTGGCACGAGCCACTCGCGCGTCACTTCGAAGCCCAGCCCGGCGTAGAAGCCCAGGTTCGCCTCCGTCGCGGTCTCGAGATAGCATGGCGTCCGCCCCGCTGCACGGGTAAGCCCTGCCCGCACCGCTGCACCGCCCAGCCTCTTGCCCTGCGCCACCGGATCGCAGCCCGCGACGTGAAGGTACCAGAAGTCGCCCGATGGCATATGCGCCCCGATCGCGTCCGAGAGCGCCAGCGCGCGGGGCAGCGCCCGGCCAAAGGCCGCGAGCATCGGTACGGCGTTGCGCAGCATCTCAAGCCGGCCGGTATGAACGCGACCCGGCCCACGCCACAGCGTTGCCGCCTCCCCGCCCGCCGTCACCAGCCGCATGCCCGTGGCGCGGTCGCTGTCGAACAGCAGCGCGAACAGCCGGGGCAAGCGCCGGGCGCGATCGGCGGGATCTGGAAAGATGAAGCTCATCGCCGGATCGTCGGCAAAGGCGCGCGAGAGCATCTGCGTCACCGGCGCGCGGTCGGCCCCGGCGGCGACGCGCACCTCGCTCACCCTCGCGCGATCAACAGGGCAGGACCGACATTGTTGAGCAGGTGGATCGTCGCCGCTGTCGCGATGCCGATCCAGTATCCCTTCTCGCGCCAGGTCAGGAACGCGGTAGAGAAGATCAGGAACGGCCACCAGATCGCGACACCCCAGGTGGGGGCGAGCAGGCTGTGGAGAACGCCCCACAACATCGCGCTGCCGACCACCGCGACCCAACGGCCGCCCAGCCGATTGAGCAGCAAGACCGGCCCGCTCATCAGCAGCGTTTCGATGACCGGAGAGACGATCGCGATCAGCACGACCAGCGTGCCCGCCGACACGCTGCCCCCGCCCAGGTCAGGGGCCGGCGCCTCGGGGAACAGCAATCGCGCCAGCGCGGCAAGCGGGATGGCACCTGCCAACGACAACGCCGCGGCAACCAGGACGTAAAGGACCCAGCGCCGCGGCGTGAAGAGAAGGTCGGTCGCCCGGGAAGAAGCAGTGTTCATGCCCGGGCGTTATGTGTCAGGCAGCCGCCTCGCCACCCTTCTTCTTTTCGGCATAGACCCGGATGGGCTCGCGACGGCCCTCCACCACGTCCTTGTCGACCATCACCTCATCCACCCCGTCCATGCCGGGCAGGTCAAACATGGTGTCGAGCAGGATGCCTTCCAGGATGGAGCGAAGGCCACGGGCGCCAGTCTTGCGCTCGATACCCTTCTTGGCGACCGTCACCAGCGCATCGTCGGTAAAGCCGAGATGCACCTGCTCCATGTCGAACAGCTTCTGATACTGCTTCACCAGCGCGTTCTTCGGCTCGGTCAGGATCTTGACCAATGCGTCCGTGTCGAGGTCCTCCAGCGTCGCGATCACCGGCAAACGGCCAACGAACTCGGGGATCAGGCCGAACTTCAGCAGATCCTCAGGCTCGGTCTGGCGCAACACCTCGCCCGTCCGCTTCTCCTCGGGAGCCGCGACATAGGCACCGAAACCGATCGACTTGCCCTGAAGCCGGTCGCCGATGATCTTTTCAAGGCCGCTGAACGCGCCGCCGCAGATGAACAGGATGTTGGTCGTGTCGACCTGCAGGAACTCCTGCTGCGGATGCTTGCGGCCACCCTGCGGCGGCACGGAAGCGGTGGTGCCTTCCATCAGCTTTAGCAGCGCCTGCTGGACGCCCTCACCCGACACGTCGCGCGTGATCGACGGGTTCTCCGCCTTGCGGCTGATCTTGTCGATCTCGTCGATGTACACGATGCCGCGCTGCGCCCGCTCGACATTGTAGTCAGAGGCCTGGAGCAGCTTCAGGATGATGTTCTCGACGTCCTCGCCCACGTAACCGGCCTCGGTCAGCGTGGTGGCGTCCGCCATGGTGAAGGGCACGTCGAGGATGCGGGCCAGCGTCTGCGCCAGCAACGTCTTGCCGCAACCGGTCGGGCCGACGAGCAGGATGTTGCTCTTCGACAGCTCGACGTCCGCACCCTTGGCGCCGTGGTTGAGGCGCTTGTAGTGGTTATGGACGGCCACCGAGAGCACGCGCTTGGCCCGCCTTTGGCCGATCACATAATCGTCCAGGACGTTGCAGATTTCCTGCGGGGTCGGAACGCCGCCGTCCTTCTTGGACACCAGCGCGGACTTGGTTTCCTCGCGGATGATGTCGTTGCACAGTTCGACGCACTCATCGCAGATGAACACGGTCGGCCCCGCAATCAGCTTGCGGACCTCATGCTGCGACTTGCCGCAGAAGGAGCAATACAGGGTGCTCTTGGAGTCGCCGCCGGTCAGCTTGTTCGGCATTCAAACCATCCTTTGTGCGGGGGATCCCCGCTTGTGGGCCGGGCATCGTAGCCCGGCCGTTACGCAAATCACAATCACGAAACGCTGCGACCGGGCGTCCCGACGGCTCAAGCCGCCGCGGCGACGTCGTCCGCAGGTGCCGGACGCTTGTCGAACACCTCGTCGATCAGCCCGAACTGGCGGGCATCCTCGGCGCTCATGAACTTGTCACGGTCCATCGCGCGCTCGATCTCTTCAAGCGGCTTACCCGTGTACTTCGCATAAAGCGTGTTTAGGTCGTGACGCATGCGCAGGATTTCCCGCGCCTGGATCTCGATGTCCGCAGCCATACCCTGTGCCCCGCCCGACGGCTGGTGGATCATGATCCGGCTGTTGGTCAGCGCGACGCGCATCCCCGGCTCACCGGCGGAAAGCAGGAAGCTGCCCATCGACGCGGCCTGGCCGATGCACACCGTGCCGACGCGCGGGCGGATGTACTGCATGGTATCGTGGATCGCCATGCCCGCCGTGACGACACCGCCCGGCGAGTTAATGTACATGAAGATGTCCTTCTTCGGGTTCTCGGACTCGAGGAAGAGCAGCTGCGCGGTGATCAGCGAGGCCATGCCGTCCTCGACGCCGCCGGTGACGAACACGATGCGCTCACGAAGCAGGCGCGAGAAGATGTCAAAGGAACGCTCGCCACGGTTCGACTGCTCGATCACGATGGGAACGAGGCTGGACTGCGACGGGACGAGACCGATCCCGGCCTGGGCAAGCGGTGCCGCGAAGTCGCCGGTCTCGAACGGATTGTGCATGGATGAACTCTCTTATGCCCTGAAGAACCCCTATGTCGCGCGGGCGTTGGGTGACTTCAAGCCCCGCCTTGCAGCTCGCCTTAGCGGGCGCGCCTCACGGCCGATGCTGGGCGGCGACTCCGCGGCACCCTTCTAGGGCACTGACCGCAGCGCAGCCGCACCCTGGTCGTTCTCCTTCGCCCCTGCGCGGGTCGGCGCAGGCGCCGGTAGCTGGAGGTAGGCCAGCCTGCGCACTTCGCGTCGGCCGCGCACCACCGTGTCGAGGATCAGTCCCGAGAACAGGCACAGCGCCGCCAGGATCACCAACCCCGTTGCGCCGATCGCGGTCGGGAAACGGGGCACCAGGCCGGTCTCGACATAGGTCAGCACCAGCGGGATCGCGAGCAGCACCGCCAACAGCGCCAACGCGCCACCGATCGCGCCAAAGAACAGCAACGGTCGCTCGATCCGGTACAGCGTCAGGATGGTGCGCGTGATCCGCCACCCGTCGCGATAGGTCGACAGCTTTGATGCCGAACCCTCCGGCCGCTCGAAATATGGTGTCTCCACCTCGCCTACCGGCATCCTGAGCTCGAGCGCATGGACGGAGATGTCGGTTTCGATTTCGAAGCCGGTCGACAGCGCGGGATAGCTTTTGACAAACCTGCGCGAAAACACGCGATAGCCGGACAGGATGTCGGAAAAGCTGCGGCCGAACAGGCGGGCGAGCATGCCGGTCAGCAATTTGTTGCCGAACACATGACCACGCCGATAAGCCGTAGTCGCCTGGCTTACCCGGCAGCCTACGACCATGTCGAGCTGCTCGCCCAGCAGTCGGTCCACCATTGCGGGCGCGCTGGCCGCGTCATAGGTCGCGTCGCCATCGGCCATGACATACACGTCGGCATCGACGTCTGCGAACATGCGGCGCACGACCGCGCCCTTGCCCTGCACCCGTTCGCGCCGGACAATCGCGCCCGCCGCCGCGGCGATCTCCACCGTGCGGTCAGCGCTGTTGTTGTCGTAGACGTAAAGGGTGGCGCCCGGAAGTGCGGCGCCGAATGCCGCCACCGTCTGGGCGATGGCCGCTTCTTCATTGTAGCAGGGCAGCAGAACGGCGATGCGCGGGGTCATGCCGGTGATCCTAGCCCGGAACGGTTAGCAATCGATGCTCAAACTCGGGCGCACTCATGGCGCACCGATCCTGGTCAAACGGCCACTGGCGGCCGCCCCCGTCCAGGTAAACGGGGGCGGCTGTCCGATCAGGCTTCAGTCGCTTTGGCCTTCTTCGCGCGCGGCTTCTTGGCGGAAGCGTCGGCGGCGCTGGTGCCCTCCGCAGCTTCAGCAGCGACCGGCGACGACTCAAGCACCTGAGTTTCTTCGGTCACCGGGGCAGCCTTCTTGGCGCGCGGCTTCTTGGGCTGGGCGTCCGCAGCCGGCTCGACCTCGGCGCCGGCGTTCTGGTCCTTGGCGACCGGCTTTGCAGCCTTCTTCGCCTTGACAGCCTTGGCGGGCTCAGCAGCAGGCGCCGCGTCGCTGTTCACCTCGGCCGCGGTCGCGGCGGCCTCGACCGGCGCGGTATGGGCGTGGTCGTGGTCGTGTCCATGATCGTGACCGGAATGATCGTGGTCGTGGTCATGGTCATGCCCGGCGTGGTCATGGTCATGATCGTGATCATGGTTGTGGACGTGAGTGCCGGTCGCGAAGCCGTCTTCGCTCTCGATCGCGCTTTCCAGCTCCTCGCGGGTGGTTTCGCGGTCGGTGATCGTTGCCTTGCCGAACAGGAAGTCGACGACCTTGTCCTCATACAGCGGCGCGCGCAGCTGGGCGGCAGCCATCGGCTCCTGCTGGATGTACTGGATGAAGCGCTGGCGGTCTTCGGTGCCATACTGCTGCGCAGCCTGCGCGATCAGGCGGTTCATCTCCTGACTGGTGACCTCGACGCCATTGGCCTGGCCGATCTCGGACAGGAGCAGGCCCAGGCGCACGCGGCGCTCGGCGATCTTGCGGTAGTCCTCGCGCTCGGACTCCATGTCGGCCATCGCCTTGGCGGGATCGGCCTCATGGGTCGCTTCATGCTCGAGCTGCTGCCAGATCTGGCTGAACTCGGCCTCCACCATCGAGGGTGGCACTTCGAAATCGTGACCCTCGGCGAGCTGGTCGAGCAGCTTGCGCTTCATGTGGGTGCGGGTGAGGCCGTTCAGCTCCTGCTCGATCTGGCCGCGCAACAGGCCCCGCAGCTGCTCCAGGCTCTCAAGGCCCAGATTCTTGGCGAGCTGGTCGTCGATCTGGCTCTCGCCCGCGGTCTTCACCGACTTGACGGTGAGGTCAAAGGTGGCGGGCTGGCCGGCCAGCTCCTTGGCCTGGTACTCGGTCGGGAAGGTGACGGAGATCTGCTTCTCGTCGCCAGCCTTCAGGCCGACCATCTGCTCCTCGAAGCCGGGGATCAGGCGGCCCGAGCCGATTTCCACGGCCATGTCGGTGCCGGTGCCACCGTCGAACGCGACGCCGTCAGCGGTCTTGCCGACAAAATCGACGGTGACGAGGTCGCCCTGCTCGGCCGCCTTGTCGCCGGCATCATCCCAGCTCTTGGACTGATCAGCGAACTTCTGCAGTTGCTCGTCCACCTGCGCGTCGGCCACCGGCACGGTCAGGCGCTCAAGCGTCAGGTTGTCGATCGCGGGCGCGGGCACCTGGGGCAGCACTTCCAGCGAAACGGTGACCACGGCGTCCTTGCCGCGCTCATAGCCGTCTTCCAGCGCTACCGACGGCTGCATCGCCGGACGCAGCGCGTTCTGCTGCATCAGGTCCTGCACGCCCTGCTGGATCGCGGAGTTCAGCGCGTCCGCGGCCAAAGCCTCGCCGTGCATCTTGCGCACGAGGTTGACGGGAACCTTGCCCGGGCGGAAACCGGGCATGCGCACCTGCGGCGCAACCCGCTTCACCTCGGCATCGACCTTGGCGTCGACCTCGGCGGCGGTGATGGTCAGCGTGTAGGCGCGCTTCAGCCCCTCGTTCAACGTCTCGACAGTCTGCATGATCGGCCTTTGATCAGAGAAAAATCCTGTGGTGGCGTCCGCCTGCCGACGGCGGACTGGTGCGGGCGAAGGGACTCGAACCCCCACATCTTGCGATGGCAGGACCTAAACCTGCTGCGTCTACCAGTTCCGCCACGCCCGCATCTTGGACCCGCCGTTGGGCGGGCGTCTATACCAGCCCATGCGTCAGGAGCAAGCGGCGCTCATAAAAGGGCAACCGGGAGGCGCGCGGGACGTTGAAAGGGGCGAAGGAGACGCATTCATGGCTACCCAGCCTCCCCCCGAAAGCCCCACCCCGTCGTCCCAGCCGGTCCAGCCGGATTCGCCGCCGCCAGAGATTTCGCCGACCGGCCCCGACTTCGACCAGCCCTCCCCCGGCATCTCGCCCAGCGACCCGGGCACCAGCCAACCTGCGGAGATCTGACCCATGCCCAGCACCGATCCCAACCAGCCCGACCGCGAAGACGACCGTCCCGACATTCAGCAGGAGGTGGAGGCGCGCTCTGACGCCGTGAACCGCGGCGAAGGCGGTGGCGAGCCCGCGATGTTCACCGACGCCGGAGAATTCGACGGCAACAGCGGCACCGGAGGCGTGGTCAAGAACCAGGACCTGACGCAGCAATAAGCACGTGCGATCGTCACCCCTGCAGTCGGGGTGACGATCGAGTATCATGCCGGCCTTGCGCTACCCCAGCCGGGGCATGATGCGCCCGCCGATCAGGACGGCTTCACGCGCCGTGCCGTCACGATCTTCACCGGCGCAACGGGCACCTCGCCCTTGAACGATCCGCGCAGGGTGGCCGTTGGGGAAACGGGTGCGTCCAGGATCCTGGTCACCACGTCCATCCCCTCCACGACACGGCCGAAAGCCGCATAGCCCAGATTGTCACCCGGCTTGGTCGGGTCGGCATCCAGGCCGGGCTGATCGCCGACCGAGATGGTGAACTCGCCCCGTGCCGTACCGGGCGCGAGCCGGGCGGTGGAAATCGTGCCCGACAGGTGCTTCAGCCCCGTCCTGGTCGTCGGTTCGTGCTTGATGGGCGGCAGCGAGCGCTTCGGGTCGCCATTTGGCCCGAACTGCACAAAGCCGAAGTTCGCCTGCACCTTGACGTCACGGTAGAAGGTCAGGCCATCCAGCCGCTTCTGATCCACATAGCGCAGGAAGTTGCCCGCGCTGATCGGGGCGTGCTTCGTGTCCGCCTCGATCACGATTCGCCCCGCACTGGTATCGAGCGCGACGCGGGGTAGCGGCGGGCCTGAGGGACTCGGCGCGGCGGCGGGCACTGGCGGGGCGGCGGGTGTTGCGGAGGCGGGGGCAGCCGGGGCTGGAGCCGCAGCGGGCGAAGGAACAGATGGCGGGGCTTGCACCTGTCCCGTGATGGCCAGCACCTCCAGCAGCATCGTCAACAGCATCGCTCATCTCCCACGCGCTTTACCTGTGCCGGGCGAACGCCGGCGCCTTCTTTGTCGCCTGCCCCGCGCCGTTGGGCAATGGCCGGCCCGCACGGCAGCTACTCGAAGCGAAGGCTCACCCAATGGCCAAACTCGGCGCGCGCGTCGGCAAAGACCTGCTCGGCACGGCGTATATAGGCGAGTTCGGCCGGCGGCATTGCCTTCAAGCCATGCACGACGACATCATAGGGCGGCGCCAGTGTGTTGTTGCCCGCAAAGCTGTCGAACAGCGCGTCAAGGTTGCCGCCGACCCATTCAGGCGCGCCAAGCCTGGGCAGCAGTGCAGCATAGAAGTCGGCCCTGCCCGTCCAGCGGCTCGCATCGAAGTCGATCCGCTGAACGGCTTCAGTGCTGATGCTCAACCTCCGTGCCGGTGATCTGAACCCAGGGCCGCCGGCGTTCCTCGTACACGGAGATGGTCGGGGCCGGCATCTCATCAGCAAAGGCGGACAAGGACAGCGCGATCGAATCGGGGTAGCCATCGCTGCCGTACGCGATCGTGGTGCCGCAGACGGGGCACCAGCGGTCGTACCCTGTGTTACCCTCGTCCGTGGTGCGATCCCAGGACCGCCACTCACCCGCAAAGGTCACGTCGTCGATCGGGAAACGAGCCTGTGCGCCGAACGCGCTGCCTGTCCGGGCCTGGCAGTCGCGGCAATGGCAAACCGACACGCGCGCCGGTTCGCCCCGGCAGGTCGCCGTCAGCTGCCCACAGCGACAGCTGGCGACCCGCTCCATCTCAGCCGAGCGCCTTCTTCAGCAAGTCGTTGACGACGGCCGGATTGGCCTTGCCGCCCATCGCCTTCATGGTCTGGCCGACGAAGAAGCCGAACAGCGCGACCTTGCCGCCGCGATACTGCTCCAACTGGCCGGGATTCTTGGCCAGCACATCCGCGATTACCGCCTCGATCGCGCCGGTGTCGCTGGTCTGCTTGAGCCCCCGTTCCTCCACGATCGCGCCCGGCGCCTTGCCGGTGTCGAGCATGATCTCGAACACCTGCTTGGCAAGGCTGCCCGACAGGGTGCCATCGGCTACCAGCGCGAGCAGCTCTGCCGCCTGTTCCGGGCCAACGGGGCTCTCCTCGATGCCCTTGCCCAGGCGGTTGAGAGCGCCGAACAGCTCGGAGGCGACCCAGTTCGATGCCTGCACCGGAGCGGCGCCCGCGGAAAGCAGCGTGTCGAACCAGCGCGCGGTCTCGACCTCCGCGGTCAAAACGCCTGCATTGTAAGGGGTTATTCCCGCATCCTCATACCGCTTGCGCTTGGCGTCGGGCAGTTCGGGCAGGCTTGCGCGGCAGTCGTCGAGAAACGCCTCGTCCAGTTCGAGCGGCAACAGGTCGGGATCCGGGAAATAGCGATAGTCGTGCGCGTCTTCCTTGGACCGCATCGATCGCGTCGTGCCCGTGTCCGGGTTGAACAGGCGGGTCTCCTGGACGATCTTGCCGCCCGCCTCCAGCACGTCGACCTGACGGTTCGCCTCATGCTCGATCGCCTGCATGACGAACCGGACCGAGTTCACATTCTTGGTTTCAGTGCGCGTGCCGAACTCGTCGCCGGGGCGGCGGACGCTGACGTTCACGTCGGCACGCATGGAACCTTCCTCCATGTTGCCGTCGCATGACCCGACATAGCGGAGTATGGCACGCAGCTTTCGAAGGTAAGCCCCTGCTTCTGCTGGCGAACGCATGTCGGGCCGGCTGACGATCTCCATCAATGCGACGCCCGAACGATTAAGGTCGACATAGGAGCGTGTCGGGTGCTGATCGTGCATCAGCTTGCCCGCATCCTGCTCGACATGGATGCGCTCGACCCCGATCACCTTGGTCGCGTCCGGGTTTTTCTCGTCAGGCGCAACCTCGACCGATCCCTCGCCCACCAGCGGGTGGTAGAGCTGGCTGATCTGGTAGCCCTGCGGCAGGTCGGCGTAGAAGTAGTTCTTGCGGTCGAAGCGCGACCAGCGGTTGATCTCCGCACCGATCGCCATGCCGGTGCGTACCGCCTGGCGGATGCACTCACGGTTGGGCACGGGCAACATGCCGGGCATGGCCGCGTCGACCAGACTGACCTGGGTGTTAGGCTCCGCGCCGAAGGCGGTCGCGGCGCCGGAGAAGAGCTTGGCGTTGCTCGTGACCTGGGCGTGGACCTCCAGGCCGATCACGACCTCCCACTCGCCCGTCGCACCCTGGATACGGTAGTCGCTCATTTGACGTTCCGATGATGAAGATAGTTGATCGCGGTCAGCACCGCGTTGCTGCCGATCAGCGCGCCGACCCAGCAGCCCGTCAGCAGCCGAAGCACGACGACCTCGAACCCCAGCCCGCGGCCGACATGATGCGCCCACATGGCCGACACGAGCGCCAGGACCAGGAAACCGCCGCCGAGGCGAAACTCGCCCCGCAGCAGCACGCTGTTGCCGACGCAAAGCCCTAGAATGAACAGCGCTACTGCTATGAAGAAGCGGGCCAGCGCCGCATGGTCGAACGGCCTGTTGTCGATTTCGGCCAGTGAATTGCCGACATATGCGCTCAGGATCGCGCCAAACGCCACGTTGAGGGCGTTCTGCGCTTCCCGCAGCACCTGGGTGTTGCGGGTCCGAAATCGAGCGTCGGTTACCACCATGCTTCCGGCCGAGCAGCAAACCCGGCGCGCTCCTCGATCGCAAGGCCGGCGTTCAGCACCCCTTGCTCATCCAGCGATCGGCCGATGATCTGAAGCCCCAGTGGCAAGCCATTAGCGTCCAGCCCGCCCGGCACGCTCATCGCCGGCAGCCCGGCAAGCGAGGACGGCACAGTGAACACGTCGTTGAGGTACATCGCGATCGGGTCGGCCGACTTTTCGCCCAGCGCAAACGCGGCGGAAGGCGCCGTGGGGGTGAGCAGCACGTCGCAGCTCGCCCAGGCCCGCTCGAAATCGCGCGCAATCAACGTCCGGACCTTTTGCGCCTGCGTGTAATAGGCGTCGTAGAAGCCGGCGGAGAGCACATAGGTGCCGATCATGATGCGGCGCTTCACCTCCGTCCCGAAACCATCGGCGCGGGTCGCGGCGTACATGTCCTGCAGCCCGGCACCATCCGGCAGGTCGCGAAGACCGTAGCGAACGCCGTCATAGCGGGCGAGGTTGGACGAGGCCTCCGCCGGCGCGATGATGTAATATGCGGGTAACGCGTATTTGGTGTGCGGCAGCGATACCTCGACGATCTCCGCGCCCGCGTCGCGGAGCCAGTCGATGCCCTGCTGCCACAACGCCTCGATCTCCGCGGGCATGTTGTCGACCCGATATTCCTTGGGAATACCGACCCGCTTCCCCTTCAGATCGCTCGACAAGCCGCGCTCCCAGCCAGGCACGTCGAGCTGGAGCGAGGTCGCGTCCTTTTTGTCGAAGCCGGCCATCGCCTCGAGCATGATCGCGCAGTCGGTAACGTCCCGCGCCATCGGCCCGGCCTGGTCCAGGCTGGAGGCGAAGGCGATGGTACCCCAGCGCGAGCAGCGACCATAGGTCGGCTTGATGCCGCTGATGCCCGTGAATGCCGCGGGCTGGCGGATTGAGCCGCCGGTGTCGGTGCCCGTCGCGCCCGGGCAAAGCCGCGCCGCAACTGCTGCCGAAGAGCCGCCGGACGAACCGCCGGGCGCCAACGGAGCGTTGCTGCCGTCTGCACGCCGCCAGGGCGAGATCACGTTGCCGAACGCGCTGGTCTCGTTCGACGAGCCCATGGCGAACTGGTCCATGTTGAGTTTGCCCAACATGCCGGCGCCCGCATCCCACAAATTCTGTGACACCGTCGATTCGTAGGGCGGCGTGAACCCGCCCAGAATGCTGCTGGCCGCCGTCGTGGTGACACCGTTGGTGCAGAACAGATCCTTCATGCCGATCGGCACGCCAGCAAGCGGCTTCAATGTTTCACCGGCGGCACGCGCGGCGTCGGCGGCACGGGCGGCCGCCAACGCATGCTCAGGCGTTTCCACCAGAAAGGCGTTCAAGGCCTTGGCGCGGCTCACCTTTGCGGTGAACGCGTCGGCAACATCGACGGCAGAGAAGCTGCCCGCGCGCACGCCGTCGCGGATCTGCTTGATACCAAGGTCGGTCAGGTCGGTCATTATTCGATCACCTTGGGCACGGTGAAAAAGCCATGCTCTGCCTGGGGTGCGTTGATCATCAGCGCGTCGCGGATGCCGCCGTCGGTGACGACGTCGTCGCGCAGGCGCAGGCTGTTGGGGATCACCGCGGTCATCGGTTCGACCCCGCTGGTGTCGACCTCCCCCAGTTGCTCGATCCAGCCAAGGATCTGGCTAAGCTCGGGCGCCAGGCGCTCGGCATCATCATCGGAGATCGCGATGCGGGCGAGGCTCGCGACCTTTTTGACGGTTTTCGTGTCTACGGACATGGGTGTGCGGCTACCGCCTGCCTGCTCTGCGTGCAACCATTGCCTGCCCCTTCCCTTACGCGCGGCGGTGCGGCAGGGCGAGCGGCGATGGCCCGCAAATTTCTCTACGTGATCGTGGTGCTGATCGCGCTCGTGCTCGCCGCCGCCGTGGCGTACCGACTGTTCGGTAATCAGTTGCTGCGAACCTATCTCGTCCCGGCCGAAGCGTTTCGAGAGCAGGCTGCGGTGCAGGAAAGTGCCTATCGCGATCCGAGGATGTGGTTTGCGCGGCCTGGCCTTTCCAACGATCCAACCCGCTGGACTCCCGCCGGGCAGACTGCGGCAGGCAAGCCGCGCGCGGCGGTCTTCTTCATCCATCCGACATCCTATATCGGCCGCGATCATTGGAATGCGACGCTCAACGATCCGGAGACCAACGCGCGGGCAGCTATCTTCCTGCGGGGACAGGCCAGCGCGTTCAACGAGGTGGGAGATGTCTGGGCGCCACGTTATCGTCAGGCGACCTTTGGCGCTTTCCTGACCAGCGCAGCGGACGCGAACCGGGCGTTGGCACTGGCGTACGGTGATGTGCTGACCGCGTTCGACGACTTCGTGGCCGAGGTGCCCAAGAACACGCCCATCATCCTCGCCGGGCACAGCCAGGGTGCGCTGCACCTGACACGCCTGTTGCGGGAACGCGTTGCGGGCAAGCCCCTCGCCCGCCGCGTGGTGGCCGCTTATGTCGTGGGCTGGCCGGTGTCGCGCACCACCGACCTTGCAGCGTTGGGCCTGCCCGAATGTCGCGCGGCCGATCAGGCGGGGTGCCTGTTGTCCTGGCAGAGTTTTGCCGAGCCGGCCGACCCGTCGCTGATCTTCGACACCTATGACGCGACCACCGGCTTCAACGGCCAGGCACGCCGCGACACCCCCATGGTATGCACCAACCCGCTGACGGGAACGCCCGACGCGACTGCACCGGCAACGGCGAACCTTGGCACGCTGATCCCGAACGGTGCCCTGACCGATGCCAGCCTGGTCGCAGGGCGCGTGCCGGCACGGTGCGAGGGGCGCGGTCTGCTGTTGATCGGCGAAGGGCCGGAGGTCGGGCCTTATGTCCTGCCCGGCAACAACTATCATGTTTATGATTACAGTCTGTTCTGGGCGAACATTCGAGCCGACGCCGAGCGGCGGCTCGCGAGCTTCGAACGGCGATGATCACGCAGGACGCAGCCGAGTTCCGAGCGGCGCTGCCCGAAGGCGGGCGACTGATCGGGCTGGATGTGGGGACACGCACGATCGGCACCGCGCTGTGCGATGCCGGGTGGAGCTTCGCCAGTCCTGCCGTGCTGGTGAAGCGGACCAAGTTCACCGCCGACAAGGCCAAACTGGCCGAGCTGATGCGCGCGCAGCATGTTGTCGGACTGGTCATCGGACTGCCGCTCAACTTGGATGGCAGCCAGAGCCCGCGCTCCCAGTCGAGCAGAGCCTTTGCCCGCAACTGCGCGGACATGGCCCCGATCCTGCTGTGGGATGAACGCTGGTCGACGGTAGAGGCCGAACGCGCCCTGATCGCGCAGGACATGAGCCGGGCGAAGCGCGCCGAACGGATCGACAACCACGCCGCCGCCGTGATCCTGCAAGGCGCGATCGACGCGCTGGTGTCGGTGAAGCCCTAGGACAGCGGCGCTGGCTGCAAAGCGGCGTCGGGCACTTCGGGCGGGGTGACGGCGTTCACCGCCTCTAGCTCCGGATCAGGTTCGACGTCGGCCTCGGAAGTCGGCGAGGGTTGCTCGATCGAGGCCTGCCGGGTTCGGTATTCCTTGTCCCAGCGAGCTTCCCACTGGCGCGATTCTTTCGCCAGTTGGTCGGCCGAGGAAAGCGCCGGGACGGCGTCAGCAGCGGTGCGGTACGCCGGCGGCGACTCGACATAAGGGAGCCCCGGCCCGGAACCCGGCATGGAGGAAAGAGAAGCAACGGCCGGTTCGTCCGGGAAAGCCGGTCGTGCCTGGGGCGGGCTCACTGGCCAGTGGTCGTCGGATACCAGGCTGCGGTAAACCGGATCGACCTGCCCCACGGTCAACGACGCGACCGCGACGCCGGAGCCGACCCCCGTCACGGCAAGAACCCCTGCGCACGCCCATAAACGTGCCTGCCTGTTTCCACGAACAACCGGCAAGTTACGCCTCCGAAACTGTTCAAACTCCGTAACGACAAGCAAAGCGACCAGTTCCGCCGCACCCGGCTTGAGCGTGCGCCACAGTCGCGCTACCCGGCGCGGCCATGGCGCCGTCCGATCATCGCCCCGCTTCGCTGATCCCGGGCGGGGCCGTGTTCCCGCATCGGCACCTTACCGGCATTGAGGGGCTGCAGCCGCACGAGATCACATTCCTGCTCGACGAAGCGGAGAATTGGGTCGAAGCCAACCGGCGCCACGCCAAGCCCGACAAGCGGCTCGACGGCCTGACCCAGATCAACGCTTTTTTCGAGAATTCGACCCGAACGCTGCTGAGCTTCGAGATCGCGGGCAAGCGGCTGGGGGCGGACGTGGTCAACATGCATGCCGCCCAGTCGAGCGTGAAAAAGGGCGAAACGCTGATCGACACCGCGCAGACGCTGAACGCGATGCGCGCGGACGTGATTGTCATTCGCCACATGAGCTCGGGCGCGGTGCGGCTGATCGCAGACAAGGTGGACTGCCCCGTGCTCAACGCGGGCGACGGGCGGCACGAACATCCGACTCAGGCCCTGCTCGACGCGCTGGCCATTCGGCGGCGGCGGGGAAGCGTCGCGGGGCAGCGGGTGGTGATCTGTGGCGACATCCTGCACAGCCGGGTCGCGCGATCAAATATCCTGGCGCTGACCGCGTTGGCGGCGGATGTTCGGGTTTGCGCTCCCTCCACGTTGATGCCGCCCGCCATGGACCGGATGTTCGTGACGCCCTTTACCGACTTCGACCAGGCGATCACGGACGCGGATGTGGTGATGATGCTGCGCGTCCAGAATGAGCGGATGGACGGCGGCTATATCCCGTCGAGCCGTGAGTTCCGCCTTCGCTATGGCCTGACGCCGGAGCGGCTGGCCCGCATCCCGGACGCGCTGGTCATGCATCCCGGCCCCATGAATCGCGGCGTGGAGATCGATTCGGCAGTGGCGGATGGTGCCCAGTCGGCGATCACCGAACAGGTTGAAATGGGCGTCGCGGTGCGGATGGCGTGCCTGGACGTGCTGACCCGGCGCGCGCGCGGCGTGGAGGGTTGGGCATGAGCCGCCTTGCCTTCACCAATGCACGGCTGGTCTGCCCTGTGGGCGGCGTCCGCCAAGGTACGTTGCTGGTGGAGGGTGACCGGATCCTCGGAACGGCAGACGAGGCGCCGGCAGACAGCATTTCAATCAATTGCAATGGCCGCACGCTGGCACCGGCGCTGGTGGACCTGGGCGTGTTCCGCATCGACCGCGCCGCCTTTCGCGCCGGCGGGATCGCCAGAGTTGCACTGATGCCGGACACAGTGCCTGTGCTCGACGAGCCGGGCATCGTTCAGCGATCCGCGCTGATCGGCAAGCCGGACCTGTGGATCCACCCGATCGCGGCCGCGACTCGCGGACTGGCGGGCACGGACCTGGCGGAGATGGCGATCTGCGCTTCTGCCGGCGCCAGGGCGGTCGGCACGGGCCGTGGCTGGATCGCCGATTCGGCGGTGATGCGCCGGGTGCTGCTTTATGCGCGCGACCTCGACCTGGCGGTCGTCGCGCACGCCGAGGACGGCGGCCTCTCCCGCGGCGCGGTCGCGACGGAGGGGGAGACGGCGACCCGGCTGGGCCTGCCCGCCGCCCCTGCCCTGGCAGAGGTGCTGGCGGTTGCGCGCGACCTGTTGCTGGCCGAGGAAACCGGCGCACGGTTACATCTGCGTCAGGTCACCACGGCGGCGGCGTTCGAGCTGATTCGAGCAGCCAAGCGGCGCGGCGTTCAGGTGACCTGCGGTATCACCCCTGGCCATCTGCACCTGTCCGACCTGGCCATGAGTGATTTTCGCACCTTCGCCCACCTGTCCCCGCCCCTTCGCGACGAAGCGGACCGGCAGGCGGCGCGTGAAGCGGTGCGGGACGGCACGGTGGACGTGATCTGTTCGGGCCATGACCCGCGCGGCGCCGAAGACAAGCGGCTGCCCTTTGCCGACGCGGCGCCGGGCATGGCGGGGGCGGAAACGCTGCTGCCGCTGGCGCTGGCGCTGGTGCGCGATGGACTGGTCGGGCTCGACCGGCTGTTTGCGCTGCTGGCGCTCAACCCGGCACGGCTGTTGAACGTCGATGCGGGCACGCTGGCCCCCGGCATGCCTGCGGACCTGATACTGTTCGACGAAGGCGCGCCCTGGCGCATCGAGGCGGAACGCCTGGTCGCCAGCGCCGGCAACACGCCGTTCGACGGGCTGCCCGTACAGGGCCGCGTGCTGCGGCTGTGGAAGGGCGGACGCGAGATCGGCGCGCCCGCCGCCTGAACGTCAGCGAGAGGCGAGCTGGATCCCGCCACTGCGCACCCATTGCGCCATCTGGTCGCCGGCGGCCGAACGAACAAAGCAGGTGCCGCCGATGTTGCGGTAACGGCGACACAGGTCATCCGCCTCGTCCCGGGCGAACCCGCCCACCGACAAGCGATAGAACTGGCTGCCACGGGCGCGGATGGTGGCGCTGCTCGGCCCATGCGCGGCGAGAGCTGGCATGCGGCGGGTGGCCCGGCCCCACGCGTCACGCGCGACGCCCGGCGAATCGAACGCGCCGATCTGAACGAACCACGTCCCCGATCGCGCGGGTGTCGCTGCGGACGCGAGCTCGCGACCCAGCACGACCTTGGTCGGTGAGTAGCCGGGGCGGATCAGCGATGTGGGTATCGCTTGCACGACCTCGCTACGCGGACCGAACTGAATGGTCGGATGCTGTGACGGCGCCACGACAGCTGCCGCGACCGCGATCGGCACCAGGGCCGGCTCGCTTGGCGGGGCGGCGGCAGGCGCTGCGACCAGGGCGGGCGCCTTGACCACGTCAACGCCCTGCACCGCCTGGGCGATCTGGACCGGGGCGTTGAGCGCCAGGGCGACCGGCTGGCCGGTATCGTCGCTGACCCGGACGCCCAGCAGGCTCGCGACCTGATCGGACGCTCCCCGCGGCTGTACGAACTCAGCCCATTGCGCCAGGCGAGCATCGACATCGGCAGGCGACATATCGGCGGACGCGACCACGCGCGCGCCGGCCCATTGGCCGCCCATCGCAAGCACAAGGGCCAGGTTCTGGCGTGCCTTGACCGACGTTTCGGGCGATCGCACCACCCGCGTCAGCAGCGTGGCGCCGCTGGCCGGGTCGCCGGCCAGCGCAAAGGCCAATCCACGATCGGCCGCAGGGATCACGGCTGCGTTGCGGGTCAGCGTGTCACGCGCCGCTCCCCAGTCGCCGGTCGCGATCTGCGACAGCGCCAGGTTCAGCGCCGCCTTGGCATCGCCGGGGTTTAGTTGCAGCGCGTCGGCAAAGGTGGTGCGAGCGGACGCGAAACGGCCCGCCTGAAGATAGCTTTGCCCAAGCAGCAGGCGATAGCCGGCATCGCGCGGTGCAGCCGCAACCGCGCTTTCTGCAAAGCCGACGGCGCCGAGCGCATCGCGCCGCGCCAGCGCCTTGGTTGCCTTGGCCGCATCGCTCGAAGGATTGGCCCGGACCTTGGTGCTACCGGCCGACGCAATGCCGCCGCCGCTCCCCGCCGTGCAGCCCACCACGGAGCCGCCGAGCATCAGCGCAGACAAGCTGCCTATCACCAGAAGACGCGAGTTCATCGTGATTTCCCCAACTTAACGGCTGGACTTCTTGAGCGCCGGCAACTGCGCGACCAGCATTTCGACCTCCGGCATCTCGGCGATCAGCACGTCCACGGCGCCGGTTACGAGTTGCTGTGCCGACCGCCCGGTCAGCGCGCTCGCGAGGCGCAGGCGCAGGTGCCGCTCAGCATCAAGGCGGAGAGTAAAGGCGGCCTTGCCACTCTTGCGGGTCTGCTGGGCCGATTCGCGAGCCAGGCGCGTGGCAGTCGCAACCGACACCGGCCGTTCGACCCGGGGCGCCTCAATGGCAGCAGGTGCGCCCTCGATCTCCTCACGCAGCGCCTCACGTTCGGCGAGTACGGGAGGCGGCGATACCGGTTCGATGGGAGCCAGCACGGCTTCGGACACGGGGATTACCGGCGCAGGCTGCGGTTCAGGCCGCGGTTCAGGCCGTGGTTCAGGCTGGGCGGCTTCCGGCGCAACGACCGGCGCAGGCGCTGCTTCGGCCTGTCCCATGTCGTTCCAGCCCAGATCCTCCAGCGGCGCGGCCATGCCGGCGAGCGAGGCAAAGCCCTGCGGTCGCATCGCGGGCCGTGCCTGCCCCTTGCGGGCGAGCAGTCCAGACGACAGCGATGCCAGGGGCTTGGACGCGGCGAACATCAGCCCATCACCCTCCGGCCGAAGCCGGCGGCACCCGGTCGCTGGCCGAACCCCGGCGGAGCCGCGGGAACGGAGAACACGGTCCGGCGGAAATTCTTCTCCAGCCGGTCATAGATATAGGTCCACAGCGCAGCGACTTCGGCGGCGGACTTACCGTTCGGATCGACTTCCATGACCGTGCGGCCGTCGATCATCGACGCCGCAAAATCGGTGCGCTGGTGAATGGTGATCGGCGCCACCGTGCCATGCTGCGACAAGGCGACTGCCGCTTCGGAGGTGATGCGCGCCTTGGGCGTGGCGGCGTTGACCACAAAGATCAACGGCTTGCCGGCGCGGTCGCACAGGTCGACCGTGGCACCCACGGCGCGCAGGTCGTGCGGGCTGGGACGGGTTGGCACCACCACCAGTTCGGCGACCTGGATCACGCTTTGGATCGCCATGGTGATGGCTGGCGGCGTGTCGATCATCGCCAGCTTGAAGCCCTGCTGGCGCAGCACCTCCAGATCCGCCGCGAGCCGTGCGACAGTGGTCTGGGCGAAAGCGGGATATTCCGCATCACGCTCATTCCACCAGTCGGCAAGACTGCCCTGGGGATCAATGTCGATCAGCACCACCGGCCCTTGTCCAGCCAGCTGCGCCTGCACCGCGAGGTGCCCGGACAACGTGGTTTTGCCCGATCCGCCCTTCTGCGATGCCAATGCGAGGATGCGCATATGCCCCCTGATCTCCTTCTTCACCGTCGGGATCGCATGGGGGTCGATAAGAAGCGGTTAATGCCGTCCGGGCGACGGCGCTGTGCCCTTTGCCACGTTCGCGATTTGCGCCATGGTGAAGACTGGAAAGCGGACCGGGGTAGACGATGCGGCAAGCGATGGTGTGGGGCATGGTGGCGGCGCTGGTCGGGACGGCGCCGGCGTTGGTCTGGGCTTCTCCCGCTGGGGCTGACGTTAAGACCGGGGTCGATGCCTGGGCCAAGGGCGACTACCGCACCGCCGTCGAGGAATGGCGCGGACCGGCGGTCGCGGGGGACGCCGATGCACAGTTCAACCTGGGCCAGGCATATAAGCTCGGCCGTGGCGTGCCGGTCGACCCGGCGCTGGCGGAAAGCTGGTTCCGCAAGGCCGCACTGCAGAAACATCCGCAGGCGGAGGACAATTACGGGCTGGCGCTCTATCAGTCGGGGCGGAAAGCCGATGCGGTGCCATGGCTGGAGAAGTCCGTCGCTCGCGGAGAGCCGCGCACGCAGCTGGTGCTCGGCACCATGTTGTTCAACGGCGACGGAGTGCCGCGCGACGTGCCGCGTGCTTATGCCTTGATGACGCGGGCGAGTGGTGCCGGGCTGAAATCGGCCTCCGAGACGCTGGCGCAGATGGACGGCTATATCTCGCCGGCCGATCGCGAAAAGGGCACGGCACTGGCACAACGCTATGCCGCCGAGCAGCAAGCGGTGGCCGACGCCGTCGTTGGCCGCACCGTGGTCGGCAGCGACGCCCCACGACCGGTCCAGGCAGCCGCCGCATCCGCACCTGCGCCGCGCGGTCGCAAGCCGGCCACCAAGCCGCCGGTCGAGAAAGAAGCGCCCGTAGTCGCGGCGGCACGGGTCGAACGACTCGTGCCCGCTCCCAAGCCGGTCTTGGCCAAGCCCACGCCCGCAAAGCTTGTCGCAAAGCCCGTGCCGAAGGCGGCACCGGCAACGACCGGGCGCTATCGGGTCCAGCTTGGCGCGTTCAAGGACGCGAGCAATGCGCGCGAGCTATGGGCGCGCGTTGGCGGAAAGATCGGCGGCACCCCATCCTTCACCAAGGCCGGCGCCTTTACCCGGCTGGTTGGTGGCGCCTTTGCCAGCGCGGCGGACGCTCAGCGCGCCTGCCGGGTGGCGGGGGTCAGCTGCATCGTCACTCGATAGGGGTCGGGACGGGCGAGCTGGCGTTTCCGGCCTTCATCGGCCGCTGAACGATTACGCCAGCACAAAAGGGCTAGGCCACGATCCAGTCCCGCCGCGCGATCCCTTGCGCCCACAACAAGGCGGTAAGGTCACCATTGTCGATGCGCGCGGCTGCCGCCTCCGCCACGATCGGCTTGGCGTGGTAAGCGACGCCCAGCCCCGCGCGGCGGATCATCGCCAAGTCATTGGCCCCGTCCCCGACCGCCATGCTCAATTCGGGCGCGAGGCCGCGCTCTGCGAGGCTGGCGAGCAGCGTTTCTTCCTTGGTGGACGAGCCGACGATGGGGCGAGCAACCGTGCCGGTCAGGCGGCCATCCTTGATCTCCAGGACGTTGGCGATCGCGCGGTCGAACCCGATCTCGGCTGCCACAGGTTCAGCGAAACGGGTGAAGCCGCCCGATACCAGCACCGCCGTTCCGCCGCGTGACCGCATTGTGCGGACGAGTTCGCGGGCCCCGGGCATGATCCGAACGCGTTCGGCCAGACAGCGGTCGATCGCGCCAGCATCCAGCCCCTTCAACAGCGCGACGCGGGCATCCAGCGCGCCCTCGAAGTCCAGTTCACCCCGCATGGCGCGCTCGGTGATTGCCGCGATCTCTGGCTTGAGGCCGGCGAAGTCGGCGAGCTCGTCGATGCATTCGACGGTGATCATGGTGGAATCCATGTCCGCGACCAGCAGCACTTTCGCGCGGCCCTCCATCGGCTGAACAACCACGTCTGCCCCGGCGAACACGCCTTCAAGCGCGACGCGGGCGGCGTCGGGCGCCAGGGCAAAAGGGAAGTCGGCGGCGCTGCCTTCATCCAACCAGCCGCCCACGACGGGCGCGCAGCCCGCGTCGGCGAGCCGGTCGGACACTGCCGAAATGTCGCCCTGCACCAGCCGATCCGCTGCTATCAGCGTCGCAATGAACATGCCGGTCCTGCCCTCTACCCGTCCTATCGTCGCGCTCATCGCAGGGCCGACCGCCAGCGGCAAGTCGGCGCTGGCGCTGGAACTGGCCGAACAGGCGAACGGCACGATCATCAATGCCGACTCGGCACAGGTGTATCGCGACCTGCGCGTGATGACGGCGCGTCCTTCGTCGCGAGAAGAGGCGCGCGTGCCGCATCGCTTGTTCGGGAATGTGGACGGGGCTGACGCGGGCTATTCGGCCGCGCGCTGGGCGGCGGAAGCGCGCGTGGCCATCGACGACACGGTGGCGGAGGGCCGGCTGCCGATCCTGGTCGGCGGCACCGGCATGTACCTGCGCACCCTGCTGGAAGGGATCGCACCCGTGCCGGCGATCGACCCCGACGTGCGTGCCGCCGTGCGTGCCCTGACGGTCGAGGCAGCGTATATTGCGCTGACGCAAGAAGACCCGGCTGCCGCGCAACGTCTCGCCCGCGCCGACGCTCAGCGGATCGCGCGGGCGCTGGAAGTGGTACGATCGACCGGCCGACCGCTCCGCGAGTGGCAAGCGGCACGTGAAGGCGGGATCGGGGATGAGATCGACCTTCGCCCCGTGATCCTTCTGCCGCCGCGACCCTGGCTCAGTGAGCGGATCGATGCCCGGTTCGCGGCCATGCTCGAAGCCGGCCGCGAGGAAGTGGCGGCGCTGCTGGCCCGCGAAGACCTGCCAGCGGATGCGCCGATTCGGCGCGCGATCGGGGTGCCGGAGGTGGCGGGCTGGCTGTCGGGCTCCTTGTCGCGCGCGGAAGCCGTTGCCGCCGGAGCGCTCGCGACCCGGCGCTATGCGAAGCGGCAATATACCTGGCTGCGCCATCAAATGCCCGCCGGTTGGGTGCGGGTCGAGGCTATCGAGGCACAGCAACGCTATGCGGCAACAAAATTACAGTTTTGACGGTTGACCTGTCATTTTCGTGCGGGTAGCAGGCCCGACCACATTAATTAACGAGGGAGTGCATGTGATGGCGGCCGAGATGGGCGGCGCGGAAATTCTGATCCAGGCGCTGGTCGACCTCGGTGTAGAGGTGGTGTTTGGCTATCCGGGCGGCGCGGTGCTGCCGATCTATGACGCGCTGTTCCGCCACAACGAACTTGCCGGCAACGAGGGGCGGCGCATCCGCCACATCCTGGTCCGCCACGAACAGGCCGCGACGCACGCGGCGGAGGGCTATGCGCGCTCCACCGGCAAGCCGGGCGTCGTGCTGGTCACCAGCGGCCCGGGCGCGACCAACGCGGTCACCGGGATCACGGACGCCCTGATGGACTCGATCCCCATGGTGGTCATCACCGGACAAGTGCCCACGGGCCTGATCGGCACCGACGCCTTTCAGGAGGCGGACACGGTTGGCATCACCCGGCATTGTTCAAAGCACAATTACCTGGTGAAGGACCCCGCAAACCTGGCGGAGGTCGTTCGCGAAGCGTTTCACATCGCGACCACCGGGCGTCCTGGCCCGGTCGTGGTCGACATTCCCAAGAACGTGCAGGTCGCAACGGCGCCCTATTCGGAACCGGGCCCGATCCGGCACAAGACCTATCGTCCGCAGACCGAGCCCGATCCCGCGCTGATCGAGCAGGTGGTGGACATGCTCGCCGCCGCCGAGCGCCCCGTCTTCTATACGGGCGGTGGCATCATCAATGCAGGGCCGGCAGCATCGGCGGCCCTGCGGGAGATGGTGGCGCTGACCGGCGCGCCCGTCACCTCGACCCTGATGGGCCTGGGCGCCCTGCCCGCCTCCTCACCGCACTGGCTCGGCATGTTGGGCATGCACGGCACCTATGAAGCAAATCATGCGATGAACCAGGCGGACCTGGTGATCGCCGTCGGTGCTCGCTTCGATGACAGGGTGACGGGCCGGCTCGACGCGTTCAGCCCGACAAGCCGCAAGGTGCACATCGACATCGACCGCTCGTCGATCAACAAGACGGTGCGGATCGACCTGGCCGTTGTCGCGGATGCCGGCCGCGCGCTCGACGCGATGGTCGCGGCCTGGAAGCAGCGTGGGCACCCCCGCCCCGACCTGGGCGACTGGAACGCGCGGATAGCGGGCTGGCGCGCCAAGCAGTGCCTCGGTTTCCCCGAGGACAGCGCGACGGAGATCATGCCGCAGCGCGCGGTGCGGGCGCTGCATGATGCGACCGCTCACCGCCAACCGATCATCACTACCGAGGTCGGCCAGCACCAGATGTGGGCGGCGCAGCACATCGGCTTTGAAGAACCGAACAAATGGCTGACCTCCGGCGGACTCGGCACCATGGGCTATGGCCTGCCTGCCGCCATCGGCGCACAGCTCGGCAACCCCGACGCGCTGGTCATCGACGTGGCTGGCGAGGCCTCGATCCAGATGAACATCCAGGAGCTGGCTACGGCCGTTCAATACCGGCTGCCGGTCAAGGTGTTCATCCTCAACAACGAATATATGGGCATGGTCCGTCAGTGGCAGGAGCTGACCTACCAATCCCGCTATGCCGAAAGCTATTCGGACAGCTTGCCGGACTTCGTCGCGCTTGCCGAGGCTTATGGCTGGAAGGGCATTCGGATCGAGACTCGCGACCAGCTGTACGACGGCATCGCCGCGATGATCGAGCATGACGGGCCGGTGTTGGTCGATTGCCGGGTGTCGAAGCTGGCCAACTGCCTGCCCATGATCCCGTCAGGCGCGGCACATACGGAGATGATCCTGTGGGCGAATGAGGTATCGGGCGAGATGACCGATGAGGCGCGGGCGCTGGTCTGATGCAGATTGCACCTGAAGCTGCCGAGCAGCACACGCTCGCCGTCCTGGTCGACAACGAGCCGGGCATCCTTGCCCGGATCGCCGGCCTGTTCACCGCGCGCGGCTATAACATCGAGAGCCTGACCGTGTCGGAGATCACGCAGGACAAGGCCGTCAGCCGGATCACCATCGTCACCAGCGCCTCGCCCTCGGTGATGGAACAGATCATCGCGCAGCTCGACCGGCTGGTGCCCGTGCACAAGGTAGTCGACCTGACCACGCAGGGCGACCATGTCGAGCGCGAGCTGGCGATGGTGAAGGTGGCGGGCACGGGCGACCATCGGATCGAGGCGCTGCGCCTGGCCGAGGTTTATCGCGCGCGCGTCATCGACGCGACGACCGGCTCCTTCGTCTTTGAGGTCACCGGCGGGCGCGGCAAGATCGATAAGTTCATCGAGCTGATGGGGGAACTCGGCCTGGTAGAGGTCGCCCGCACCGGCATCGTCGCCATCGCGCGTGGGCGCGAGGCGGTCTAAGAACTCAACCAATTACAACCAACCGCCACCCCGGCGACGGCCGGGTCCAGAGCCGTAGCTGCTGCACGCGGCAAGCCTGGATCCCGGCCTGTGCGGGATGACGATCAAGGGAAGGACGACAACATGCGTGTGTATTACGATCGCGACGCCGATCTCAACCTGATCACCGACAAGAAGGTCGCGATCGTCGGCTATGGCAGCCAGGGCCATGCCCATGCGCAAAACCTGCGCGACTCCGGCGTCAAAGAAGTTGTGGTTGCACTTCGTCCAGGCTCCGCGACTGCGCAGAAGGCGACGGAAGCAGGCTTCTCCGTCAAGAGCACGGCCGAAGCAGCGGCCTGGGCGGACCTGGTCATGATCCTTGCCCCCGATGAGCATCAGGCGGCAATCTGGGATGCGGACATCAAGGCTCATATCCGTCCCGGTGCCGCGATCGCCTTTGCGCACGGGCTCAACGTCCACTTCGGGCTGATCGAACCGCCGGCAGAGATCGACGTGATCATGATCGCGCCCAAGGGCCCGGGCCACACCGTGCGATCCGAATATGTCCGCGGGGGCGGCGTGCCGTGCCTGATCGCGATCCAGCAGGATGCGAGCGGAAATGCCCATGACGTCGCTCTCGCCTATGCCAGCGCGGTCGGCGGCGGCCGGTCGGGCATCATCGAGACGAATTTCCGCGAGGAATGCGAAACCGACCTGTTCGGCGAGCAGGCCGTCCTGTGCGGCGGCATCACCCACCTGATCCAGGCGGGCTTCGAAACGCTGGTGGAGGCCGGCTACGCGCCCGAAATGGCGTATTTCGAATGCCTGCATGAAACCAAGCTGATCGTCGACCTGCTGTACGAGGGCGGCATCGCGAACATGCGCTATTCGATCAGCAACACCGCCGAATATGGCGACATCACCACCGGCCCGCGGATCATCACCGAGGAGACGAAAAAGGAGATGAAGCGCGTTCTCGCCGACATTCAGGGCGGCCGTTTCGTCAAGAACTTCGTGCTCGACAACCGCGCCGGCCAGCCCGAGCTGAAGGCTGCGCGCAAGGCCGCAGCCGCTCACCCGATCGAGAAGGTCGGCGCGGAGCTGCGCGCGATGATGCCCTGGATCGCCAAGAACAAGCTGGTGGACAAGGCAAAGAACTGACGGCCGGGCGTCCGTCCTGCCGGGCCAGTCCCGGCAGGACGGGTGTGGGAACGATCCGTTTCCGGAACGATGCTTCCGAACCGGACGGAGATGTGGTTCAACCTGCGCAACAACAGGAGAACTCCCATGCGCTTCGTTCTTGCCGCCTCCCTTCTAGTCGCCCCGGCCATTGTCGTCGCCCAGCAGCCGGGCGTCGCCCGTGCGGCCGCCATCACCGCTGGCACCTACAAGGTTGATCCGAACCACACCCAGGCAACCTGGCAGGTCAACCACATGGGCTTTTCCATGCTGCAAGGTCAGTTCGGGGCGTCCGGTGGACAGATCACCATCGACCCGGCCAAGCCAAACGCGACCAAGGTGGACGTGACCTTCGCGGTCGACCAGCTTTCCACCACCAGCGCGCCGTTCGCGACGCACCTGAAGTCAAAGGACTTCTTTGACGCAGGCACCTATCCCACCGCGCGCTTCGTCTCGACCGCGGTTCAGGCAACCGGCAACACCGCGACCATTACGGGCAACCTGACGATCAAGAACGTGACGAAGCCGGTGACGCTGCGCGCGACCTTCGTCGGCGCAGGGCCGAACCCGATGAACAAGAAGCTGAACTTCGGCTTCCGCGCGACCGGCACTATCAAGCGGAGCGAATTTGGCGTAGGGAACTATGTTCCCGTCGTTTCCGACAATGTTGACCTGGTAATCAACGCCGCCTTCGCGGCCGAGTAGGAGTCGATCAGGCGGCGCGGCGAACCCGGGCGAACCCTTCAAAGGTCGCCCGGATGTTCGGGTCGACGCGCGCGATCAGTTGGTCAATACGGCTGAGAAACGCCTCGCCGTCCTGATCCGGCGTCCGCGCCGCCATCTCCCACATGCCGAACTCGCGATCAGCGACGATGCGCCGCGACAGCACGACCATGGCGCGGTGGCGCTTGTCTTCCTGAATGCGCCTGAACGCCTCCTCCACCTTGTCCTCAGGCCCTTCGAGCGCTTGCAGGAACCGCTTTCCATCGGCGTAGAGAAGCCCGGTGATGCTGTCCCGGCCGTTGTTGCGTCGCGAAACGGCCAACACCGGGCCGACATCGATAGTGCCCACGGCAGAGCTGATGTACACGAGTTGCAGCACGTCCGGTTCTCCACAGGGGCTTTCGGCCCGTTTGCCTCGATCTAGCGATCAACCCGTTTCGGTCGGGTAAACAGGGTCGCCACCTCGATCGGCGTTGCCGGCTGGACATGAGCGGCCGCTATGGCCATGAGGGACGGCATGAACCGGATCGCGGCCCTGCTACGACTTAGGCGCCCTTAGGCCTGCGCGCGCGCGTCCGGCCGGCCTAAGGATCCACCGCACCGACGCCCGTTTCCAGTGAAGATCATAGGCCGCCCCATGCTCCGCGACCCGTCGACCAAGTACCGCGCCTTTCCACCAATCGTCTTGCCCGACCGGCAATGGCCATCACGCACCATCACCCGCGCGCCGCGCTGGCTGTCGACCGACCTTCGCGACGGCAATCAGGCGCTGATCGATCCAATGGATGCCGAGCGGAAAACCCGGCTATTCGACATGCTCGTCCGCGTCGGCCTGAAGGAGATCGAGGTCGGTTTCCCGAGCGCCGGCGCGACGGAGTTCGACTTTATCTCCGGCCTGGTTCGCACGGGCCGGATACCGGACGACGTCACGGTCCAGGTACTGACCCAGTCGCGCCGCGACCTGATCGAGACGAGCTTTGCCGCTCTCGAGGGCGCACCGACCGCTATTGTGCACCTGTACAACGCGGTGTCTCCGGCGTGGCGCAACATCGTGTTCGGCATGTCGCGCAGCGAGGTGAAGGCGATCGCGGTTGAGGGGGCAACGATCCTCGGCGACCAGGCAGCCAAGTATTCCGGCACCGATTGGCGGTTCGAATACAGCCCGGAAACCTTTTCGACCGCGGAACTCGACTTCTCCGTCCAAGTCTGCGCTGCGGTGATGGAGGTTCTGCGGCCCACTCCCGACAAGCCACTGATCCTGAACCTGCCCGCGACGGTCGAAGCGGCGACGCCCAATGTCTATGCCGACCAGATCGAATGGTTCTGCCGTCACATCCCGAACCGCGACAGCGTCGTGATCAGCCTCCACACTCACAACGACCGTGGCACCGGCGTCGCCGCGGCGGAACTGGGGCTGATGGCTGGTGCGGACCGGGTGGAGGGCTGCCTGTTAGGCAATGGCGAGCGCACGGGAAATTGCGACCTCGTCACCATGGCGCTGAACCTCTACACGCAGGGGGTCGACCCGGGGCTGGACCTCAGCGACATCGATGCGGTGATCAGCACGATCACGCACTGCACCAACCTGCCCGTTCATCCGCGCACGCCATACGCAGGCGACCTGGTGTTCACCGCCTTTTCGGGCAGCCATCAGGACGCGATCAAGAAGGGCTTCGCTGCCCGCGAGCAGCAGAATGACGAACTTTGGCAGGTGCCCTACCTGCCGATCGACCCCGCCGATCTTGGCCGCAGTTACGAGGCGGTGATCCGCGTCAACTCGCAGTCCGGCAAGGGCGGCGTCGCATGGATTCTCGAGCAGGACCAAGGGCTAAAACTGCCCAAGCGGTTGCAGGCCGATGTCAGCCGCCATGTTCAGGCGCTCGCCGACCAGACCAGTCGTGAGTTGAATGCGGAGGATATTTGGGGCCTGTTCCAGGCGACCTATCTGCCCGGCCAATCCGACAGTTATGTGCTGGTGGACTATCAGGAGAGCGGCCCCGCGGGGGACCGGCTGTTCGTCGGCCGGGTTGAGGTTGGTGGGCAGGCACGCTCGATCAGCGGACGGGGCAATGGCCTGATCTCAGGCGTGGTCGCGGCCCTTGCAGAGGCGGGAGCGCCGGCGCTGGACGTGATCGACTACGCCGAGCACGCGATCGGCCACGGCGCGGATGCGCGCGCGGCCGCTTATTTGGAATGCCGCACCGCCGATGGTCGCACGGTGTGGGGCGTTGGCATCGATCCCGACATCGCGACCGCAAGCGTGCGCGCGGTGCTGAGTGCCGCCAACCGGGCCTGATCGACGGGAACGTCCGGGGTCAGCGGCGCCGGACGATTTCACACCCGACCGTCGCGTCGGGATAGATGTCAAGTTTCGTGGAGCGGACGCGGACCTCCGTCACTCGCGAGTCGGCGAGGCACAGGGCCGCTACCGCCTCCACCAGGCTTTCCTGAAGCGCGAAGCCCTCGCCTGCGGCCATCGCACGCACGCCCTCACGCACGAAGTCATAGTCGAGCACCTCGTCGATCCGATCTGCGCTGGGAGCATGGGGGTAGCTGACGGTCATGTGAACCGACAGGGATACCCGCTGGGGTGCTGCCTCATGCGGGTAGATGCCAAGGCGCATGTCCACCTCCAGCCCGTCGACGATGGTGGTGTAATCAGGCATCGCGGTCCTCGAACATCACATCGCCGTCACGCCGGACGAAACGCTGGCCGGAATCAACAAACAGCGTCTGGCCGGTGACGCTTTCCGCCTCGATCAACCAGCGTACCGCGTCCGCCACAGCCTCTGCGCCGACGGGACGCCCGAGCAGGTTCTGTCGCCCCGTCCGTTCGAACTCCGCCGCACTCTGGTCACCGCTGGGCAGCGTCAGGCCGGGCGCCACCGCGTTGACGCGGATGCCGGGCGCATGGGCCTGGGCCATCAGCACCGTCGCCTCGGCCAGCGCGGCCTTTGACAGCGTGTAGGAGAAGAAGTCGGGGTTGGGATTGGCGAGCTTCTGGTCGAGCAGGTTGACGACCACCCCGCCTGCGCCCTGCCCCGCCAGCGCCTGGGCCAGCAACACGGGCGCAGTGCAATTAACGGCGTAGAGCCGTGCCGAGAGCGCGGGGTCGATCGCCTCGGGTCGGTCGAACGCAAACTCGCTCGCCGAGTTGACGAGGCCGGTGATCGGCTCCCCCGCGATCTCGACCGCGCGCGCCCACAGGTCGCTGATCGCGCCCGTGTCGGCCAGGTCGCCGACCACCGTGCCCGCCGCGCCGATCTCCTCCGCCAGCGCCGCCGCCTCGTCGCCCGATCGGCCGTAGTGGATCACCACCCGGTGCCCCGCGTCCGCCAACCGGCGCACGATGGCACCACCCAGCCGTCTGGCGCCCCCGGTCACCAGAACCGTTCGGCTCACCCGGACAGGCCCATCAGGCTCAGCACCTCCTTGCGGCTACGGTCGTCGTCGCGGAAGGCGCCCATCATCCGGCTGGTCTTCATCACCACGCCGGGGGTACGCACTCCGCGCGCGGTCATGCAGGCGTGGGTCGCCTCGATCACCACCGCCACGCCGATCGGGTGCAGGTTGTTCCAGATGCAGTCAGCGACTTCCGCGGTCAGCCGTTCCTGCACCTGCAGCCGGCGTGCGAAGCCATGCAGGACGCGGGCGAGCTTGGAAATGCCAACCACATGGTTGCGAGGCAGATAGGCGATGTGCGCGCGGCCGATGATTGGCGCCATGTGGTGTTCGCAATGCGACTGGAACGGGATGTCCTTCAGCAGCACGATCTCGTCATAGCCGCCGACTTCCTCGAACACACGCGACAGGTGATGCGCGGGATCTTCGGCGTAGCCCGCGCAATACTCCTTCCAAGCCTTCGCGACGCGGCGAGGCGTGTCGATCAGTCCTTCGCGCGTGGGATCGTCCCCCGCCCAGCGGATCAGCGTGCGGATCGCGTCCGCGACGTCGTCGGGAACGGGCGGCGTCTCGGGTGAGGCAACCAGGTCACTCATGTCAGTTCCTCAGCCGTTCGCCGTGCCAGGCGATGTGGTCAGCCATGAAGGTGGAGATGAAGTAATAGCTGTGGTCATAGCCCGGCTGCATCCGCAGCGTCACCGGTATGCCGGCGGCGCGGCATGCCTTCTCCAGCAGCCAGGGCTTCAGCTGTTCATGGAGGAAGCCGTCGGCGTCGCCCTGATCGACCAGCAGTTCCGGGACACGCGCACCATCCTGGATCAGCGCCGTCGCATCGTACGCACGCCAGGTATTGCGATCCGGGCCGAGATAGCCAGTGAGCGCCTTCTCACCCCAAGGGCAGCGCAGCGGCGAGACGATTGGGGCGAAAGCCGACACGCTGCGAAAGCGCTCGGGATTGCGCAGTGCGACCGTCAACGCGCCATGGCCGCCCATCGAGTGGCCGGCGATCCCCTGCCGTGTCATGTCGACGGGCAGGTGCTCCGCAATTAATGCGGGCAGTTCCTGTTCGATGTAGGTCCGCATCCGGAAATGCCCGGCCCAGGGCTGCTCCGTTGCATCAAGATAGAATCCCGCGCCCTGGCCAAAGTCCCACTCGGGCACATCCGGCACGCCGTCTCCCCGCGGCGACGTGTCGGGCGCGATGAAGATCACCCGCTGCTCGGCACAGGCGCGGCGGTATTCACCCTTGTCCGTGGCGTTGGCATGGGTGCAGGTGAGGCCAGACAGGTACCACAGGACCGGCAGCCGCTTCCCCTCCGCATGGTCGGGAACGAAGGCGGAGAACACCATGCCGGTACCGGTCGTAGTCGAGTGGTGGCGCAGGACGTGCTGCGTTCCGCCAAATGCCCGGGCGGTCGAAACGGTCTCGATCACGCCGCTGCCGTTGCAGCTGGAACGCGGTGCACGCCGCAGAGCTTGTTGCCGTCCGGATCCCGCAGATAGGCAAGATAGAGCGTGCCGAACTCGCTGTCCCGTCCGCCGGGCGGGCTCTCGATCGCGGTGCCGCCAGCCGCCACCCCCGCTTCGTGCCAGGCATGGACCTGCTCGGGCGAGCCCAGGGCGAAGCCGATCGTGCCGCCGTTGGCGTGCGTTGCCGCTTCCCCGTCTATTGGCGGCACGACCATGAAGCTTGCGCCTTTCTGGCGATAGATCAGCCGGCCGCGCTGGTCGACGA
This sequence comes from Sphingomonas aerophila, assembly GCF_014199305.1. Taxonomy (GTDB): domain Bacteria; phylum Pseudomonadota; class Alphaproteobacteria; order Sphingomonadales; family Sphingomonadaceae; genus Sphingomonas; species Sphingomonas aerophila. Next base: position 269,930 of record NZ_JACIJK010000006.1, read on the forward strand.
CGCCCGACCTGCCGCCCATCGCGGCGAACAACGCGTCATAGAAGCGGCGCGAGCGCTCCAGGTCATTGTACCCGACCACCACGTGACTGAACATGCGCCCCTCCCTTAGTAGATCACGACCGAGCGGATCGATTCGCCCGAATGCATCAGGTCGAAGCCCTTGTTGATCTCCTCCAGCGTTAGCCGGTGCGTGATCATGGGGTCGATCTCGATCATCCCTTCCATGTACCAATCAACGATCTTGGGCGTATCGGTGCGACCGCGGGCGCCGCCGAACGCAGTTCCCCGCCAGACGCGGCCGGTGACAAGCTGGAATGGGCGGGTCGCGATCTCCTTGCCGGCTTCCGCGACGCCAATGACGATCGACTCGCCCCAGCCGCGGTGGCACGCTTCCAGTGCGATCCGCATCACCTCGGTATTGCCGGTGCAGTCGAATGTATAATCCGCGCCGCCGTCGGTCATTGCGACCACCTGCTGGACTACCTCGTCCCGGCTCATTCCCTTGGAATTGAGGAAGCCGTTCATGCCGAAGCGGCGTCCCCAGTCCTCGCGATCGGGGTTGATGTCGACGCCGATGATCCGCTGGGCACCGGCCAGCTTCGCTCCCTGGATGACGTTCAGGCCGATGCCGCCCAGGCCGAACACCACCACGCTGGCGCCTGGCTCCACCTTGGCCGTGTTGACCACCGCGCCGACCCCGGTCGTGACGCCGCAGCCGATATAGCAGCTGGTGTCGAAGGGCGCGTCCTGCCGGATCTTCGCCACCGCAATCTCCGGCAGCACGGTAAAATTCGAGAAGGTTGAACAGCCCATGTAATGAAAGATCGGCTGCCCCTTGTAGGAAAAGCGCGTGGTGCCGTCCGGCATCAGCCCCTTGCCCTGCGTCGTGCGGATCGCGGTACACAGGTTGGTCTTGCGGGACAGGCACGACTTACACTGGCGACATTCGGGGGTATAAAGCGGGATCACATGGTCGCCGACGGCAACGCTGGTCACACCCGCGCCAACCTCCCGCACCACGCCCGCCCCCTCGTGGCCAAGCACGCTGGGGAAAAGCCCCTCCGAATCCAGCCCGTCGAGCGTATAGGCGTCCGTATGGCAGATGCCGGTCGCCATGATCTCGACCAGCACCTCCCCTGCCTTAGGGCCCTCCAGGTCAAGCTCGACGATCTCGAGCGGGCGCTTCGCTTCAAACGCGACGGCGGCTCTGGTCTTCATGAATCAGCTCCCGGTGCAACCAGCGGCGCTTTCGCGCGATTCACCCGGCGACGTAAAGGAGAGAAGCGATGGCGGAGCCCAAAGTCGGCGACAAGGTGACCTGGAAATCGCACGGCGGCGAGGCGCACGGCACCGTCGAGAAGAAGCAGACCAGCGACACCAAGATCAAGAGCCACACCGTCCGGGCGTCCAAGGAGGATCCCCAGTTCATCGTAAAGAGTGACAAGGGCGGAAAGGCAGCGCACAAGGCGGACGCGCTGAAAAAAGCGTGAGTCCGTTCCGCTAAGGACGGAAAAGGGAAACAGGAAGGAATCCGATGGCCACTGCCAAGCAGGAAGCCGGCGCCAAGAAGGCGGCCGCCAAGCAGACCAAAGCCGGCACCGGCATCCACGCACCCGTGCAGCCCTCACCCGAGCTCGGCGCAGTGGTGGGCGAGGACAAGCTGCCGCGCAGCGAAGTGATCAGCAAGGTGTGGGAGTATATCAAGTCCAACAACCTGCAGAATCCTGAAAACAAGCGTGAAATCCTGGCCGACGACAATCTGAAGAAGGTGTTCGGCAAGGACAAGGTCACCATGTTCGAGATGAACAAGTACATCTCGGCACATCTGAAGGCCTAACGTGCACCGGCGCCGGCGATCCGAGCCGGCGCCGCCCTATGGTCGCACAGCCGCCGCGCGGACCCGCCATGCGAGCCGCCGGGTTGCTCCGTGGAGTCCTGAAGCAGGACCGGCCCAACCAGCCTAAGGTTGCGAACCGATACCAGGGCGCGAATCCCCGTTTCAGCTTGGGAATCGTGGCTGTTAAGTCGCTGGCGCAGTTGATACCGACAAGCCAATTGCGGTTGCCAGATTTCTGGATGCACCGGTCGGGGCTGCAGAGAGTTCCGCCTCGCCCGCCTGTGTATAATGGCGCGGAAAGCGCTTGGTGCCCCTGGCCGGACTCGAACCAGCATGCCTTGCGGCGTTCGATTTTGAGTCGAATGCGTCTACCAATTTCGCCACAGGGGCCCCGCGACGCCGGGGTCGGTACCCGACGTCGCTGTTCCCGGCAAGAGCCGCCGGCGCAGGTTTATCCGAATACCTCCACCAAATTCTCTCCCTTGGGATCGGGGCCGAACCGGTTGGTCCCGCGAGTGCCCTCCTGGCAGTAGAATACGAGCAGCGCGATCCAGCCCAGAAGCGGCAGAAAGACGAGCAGCAACCACCAGGCACTGCGATCGGTATCGTGAAGCCGCCGAAATCCGACAGAAAGGCTTGGGATAATCAATGCCAGCGATACGAGCGCGTTAACCGGGCCATTGCTGGATGCGCCTGCGGACACGGAAGTTTCAGTCACGGTACGAAAGGACGATCCGTATCCAAGTAGGTTGTCGATAATGCCAGCCACCAGGCTGAGCATGATCGTGAACAGAAAAAACATCCAATATTCGCGTCGGCGCGATCGACCGCCGAAATCGAAATACCGCTTCAGCGGCAGAACCATCCAATCCGTGTTATCACCCCCGTTTGTTTCAGGCCAAAGGTGCCGCGCCGATCCGAGCCGCACAAGCGGTAACGTCTTATACGACCGCTCTGCTGGCTTCCCCGCTCCGATAGCGCCCGACGCCATTGCCGCGCTTCCACAGGACAAGTCGCTCGGCTAGGCGGGCCCGCATGATCGATCCCGAACAATGCGAGACAATGGTTCAGGTGCGGGCCGGTGTTGATGAGCTTGACGAGCAGATCGTCGCGTTACTCGCCATCCGCACCCGCTTCATGGACGCCGCCGCCCGCATCAAGCAGCATCGCGATCAGGTCCGTGACGAGCCGCGCAAGGCGGCGGTGATCGCCAACGCCTGCGCCGCCGCGTCGCGAGAAGGCATGCCGCCCGAGATCGTCGGCGAGGTCTTCGAAACGCTTGTCGAAGCATCAATCGCGTATGAAATGTCGCGGTTTGACCAGCGCGAACTGGGCTGAAAGGCGCGGAACCGAACGCGGCCGCCATTGCGCCCCTCTCTGCTCGGCTACTGGTTAACGCGGTGACTGCAACCTCATCTTTGCGACAAGAAGACTTCGCCGCTGCCCTCCAACCTTCACAGCCGCTTGTCCCGCATGGATCAGGTATAAGGGCAATTGCAGGCTGAACGCTGCGAAGGCTTCAGTCCCAAGCGGCACAGGATCGAGATGGTGGGCCACGATCAGCACGGCGGGTGACGAGCCGCTGGATCATTTCGGCCAAGGTCCGGAAGCCTTCGTTCACGTCAGATGGTGGAAGCAGCTTGTCGTCGATCAGTTGACGGGCGAGCGTCGCCGGTAGCTCAAGGCTTCCGCGACATGGACCCGGCCCACCGTCTCCGCGCCCGCCAGGTCGGCCACCGTACGCGCCACGCGCAGCACGCGGGTGTAGCCGCGGGCCGTGAGCCGCATGGAAGCCGCCGCTTGGCTGAGCAGCGCTCGGCCAGCCTCGTCGGGTGTCCCAACGTTTTCCAGCAACGGCCCATCCGCCTCTGCATTGGTGCGGGCCGCAGCGTCGCGATACCGCTCCGTTTGTAGTGCCCGTGCCGCGGCGACCCGCGCCCTGACCTCTGCCGATCCCTCGGCGGGCGGCGGGAGCACCAGGTCGGCGGCGCTGACGGCCGCGACGTCCACGTGCAAGTCGATGCGGTCTAGCAGCGGGCCCGATACCTTCGCCTGATAATCCGCCGCGCAGCGCGGTGCGCGGGCGCAGGCCAGCCCCGCGTCGCCCAGATGCCCGCACCGGCAGGGGTTCATCGCCGCAACCAGCTGGACGCGGGCCGGAAAGGTGACATGCGCGTTGGCCCGCGCGACGCTGACCGTGCCGGTTTCGAGCGGCTGGCGAAGCGAATCGAGCACGGCGCGGCCGAACTCGGGCAGTTCGTCCAGAAATAGGATGCCGAGATGCGCCAGGCTCACCTCGCCCGGCTTCACCCGAAGCCCCCCGCCGGTCAGCGCCGCCATCGACGCGGAGTGGTGCGGGCTGCGGAACGGGCGCACGCGTGTCAGCCGCCCACCGGCCAGCGTGCCGGCGACCGATTGCACCATGGACACCTCCAGCGCTTCGCTCGGGTCGAGCGGCGGCAGGATGCCCGGCAGGCAACTCGCCATCAGCGACTTGCCCGCACCCGGGGGACCGCACATCAGCAGATTGTGACCGCCGGCCGCGGCAATCTCCAGCGCCCGCTTGGCCACCTCCTGGCCCCGCACCTGGCGCAGGTCGGGGCCGTGGACGCCCTCTTCCACATCGCCCGGTTCGGGCGCGCGAAGCAGCTGCTGGCCCTTCAGGTGATTGAGAAGCGAGAGCAGGTCGGGCGCGGCGAGCACCTCCACCCCGCTCGCCCAGGCCGCTTCGGGGCCCTGCACGGCAGGGCAGATCAGCCCTCTGCCCGTCTCGGCCGCATGGAGCGCGGCGAGCAGCACGCCGGGCGATGGCGCGATGGGCGCGTCCAGGCCGAGTTCGCCGACGATGACATAGTCGGCCAGCGCCTCTGCATCGACAACGCCCATGGCGGCGAGCAGGCCCAAAGCGACGGCGAGGTCATAGTGCGACCCTTCCTTGGGCAGGTCGGCCGGGCTCATGTTTACAACGATCCGCTTGGGCGGCAGCGCCAGCCCCATCGCCGCGATCGCGCCACGCACCCGCTCACGACTCTCGCCGACCGCCTTGTCCGCAAGGCCCACGACGTTGAAGGCGGGCAGCCCGGCGATCAATTGAACCTGTACCTCGACCCCGCGCGCTTCCAGCCCCAGATACGCCACCGTCGAAACAATTGCCGTCATTCACGTTCCCCCGGCCGCGTCATCGGTTGTTCACCGATGCTTGTCCATGGCGCCCCTTGCTATCGACCACGCGCAGGGGCACTTCGACATTCATGGCGACCACGCCCCACCACCCGGCCAAGCGCATAATCATGCTGGTGCTGGGCATCATCTTGATCCTGCTGGCGCCGGTGGTGGGCGCCTTGCCTGGGCCAGGCGGTATCTTCGTCTTCGCCGGTGGGCTCATCCTTGTCCTCAGGGCATCGCGCTGGGCGCGATTGCGCTGGGCGCGATTGAAGCGGCGCTGGCCCCGGCTGGGCCACCTTGCCGACCGGGTCATGCGGCGGCGCAGCGTCCAGCGGCGCATGGCGCGGCTTCGCGCGTCTGACGCCGAAACGCTCGGGACCAATTGACTGGGCCGACCTGTTCGCTTATGCGGCGCCGATGTTGCGGCCGTCCCCTGGGCGGCCCATTTTCGTTTGCACGAGGTTATGAACAATGAAGCGGACCTTTCAGCCCAGCAATCTGGTGCGTGCTCGCCGTCACGGCTTCCGCGCGCGGATGGCGACTGTGGGCGGCCGGTCGGTGATCCGGGCGCGTCGCGCGCGCGGTCGGAAGAAGCTGTCGGCCTAATCCATACGAAGGGCTGTCGGACGGTCACGACGCTCGTTCGCAGGAGCGACTTCGTGGCCGCCAATGGCGGCAAGCGCGCGCCGATGCCGGGCTTTGTCCTGCTGGTACGCGATCGCGGTGATGGCGACCCTGCCATGCGGGTCGGCTTCACCGTTACCAAAAAGATCGGCAACGCCGTTGTCCGCAATCGGATGAAGCGGCGTTTTCGCGCGCTTGCCCGTGAACTGCTGCCCGCTGGCGGCATTGGCGGCGCCGACCACGTGCTGATCGGGCGAGAGGGCGGGATCGAGCGTCCCTTCGAAGCGCTTCGTGCCGAGCTTACAAAAGCGCTGGCGCGCATCGCCTCTGGCCAGTCGGCGCCGCCGCGGCCGCCACGGGCCAAGGGCGGCAAGCCCAGGCGTGGCCGGTGATCGCGCGCTTTCTGATCCTGCTGGTTCGCGGCTGGCAGCTTGGCCCGTCCGCGGTGATGCCGCCAACCTGTCGCTATCAGCCATCCTGTTCCGCCTATGCAATCACTGCTCTTCGCCGCTATGGGGCGTTGAAGGGCGGGTGGCTGGCGGCAAAGCGCCTGGCGCGCTGTCATCCATGGGGCGGACACGGCCCCGATCCCGTTCCCTGATTGGGGTTTGCCTTTTGTGACCGAAGACCGCCGTAATATTGTGCTGTTCGCGCTGATCGCGATGCTGATCCTGTTCGGCTATCCGTTGATCCAGCAGCGCTTCTTCCCGACGGCCAACCCGCCGGTCACGAAGATCGAGGGGGGCAAGACCAAGGTGCTGCCCAACGGCGCCGCGGATCCGACTGCCGACAGCCCCGCCGCGGTCCGGAGCCGCACGGCCGTGCTGGCCGACAGCCCACGCGTGCGTATCGAGACACCGCGCCTGCGCGGGTCGATCAGCCTGAAGGGCGCACGAATCGACGATCTGGTCTTGGTCGATCACAAGGAAACGATCGCCAAGAACTCGGCACCCATTCGCCTGCTCTCGCCCGCTGGTGCCCCCGACGCCTACTTCGCCGGCTTTGGCTGGCAGAACAACGGCCTGACCCCGCCCGCAACCGATGTGGTATGGCGCGCGTCGGCCCCCGTGCTGTCGCCAGGGCACCCGGTCCAGCTGGACGCGGCCAACGCGGCCGGCCAGCGTTTCCGGATCGAGTTCGCCGTGGACGACGGCTACATGTTCACAGTCCGCCAGACGGTGCTGAACGCGGGCGCAGCCCCCGTGCCGGTGGCACCTTATGGCCTGGTCAGCCGCGTCGGTGAGTTCAAGGATCCGTCGACCTGGACGATCCACACGGGCCCGATGTCAGTACACAACGGCAAGTCCGATTACGCGGTCAAGTTCAAGGACGTCGACGCTGGTACACAGCGCTTCACCACCACCGGCGGCTGGCTCGGCTTCAGCGACAAATACTGGCTGACGGCGCTGATCCCCGATCAGGCGCGCGCCTTTGACGGCCAGTTCCGCGCGGGCGGCAACAAGGCTTACCAGGCCGACTATGCCCCGCCCCCGACCCTGCTGCCCCCCGGCCGCGCGCTGACCAGCACCACACGCTTCTTTGCGGGTGCGAAGGAAGTGAACCTGCTGCAATCCTATGAGAAGCAGGGTGTGCCGCAATTCGACAATGCGGTCGATTGGGGCTGGTTCTGGTTCTTCGAAAAGCCGATCTTCGCTTATCTCGACTGGCTGTTCAAACTGGTCGGCAATTTCGGCGTGGCGATCATTTTGCTGACGCTGACGATCAAGGCACTGACCTTCCCCATCGCCCAGCGGCAGTTCGCGTCGATGGCGGCGATGCGCGCGATCCAGCCGAAGATGAAGGCGCTGCAAGAGCGCTTCAAGGACGACAAGGCGCGCCAGCAGCAGGAGATCATGGCCCTGTACAAGCAGGAAAAGGTCAATCCGGTCGCGGGCTGCCTGCCGACGCTGATCCAGATCCCGATCTTTTATGCGCTCTACAAGGTGCTGCTGGTTACCATCGAAATGCGCCATCAGCCGCTGGCGCTGTGGATCAAGGACCTCTCCGCGCCCGACCCCCTAACGCCGGTGAACCTGTTCGGCCTGCTCGCCTTTACCCCGCCCCATTGGTTGGCGATCGGCGTTGTGCCGATCCTGCTCGGCGTATCCATGTACTTTCAGTTCAAGCTGAACCCGCAGCCGATGGATGACGCGCAAAAGCAGGTCTTCGCCCTGATGCCATGGGTGATGATGGTGATCATGGCGCCATTCGCGGTCGGTTTGCAGATCTACTGGATCACCAACAACTGCCTGACGATCCTGCAGCAGAAGATCCTGTATTCACGGCACCCACAATTGAAGACGGCGCCCGCGAAATGAGCTTTGAGCCAGAAGCGATCGAGGCAGCGCGCAAGCTGTTCGCGGGGCCAGTGGACTTCCTGAAGTCCGCACCCGAGCTGCGCTTCCTGCCCGACCCGGTCGTGCCGGAAGTGGCCTTTGCCGGCCGGTCGAACGTCGGCAAGTCCACCTTGCTCAATGCGTTGACGGGCCGAAACTCGCTGGCGCGGACGTCGAACACGCCCGGGCGGACGCAGGAGCTGAACTTCTTCGACGTCGGCCGTCCGCTCGCCTTTCGTCTGGTGGACATGCCGGGCTACGGCTTTGCCAAGGCGCCCAAAGACATGGTGCGCCAGTGGCGATACCTGGTGAACGACTTCCTGCGCGGGCGCCAGGCGCTGAAGCGCGCACTGGTGCTGATCGACTCGCGCCATGGCATCAAGGACGTGGATCGCGAGATCCTGGAGATGCTCGACAAGGCGGCCGTCAGCTATCGCGTCGTGCTGACCAAGGCAGACAAAGTAAAGGCTACCGAGCTGGCCGAGGTGACCGAGCGTACGGCAACCGAAGTGCGCAAACGCCCTGCCGCGCATCCTGATATCCTGGCAACCTCTTCGGAAGGCGGCATGGGCATCCCGGAACTGCGCGCCGCAGTGGTCGAAGCGATCAGCTGAACGCCATCAAGAGGCGCTGACGGCCCTGGTGACGGGCCGGCCTCGTGGTCGTTCGCCATAGGCGATCCAGCGTAGCACCTGCTCGGCCGGCCCCATGGCATACCGGCCGAACCACCATCGGCAGAACAACGCCGTCACGATCCAGATGCCCACCGCTACCAGCCAGAGCTGGGGCAGCGACAACTGGCCAACCAGCCCGACCGCATAGAACAAAAACGACCCGATGGCCGACTGGAGGCAATAGACGGTCAGCGCCATGCGGCCGAGCGCCTGCAACGTGGGCGCGGCGCCGAGCGCACCGGACCGGAACAGCATCAGCACCAGCCCGACATGGCCCAGCGTCACCAACAGGCGCGCGGGCTCAAACATCGCCTGGCTTAGCGTCCAGGCGAGCGGGTCGATGCCGGGCGCTCCCATATCAAGGTTGGATCGCACGTTTAGCCACACCACGAACCCGCGCCAGGCGAGCCCGCCGCCGTAACCGACCAGAACCATGACACGGTAAGTCGCGGCTGGCGCCTCTCCCGTCAGGATGCCGGCCCGGAACAAGGCCATGCCGACCAGCATGAAGGCGACGCTTTCGGCAACGTCGATCCAGCCGGTGAAGGTCAGGTTCTGTTCGGTCCAATAGCCGGCGCTCCAGCGCAACAGAGAGCCGACATGAGTGCGGCGGCTGATCTCGCGTTCAACTACCTGCTCGCTCGGATGTACCGCGGCCAGGTTTGCCCGCTCGGCCGCCAGCGCGGCACGCTGATCAGGCGTTATGGCTTGGCCTAACGCAACGGCTCGCGCCGCGGCGCCCCCTTCGCGCAGTTGCTGTACCTCCTGCCCGGTCCAATGTGCCGCGTTCAGCGAAAGGCCACCGATCAACAACGCGGCCCCCAGCAACAGCGTGCGCGGCCGCGCGGTGCGGAAGGCGAGCAGAAAGAGCCCGCTGACCCCATAGTTCCACAGGATCTCGCCCGGCCAGATCAGCACCGCGAACTGCAGCACGCCGAAGCCCATCAGCGCTATGCTGCGGCGCGCCCAGGCGTCGATCGGGGCGACATGGCCGTCCTCTGCCCGCCGCAGCATCAGCAGCATGCTGGCGCCAAACAGGAGCGTGAACAGCCCTCGCATCGCACCCTGGACGAACAGCGACTGAATACCCCAGCTGACCCATTCGGGGTCTGCGCGCGGCGGAAAGCTGGTCAACGGTTACTCGCGCGCACCCCCCGTCGAATAGATGTTCATCAGCAGGATGCCGCAGATCGCAACACCGCGCAGCACGTCGAGCGCAGCGATGCGCTGGGCGACAGGAACGGTGTTGGCGGCGGCGATCGACATGGATTCTTCTTTCAGTCCCGGCCCGACTACGTTTCCGCCCTTTCCGCCCGGTTACCACGCCATCATTTCGCGCGATCGTTGCCGCCCTGCCCCAACGCCGCTACGTCCGGGCCCATGAAGCTCGTCATCGGCAACAAGGCCTATTCTTCCTGGTCGCTTCGCGGCTGGCTTGCCTGCAAGCAGTCGGGCATCCCGTTCGACGAGGTGGTCGTGCCCTTGTACGACGCCGACTGGGACCGCCGACGCGAAGGTGCGGAGTTCGCGCCCTCGTCGGGCAAGGTGCCGATCCTGTGGGACGGCGACGACACGGTTGTCTGGGATAGCCTGGCCATTATCGAATACCTGGCCGACAAGGTCGGGCGGGATCGGTTCTGGCCGGAAAGCGATTCGGCCCGCGCCATGGCGCGGTCAATGGCGGCGGAAATGCATTCGAGCTTCACCGCGCTTCGCCGCAAGCACCCGATGAACTGCCGCCAGCAGTTCGCGGCGACCATCCCCGACAATGACGTTCTTTCAGAGCTCGCGCGGATCATGGAGCTATGGGCACAGGCCCGCGCACGCTTCGGCGGCGAGGGCGCGTATCTGTTCGGTGATTTCAGCGCGGCTGACATCATGTACGCGCCAGTGGTGACGCGCATCTTCACCTACCAATTGCCGATCGCCCGCTTCGCAGGGCCTTATCTGGACGCGGTGGTGCAGCATCCCTGGATGCAGGAATGGATCGCCGGGGCCCAGGAAGAAGATTGGGTGCTGGAGCAGTTCGAGCAGCCGGCCGCCTGACCGAATCTAAACGCGACGGGCCTCATAGGGTGTCCCATCCTGACGTTCGTAACGGCCGTCAGCCGTAAACCGCATGTCGATGTCCGGATACTCGCCACCCAGCGCTGTGCCGGCGCCGACGACCACGAAAACGCAATCGGCGTCTGAACGGTTTTGAAGATGATGGCCGTTGCCGTCGTTCTTGGGGAACGCTGCGCAATCGCCGGGACGGAGCGGTGTCTCGCTCAGGTCATCGACCAGAACCGCTTCGCCCGCCACGATCACCAAGAACTCGTCTTCGCCGCGATGCCAGTGCCGCTGGGATGACCAGGCGCCCGGCTTTAACGTGACATGGCTGACGCCGAAGTCGGTAAGCCCCGTCGCAGGAGCAAGCCGCCGGTACCAACGCCCGCTGACGGCCGCGTCGTACGGTGCCGGGTAGCCGGTCCGATTGACAGGCTCGATCGCCTGAAGGTCGATCTTGGGCACTTTCTCCGCCTCCCCTTCCCCGCTAGCGCTGGCGCACATGGATGTGGTCGAGCTTACCCGTGCGCTTCTGCGCTGCAATAGTGTCACGCCAGCGCGCGGCGCAGTGTTCGATGTTCTGGAGAGCGCGCTGTCGCCGCTCGGCTTCGCGGTCGATCGCTTCGTGGTCGGTGAGGCGCCGGACGGCCCGGTCGAGAACATACTTGCTGTCCGTGACGGGGGTGGCCGGCACCTTTCCTTTGCCGGTCACGTCGACGTGGTCCCGCCGGGAGAAGGCTGGGCCGCCTCGCCCTGGAGCGGCGAGGAGCGCGGGGGGCTGCTATACGGTCGTGGTGCCGTGGACATGAAAGGCGCGGTGGCGGCCTTCGTCGCCGCCTGCGCCCGGGCGCAAGCGTCCGGCACGCTCAGCTTGCTGATCACCGGCGATGAGGAAGGTCCCGCAACCTATGGCACGCGCGCGCTGATCGATCGCATGGCAGCGACCGGCGTGCACCCTGACCTGTGTCTGGTGGGAGAGCCGACGTCGGTCGACCGGCTAGGCGACACGATCAAGATCGGGCGGCGCGGATCGGTCAACATCTGGGTCGAAGTGCCGGGCGGACAGGGCCATGTCGCCTACCCTCATCTGGCCGACAATCCGATCACACGGCTGGTGGCGATCCTCGCCGAACTGGACGCGATCGAATTGGACCGCGGCAATGACTGGTTTCAGCCGTCAAATCTGGAGGTGACCGACCTTCATGTCGGCAATGGTGCGCACAACGTCATCCCGGGCCAGGCGAGTGCGCGGCTGTCGATCCGCTTCAACGACGAACAACGCGGCGACGCGCTGATCGAGCGGGTACGCGCGGTAGCGCTGGCCCATGCACCCGACGCACATGTGAGGGGCCGAGTATCGGGTGAGGCCTTTCTCACGCAGCCGGGCAGGCTGTCCTCCCTTGTGGCTCAGGCTGTCACCGAGCGAACCGGTCTGGTGCCCGAACTATCCACCACGGGCGGAACGTCGGACGCGCGATTCCTGTCGCGGCTGTGCCCGACGGTGGAGTTGGGGCTGGTAAACGCGACCATGCACCAGGTGGATGAAGCCGTGGCCGTGGAGGATCTCTATGTGCTCACCGACATCTATGCCGGCGTGATCAGCCGCGCGCTCGCCGAAGAATGATGTAAAGAGCGCCCTGCCCGCCATGACGCGGGTGCGCGCCGCGCACGGCAGCAATCCGATCTGCATGGCGCGATGCGCCCAGCCAATCCGCGATCGCCGCCCGGATCGCCCCGCGTGCGTGCGGGCGCTGGCTTTCGGCCCGCGGCGGGCGTCCCGTCACGAGCAGGATGACGCGACATCCTCCCCTGAGCGCGCGGTCGATACCCTGGTCGAGCATTTGATGCGCGGATGCCAAGGTGTGGCCGTGAAGGTCGATGGTCATGTCCGGGATGACCACCCCCCGCGCGAGCCGCTTGTCCCAGCCGCCGTCCAGCGTTTCGCCCGGACCGTTACGCGGCCGCTCCGCCGGCTTGGGCGGAACCGGAGCCGGCGCGGGCTGATCAACCTTCACCTTACGCTGGAACTGAGGTGCCGGGCCGGTGGTGATGGGAGCCACGGCGCGCATCGGTCGCACCGACGCCATCACACGGCCCCAGAGTTGCGCCTCCTCAGGGCTGAGGCGACGCGATGTCATCATTCGGGTCGACATCAGGCGGTGGCAGGGTCGCCCGTGGTACGGCAGGCATTGCCGGCTGCACCGGCACGGCTGGGGGCGAATAGCTGGGTGCCGGGGCCGCGAAGCTGCCCCCGGTCAGCCGCGCCAGGGTGCCGCGCGGCAGCAACAGCCACGCCGTGCCCCGCGCCGCCATGCCGCCCGCGGTCTTGGTCGCCTCAGCGCCAGCACCCCAATAAGTGTCGAACCGGTTGGCGCCCTTAATCGCGCCGCCAGTGTCCTGCGCTATCCAAAGGCCAGTTGCGTCCTGCCGATCGGCGGACAGGTAAATTGGGGCACCCAGCGGCACGAACTTGGGGTCCGCCGCCGCGCTGACACCGCCGCTGACGACATAGCCCATCGCCCCCACCGGCGGGGTGTCGAGTTCCCGGAAGAACACAAAGCTGCGGTTCTCCCGCATGATCGCTTCACCCTCGACCGGGTGGTCGTGGATCCATTGCACGATGCCCTGCATGCTGGTCTGGCCGGGGCCGAGCAGGCCGCGCGCCTTCATCAGGGCTCCGATGCCGGTATAGTCGCGCCCGTTCTGCGTGTCGTATCCGACGCGCATGAAGCTGCCGTCCGGCAGCCGCAGCCGCCCCGATCCCTGAACCTGAAGGAAGAACACCGCCGCCGCATCGGCGCCCCAAGCGAGCACCGGCGCGTTATTCGCGATCGCGCCCGTCTCGATCTGCGTACGGTCGAAATAGGGCACGAAGTTCTTGCCGTCGACTCGGCCACGGATCTTGCGCCCCTTTAGGCTCGTCGAAAACAGCCCAAGGTCTACATCGATGAGATCATTGGGTCGGGCGTAGATCGGAACCTCGTAACCCGAGCGGCGCTCCCGCGAGGCAGCGATCTCGGGCTCGTAATAGCCGGTTGCAAAGGCGCGCCCGTCGCCCACCTGCACCGCTTCGAAATAGCGCTGGAGGAAATCGCGGGCGCCTCCCCGCCCTGCCGAGGCGGCGGCGGAACAGGCAGCCGCCCAGTCTGCGCCTCGCGTCAGGCCACTGGTATCGGTGCGGCGCATCAGCCCGGGGCAGGACTGCCGGAATGCGGCCCGTGCCGCCTCCGCCTGGCGCTCGTCGATCGGCAACCTTGAAAGGTCCGGTCCTGGTGTCAGGCCGGCAGTGACCGCGGTTGTGGCCCCGGCAGTCGGGGCCGCGGGCGCCGCCGCCATCGGGGTGGACCCGACGATCCGGCCATCGAACGACCTGCCGCTGGGCACCGCAAAGCCCGCGGCGGGCTTACCAGCCGAAGGCGTGCGCGCTGGGGTCGGCCGTGAAGGCCCGGGCCGCGTCGCCACGGCCCCGGCGCTTGACGGTGGGACCACGCGTCCGCCGCACGCTGCCAACAACAATCCAGCGGCGACCGCCGCCCAACCCTTCCCCCCGATCACGACGTTCAGGCCTCGTCGGTGTCGGCAAGCTTCCAATTGGGGTCGGCGCTCTTCAGCGTCCGCGCGAAGGTCCAGACATCGTGGGTCTCGACAGCGTCGGTCAGCGACCCTGCGATCACCTGCCCATCAGCGTCACGCGTCACCGCGGCAATGTCTGCATCGAAGCGGACCGCGATCCGCGCCTCTCGCCCGTCCACGCTGGCGTCGATGATGCGGACCCGCTCAATCGACACAAGCCGATTGTCCAGCGTTTCGCCCGCCCCTTCGCGTGCGTCGATCGCGTCCACAAAGGCATCGCGGACGCTTGGCACCGCTAGGTCGTTCAGGACGTTGCGATCACCCTTCCAGAACGCCTCCAGCGTCATACGATAGGCCGACTGCGCACCTTCGACGAAACGCGCGACGTCGAACCCCGGCTCGCCTGCGATAATGGCGCGGATGCCCGCCTCTGCCTTGGGCTCGATCGGACGAGTGGCCTCGTCACGCGGTTCGGGCTTGGCATCCACGACCCGAGGCACCGACAGGGCACCAGCACGCTCCTCGACCGGGCGGGCGATCGGCTGCTCATGCCCCGTCCGCTTTCCCAGGACGCTATACAAACGGAGAGCGAGAAAACCCGCCACCATCGCCAGTAAGACTATATACAACACGACGCCTCCGCTACTGCGCACCAACATAGGCTCAAGCGGTCGACCTTTCAAATGCGGAGCCGTTGAAACCTGGGCGGCCCGCTGCTAGTCGCGCCGTCACTCGACAGCGCCAACGCACAGGTGCGCTGCTTCGCTCCCCTTTCTTGCAAGGACCCGTCATGGCAGACCAGGATTTCAACATGCAGCCGCTGCCGAACGGCGCCGACACTGCGCCAGCGGTCGGGCTGATTTCGCAGTACATCAAGGACCTGTCGTTCGAGAATCCGAACGCACCGGCGATCTACCAGAACCAGAACGCTCCAACGGTGGACGTTCAGTTCAACATCGGTGGAGCCCAGGTCGGCGACGAAGTACACGAGGTCGTGCTGAAGATCGAGGTTCGCGCCGAGAACGAAGGCCAGGTCGCCTTCATCGTGGACCTCAGCTACGCCGGCCTGTTCGGTTTCCGCAACGTCCCCGCCGACCAGATCCAGCCTTACCTGCTGGGTGAAGGGCCGCGCTTGATCTTCCCGTTCGCTCGCCGTGTGCTGGCGGATGCGGTGCGCGACGGCGGCTTCCCGCCGCTGCTGCTGGAGCCGATCGACTTCAACACCCTGTACCTCCAGTCGCAGGAGTCACAGGGTCAGCAGGGCGTGGCGGGTCAGGCCTAAGCCCGTCGTCGCGGAACGGCGTTCGTGAACCTTACCAAGTCGCTGGGATCGGTTGGCGGGCTGACGCTCGCCAGCCGTGTCCTCGGGCTCGTACGGGATTCGTTGTTCGCGCGCTTTGCCGGGGCAGGCTTCGCGTCCGACGCCTTCCTGGTCGCGTTCCGCCTGCCCAACATGTTTCGCGCCCTGTTCGCGGAAGGCGCCTTTGCCTCTGCGTTCATTCCCATGTTCAACCGCAAAGTCGCCGACCCGAACGGGCGCGGCCTGGAAGACGGGTTGTTGTTCGCGGAAAAGGCTCAGGCGGTCCTATTCCCCGTCCTGATCCTCATGACGGTGGTCATGGAGCTTGCCGCGTGGCCAGTCGTGTGGCTGCTGTGGGGCGGGTCGGGCGGAGTCAACGACCAGCAGTTCGCGTTCGTCGTAGCGCTTAGCCGATACACCTTTCCATACCTGTTGCTGATCAGCCTGGTGTCGCTGCTTGGTGGCATCCTCAATTCACTTGGCCGTTTCTGGGTCAACGCGGCGGCGCCGATCCTGCTCAACCTGACGCTGATCGGGGCGTTGCTGCTGTTCCACCAGACCGACCCGCTGCTGACCGCGCGTAATCAGGCGATCGCAGTGACGGTGTCGGGCGCGCTTCAGCTTGCCTGGTTGTGGCAGAACTGCCGAGCGAACGGCGTCCACCTGCGCCTGCGGCTGCCCCGGCTGGACCCGGAGGTGAAGCGCCTGCTGAAGCTGATCTGGCCTGCCGCGGCTGGCACGGGCGCGGTGCAGATCAACCTTGTCATCTCCACCGCCCTCGCCCGCAGCATGCTGCCTTCGGGGTCGGTCAGCTATATCTACTTCGCCGACCGGGTGAACCAGCTGCCGCTCGGCCTGATCGGCATCGGCCTGGGCACGATCCTGTTGCCCACCATCTCGCACCAGCTTGGGCGGGGAGCCGAGGGGGAGGCGATGGAAACGCAGAACCGCGGCATGGAGCTGGCGCTGCTGCTGACGCTTCCCGCCACGGTCGCGCTGATCGCGTGCGGCACCCCGATCGTGGCCGCCCTTTTCGAGCATGGCCGCTTCGACCCGACGGACGCGGCCTTCACGGTTCAGGCGCTTGCCGCCTTCTCGATCGGGTTACCGAGCTACATTCTCGTAAAGGTGCTGACGCCCGGTTACTACGCCCGCGGCGACACCAAGACGCCGGTGCGCTACGCCATGGTGTCGATGGTGGTGAACCTGGTGCTCAACCTGCTGCTGATCCGGCCATTGCAGCACATGGGCCCGCCGCTCGCCACCGCGTTGGCGTCCACGGTCAACGTCGGGCTTCTCTACCGGACGCTGTCGCGGCGCGGTCACTTCACCGCAGACGCACAATTGCGCCGGCGGGCGCCGCGGGTGGCGTTGGCGGCGCTGCTGATGGGCGGAGTGCTGTGGTACCTGGCCGATCGCTTCCAGCCATTTGTCACCGCGCCCGGCATCGCGCGATGGGTCGCGCTGTGCGTCTTGGTCGCGACCGGGATGACCGTCTATGGCCTTGCGACGTTCCTGTTCGGGGCATTCCACCGCCGCGCCCTGACCCGCCTGATCCGCCGCCGTCGTACTGAGGCAGCGGAAGCCGCTCCCACAGCCTCTCCTGCCCTTCCGCCCGAGTAGACATTTCATGCGCGTTGTTTCCGGCATCCAACCCACCGGCAATCTTCACCTCGGCAACTATCTCGGCGCCATTCGTCAGTGGATCGCGATGCAGGATGCGATGGGGACGGAGGATACGTGCCTGTTCTTCCTCGCCGACCTGCATGCGTTGACGCAGCCGGTGGTTGCCGCTGAGCTTGCGGCCAACACGATCGAGATGGCGGCGACGCTGCTTGCCTGCGGTATCGACCCCGATCGTTCCATCCTGTTTAACCAGGCCCGCGTGCCTGCCCATGCGGAGCTTGCATGGTTGCTCGGCGGCACCGCGCGGATTGGCTGGCTGAACCGCATGACGCAATGGAAGGACAAGGCAGGCAAGAACCGCGAAGGTCAGTCAGTCGGCTTGTTCACCTATCCGGTTCTCCAGGCCGCGGATGTCCTGGCGTATCAGGCGACCCATGTGCCCGTCGGCGACGACCAGAAACAGCACCTGGAACTGGCGCGAGACATCGCCGCGAAGTTCAACACCGACTTCGGCGTAGAGCTGTTCACCCAGCCCGAACCCTTCATCTCCGCTGCCGCGCCGCGCATCATGTCGTTACGTGACGGCACGGCCAAGATGTCGAAGTCCGATCCGTCGGACGCGTCGCGGATCAACCTGATCGATGACGACGACCTCATCGCGCAAAAGCTGCGCAAAGCGCGAACCGACTCCGACCCGTTGCCGGAAACGATGAAGGAGCTGGAGGGCCGCCCCGAAGCAACCAACCTCGTCACCATCTACGCGGCGCTTGCCGGCCGTGCACCGGCCGATGTGCTGGTTGAATTCGCGGGCCAGGGCTTCGGCCAGTTCAAACCGGTGCTCGCGGATATGGCGGTGTCGGTGCTTTGCCCGATCCGGACACGCCTGACCGAGTTGCTTGGGGACCGGGGCGCGGTAGCGGCTACGCTGGAATCGGGGGCGAACCGCGCGCGCGCGCTCGCCGCCCCGACCCTGCTTGCCGCCCAGCAGGCGATCGGATTGCAGGTTTAGCGCGCGGCGTAGCGCCGCTCGCCTCCGTCTCGACCATAAAAGTCGGGGCGCGACACAAGTCGCCCGTTCTCCACCGCGATCGTGCGATAGACGATATAGACCGGCACCGGCTGTGGCAGATCGAGCCGCTGTTCCGGCCGCGCGCGCGCGATCGGCAGCACCCGCCCGGTAAGCCACCGGCCCAGCCGCGGCGCATCCTCCAGCCGGACGCACCCGGCACTGAACTGGCGGTCATCTTCCTTCAGCAGCTTTTTGTCGGGCGTGTCGTGCAGGTACACGCCCTTGTCGTTGGGGAACATGAACTTGACCCGCCCCATCGCGTTTCCGGGGCCGGGCAGCTGCCGCACCCGCGCCTCGATTCGACCATCGGCGACGGCCTGCCAGTCCACCGTTGACGGGTCGACGGGGCGGGCGTCGTCGGACCAGTCCGACAACACCTGATAGCGCTTGGCCGTCAGGAAACCCGGCCCTTGCGACAGCGCGCCGGCCGCGATGCGCGATCGCGCCAAGTCAGGCGGCAGGTTCCAATATGGATTGAGGCTGGCGTATTTAATCAGAGCCGCCATCAAGGGCGTGGGCTCGGCAGTTTTGCCAACGACGACCCGCATCGTGCCCTGTGCACGCCCATCCGCGACCATCCACAGTCGGGCGGAGGCGGCATCGACAAGCACGTAACGACGGCCAAGATCGGCGGGAAGTGCGCGAAGCCGATCAAGGTTGGCCCGGAGAGCCTCTCGATCGGTCAACTCCTCTCCCACTCCGCCGGGACCCGGTGCGCCATTCGCCAACGCGGCGAGGCGAAGCTCGGCATAAAGCGGGTTCATCCAGCCGATCCGCTCTAGGTAGTCGGCCATCGACGGCGCGGACGCCGCCTCCATCAGCAACTCGCGAACGCCCGGCACACGCGGGCGCAAGACGGCGTCGGGATAGACAACCCCGACATCGCGTGGACGGCGCATATCGCGGGCGAGCGCGACAAAGCTGACGGTCAGCGCGGCTTCCGCCCTGGCGAGCGCCCTGGGACTGCCCGACGCTGCACCTTCGAGCGCTGATACCAGTGCGCGCGGGCGGTAATCGTCGGGATCGAGCCCGTCGAGCCGGGCACTTGCGATCAGGTCGAGCAGTTTGTCTGCCGCCGGGGATACATGCCCACCCACGATCCACAAGGGCTGGTTCGGCCGTGCCGCGTAGAAGGAGCGCACCTCGCGCGGACCGCCACGATCCGCGATAGCAACGCGCAAAGCTTGGTCGCCCGCCTGTGCTGCCCCGACGCCGGGCACTGCCGCCCAGAGTGCCGTCAGCAGGAGCGCGCACCGGATCGACCGGCGCGCGCCTTTTGTGATGATCATGCCTGAGTCGGCCGTGTCAGCCGCGCTCCCCGGCGCGAACCGGCGCGGGAGGCGGCGGGGACGCATAGTCAGGAAGCGACTGTGCCTGACGCAGGTGATCCTCGATAATCGGGACGGTTCGCGTCGCCAGCGCGCGGAAGCGCGGTTCGTCGCCAGACGCCGCATAGTTCCGGTGCAGGTCGAGCGCCTGCTGATGGCCGGAGACTTGCTCCGCCTTGTACACCGAGTCGAAGTCAGGGCCGGCCGCACTGACGCGTTCAAAGGCGTCGCGCTGTGGCGGCAACATGCCCGGGGGTGGCGGCGCGATGCCGACCGCCTGCGCCGTCGACATCAGGTCAGCCGAGGTACGCTGGTGATGGTCGATCATCATCTGGGCGAAGCGCAGCACCTGCGGATTGCGCGAGCGGGTGAGCGCGAGCCGGCTCGACTCGATCTCGAACTGGTCGCTCGACGCCGCCATCCGGGTGTAACCGGGCGCGGACAAAGGCGACATCGGGTCTGCGGCTATGGTTGCGGGCGGTCCCATGTCGTCGCGCTGGGACGCGCAGCCCGCCAGCAACATGTCCGCTCCCATGGAAGCGAGAACAAGCTTCATCAGACCTCTCCCGAACTAAACCTACCCACGCCCTACGCGCGCAGGCGTTGCCCGGTTCCGTTTCGGGTCCGAATCAGCTTTCGAGCTCGCGAAGCAGCACGCGAACCGCGCTGTCGATCTCGCGATCGGTGTCGCGCAGTTCCTCGATCTTGCGCACGGCATGGATCACCGTCGAGTGATCACGGCCGCCGAACTTGCGGCCAATCTCCGGAAGTGAGCGGGTGGTCAGGCGCTTAGACAGGTACATCGCGATCTGGCGCGGCCGGGCGACGCAGCGCGACCGGCGCGCGGAAACGAGGTCGAGCGGCTTCAGCGCGAAATGCTGGGTAACAAGCTTCTGAATTTCGTCGATCGTGACCCGACGCTGCGCCCCGCGGAACGCGTCACCCAGGGTTTGGGTCGCGAACTCCAGGTCGATGCGCTCGCCCGTCAGCTGGGCATAGGCCACAACCCGGTTGAGCGCGCCTTCAAGCTCGCGGATGTTGGTGTGGATGCGACCGGCGATCAGGTCCAGCACCTCTGCCGGCACCTTTGTATCGGGCAGGTCGTCGAGCTTGGCAGACAGGATCGCCCGGCGCAGGTCCAGACCCGGCGCCTTGATGTCGGCAACCAGCCCGCCGCCCAGGCGCGACAGGATGCGAGCTTCCACGCCGTCGAGCGCCTGGGGTGCACGATCGGCAGCGATCACCAGCCGCTTGTTGGCGCCCATGATCTCGTTGATCGTGTGGAAGAACTCCTCCTGCGTGCTGTCCTTGCCAGCGATGAACTGAAGATCGTCGATCAGCAGCAGATCGGCCGACCGCAGCCTAGCCTTGAACGCAAAAGTGTCGCGCGCTCGCATCGAAGCGACGAACTCGAACATGAAGCGCTCGGCCGACATGTAGAGAACGCGCGCCTCGGGCCGCACCGCCAGAAAGGCGTGGGCGATCGCGTGCATCAGGTGAGTCTTGCCCTGCCCGGTGCCCGCATGAAGGAACAAGGGGCTAAAGCGCGGGGGGCCATCCTCCGCCAGCAGCTTCGCTGCGTTGAGCGCGACTCGGTTGGACGCGTCCACGACGAAGCGGTCAAATGTGTTGCGCGGGTCGAGAGCCGGGCGCTCACCGGCTGGTGAAGCCAATGACGGGGCTGGAGCAGGTGTGCCGGCCTGCGCCGCCGCTGGGGCCGCCGGAGCTTCAGTCAGCAGGTCCGTTGCGTCCGGCTCGCTTGCAGCGGGAGCGACGGCTGCGGCCGCCTGCGTGGCGGGCGTGTCCGCAGTGACTACCGTGAGTACCGGCCCGGGCGCACGCGTCTCGATCGCGATGCTCCGCACCTCGGGCAGTGCCTGGCGGAACTCCAGCAGCAGCCGGTCCTGATAGTGGCTCCTCACCCAGTTGGTCATGAACGCCGATGGGAGCGCCAGACGAACCGCGTCCGGCTCATCCCCGTCGATCAGCTCCATGGGCTTCAGCCACTGGTCGAACAGCCGGGCACCGGCCGACTCGCGCAGCGACGACCGCACTCGGGCCCAAGCCCGCTGCAGCTCGCTTGCCGACGTCGTCACCGGACTGTTCATCACACATAGCTCTCCCGTTTCCGCGAAAGCAGCCTTTCGCGGACGATCCGTTTACAACGATCAAACATCCCCCATCCCGGCTCCACCCCCCTGGAGCCGACTGGCATGTTCTTCTGTGATCAAACGTGGTGCCGGTTGGCGACCTCGTTCAGCGATTATGAAGCGCTGGCTGAGTCGATCAAGGCCGGCTCGTGCCACAAATCCGAAATAAAGCGGGTTGACAGCCACGGGGCCCCCGAAAACCGTCAAACTATTTGATAAGTAACTGATATTGAGGGTTTTTGTAGTATTTCGAAGGGGCCCACTCTGCTCGAATCGCGGTCAGTCCTGCCTTTCGCTTTTCGTTCCAAACCCATCTGCTGAGCACGCGAAAAAGCCCGCCGGGACAAACCCGACGGGCTCAATACTGATCAACAATTCGGCCGCTTAGGCGAGCGCGGTAAGACGCTTCGTCAGGCGGGAGAACTTCCGCGACGCGGTGTTCTTGTGCAGCACACCCTTGGCAACGCCACGGGCGAGTTCGGGCTGCGCAGCCGCTAGGGCGGCGGTCGCTGCTTCCTTGTCGCCCGACGCCAGCGCAGCCTCCACCTTCTTGATGAAGGTGCGGATACGACCGACGCGCGCGCCGTTGATTTCGGCGCGGGCCTGGTTGCGACGGATGCGCTTCTTCGCTTGCGGCGTGTTCGCCATTCTTGCCTCTGGATCCCGATCAAAAGCGGGGCGCCGGGATGGCCCGGGCCCTCGTGAAGCCGTGCCCCCTAACGACCTTGCCGGACAAGGTCAACCGCGTGGCCATCGAAGAGCATCATCGCTGGCACCGCGGGCACCAGAAAGTGGACCGCCCCGCTTCCACCCGCCGGCGCACGGGGTCGCCACAGCCACAGGCGTCGCCCTCACGCCCATATACTCGCCATTGCTTCGAGAAATAGCCAAGCTCACCGTCCGGCCTCGCATAGTCGCGCAGCGTCGACCCTCCGGCTGCAATGGCGGCGACCAGCACCTCCTTCACCGCGACGACAAGGCGATCGAGTCGGGCGCGAGCGATCTGGCCCCCCGCTCGGGCAGGCGCGATCCCCGACAGGTGCAGCGCCTCGCACACATAGATGTTGCCGAGCCCCGCCACGATCCGCTGGTCGAGCAGCATCGCCTTGATCGGCGCCTGCCGACCGTCAAGCATCCGGTCGAGGTATGCGCCGTCGAAAGCATCGGACAGCGGCTCCGGCCCCATCGCAACAAAGGGAGGATAGCTGGCCAGCCTATCGGTCGCGATCAGGTCGAGAAAGCCGAACCGGCGTGGGTCGTTCAGCGCCAGGCGTCGCCCATTGGCCGTGTCGATCAGCAGGTGGTCATGCGTCAGCACGTCGCTCGGATCGACTCGCCACCGACCCGACATGCCGAGGTGAAAGATCAGCGTGTCGCCGCGATCGGTATCGATCAGGCCATACTTCGCGCTCCGGCCAAGCGAGGTCACTGTGGCGCCGGTCAGCCGTTGCCGCAGATCGGGCGGGATCGCCTTGCGCAGGTCCGCTCGTCGTGGCTCCACCCCGACCATTCTTTGTCCGGCGAGCACGGGCGTCAGCCCGCGCACGGTGGTTTCTACCTCGGGAAGCTCTGGCATGGGGCGTGATATAGGTATGCGCGGCGGCAGGTCACGCTACCTCGCTTAACAACTCGCCCGAACGGGTTTGCCCCTGCCCTGCGCCCCGTCTAGGGCACTTGCATGAGCGATACCGTTTCCTTCGGCTACGAAGAGGTTGCCCCCGCAGAAAAGACCCGGCGGGTCGGTGGCGTGTTCACGTCCGTGGCCTCCCGCTACGACCTGATGAACGATGCCATGTCGGGCGGCATGCACCGGCTGTGGAAGGACCGCTTTGTGCGCCGGGTGAAGCCGCGTGCCGGCGAACAGATCCTCGACATGGCGGGCGGCACGGGCGACATCGCGTTCCGCCTGGCCCGTGCAGGGGCCAGCGTGACGGTGGCGGACATCAACCCGGCCATGCTGGAGGTGGGGATGACCCGTGCCCAGCAGCGCGGCATCGACGGGCTTGTCTGGTCGGAGGCGAACGCGGAAACGCTCAGTTACCCGGACCGCTTCTTTGACGCCTACACCATTGCCTTCGGCATCCGGAACGTGACCGATATCCCGGCCGCGCTGCGTGAAGCCAACCGCGTGCTGCGCCGCGGCGGCCGGTTCTTTTGCCTGGAATTCTCGACCACCCAGTGGCCGGGCTTTGCCGAAGCCTATGACGCGTACAGCCACCGGCTGGTCCCGCGGCTGGGGCAGATGCTGGCCGGCGACGCGGAGAGCTATCGCTACCTGATCGAGTCGATCCGCCGCTTTCCCGACATGCCGAAATTCGAGGGCATGATTCGCGATGCCGGCTTCGTGAATACGCGGGTTGAGCCGATCATGGGCGGGCTGGTCGCCATTCATTCCGGCTGGAAGATCTGATCCAACCGTGACTTCTCCGATCGTTCATACGTGGCGGCTGCTCCGCTGGGGGCGCACCCTTGCCCGGCATGGTGCGCTCAAGGGGATCGAGAACGACCCCAACACGCCAGCGCCCGTCCGACGGCTCGCCCGCATTGCGCGGTTTGGCGCCAGGGTGCCGGCCGTGCCCCGCTATGCAGACGCGCTTCAGGCGATCGGACCCGCCGCGATCAAGCTTGGCCAGACAATGGCGACCCGGCCCGACCTGGTCGGCGAGGAAGCCGCTCGCGACCTGTTGCGGCTCCAGGACCAGTTGCCGGCCGTGCCCTTCGACACCTTGCGTGGGGGCATGGAGGCGAGTCTCGGCCGTCCGCTGGAGGATTTGTTCAGCCGCATCGAGGAAGTGCCAGTCGGCGCCGCGTCGATCGCGCAAGTTCACCGTGCGGTGACCACCGACGGGCGCCAGGTCGCGGTGAAGGTGCTGCGTCCCGGCGTCGAGGAGGAGTTCAGGCGCGCAATCGACACCTATCAGTGGGCGGCCGCGCACCTGGAGGCGATGGGCGGTGAGGCACGGCGCCTGCGCCCACGGCTGACCGTGGAGAACTTCCGCCGCTGGACGCTGCGGGAACTTAACTTCATGCGCGAGGCAGCGTCGGCGTCCGAGCTTGCGGAGGCGATGACGGCCGAGCCCGATTTCGTGGTGCCCACGATCGACTGGCGCCGGACCACGGGCAAGGTGCTGACCGTTGAATGGATCGACGGGCACAAGCTGGGCGATCGCCAGGCGCTGATCGATGCTGGGTATGACCTGCCGAAGCTTGCGCGGACGCTTGTTCACGCCTTTCTGCGCCAGGCGATCGCAGAGGGCTTCTTCCACGCCGACATGCACCAGGGAAACCTGTTCGCTATTCCTGGCGACAGGATCGCGGCGATCGACTTCGGCATCATGGGCCGAATCGATCGGCGCGCGCGGGTGTGGCTGGCGGAGATCCTATATGGCCTGATCACCGGCAACTATAAACGAGTGGCCGAAATCCATTTCGAGGCAGGGTACGTCCCCTCCCACCACAACGTCGCCGAGTTCGCGACCGCCCTGCGCGCGGTGGGCGAGCCGATGCGCGGCCTTTCGGTGAAGGAAATGTCGATCGGCATGATGCTGGACGGCCTTTTCGCGATCACCCGCGACTTCGACATGGTCACCCAGCCGCATCTGCTGCTGCTGCAGAAGACCATGGTGATGGTGGAAGGTGTTGCGACCAGCCTGGATCCCGACATCAACCTGTGGGACGCGGCAGCGCCGTTCGTAAGCGAATGGATCCGATCGGAACTGGGGCCCGAAGCCGCTTTTGCCGATCGCTTGGTCGCCGACGTGCGGACGATAGCCCGTCTGCCCGAACTGATCCGCCGGATTGAGGCACGTTACCCGGCTCCGGGTGGTGAGCCCCCCGCCCCGCCGTTGCAGGAGGTAGAGATTGTCGGAACCGGAGGCGCCTGGCGATATGTGGTTGTCTCCGCGGTGACGGCATTGGTCAGCATCGCGGCGACCTGGGCCATATTGGGCTAGGGTCCGCAGGTTCGCCATGCGCCGTCCGCTGCCCCCTCTCTGGCTCGCCGAGCCGAGCCGCTTCGCCGCGCTTCCCCTTGGCGCCGCTCGCCTTTCGCTGGGGCTCGCTGTCCTGCTCCTGATGGCCAGCTTCAGTGCCTTGTGGCTTCCCGTTGGCGGCACAGCGGGCGACGGGCCCGGGGATGTCGTGCTCTATGGGGCAATCGTCGACGGCGTACGCCATGGCGGCAATTACTACGACGTCACCGCCGATGCGCTGCGAGCGGGGGACTATCCGCTGCGCCCCTTTGTCACCTTTCGCCTGCCGACCCTGGCGGTGATTGAGGCGCACTTGCCCGACTGGCTGGTCGCGGGCGTTCTTGGCGCGCTTGCGACCGGGGTGCTGATCGCGTGGTTCGGGCGATTGTCGGCCGCGCTGCGTCGTCCGGCGTTGCGCATTGCCCTGCCATTGCTGATCGCAGGCGGATTGATCGCGCAGGTACAGCCAGCACTCGCCACCTTTCATGAGGTCTGGGCAGGATTGCTGATCGCGCTGTCGCTCGCGCTGCGTCGACCGGGGCGATGGATCGAGCCTGTCGCCCTGGGTCTTGCGGCTATGCTGATCCGCGAAACATCGGCCCTTTACGTTTTGGTCATGGCGGCGCTGGCGATCACGGACGGTGAGCGGCGGGAGGCCGTTGGCTGGCTCGGAGCGCTTGCAGTGCTGGCGGCTGTTGTCGCGGTCCACGCGCATGCGGTCGCACAGGTCGTTCGCCCGCTTGATGCACTATCGCCTGGCTGGGCGGGAATGCTGGGCGTCGGCTTTTTCGTGCGGACCATGGCCGCATCGACGGTGCTCAGCTTGTTGCCGATACTAGTTTCAGCACCGCTGGTCGCGCTTGCCCTGATCGGCTGGGCGGGGTGGCGGTCGCCGACTGGCTTGCGGGTGACTGCGACGCTTGCCGCTTACGCGACGCTGTTGGTGTTGTTCGCGCGGGCCGATACCTTCTATTGGGGCCTGCTGGTCGCGCCACTGATACTGCCGGGCCTGGCGCTTGCCCCCGACGCGGTACGCGACCTTGTTGCCGGGGCGCTCGACAGCCGCCGCATCACCGTGCGACGAGTGGTTCGATGAGCCGGATACTCCTGATCGTCGGCGGCGGCATCGCAGCCTACAAGGCATGCGAGCTGATCCGGCTGCTGCGGCGGCGCGGTCACGCGGTCCGCTGTGTGCTGACCGAAGGAGGCAGCCACTTCGTCACCCCCATGAGCCTCGCCGCGCTGAGTGAAGACAAGGTTTATACCAGCCTGTGGGACCTGAAGGACGAGGCGGAGATGGGGCACATCCAGCTCAGCCGGGAGGCTGACCTGCTGGTCGTCGCGCCCGCGAGCGCCGATCTCCTCGCTCGCATGGCAGGGGGACAGGCAGGCGATCTCGCCACCACGGTGCTGCTCGCGACCGACAAGCCGGTGCTGGTCGCCCCCGCGATGAACGTGCGCATGTGGCAACACGCCGCCACGGTGCGCAACGTCGCTACGCTGCGCAGCGACGGCGTTAAGGTCATGGAGCCCGACGAGGGCGCGATGGCTTGCGGCGAATTTGGCCCGGGCCGCCTGCCCGAGCCGCTGGCCATCGCCGACGCGATCGAGGCAGCGTTGAAGCCGCAGGCACAGCTCCCGACCCGACCGCTGGCGGGTCGCCACGTGCTCGTCACCGCCGGCCCGACTCACGAGCCGATCGACCCCGTTCGCTACATCGCGAATCGCTCATCGGGGCGCCAGGGCTTTGCCATCGCAGGCGCGCTTGCCCGATTGGGGGCTCGCGTGACGCTGGTGGCCGGGCCGGTCGACCTCCCGACCCCCGTCGGAGTGACGCGCGTGGACGTCGAAACGGGAGGGCAGATGGCAGAGGCGGTCGACACTGCCCTTCCCGCGGACGTCGCGGTCATGGTCGCCGCGGTAGCTGACTGGCGTGTCGATCCGGCGGCACAAAAGATCAAGAAGGGTGCTGGCGAGCCGGCCTTGCGCCTGCTTCCCAATCCCGACATCCTGGCCGGGCTCGCCGCAGGTCCGCGGCGGCCACGCCTGTTGATCGGCTTCGCCGCAGAGACGGAGCGGGTGGTTGAGCATGCCACGGCCAAGCGCGTTCGCAAGGGAGTCGACTGGATCGTGGCCAATGACGTATCGGGGGACGTGATGGGCGGCGGGGCGAACACGGTGCATATTCTCACGGCGGACGGTGTCGAGGACTGGCCGCGCCTGCCCAAGGATGAGGTAGCAGCGCGTTTGGCGCAGCGTATCGCGGAGGCGCTGACATGAGTGCGATCGCGCTGCGTCTGAAGCGGCTACCCCATGGCGCGGGCCTGCCCCTTCCCGCTTATGCGACGGAAGGCGCGGCCGGGATGGATATCGTCGCGGCAGAAGACGTGGTGCTGCAACCCGGTGACCGGCATGCGGTCGCCACCGGCTTTGCTATCGCGATACCGCATGGGTTCGAAGTGCAGGTGCGCCCTCGGTCCGGCCTGGCGCTCCGTTACGGCATTACGTGCCTCAACACGCCGGGCACGATCGACTCCGATTATCGCGGGGAGATTAAGGTGATCCTGGCCAATCTCGGCAGTGAGGCCTTTGCCGTCGGACGTGGTGAGCGCATCGCGCAACTGGTCCCGGCCGCCGTCCAGGCCGCCATGGTCGTGGAAACCGACTCGCTCGACGATACCGCGCGCGGGGTTGGCGGCTTTGGATCGACCGGGCGGTGATCGCCGCGCTGGCCCTGCTGTTTCAGGCCACCTCGGCTCCGGGCCTCCCGGCCGACTGGTCGACCCTGCCGGCGGTGCGCTGGCGAACGCCACCCCAATACAACGCCGAGATGGCGCGCTTCGTGGTGGAGGAGGCACGCGCGGGCCGGTGCAACGCCGCCCAGCGGGATGAAGCGGGCTACCGCCTTCAGGTGAATGTGGCGGTGCTGGTAGCGGCCGACGGTGACCCAAAGACCATCGTGCCGCGCGCGATCGGCTGTCCTACCATCGAACAATATGTCTCCGGCCTGGTATCTCGCCTGGCGCGCGACAATCTTGATGCCACCCCTGGTGACCCAGACAGCTGGTACCGGGCGAGCATCACCTTTTCATGGACGCCGTGACCCTTTCTGACGACGAACTCGACCGGTATGCTCGTCATATAGTGCTGCGCGAAGTGGGCGGCGCGGGTCAGCTCAGGCTGCGTGGCGCTCGGGTCGTGGTGGTCGGCGCGGGCGGGATCGGGTCGCCGGCGATCCAGTACCTGGCCGCAGCCGGGATCGGCCGGATCGACATCGTCGACGACGATCGCGTTGAGCCATCCAACCTGCAACGCCAGACGATCTTCGCGACGACGGACCGGGGTGAGCCAAAGGCGCAGGCAGCGGCCGATCGCGCCCGTGCCATCAACCCCCATGTGGACGCTCGCGCACACATGGTCCGCCTTGATGATGCGACCGCACCGACTCTGATCGCAGGTGCCGATGTCATACTCGACGGCACAGACAATTTTGGCACAAGGCTGATCGTTGCCGATGCCGCCCTCGCCGCGCACGTGCCGCTGGTGTCGGCCGCTGTCGGGCCGTGGGAGGGGCAACTCGCAGTGTTCCGCGGCTGGGAGGCGGACAAGCCCTGCTATCGCTGTTTGGTCGGTCAGCCTGCAGACGAGGCGGGCGACACCTGCGCCGACCAGGGCGTGTTGGGACCGGTGCCGGGCGTGCTTGGCAGCCTTGCGGCGCTGGAAGTGTTGCGAGCGATCGTTGGTTTTGGCGACGACCCGGCAGGACGGCTGTTGCTGGTCGACGCCTTATCCTGGCGTTTCCGGACGCTGATCGTGCCGAAAGACCCGGGGTGCCCCGCCTGCTCGGCCCTATACCGGCCGCCCGTCCACGCCTAAACGCCGCGGTAGCTGCGATACCAGCCGACGAAGCGCGGAATCCCGACCTCGATCGGGGTCGCCGGCGCATAACCGAGATCTCGGGCCGCGTCGGCGATGTCTGCAAAGGTGGCGGAGACATCGCCTGGCTGCATCGGGCGCATATCCCGCCGTGCCGGGCGGCCGCAAGCGCCCTCGATCATCACGATCAACCGGTCGAGCTCCTGCGGTCGCCCGTTGCCGAGGTTGTATATTGCGTGTGGCGACACGCTGCCTCCCGGTTTGACGGCGCGATCATCGGCCGGCGGGCGATCGAGAGCGGCAAGCACGCCCGCAACGACGTCGTCCACATAGGTGAAATCGCGACGCAGCGCCCCGCCGTTGAAAACAGCGATCGGGCGATCCTCCAGGATCGCGGCGGTGAACAGCCACGCCGCCATGTCGGGTCGACCCCAGGGGCCGTAGACGGTGAAGAAGCGCAATCCCGTGGCGGGTAGCCGGTACAGGTGCGCGTAGCTTTCCGTCATCAACTCGTCCGCGCGCTTGGTCGCCGCATAGAGCGACACCGGATGGTCGGTTCGCTGTGTCGTGCTCAGCGCCCCCTCGCCCGCCTGCCCGTAGACGGACGAGGACGAGGCATAGACGAAGTGCCCGACCCGTCGCGCCCTGCCCACTTCCAGCAGGTTTAGGTGACCGATCAGATTGGCGCGGGCATAGGCGCGAGGGTTCTCGATCGAATAGCGCACGCCAGCCTGCGCGCCGAGGTGAAGCACCGCGTCGAACTGATCCTCGCCCAGCGCGGCGTCCAGGGCCGCCTCGTCCGCGAAATCACAACGCTCTACCCTCAGGCGGCCCTCGGCGACCTTGGCCAGCTGGGTGAGCCGGTCCTCCTTCAGCGTCGGCGAGTAATAAGGATCGAGATTGTCGATCCCTATTACTTCGTCACCACGCGCCAGCAGTGCCTGCGCCGCATGGAAGCCGATAAAGCCTGCGACGCCTGTGATCAGGACCCGCACGGCGTCAGGTCAGCCGAGCCGGGCCTGCGCGAACTCGCGAACCGCCGGGCCAATATCCTCGCGTTCCAACGCCAGGGCGAGATTGGCCGTGACCCAGCCCGCCTTGTCGCCGCAATCGTAGCGCTCGCCATCGAAGGTGAACCCATGGAAGGGCTGCTTGCCAATCAGCTTCTCCATGGCATCCGTCAGCTGGATCTCGCCGCCGGCACCTTTTTCCCCGCTTTCCAGCACCTGCATGACCTCGGGCTGGAGAATGTAGCGGCCAGGGATCATCAGGTTGGACGGAGCCTTGCCCTTGGGCTTCTCGACCAGCGCCTTCACCTCGGTCAGCCGGCCCTCGACCTTGCCGGGCGAGATAATGCCGTACTTGTCCGTTTCGCTGTCGGGCACTTCGAGCGCGCCGATCACGTTACCGCCGACCTGATTATAGGCTTCCACCATCTGGCGCATGAACCCGCCAACCATCAGCTCATCGGGCAGCAGCACCGCAAAGGGCTCGTCGCCGACGATTTCCCGCGCACACCAGACTGCGTGGCCCAGACCCAAGGGCTCCTGCTGGCGAACGTAAACCGGGCTGCCCGGCTTCTGACGAATATTCTCGATTGCCGACAAGCTCTTGCCGCGCGCCTTCATGGTCGCTTCGAGCTCGTAGGAGATGTCGAAGTGATCTTCCAAAGCGCCCTTGCCGCGCCCCGTCACGAAGATGATCTGCTCGATGCCGGCTTCCAGTGCCTCTTCAACGGCATATTGGATCAACGGCTTGTCGACGACGGTCAACATCTCCTTTGGCATTGCTTTGGTCGCCGGCAGGAACCGAGTTCCGAGCCCGGCCACAGGGAAAACTGCCTTGCGCACTGGCTTGATCGTCATGCTCGTTGTTCCCCCTAGGTATGCCAGCCGCATAACCGCGCACCCGGCAGGTCGCAATCATTCCGACTTAGACATCAATTAAGTCATCCTGTGTACGCGGCAGTTCATGGCAACACAGCGCGTCCTCGTGATCTTTGGCACCCGCCCCGAAGCGATCAAGCTTTTCCCGGTCGTCCGCGCGTTGCAGGCGACTGCAGACATCGCCGTGCGCACCTGCGTAACCGCCCAGCATCGCGGGCTGCTCGATCAGGTGCTCGGCATTGCTCAGTTGCGGCCCGACATCGACCTTGACCTGATGGAGCCCGGCCAGTCGCTCGATCGGCTGACGGCGCGACTGCTGACCGGCCTGGGCGAGGTGCTGGACGCCGAGCGCCCGGATTTGGTCATGGTGCAGGGCGACACGGCGACCGCGATGGCTGGCGCGCTTGCCGCCTATTATCGTCGCATTCCGGTGGCGCATGTGGAGGCGGGGCTGCGCTCTGGCGATATCTATCACCCCTGGCCCGAAGAGGTGAACCGCCGCATCGTCGCTCCGATCGCGCGCGATCACTTTGCGCCGACTGAAACGGCCGCCGCCGCGCTGCGCCGCGAGAACATCGATCCCGCGACAATTCACGTGACCGGCAACACGGTCATCGACGCGCTGCACTGGACGCGTGAACGGATCAAGGATGAGCCTGGGCTGGCGGCAGGCCTCGGTCCTCTGGCTGAACGGTTCACGGGCAAGCAGATCGTGCTGGTCACAACCCACCGCCGTGAAAACTTCGGCGGCGGCATGGCCGCGATCGCGCGCTCGATCCGGCGTATCGCAGACCGGGACGATGTCGCCGTGCTGTTCCCCATGCACCCCAATCCAGCCGTAGCCGCGGTTATGGATGAGGTGCTCAACGACCACCCGCACGTCGCCCGGATCGAGCCGCTCGACTACCCACATTTCATTGCCGCGCTCGATCTGTCCGACCTTGTGCTGACCGATTCGGGCGGAGTGCAGGAAGAAGCCCCAGCACTCGGCAAGCCGGTGCTGGTGATGCGCGAAACCACCGAGCGGCCAGAAGGCGTCGAGGCCGGCACCGCGCGCCTTGTCGGCACCGACGAAGAGCGCATCGTTTCCGAAATCTTCACGCTGCTGGACGACAAGGCCGCTTATGCCGCCATGGCCCGTGCCCATAATCCGTTCGGCGACGGCCATGCCAGCGCGCGCATAGCAGGGGTGGTCGCGAATGCCGGGCGAAGCTGAACTGAACGTCGTCGTGCTGGGGTTGGGCTATATCGGCCTGCCCACCGCCGCGGTGATCGCCCGCACGGGCGCGCGGGTGCTCGGCGTCGATGTCAGCGCGGACGTGGTCGACACCGTCAACTCGGGCCGTGTCCATATTGAGGAAGTCGATCTCGACGGCCTCGTCTCGGGCGTGGTGGCACGCGGGACGCTGCGCGCGTCAACACAGATTGAGACCGCGGACGTCTTCGTGATCGCGGTGCCCACCCCCTTCGCTGACGATCATGCGCCCGATATCGGCTATGTGCTCCGGGCCGCGACGACGATCGCGACGGTGCTGAAGGCCGGCGATACGGTAATCCTGGAATCGACCTCGCCCGTCGGCACCACCGAACAGGTCCGGGACTTGCTCGCGGGGCTTCGCCCGGATCTGAAGGTACCCGGTCGGACGGGCGAACAGGCAGACATTGCCATCGCCTATTGCCCGGAGCGGGTGTTGCCGGGCCGAATTCTGGTCGAGCTGATCGACAATGACCGCGTGATTGGAGGCGTGACGCCGCGCTGCGCGCGCAAGGCGCTGTCCTTCTACCGGCGGTTCGTCCGCGGCGCCTGCGTCACCACCACCTCGCGCGCGGCGGAAATGACCAAGCTGACCGAGAATGCGTTCCGGGACGTCAACATCGCCTTCGCCAACGAGCTGAGCCTCGTCGCCGACCGCATGGGAGTGGACGTGTGGGAGGTGATTCGCCTGGCCAACCGTCATCCGCGCGTGAACATCCTTCAACCCGGACCCGGGGTGGGCGGCCATTGCATCGCGGTCGACCCATGGTTCCTGGTCAGCGCAGCGCCGGACGTCACCCCGCTGATCCGTAGCGCGCGCGAGGTCAATGACGGCAAGACGGACCATGTGATCGCGCAGGCAGCGGCCCTGATCGAGCAATGGCCCGGCGCCCCGGTCGCGTGCCTCGGCCTGGCCTTCAAGGCCAACATCGACGATTTTCGCGAGAGCCCGGCGCTGCGTGTCGCGGCGGCGCTGGCCGCGCGCTTCGGGCGACAGATCCGCGTCGTCGAGCCCTATGCCACAGCCTTGCCCGCCGCATTCGATGGCACCGGCGCGACGCTGACGGACATCGACACCGCGCTGGATAGCTGCCCGGTGATGATCGTGCTGGTCGATCATGACGTGTTCCGCTCGGTTCCGCTGGACGAGCGCGCCCATAAGGCTGTGCTCGACACCCGCGGCATCTGGCCCGACCAGCCCCGCATGATTTCGCCGGTCAGGATGCAACTCGCGAGTTAATCCGGGGCGACCTTAGAACCGACGTAGTTGCGGTGCAGCATGGCGAGGCCTATCTCCCGGCAACAACCACGTCAGGTCCCATGATCGCGAAATTGCTTCGATCGCGCCGCGCCGCTGCGGCTCCGTCCAGTCCGGCCGTGCCCGAGGGGGAGCGGGTCTACGCCGTGGGCGACGTCCATGGCCGCCTGGACCTGCTTGATGAGTTGGTCGCGAAAATCGACGGGGACGACGGCGCGCGCGGTCCGTCGCGAACGACGCTCATCTTTCTGGGTGACCTGGTTGATCGTGGTCCCGAGTCGGCCGGCGTGGTCGCGCGACTGCGGGAGCTCGCCGACACAAGCACGGTTGCCCGTCGCATCCGCTTCATTCACGGCAACCATGAAGAGATCTTCCTGTCGGCCCTTGAGGGCGACGGCAGCGCATTGCGCATGTTCTGCCGGGTCGGCGGTCGCGAGACTGCCTTGAGCTATGGCGTCTCCGACCCGGTTTATGAGCGGTCAGACTATGCGGAACTGGCCGAACTGCTGGCCCAGCATGTTCCGGCCGCAGATCGAGAGTTCATGGCCGGGTTCGAGGACATGATCACGATCGGCGACTATGCGTTCGTGCATGCCGGGGTCGAGCCGAACACACCTTTCGACGCCCAGTCACGTCGGCATCTGCGCTGGATCCGCGACAGCTTCCTCGATCATCGCGGCGGCATGCTGGAGAAGATGGTCGTCCATGGCCACACGCCGACTGACCAGGTCGAATTCCGGCCGCACCGGATCGGCATCGACACTGGCGCCTATGCCAGCGGCCGGCTTACGGCGCTTGGCCTGGAAGGCACGGAGCAGTGGTTGCTCCAGACCGGCTGATTAGAACAACGGCGCGGCGCTCTCATAGCCGGCCACGAAAGAGCCGCCCGTGCGGGCACGGACGGCTCGATAATCTCAAGTCTTTCTCAGCTTAGCGCGGCGGCGCGCTAGCGGGACCGCCAGGGACCCCGCCCGGAGCGCCGGGCATCCCGCCTGGGCCACCCGGCATACCGGCTGCGCCACCTGGGCCACCTGGCATACCGCCACTCATCATACCCTGCTGCGCCTGCATCTGGCGGATCACCGCCTCTGGCAGAAAGTCGATCAGCTCGACGTCGAAAACCAGGGTCGAATTGGCCGGGATCGGGCCATTAGCACGTTCACCATAGCCCAGCGCCGAAGGCAGCCAGAAGCGGGCCTTTTCGCCCTTGCTCATCGACTTCAAGGCTTCGCCAAAGCCCGGCACGACACCCGCGATTGGCATCGGGGTCGGCTGCTGCGACTTATCGAACGTGGAGCCGTCGAGCAGCTTCCCCTCGTACATCACCAGCGCGACATCGGTGTCGGTCGGGTGGGCACCGCCGCGGCCGGCCGTCAGCACCTTTTTCTGCAAGCCGGTGGGGCTGGTCACGACACCGCCAGCGCGGCCGTTTCGCACCAGGAAGTCGTCACCCTGCCGGGCCAGCGCCACCGCACCGACAAGCGCCAGGGCGATACCAAGCCACAGCCAGATCAGATAGCCGCGCTTGACCGGCTGGAGCGGAACGGCGGTCACGGTCGACATGGGCTGGCCCCTGAACGGCACGGCCGGCACTCAACGCGCGCCGGCCAGACAATCACATAAAACTATAACGAAACGCCGGTCTGCCCGGCGTTCCCGGCATCCTACCGTGCGCCGTCCCGCTCGGCCCGCTTGCGCTCCAGCTTGCGAGCGCGGCGTACAGCTGCGGCACGCTCACGCGCGCGCTTCTCCGAGGGCTTCTCGTAATGCCGGCGCAGCTTCATTTCGCGATACACGCCTTCACGCTGCAGCTTCTTCTTGAGCGCGCGGAGGGCCTGGTCGACATTGTTGTCGCGAACGATGATCTGCATGGGAAAAACCGAACTCCGGATCAATGGCTATCGCGGCCGCAAGCCGGAGCTCGCGCCGTGTGAAGGCGGCGCCTAGCAGGCTGGCGCTCGCGAGGCAACCCGCAAGCGACCGCGCCTGCCGCTTCCAGCCTACTTTGCGAGGCAGGCAGGGTGACGTAAGGCCCAGCCATGCAAGGCGCGCCCCTCACCCTTTATAACTCGCTAACCCGCTCCACCGAGTCGTTCCGGCCGATCGATCCTGCCAATGTGCGCGTCTACACCTGCGGACCCACCGTTTATAACTACCAGCACATCGGCAACATGCGTGCTTTCCTGTTCGCGGACACGCTCGGGCGTGTGTTGCGGTGGAAAGGCTGGCCGGTGACCCACATCATCAACATCACCGATGTCGGCCACCTGACCTCGGACGCGGATGCGGGCGACGACAAGATGGAACGCGCCGCGGCGACCACCGGGCGATCGATCTGGGAGATTGCGGCCCATTTCACAGAGGTGTTCAAGGAGGATGTCGCAGCTCTCGGCATCCTGCCACCCAGCCGCTGGGCAGTGGCGACGGACCATATCGCCGAAATGATCGCCTTTGCCGAGGCGATCGCGCCTCGGCACTGCTACTCGCTGCCGGGCGGCCTCTACTTCGACGTGTCCACCGTGCCCGACTACGGCCGCCTTGCCCGTGCCCATACCGGAGAGGACCCGGCGGAAGGGCGGATCGCCGAGGTGGAGGGCAAGCGAAACGCGGCCGATTTCGCGATCTGGCGCACCACCCCGCCCGGCGAGTCGCGACAGATGGAATGGGACAGCCCATGGGGTCGCGGCGCACCGGGCTGGCACCTCGAATGCTCGGTTATGAGCCAGAAGTATCTGGGCGCGGCATTCGACATCCATACCGGCGGCATCGATCACCGCGAGATCCACCATCCCAACGAGATCGCGCAAAACCAGGCGCATTGCGGCTGTGCCGACACTGGCGCGACATTCTGGATGCACAACAATTTCCTGGTCGAGCGCGGCGGGAAGATGTCGAAATCGACCGGCGAGTTCCTGCGCCTGAAGGTGCTGGTTGACCGGGGTTATCACCCCCTCACCTATCGGCTGCTCTGCCTTCAGGCGCACTACCGGTCGGAGCTGGAGTTCAGCTGGGACAACCTGGCCGCGGTCTCGACCAGGCTGAAACGGCTGGTGCAGGCCATCGAAACGCTCCGGACCCGCCCCGCGACGCCGACCACCGGATCGACGGCGGCTTATCGGGAGGCGCTGGACGCGGCCGTGTCGGACGACCTCAACACCGCACGGGCGCTGCCCGTGCTGGAGGCCATGGTCGCCGACAAACGGATCGCGCCGCAGGATCGGCTGGCAGCGCTGGGCGATTTCGATGCGGTGCTGGGTCTGGGCCTGGTAACGCTGACCCGGGCAGATCTGCGCGTGCGCCCCGCGACGGCGCTGCTCGACGAGGAATCGGTGCAGGCGCGACTGGACGACCGCCGCGATGCCCGTGCCGCGAAGGACTTCCCACGCAGCGATGCGATCCGTGACCAACTCGCCGCTGCTGGGGTCGAGGTGATGGACGGTGATCCGCTCGGCTGGGATTGGAAGGTAAACCCATGAAGGCGGTGCTCCCCGCCCTCGCCCGCCCGCTTCTCGAACCTCACCTTCCAGCCGATCTGGACGTCGCCTGGTTCGCGTCGCCGGACGAGGCCAAGGTAGGGATCAAGGACGCGGAGATCGCATGGGTGGACATGCAGCCAACAGCGCTTGTTGCTGAGGCGATCCGTGCCGCCGGGCCACGCCTGCGCTGGATAACGACGATCTATGCCGGCCTGGACGCTTTTCCCCTCGGCCTGCTGCGTGAGAAGAACGTCACGCTGACCAACGGTGCCGGCATCAACGCGGCAGCCGTAGCAGACTGGGCGGTGATGGGCGTGCTCACCGCGGCCAAGCGGCTGGACGACGTCGTCCGGGCCCATGACCGGCGTGAGTGGCTGGCCGGTCCGCCGGGCACGGGAGAACTGGAGAACACGCGCGCGCTGGTGATCGGCTATGGCGCGATCGGCCGGCGCATCGGGGATCGACTGGCCGCATTCGGGGTCGAGGTGGTCGGGGTGACGCGATCCGGCCGCGACGGAACGCTGGGCGCGGACGCCTGGCGCGACCGGTTGGGCGATTTCGATTGGGTGGTGCTCGCCGCGCCCTCAACCAACGTCACTCGCGCGATGATCGGGGCTGCCGAGCTGGCGGCGATGCGGCCTGGCGCCTGGCTGGTCAACATCGCCCGCGGCGACATGATCGATCAGGATGCGTTGGTCGCGGTCCTGAAGGGGCGCAAGATCGGCGGTGCCATCCTGGATACGACTGAGCCAGAGCCGCTTCCTTCGGACCACCCGCTCTGGGCCGCGCCAAACTGCCTGGTGACGATGCACATGTCGGGGCGGAGCCAGACCAGCATGTTTCGCAAGGCAGCCGCCCTCTTTCTCGAGAACCTCGCTGCTTACCGGGACGGACGACCAATGACGAACGTTGCGAACTTGTCCGCAGGCTACTGAAGCGGCGTGCTGCGCGTATCGATCAAGGCGGGGCGGTAAGGGCGCGGCGAGCCGGGCGGGATCGCTGCAATCTCCTGCTCCAGCGCCGCCGCCCGCGCTTTGGACGACGGATGAGTACGGCTGCGGAACAGGCCGCCATCGATCTGCCCGCCATGGTTGCGCCATAGCCTCACCGCCGCAGAGGGGTCGAACCCCGCATTATAGAGCAATGCCACGCTGAGGCGGTCGGCCTCGTCCTCCACCCGGCGGTGGATTCGGCCAGCACGTCCCAGCTCCGCGAGCATCCCTGATGTGATCCCCGCCGCCTCCAATCGAGAACGGTGCCGCAGCACGAGGTGCGCCATTTCGTGGGCCACCACGGCGGCGACTTCATCCTCCGGCCAGCGCGCGAAAAAGGCGCTGCCGATCTGGACACCTTGACCGTCCGACGCTGCGGTCAGCCCGGGCCCAACCTTCAGCTCGAATGATGCCTGGCAGCCGGGAGAAGCCGCTATCGTGACTTGCCGGCGACGCCCGTTGCGCAACAGGTCGAGGCTAAGGGGCGCAGCGGCCGGTTGGGAAGCGATCAGCGCGAGCGCCGCATCACGCTCGGCCACACCAGCCTTGCCGGTCGGTGCCGCGGCGGACACCGCCGTCCCGTTGACAGCCAGAACGGAGTCTCCGGCCTGGACCCCCGCCGTGGCTGCTGCACTGCCCGGCACCACGGTCTCGACCGCCACCGGCGCCTCGAACCCGAACCTGGCGGTTGCGGCGCTGCGTAGGGACGAATCATATTGCGCGAGAGCATGGATGACCCAACCCGGACTGGGAGCAACACGGTCGCACAGGGCGAGATTGGTCGTGACCAGCCGATACCCGATCGCGGCTAGTTGGCCATCGACCTGTTGCAAGGCGGATAGCGTGTCGTCGCCGCCGGTTGGCTCGGCAAGGAGCTGGAACGGCTGCGCCAGCGACAGAACAGCGGAAAGACGGACGAGAATGGACCAACGCACTTGGCAGCGCTTACTGAACCTGACGCCAGCTAGCCAGCGCGACAAGATCCGGGGGAGGTCAGACCAACTAACCCGACCGAATGTCAGGAATATTCACTCGGGTTGCGCGGCTGACACTTGGCAGTAAAAGCGCCACTTCTTCAAAGGAGTTGTCGTTGGAGACCCGTCTCGTCCTGGCCTATGCGCTGATTGCCGCCCTGGTGATCGGACTTTCCATCTCGGGGCTCGTGCTGGGCCGCCGCCGCAAATTGCGCGCACGGCGCTTGCGGGGCATCAAGGATCACGAAATCGCACGGGATGCCCAGCGTCGTACAGCAGGGCGGTAAGCTGTCCGCGTTCGTCGCCGATTGCCTCGCGCGGCAATCGGGCGCATGGTCGCGCTTTGTTTTGCAACCGGACGACCTGTCATGGCTGCCCATTGGGCCCCCGACAGCTGGACCCGGGCCGAGGCCCGCCAGCTACCCGACTATCCTGACGCCGCCGCCCTTACCGCGGCGACCGATACGCTGCGCTCCTTCCCGCCGCTGGTCTTTGCAGGCGAAGCCCGCAATCTGACAACCGCGTTGGGCGACGTTGCTGCGGGCCGCGGATTCCTGTTGCAGGGTGGCGACTGCGCCGAAAGCTTTGCGGAGTTCCACCCGAACAACATTCGTGACACGTTCCGCGTGATCCTGCAGATGGCGGTGGTCCTGACCTTCGCGTCCAAGCTGCCTGTGGTGAAGCTCGGCCGCATGGCGGGTCAGTTCGCCAAGCCGCGTTCCGCCCCGACCGAGATGATCGGCGGCGAGGAGCTACCCTCCTATCGCGGCGACAACGTCAACGATATCGCGCCCAATGCGGCGGCCCGCGCGCCTGACCCGCAGCGGATGATCAGGGCATACAGCCAGTCGGCGGCGACGCTGAACCTGCTGCGCGCCTTTGCGCAGGGCGGCTATGCCAATTTGCACCAGGTGCATCGCTGGACTCATGACTTCCTGGGATCGAGCCCGTGGTCGAAGCGGTATCGCGAAACGGCCGACCGAATCGGTGAGGCGCTGGAGTTCATGGCGGCGTGCGGCATCGACCCGCAAACCGTGCCGCAGTTGAACGAAACGCACTTCTACACCAGCCACGAAGCGCTGCTGCTGCCGTTCGAGCAGGCGATGACGCGACAGGACTCGCTGACGGGCGACTGGTACGACACATCCGCCCACTTCCTCTGGCTGGGCGACCGCACCCGCTTTGAAGGGTCGGCGCACATCGAGTATCTTCGCGGCATCGGCAATCCGATCGGGATCAAGTGTGGCCCGACACTGGAGCCGGACGCGCTGCTGCGCTTCTGCGAAACCCTGAACCCGGCTCGCGTGCCAGGACGGCTGACGCTGATCACCCGTTTTGGCCACGACAAGATCGAGGCAGGGCTGCCCAAGCTGGTGCGGGCGGTAAAGCGCGAGGGGCACCCCGTCGTGTGGTCGTGCGACCCAATGCACGGCAACACGGTAAAGGCCGCGACCGGCTACAAGACACGGCCCTTCGACCGCATTCTGGCCGAAGTGCGCGGCTTTTTCGCGGTCCACCGGGCTGAGGGCACCCATGCGGGTGGCATCCACGCCGAGATGACCGGCCAGAATGTCACCGAATGCACCGGCGGCGCGGTAGACGTGACCGAACAGAGCCTGGCAGATCGCTATCACACTCACTGCGATCCCCGGTTGAACGCCAGCCAGAGCCTGGAACTTGCATTTCTGCTCGCCGAAATGCTGAACGAGGAGATGGCGGAGCGGCGCAAGGACGCGGCCTGACCTTAATTGTCAGGCGCGACGCACCGTCCGCCGGACGGTGCGCGTCGGCTCCGCACCCCAACCATATTTGTAAGCCTCCTCCCCTCGCAGGAAGTGAAACTCGCGCGCCCCGCTCTCATGCCCGGCGACGATCAGCCGTTCGAAGGCGAGCGTACCAAAGCTTTGCCCCGGCACCGAAAAGTCCACGCCGTTGATATAACTATGGCCGCGCGGACCATCGACGAAGCCGAGCAGCGAGGCCACGATACGCCCCTGATAGCGCACGGTTGCCAAGCGTAGCAGGCCCTCTTCCAGCAACCCCGCTGCCGCGTCTCGGAGGAACGCCTGCACCCGTGGGTCGGCCAGGACGCCGTCCTGTCCTTCGCGTGCCCATCGCTCTGCGTGCAGGCGGAACAGGGCGTCGAGCGCCTCGTCCACGACGGCAGGCGTATCGGCAAAGCCATCGATTACCCCGCTCAGCGCCTCGGCGCGATTGCGATCATGGACGACCTTGCGGCGGCGCGACTTGCTCATCGCTGCGAGTACGGTGCCCTCTTCTGGTAGCGAGAGGACGGGGCAGACCTCTCCCTCTTCGTCCATCGCGATCCAGCCCGCGGGCGGTGCGGTGAGCAGCGGCGATCCTGGCCGAAGGTCGGGCAGCAGCACCTCATCGCAGCCGTCAGAGTGATTGAGCAGCGCCGTCCAAAGCGCGGCTGTGTCGCCATCAGGCGCCATCAGCGCATCCGAATAGTCGGATTGCCCCGCTGCAACCGGGATCAGCCGATTGACCGGGCCGTCCTGCCAGATGGTCAGCGGAAGAAAGGCGGCCAGCCGACCACTCGCGTCACGCACGGCCGCATCGCGCCGCTCACCCCCGCCCATGTGGCGCCAATAGGCGTCGACCCAGGCAGGTGACTGGAACGGAGTCGCGCGCCGGTCGCGCCGCCACAGGTCCCACCAATCGGCGTTGCTCATGCCGATGCCCGGTTAAGCCGGAAGCCGGTACCATCCCAGATCCGGAACGGCCTTTCGCCGGCGCGGTCGAGCGTCAAACCATGCGCCTCGGCCAGCGCCCGCGCTTCAGCGACATCCGCTGCCACGTCACCTCGGTAAGACCAGTTGAAGACGAGCATGACCCCAGCCGGTCGCAACACGCGGGCTGCTTCAGCCACATAGGCGCCCGCCAGCCCGGCCCCGACCACGTACGGAAAGCTGTCCGCGGCGATCAGCAGGTCGATGCTTGCATCCCCTACTCCCGCCAGGTCGCGTCCGTTACCGACCGCAAACCGCACGTTTGTATGACCAGCGCCACGTCGCGCCGCTTCTGCGACCATGCCTGCTGAAACGTCGAGGCCCAGAACGGAATTGGCTTCGTCCGCGAGGGCCAGCGTCACTCGCCCGATCCCGCAGCCGAGATCCAGGACGTCGGCGCCCGGCACCGTCGCCCAGGACCGAATTACCGAAACCAATTCCGCCGTCGCCCGATCAAGCAGCGTGGGGTCGCCCAGCGAGTAAAAGGCCACAGCAGCTTCCGGCGCGACCGCGACCAGCCGATCATACAAAGCCGCCGTCGCGGCCACCGGATCATCCCCGACCGGATCGATGCCGGACGCAGCCACATCCTGCAGCACGCGAAGCTGGTCACGGTGCGTCGTTGCGAGGTCTGCGAGCGCCCGCACCGGCGAGTCCGGCAGTTCATGTCTGGCCAATCGAGCCAACACCTCGCCATCCGGCATCACGCCGCCGATCACCATCTGCGCGAGCGCGATCTGGGGTGAGATCTGCCCCTGTCGGCACCGGTCGAGCAAGGCGTCTCTCATGCGGCCAACCGGCGGTAGAGGTTGAGATAAGCGCCGCTTGTCCGGGCCACGGAGAAGCGCTCGCACGCCACTTGCCGGCAGGTTGCGGGGTCGATCGCATCGATCCGCGCGATGGCGTCGGCCATGCCCTCCATGTCGTCGACCAGGAACCCCGTCACGCCATCCTCCACGATCTCAGGCAGCGCGCCTGAGCGAAATGCAATTACCGGGGTTCCCGACGCCAGAGCCTCCATTGACACCAGCGACGATGTTTCCGGCGCGGTAGAGGGCACGAGCAAACAGCGCGCCTGCCCCAGCAATCGCCGCTTGGCGACGCCTGCTATCGGCCCGACCCAACGCCTCTTGCTGTCCAGCCGCGGTACGACATCCTCGTCAAAGTAACGCTGATGCGCCGCATAAGGGTAAACCTGCCCGGCCACGACGAGCGCAGAGCCTGCGCGCGTCGCCGCGTCGATGGCGGTTGCAAAGCCCTTCTCGGGCGCAACCCGGCCGAGCATGAGCGCGAAGCTTCCCTTGCGTGTGGCGGGACCATAGCTGTCCACATCAACGCCGTTGCCTATCGGATCTAGCAAGCGGGCACCCACGGGAGCTCCGCGCGCCTGCGACGAGGAGACCGGAAGCAGATACGTATCGGGCCGCGTCGGCGAGAGCACGGCGGGCGGGTACCAATCAAGCGGCAGATGCAACGTGACAAGCACCCGCAAGCCGGGATCAGGCAGGTACGCGTCGAAATCGATGCCATGAAAATGGACTAGATCGACCCGCTCGCGCTCGATCACCTGCGCCAGTTCGGCCCGCACGCGAGCATGTACCACGGCGCGCATGGCGTCGGTGATCTCCCCCTCTTCCGCCGCGACAGGCACGAGATCCCCGGCGCAGGAAGAGCCCTCCGCCGCGATGACGATCGAGCGGTGCCCGTCAGCGACCAACCGCCGGTCGAGTTGGGCCAGAACCTGCTCGGCGCCACCCGCCGGGTCCGCGCTGACGGGAGCGAATGGGTAGGCAACACTGACCACCGTCAGCGGACGTGTCACGCCCATGCCCGCTCGGCCACGATCGCTTCTGATGCGAGTATTCGCCAGCGCGAGCCCGTCATGACCCAGCCGAAGCGGTCGTACAGAGCCTCGCCGGGCGGTGGCGGCTCGGTGAACAGATAGTTTGGCGCCGCTCGCCAGCGCTCCGAGTCGGGTCGCCAGTTGCCGATCACCTGCGCCTGGGTCGCATGGGCTTCGATCGCGGCATCCACGCGCGCCCGGTCGGTATCATCCAGCCAGCGCACCTGTTCCGGACGGTCCAGGTTGGGCCAGAACGCGCCAAAGCGCCGCTGCCCGTTGACGCGATGGTAGCAGGCGAACTCGACGAGTGCCGGAGATTTACCGTGGCGGCGTTGGAGCCTGTCGATCGCCAGCCCTACGGCCAGGGCCGCGCTGTCGTGATCGGGATGGCCACCCTCATAGGGATGGGTCACGACGACCAGCCGGTCGGCAAGGTCCCGCTCCAGCCGATCGACCAGCGCTGGCAGCACAAGCGCCGCTTCTTGATCCACGATGTTATAGGCCAGTCGCTCAGGGCCTGCGCCAAGCAGGGACAAGGCGCGGTCAAGCTCCGCCGCGCGCGCTGCCGAATAGCCCTGCCGGTCCGTGAAGCCGAGCCGCGCAGCGTCCGCCATGTCGCGCGGCGC
This sequence comes from Sphingomonas aerophila, assembly GCF_014199305.1. Taxonomy (GTDB): domain Bacteria; phylum Pseudomonadota; class Alphaproteobacteria; order Sphingomonadales; family Sphingomonadaceae; genus Sphingomonas; species Sphingomonas aerophila. The sequence goes on from NZ_JACIJK010000006.1 coordinate 314,571, forward strand.
TCCATCCGTGACATGGATCAGCCGGCAATCGCCCAAACGAGAGAGCGCCGAGCCGGCCCACAGCGTTTCATCATCAGCATGCGCCACCACCACGGCAACGGGCACGTCGATCCGGCCGCCCTCCGCCAGTCGCTGCGCCCAGCGTCCGGGCTCGCCGTCGCCCCTCTCGTCCCCTGCCCCATTCACGCCCGCTCAACGCCGCCGGGCCTGCGCCGTTCCGATCACCCTTGACGCGTGCTCCCACCTCCCCTAATCGCCCGCCTCCACCGCGCGGCCCCTTCGTCTAGCGGTCTAGGACGTCGCCCTCTCACGGCGAAAACACGGGTTCGAGTCCCGTAGGGGTCACCAGATCTGCTCAGATGGCGGAGAGGGCGGTTTTCTTCACGTTTGCTTATCGGCGGGTACATGTGATGTGTACACGATGTCGGCGCACGAGTGGTCGAGCTACCAAAAGCGGTTCGCTGGCAGCGACGATGGCGACGAGATTAGCAAAGATCCCTCGCGCGGCCCACCCCCGATCCAATAGCGACAGGGCGCGTGGCGCCTTACTGAGGCCGCGCGTCGCCGCAGCCAGGTTCGATGTGACAAAGTTTGCATTGCATTCGCGGTGGGTGGAGCAAATCAAAGATTTGACGGCACCCGGCGCCAATATCTTCAAGATGCCTAAGCAGAGCCGGCACAAGTCGCTGGCGGTGCTGTACGATGATGTGCGCAACCACGATTCTTTCGTCGACCACGCAGGTCAGCGATTCCCTTACGCGGCGACGGGAACCGAGAATAGCGCGCCAGGAGCGGGCGGACTGGCCCACTAGCGGACATTCACGCCCGCCTGGGATTGCAACGCGCGGGAGATCGCCGACATTCGCAGGCCAGGCGAAGAAGGAGTCCGCCCTTGTCCACCAAGCTGATCGGAATCCTTGGCGGCACTAGCTGGCCTTCCACCGGCCTGTTCTATCGGATGGTCAATCAGGAGGTGCACCGACGCCTTGGCGGAAATCACTCGGCACGCATCGTCCTGTACAGCATCGGCTATCACCAGATCAAAAGTCGCTACTTGGATCGGTGGGCGGAGATTCCCGGCTTGCTCAGGCCGGAGATTGATCGCCTGCTGTCGTTCGGGCCCGACTGCTGGATGCTCGCGAACAACACACTTCACAAGGCATACGACCAGATCGCCCAGCACATCGCTCCGATCCCGTTCTTTCACGCCGTTACACTGACTCGCGATCACCTGATCCGAAAACGCGTGCGCTCGGCGCTGCTCCTGGGCACGAAGTTCACGATGGAGGACGACTTCTTCGCCGGCCCGCTCAACGCCGCCGGCATTCGGGTCGTGGTCCCTGCGGCGCAGGAACGCGACGAGATTGAGGCTGTTCAGTCGCAACTCGCACAGGGCGAGATGACGTCTTCGTTCCGGGATTACTTCGACAAGCTACTTGCGCGCTATGAGGGCCAGGACTGCGACGCGGTCGTGACTGCCTGTACCGAGCTACCGCTCGTTGTGGATCAGGGCTTGACCTCCATGGCGGTGGTAGATCCGCTTGAGCTTCAGTGCGGGGCATGCGTCGACTTCGCGCTGAGCTGACCGGTGACGTGCAGAAGCTGGTCGGTCCCGTGGTGCATGGTTTGCCGGCTATAGGGATCCGAGAACAAGACCGGTCGGCGGCACCGCTGATCGCGCTCTGAACCAGGCTGGCTGGCCTGTATCGATCCTTGCGGCGATACCGCAAGGCTATTCAATAACCATCGTCACGGGGCTGAACCCGAAACAGGGGTGACATCCCGCGCTCGCTGTTCCATGTTGTGGGACGTCGTCCCAAATGAGGAAGGCTGTAGTTGCAGGAGCTTCGGAGCGAGCCCGCGTGGCCATCCATTCTGTCATGACCGACACGTTGACCCATCCCAATCCGGCAGACTTGCCCGCCCTGCGGGTTCATCACCAGGATCATGTCGCAACCGCTCTTCGCGACCTGTTTGCCGGTGAGCGGATCGCCATCGGCGGCGAATCCATCTCACTTCGGGAGCCCGTCGCGCGCGGGCACAAGCTCGCCCTGCGAACTGCGGCGCCGGGCGATGCAATCCTGAAGTACGGCTTCCCAATCGGGCGTGCAACGCGCCACATCGCTGTCGGCGAGCATGTCCATAGCCACAACATGCACACGGCACTGCTGGGGCAGGGCCGTTACGACTACCATCCTGAGATGGCGCCCCCCGCACCCGTTGCAGGCCATGAGCGCAGCTTCCGCGGCTATGTTCGCGCGGATGGACGTGTGGGCACGCGTAATGAGGTCTGGGTCCTGCCCACTGTTGGATGCGTCGCGCGCACCGCGCAACGCATCGCGGCGGCAGCTGGTGAGCGCCACTCAGGCCGGATCGACGGCATACATGCCTTCAGCCACCCCTTCGGGTGTTCGCAACTGGGCGACGATCTGGACGGCACGCGATCACTGCTCGCCTCGCTTGCCGCGCATCCCAATGCCGCCGGTGTGCTGCTGGTCGGCCTGGGATGCGAGGAAAATCAGCTCGACGCACTGTTGGCAGAGCTCCCCCCTGAGCGCCGATCCCTTGTGCGTAGCGTGTCGGCGCAACTGGCGGCGGACGAACTGGCGGAGGGCCTGATCGCGGTCGACGATCTGGTCGATCAAGCCGCAACTGCACGGCGCGAGGACGTATCGCTCTCAAGACTGGCCTTGGGCGTGAAATGTGGCGGATCGGACGGCCTGTCCGGCCTCACGGCTAACCCGCTGGTGGGCCGCGTTGCCGATACGGTAGCGGGCGCGGGCGGACGCGTCCTGCTGACCGAAATTCCGGAGATCTTCGGGGCGGAACAATTGCTGATGAACCGCGCCACGTCCGAAAGAGTTTTCGAGGATGTCGTCGGCCTGGTCGACCGGTTCAAGCGGTACTTCCTGGACCAGGGCCAGCCAGTGTCGGAGAACCCATCGCCCGGCAACGTCGCCGGGGGCATCACCACTCTCGAGGAGAAATCCCTGGGTGCCGTTCAGAAAGGTGGACGAGCTCGGGTGACCGACGTGCTGCGCTATGGCGAACGCCTGCGCCGGGACGGCCTCACCTTGTTGGAGGCCCCGGGCAACGACGCCGTGTCCTCCACGGCGCTGTCGGCTGCAGGTGCAACGATGATCCTGTTCACGACGGGCCGGGGCACGCCAATGGGCTTCCCGGTGCCCACCATCAAGATCGCCTCCAACTCCGCCCTGGCGCATCGCAAGCCGGGCTGGATCGACTTCGATGCGGGTCAGGCGCTGGAGGACGGGCTGGACCAGACAACCGATGCGCTGATCGAACGTGTCTGCGCGGTCGCATCCGGCGCGGAAACGGCGGCCGAGCGGAACGGGGAGCGGGAGATCGCGATCTGGAAACGCGGGGTGACGCTGTGACCCGCTTGTCTGTCGCTTCCTTACCGGGCGTGCCGGCCTTGGTTGCTCGCCCCGCCTACGATCCGGCTGCTGTTTCGGTCGGGATCGTGCATTTCGGCCCGGGCGCGTTCCACCGGGCGCATGGCGCGTGGTATGTTGACCGGCTGCTGGCGAATGACCCGCGCTGGGGCATCGCGGCGGTGTCGCTGCGGTCAGCTGGCACGGTGGAGGCGTTGCGCGCGCAGGACGGGCTGTACAGCGTATCCGTGCTCGACCGGGAGCCGTCCGTACAGGTCATCGGCGCCCATCGCGCCTATGTGGGACCCGGTGACGAGGCGCGTCTGCGCGACCTGCTTGCCGACCCGGCGGTCCGGATCGTCACCAGCACGGTGACGGAAAAGGGCTATTGCCTGCGCGGCGATGGCACGCTCGACGTCGACCACCCGGACATCGTTCACGACCAGGGAAGCCCGGCTCACCCGCGCAGCCTGGTCGGCTGGCTGGTGGAAGGGCTGGCAGCGCGGGCGTCGGCGGGCACGGCGCCCTTTGCGGTGCTGTGCTGCGACAACATGGCCGGCAACGGTGCGAAGCTGCGGGCGGCGACCGTCGCCCTGG
>NZ_JACIJK010000007.1 GCF_014199305.1 Sphingomonas aerophila
ACTGGCGGAGTGGCAGAGCGCTGCGAGCTAAGCTGCCACGCCCGTCAGGCGAACTGCATCCTGTGGAGACGCGTTCGCATTAGACTGACAGCACCCTGCGGTCAGATCGCATTCGGCCAGACACTTCAGGTTCGCCGTCATGCCCCGCACAATCTCGGCGTGCTTCTCCGCCTCGGCATTCTGGGCAATCTGCGCCTGAGCCGTGGCTCGAAACGTGAACATCGCCTTTGTCATGCGCCCAACGCAGTCTTCGAAGTCGGTATGCGCGATAGGACTGGTCAGGTCCCCCGCCGCAAGTGCTTCCATGCGCAGCACCGTACCGACATATGGCCGGCAGATCGCTTCGCGATACCAAGCGCTCATAAGGATAGCCGCGACCGAGGCAGCGGCTGCAACATATGCTGTGCTATCAGGCGCTACGACGGCGCTGATCGCCGTAAGCACCAGAAGAGCAGACAGCGAGCCGAACGCAATGAGCATCTTCAGTCGAATGGGGGCATTCGCGGCAAACCAACGCATATTAGCGCCTCAAAAAAATCACGAGAACTGAAACCCTTATAGACGCGGCGTCGGTGGCTAATGTGACCTGCTCGTGATTCTTCGCTCAGGCTGCCGGTGCTGTTCGCGGGGTGAGATGAACTGCAGGCAGTCACTCTATCGCTCGCCCGGATCTATATTGGACGGCTCAAGTGAGCCGCCTTTTCAGGTTCTCTGCTGAGTTCCAATCACGCAGACCGGGTCAGCCTCCATCCGCGCCCTGAGTAGTGATCAGGGCGCCGCCGTCCTATAATTTTCCGGGTTTGGAAGAAGAGTGCGCATGATGTGTAACCATGGCGGACAGGAGGTCCGCCGTGCGGCGATGTGCGCTAACGCCTCAGGCGAAGGTTCAGGGAAGCGTGCCGCTACCGTGAAGGGCGGCAGCTCCTTCAGCTTACGGCGGGGCTGATGTACATTTCCCATCACCGCAGTATCTTGCTTGGCAGATGTCCAGGGCTCAATTTTGACAAGCGGACCAATAACTCGACAAAGATGCAACGACGTTGTGCCTACGGCAGGTTGGCAGGGACGTTGCTACCTCCTGATGACAAATATCAAATGCGATGGCCCGGGTGGCGTAAAGTTTCGTTCTTCGAATATGCGTTTGTCATCGTAGTCTTTCATCCATGGTAGAATATGGGAAAGAGGACGATCTACGGGTTGGTCCGTGAGCTCTACGATCACGCGCTTTATCCTGATCCTGCAGCTTGACTGAAAGTACGCGCACGCAGGATCGAACGGTTTAAGCTCACTCTTATTAGAGGGAGTCCGCGAATAGGCCATTCTGAAGCAGAACACGGCAGTGGGCACACGGCTGTTATCAGGCTCAAGCCACATCTCCGCTCCGACTTGCGGGCATATGAGACGGCCAGGCGGCACCTTGCTGTGCTTGATGGAGACAAGACGCTCAATCTCGTCCGGCCCCCGATAGGGAATGTGGTTGTGGAAGACACGTCCCGGGATGAGCCCTGCATCCACTCCCGGATTATCACTTGCTTGTTGTGGATGTTCAGGAACTCATGACTGGAGAAGCACGAAGAGGACCCCGCCGTTGCTCAATCGCAACGGGATTGCGTCGCCGCGGAACTCCGGATCATAGGCGCTGGCGAGGGGAAGAAGGGGACGAGAAAGCGATTGGCTCCAGACCGCGCTGCCTCGACGCTCCACGCCATGTTCGTCGGCGATCACCGTCACCCGGTAACGCACCTCCGCCTTGTCGGGCTTTCCCGAGCACGCCGTCAACATCGTCGCGGCAAGCGCAATTCCGGCTACCGCACTCAGCCTGATCGCGCGACCTTGCAACTTCATGCCATGTCGTTCGATGCTGTCTTTCAGGGCGCGATTCGGCATGCTCGTACGGATCACCTCGCCCTCTCGCCTCCGAAACCGCTTTCGCCAGAAACTTACAAATACTGTTCTATGGCTCACGAATAAGTTATCCGATTGCGATCCCTCCCGTAAAGCAAGCCGATATGCCCCTGTAATCGGCTCGCGCAGCCCGAAAGCCTCTGCTGCACCCTCAAGTGTTGGGAAGCTATTGTCGAGCCCACGTTGATTGAACGTCCGCCTACGCCGAGTTAGCGTCCGAAAGCGGCTGTTTCATGGACGGCTTCATCCGGCCGGCGTCCTCGAATCCTTGAAAAGCTGTGGGAACGCTCGATTGGTTCGGAACGGTCACCATCCGCGTCCATAGGCGATGTGTTGACTTGCCCGGTCACCGCTGCCCTGCAACACTCCGCCATGCCGTCAGTCGATCTGAGCGCTGTAGCACCGCGGGCAGATGGGAGCGCGTCATGATTGACGTGCTGAACGCGATGATGGCGGCGGGCGAGGTCATCGGCTCGATGAAGAAGGTGACGGCACTCTGCGCCGTAAATGGCATTTCGAGCAAACGTTCCGGATGAGAGATTCACTGCCGCGACGCGGGAAATGCGCGCGGACAAATTGGAGGGAAGCATGAAGCCGCAAATTCGGGATGCTGCAGTTCTCGCAGCGGGCGTGGTGCTTGGGTGCTCGGGATGGGCATTTGCCCAACGGGCGGGCGACGTGCTCGGACCGGCGGTGTTCGACTGGAACGCGATGGCGGCGACCAAGACGGACTCGGGAGAGGTCCGGTCGATCGTGCGGCGACCCACCGCCACGCTCCGCGAACTGGAGATGCACGTCACCACGCTCAATCCGGGCCTGGCTTCCCATCCGCCCCACAAGCATCCGAACGAGGAGTTGGTCATCATTGACGAGGGCACGGTGGAGACGCTGTCGGCCGGCAGGTGGCAGCGGGTCGGGCCGGGCTCCATCATCTTCAATGCATCAAACGCGCTGCACGCGCTGCGGAATGTCGGGACGGCGGCTGCGCGCTACCATGTCGTGAACTGGTCTACTGCCGCTACGCCGGCCAACCAGGACGGGAAGTGATGGCTATCGACAGGCGCGCGCTGATCGGCGCGGGGCTGGGGGCAGGGCTTGGGGCCACCATGGCGGCTGAGGCACTCGCCCAGTCGGTGTCGCAGGGCAACGCGATGTCCGAAGTGTCGGCACCAGCGCGACCGGAGCCAACGACAAAGTACCGGGTGCCGTTCGCCGTTGTTGGTCTTGATCACGCCCACATCTATTCAATGACGGATGCCCTTATCCGCGGAGGAGGTGTCCTGACCGCCTTTCATGCCACGGAACCGGCGCAGGTCGCGTTGTTCCGGAAGCGCTATGGCGATGCCCGCCTCGCGCGGAGCGAGGCCGAGATATTGAACGACAAGGCGATCAAGCTGGTCGCCGGCGCTCCCATCCCCGACTTGCGCGCCCCGCTCGGCATCCGGGCGATGCGGGCGGGCAAGGACTTCCTGAGCGACAAACCGGCGATCACCAGTCTTCGCCAGCTTGCGCAAGTGCGTACCGCCGTGAAGGAGACGGGGCGCAAGTTCGCGGTCATGTATTCCGAACGGCTGGAGGTGCCGGCCGCGGTGATGGCGGGCGACCTTGTCCAGCAAGGCGCGATTGGCCGGGTGGTGCAGACCATCAACATCGCCCCGCACCGTGTCAGCGCGCCATCGAGGCCGGCATGGTTCTGGGACAAGGCGCGCTATGGCGGGATATTGACTGACATCGGCAGCCACCAAACCGACCAGTTCGTGTTCTATACGGGCACGAAGCAGGCGCGTGTCGTCGCTGCGCAGACCGGCAACCTGTCCTATGCCGACCACCCCGCATTCGAGGATTTCGGCGACATGACGGTCGTGGGCGACGGCGGCACCGGCTATATCCGGGTCGACTGGTTCACGCCGGACGGTCTGCCGACCTGGGGCGACGGCCGTGCGTTCCTGCTCGGGACCGAGGGCTATATCGAACTGCGGAAATACATCGACGTGGCGGGGCGCCCGGGCGGCAATCACCTCTTCATCGCGGACAAGAAGGGCGTCCGCTACATGGATTGCAGCAAGGTGCCGCTGCCGTTCGGGCCGCAGTTCATCGCAGACGTGGTGGAACGTACGTCGGTGGCGCAGGATCAGGACGGCGCGCTACTCGCTGCCGAGCTGGTGCTCACTGCACAGAAGAACGCCACCCGCCCAGTGATGGCATGAGAAGGAGAGTGTCGATGACGGCAGCGATCACCCGGCGCGGCGCGATCAAGGGAGCGGCGGCCGCAGCCTTTCCGGCGATCATACCCGCAAGCGTCCTCGGCGCAGCAGCGCCCAGCAAGCGGATCAACGCTGGGGCGATCGGTGTCGGCCGCATTAGTCGCGGCCACGACATGAAGGAAGTGCTGCGGCACGACGATGCACACATTGTTGCTGTCTGTGACCTTGATACGAAGCGGCTGGCATCGGGGCAGCAATTCGTCGATGCCGCTTACGCAACAAGAGACGGGAAGCCCTACACCGGCACGCGGGGCTATGACGATTACCGCGAGCTTTTGGCGAACAAGGACATCGATGCCGTCCTGATCTCCACGCCCGATCACCAGCATGCGCGGCTGGCCGTTGACGCGGTCCGCGCCGGCAAGGACGTCTACCTGCAGAAGCCGGCATCGTTGACCATCAGCGAGGGGCGAGCGATGGCGAATGCCGTCAAGGCATCGGGCCGCATCCTCCAGATCGGATCGCAGCAGCGGGGGTCCGAACCCTGGCCCCAGTTCCGGCGAGCCTGTGAACTCGTCCGCAATGGCCGGCTTGGCACGCTTCGGCGGGTCGAGATCGGCCTCCCCGGTGATCCGTCCGGGCCTGCCGCCCCTCCCATGCCGATCCCGTCCAACCTCAACTACGATGCCTGGCTCGGCTCGACGCCAGAGGTCTACTACACCGAAATGCGCGTCCATCCGCAGGACTCCACCGACGCGCGGCCAGGCTGGTTGCGTTGCGAGCAGTTCGGCGCCGGCATGATCACCGGCTGGGGCGCGCACCACATCGACATTGCGCATTGGGGCATGGACACCGAACTGACGGGGCCGGTCGAGATTTGGGGCAAGGCCGACTTTCCCAAGAGCGGCCTGTGGGACGTGCACGGCCCCTTCGAGACGCATGGCCGCTATGCCAATGGCGTCGTGATGACGATTTCGGGGGTTTTTTCGAACGGGGTGAAGTTCATCGGCGACAAGGGCTGGATCTTTGTGACCCGCAGCGGGGCGGTGACGGCGAGCGATCCCGGCGGGCCGCAAGTCGTGCCCTTGTCCGCCAGCGATCCCAAGATCCTGACCAGCGTCATCGGACCGAACGAGGTTCAGCTGCGCAAGACGCCCGAACAGCATCGTGACTGGCTGGACGCTGTTCGCACCCGCGGTCCTGTCTCGGCCCCTGCGGAGATTGGCCATCGCGCCTGCTCTACATGCCTCCTGCATTGGACGGCGATGAAGACCGGTCGCAGGCTACGCTGGGATCCCGCGGCCGAACGCTTCATCGGCGACGACGAGGCAAACGCGATGCTGAGTCGGCCGCAGCGCAAGGGCTACGCTATCACCTGACTGTCGTTGGCGCAGATCGGGGATCAACGGTAGCGGTAGAGACGGACGCGGTAGACTCTGCCCTCCGCCGCGTCTGTTGAGAACAGTCGCAGCGACTGACCCTGTCCGTTCTCGTCACCGTTCAAGCGGCGGCCGGTCGTGGCGCCGGTGTCGAGCAGCATCTGCTCGTCGATGCTCTCGATACCAACGATCGGCGGGCCCGGTTTGTCGGACGTGAAACTGATCTGCGCGTCCCCGCTGCCCACCACGATGAACTCGTCGGGCGCTGTTTGCAGGAACATGGCAGCGACCCGGCTGGCCGGATCAACGCTGCCGGCGGGGCCGTTCGCGCGCGTCATGTTGATCACATAGTCGCCGGCGCGACCGCGTCCGGCACGCTGCGCCGTGCCCTCCATGATCACCGTCCCGATCTTTCCTTCCGCCTGCTTCTGGAGGATGAGGGGAGCGAGCCCTTTTAGTTGGCCGTACATGGCGGCGATCGCCGGGTCACCGTGGCTGCCCGCGTCAAGCCCAACGCTGACATCGCCTTCCAGAACGACCCCTTTGCCGTCGATCCCGAACGGGGAGAAGCCGATCCCGTGCAGCGCGCCTATGGTGTAGAGCGCGTTGGCGGTTCCGGTCGCGCCGCCCCGTGCTTCCGGCACGAACACGGGATTGTCCGCGCGCCGGTACTCGGACACCCAATGGGCGTAGTCGTCGAAATAGATGTCCGGTGACAGGAAATCGAGTGACGGCGCGCCGATCTTCCAGATGTCGAGCGAGGACGGCATCGGGCCACCGGAATTATACTGGCCCGGTTCGTAGTTGGGCCGGATCAGCGCCGCGTTGGTGAACAAGGGTAGGCGATACTCGGCCTTTCCGGCAGCCGCGACCTTCTCGACATAGGTGGCGTACCACCACGACATGAAAAGCGAGTCGGTCATCGAACCGTCTCCAAATACCTCGCGCCAAGTACCGGAGGTGCGGGCGCCAGCAGCCTCCCAAGCGGCGCGAAGCTCCGGGTTCAGTGAACTGCGGCGCTCACCCAATTGGCGCATCAGTACCTCTGGCACCGGGGCAGCGAAGGCGGCCTCTGCGGCCGCGGAATGGTCCCGGGATTGAGGGATCACGCCAACCTCATTCTCGACCTGGACGAACAGAACGGTGTGGCGATTGCCATCTACCTCGCGCAGATGCCTCATCAGGTGTCCGAAAGCGCGGGCGTCGGCATCGCGGGAAGCCGCCGAGAACGGCGAGAGTCGTTCGGTGCCGCTGCCATTGCTGGTTTCGACCCGTGCGAAGCGGGCCTGGTCCCGTTTGACCCAGGCCGGAACGTAGCTCGAATAGGTGTTCTTCCAGGTGCCGAACCAGAGGATCACCAGGCGCAAATCATTGTCTCTCGCGCCCTTCAGAAGGCCGTCCACACTCGTGAAATCGAACCGCCCCTCCTGGGGTTCGATGGTTTCCCAGCCGACGGGAACAAGTACCGTGTTGAGGTTCATCTCCTTCAGCCGCGGCCAGATCGGGGCCATGTAGGCGACGCTGCTGGAGCTGGAATTGTGCGTCTCTCCGCCGAGCACCAGAAATGGTTTGCCGTCGACGATAAGCTGGGTGGCCTCACCGCGACGCTCAAGGTGTGGCGACGACGGGGTCTGCGCGTGCGCACCCGTGAAGATGCCGATCAGCGCTGCGAGGGCAAGGCCAAGGTGGAACGACTTGCGCATGAGCAGACCTCGATCGAGTTGCGGGACCTTAGTGGATGAACCCGTCCGGCGGTCCGGGCCAGGCGAACATTCGTCATGCGACGAAGTATCGCGGCGCATGACGTCAATCTAAGCGCCGTCTTGCGATCAGGCGATCATACGCTGCAAGTCTATTGCGGACGGCCGCACAAAACGGCCGTCCGAAGGGGATACTAAGGCGATCAGAACCGGCCGCGAATACCAACCAGCACCTGGCGCCCGCCGTTGTACTGGTTGAAGAGCGCGTTCGGGAACTGGAAATATGAAGCCTGCGACTCTTTCGTAAGGTTGATCACATTCAAGACCAGCGTGGGCAGGTACTTGGGGCCGAAAACCTTGGAAAGGTCCAGGTTGCCCGAGAAATCGAGCTGCTTGAAGTTCTGCCCGAAAATGGCAGCGGCAGGGAGGCCGTTCTGGTTGAGTCCCGACCCCTGCGAGCCCTCGTTGTAGGTATAAGTCAGTCGCGCCGACAGGCCATGGCCCTCATAATAGCCGGTCAGCGTGTAGGTGGTCGGGGCGACACCCAGTGCAACCGCCGGAGCACCCGCGCCTTGGCCCTTCTGATCGATCAAGGTCAGGTTGCCTTGGAAGCCGAAGCCGCGGACGCCGATATATTGGGTCAGGAAGTCGAGCGGCTGGGTGAGCTGGAATTCCAGGCCGTTGACGATCAGCTTGCCATCCGAGTTCACCTGCTGCTGGATCACGATCGGTACGTTGTTGAGCGGCTGGCCGTTAGCGCGTGAACCCAACGCGTCACGCTGCGCCTGGGTGAGCGAGTCGACTGTGATCCCGTACTGGTTGAGGAACGAAAACGGCACGGTGGTCAGGCCGTTGACGGTGAATCCGGTGATGGACTTGCGGAACGCCGCGACCGCGATCACGCCCTCTCGGCCGGTGTAAAATTCGAAGCCGAGATCGAGGTTGTTCGAGATGTACGGGTCGAGCGCTGAGTTACCGACCGTGCCGACGTCCGCTGACGGCTGGACGAAGCTTGCCCCCGGCAGAAGCGAGTTCGGGTCGGGCCGGGTCATTGTCCGCGACAGCGAGGCGCGCGCCACCGCCTTGCCCGCAAAGTCAAAGGCGACCGACGCTGAAGGCAGGAAGTTGGAGTAAAGCGTTGTCGAGGTCGAGAAATTGATAGTGTTAGGATAGCGTCCGCCGTCTGCGATCTGCGCACCGCCCGCCAGAGTGTTGCGCGGATCGGGAATGCTGATCCGGCCACCCACGATCTGCTCGGTGCGAACATACCGCAGGCCGCCGTTCAGCCGCAGCGTGTTCTCGCCGATGTCGAAGATCCCGTTCATCTCGGCAAAGGTCCCCGTGACCTTTTCCCGAATCAACCCGCCGTTCGCGCCGCTGCTGCCGGTGCCCGTTTCGCCGGATGCTGCCAGCAGTGCATCATAGCTGGTCGCGTTGCGCAGCTTGTCGAAGTCGACGGTGATGAACCCGTTCGAACCCGGCAGCAGATAGCTCGGCACTGCAGAGGTGGGGATGGCCGAACCCGAATAAACGATCGGCGCGCCGCCGGCCGTGTAGAAGGTCCAATAGCCCGGGAAGGTCGGAAAGCCGGGCGCGATGGCGACGCCCGGCACCTGGGTGCCCGGCTGGTTCAGCCCGGTGCATGGCGTGGTTGCGGTATTCGGCGCCGGCAGCGTGATACTGGGCCCGTTGCCGCAGATCAGGTTCTGCCACGGGTTGGTGTTGTCGAATGGGGTGATCCGCCGCTTGGTATCGTCGTATGCGCCGCCGACGCGAACGCTGAAACGCTTCTCGTCGCCGAAGAGCAGGCTGCCACGAATACCCTTGGTCTCGGTCTCCCGATCCTCGCCGTTCAGATTGACGCGCCCGCCACCGTTCCAGCCGAAGTTGGCGGGGTTGTTGAGGTCTACGTTAGTCGTCACCGACGGGATACCGCCGCCGGTGTTGTCGTAATCCACCACGATCCCGCTGTTGGGGGGCGTGATGACCAGAACGGTCGGGCTCTCGCGATGGAAGTCGCTGTGAGTGTAGTTGGCCTGAACGTCGCCCTTCACGAAGTCGTTGATCCGGAACTCGGCGCCCGGATTCACGCCGTAGAATTCGGTCGTGTCGTAGTACGGGCGATATTCCAGGAAGAACTGTGAGTTGGCGTACGTGCCCTTGGTCACCACGCAGCCTGCCGAGCAGTCGGTGCGGTCATAGGTGGTGTTGGTAGGAATGGCGGCACCGTTGCGCACCACCCAGTTCATCGAGGTGCGCTGGAAGTCGTCGGTGCGCTTTCCGTACAGGCCGTCGATATAGAAGTGGAAGTCGTCACTTGGGCGCCACTCGGCCGAAGCGATGAAGTTATACCGGTCGCGATCGCCGACTTCCGTGCGTGGACGGCTGAGACGCGGCAGCAGGCCGTTGTCGATCTGGTCGATCGTCGCGCCCGGGTTGCGGGCGAGCAGGAACGCCTGGTCGATCACCGTACCTGCAACCAGGCCAGCCCCGGCGTTAACCGGGACGGTGGCCGGGATGGAGAAGTTGCCGCCGCCGGTCGGGTTGGCGCCAGTCGGGCGCTGTGCTGCGGACAGGTTGGGATTGGTGAAGCCGATGGTTTCGTAGCCATTGACCTGGAACTTGTTTCGCACGCCCGCGGCGCCCGCGAGGATGCCGAAATCGCCGAAGGTGGCGCTGGCCAGGACATAGCCGCGATAGCCCCATTTGCCCTTGTTGTTGCTGCCGTTGGTGGCCTGCACGCCATAGCTGATGAATGGCTTGGGATTGTCGAACGGCCGCGCGGAGCGAAGGTTCACGGTGCCGGCGGCGCCGCCCTCCACCTGGCTTGCAACGGGTGACTTGCTGACGGTCAGCTGGGTGAAAAGCTCGGTGGGCAGCAGGTCGAGGTCGACCTCACGGTTCGTGCTCTGCGCGTCAAAGCGAACGGAGGCGATTGCGACCGGCGCGCCATTCAACAGAACGCGGGTGAAATTGGTGCCGAGGCCGCGGATCGCGACATTGGTGCCTTCGCCCGTCACCTCACGGCTGATCGTGACGCCGGGGATGCGGTTCACGGACTCCGCGATGTTGGTGTCGGGAAACTTGCCGATGTCCTCGGCAAAGATGGAGTCGGTAAAGCCGATCGAGTTGCGCTTGGCGTTGGTCTGGCTTTGCAGCGAGGCGCGGTAGCCGGTGACCACCACATCCTCGTTGCCGGTGGCGGACGGGTCGGCTGGCGCCTGGGCGGCGTCATCGATTTGCGTCGGCTGGGTCTGGCCGGCGCCTTCCTGGGCCGCGGCGGCCGGAGCCGAAGGTGCGCTGCTGCTCGATGAGGCGGTGGGGGCGCCCGGTATCGCGGGCTGCTGTGCGGGCTCCTGCGCCGTTTGCGCCATGGCGGGCCAGGCGGCCGTCGCGAACAATGTCGCGGTGAGAAACGCACGGCGGCCCCCACGGCATACGGATACCTTCATCGTCATCCTCCCTTGGCCCGCGTGTTCACGGTAACATTATTAAGCTTCGCATTTGTCGCGCTTGTCAATTGTCAGAAAATGCAGGTTGCAATAGCGTCGAAAGAAACCCCGAAGGGTGTGGCGGAAAAGCAATGACGGCGCGAGAATGACGACTTCCCGCAACCCCACGATCCGGGATGTCGCGCGCCATGCCGGCGTTTCACACATGACGGTGTCACGCGTGATCAACGGCGATCACGCCGTGAAGTCGCGGACCCGAGCCTCGGTCGAGGCATCAATCAAGATGTTGCGCTTCACGCCCAACCTGGCGGCGCGAGCCCTATCCTCTGCGAAGCATCCGCACGTTGCGCTGCTGCATTGCTTCCCGAACCCGGGATCGCTCGGCGACTTCTTTATCCAGCTGCTTCAGTCGGCGACCCAGGCGCACGCGACGCTGATCATCCGAGAGATCGCGAATTCCAACGTGGACCGGGGCGTTGTTGAGGATCTGGTCGAGCGCAGGGTTCAGGGTGTCATACTTGCGCCGCCGCTCGCCGATGACGCGGTGCTTGTGTCATTGCTTCGTGAGGCCGGAATGGCAGTTGTCGCCACCGGATCGACCCACGGGAAACTGGGCGTGGCCTCGGTCGGAATCGATGACAGGACCGCGGCAAAGAACATGACCGCCCACCTCGTTGGACTGGGCCACCGTCGGATCGGCTTTGTCCAGGGGCGTACAACCCACGCGTCCAGCGGGCTTCGGCTCGCAGGTTACCTGGACGCCATCCTTGAAGCGGGTATCGAGCCGGTCGCCGACCTGATCGCAAAGGGCACCTACGACTATCAGTCGGGAATGGCTGCTGCCGATAAGCTGCTCTCGCTACCCCAGGCCCCGACCGCGATCTTCGCGAGTAATGACGACATGGCCGCGGCCGCCGTGTCTGTCGCTCATCGAAGGGGCATCGACGTGCCGTCCGGCCTTTCGATTTGCGGATTCGACGATGCGTCGCTGGCATCGTCGATTTGGCCGACTCTGACCACGGTACGTCGACCAACGGCCGAGCTGACCGCAACGCTGTTCCGCGTCCTGCTTTGCAGCATCTCGGGCAGCAGTTCCGACGCGCCTGTTGAAAGGATCGTCCTCCAGCATTCCATTGTTCATCGCGAGTCCGACGGACCTCCACCAACGGCTGCGTCTAACCAGATGCCCTGGCTGGTGAGCGGGGCAAGGTAAGCCGCGTTCGCCCGGGGAGCGGAAGGAGGGATTTACCACAGGAGCCGAAGAACTCGTCCATTGCTGTCAGCTTCGAAACTCTTGGACAGGGTGAGCAACATTTCCTGTTCATCCCCGAGGCAAGCACGTTGAACGCGGTTCTGAACCCAATGCCGCCGATCCTTACGATAATCGCCCTTACTGGACTTGAGGATAGACGGTTTCGGTCCGGATCTCTGTCCCGCCCAGAGGCACAGGATCACCAACCTTTCCGCCGTTGCTCCGAGACTGAAATCCTCGACTTATTCGAATGTCGGGGCCGAAATGCTGAGCTCGCGCAAGCGCTCGGCAGTCTGGAAAGCGAGCTTTGCCAACTCAGCTGAAAGGGCGGGCGAAATCTCGTCGCGCGGCTCTGGATCGAATACGCAGAGCATGCCGATCGGCAACTGCTCTGAGAAAAGCTGCACCCCTACATATGAGCGCAAGGTTCCGTCCTCGACGAAAGGATTTCCTACAAAGCGTTCGTCAAGTTCGGCATCGAGAACGGTAAAGGTCGGTTCCTTGGAGGAGAGAGCGTGATCGCAGAACGAGGATTGCCGCCTGTACGGGCCAGTGGGCAACCCTGCCGCCGCAATGAAGTACAGCCAGTCCTGCGAGGCGATCGAAATTCCCGCCATCTGGGTGCCAGCTACCTGCTTGGCCTTGAGAACAATGGCGTCCAGCACCGGATCGCCGGCCGCCTGCAGGGCAGCGGAGGCCTGAACCTGCCGCTGCCTGTGCTCCTCGTCAGGAGAGGTAACTGCCACGCTGTAATACGAGATACTCATAGCTCACCGTCAATTTAGCGGTCTTGTTGCAACAATCCGTTCGGTTTGCTCGGCAAGAACAAACCAGAGCGGATCAATCGCAGCTTATCTGGCATCATATGTTGTATACGCCAGAAAAAGGTATCGTTATTCGGTCGTTAGCCGGATCACGCGGTCGAACGCCAGATGCGGCGCGCCCCTTGCTCTCGTTGCATTGCAGCAGGAGGCAGCGGATCACGCGTCGGACAATGATCGCAGGCGGCCAGCAAGCGGAGGGTTTGCCGAGGGCCTGTTCCGCTTACCCCTGGTCAGTACCTGCCCAAAAGCTTGTCGGAACTGAACTTCCGAAGGCGTGACAACCACTCCTTCAGTAATGCCGCAAAATGTGAGGTAGCCACGAGAGGGTGGGCGCCGACCACCGTAACGCCGGATCAGCCGATCCGAGCAGAACAGGGCAGGGGCCGCTCGCGACCGAGCTGAGCTAGATCAGCACAGATCCATCGTCAGCGCTTAACCAGCCGCCTTGGTCATAAAAGCCATAGCGTCCTACAAATTCGACCGCGAAGTCATTGCTTTCCAAACGGCCGTTATCGTTAACGTCGGCAATCAGGAACGTGTTGCCGCCGCGTTGAGCATAGCCGACCTGGATCTCGCCGTCACCGCCACCAGGCAATGCCATGCCGACCCGCAGCACCCCGTCCAGCCGCCCGGCAAAGACGCTATCGGCACCTTCGAAGCTGATCCGATCGGCTTCTTCGTACCATCCCATCTCGATGTCGGTCACCAATCGGGGCGCGCGAACGTGGAGTCGGGCTCGGCGCCGCTCAGGTCGAATATGAAATAGTCTACGTCGGCGCCGCCGGTCAGCGTATCCTTGCCTGGGCCGCCAAAGAGGCTGTCAGGACCCACCCCGCCGTCTAGCAGATCGTTACCGGCACCTGCGACCATCTGGTCACCGTCATCGCCGCCAAAGAGTTTGTCGTCGCCGTCGCCGCCATTCAACTCGTCCTCGCCTTCGCCCCCGATCAGCGTGTCGCGGCCGCTACCGCCATAAAGGCGATCGAAGTCATCGCCGCCATCAAGATGATCGTTACCGTCGCCGCCAAAGAGCTGATCGAAGTCGCCGTTCCCGGTCAGGCGGTCGTTGCCAGCCTCGCCATGTAACTCGTCATAGCCATAGCCGCTGGTGAGCGTATCGTTGCCGTCGCCGCCATACATCGTGGCGAAGCCGACAGACTGAAGCACGTCGTTGCCGCTGCCGCCGTAAAGGAAGTCCCAGCCATCACCGGACAACAACTGATCATTGCCATCATAGCCGATCAGCACGTCCGCCAACCTGTCCAGTCCCCTCAGCACGTCGTCGCCGTTCGTGCCAACAATGGCGGCTCTCGTGTCGCCAAGATCTTCCCGGATGAACTGATGGTCGCCCGCCAAGCGGACCGCGAAATCGTTGCTGTCTAGCCTGCCATTGTCGTCGCTGTCCCCGACCAGCAAAGTTTCGTCGCCTTGGGTGGCCCAGAAAAGGTCCGTCAAGCCGTTCCCCCGCTCCCCAAGCGGAGCTCCAACGACAAGAGGTCCGCTTGCCGGGCCGGCCAGAGTTATGGGCCGCTCCAGGTCAAGGGGCCAGATCCGAAGCGTGTCTCCGCCTTCCCGACCCGCGCCCGCGAAATCGATGATGAGGTCAGGCGCTGCGAGCGTGGAGTCGAGCTCATCGACATAGAACCTGAACTCGTTTTCGCCCCCACCGCCCTCCAGGATATCGGCGCCGCCCCGTCCCGCGATCTCATCCCAATCGCTGCCCCCGACCAGCCAATCTGACGAATTGGTGCCCTCAATGACCGACACGGCCCATCTCCCAGCGCGCTGCCGCTCCGACGGGCGCAGCCGGCCAACAAATGATACATCAGACAGTGGCTGGTCCGCATAAGGAAAAGCAGGCGGCCTTTATCCGTAGGGGCGGCAGATTGAGAGTGGGGGGGGGCGCCAGCGGCATCGGGTCATTATGCGCTTAGCCGCAGAGGAGAGCTACGCAGCGCCCTTAGGCGAGACGTACGCCTAGCTGTTCGCGAGGTAACAAGGCTGAGCCTCTTGCCCCCTGACGCTTCCGTCCCGCGCTAGTCTCGAAGGACGGTTCAGTGTAGGCGGGAGCCAAGCCCTCAGGGCGAGCGTTTCACCCAAACCACACCTCCAGTTCGGAGCCGCCGTCATAGCACGCAAGCCAAACTACGATTTCGAGCGCCGCGAGCGCGAGCGGACCAAGGCGGCCGAGGCTGCCAAGAAGGCGCAGGCCAAGGCGGAGAAGCGGGCGGCGGGGCAGGGTGCGTCGGACGCGGACCAGTCAGGCGAACCTTAAGCCTGCCAGCGATGGAAATGTCTGACCCCACCCTCGCGGAGCTAGGCTGGAACGCATTCTTCCGCGAGCAGGTATCGGCCGAGCAGAGCCGCCGTTGCCAGCCTGTCCGGGTCATGTCGGTCCATCGCGGAAGGGTGACCGTTTCGGGCGAGGGCTTTCAAGACTCGATCTCATCCAGCTTTGCCGCCCAGGCGGGAGCGGAGGATCGACCGACCGTCGGCGACTGGTTGCTGATAGACCGGACTACCGGAACCATAGAGCGCATCCTTAATCGGGTGAGCTTGTTCAAGCGGCCTGCCCCGGGCGATGATCGCCGGGTCCAGCTGATCGCCGCGAACGTCGATACCCTGTTTATCGTCACATCGTGCGACCAAGACTTCAACGTCGCGCGCCTCGAACGCTATCTTGTGCTCGCGGGCGAGGCGGGGGTTAGTCCGGTTGTCGTCCTCACGAAAGCCGACCTGTCACCCTCACCCGAAGCATTGGCGGATGCGGCGCGCGCACTCCAGTCAGGGCTGCGGGTGGAGGTGGTCGACGGGCGCGATCTGACGCGCTCTGTCAGCCTCGCTGAATATTGCGGGTTCGGGCAAACGGTCGCGCTGGTAGGATCGTCAGGGGTCGGCAAGTCGACGCTCGTGAACACATTGAAGGGATCGGACAGCATCGCGACGCAGGCCGTTCGCGAGGACGACGGCAAAGGCCGGCACACGACGACGGTGCGCGAAATGCATCGCGTAGCAGGTTTGGTCGACGGGGGCGGCTGGCTGGTGGATACCCCGGGGATGCGTGAGCTCCAGGTGTCGGAAGCGGCCTCCGGGGTCGCGGAGGTTTTCGACGACATTGTTGGCGTCACGTTGGAGTGTCGCTTTGCCAACTGCACGCATGGTGGCGAGCCCGGATGCGCCGTTCAGGATGCGATGGCCAAAGGCGATCTTGATCCCGCTCGCTTCGAACGGTGGCGCAAGCTTGCCGACGAAAACGCCGAAAACACCGGCGTTGCAGCCGTTCGTCGATCTCGCCCGGGCAAGCGCCCAAGCAAGAGATGACGATCAGCTGATCCTTTCCCGCACCTCAGGAGCGCAAGCGACGTCCTGCGCGGCCGGATCCGGATGCCGACCTGATTAGCGCTGCTTTTTGGCGATGGTCGCGGTGAAATCTGGATCCTTTTTCGCAACCCAGTCCACGAATTTGCGAATGTTAGGGTTGGCCAACAGGATCTCCACATTCGTCCCATGGCGCTGAAGTTCGGAATTGGTGAAGTTGGTGATTAATGTCTGCTGGCAGATCGGGTGCATGGGAACAACATCGCGTCCGCCTCGGCTCTTGGGCACGGGATGGTGCCAGACGATTGTCTTGCCCGTGGGCCTGCCACATAGCCAGCAAGCGGGGGCTGCCGCAGGAGCGTCGTCCTCGGGATGCAGGTCTGCACAAGGGTCCTGTCTTGAATGTCTGCGGGCCATGCCCTGCTGATCTTTCTTGTTCTAGAGACTTGCGCACCCGCCGGTGCGTCACCCCTGATAGCGTGATGTGTTCGTAAAACCCTGATTTGTCTTGGTCATCTTGGCAAGCTTGCGGAGGTTGGCCCGGACGTGCCGATCGAACCGACGATCGTCATATATGCCCGTCATGTTGTATTCATCCTGTGCAGACATTTCCTTGATCTGCGTAGCGAACGCGGCCTGATCATCGGTTCGCCGGCCGGCCATCAGGGTTCGGCAGACCCATTCTTCGGCTGCCGCCTTGTCATAGTCGTCACGAGCCTCATACCCGCGCTTGTCGGCCGCCGCTTGATCAAGCCTTGCTGCCGCCAGCCGACTTTCGAGCCATATGCGGACCTGTTGACTATCCCATGCTTCTGGAGCTTCGCTCATCGCGCTCTCAACCTAGACCGCACCCTGCTAGCTGAAAGTTTGCCGCCTGGAGACGCCCTGAAGGCCCAAGGATCCAGTCGGTGCCGACAGCGTCGCTCGACGCAACAGCCTGCGTCCTGCCTGGTCCAGCTCGACACCATCGCTGGACCTCCGCGTCAGCCATCCGGGGCGCCTCGGCCGTTTATCGGCCTTAGAGCAGCGGCCGTCTCATGGCGGCAAACCCAATGAAGAGTGCTTGAAGCCGTGGTGATGCCACGCCCGCGATCAATCCTTTCACCTCGTCAAGCAGGTGGTCAGGCGAATTTTCCCCTTGAGAGATGGTGGTCATCGCGAATGTGCCAAATTCGCGTTCCGTGATGAGCCTGCGACTATGAACGTGGACGGCGGTATGCCTGGCGTCCAACGAGATGCGCGACATGCACCGATCCACTAGATCACGCGGTCCTTCAAACGCCTGAAGGAAACGAGAGCCGTCGTAGAGCAATAGGCCAGATATGCTGTCCCGCTGGTTGTGGCGCTGACACTGGCTGAGCAGTGACGCGAAGTCGCTGCGCGCAAACGATGCTTCAGCTCTGCTGTGGTAAGTGATCTGGAGCATTGTTCCCGGAGACTCGAAAGCATGAGTTACGTCCGACAGAACGTGACGGGAGCAACTGCCCTGCGTTGACGTCGTTCCTCGTTTTTCTTTTACAATTGTCGGCAGCTCCCGTTGCTGGTTCGACTTCTAACGCAAGCATTCGCAATAAATTGTTGACCATAAGGCATTAACCACGTCTCTTCCGAGGTAGAGGTGGGGCTTTTCGAAGATGAGCAGGGCACGATGAGAAGCGTTGATGTTGCGGTGGACCACTTCGGGCCGCCGCTGCGGGACGCCTTTCCTGCCGCGTCGGACGGGACGTTCTACAGCATGCTTGCCGTGCTGAAGGATGCGGAGGGTCCAGCAGAAGCCCGACAGCATCGGCCACCGGACGCCGGGCAACTCAGGCGTTAACCAAGAAGGACGGATTGAAGGCGCCGAACTGGTGCGCTTTCGCGAAAGCGCGCCATCGGGCCGCGTCGACCGTCCGCTTTCGCCTACGGAGGCCGCCGACATCACATCCTGCACCAACGTCCTCCGTTCGGCGCGTTCGCGACTCAGTCCGGCTTATCCTGCATCAGGTCTTGCCGGCCTGGGCTGGCGGAAACGCGAAACCTGATTCACGGCACGCCGCCTGTAGATCGAAGCGGATTACCGATGACCACGTTTGACCCGGAGCGCCAAGCCACGACCTTGCACCGCAGGTATGGCGGTCGCGCGAGGCAAGTCGTCCTCGACTTCATCGTCCAGGCCGTTCGAGACCTGGACATGGAAGCCGCGCGATTCTGGGAGCGGGTGGCAGCCGTCATCGACCGTTATGCCGAGCGCGGCCTCAACGATCAGCGTGGCGACGACATCCTGATCTGACGCTGCTGAGTCCTTGGGAATCAGCGGGGCCGGCGAAGGAATCTCCAGTGTCCGCCGCGTCTGCCGCGGGGGGCTGCTAGGTACCATCTGGCCCCTAGCGGCGCGACCCACGGATCGAAGCCCTCACGTCGTGCTCATCAGACCATCGTAAACGGGATCTTCCAGCGCACGGCCCGCCCCAAGCGCTACGGCAGCAAGCGCGTTCTCGGCAACGGTGATTGGCAGACCGGTTGCGCGGGCCAGGACGCCGTCGATGCCCCGCAGCAGCGATCCACCCCCGGTCATGACGATGCCCCGGTCGCAAATGTCCGACGCCAGTTCGGGCGCCGTTTGCTCGAGCGCAACGAGGACGGTTTCAACGATCTGATTGACTAGGTCGGCGATCAACCCGGCGATATCCTGCTGGCTCACCTCGATCTCGCGCGGGATGCCCGCCACCGTGTCCAGGCCGCTGACCATCATCACGTCGCCGCGACCGTCTTCCGGCAGGTGAGCGATGCCGATCGTGAACTTGATGCGCTCCGCCGTCGCCTCGCCTACCAACAAATTGTGCCGCCGACGGATGCTGGACACGATTGCTTCGTCGATCTTGTCTCCGCCGACCCTGGCAGAGTTGCTGTATGCAAGTCCGCGCAGGGACAAAACGGCCACCTCGGTAGTGCCACCGCCAATGTCGACAATCATTGCACCGACCGGTTCGGTCACGGGAAGGCCCGCTCCGATAGCCGCAGCCAGGGGTTCCTCGATCAGCATCACGCGTCCGGCCCCCGCGCTCGATGCAGCCTGCCTGATCGCCCGGCGCTCAACCTGGGTTGCGCCGGACGGTATGCAGATCGCGACGGTCGGCCTGCGCCGCAGCTTGCTGGAACTCCCCTGGGCTTTTCGCATGAAATGGCCGATCATCTGCTCGGCCACATCAATATCGGCGATCACGCCATCGCGCATGGGCCGTATCGTCTGCGTGCCCTCCGGCGTTTTGCCCATCATGAGCTTTGCCTCTGCGCCGACTGCCCGAACCTTGATGGTGCCGTTGATCGTCTCAAGGGCCACAACTGAAGGCTCATTCAGCACAATGCCTTGATGCCGGAGGTAAACGATCGTGTTTACCGTACCCAGGTCGATGGCCATGTCGCTCGCGGTACTATCAAGGAAGCGAGGCAAGCGCATTCGAATGTGATCCAATCGGATAAGAGCAATTTGAAAGAGTGAGCGGCGGCTTGGGCCCCGCTGTCGCGGCCGTCAACGAAAGTCGAAGACCACTTGCGTCAGGGCGGTTCGGGGGTCTGCCGGGCCGCTGTTGAACAGCGCTGTATGTGCGACGAGAGGCGGTCACCCGACCTAGCCTTGGCACGCTCAGGTTGCCGCGGGGCGAGCGTTGCCCGAAGAACTTGACCGATGCTGGCGCTCAGCTCGCGCGTTTGGCCTTGTGCTCGGCCAACAGCCGGTCGAGCTCCTCGATGCGGAGCCGTTCCGGCGTGCCTTTCGCCAGGCCCTTCAGGCGGCACTCTGCCCACAGCTTTTTGCGCTCGGACTCCAGCGCCTTGAGGTACAGGTCAGCCATTGATCATCTCCTTATGCCGACCTTCAAAGGACGGCCGCGCCCTGTGGCCGGGCTCCTTAGCCCCTTAAAAGCGTGCTTGCACTCACTTGCCGAAGGTCCCGTTGCCTTTCCAGAGGTCCGGCATAAGCTCGTTAGGCAGTCAGCCGGAACACTGCGGTCTCAGGCCCGCTTCCATTCTCCAGGTGCCAATCCGTCGAGCGTCCAATCGCCGACGCTCCACCGTACCAGCCGCAAGGTAGGGTGACCGATCGCGGCAGTCATCCTGCGCACCTGGCGGTTCCGCCCTTCGCTGATCGTCAGCGTCAGCCAGCAATCAGGTACGGTTTTTCGGAAGCGGACCGGAGGATCGCGAGGCCACAGGGCGGGTGGGGCAATGCGCTCCGTCGTGGCGGGGCGGGTAATGCCGTCCTTCAGGAGAACGCCGCGTCGCAGCGTCGCGAGCGCGGCCTCCGTCACATCGCCCTCGACCTGAACGAGGTAGGTCTTGGGCAGCTTGTACCGAGGGTCAGCGATCCGCGCCTGCAAGCGGCCGTCATCGGTCAGCACAAGCAGCCCCTCGCTGTCCAGGTCTAGCCGACCCGCCGGGTAGACGCCGGGTACGTCGATAAAGCCGGACAAGGTCGGGCGGGCAGTCTCCGACCGTTCGTCCGTGAACTGGGGCAGCACGCCAAATGGCTTGTTGAACAGGATCAATGTCATCGGGTGTGCACGCAAACGGCTCGCACCCGGGTCAGGCGCGCCGGGCCTGCAGCCTGGTGCAAGGCTGCGTGTGGGATCTTCACGCGGGGCGGCACAGGCTGGTGGCTACCGCCTCGGCGACCTTGATGCCGTCCACTGCCGCCGACAGGATGCCGCCAGCATAGCCCGCCCCTTCGCCAGCGGGGAACAGGCCGGCCGTGTTGAGGCTCTGGAAGTCCGCCCCGCGCGTGAAGCGAACGGGCGACGAGGTGCGTGTTTCGACGCCGGTCATCACCACGTCCGGGTGATCGTAGCCGGGGATCTGGCGGCCGAACACCGGCAGCGCTTCACGCATGGCCGCCACGGCGTAGTCGGGCAAGCATTCGGCCAGGTCGGTTGCCTGCACGCCAGGACGATAGGAGGGGACGACAGACCCGAGCGAGGTAGACGGGCGTCCTGCCAGGAAGTCACCCAGCCGCTGCGCTGGCGCCTTGTAGCTCGATCCCCCAGCGACAAACGCCTCGCGTTCCCAATGCCGCTGCAACGCCAGACCGGCGAGCGGGTCGCCGGGAAAGTCGCGTGCCGGATCGATCGCCACGACGAAGCCGGAGTTCGCATTGCGCTCATTGCGGCTGTACTGGCTCATGCCGTTGGTGGCGACGCCGCCCTCTTCCGACGTCGCCGCGACGACGGTCCCGCCGGGACACATGCAGAAGCTGTAGACGGTACGCCCATTCGAGCAGTGATGTGAGATATGATACTCGGCCGCCCCCAGTACCGGGTGGCCGGCATTGGCTCCGAACCGCGCCTGGTCGATCCAGGACTGAGGATGTTCGATACGAACGCCGATCGAGAACGGTTTGGCTTCGACGTGGACGCCCGCCTCGTGCAGCACCCTAAAGGTGTCGCGGGCGCTGTGACCGATGGCGAGCACGACCCGCTCGGCTTCCAGGTAATCACCGTTTTGCAGGTGGATCCCGCGAATATGGCGCACGCCGTGCGGGTCGAGTTGCACGTCGATCCCGTCCACCCGGGTGCCGAACCGATATTCGCCGCCCAGTTCCTCGATCGTGGCGCGCATGCTTTCCACCATCGTGACCAGGCGAAAGGTGCCGATATGCGGGTGGGCTTCGGTCAGGATCTCCGGCGGCGCACCGGCTTTTACGAACTCGGTCAGCACCTTTCGATCGAGGTGGCGCGGGTCCTTGATGCGGCTGTAAAGCTTGCCGTCCGAGAAGGTGCCCGCGCCGCCTTCACCGAATTGAACGTTCGACTCCGGGTTCAGGACGCTGCGGCGCCAAAGGCCCCAAGTGTCTTTGGTGCGTTCGCGCACGACCTTGCCGCGATCCAGGATAATCGGGCGAAAACCCATCTGCGCAAGGATCAGCCCCGCGAACAAGCCACATGGGCCAGCCCCGATCACGACTGGCCGGGGCGTGCCCGTTCGCGCCGCGGTTACGTGGCGGTAGCTGGTATCGGGCGTTCGCTGGAGATTACGATCCTTGCTGTGCCGGGCGAGCACCTTCGCTTCATCGCGTAACGTTAGGTCCACCGTGTAGACGAGGAGGATGTTCGATTTGTCGCGGGCGTCGTGCCCCCGACGCACGACCTGATGGCGGACGATGTCGCGCGGGGTGATGCGCAACCGCTTAATGATCGCGGCAGGCAGCGCCTCGTCGGCATGGTGGAGGGGCAAGGTCAGGTTGGTCAGGCGAAGCATTGAACCCGATGTAGTTCGGCTTCGGCATGGCGCCAACGCCATATAGTCCGTTAAGTCAGGTGGTTGAGTATAGCGCGCGCCAAGCTTGGCCGGAGATCCGCCGTACCAAGGCCAACGGGCCAAATCAGCAGTAGCTAGTCGCGCCAAGGATCACCTCGCGCACTGCCGCCCATCGCTGGGGACCACCTTGATCATCGAATGTGCCAGTAGCGAATTGTCCGCAAGCCGAGATCTCGTAGGCTGGGTCCGGGCTCAATGTTCCGGGACAACGTGGCAGTAATGAACTCGATGACCGGCCTGGGTAAGCCAACTATGCTACCCGGCACAGCGCGGGCGACAGGTACGTGAGCCGTGATCGCGACAGATGCCGGCAAGCCCGTTCGGCCGCACGCTGGCGACGGCATAAGGCCGAGGGTTTGTGACGCCTGCCAACGAACACAACGGCCGATCAAGTTCGCACGTCGGCGCACAGGAAGCTGCGTCAGTTGCTGCTGCCGTGGTCGGGGACGGAACCTTCGGCAGCTTCCTGCAGGTGCTGCAGAATGACGACCGCGCAACGGAACAGCAGCGGCTTGTCTCACCAGAGGGGATCTAGTTGACTGGAGGAAGCGAGCCATGCGCTCCGCTTTCGCGATAGCGCGGCTTCGTCGCGCAGCGTTGGTCGTACGACCTTCCACGGAGGAGGCCTTGGCCCTCGGCTTGATCCTCGCTTAGAGGCGGGCTCTAGAGGTGTTCATGACAACAGATACATCGAGGAAGTCTGCTGGCGAATGGGCGGGCGTTCTGACGCGAACGGGCACAAGCCGTGTGTTGCGCGTGCTGGCCTGCTCGACTGCGGTGCTGATGAGTGCTGCCGCGACGGCTGGTAGCTATGCGACGCAGGATGTGGCCGGTTGGATGGTCGCCGCGAGCAAGGACGGGCACGGCTGTTTCGTGACAAAGACCTTCAATCGCACCGGAGCGACTACCGTGCTTCTTGGCCTCGATCGTAGTGGCGGGAACCGTTTGTCGGTGCTCAATTCCAACTGGTCGATCAAGCCGAAGGATAGGCTCAAACTTGATTTTGCCTTGTCCCACGGCGCGTACCCAAAGCATTTTGCCATCGGTATAGCGTCTGACGACAAGCAAGGGTTTGTCACGAATTTCGAGGCACAGTTCCTCGCCTATTTTGCGAAGTCGGAGTTCCTGAACATCGCGCGCGGCGATGTGCCGGTCGAGCGATTGAACCTCGCCGGCAGCGGCCCGGCGACCGTTGAGCTCAAGAAGTGCGTAGCTGCTCAGCGGGCCCCGTCGAGCACGGACGAAACAGCCCCGGACACGGGCGATATTCCCACCGACCCGTTCGCTCCCCGATCACGCGAGCCAAAGGGCTAGCGGCCGGTTCGTCGCTTTGCGGTGAGGCGACCAAGAATCGGGACGACTTTTCACCGCTTTTCGGTCCGGCGGAGAAGATGCACAGTCCAGCAAAACCGGATTGTGGAACGAAGTCTGCTCAGCTTCTTTGTTTCAGTTGGTTAACAACGTGTGGGAAGAGTGATGTCTGTTTTTGCGTCCAAATATGTGTCGGTCTTGATGATCACGGCCGGCGCGGTCAGCCTTGGCGGCTGCGCTACCAAGGGCTATGTGCGCGAGCAGATCGCGCCGGTGAGCCAGCGCGTCGATGCGCTCGAAACCCGCCTGCAGGAAACTGATGCGACGGCCAAGTCGGCACTGACCGGGGCGCAGGCAGCATCCACGCAGGCACAGGCCAACGGCCAGCGCCTGGATCAGCTGACCGGCCGGGTGGACGGCGTCGAACAGCGGCTGACGGTGCAGGAGCAGAGCCGCGCTCGGCGGCCACGCCACTGATTGCTCACCATCAATAACGACAAGCTGCGTATGACTTGGACCGGCCGCTCTACCGAGCGGCCGGCTCTATTGAGTGCTGAATAGATGATCCTTCTTTTGCGGGCGGCAGCTGCGCTCTCGCTGATCGTTCCAACTGCGGCGTTCGCGGACGCGGCGAAAACCCCGAAGTCGAAAGCGCATACGGTGCAAGCAGCGCCGGCGATCGTGGCGTCGGACACAGCAGCACGCATTGCGAGGCTGGTGGTCGCCTCCGGGGACAATCAGGGGCTACCCTGGGCGGTGGTCGACAAGACGAACGCTGCGCTGTTCCTGTTCGACCCTGCAGGCAAGCCGATTGCCGCGGTGCCAGTCCTGATTGGAATCGCCCCCGGCGATGAAGCAAGTCCCGGTGTCGGCAGCAAGAAGCTTTCCGACCTCGGTCCGGCCGAGAAAACTACCCCAGCCGGCCGCTTTCTGGCTAAGTTCGGTCTCCCGGTGGGCGGAGAAAGGGTCCTCTGGGTGGATTACGCCACATCGGTAGCCCTGCACCCGATCCCGAAGGACGTCGGCGCCAAGGAAAAGCGGCGCGCCCGCATGCTGTCGCCGGAAGCGGACGATAACCGCATCACCTTCGGATGCATCAACGTTCCCAAAGCCTTTTACGGCAGCTTGTTGCGCCCGATGTTCCGACGAAGGGGGGGCTATGTTTATGTGCTGCCCGATACCAAGTCGGTCGACGAGGTATTCCCGCGATTGCAGGCCGAGGCGGCCATGGGGAGTACTGCCGGCATGTAGCCAGGGAGTCCGCAACGCGACAGGGCTCGATAACGGGGCACCGTAGAGCCGACGAAACAGCTATGGTGAGCCGCCTCAACGACGTTTCTGGTGCCGCAGCTATGCGGAATGGTAGGTGAGCTTCACGAGGCGAGATCGTTGTGGGGGCGTGCGCGGGTCACGCCACCAGTCGGTTTGGCACCTGCGCTGCTGACTGGGGAACGTGCGCGGGACCTTTTGCCGCGTCTGAAACTTATGGTGTGAGCAAGGGAGGATTCCCGCTATTGCCGCGTTGCAGCGTTGGGGATCTTCGTGGACGAGAATGAGCAGCTTCACCGGCAGGATGACGCCGGACGGGGACAGAGCACCGGAGTGCCTGCGGAAGGCGCCGCGGACGTTGGTGCCCGCGAACCTATCGAAACCCGTGGGCTGCACCATTGGCGTGAGGCCACGATCACAAAGCCGGGGCTCGACGACCGAGGCGACGTGTTCTTCGCTGCGATCGAGATGACGCGGATGCCGATGATCCTGACGGATCCGCATAAGCCCGACAATCCGATCGTGTTCGCGAACAAGGCCTTTCTCGACCTGACCCTTTACGAGGAGTCGGAGGTCCTGGGCCGTAACTGCCGCTTCTTGCAGGGTGCCCAGACGGATCGCGAACTGGTCGATCAGTTACGCGACGCCATCAGGGCCAATGAGTCGATTGCGCTGGAGATCCTGAATTATCGCCGCGATGGAACGCCGTTCTGGAACGCGGTGTTCATCGGGCCAATCTACGACACATCGGGAAATCTGCTTTACTTCTTTGCCAGCCAATTGGACGTTACCCGTCGGCGGGAAAGCGAAAAGGCATCGGCGCAGGCACAGAAGATGGAGGCTGTGGGGCAACTCACTGCCGGGCTCGCGCATGATTTCAACAACCTTCTTCAGGTCGTGAACGGCAATATCGAGCTGGCAACCACGCGTGCAACCGACGACCGGGTTCTCCATTACCTTCAGAGTGCAAGGGGGGCAGCGGAGCGTGGCGCCAAGCTGACGGGGCAACTGCTTGCCTTCGCGCGCAAAACCAGGCTCGATCCGCGCCCCGTCGATGTCAGCGCCTGCATCAACGACTTTGCCGTCATGATGGAAAGCGCGATCGGCAAGCAGGTGGAACTGCATCTCAGCCTCCGGCGCAATCTGCCGCAAGCGGTGCTGGATCCGCAGCAATTCGAAATGGCTGTGCTGAACATCGCGATCAACGCACGCGATGCCATGCCGCAGGGCGGGGTGGTCGAGGTTGTGACCGGCAAGGTTCACCTAAACGGCAATGCTGCGGCACGAGGGCTTGCTGCCGGAGATTACATCTCGATCGAAATCAAGGATCAGGGGCACGGTATGCCCCCGCACGTCGTGGAGCGGGCGATTGAGCCATTCTTCACGACCAAGGGGACAGGGAAGGGGACCGGCCTCGGCCTGGCCATGGCATCAGGCTTCGTGCAGCAATCCCGCGGCCGGTTGGAGATCGAGAGCGAGGTAGACCGCGGCACCACGGTGCGAATGCTCTTCCCGGTTGCTGCCGCGGAAAGCAGGCCGCCACAGGAGCCAGAGCGAAAGGCGATACTGGCCAGGCCTGACGACCTCGTGCCGTCCGAGCATATCCTGGTGGTGGAGGACAGCCCGGACGTGCTGGCACTGTCACGGGAGATCCTCGAAGAGGTTGGTTACCGCGTTTCGGTGGCGGAAACCGGGGAGGCAGCGTTGGACCTGTTCAAGACAATGCCGCCGGGGTCCGTCGACCTGCTGTTCACCGACCTGGTGATGCCTGGCGGGATCAACGGCATCGTGCTCGCAGACAAGATCGGCGCGATCGATCCTGACCTGCCCGTGTTGATGACGACAGGCTACAACGAGGATCTTGTCATCGAGGGGCCGAAGGCGTCAGGCCTCGACGTCCTTGGCAAGCCGTATCGCCGGACCGACCTGCTGGATCGCGTACGCCAGGCGCTCAACCAGCGTGGCGCGACTGGGCAGCGGCGGCGTCAATCGGAATACGGATCTGCCGAGGAATAGCGTTCGTGCCTGCTGAAGGAGCGCCGGGCCCGCACAGGACAGGTCCTCCTTCCTGCGGTTTTCCGCCGCTGCCGGGCGGGATCAGCGGTGCTCGATAAAAGGGATTAGGCGTCCGGCTTGCTGGCGCTCGATGGCGCGGATCATCGCGTTGACGGGATCCACATCCTCGCTGAAGCCGGCCAAGCGGATCTTTGTCATGTCGGAGATTACATCGGCTTCGGTGCCGAAGATGAAGTCGCCAAAGCCCCAGCCAACGGTCCTGGTAAGATCGGGTTCTACAAGGTCGCTGGCCATCGCCTTCCAGACGGGCTCCAATGCCGGCATGTGTGTCGCGAGCGAGAACGGGATCGGCTCTCCCACCCCTAGCCGGAAATGCTCGGCGACCTTCTCCCACATACGCCGCCAACGGAAGGGCGGATGCACATAGTTGAAGGCCTGCCCCGCCGCCTGCTTGGCCGTCGCCGCCCAAAGGCTTGCTCGCGCCAGGGCATGGGCATCCGTCACCTGGGCGAGACAGTCGTCATAAGTAAGCCGCGATCCGGGGAAGCGAAACGCCGCGCCGTCGGCAGCTGACAGCGCAGCATAGGCGCCGATCACCGTGGCGATGTTCATGGCGTTGCCGGCGGCGTCGCCCACGACGACATCCGGGCGCAGGATGGACCAATCCGGCCCACCCGCGGCGCGGCGCCGCTGCAGTTCGCGTTCCTGGGTGAAGTAAAAGTTCGGCCCGATCGGACGCGGGTTCTCGTCCTCGTAAAAGGGCGTCGTCACCGGTCCCAGGTGGACGCCATAGACCTTTGCGCCCTGATAGAGCACCACCCGCTCGACCGGTGCGCCGACCGCCTTTAACCCGTCAAGCAGATTGCGCATCATGGCTGAGTTGCGCTTGTCCTCCTCGGCCAGGCCGCCGCCTGGACCATAGGCCGCGTAAAAGACGTGAGTGACGTTGCGCGCGCCGGCCAGGGCTGTTCGCGTCGCCTCGGCATTGTTCAGATCTGCAACGATGTCTCCTTCCCTGCGCGAGAGCGCGAGCCCTTGCCAACCCGGCGTCCGGGCAATTTCCTCCAGCAAAGCCTTGCCAATTATGCCACCCGCACCGGCAACAAGAGCGATCTTGGTCAAGCTTCTTCTCCGGGAACGCTGGGTTGATCAGCTTGAACGATTTCGGTCGGGAGACCGTTCAACACGGGTGACTGAAGGGCGAGTATCAAGCGGCCCGGGTAAGCGTCGTAGCCGCCAGAGATAGCCATGCCATGGCGCTATCCCGACGCGGGCTCGGACCTGACGGGGCAGCAAAGCTGCACCATTCTGTGTTCGTCGCGCAACATGGTTTCACACATTGCATGTAGGACTTTGCAGTGCAGCAATATGCGGCTGTTCGTCACGCCTGCTTCATGGTTAACTTTCCTCATGCCGTCGGGATCGGCGGTTCGAGAAGAGGGGACAGACGATGCAACGCTTGGATTTGCTGGTCCGTGGTTCGAGTGCCGCGATCATCGCGGGCCTCGTGTTCGCGTCGGCACCCGCATTAGCCCAGATCGCAACCGATCCTCAGACGCCGACAGCGCCCGCCGCAATCGAGGCGCCCCCGGAGGACGTGGTGGTGACCGGGTCGCGCATTCGCCGCGATCCTACTGACCAGCCCTCGCCTGTTGTCACGGTGGACGAGAGCGCCATTGCCAGGACCGGTCTGTCCAACATCGCCGACGTGTTGCAGCGGCTGCCGGCCTCATCGGGCGGGCTGAATTCGAAGTTCAACAGTTCGGGCAACTTCGGAAACCCGCCGGACGGTGGTGGCGTCGGCGCGGGCTCGGCGGTGCTGGACCTGCGCTATCTTGGACCAAAGCGTACGCTGGTCCTGGTGGATGGGCTGCGCTTCGTGAATGGTGCTTCCGCAAGCGGCATTCCCGCCACCGTTGATCTTAATTCCATCCCCTCATCAATGATCGAGCGGGTGGAGGTGCTGCAATCCGGCGCGTCGCCGCAATACGGATCCGACGCGATCGCGGGCGTGGTCAACATCATCACCAAGCAGAACCAGAACGGCCTCAGGGCGTCGGCACAATATGGCCAGTTCCTGGGCGACAATGACGGCGAAACGCAGGACTATCAGCTGAGCTACGGCTTTGGCAGCCAGGGCGTGCATATCGTCGCCGGCGGCTATTATACCAAGCAAAAGGCGGTGAGCGCGACGGATCGCGATATTTCGCAATTCCCCAATCCCGGCCAGACAAGCTGCGCGGACGAGATCGGGGGCTGCTCCAGCTTTACGCCGCTCGGCCGTTTCCTGGTCAACGGCCAGAACCTGACGCTGCGTGGTCCGGTGATCGGCCGGCCGGTCGTCTATGACCCGACGCTGGCGACCGGAGACTTCAAGGCCTTGACGGCCGCCGATCGCTACAACTTTGCGCCATTCAATTACTTCCTGACGCCGGTCGAACGATATGGCGGCTTCGTCAACGCGCGCGCTGAATTCTCCGACGCGCTGAACCTGCGGGTAAAGGCGTTGTACAATCGCCGGAATTCGCAAAACCAGGCCGCTTACCTGCCGCTCGGCATCGGGCCGGATGTCGGCAACGGCAACCTGCTCGACACGCTATCGGTCGATGCCACCAACCCGTATAACCCGTTTGGCGTCACGCTGACGCCGGGCGGCAACTACACCGCGATCTTCCGTCGGCTGGTAGAGGCGGGGCAGCGGACCTATTCGCAGAACGTCGATACGATGTCGCTGACCGGCACGCTCGACGGCCGGTTCGAGATGCTGGGCCACAACTGGTATTGGGACGCAAACGCCGTGTTCGGCTTCAACGATGCCCGGCAGCTGTTCACCGGCAACATCAACTCTGCCCGGCTTGCCCAGGCGATCGGCCCGGTCAACCAGTGTACCGGCCCCTGCGTTCCGTTCAACTTCTTTGGCGGCGTGGGATCGATCACTCCTGAAATGCTCGGTTTCATCGGTTTCGACGAACGCGACCGGAGCCGGCAGGAATTGAACGACTATACCGCCAATCTGTCGGGCGAACTGTTCGACCTGCCCGGCGGCCCGGTCGGTCTCGCGGTCGGCTATGAACACCGTTACCAGTTCGGCAGCTTCACACCGGATCCCGTGATCCAGGCGGGCCTAGGTGCGGACATCCCGGCCCAGGCCGCACGGGGCAGCTTCAACGTGGACGAGGTCTATGCGGAGGTTCGGGTACCGATCCTGCGCGACTTGCCCGCTTTCTCCTCGCTCGAGCTCAACGGCGCGGTACGCCATTCCAACTACTCCACATTTGGCGGCAACACCGTGTTCAGTGGTGGTGCGCTGTGGAAGCCCGTCAGCGACCTGCTTCTGCGTGGCCAATATGCAGAATCGCTGCGAGCGCCCTCGATTGGCGAGCTGTACGGCGCTCAGTCCCGCTTCGACGCGACAATCAATGATCCCTGCACCAGCGCCACGGGCGGCCTGTTCCAGTCGAATGCCACCGTACGTGCCAATTGCGTCGCGAACGGCGTGCCGGCCAGTGGCAGCTATGCAGAACCGCAGAACGGCCAGCTGCCGGTTCTGACCGGCGGAAATCAGGACCTTCAGCCCGAAACCGCGCGCACTCTGGTGTTCGGCGGCGCGTACAGCCCACGTTGGGCACGGGGCGGCACGCTGTCGGCGCTCAGCCTTGAGGTGAACTATTACGATATCAAGGTGAATGGGGCGATCGCGGCCATCCCGGCCCAGGTGCTGCTCAGCCGGTGCGCGCAAGCGGGCGACGCGCTTAGCTGCGCCGCCATCACCCGAGCACCGAGCGGGATCGTGACTGCGATCAACGGCCTGCTGCTCAACACGGGCGGCATCCGCACCAAGGGTATCGACGCGACCTTGACCGTGCGCAGCGGCGACACCGGCGCGGGCCGGTTCGGGCTGTATGTGTCGGGCAACTACCTGCTGAAATATGCCGAGCGCACCCCCTCTACCGAGGGCTTCACCACCACCGAATACAAAGGCACGGAACGCGGCGCACCGGACCAGGCCTATCCGCACTTCAAGGGGCTTGCGACGATCGACTGGGCGCTGGGTCCGGTGACCGCGAGCGTTACCGGGCGCTACATCGACAACGTCGCGGAGATCCCGGTCGATGAGAACGCGACGGCCAATAAGCTGAGGAGCCGCCTCTATGGCGACGTCCAGCTGCAGTTCCGGCCAAGCTGGTTCAGTACGGGCCTGGCACTGACGCTGGGTGTCAACAACGTGTTCGACAAGGACCCGCCTGCCTGCTTCAGCTGCAGCCTCAACAACTTCGACCCGACAACCTATGACATCCCTGGTCGCTTCGGGTATGTGCGCTTGTCCTACGGGTTGTAAGCTATGCGGCCGCAGATCCCGGAAGGGTCTGCGGCCTCAGCAACGCGCGCAAGCGAGCTAGATCAACCAGGCGAAGGCGCTTCTCAGCTTTGCGGCCCCATTCTTGTCGAATGGGCGGCCATGCGCGAAAATCACCCGTTCGGGCTCCAGCGCCACGATCGCGCGTATCGCCTCCTCCGTCTGCGCCCCGCCCAGCCGGATCGGCACGCGCAGGTAGCGCGCCGTGGTCCCGCGTGTCGCAGCGGCCGCCCGCATCAGCACCCGCGCAACCGGCCGCAGCTTTTCAGGTTCAAGGTTTTCGATCAGGTCGACGAGTACCAGCGTCCTGGTTGGGCGGTGAAGGAACCACGCCTCGTTGAAGCCTGCACCCGCTTCGACGATCCCCTGGTCGAGTGTGCCCGCCCACTCGGCTGGCGCCCTGTCGCTCAGTTCGGCATCGATCCGCACCCCGGCCGCCTGAACCTGCGCCCGGTCCCGCAGCCCCGGCACCGCCCAGGTCTTTGCATCGGGATAGGCGTGCTGCCAGTCGGCCAGGAACGTCCAATGCGCGACATTAGGCGCGACCAGCTGTCGCACCCGCCCGAGCTTCTCGACAGCCTCGGCAAGCTGGGGTGAGAACTGCGTGGGTGAATGCAGCACCAGGTCGCCGTCCCCCAGCCGGAAGATCGTCATTCGAACGGGCAGCGTCAGTCCCATCGCATTGATAGGCCCGCTGTCCACGACCCATACACCCTCCGCGACAAGTTTAGGGGCATCCAAGGGCGGATAGGTCGATTTGTCCCGAATGCCCGGATCCGATGCTCGCGAGTTGCGCGCCCAGGCCCACGCTCCCGCTGCAAGGCCGACGCTTCCCGCCAACATCAGCCCCTTCGATCGTGTGCGCATGATAACGCTCCTGCCTGTTGCTGGTCAGCATCGTACGGCTGATCCGGTTGCAGGTTCCGACTCTGCCCTGGGCAGGGCCTCAGCCAAGACAAGCGATCGTCAGGTTCCTGTGCCAGGATGTGACCGGGGGTGCCCGGCCTGGACCAGTTCGAGAACCCAATCGCCTGCCAGCAACCGGTCTGCACCCTGGTCGAATATCTCGATTGGTCGATCATCGCGATAAATGCGGACAATCTGGCCGTTGGCCGTCTCCCGCGGTGAACGGCCCACCTCCGCCGCCCGAACCGGCCGCTCGCGCAGTTCAACCTCGCCGACCCGGGTAACGAGATCGGTCATATAGTCCGCGACATGCGGTCCGGCGGTGCACTGGGCGAGCAACTGGCCGCCGAAGCTGACCGGATTGACAATGATGCTGGCGCCAGCGTCACGCGCCAGGGGTTCGTTCTCGATCGCGGCGATGGACACGGCAATACCGGCACGAGGGGCAAGGCGCCGGCACGTCAGGATCACCAGTACCGCGGTGTCGTCCCGGCCCGGGCAGATAATGATATTGCGCGCGGCATCGACCTTGGCCGTTTCGAGCACCCTGTTGTGGGTGGCATCGCCTTCCACGGTGGCGACGCCCAATTCCTCTGCCAAGCGCAACCGCTCAGGGTTGGGATCAACCACAACGATCCGCTCTGCCGCATGACCTCGCTCCAGTAGCTCACCCACCGCAGCCGAGCCGGAACGGCCATAGCCGCACACGATAACGTGATCCTTCAACTCATGCCTGATCAGGCCCATCCGCCACCGCTCCCATCCCTGTCGCAACATGAAGCTGTACGCGCTTCCCAGAAAGATGAGGAAGACGAAGATGCGGACCGGCGTCACCACAAAGGTGTCAAACATGCGGGCCGAGTTGCTGACCGGCACGATGTCGCCATAGCCCACTGTCGTTACGGTGATCACAGTGAAATAGACGATGTCGAGGAAGGTGACCGACCCGTCGGAATTGTCACGCAACCCGGCCCGCTCGATCCAGTGTCCGCCCAGTGCGATGCCAACCAGCATCAGCACCGCAAGCGCCCGAATGGCGAGCATTGCCAGCGGGCTAAGCCGCCCCGCGCGGTAGAATCGCGGTCGAACGTCCCTCGCCGTCGTCGGCGCTGCCATCCGTCCAGGCGTGAGCGCCCCTTTGGCCCGGGACGGGTCGCTCATCGGGTGCAAGCGCTGGCGGCGGCGAACATCGTGCTTACTTGCGAGACCTTATCGGTCCAATGCAAGACCGGCATTCACTGGTCGATCACAGGCCGCCCTGGAACTGGAACGTGAAACGGTAAGGGAGCGCCTTGCTGCTCTGTCCCGTCCGTGGTTCCGGCGTCGCCGCTATAAGCGTTAATTGCCCGTCGGCCACGTTGACGGGAGTGCCGAGTGTCAGGTCGATTTGCCTGGACCACAGGCCGCCCAGCACAGTCACCCTCACCACCAGCCGCCCGGCCCAGACGCACTGGGTATTGACCGGGCACCGGCTGTCCTCGATCACCCGGTCCGCCCGAACTCTTGGACCGCTGACCGCGGCGATCTGTCCCAGGCGGACCGGACCCTCTGTCGGGCGAACCGACGCGCAGCCGGCGAGGAGCAACAGGAGCGCTGGACAGGCTGCCGCCTTCACGACGGCACTGTTCAGCCGCACAGGGCGGAAACCACCCGGCTATCGGCCACCGTCACCGTGACCCGTTCGATGCGGTAGTCCTTGGTGGTCATGTCCCCGGGCGCGATGCGGCGAACGGTCGTGCCGCCGGCTCGGCGAAGGATGGTCGCGTCGTCCGGCGCCTCTCTCCCCACAAGCGTCGCAGCCGCATCCGCGTTGCAGGTTACCGCTCCCGCGCGCTCCATGGTTCCGGTCGACGCGCAGGCGCTCATGCCCAGAGTTGCGGCCAGCAAGCTCGCGTTTCGTACCTTCATCGCCCTTCGCACCTCATGATCACCGGCTCAGTATTAGCGGCTTCAACGTGAACGGTAGACGATGACGGGGTTGAACAGCCTTGGTCATGCGAGCTGTCAGGCAAGGGTTATTTCCGGCCCGATGCGGCCAGCCTGCGAACGGACGCCTGCTCGGGTGGCTAATCCTGGTTCTCATAAGCAAGTTGCAGGATGCCCCAATGCCGCCCTTCCACCCAGATGGAAGCGATCACCTGCTTCAGCAGCACAACACCGCCAGTGGTGAGCGGCCGGCGATAGGCCTTAAGGCAGAACGGCGTCTCCGTCCGTACTTGAATCGCCGTTTCCGGATAGTCGAAGATCATGCCGGCCCGCGAGTTCTCCGCGTTCCAGGCGGGGTCATTCGCCCGTTGCGGCTTCGATCGTTCCGGCATGGCAACCGCGCCGAAGCAGTTCCGGTCGGTCAGCGTCATGCCGAAGAAGCCGGGGAGCGTACGCGCGGCCTCCTGGTGAGGGCGCGACAGGCGGGTCAGCAACGACTGCGCAGGGTGGCTGAAAAGGGGCGGATCGCTAGCGAGAACCGGCGCGTATTGGTTGCTCAGGACCGCAGCGAGGCTGATCTCGCCTTTCCTGATTGCGGCGGACAAACCATCGCTGATCGACTGCGCGGCCTCCAGCCCGAAATCGATATAGGGCGAGTCCGGCATGTCCACCCTGCTTTCAGCCAGCAACTGGAGCATGCCGTTGGTGTCGTCGCTGACCAGCCGCACGCGGGTCGAAAGCCGCTCCAGCCCGGTCGCGTTCTCCGTGGAGGTGCTGGACAGGGCGACCAGCCCTTCGCGGACCTGGCTCTCCGCCTGCACCATCGAGTCCGCCCGTTCCGCCACGCTTTCGCTGGTTGCTGCCAGATCCTGCATCAGCAGGCCCAATCGGTCGACCAGCGCTTCGATACCCTTGGCGCTGCTATGGGCAGATCGCGCCTTTGCGACACCCTGGCCGACACGGTCCAGCATGCCTTCGGCCTCTCCTGTGAGGGCGGCAACGGAACGCTCGATGCTTTGCGTCGCGGTGGCCGTTTCATTGGCCAGTTTCTTCACCTCGCTTGCCACCACCGCAAAGCCGCGGCCCGCATCACCGGCCCGCGCGGCCTCAATCGTGGCGTTCAGGGCGAGAAGGTTGGTTTGCCGGGCGATGGCGTTGATGGTGGCCGTTACCCGGCTAACCTGGAGAAGCGCTTCGTTGAACGCTCCCAGCCCGTCATGAATCCGGCTTACCTGGCCGATCAGTTCAACCACGTCCCCGGCAGCGATGCCGATCTGCGCCGTCGAGTCCTCGATCACGGTTCGAGCCGCCGTTGTGCTGTTACGGGCGTCCACCGCTGCCACGGCCACGCTCTCCACGTCGCTGGAAAGAGACAGCGCCTCTGCCCCCACGCTCTCGATCGTCGCTGCCTGGGCCGTGACGCGTTGCGACAGGGCGGCGATGTCCGCCTGCAGGTCAAGCGTGCGGATGCCGAGTTCACCCGACATGCGCGCCGCTTGCTTGATCGTCTGTTCAATTGGCTGGGCGGCGGTTCTCATGCCTGCGGGGTAACCTGGACTGCCTAAGAAACGTTTAGGAAGATCCAGGCGATACGGTCACCGATCGTAAGTGCCACCGTTGAGCCGGCGTTACTTCGCCTCTATCTCTCCTGCGGCTTCGGTGTTCCCGGCAGACTGTTCCTCGCGTGAGGCGCGGGCCGTCATGCCGGTGGCGGAGGCGTCGTCCATCATCTGCTCGTCCGGGGCGGGCGCGATATCGGCCGGTATCTCTGCCGTCGCGTTCATGTCCGCGCTGCTGGTGTTCACGGCGCTGGGGGAGGGTGCTTCCGTGGGCACGCTCGTTGGCGTGGGTAACTCTTCCGGCGCCGTCATCACTTCGTTCTCGACCGGAGCCGGCTCAGGCTCCGACTTCGAACAAGCGCTTGTCGCCGCTGTTAGCAGCGCGAGGGTGGCAATGAGAGTATGTTTGCGAGTCATCAACATCTCCTTAGCGCGCCGCAACGGCCTGCCGAGCAGACCTGGCCTCGATCTTGCTCGCGAGCGTTCCGTCCCACTGGTAGGGGTCGTCGCGTAAGCTGACCTGCCCGCTGGGCGTGGCGAACGCCGTCCAATAGAACAGGTAAACGGAAATCGGTGAAGCCAGCTTTCCCCGCACGGTCTTACCTGCAGCCACGGTCGTATCGATCGCCTCCGGCGACCATTCGGGCGTGCCGGTCATCAACAGCTTCGCCAGCGCAGCCGGCTTTTCCAGGCGGACGCAGCCATGACTGGCGAGCCGGTCGAACCGCGCGAAGCCAGCCTGCGCCGGCGTGTCGTGCAGGTACACGGCGAAGGGGTTGTTGAAGTCGAACTTGTACCTGCCAAGCGCGCTGCGCTCCGACGATTGCTGGAGCCGCTTGCCGCCATCGCCCGTGTCGATGACGCGGAAGCCGTTGCGGGCCAGATAGCCGGGGTTGGCCCGTTCCTTGGGCCATAGTTCCTTGTTGGCGATGGTGGAGGGCACGTTCCAGGGCGGATTGAACACGATGCTGTGGATTTGCGAGGTGAGCATCGGAGTTTCGTCCCCCGGGCGTCCCGTGACGGCCTTCATTGACAGCACCGGCGCGTCACCGTCGAACACGGTCAGCACCGCCGCGGCGATGTTCACCTGTACGCGATCCTTCTGCAGTTCGGCGGGTAGCCAGCGCCAGCGTTCCAGATTGGCCTTGATCTGGCGAACCCGTGCTTCGACCGGCACATTCAACGCGGCGAGCGTCCCGGCGCCGACCAGTCCGGTCGGGTTGAGGCCGTAGCGGCGTTGGGCGCGACGAACGCCTTCCAGCAGGGCCGTGTCGAACCGATCACCTGTCGCCGCCACCTGGGGATCTTCGAGGCTGAGCCGCTTGCGAAGCGCCACAACGCCTGAACCGCTCGCCCCGAACTTGACCGCCGGTCCGGAGGCCAACGTTGCCCAGCCGCCCGCCGCGGCAATGGCCCGGTAGCGGGCAAGCCCAGCGACAAGCGCGTCATAACCGGCATAGGGTGGTGGCAGTGACGCGATCCATGCGGCAAGCCGGTCTTGCTTCACCGCGGCAATAAAACCGGGCAGGGGGTCGAACGGGGCCGGTCGCATCGCCCAGTTGCGCTGGAAATCCGCTTCGTCGAGGCGGCCCGCCCGAACCGCGTGGGCATGGTCCAGCGCCGCACGGACCAGGGCGTCATTGTCCAGCCCGTCGAGCGACACCGCCCGGCTGTCCCGAAGCCCCTGGGCGACCGCGTCCTTCTCGATCAGTTCAACAAGCTGCGTAGCCTGAGCAGGGGTCAGCGTCGGTAGCGCGACCTGCATAGGCGGCGGGACCATCCTGTCCGGCACGGGCGCTGGCGCGGTCGGGATCTGGACCTCCTGTGCCAGCGCCGGCGTGGCCGGAACGATTGCGGCCGCCACCAAGAAACGGGCGATGCTTCGGATTCCCAAACGGCCAGCCTTCTTTCGCGCAGGAATGATGTTCATGTCGTACTCGCTCAATTCACCATGCCTCATCTGGACCATGCTCCAAAGCCCGAACATGAACGACTGACGTAAACGGCCCACAGGACTCGGCGTGCAGCCCAAAGCACAGGCCCGCCAAGGTTGCCAATGCCGCGATGCGACCAGCACGGAGTGGAAGCGTGTGACAACATGTTTCCGGTCCAGTTCATGGCAGGTCCCATTCCGCATATCAGGTGCGCTGCCCAATGATACGGGCTAGCAGGCAACCTCCATCTGGAAGGAGAAATCATGCCCGGCGGGCTTGTAGCATTGCTCGACGACGTGGCGGCGCTCGCCAAACTTGCCGCCGCGTCGGTCGACGACGTCGCTGGCGCAGCCGGTCGCGCCGGCGCGAAGGCCGCGGGCGTCGTGGTCGACGACACTGCCGTGACGCCGCGCTATGTGGTAGGTCTTCCGCCCGAACGCGAACTCCCGATCATCAGCAAGAT
The DNA here is from genome assembly GCF_014199305.1 of Sphingomonas aerophila. Lineage (GTDB taxonomy): Bacteria > Pseudomonadota > Alphaproteobacteria > Sphingomonadales > Sphingomonadaceae > Sphingomonas > Sphingomonas aerophila. The sequence goes on from NZ_JACIJK010000007.1 coordinate 38,067, forward strand.
CGCGATCGGATCGCTCCGCAACAAATTGCTGTTCATCCTCCCCGTTGCGTTGGCGCTCAGCGCGCTCGCCCCTTGGGCGATAACGCCATTGCTGATGATCGGCGGGTCGTACCTCTGCTTTGAAGCCGCCGAAAAGATTTGGGAGGCGCTGAGCGGGGCCGATCATGCGGAGCAGGTGACGACCATCACCGATCCTGCCGAACTGGAAGCCCGCCAGGTGAGCGGCGCGGTGCGGACGGACTTCATCCTGTCGGCAGAGATCATGGCGATCGCACTTGCCGAACTGCCCGGCCTGTCCCTCCTGACGCGCGCTGCGGCGCTCGTGGCTGTCGCAGTGGCGATCACTGTCGGCGTTTACGGTGTTGTCGGGGTCATCGTGAAAATGGACGACATTGGACTTCACCTTAGTCGTCGTGAAAGCGCCTCCACACGCGCGATCGGGCGTACGCTCGTTCGCGGCATGCCAATACTCCTTACGGCCCTTTCTCACATCGGCGTTGGCGCCATGGTGTGGGTCGGAGGAGGTATCCTGCTGCACGGAATGGAGGCGTTCGGGATGCGAACGATACCGCATCTCGTTCATCAGCTTGCTGAAAAATGCGCTCACGCGGTGCCACTGGCAGGGGGCGCGATCGAGTGGCTTGTGACAGCCTTAGGCTCGGCGCTTATCGGCTTGTGTGTTGGCGGACTGATCGTGGCTGTCATTCACCTGCTGCCGAAGCGGGGCAGCAAGACGGAACAGCATGGCTGACCTAATAGACTAGGCGGGCCTTTCATTCGTCTCTCGAACGAAACGGCTTATCCTATGTTAGGAACCAGAGCGGGCGGGCATGTTTTGTTGATCGATGCCCGCTCCGAAACACAGTGTCACTGACACAGCCTCCTCCTTTCTCGCTTCTCACGGCCACCGGGCAGCGCAAAAGGTCGTCGATCAGATAATCCTGTGCATCCGCGAACACGACCTCGTCGGCGCGAAGAAGTGGGAAGAGGTCGGGCGGATCGTAGACCATTCGCTGGATCGCGAACTCCCGGAAGCGGGTAGAAAAAGGTCCGCGTAGCGGGGCGTCAGTGCGGATAGCCCGCCGGGCGCGCCTGCTCCGGTGCGAAGCCAGAGCAGGCGCGAGGTGGCACGCCCGCCAGGAGCAGGAATCCAATTGTTCCGACGCTCCCGCGAGCGTGCCTCGGCTTTGCCATCCCGCTGGTGATTACATCCCCACCTGCAGCGACACGCGCAGTGCCAGCGCAGCCCGGTTGTACCGCTCCTCGGCGCTGACCTCTCCACCAAGGCGGAACAGGTTGTTACCGCCGACCGCGCGGAGTCGGCCGACCCAGCCATCCGTGCGCGCCTCTGGCACCAGCGTGAATGCTTGCCCGCCCGCATACTGGCCGCGCGTGGTGCCCAGGCCCCCGCCAAGAATGGCGCGACGGCCGCCCTCCGCTTCGATGTGGAACCAGCCATATTCCTGCTCGCCGAACGCCAGGCCGACATTCATCGCCGCAGTGCCAGCGAACTCATCACTGACACGGCGCCCAACGGTCAGGTCGAACGCCTTGCCCCCGCCCGCCTCATCATGGGCGTCCTCCGTCAGGCGATACCAGTCCAGCGTGGCGATCGGACGGAAGGTGAGGTGGCCGACTGCACCCTCGTACGACACGCCGCCAGAAGCCGAGTAAAGCTTGCCGTCCCAATCTGCCCGCGAGGTGCGAGCAACGGGTTCGTTGCCGACCGCCCCCATGAAAGATCGCGAACTGTCGAGCTTCAGGTACGCGGCCGATGCGCGGGCGAAGGGGCGCAGGCCGCCCCATTCGCCCCGCCAGTAAGCGCCGACCTCGAACTGATCCACATCCACCTTGTTGGCGGTGCCATCGTCATCGACCTTGCTGCGAAGGTAGCCGAGCGACACGCCGAGCCCGCCGAGCTTGGTCTTGGCTTCCAAGCCGCCAGCGCCGCCGAAGCCGCTGACGTCATAACCGGCCGTGTCGCCGATCTTCTTGGTCGCGCTATAACCGACCGGGGACAGCCAATAGGCAAGCTTGCCCTTGCTGGCATAGGGCGCACCGCCGTCGGCCAGCATACGGGCGACCGCACGCGATCCCGACGTCACCGCCTCGAACACCCCGCCGGCATGGTCGGGCAGGAACTGCCGCACCGTCGCCCGGAAGGCCTCGCCATCGTTGATCGCGAGCACGGCGTTGCCGACTTTCTCGTCCTGGCCGAGCGCCGCATAGATCGCACCAAAGGGGGTCGCACCCGAGCGGTTCAGCCCCAACTGGACCGCGGTCTTGCGCTTGATGTCGAGCGCGATCTCGTTCGCCGGCGTGCCGGTGGCAAGGGCGCTGGTGTAAAGGAAGGGGAGAAGCACGTCGGTGGTGGACAGGTTCGATGCCCCGGTCAGGGTGCCCGCGCTGATCAGCGTGTAGCGACCCTCCGCATTCTTGATACCCGACAACGTCACCGCGATCTGTGCGCCCTTGTCGAAGATGGCGGAGCCGGCAACCTGGTATCGCGTGGCGGTTCGGGTTGCAGTATCCAGCGTCACGCCCAGTGCACCACGACTGCCGACGTAAAGCGATCCGATCGCCACCGGCCCCGTGCTGGTGACGTTCAGCAGGCCGCCAGTAACGGTCAATGCCAGTCCGCCCGCATTGGCCAGCGTGCCGCTGAAACGGGCCTGGTCGGACAGGAACATCGTGTCCGCTCCGCCGCCGAAGTCCAGGCCGCCGACGAATACGGAGTTGCCCGACAGTGCAACCGCATCGGCTCCCGACCCGAACGTCGCCTGGCCGGTGTAGCCGCTGCCCGCCAGGGTGAAGCTGTTGCGGCCCTGACCGAAGCGGACGTTGCCGGTGACTGTACCGCCCCGAACTTCGAGATTGTCATTGCCCGCGCCGAGCAGGATGTCGCCCTGGATCGCCGCGCCCGACACGGTCTGCCGGATCGTGGCGCCTGACGTGTTGGCGCCAAGATCGATCGCGACGTTTCGGGTGGATGAGGCGAGTGCCCCGGTAGCGGCAATGCCCCCGCTGTTCTCGATCAACGTCACCGTGCCCGAGCGGTCGATGATCGCGGTCGCGCTCCCGTCATTGCCGGCGGCCGTCGCCTTGATCGTGCCGCTGTTCCGGACGGTGGTGACACTGGCGCCAGCGTCGATCTGGAGCGCGGTGGCCTGGTTGCCGGCGCTGCCGCCGCCTGCGGCGTTCAGGGTGCCGGCGACACGAACTTCGGGCACGCTTGCGCCCGCCCCGATGCGAAGCGCCGTTGCGTTCGCACCCGTGGCCAGGGCCTGCACCGTGCCGTTGACAGCCAGGCCGCCAGCGATCGCCACCGCGCCGCCCTGACCGCCGATGACCAGACCGTTGCCCGCGACGCCGCGATAGGTGCCCTGGCCCGACACGCCGCCGTCGATGACGAGGCCGAAGCCCAGGCTGTTGCCGGCAATCGATTCCAGCGTGATCGCTCGCGTCGCCGCCCCGACCTGCACCGCTGCTGCCGAGCCATAGGATACAACCGCGGCGCTGCCCTCCTTGGCATCCTCGATGCTGTCCTTGTCATCGTCCGTGCTCTTGGAATCGGTGTCCCGCGGCGGAACCGCCAGGATAACGCCGCCGGTCACGTTGCCCGCGATGCTGAGCGCAGGGCCGCCCTGGAGCAGATCGTCGCCGTCCAGCTTGCTCACGTCTGTTGGCGGGGTCGTGCTGCGGTACCCTGTTGCTGCGATCGAGCCCTGCACGACTAGGGCTCCGGTGATGTCGCCCCCGATCGCCACCGCCGTTGCGTCCCGCCCGCGAGCGGTGACGCTGCCGGCAATCCGGACGGATCCGGCAACGTCGCCCGCCCGCACGCCCACCGAACGATCGCCAGTCACGCTGATCGTGCCATCCGTCGTCAGATTACCCGTGAGCCTGCCGCCGAGCGCGATGCCAGCGTCGTCGTTGCCCTCAACCGTGACCGCCCCGTTGTTGATGACGCTGCCCGTGAATGCACCCAGCGTTCGGATGCCAGCCCGGCCCGTGCCGGTTGCAAAGGGGCCGTCCAGGTCGCCGTCCTTGTCGGTGTCGACCGGTTCATAGCTTTCGTCGATCGTGATCTTGCCGGCCGCGGCGTTGGTGATCGTGCCAGCGCCGTTCGCGATGGCGGCGATCCCGGTCGCGTTGTCGGCATTGGTGACCTGGATCGTACCCTCGTTCGTCACCTTGTTGGCGCTGTCGAGCAGTACGGCTGTTCCGGCAGCGGGAGTTACTGAACCTGCCGAGGTGATGCGAACATCGTCGGGAGCGCCAGCCTTGGCGCTCGACGTCGCAATGGCGGTCGTGCGTTTGGTGTCGATCGTGGTCTGGGCGGCTGCGGTGGTGGCGATGACCAGCGCGGACAGGCCGGTCGAGGCGAGCAGAAGACGCATACGGACTTGAGTTCCCTTTTGACGCCGGTTTCTTCCCGGTCGTCAGTCAGGACGGTGCCAATCGCGTTCAGCCTTGGTCAGAAGCTTGTGTCGATGCCGATCCGCACCGTGCGGGGGCGCAAGGGGGTGATCTGGCCGGCGCTGCCGCTGACGAACGGCGTGCCGAGCGCGAAGCGGTTGCCGACCGCATCGGCGATATTGGTAACGCTCAACGTCACGCCCCAATGTCGCAGGCCCAGCCGCGCCGACATGCGGGTATCGAGGTAGTTGCCCTGCTCGGCACCCAGCACCGGGCCAACTCCCAGGCGTGACTTGCCCGTGTAGCGGGCCGAGGCGTCGAGGGAGATTCTCTGACCACCCGGCAGGGTCGCCTGATAGCTGACGGCGCCGCGCGCGACCGTGCCGGCTATGTTGGGGATTTGCGCAATGCGGCCGAGCGCGAAGGCGGCGACCAGCGCGGCGCTCGGGTCCGTGACCCTGCTGTCGTTGAGCGCCAGGCCCGCTTCCAGGCGCAGCCCCGGCACCGGTGCCACCCCGATCGCGGCCGCCAGGGAGTTGATGCGGCCATCGCCGATATTGGCCGTGCTGGGCAGCCCGCCGGCATCGAGGAAATCCGCCTGGATGTCCTGCCAGTCGGTGCGCGACACGCTGACGGACAGGTCGACTGGCGATCGGCCGGGCACCCCTTGCCGCAGCCCCGCCTCTAGTGTCCGCACTCGGTCACTCAGAAAGCGGCGAACAAACGGCCCCTCGATCGCGAGGCCACCGGGGCGGAACCCCTGTTGATAGCGGGCATACAAGGTCAGGTGGCGCAACGGCGTGGCGCTGACGGCGAGGGAGGGCAGTACGGACGTTTCCGTCCGCCCGGCCGTCACCGATGCGCGGGCAAGCGCGATCAGCGGCGCCACGTCCTCACCGGCCCCGGACAGCCGCGCATGGCTGACCCGCCCGCCCGCCGTGACGGTCAGGTCGCGCAGCACCTCAACCCCCATTTCACCGAATATCGTCCCTTCAGTGATGCGATTGGCCACGCCGGTTGCGGGCACCGATGCCCCCGGGCTCCCCAGCGCGCGGCTGAGAAGCGTGCGATTGTGGAGCAGGCTGAACCCGGCGACCCAGCTCCAGCCATTCGCCATGGGCCGCGACAGGCGGTTCTCCGTGGACCAGAAATCCGTCGAGTTGCGCTGGCGAAAAAGCTGGGGCGCCTCGTCAGGCTGGCTCGCGTCGTAGCGCTCCGTCAGCCGTTGGCGGACCACGCCGCTCGACGACACGAGGTCGAGATCGCCCAGTTGCCCGCGCACGATCAACTCGCCCAGCAGGTAATCCCCTTGATAGCCCTGGGCGATCCGGCTCTGCCGCGTCAGGCGCGGCGCATCTCGATCTGCATATTGGCTGTCATCCCCCCAGGTGCCTTGGCCGGTGATACCCAGGTCCACCGTCCAGCGGTCTATCGGGGCCAAACGGAGCTGCGCCCGGCCGCCTGCGACCCGCGACCGATTAATGTCTCGCTTGTCGCGCAAAGGGTCGTCGATGTAGCCGCCCTCGGTCAGGCCGTAGCCGACCAGGCGCAGCGCCGCGCGATCGGTCGCGATCGGCAGGTTCAGCACGCCGCCAAGATCCGCGCCGGGTTCGCCATGCCATGTGGCCGAGGCGCCTGCCGCCAACGCGCCCTCGGTCCTGTCGAGCGCCGGATCATTGCGCACCACGCGAACGATGCCGCCAAGCGAGCCTGCCCCGTAGAGCGTACCCTGGGGACCCTCCAGCACCTCTACCCGCGCCACATCGTACAGCCGCAGGTCCGGATCAGGCGCGTTATATGTAAGTCGAACGTCGCCAAGGTACTGGCCGACGGTCGCCTGGGTCGGTCCGGTGAAGCTCGAATCCGCGACGCCGCGGATGAACAGCTTGTTGCGTCCAGCACCGAGATGCGTCGACGACAGGGTGGCAAGGCGCGCGAGCAGGGCGTCGGTTCCGGTTTCGCCGCCCTCTGCCAGGGTTCTTCCGTCCACCATGCTGACCGTGGCGGGATAGCCCAGCAGCCCGGCATCGCGCTTGCTCGCGACCACAACGATGTCGTCGATCGGAGGCTCCGGAACGGCGGCATTTGATGTGGAGGGAGTGGCCGGCTGCCGAGGGCGCGGGGCTGTTAGCGGGATGAGCCGCCAGGCATCGGGACCTGCCGGTCTGGCCGTGGCCCTCGCGCTGCGGGCGAGGCGCCTTACCGCTTCCGCGGCGCTCATTCGGCCCCGCAATCCGGGCACGCGGCGGTGCCACAGCTCCGGGTCGGGCACGGCGATGCTGGTGCGGGTTTGCGCGCTCAGGATGGATACGGCTTGGGCGAGCGACCCCGGCGGCAGGACAATCTCGGTCGATTGCCCTGCTGCCGGGCTGGCCATCACGGCCGACCCGGCAAGTGCCGCGACGATGCGCGCCCTCACGGCCGGCCCACAAGCCTCCAGCGGTTATTCGTCCGTCGCAACGACACGCCGAGCAGTGCGGGCAGGCGCGACGCGACCGCGTCCTGGCCGCCGTCGAGGATCAAGACTCCACGAAAGGGGCGCCCGGCCACTACGGGGTCGGCCACCACTTCGACTCCAAGATTGCGGGACAGGTCGGCCGCTACTGCCGACAGCGGTGCCCCGTCATAGCTAAGCCGGTTGCGCTGCCACTCACCCACGGCTCCAATCTCGGTGGCACGGCGGACCGCCTGTCCAGAAGGGTCACGATGCATTGCCTGGCCGGCAGTCAATCTGGTGGCGGCGCCGGTCGGGTCGACCACTACCTCTCCCTCAGCCACGGCGACGTCCAGGCCATCGGCGATCCGAGTGATCTCAAAAGTGGTGCCAACGTCGACCACACGCGCGTTCCCGACGGTGACCTCGAACGGGTGAGAGGCATCGTGAGCCACGACGAACAATGCTTGTCCGCTTTCCAGCCGGACACGTCGCGGCTCTTCACGGTTCAGCGTTAAGCGCGTGGCACCATTGAGCGCGATGCGCGTGCCTTGTCCAAGGTCCACCGTGCGTCGCTCGCCCGCGGCTGTCGCGACGGCATACGGCTGTGGCGTGGGGCCGCGTAGCTCAAGGCCGACGGCTAGCGCCAGGGCTGCCGCAATCGCTCCGCCGCCGACCCATCGCGGCCAGGGCCGCGACCGCCGGGCAGCGGAGAGGGGCGTCGGAGCGGTCGGCTGGCTTGCGGCGGCGGGACTCGCCAGCAGCTCATCCAGATCGCGGTCCGCTGCGGCGGCGCGGTGATATGCGTCGGCATGGGCACCATCCGCCTCAAGCCAGGCGGCGAACGCCTCCCAAGCGTCGAAGTCGGGGGCACGCTGGCGGATGAGCCACGCGACGGCCGCGTCGTCGATCGAGTTCTCGGCTGGTGACATCACGCGCTCCTTGCCCATGTGACGGAGCCATGGTCGTCAAACCTCATCGAGCGACCTCCGATAGGCGATCATGGCGGCATAGGCACGCCGCAGGTCGCTTTCCACCGTACTCAGGCTCACGCCCAGGCGGGCGGCGATATCGCGCTGGGGCACATCCTCGACGCGGTGCAGCCGAAAGGTGGTCGCCGCTCGCTCCCCCAGGGCATCAAGCACCTGCTGCGCGCCCTGCAAGGCTTCCCGTGCCATCAAGCTGCGATCCGCCCCGGGTGTGTCCGACTGGCCGGGCAGGGTAGGGCTGGTCGTTTCGGTCCATTCCTGGTCGCGGCGCTTCGCCTGGTGACGGGCGCGGTAGCGATCGATCATCAGGTTGTTGGCGGCGCGGTATAGATAGGCGAGCGGCTGTCCCACCGGGCCGGCCTGTGTCCTGACGCGGAACCACAGCTCCTGCAACAGGTCCTCCGTCGCGTCGCCTGCGCCGTGCGCCTGAAGAAAGCGCAACAGCGCCGCTCGATTGGCGAGCAGCACGGCCTGGAGGCCGGATTCAGGAGTGTCGTCCATCGGTCGAATGCACGGATACGGCTCGCCTCTGGCCGGTCTTCCTAGGTTGGCTGCGTGGGCAGAGGGCCGCTAGCAGTTTCTGGCTATGGTGACCAGCCGCCGCCGGGGGGCACGGACCAGAGGGTTAAGCGACGGCTGATCGACCCTTTGACGTTGTGGCCCGACGCAAACCTTGACCAGATGAGGCGATATTTCGACGAAGTCAGGTTGTGCGTCGAACGCCTGATGCGATGAGCGTTCTGAATTCGCGGACAGCCACTAAGACACCCCATTGGTCACCGGCGAACCAGGAGAAAAGGCGAATGATCTTGCGCAGCGACGAGACGCTGGATGTGGGCGTTTCAGGTAGTAGCCCGATGCGAATGCATATGTTCCGCCCCGCGGTCGAAGGCCGATATCCGGGCGTGGTCCTGTTCTCCGAAATCTACCAGGTCACGGCGCCGATCCGTCGTCTGGCGGCAATGATCGCCGGCAACGGCTATGTCGTGGCCGTGCCAGAAGTCTATCACGAGTATGAACCGATCGGCACCGTCCTTCAATACGATGCCGTCGGGACGGATCGCGGCAATGCGCTGAAGTTCACCAAGCCTGTTGCCGCCTATGACGCCGATGCGGATGCTGCCCTGACCGCCCTGGCACAGCACCCGGCATGCAATGGCAGGATGGGAACGTTTGGCGTGTGTCTTGGCGGCCACCTGGCCTACCGCGCGGCGCTCGACGCACGCGTTTCGGCGGCAGCGTGCTTCTATCCCACCGACATTCATTCGAGCACGCTCGGAGCTGGCAGATCGGACGACAGCCTTTTGCGCATGGACGAGTTGAAGGCCGACGCTCTGTTCGTGTGGGGACGGCAGGATCCTCATGTTCCCTTTGCCGGGCGCGAGGCCATCCGGGCGCGGCTGGAAGAAGTCGGCGCGCGGTACGAATGGCACGAGCTGAACGCGCAGCATGCGTTCCTGCGCGATGAGGGCCCGCGGTACGATCCCGCGCACTTCCTGCATTCGATCGCCCTGACGCTTGGGTTCTACGCCCGCGCCCTGGCATGATGCCGCGGCGTTCGTGAGCAAGGCAGTTGGAGCCAGGCTAGCTTTCGGCTGCCCTTTTGCGACGCAGGCGGCGCACGCGCGAGGCGGTTCCGCAGCCGGCGTCTGAGCACCAGCGCCGCTTCCCGGACCTTGAGGTATCCAGGAAGAACCAGCCGCAGTCCGTACCCGCACAGACGGTGATCGGACGGCGGGCCGGGTCGGCCAACAGGTCTGCCGCACCAAGAATGGCGCGGTGCTGGACGGCATCAATGTCGTCGGCCAGCCAGCGCCAGCCGGGCGGCGAACCGAAGATCGAGAAGCGGCGATGGGCGAGCGCTGCCGCCACCGCTTGCTCGAAGTCCTTTGCTGCGACCGGATTAACGGCGGCGCCGTCGACCTCCGCTCGCACCACCAGGCGCAATGCTTCCCGCGCGTGAAGCAGTTCGACATGGGCCTGTCTCGCACGCGAGGGCGATCGTTCGCCCATGTCGAGCAAGAATTCGCGATCCGACGATGACAGGAGCCCGACCCGCACGGCCCAGAATGTGTCGTCCCGGAAACACCTCAGCACGTCCTGGTCTTTGGGCGGTCGGTCGAGATCGACTGTGTTGAGCAGGTCCAGGGCGGGGTGCCCTCCCACAAGCCGGATCGTCAGAACGGAATGGGCAGACATCCACCATAGATCGGCTTGAAACCAAAGCGGGGCAAGAAGGTTGTAACGAGCAAGACCACATTTACCCGTTACAGGAGCGACGTGATGGATGCCCGGGAGCGTGGCATGTTCCTGACCTTGTGCGTCATCTGGGGTTCGACCTGGATCGGGGTAAAAGCGGGGCTGGAGGCAGTGCCGCCGCTGTTCCTGGCCGGTTCGCGGTTTACATCGGCCGGCGTGGTCCTGATCGCGGTCGCAACGACCCGCGAGGGCTGGGCCATACGGCGGGCCGATTGGGGCCGCATGGTGATCGCGTCGGTGCTGATGATCTCGCTATGCTACGGCCCGTTGTTCTGGGGCATGCGCTTCGTGGACAGCGGCACGGCGGCGGTGCTGGACCTCGGGCTGACCCCGATCGCGCTACTCGTCTTTGCGCTGATCCTTGGCGACGAACGTCCATCCCTGACCAAGTTCGTTGCCATTGCGCTGGGCCTGTCCGGTACCCTTGTCCTCTTCGGCCCGGATGCTTGGCGTGGGTGGAGCGGTGAAACGGGCTCCGCGTGGCGTCTGGCGGGATCGGCCGCGATTGCTGCGTCGACGCTGACCTATGGCTTGGGGTCGGTGATGGCGCGTCCCTTGCTCGCCCGATATTCCGCAATCCTTATTTCCGGGACGACGACTTTCCTCGGCGGCCTTGTTCTGCTGCTTTGTTCCGCGATCACAGAGCCAGGCTTCGCACGAGCGATGCGGGGCGATTGGGGCTGGGCCGCATGGGGTGGGTGGGCATTCCTGGTCCTGTTCGGCTCATTGATCGGCTACAGCCTTTACATGGTGCTGCTGCGTGATGTGGGATCGTCGCGTGCCGGCATGTACGCCTTTGTGTCGCCAGTGGTCGCCCTGTTGCTTGGCGCAGCCTTGCGGGACGAGACGGTCAGTCCAGTGTCGCTGATCGGAGCGGCCGTTATGCTTTTCGCGGCGTGGCTGGCGCTTAGGAGGACGGCCGAGCAGGCGATCATCTGAACGATCTCGCAGAGCGCTGGACCCGGACGGCGATCACCGTCATTCTGCTGGCATGGATGACAAGACCGGTCAGGGCGAGCCGATAATCCACCGCGCGCGTAGCGTCGCAGCCGGGTTTGCCGACGTCGGGCTCACTCATGCCGAGGAGCTGCTACGCCGAATGTCGCCCGAGGGTCGCGAGCAGGCGCGGCGTGAGCGAGAGGCGAAAGCGCGCCGGCAAAAGCGCCTGATGGGTCGGCTTGTCCTGGCAGCCGTTGTCGCCATGCTCGCCTGGGCGCTGCTGTCCACAATCCTATTGCCTGGCGCTTCATTTGCTGTCGCTGCCGCGCTGATGCTGTTGTTGACTACGCTTGTCTTCATGCGCGCTGAGTCCCGCGCGCCAGGGCGCGAAGCCCTGGTCGAGGCCGCGCTCCCCGCCTTGGCGGAGGAAGCTTTTACCTGGGTCGCTGCGCAGCGCCGGGGCCTTCCCGCGCCCGCGCTCCAGCTGACCGACAGCATCGGCCACCGCCTTGACGAGTTAGCGCCGCAGCTGGCACGTCTCGATCCGCGCAGCCCTGCGGCCTCGGGCATTCGAAAGCTGGTCGCGGTGGAGCTGCCGGACCTGGTGGCAGGCTGGCGCGGTGTGCCCTTGTCGCAGCGGCGAGCGCCCCTTGCCGACGGACGAACGCCCGACGACCACCTGGTGAACGGATTGCAGTTGGTCGACGCTGAGCTTTCCCGCATCAACGAGCAACTCGGGCGCGGCGGCTTGGACGATATCGCAGTTCTCGGGCGGTATCTTGAGCTGAAATACGATGGAGATCGTGACCTCGGGTGAGGCCCACCAGCTGGGTACAACGCTCCCGTGCCAAAGCGGACGGCATTGCTGATTGTGACTTAAGTTATTTGTCACTCGATCAGCGGCAGCTGGACGGGTTGAGTTAGCTCTTGGTTAACCGAGTGAGAGCAAAATTGGCATGTGATCACTAGCGTCCTCTCGTCTCAGTCCATCTTTGCGAAGCAGATGCTGCTCACCGCCGGGGCGCTGAGCTCACTGGCATTAATGCCGCCCAAGAACGGTCGAATGCTGCTGGTTCCGGTTTCCGCGACCGCGGAGCACGGGATGATCAAGCTGGCGATCGAGCAAGGCGCCTTGCTGGTCGGACCAGGTCCGGTGCCCGGCTCGTTCGTGGTTCAGGGGGAACGAGGGCGGCTGTGGTCCGCCATGTTGCACGCGGGCGTTGTTGCCACGGCCGCGCCGAGTTCCGGGTGCGGTTCCGACCAGGAGGCGCGTCCATGAGCGAGGCTGCGCTCGATCGGTTTCGCCTCAACGGCATCTATTATGCCGCGATAGGTGGCTGGGTATGCTGGCTGTGGCTGCTAATGATGGGATTGCTGCTCGGTAACGCCGATCTGTTACCGGCTCTCGTCATCGGCGGCGTCGTGAACGTCGGTCCCACCATCATGGCCTGGCGCAAGCGATACGACGCCAGTGCGCGCCTGACTGCGGGTACCCTCGCAGCGGTTCACCCGGCCCTGGGCGTGTACCTGCTCGGCGGACATGCCTGGCAGATGGACGCGCATATGTACTTTTTCGTCGGTCTGGCCGCGCTGACCGTGTTGTGTGATTGGAAGCCGATCGCGCTCGCATCGGCGTTGATCGCGGTCCACCATCTCGCGCTCGAAATGCTTGCGCCGGGTTGGGTGTTCGTCGGGTCCGGCAATCTCGGCCGCGTGCTTGTCCATGCTGCGGCGGTCATCCTCCAATTCTCGGTACTCGGCCTCGTCACCAATCGGTTGCGGGCGTTGATGATCGAGCAAGGGCGCGCCCGCGAGGAAAGTGGACGGCTGGCCGAAGAGGCCATGGCGCGCGCCCGTGAACTGGAAGTAGCGATAGCCCATGCCGAGGCGGCGGCAGCAGAGGCAGCCGACGCTCGACGACGCGAGAGTGGGGAGCGAGCCCGTCGCGAGGAAGTCGAATTGCAGGCGGGCCAGCAACGGCGGGCAGAGATGTTGCTGCTCGCCGACCAATTCGAGGCGACGGTGGCCAGCGTCGCGAAACAGGTCGGCGACACGGTGACACAACTCACCCTTTCAGCCAAAACCCTGAAAGGGTCCGCCGAGCAAGCAAGCGTACGGACCATGATGGGTGCTGCCACGGCGGGCCAGGCGTCTGACGGAGCGGCAGACCTTGCCAGGCGCGTGCTGGAGATGTCGGCTTCGATCACCACCATCGCCTCAACGGTGGAAGCGCAGGGTCGGTCGAGCCAACTGGCCGGTGACCGGTCCGATGCAGCGCGTGAAGCCGTGGACAGCCTGCACGGACACACGGCCAAGATCACAGCCTTTGCAGACACGATCGACCAACTCGCCCGTCAGACGAACCTGCTGGCCCTGAACGCGACCATTGAGGCAGCGCGCGCAGGCGAAGCGGGACGCGGTTTCGCCATCGTTGCGAGCGAAGTGAAGAACCTGGCGGGTCAGGCGCAGAAAGCGACAGGATCGATCCAGGAACTGGCCACGCTCGCGCAGTCCGGGGCAGAGGCGACCCGCGACGCGCTGCTCGCCATCACCCGTTTCGTCGAGGACTTGACGATCACTGCCGGCTCCATCGAGGGCGAGCTTGCCAGCCAGCGGACGGTCGCGGCTTCCATCGGCGGCGCCGCCCGTGAGACAGCGGCGGGCGCAACCGAGATTCTGAGCCAGATGCAGGAGATCGCGGGCGTTACCAAAGGGACGGAGAGCCTGTCGGACGACGTTGCGCAGGCGGTTGATCTGCTTGCATCGGCTGCGCAGCGCCTTGCCACGGAAACCAGACAGTTCGTGAGCCAGTTGCGCGCGGCCTGAGGGCCATGAGTGGGTCTGTGCCGCCGGGGCCGCGAAACGTCAGGGCGCCTAGCGCGCTGATTACATAAAAGGCGTCACCGGCGAGTGGCGGCGCGCCGTGGGCCTCCCGGTACGCCATTTTCGTTTGAGGCCGCGGTCTGGCGCTGTTCCTCATGGATGGAGAACAGCGATTGCATCAGCTCTTCCTCGTCACTGGACATGACGGCCAGTACTTCGGCCTCGTCGCAATCCTGTGCTGCCAGGTACGCGTGACCCATGCTGGAATCGATATAAAGCGCTTCGCCAGGGCCTAACGTGACGGTGTCATAGAATTCCGTCTGCACGACCACCTTGCCACTCAGGACGTACAGGAACTCCTCGCCGCTGTGGCGGACAAGGTCACCGAACTGTTCGGTGGAGCGGGCGCGGATCTTGGTCAGGACAGGGACCATTCGTTTCCGCCGCAGCTCCGTGCAGAGATAATAATAGTCGTAATTGGGGGTCTCGACGCGAACGGACCTTGCCACATCGCTCAGGCTGCGCCGCGCGGTGACGGGCTGAGCCGTATCCTCGACTCCTTCCGCGAACAACTCGGACATGCGCATGCCCAGCCGCTGCCCGAGTTGCTGCAGCTTGTCATAGCTGAGCGTCAGGCGGTCATGCTCGATCTTGGACAGGGTCGAAACGGGGATGCCGCTCTTCGCGCTCATCTCCTTTAATGTCCACCCTTCCCGCGAGCGCAGGCCCCGCAACAGGGCGCCAAGAGTGGGCGGGGATGACGACACGGCAATACTCCAGCAGCCCATTGACGAGTTTTCTGATCAGGATCACAGTGTCCCGATCGGAGCCACTTGATCAGCTTATCGGTCCGGGGGCGGTACGGCAACGCTGAAAGGGGAAAGTGGCCATGCGATTGAAGAGGTGGGCCGCAACGCTGGCCATGCTGATCAGCGGTGTCGCGCCGGCACAGTTACCCGTGAGCAAGCTGCCACCGGCACCTGCGCCGACCATCGTTTCCGCAGCGGTGCCGACGCCACAGGGGCGACACGAGCTGACGGCGGCGGACGTGGACCCGTGGCTCGACGGCTACATGCCCTATGCCTTGCACAGCGCGGACATTGCCGGGGCGGTAGTGATGGTGGTGCGTAACGGACAGATCATCGCATCGCGTGGCTACGGCTATGCTGACATCGGCAAGCGGCAGCCCGTCAATCCAGCTTTGACATTGTTTCGGCCCGGATCCGTGTCGAAGCTCGTGACCTGGACCGCCGTCATGCAGCAGGTCCAGGCAGGCAAGATCAATCTCGATCAGGACATCAACACCTATCTCGATTTCCGAATCCCGCCCCGAAACGGCAAGCCGATCACCATGCGCCAGATCATGACGCACACGGCCGGCTTCGAGGAAGCGGCCAAGGACCTGATCACCTACAATTCCAAGGACGTCCAGCCGATCGGGCGTTATCTGAAGCGGTGGACGCCTCGGCGGATCTTTGATCCGGGAACCACGCCCGCTTACTCCAACTGGGCAACAACACTGGCCGGCTATGTCGTCGAACGTGTCTCGGGCGAGCCGTTCGACACCTATGTCGAACGTCACATATTCGCGCCGCTCGACATGCGCACTGCGAGCTTCCGTCAGCCGCTGCCCCCTGCGCTCGCACGGCTTTCGGCTGTTGGCTACCCACGCGCCTCGGAGCCGGCCAAGGGGTTTGAGGTCGTGGTGCCGGGCCCTGCGGGAGCGTTGTCTGCATCTGGCTTGGACATGGCCAAGTTCATGATCGCGCACCTGGATGGGGGGCGGGGCGTCCTCGACCCGGCGACCGCCGCGACCATGCACAACAGCCCGCTTGACCGGGTGAACCCTTATTCGCTGATCCCGCCGCTCAACCGCATGGAGCTTGGCTTCTTCGAAACCAACATCAACGGGCGGGAGGTGATCGCCCATCTTGGTGATACGGAAAACTTTCACACCTCTCTGCACCTGTTCATGGCCGACCGGGTCGGCTTGTACGTGTCGTTCAACAGCGCGGGGCGGGAAGGGGCAGCGCACGCTGTTCGCGGGCAGCTGTTCCAGGACTTTGCGGACCGTTATTTCCCGAGCACGGAGCGTGACGGGCGTGTCGACGCCAGGACGGCGGCTGAACATGCACGCATGATGGTGGGCCAGTGGCAGAACAGCCGCCACTCGGAATCAAACTTCGTCAACATCCTGAACCTCTTCGGCCAGTCGCAGATCTCCGTCGACGACAAGGGCGCACTGGTCATTCCCGCCCTGAAGGGTCCCGGTGGCGCGTTGCAGAAATGGGTGGAAATCGCCCCCTTTGTGTGGCGCGATGCCAATGGCCACGACCGGCTTGCGGCGAAGGTGGTGGACGGCAAGGTCGTGCGCTGGAGCTTCGACCTCGTTTCCCCGTTCATGATGTTCGATCCCGTGCCCGCGTCGCGTTCGGCAACGTGGTTGAAACCTGCCTTGTACGCGAGCCTGGCCGTTCTGCTTCTCACGGTGCTGTACTGGCCCGCGACCTGGTATATCCGGCGTCGTTACCAGTCGCAGCTGAAAGTAACCGGGCAGGCCCGCCGGGCGTACCGCGCGACCCGCATCATGGCGCTTGCCGACCTGCTGGTACTCGCCAGCTGGGTGGCGTTCGTCACCATCCTGTTGGGTGACCTGCAACTTCTGTCGTCGGGCGCTGACGTGTTCCTGTGGGCGCTACAGATCCTGGGCGCGATCGTGTTCGTTGGCGCGGTAGGCATCGCGGCGTGGAATGCGTGGCTCACCTGGCGGGACGGGCGACGCTGGACGGCCAAGCTGTGGAGCGCCCTTGTCCTGCTGGCGACGCTGGTCGTGCTGTACGTTGCATCGACGTTCAGCCTGCTGGCGATGACGGTGAACTACTGATGCCGCGTCTGTCGCTATCGGTCACCACCGACGCATTGAGGCTTGCCCAGCCGTTCCGCATCTCAGGCTATGTTTTCGAAACCGCGGACGTGCTGGTGGTCGAGCTGGACGACGGCACCTATCGAGGGCGCGGGGAGGCGGCCGGGGTCTATTACATGGGCGACGACCTGCCGCACATGCGCGAGGCAATCGAAGGTGCGCGAAAGGCGATCGAGGCGGGTCCAACTCGCGAGGCGCTGCGCGCCCTCCTGCCACCTGGTGGTGCGCGCAACGCAGTGGATGCGGCGTTGTGGGAGCTGGAGGCCGCCCGTACGGGCCAGCCGGTCTGGAGGTTGGCCGGCCTGGAAGCGGCGCCACGGCCGATCGTAACGACCTTCACCATCAGCGCCGACGAGCCCGAGGCGATGGCGAGCGTGGCACGCGGTTACAGGGCGGCACGGTCGATCAAGGTGAAGCTGACTGGCGAGCTTGAGCTGGACCTGCGCCGGGTGGCGGCAATCCGTGTGGCGCGGCCGGACGTTTGGCTGGGCGTGGATGGCAACCAGGGCTTCGCGCGCGCGGACCTCGATGCTCTTGTCCGCGGGCTGGGCGAGCATCGCGTCGCGCTTCTGGAGCAGCCGCTCAAGCGAGGTGAGGAAGGGTTGCTGGACGGCTATCGCTCCGCCGTCCCAATCGCTGGCGATGAAAGCCTGTTGTCGCTGGACGACCTCACCCAGGCAAAGGGTCGCTTCGATGTCGTCAACATCAAGCTCGATAAGTGCGGTGGGCTGACCGAAGGATTGATGATGGCCGCAGAGGCCCGGCGGCAGGGCCTGGGTGTCATGGTCGGCACCATGATCGGCACCAGCCTGGCAACCGCGCCCGGCTTTGTGCTGGGCCAGCTTGCCGACCTCGTCGACCTGGACGGCCCGACCTTCCTGGCAGACGATCGTACTCCCAGCGTTACCTACACCGATGGGACGCTGTTTGTCCGCCCCGAGGTGTGGGGCACGCGGGAGGCTGCGGCTCGATGAGCGCCGATCGCGCCTGGTTCGGCCAGCCGCGCGGCCTCACGGTCCTGTTCCTGACAAACATGTGGGAACAGTTCTCCTATTACGGGATGCGGGCTCTGCTGGTCTATTACATGACCAAGCAGCTGGCGATGGCGCAGGGCTCCGCGTCGCTTGTCTATGGCACCTATACCGCCTGCGCTTACTTCACGCCGATCTTTGGTGGCGTGATCGCCGACCGCCTGCTGGGCAAGCGGCGCGCGATCATCCTGGGCGGGTCGATCATGGCGGCGGGTCACTTCATGATGACCTTTGAGCCGCTATTCTACCCGGCGCTGGCCACCATCGCGATCGGCAACGGGCTGTTCCTGCCCAGCCTGCCAAGCCAAATCGACGATTTGTACGAACCCGGTGACCCTCGGGTGGGCTGGGCCTACAACGTCTACTATGTCGGGGTGAATATCGGCGGCTTCCTGGCGCCGCTGATCTGCGGGACGCTGGGCGAACTATACGGGTGGCATTGGGGTTTCGGTGCGGCTGGCGTCGGCATGGTCGCGGGGCTGTGCATCTACCTTTGGGGCCAGCGCTATTTACCCGAACAAGCTAGGCAGCCGGCGATCGAGGCCACGGCAGCGACGCCGGTGCGCTTGCCGCGGGCAACGCTGTTGCTCCTGCTTGCCATCGGCTTGTCCGTAATGGTGTTCCGCGGCGCATACGAGCAGGTTGGCAATACGGTGGCGCTGTGGGCGGACACTGGCGTCGACCGGGGGTGGCGAGGCAGGCAGATCCCGATGACTTGGTTTCAGGCGCTCAATCCGCTGCTGGTCATGGTGATGACGCCGCCGCTGCTGGTCGCGTGGCGGCGGCGATCGGAGCGGGGCGCTGCGGAACGACCGGCACGTCGCATGGCTACCGGCGCGGCGATTGTCGCAGCCGCTTACCTGTTGGTTGCGGCGCTGGCTGCATCGGGCGGGCAGGCGCACTGGTTGTGGCTCGCTCTGTTCTTTGTGGTGCTGACCGTGGGTGAACTGCACATCCTGCCAACCGGGTTAGGTCTGTTTGCACGCCTCGCGCCCAAGGGGCTGGGCGCGACCACGGTAGCTGCGTGGTACCTGGCAACCTTTGCCGGAAGCCTGGTTGCGGGATTTGTCGGCACGGGGTGGAGCCGCATGGGGCATGGCGGCTTCTTTCTGGTCCTCGCCGGCCTGGCGACCGTCGCGGCTGTCCTGTTGTGGTGTCTCGATCCGGCCGAACAACATGTGCAGCGCCTGGCTGAGATGGATTGACAATTCTCCATTCAGGACAGACCATCTCTGAACAGGACTAAAGGGGGTGCGTGATGAAAGCTTCTCGTCTCTTGGCCTCCGTTTCGGGGGTGGTCATCATGGGACTGCTCGCGGGCACCGCGGCTGCTCAGACCGGGCCGGTAGCCCCAGCGAGTGTCACATCGGACGCTGTCCCGACTGGCCCGCAGACAACGGGAACGACTCAGGGCACCCAGGCAGGCGGCGGTGCGTCCACCAACGGAGCCGGCAACAGCTATGCCGAAGACGTGGTCGTCACCGCCCAGAAGCGCGAGCAGGTCCTTATCGACGTGCCCCAGTCCGTCACGGTCATCGGTGGCGAGGCGCTGGAGCGGCAACAGGCCTTCAGCTTCCAGGATTACGCCAAGCTGGTGCCGGGGCTGCAGCTGGCACAGAGCAACCCAGGTGAGGCACGCATCGTGCTGCGCGGCATCAACACCGGCGGCGTGGCGGCAACGGTTGCGACCTACGTCGACGAAACGCCGTTCGGGTCGTCCAGCGGGCAGGTCAATTCCGCCATTCTGGCAGGCGAGTTCGACACGTTCGATGTTGCGCGCGTGGAGGTTCTGCGCGGCCCGCAAGGTACCCTGTATGGCGCGAGCTCCCTGGGTGGCGTCCTGAAGTTTGTCACGACCGCGCCCAGCTCTTCCAGCGTGGAGGCGAGGGGACGCGCCAGCATCGAGGCGGTCGATGGCGGCGACCTGTCCTATATGGGATCGGCGGTGGTCAACCTGCCGCTGTCGAGCACGCTCGCGGTGCGCGCGTCCGGTTTCTACCGGGACTATGGCGGGTACATCGACTCGGTCGGGACCGGCGGGTCTGACGTCGCCAGAAACATCAACGGATCGAAAAGCTATGGCGGCCGCGTGTCGGCGCTGTTCAAGCCGATTGACGCCCTGTCGATCCGGCTGACCGCGATCCTCCAGAACCTCAACACGGATGCGGCGAGCTATGTCGCGAGCGATCCCGTGACGTTGAAGACACTGTATGGCGGGCTGACCCAATCGCAGTATGTTCCCGAATACACCAACATCGCGTACCGGCTGTACAACGGCGCCGCCGATCTGGACCTCGGCTTTGCGACGCTGACTTCCTCGACCAGTTACAGCACGTCCAAGGAGTCGCTGCGCGACGATCTGACCGTGCAATATGGCGCGCTGCTTGGTCTGTACGATGATGCGACCGGGCCCGCGGCCGACCTGGGCCTGATTCAGCACACGGATGTTGAGCGCTTCACGCAGGAGGTGAGGCTTGCCTCCCCCGCCAGCGACACGTTTGAGTGGTTGCTGGGTGGCTACTACAACCATGAAAAGGGCGCGATCCTGCAGCGGATCGACGTTTATGATCAGGGCACGCTGACGCTGTCGACGCTGCTGCCGCAGTTGGCGGACATCTTCACCCGATCGCGCTACGAGGAAATTGCAGGCTTCGCAAACGGCACGCTGCACCTCGGGCCCAAGTTCGACCTGACCGCGGGCGGGCGCTACAGCCACAATGACCAGGATGCGAACCAGGGTGGCAGCGGCCTGCTTGCCCCGCCGACCTTGTCATCGGCGTCCAAGGAGAATGTCTTCACCTGGCAGGTCGCGCCCAAGTTCAAGTTCAATGAACGGGCCGCCCTCTACGCCCGCGCCGCCAAGGGCTTCCGTCCCGGTGGCCCGAACATCGTGCCCCCCAACGCGCCCACCGACGTCAGGACGTATCGGTCGGACTCGCTGGTAAGCTATGAGGTCGGGGTCAAGGCAGAGACGCCCGGCCGGCAGTTCGCAATCGACATCGCCGCCTTCCACATCGCCTGGAAGGACATCCAGCTGTTCGCGCAGATCGGCGATTTCGGCGTCAACGCAAACGGGGGCAAGGCAAAGAGCGATGGTGTCGAGTTCACCGCCACCATGCGGCCGACCCGCGGCTACACCGTCTCCGTCAACGGTGCCTACACCGATGCGAAGCTGCGCGACGACACCGATCCGCTGATCGGCGGCCGCGACGGCGATCGGCTGCCGTTCACGCCGAAGTACGCGGTATCCGTCAACGAGGACTACCAATGGCGGATCGCCGGCAAGACCGATGTCTATGTCGGCGGTTCTCTACGCTTCGTGGGTGAGCAGACCGGGCCGTACAGCCCAACCGCGATCGCGTTGACCGGGCGCCAGTACAGGATCCCGTCCTATGCGGTCGTGGACCTGCGGGCAGGGGTGGATTTCGGCAAGTTCTCGATCGAGGCATATGCCAAGAACCTGACCAACTCGGTCGGCAAGACCAGCGTCACCGGTGAAGGGAACGTTCCGTTCGGGGCCTTGCAGACCGGCGTGATCCGGCCGCGCGTGATCGGCCTGACGCTGGGCGCGGGGTTCTAGGCGTGACCTTCTCCCTCTCTGGCC
This sequence comes from Sphingomonas aerophila, assembly GCF_014199305.1. GTDB lineage: Bacteria > Pseudomonadota > Alphaproteobacteria > Sphingomonadales > Sphingomonadaceae > Sphingomonas > Sphingomonas aerophila. Next base: position 59,488 of record NZ_JACIJK010000007.1, read on the forward strand.
GAGGGGATCGCGCGGGGGCGGTGCATGCGTTCGCGGCGCCTTACCTGTTGTTCCTCGGCGATGTGACGGAGCCCGGCTTCGCCAAGACGGCGTTCGGGTTGCGCGATTGGGCTGGCGACCGCTGCATTGGCGAACATGCCTTGCCCGATGCAACGGTATCGACCGGTCTTGCTCGCCTGACCCCGGCGCAAGCAGCCGCGAGCGGAGCGCGCACCATGGTGATCGGGGTCGCCAATCAGGGCGGTGTCATTCCGCCGTCGTGGGTCCGCGAGCTACTGGCGGCGATCGAAGCGGGGCTCGACCTGGTCGCCGGGATGCATAGCCGATTGCAGAATATCGAAGAGTTGCGTGACGCTGCCGCACGGGCCGGCACCCGCCTGATCGACCTTCGCGTGCCGCCGCCCAATCTGCCGGTCGCAAGCGGTCGCAAGCGGACGGGGCGTCGCCTGCTGACCGTCGGCACCGATTGCGCGCTGGGCAAGAAATACACCGCGCTGTCCCTTGCGCGTGGCCTTGGCGAGCGCGGGGTCGATGCCATTTTTCGGGCTAGCGGCCAGACCGGGATCATGATTGCCGGAGAGGGCATTGCGATTGACGCGGTAATCGCCGATTTTGCGGCGGGTGCGGCCGAACTGCTCAGCCCCGATGCCGCTCCGGATCATCTGGACGTGATAGAGGGGCAGGGGTCCTTGTTTCATCCCGCCTATGCCGGGGTGTCGCTTGCGCTGCTCCATGGCAGCCAGCCCGACCAGTTCGTGGTCTGTCACGAACCCGGGCGCCGGCAGATCCTGGGCACCGCGGGCATGGAACTGCCCACCATCGAAGCCGTCATCGAACAGACGGTGGCGCTTGGCCGGCTGACGAGCCCGGCGATCCGCTGTGTCGGGGTCAGCCTGAACACCGGTCGGATGAGCCCCAAGGACGCGAACCGGGAAATCGAGGAAACAAGCGCCCGTCTGGGCCTTCCCGCGGCCGATCCGATCCGGGGCGGCGTTGCATTCGACCGGTTGCTCGACGCATGCCGTTGAGCCCCGCCTGGACCGACCGGTTCCGCCGGTTCGTCCTGCCGGGGCTGGCCTTCAAGGCTGTTGTGATCGGCGGCGGTTATGCGACGGGGCGCGAGTTGGCGGAGTTCTTCCTGCCTTCGGGGCCCTGGGGTGGGCTCGCCGCCATGTTGCTGGCCATGCTGATCTGGGCGATGGTGGCGGCCGCGACCTTCTGGTTCGCTCACCAGATCGGCGCGCGTGATTACCGCAGCTTCTTTCAACAACTGCTGGGACGCGGATGGATCGCCTTTGAGGTGACCTATGCCGTGTTCCTGGTGCTGATCCTGGCGGTGTTCGGCGCCGCGGCCGGGGAGATTGCCCGCGCGACATTGGGAGTGCCGGCACTTGCCGGTACGCTGGCGCTGATGGGCGGGATCATCGCCTGCGTTGCCTGGGGCAATGCCGGGGTGGAGCGGATCTTCGTGTGGGTCTCCGTGCTGCTCTATGCCACTTATGCGGTGTTCCTGCTGCTCGTCCTGACGGGTACCGGAGAGCGGATCGGGGCCGCCTTTGCCGCCGCGCCCGCGCCGTCAGGCACCTGGCCGCTCGGCGGAATCACCTATGCCGGATACAACATCGTCGGTGCGGTGATCGTGCTGCCTGTGACGCGCCACTTTCGCTCGGGGCGCGATGCGGTGGCCGCAGGATTGATCGCGGCACCGCTCGCCATGCTGCCGGCACTGTTGTTCTTTGTCGGCATGACCGCCTTCCTGCCCGACATCAGGGCCGCAGTGCTGCCGTCGGATTACATGCTGGCGCGGCTGGGCAGCCCGCTTTTCCACTCGGTCTTTCAGCTCATGATCTTTGCCGCTCTGCTCGAAAGCGGATCTGGCGCGGTACACGCGGTTAACGAGCGGATCGCGCGGGCAAGCGGCGGTCGCCTGACGCTTGGCCCGCTGAACCGCGCCCTTGCCGCCTTCGCGCTGCTCGCGCCGTGCATGTTGATCGCCGAGCGTGTCGGGCTCGTGGCCCTGATCGCCTCGGGCTACCGTGCGCTCGCCTGGGCGCTGATCCTTCTTTATGTCCTGCCGCTGTTGGTCACGGTCGCGCTTCGGCGGACCGTGAGCCCGGCGGTGTTGTCGGAGACACCGTCATGAAGCGCACCATCCTGGCCCTTCCCCTGTTGCTCGCGTCGGTTCCCGCCATGGCGGAGGTGCCCGTCGGCTTCGACGCCCGAGCAGAGGCGATCCGCGCGGCGAGCGACACGCCAGGCATGGCAATCGCCATCGTGGAAAACGGCAAGGTCGTGCTTGCCAAGGGCTATGGCGTACGGAAGCTCGGCACGCCGGCCAAGGTCGATGCCGACACGCTGTTCATGATCGGCTCGACGGGCAAGGCCTTCACCACCGCCGCGCTCGCGACCCTGGTGGATGCGGGGAAGATCGGCTGGGACGACAAGGTGATCGACCATCTACCGGGCTTCCAGATGGCCGACGCCTGGGTCACGCGAGAGATGACGGTGCGCGACCTGCTGGTCCATCGCAGCGGCTTGGGGCTGGGGGCGGGCGACCTGATGCTGGTGCCACGCGGCAAGCTGTCGCGTGACGAGGTCGTTCGGCGCCTGCGTTTTCTGAAACCCGCGACAAGTTTCCGTAGCGGCTATGCCTATGACAACATCCTCTACGTCGTGGCCGGGCGCCTGATCGAGGTGGTCAGCGGGCAAAGCTGGGAAGAATATATGCGCGATCATGTATTCAAGCCGGCGGGGTTGCCCGACGCGACGGCGGAGCTGAACCGCCAGCTCACCGCCCCGGAACGCGCGCAGCCACACGGCCGCGTCGGCGGTGGCGTGCGTGGCACCGGGCCGATAAAGCTGCTCGACGAGCGGGATCGTCTGGGCCAGGCGGGGGCGCCAGCGGGGCTGATCGCGGCAAGCGCCAACGACATGGCGCGCTGGCTGCAGATCCAGCTTGCCCATGGCGCCCTCCCGGAGGGTAAGGGGCGCTTGTACAGCGAGGCAGCGGCAGCCGAAATGTGGACGCCCGTCACGCCGATGCCGATCGAGCCCTATCCGGCTCCGGTCGCGGAGATCACGCCGAGCTATCAATCCTATGCCTTGGGCTGGGACGTGCGCGACTATCATGGCGCAAAGGTCATCTGGCATGCGGGTGGCCTGTTCGGCTTCACCACGGTGGTGGTAATGCTGCCGGAGAAAAACGTCGGCTTCGCCATTGCCGTGAACAGCGAAGAGATCGAGCCGCGCTATGGCCTGATGTACGAACTGCTGGACCATTATCTGGGCCTGCCCAAGCAAGACTGGCCGACCCGCTTTGCCGCGTTCAAGCGCAATCGCATCGCGGGTGCGGAAGCTGCCATCCGGCAACAAACGGCAGCGCCGGCCAAGGTTGGGCCATCCCTGCCCGTCGCGCGCTACACCGGTCGCTATACCGACCCGTGGTACGGGACGCTGGCGGTCGGGTCCGATGCCAGGGGTCTGACCGTCGACTTCACCACGACGCCAAGGATGACTGGGCGGCTGACGCACTATCAATACGACACTTTCATCGCCCGCTTCGATGATCCAGGCATCGAGCCCGCCTACCTCACCTTTGCGCTCGACGCGGAGGGCAAGGTGTCGCGCATCACGGCCAAGCCGGTGTCTCCGATCGCGGATTTCAGCTTTGATTACAAGGAGCTGGAATTCACCCCGGCAGGAGCGGTCAAGTGAGCCGGCGCTGGTTGGCCGGGCTGGGCGGGCTGCTGATCGCGGCAGCGGCGTTCGCGCAGCGGGATCTGCCGGTCGCGCCGCGGCCCGCAACACCCCCTGCGGAAACCTCGACAGCGCCGGTCGTCCCTGGCCCGCCCCCGCTGACGGCGGCCGATGTCGGCGCATGGCTCGACGGCTTCATGCCGGGCTCGTTGCAGGCAGGAAAGATCGCGGGCGCGCAGGTCGTCGTCGTCAAGGACGGGCAGGTCCTGTTCAAGAAGGGCTATGGCATGGCGGATGTCGCGGCCAAGACGCCGATGAACGTCGACCTCACCACCATGCGTATCGGCTCCACATCGAAACTGTTCACCTGGACCGCGGTGATGCAGCAGGTGCAGGCCGGCAAGATCGACCTCGACGCCGACATAAACCGCTACCTCGACTTCCACGTCGAGCCGCGTGGCGGCCGCGCGATCACGATGAATGACCTGATGCGGCATCGCGGCGGGTTCGAGGAAGGCATCAAGGACCTGCTCACCACGGATCCCAAACTGCTGAAAACGACCGAGCGCTACCTGAAGGAGAACCGGCGCCCGCAACTGTTCACTGCGGGGGAGGTGCCGGCCTATTCGAATTATGGCACCACGTTGGCCGGCTATATCGTGCAACGGGTGTCGGGCGAGCCGTTCGACGAATATGTGGAACGTCACATCCTGGCGCCGCTGGGCATGGCACACACGACTCTGCGTCAGCCATTGCCCCCGTCGCTCGCCCGGAATGCGTCCAAGGGTTATCGGCAGAGTGACGGGCCGCCTGCCGCATTCGAACTGGTCGGAACCCCTCCGGCGGGAGCGGTCAGCACCACGGGCGGCGACATGGCGGCGTTCATGATCGCGCACCTACAGGATGGCCGCTACGGCAACGCGCAGATCCTGCGTCCCGACATTGCACGCCTGATGCACAGTCCCGCGGTAGCACCAAGGCCGGGCTTCGACACGCTTGCCCATGGCTTCTTCCGGGCAGAGCGTAACGGCCGGGTGATGCTCGGCCATGGCGGTGACACGGTGGTGTTCCACACCGACCTTGAACTGCTGCCCCAGGAACAGGTCGGCATCTATGTCAGCTTCAACAGCCGTGGGGAAAACGACGCCGTTTATGGCGCGCGGGAGCGGTTGATCGACCTGTTCATGGACCGATACTTTCCCGCGTCCACGCCGGTGATGCCTCCAGCCATCGCCAGCGCTTCTGCGGATGCCGCGGCGCTGGCTGGACACTATGAAACTTCCAGGCGGGTGCAGACCGGGTTTATCGGCATCTTCTACCTGCTTCAGCAAGACGTCGTTTCCGCCAATCCTGACGGCACGGTCAGCGTGTCGTCGATCGTGGGCAAGTCATTCCGCGAAGTCGCGCCCCGGTTGTGGCGGGAGGTGGGCGGCACCCGCCAACTGGCGATCGTGGAGATCGACGGACGCCGCAATATCATGGACAGCAATAACCCGGTCCAGTTCATGCGGGCAGCCCCGCTGTCGCGAAACGGTCGCCTGAACACCTGGATCGCGGGCCTGTCCGTCGCTGTTCTGCTGCTGACTGCGATCGCCTGGCCGCTCGCCTGGTGGTTGCGCCGACGGTATCGCGCGAAGCCGGTGCTGACCGGGCGGCCGTTGCTGGCCAAGCGACTGGTGCGTGCCGCCGCCTGGGGCGATCTGACTTATCTGGCGGGGTGGTACATCATCCTGGCGCCGATTCTGAAGATCGAGGTGCAGGTCTATAACAGCTCGCTCGATGGCTGGATCAGGCTGTTGCAGGTCGCGCAGATCGTGCCGATCGCCGGCGCGCTTGTCGGGATCTGGAATCTCTGGCTGAGCTGGAAACCGGATCGCAACTGGGGTGCGCGGGTGCGGGCGACCGTCGTCTGCGCGGCTCTGATCGGGATCCTGTGGCTCGCCTGGATGGGCAAGCTGACCAGCTTCAACCTTAACTATTGAGAGCGGGCGCGCGGCCTCCCTTACCGGCGCGGGAGGCCGCGGCCCCGATCAGACGGGCAGCACGGTGGTGGACTTGATCTCCGACAAGGCCACCGTCGACACCACTTCCTGCACGCCCGGAACGCGCGACAGCTTGTCGAAGAAGAATCGTTCATATGCCTCGATGTCCTGCGCGACGATGCGCATCAGGAAATCGACCGAGCCCATCAGGACATAGCATTCCAGCACCTCAGGAAAGGCGCGGATCGCATCGGCGAACTCGTCCAGGTGTGAGCGACCATGCGCGTTCAGCTTAACCTGCGCAAAGATATGGGCATTAAGTCCGACCTGGCGACGGTCCAGCAAGGTGACCCGCTGGCGAATGACGCCAAGCTTTTCCAAACGGTCGATGCGGCGCCAGCACGGGGACGGCGACAATCCCACCTGCTCCGCGATCGCAGCGATCGGCAGGCCCGCATCCTCCTGGATCACGCGAAGGATACGGCGTTCAGCGTCGTCAAGCGTGACGGTCATTTCAGCCTCTCTTCTGCTCAAACCAGGTATGTTTGTCCGGAACATGCCACAAAATACCGACACAAAGGTCGGATTATCTTTGCTGGCCGGCCTATCCTTCCGCTTCAAAGCATGGGAGCAGGATTGTGGAAGATTTGTTGCCGCCAGAGTCGGTTGTCCGGCTGAACGACCCCGAGTCCGGGTTGCGCGGCTTCATCGTCATCCACTCAACCGTGCTGGGGCCTGCTGCCGGCGGCTGCCGCTTGTGGCAATATGCGGATGAGGCGGCGGCCAGCATCGACGCCCTGCGGCTTGCGTCGGGCATGACCATGAAGAACGCGCTTGCGGGCCTGCCGCTGGGTGGCGGCAAGGCAGTGCTGATGTTGCCCGCTGCGCCGTTCAGCCGGACGAGGTTGTTCGACGCCTTTGGCCGCGCGGTCGCAAACCTCGGTGGCTCCTATCTCACCGCGGAGGACGTGGGTACCAGCGTCGATGACATGGCGCTGGTGCGGTCGCAGACCAGCCACGTTGCGGGGCTTCCCCGACGGCCGGATCACCCGGGGGGCGACCCGTCACCCTGGACGGCCCGTGGTGTGTTCGGGGCCATGCAGGTGGCGGTAAAACGGCGTCTCGGCCGCTGTCTCGACGGCCTGACCGTGGCGGTGCAGGGCGTCGGCCATGTCGGCTTCGCCCTGTGCGAACTGCTCCATGCAGCGGGCGCCAAACTGGTGATTGCCGAATGCCGATCGGACCTTGCCGCCAGGGCAGCGACCCGCTTCGGCGCCGACCTGGTGTCGTCGCGCGCGATCGCAGAGGTGCCCTCCGACGTGTTCGCACCCTGTGCCCTTGGAGGCGTGCTGAACCTGGTCACGGCAGCGAGCCTGCGCGCGCGAGTCGTTTGTGGTCCTGCCAACAACCAACTCGCCGCGCCGGAGGTTGGCGATCTGCTAGCGGCACGCGGCGTGCTGTACGCGCCCGATTATCTGGTCAACGCCGGCGGCATCATCAATGTCGCGGGCGAGTATCTGTCCTGGACGGAAGGGGAGGTCAGCACGCGGGTCGACGGGGTTGCAGCGCGTCTGGCGGAGGTGCTCGACGCTGCCGAGCGCGACGGTGTCACACCTGAACATGCGGCTGCCCGGGTCGCTTATGCCGTGATCGAACGTGGTGGCAGCGCGCCGGCAAAGCGCTGGTTGGCCGCATGACGCCGGATACGCAGTTGACCATAAGGGCCGCCACCTCGATGCCGGTGCTACTGCGGGTGCTCAACATCCTGGAGCAGCGGGACGTGGACGTGCGCAACGTCCGTGCCGAGTTCCACCATGCCGGATTGGTCGTGAGGGTCGACCTGGGCGCGCCCGCAGACGGTGATTGTGAGAACCTGCTCGCCAAGCTGACTTCGCTGGTCGAGGTCGAAACAGCGTATATGGATTGACCGCACCGGCTCACCCCGGCGATCAGGTGAGGCGGCGCTTTTCCAGCTTCCGTGCAAGCGTCCGGCGGTGCATCCCAAGGCGGCGCGCGGCCTCCGAAATGTTGAAGTCGGTGGCGGCAAGCACTTCGTTGATGTGCTCCCATTCCAGCGTCTTGATTGACGTCGGCAGCGTGCCGACCGCAACATCGGTCGTTCCCTCGACCATGCCAAAGGCGCGTTCGATTTCGTCGGTGTTGGCGGGCTTCGCCAGGTACGAGGTCGCGCCCAGCTTGATCGCCTGGACCGCGGTCGCGATGCTTGCATAGCCGGTCAGCACGATGATGATCATCTCGGGATCATGGGCATGTAGCGCTTCGACGCAGGTGAGCCCTGACGATTGGGCGAGCTTCAGGTCGACAACAGCGAAGTCGGGTGTTTGGTGAACCAGCAACGCAGCCATTTCGTCGGGGCCGGACGCGACAATGACGAAATAGCCGCGCCGTTCGAACGATCGCTGCAGGGTGCGCGCGAACACCGCATCGTCCTCTACGATCAACAGCAACGGCTGGTCCGTCACGCCGGCTCCTTCAGTTCAAGGGCGGTCAGCGGCAGGCGGATGGTCACCTCTGCCCCTCCAGACGTCATGTTCGCGGCAGACAAGGTGCCGCCCAGCTTTCGCGCTACATTGCCTACCAGGAACAGCCCAAGCCCCCGGCCAAGCTCCACCTTGCTGCTGTTGTAGGGCTTGCCGAGATTGGCGAGCTGCTCTGCCGGAAAGCCCGGCCCCTGGTCGCGGACGGCGAGGATCAGCTCGTCATCGTTGCGCGACAGCAGCACGTCCATGCCGCGCGGGGAAACCTCCGCCGCATTGTCGAGCAGGTTGAACACCGCTTGCTGGAGCACGACGTCCGATGCGATCGGCACATCGTCCCCGAACTGGTCCTGGTAGCGCAGGGCCTGGAAGTCCCGCGCCGCGATCCAGTCGGCGACGACCCGGTCGAACAGCTCCCGAACGGTGGTGGCGGCCGATGCCTCACCCCGGGGATCGCCCGATGACAGCAGGATACCAGTCACGATCGCCTTGCAGCGCTGAACCTCGGCCTGCATGTCCTCGACATCGCGGACTAGCTCTGGGTCGCCCGCGATTGCGTCTGTGTGCCGCCAGTCACCCAGGATGACGGACAGCGACGACAAGGGTGTCCCCAATTCGTGCGCCGCACCGGAGGCAAGCATGCCGATGCGCACGATATGCTCTTCCTCGACGGCCTGACGGTGAATCGATGCGAGCACCGCATCTTGCGCGCGCAGATTGCCGTTGATCCGCGTTACGAACATCACGAGCAGAACGGCCACCAGCGCGAAACAAACCCACATTCCCTGAATGTGCAGGGCGAACAGGCTGCGGTCGAACCCGGCCGGAAGCGCGATGGGCAGGTAGAAGCGGGTCAGGATGGCAAAGGCGATGCTGGTCGCCACAACCAGGGCCCAGCTGGACCAGCGGTCGAGCAGCACCGACCCCAGCACCACTTGCAGCAGAAACAGCGACACGAACGGGTTCGTCGCGCCACCACTCAGAAACAGTTGCGCCGACAGGCCCGCAACGTCGAGCAGCAGCGCGCCCAGCAGCGTAACATTGGTGATCGAACTGCCCCGCCGAACGGCGGTGAGGCTGGCGACATTGAGCAGCACCAGGGCGGCCAGCACGCTCAGCATTGGCGCCATCGGCAGCGCGATGCCGAAGGCGAATTCGGTCAGCAGAATGGTGGCGAGCTGCCCCGCGACCGCCAGCCAGCGCAGCTGCACGAGTTGCAGCATGTTTTGGCGTCCGGCAACGGCGCGGTGCATAACGGCAGCGGAGGTCACGGGCGTGGTCTGTCGACGCGGCGCCGGCCGAACATCCAGTATACGAACCCTGCCGCGGTCATGATCGCCAGCATGTACCAGGTGATCGCGTAAGCCAGGTGATTATTCGTGAACCGCACTACGGTCAGCCCGCCGATCGGGTCACCCGGCTTGGCGGAGGGCTGTGCATCGGCGTCGATGAAATAAGGCGCAGCCTGTCCCAGCCCACGCCGTTTGGCGATCGCGGCAACATCGCGCGAGTACCAGCGGTCGAGGTGGGGCACGTTGCTGCGCAAGAAACCACCGCCAGGCTCGCTCAGCCGCAACAGGCCCTGGATGGTCACCTCGCCGGGCGGGGGCGGCGGTGTCGCGGCGCGACGCTCCACAAAGCCACGGTTGACGAGGATCGTGGTGTCCGGCGTCTTCAGCGGCGTCAGCACCCACCAGCCCGCGCCGCGATCGGTCACTGCCTGGACGAAGCTGTCGCGACCGACCACGAAGTTGCCGCTGGCACGCACCCGCCGATACGCATCGTCTGGTCCCGCGCTGCGTGGTGCCGGCACCGGTGCCGCCGACAGTCGCGTTTCCACCCGGTGGATGAGGTCCAGCTTCCAACTGCGCCGCTGTACCTGCCAGGTGCCGAGCGCCAGCAGCAGCGCGACGGCACCGATCCACACCACCGCGACCGCACCGCGCACGACGAGGCGGCCGGTCGGATTCATCCCGCCTGGCTCATATCCATGGCGGGCATCATGTTCTCGTTCATGTGGTACATGACCCAAAGCGAGCCGCTGAGAGAGATCACCACCACGACGATCGTGAACAACAGCGCCATCATCGACCAGCCACCCTCCGCCCGGCGGTTCATGTGGAGGAAGAAGATCATGTGGACGATCATCTGCACCGCCGCAAACCCCATGATGATCATGGCCGTCGCTTGGGCGGTCAGCGGCCTGGTCATGACCAGCCAGAACGGGACGGCGGTCAACACGACCGACAGGGCGAACCCTGCCCAATAACCCTTGCGCGACCCGTGCGCTTCCTCGTTCAGGTGGTCGGCGTGATCGTGAGCGGCCGTATTGCCCTGGCCATGCCCCGCAGCGCTCATCGCAGCATTCCCATCAGGTAGACAAAGGTGAAGACGCCGATCCAGATGACGTCCAGAAAGTGCCAGAAGAGGCTGAGGCACATCAGCCGGCGGCAGTTGGCCGGGATCAGTCCCTTCAGCCGCACCTGCACCATCAGCACCACCAGCCAGATCGTGCCGAACAGGACGTGGAGCCCGTGCGTGCCGACTAGGGTGAAGAAGGACGACAGAAACGCGCTACGTTGCGGCACCGCGCCTTCGTGGATCAGGTGAGCGAACTCGTAGAGCTCGATGCTAAGGAACGCCAAGCCGAACAGCCCGGTGACCGCCAGCCACGCCAGCATCGGGCCTTGCCGGCGCTCCGTCATGTTCAGCATGGCAAAGCCATAGGTGATCGACGAAAGCAGCAGCATGGACGTGTTGAGCGCGACCAGCGGCAGGTCGAACAACTCCCTGGGCCCCGGCCCGCCCGCATAGCTGGTGCCGAGCACGCCGTACGTCGCGAACAGCATCGCGAAGATCAGGCAGTCGCTCATCAGGTACATCCAGAAGCCGAGCATGGTGCTCGACCCCTCGGGATGGTGCGGCTCTTCGGGCAGGTGGAAGAGGTCGCGGTTTACTCCGGCCATCTCGCTCATGCCACAGCCCCCATCAACGCGGTGGTTCGCGCGTCCTCGTGCCGGGTGACGTCCTCGACCGGGATGTAGAAGTCGCGCTTGTAGTTGAAGGTGTGGCCGATCGCGACCGCCAGGATCCCGACGATGCTCACCACTGCCAGCCACCAGACGTACCAGATCATGCCCGTGCCAAAGGCGACGCTGAGCGCGGCCAGGATCACGCCCGTGCCCGTGTTGCTGGGCATGTGGATTGGGCGATAGCCGCTGATGGGCCGCTGGTAGCCGCGCGCCTTCATGTCCGCCCAGGCGTCACCATCATGCACAACCGGCGTGAAAGCGAAATTGTAGTCGGGCGGGGGTGACGAGGTCGCCCATTCCAGCGTGCGGCCGTTCCATGGGTCGCCCGTCACATCGCGCAGCTGTTCGCGATCACGGATGCTGACATAGAACTGGACCAGCATCGCCGCGATGCCGAGCGCGATCAGGAATGCGCCGAACCCTGCGATGATGAACCAGATCTGGAGGCTGGGATCGTCAAAGGTGCGCAGGCGCCGAGTCACGCCCATCAGGCCCAGCACATAAAGAGGGACGAAGGCGAAGTAGAAGCCGCTGACCCAGAGCCAGAAGGACCGCTTGCCCCACGTCGTCTCCAGCTTGAAGCCGAACGCCTTGGGCCACCAGTAGTTGATCGCGGCGAAGGCGCCGAACAGCACACCGCCGATGATGACGTTGTGGAAGTGCGCGACCAGGAACAGCGAATTGTGCAGCACGAAGTCTGCCGGCGGCACGGCCAGCAGCACGCCCGTCATCCCACCCAGCGTGAAGGTGATCATGAACGCCACCGTCCACATCATCGGCAGCTCGAAGCGCACGCGGCCGCGGTACATGGTGAACAGCCAGTTGAAGATCTTCGCTCCCGTCGGGATCGAGATGATCATGGTCGTGATGCCGAAGAAGCTGTTGACGCTAGCGCCCGATCCCATGGTGAAGAAGTGGTGCAACCAGACAAGATAGGCGAGGATGGTGATGACCAGCGTTGCATAGACCATCGACGTGTAGCCGAAGAGCCGCTTGCCCGAGAAGGTAGAGGTCACCTCGCTGAACACACCGAACATCGGCAGGATCAGGATATACACTTCCGGGTGGCCCCAGATCCAGATCAGGTTCACGTACATCATCGGGTTGCCGCCGAGCGTGTTCGTGAAAAAGGCGGTGCCGGCGTACCGGTCGAGGCTGAGCAGCGCGAGAACGGCGGTCAGCACCGGAAAGGCTGCAACGATTAGAATGTTGGTGCACAACGAAGTCCAGCAGAAGATCGGCATCTTCATCATGGACATGCCGGGCGCGCGCATCTTGACGATGGTCGCGATCAGGTTGACCCCCGACAGCAGGGTTCCGACGCCCGCGATCTGCAACGCCCAGATATAATAATCGACGCCAACGCCCGGGCTTGCCGCGATCCCTGACAAGGGCGGCATGGCAAGCCAGCCGGTCTGAGCGAACTCGCCCACGAACAGGCTCATCATGACCAGCACCGCGCCGCTGGCAGTCATCCAGAAGCTGAAGTTGTTCAGGAACGGAAAGGACACGTCCCGGGCGCCGATCTGCAGCGGGACGACATAGTTCATCAGCCCCGTCACGATCGGCATGGCGACAAAGAAGATCATGATCACGCCATGGGCGGTGAACACCTGGTCATAGTGATGGGCGTTCAGATAGCCCTCCGACCCGCCAAACGCGATCGCCTGTTGCAGTCGCATCATGATCGCGTCGGAAAAGCCACGCAGCAGCATGACGATGCCGAGGATCATGTACATGATCCCGATCTTCTTGTGGTCGACGCTGGTGAACCACTCCTTCCAGAGATAGCCCCACAGCTTGAACTTGGTGAGCGCGGCGAGCAACGCGGCGCCGCCCAGCGCCACGGCCACGAACGTGGCGACCACGATGGGCTCGTGAAGCGGCAACGATTCGAGCGTGAACCGCCCAAACAGCGGGCTGACGGCGAACGGAGAAACTGTCATCGGACTGGCCATTTAGAGGGGCTTCTGGTGCGGCGTGCGCGACTGGTCAGGCGCTGCGGGTCCACGCTGGCGAATGTCGGCGGGCTTGGCCGGCGGGGCAGCGCCCGCATCACTGGTCGTGAGTGGCGACTGCGGGCGCGGCCGTTGCGGCATTCCCATGCCGGGCATGTGCGTCATGGCGGCGCTGTCACCCACGTCGCGGCGCATCATGTCGCTCATGCACGTCGTTCCCGGGCGCACGCACTGGTTGACCACCGCGTCGAACAGGCCCGGCTGGACGCGACCGAAGCGGATCACCGGCACCTTTTCGGTCGGCTTCTCGAGCTTCAGGTAGTTTGCGCGCGACAAGGGCAGGGGCGCTTTCCGGTTCTGCGCGACCCAGGCGGCAAAGCCGGCGTCGTCCAGCCCATGAAAGCGGAAGCGCATGCCGGAGAAGCCGGCGCCGCTGTAGTTGGCGGAGAAGCCGGCATAGTTGCCCGGCTTGTTGATTACCGCATGGAGATTGGTTTCCATCGACGGCATCGCGTAGATCATGCCGGCGAGCGTCGGCACGTAGAAGGCGTTCATGACGCTCGACGAGGTCAGCCGGAACTGGATCGGCCGATCGACAGGGGCGGCGAGTTCATTGACGGTCGCGATCCCATATTCGGGATAGATGAACAGCCACTTCCAATCGAGCGCGACCACCTGAACCTGCAAAGGCTTGGTGCCGGCCGCGACCGGGCGGGTGGCATCCAACCGCTCCAGCGGACGATACGGGTCGAGCAGATGGGTGCCCGTCCAGGTAACGGCGCCTAGTGCGATGACGATCAGCAGCGGCGCGGACCAGATCACCAGCTCCAGCTGGGTCGAATGGTCCCAATCGGGCTCATAGCGCGCGTCGGTGTTGCTGGCGCGGTATCGCCACGCGAACAGTGCGACGAGCGCAATCACGGGGATCACGATCAGCAGCATCAGCGCAAGCGCAAAGATCACCAGGTTGCGCTGCTGGATCGCGACATCGCCCATGGGGTTCATCACCACCAAGTCGCAGCCGCTCAGCAAGGCGGGCAGCAGGGCGGCGGCGATCAGGCGCTTGAAAGGTCGGCGAGCGGGCATGGGGGCGAGATAGGCCGGTGTGCTGCACTGCGACATTGGACATTTTGTCCAATGGGCGTGAGGCCCGCGTTGGTGCAAAAGGGGCTAAGATCGACCGAGAAGCCGGTCCAGGAACGATGACCATGAACGCTGCCACCGCCTCTCAGCTCGCCGAACGTGACGCCCGCGCCATCAATGCGCGCCACGGCGACATCGCGCCCGCGGAAATCGCGATCGGGGTGGTGATCGGGCGGACGTCCGAGTTCTTCGACTTCTTCGTCTATGCGATCGCGTCCGTGCTGGTCTTCCCGGCGCTGGTGTTCCCGTATGTCGATCGGCTGACGGGCACGTTTTATTCCTTCGCGATCTTTGCCTTGGCCTTTGTCGCGCGCCCGATCGGGTCGTTGCTGTTCCTTGGCATCGACGCGGCGCTGGGGCGGGGCACCAAGCTGACCATTGCTCTGTTCCTGCTCGGCGGCTCCACTGCGGCGGTCGCCTTCCTGCCCGGTTACGAGACGATTGGCGTCTGGTCGGCAATTTTGTTGGCGGTATTCCGGATCGGCCAGGGCATCGCACTGGGCGGGCAATGGGACGGCCTGTCGTCGCTGCTCGCGCTCAACGCGCCCGAGAACCGGCGCGGCTGGTATGCCATGATCCCGCAACTCGGCGCGCCGCTGGGGCTGATCGTGGCGAGCGGCCTGTTCGCGTTCTTCGTCAGTACGTTGTCGAACTCAGACTTTCTCGACTGGGGCTGGCGCTATCCGTTCTTTGTCGCGTTCGCGATCAACGTGGTGGCCCTGTTTGCCCGGCTGCGCATGGTGTCGACGCCCGAATATACCGCGCTGTTCGAGAGCCGCGAGCTGGAGCCGTCGCGCGTGCTCGACACGGTACGAACCGACTGGCGCAACATCGTGATTGGCGCCTTCGCTCCGCTGGCGAGCTTTGCGCTGTTTCACATGGTGACCGTGTTTCCGCTGTCGTGGGTTGCGCTGTTCACCAAGGAAAGTGCTGCCCGCTTCCTGGGGATTGAGATGATCGGGGGCGCCGTAGGCCTGTTGGCGGTTCTTGCCTCCGGTCTGATCGCGGATCGGATCGGCCGGCGTTACCTGCTGGGCGTCTCGGCGGCCGGAATCGCGGTGTTCAGTGGCTTCGCGCCGCAGCTGCTCGACGGCGGTGGCTGGGGCGAGATCGTGTTCATGGTCACAGGGTTTATCCTGCTCGGGCTGGCATTCGGGCAGTCGTCCGGCGCGGTCGCCGCGAATTTCGCCACCGCGCGGCGCTACACGGGCGCGGCGCTGACGTCCGACGTTGCGTGGCTGGTCGGCGCCGCCTTCGCGCCGCTGGTCGCCCTGTTGCTCGCAAGCCAGTTCGGGCTGCTCGCAGCCGGCGCCTATCTGCTGTCGGGGGCGCTTGGCACCCTGATCGCGCTGGGCGTGAACAAGGAACTGGCGCGGCGCATCTCGTAAGGATCGCGCCGGCCGGTCAGGTCTTCTTCAGAGCCTCGACGAACGCCCGCGCGCGGGTGCCGACCTCCGCGGCGGTCAGACCGGGCTTGTAAAGCGCGGAGCCGAGGCCAAAGCCGGCGGCGCCCGCCGCCGTCCAGGGCCCCATATTGTCTGGCGCGACGCCGCCTACCGGCAACAGGCGGATGCCCTTTGGCAATACGGCCAGCATCGCCTTCATCACCGACGGGCTGGTGCCCTCGGCGGGAAATAGCTTGAGCGCGGTGGCGCCGGCGTCGATGGCCGCGAACGCCTCCGTCGGCGTGGAAATGCCCGGCAGCGAGACGAGGCCGGCGGCCGCGCTGGCCCGGATCACGTCGGTGTTGGCGTTGGGCGAAATGATCATGGTGCCGCCCGCTTCCGCCACTCGCGCGACATCGCCGGCCCGCAGGACGGTGCCGGCGCCGATCACCGCCTTGTCCCCCAGCCGCCGGGCAAGGCGCGCGACGCTGTCGAGTGGATCGGGCGAGTTCATCGGCACTTCGATCAGGGTAAAGCCTGCATCGACCAGCTCGTCGCCGATCGCATCAACCTCGTCAGGCCGAACCCCACGAAGGATCGCCACCAGGGGGCAGCGCGCAAACGCGGCGTCGAAGTCGGCAAGGATGGTCATGACAGGTGCTTTCCGATCGCAATGATGCCGGCAAGAAAGGCGGCCTCTCCGTCCACAACGATTGCCGTGCCGCCTCGTGCCTCGACCGCGGCACTGTACAGGGCGGCAAGGTTCGGGTCGGCAAGAATATACACGGGCGCTTCGGACGCACCGCTGACTCGCGCTGCGACGTCACTGCCGATGATGAGGCCGCTCGTGAAGGCGGCCGAGTCCTCGTCGTTGCGAAGGTTCAGCATCTTGGCCGCGCGCACACCGAACAGCGAGGCAGCGAGATCGCGTCGGCCCCCTTCTTCAACCCCGGCCAGGAAGGCGGGACCTGGGTTGACGGGGGCAGCAAGCTGGCGCGCCAACACGCTGTGCTTCTTCAACAGCGCAAAAAGCTCACCCGTCATCGCGGTCGTGAACGCTGTCACTTTGGCGTCCGTCATGGTCACCCATTTGCAATGGGTACCTGGGTGGCAGAGCAGCGCGTCGCCGGGAACCAGCCCGGCAGCGACCGCGCCAAGTAATTGCACTTCCTCACCGCGCATCACATCGGCGCGGCCACCGTCGACGACGGAGATGCCCGGTACGATGGCCGTGCGATCGTCAATCCAGCACAGGTTTCCGGCGATCTCCGCGATCCCGCACGGGGCGGGCACATAGGGCGCGACCTGCCAGCCGAGGGTCGAGCCAACCATACCCGCCATCAGCATTGGCAATTCGCCGAACTCGGCACGGATCGCCTGTGCTTCAGCAGGAAAGCTCCCCGCGGACACGGCAGTAACGCCTTTCGGGTCGCGGGACGTGCGGGTGACCTTGCCATCCTCGACCAGAAACACGCGGCGGTTGGTGGTGCCCCAATCAACCGCCAGGAACCGCGATACGAACTTCATCGTCACCACCACGTCGCGTAGAGCGCGATAAGGATCAGGATAATACCGACGGCGCCGATGTTGAACCCGGTCCGGGTTCCATAGCGGACGCTGCCCGTGTCGATCGTGTCGGTTCCGGGCCGCTGCGGGGTGGCGAGCGAGACCACCACGCACAGCGCCAGCGAGATCAGGAACACGATCCCCATCCGGTCCATGAACGGCACCGTCGGGGCCATCACCTTCATCAGATAGGAAAGCACCACCGACGCCACAGCCGCCGCGATCGCGCCCGCTTCATTGGCCCGCTTCCAGAACAGGCCCGCGAGGAAGATCACCGTGATGCCCGGCGTGAAGAAGCCGGTGAATTCCTGGATGAACTGAAACGCCTGTTCGGAAGCGCCCACCAGCGGCTTGGCCGCGATAATGGCGATGATGATCGCGACAACGGCAGTGATGCGGCCGACCATCACCAGGTGCCGTTCCTCATCCTGGTGCCCCGCTGCGCTTTCATTCGCCGCACGGCCGTGGGCATCCTCGGCCTGGGTCGGGACCCGACGAAACTTCGCGTACAGATCGAGCGTGAAGATGGTCGCGATCGAGTTGATCTTGGATGCGGTAGACGCGATGATCGCCGCAACCAGCGCTGCGAACACCAGGCCGAGCAGACCGGTGGGCAACAAGCGCATCATCGTCGGATACGCCTCGTCCGGCTTGGGCAGATCGGGCGCGAGCAGCACCGCCGCAATGCCGGGCAGAACAATGATCAGCGGCATCAGCAGCTTCAGAAAGGCCGCGAACAGCACGCCTTTTTGCGCTTCGCCAAGCGACTTGGCGGCAAGAGCACGTTGAATGATGTACTGGTTGAACCCCCAATAGCTGAGGTTCGCGATCCACATGCCGCCGATCAGCACGCTAAGGCCCGGCAGGTCCATGTAGTGCGGGTCGCTCTTGTCGAGGATCATGTTGAAATGGTCGGGCAGGCTGGTGGTGAGCTTGTTCCATCCGCCAATCACGCCCGCGTCGCCACCGATCTTGCCGAGCGTCAGATAGGCGACGACCAGGCCGCCAAGCACCAGCAGCGTGACCTGGACGATGTCGGTCAACGCTACCGCCTTTAGCCCGCCCTTGAGCTGATAAAGAAGCGCAAACACGCCCAGGATAACCAGCGCCAGTGTCTGGTCGACGCCCGCGACCTTGGTCACCGCAATGGAGCCGAGCCAGATGATGCTGGTGAGGTTCACGAACACGTACAGCGCTAGCCAGAACACGGCCATCAGCGTGCGAATGTTCTTGCCGTACCGCCGTTCCAGGAACTGCGGCATGGTGTAGATCTCGTTCTTCAGGAAGATTGGCAGGAAGAATTTGCCGACGATCAGCAGCGTCAGGGCCGCCATCCATTCATAGGAAGCGATAGCCAGCCCGATAGCATAACCGGACCCCGACATGCCGACGATCTGTTCGGCGGAGATGTTGGCCGCGATCAATGACGCGCCGATCGCCCACCAGGGCAGGTTCTTTGATGCCAGGAAGTAGTCGGACGTATTCTTGGCGTGACCGGCCTTCTCGCGGCTGACCCATTGCGCCAGGCCGAAGATGCCGATCGCGTACAGCACGACAACAGTGATATCGAGGGTCGACAGGTTCATTCGGGCGCCTCTCCTGGCATAACCGAGTCCGGTAGGTCGGCGGGCCGGCTCGCTTCGTCTCAGCTCGATTTATATGATATATATCGTCTGTCTAGCGAGTCAGGGGTGACAGGGCGCAGAATCAAAGACACAATCGCGTCCATGGCATCTCTGGCGGTGAGCCCGAACCTCGGCGAGCGGCCTGCACTCGGCCGTAATCTAACTTATGGTATGCTCGACCGGCTTGGTCGAGCGATCGTTACGGGCGCCTATGCGGAGCAGGGATTCCCGACTGAGGCTGACCTGGCAAAGGAATATGGCGTCAGTCGATCCGTAACGCGCGAGGCGGTGAAGATGCTGACGGCGAAGGGGCTGCTTAGCGCCCGCCCCCGGCTGGGTACCGTGGTGCAGCCATCGAGCTCGTGGAACCTGTTCGACACGAATGTCCTGCGCTGGTTGCTGGAACGGACGTTCTCGGTGGAGCTGCTGGTCCAGTTCAACCAACTCAGGGTCGCGATAGAACCGGAAGCGGCCGCTCTCGCCGCCCGTTTCGCGAGCCCGGCCGACCAGCGTGACATCACGGCGGGGCTGGAGCGGATGAAGGCGGCGGAGCGCGGGTTCGATGACCCGCTGGAAGCAGATATCGCGTATCATATCGCCATCCTGCACGCGTCCAAGAACCCGTTCTACGGACAGTTCCGCGACGTGGTGGCAACCGCGCTGCGCAAGTCGATCCGCTTCACCAACCGGGTAAAGGGACGCACGGCCAACATCGCCGACCATACGGCTGTGGCCGAGGCGATCCGTCGTGGCGATCCCGATGGCGCGCGTGAAGCGATGCGGCGGCTGATCCAGGACGTGCTCGACCTGATCGAACATGTCGAGGCGGAGGCCGCCGCCGAAGGTTGATCGTCAGTCCGTCATCCGTACCGGTTCGATCTGGCCGAGCTTGTCATAGGTGATGGTCTGGATCGCGACGCGGCGGTCATCGGTATAGGGCCCGTCGTCCGCCTTTTTCTCCCAGCGATGGTACACGATCAGCCATTCGCCGGTCTTCGGGTCCTGCACGAAGCTATGGTGGCCTGGTCCCTTGTAGCGGCCCTGGCTCGACAGGATCTCGCCCCGATACTTCCACGGGCCGGTAGGGGAGGTCGCCATGGCGTAGTGAACGGAATAGTCGGCCCGGTTCCAGTGCCCATGGCTCCACGACAGGTAATAAATCCCGCCGCGTTCGTGCATGAACACGCCTTCGGTGAACAGGGGCGGCTGGTTGATAGCCACTTCGCCCGCGATCGTCGTCAGGTCGGCGTTAAGCTCGAACACCCGCAACCGCGATCCCGCACTGCCACCGGCGTACAGCAGGCGCCGTCCAGAATGGGGGTCGATGAAGACCATCGGGTCGATCGCCTCAAACCCGTTGCCGCCGGTGAGCAACGGTTTTCCCGAGTCGGTGCAGGGCCCCGCTGGGCCGGTGCAGGTCGCGACGCCGAGCCGACTGGGCGTCGGATCCTGCGGCCCGACCGAATAGTAGAGATAGTATCGCCCGTTCGCCGCGAGCATGTCGGGCGCCCACAGGAAATGGCGGCGAGCATGGTCGTCACGCGCCCAGCGAACGTCCTTCAGTCGGATCAGGTCGCCACGATCCTGCCAATGGGCACGGTCCGCCGACGACCAGCTTTCCAGCCGGTCGCCCCTTCCGGTTGGATAAATCCACATCCGCCCGTCGGCGAAGATCGCATCGGGGTCCGCCCCGGCGAATATCGAAGGCGTATCCTTTGCCGCCGCGTTGCCTGCCAGCAGCAGCAAGGCTGCGGCCAGGACGGCGACCGGCTTCATGGCCGAACTGGATCGGCCGGAACGACGCCCTTGGGCGCGGTGGCGAGCCGCTTTATCAGGTCGGTTTCGGCCTGGCGATATGGCGTGCCATCGGCGCGCAGCACTTCATGGAACCAGACGGTCGGTTCCTCATAGGTGTACGGCTTTTTCCAGCTGTCCCAGGGCAGGCGGGTCTGGGTTTCGCCATCGACGAAGCCCCAATTGATCATGCCGATGTTCATCTTCTTGCCGATCGGCATCGATCCATCGAATGTCGAACCCGCACCGCGCGCCATGTATTCGGTGCAGATCACCGGCCGACCATAGCTTTGTATCTGCTTCGCACGGCGCAGAAAGGTTTCGGGCCAGCTGTAATCGTGGAAGGTCATGATGTCGGAGCGCGCGAGCTGGATCTTCTCCACCGCATCGAGCGTCTCGGGCTTGTCCCAATTGTCGCCGGTCCACACGCCGCTGGTGAGCGGCTGAGTCGGGTCCTGCACCTGCGCCCAGGTGAACACCTGGTCCAGCAGGCCCGCAACCAACACCTTCTTGTTGGGCGTTTCGACATAGGAACCACCGCCGCCGCCCCCATTATTGGGCTCGTTCCACACGTCCCAGGCCAGGATGCGCTTGTCGCGGGCAAAGGTGCCGACGATGTCCTTCACATAGCCCTCAAGCTTGCCGTACTGGCTTGTATCGGCCAGCCGCGCGGCGCCGGGTGCCTGGACCCATCCCGAATTGTGAACGCCCGGGATCGGCCGGTGCTGCGGGCCGAGTGCGGGGTTCGGGTCCCAGCAGCTGTCGAACAACACGAACACGGGACGGATCTTGTGCTTGGCCGCGATCGTCAGGAACGTGTTGATGCGCTGCTTCAGCCCCGCCGCGTCCTGTTCCCAGAGCAGGTTGTGGAGGAACACGCGCATCGTGTTCATGTGGAGTTGCTCCGCCCAGGCGAGCTCCTTGTCGATCGTGACCGGGTCGAAGCTGTCCGCCTGCCACATCTCGATCTCGTTGACCGCGGTGGCGGGGGTGTAGTTCGCGCCCAAAAGCCAGGGCTGCCCGCCATACCAGCGGTTCGCCTCCGTCTTGGTCCATTGCTCGCGCGCGTCGGCCGGAAGGGTGCTGGCGACGAGCGACAGGGCGCTCGCGGCGATGAACAACAGGGGGCGGCGGATCACTTATTCCCTCCCGAACCTGCCTGACCGGTGGTCAGTCGATAGGTCATGATGTTGCGATAGGTCTGGCCCGGTGCCAGCCGCGCAGAGCCGAAGCCGGATTGGTTGGGAGTGTCCGGGAACAGTTGCGGTTCGAACACCAGCGCGTCGCCCTCGCGATAGATCTTGCGCGCCTTGCCCGAACTGGTGCCGTTCAGGAAATTGCCCGAGTAGAATTGAAGGCCTGGCTGGTTCGACCACAGCTCGAACCCGCGGCCCGAAGCGGGGTCGCTGACCCGGGCCATCAGGTGCTGGTCGGGCGTCACGGTACGGCCGATCACCCAGTTGTGGTCGTAGCCGCGACCGAACACGATCTGCTGATCGCTCGCGTCGCGAACCCGCTCCCCGACCGCGTGGGGGGTGCGAAAGTCGAACACGGTGTCGGCAACCGGCTTCAACTCACCCGTGGGGATCGCCGTCGCGTCCGTGGGCAGGAATGTCTCGGCCGGAATGGTGACGAGATGGCCCAATGCGCCATTCGCGGAGCCCTCTCCAGACAGGTTCCAATAGTTATGGTTCGTCACGTTGACGATCGTCGGCGCGTCGGTGGTCGCCTTGTATTCGATCGTGAGCGCGTTCTGCTCGTCTAGCGAATAGATGGCGTCTACTGTGACAGTGCCGGGATAGCCCTGGTCGCCGTCCCGGCTCACATAGCGGAACGTGACGGAGGCGGCCGCGCCGGACTTCACCGACACTACTTCCCACAACACCTTGTCGAACCCTTGCGTACCGCCGTGAAGCGAGTTCGGGCCGTCATTGACGGGCGCCTGATAGCCCTTGCCATCAACCGTGTAGCGACCGCGGGCAAGCCGGTTGGCGTAGCGACCGACCGTGGCGCCGAAATATTGCGGGGTCTTGAGGTATTCGGAGAGTGTCGCATAGCCCAGCACGACATCGGCCGGGCGGCCGTCGCGGTCGGGCATGACCAGCGACTGGATCGAAGCGCCATAGGCGATCAGCGTCGCGCTGACTCCATGGCTGTTGGTGAGGGTAACGGCGGGAACGGCGCGGCCATCGGGCAGGTTGCCGAAGGTTGCGCGCTTCGCCTCAGAAGCGTGAGCGGTCAAGGGTAGCAGCATAGCCATCGAGAAGGCGAGTGGGATGAGCCTCTTCATATCCTCTCCAAAGTTGCCCGTGGCGACGGGTCTATGTGGCGGTGATACAAACCCCTGGCGCGAACACAAAGCGTATTTATCTGACAAAACGTGGTTGATAAGCGGGCCAACATTGATGGCGGTACTTACAATGCGGCTCTGACCGCGCGGGCCGGCGCGACCGAAGCCGGGTATGTGCGTTTTCTGCGCTTTCAGAAGCGGACCTTCTCGGCTGGATTGCGGTTCGCTTCAGGGCTTGAAACAAGGTGGCGGCGAGGATCCTATGAAGATCACACGTATCGAGACCTTCACCGTGCCGCCGCGCTGGCTGTTTGTCCGCGTCGAGACGGACGACGGCGCGGTTGGGTGGGGCGAGGCGAGCCTGGAGGGCCATGCGGAGGCGGTGGATGGCGCCTTTGCGAGCCTGCGTGACCGCTTTATCGGGCACGACCCGGCCCGTATCGAAGACGTATGGCAGATCGCGTATCGCCTGGGCTTCTACCGTGGCGGCCCGGTGTTGATGAGCGCGTTGTCGGGCCTGGACCAGGCATTGTGGGACCTGAAGGGCAAGGCGCTAGGCGTGCCCGTGTGGCAGCTGCTGGGCGGGCAGGTGCGCGACAGGGTGCCGGTCTACGCCTGGATCGGCGGCGATCGTCCGCACGAGGTCGCCGATGCCGCGGCCGCGCGGCGGGAGCAGGGCTTCACGGCGGTCAAGATGAACGCCACCGCCGATCTTGGCTGGCTGGACAGGCCCAAGGCGCTCGACGAGACGGTCGCGCGGGTCGAGGCGGTGCAGGCGCAAGGGCTGGACGTCGGGCTCGACTTTCACGGGCGGGTGCACCGCCCCATGGCCAAGCAGCTCGCCCGTGCGGTGGAAGGGCTCAGGCCGATGTTCATCGAAGAGCCGCTGCTGTCGGAGCATGTCGAAGGCTTGGTCGACTTCGCGCAGCATACCAGCACCCCGATCGCGCTTGGCGAACGGTTGTACAGCCGATGGGACTTCAAGCGGATGTTCGAGGCGAACTGCGTCGACATCATCCAACCCGATCTCAGCCACGCTGGCGGCATTTCCGAGTGCCGGCGGATCGCATCGATGGCGGAGGCCTATGATGTTGCCGTGGCCCCGCACTGCCCCTTGGGGCCGCTGGCGCTCGGCGCCTGCTTCCAGATCGCGGCGGCAACACCCAATCATGTCATCCAGGAAATGTCGCTCGGCATTCATTACAATACGGGTGGGCATGACCTGTTGACGTACATGCAGGACCCTTCCGTGTTCGATGTGAAGGACGGCATGGTCGAGGTGCTGACCGGCCCGGGTCTGGGCGTCGCCGTCGACGAGGAAAAGATCCGCACCATGGCCGCAGAGCCGACCGCTGGTTGGCGTAATCCCGTGTGGCGTGGCCCGGACGGCGCTGCGCGCGAATGGTGATCGAAACAGGGCGACCCCCGTCTCTCACCTACCGGAGAACAGGGCGCGCGTCGTTGCCCGGCCCCTTCGTAGCATCGCGCCGCGCATGACAACGGCATGGCAGAAGGTCTTCTTCGACGGCGGCTACCGGCCTGAACCGCACGGAATGGAATGGGCGGTGGTGGTCGGCGGTCGCCCATATTCCGCGCGCGATCTTGGATCAGGGTCGAGCATGGACGCCGAGTGGCTGGCGCTGCTGGCGGCGGTGAGGCTGGCGCGAGAACTGGACCTGCGAAGCCCGGTGTTCGTCGGCGATGCCCTGGCCGTAATCGGTCAGGCTAAGGGCAAGGTTAAATGCCCAAAACCTTACCTTCATCACCTGCGTGCGCTACAAGCGATCGAGGAGAAAGCCGGCCCGACCCATGTCCGCTACATCAAGCGGACCCAGAACCTGGCCGGGATCTATCTGGCTCGGTCCGTCAACGGTCCTACGTCTTAGCCCGGCTGGTGGCTCAAGCGTCTGCCCTGAGCCTGGTAGCGGCCTCGTCCAGCTTGTCGCGATCGTTGCCGACTTCCTTGATGAGCTGGTGAACCTGATCGGGCGAGATGCCGTGCTTGCGGGCGAAATACTCCACCTCATAGTCCTGCCCGCCAGCGACGCGGTCCCGGTCGCCGCTGCCAAGCTTGGTCTTGTCGTCTGCCATCATCCGTCTCCTCCCCGAGAGGAATCAACGAACTGTCAGCCTGGTTCCGAACGGAAGCACTCTCCGCCGCACCGTTCTGCTAGGGGAGTGTCATGCAGCCCGTGATTGGAACCGCCGGTTGGGCCATTGATGCTGAGAACAGGCCGTCATTCCCGTCGGAAGGCAGCGCGTTGCAGCGATATGCCAGCGTGCTGCCGGGCGTGGAGGTGAACTCATCCTTTCACCGCCCGCACCGGCGATCGACATGGGAACGATGGGGTGCCGGTGTGCCGGAGGACTTCCGCTTTGCAGCCAAGATCCCGAAGGAGATCAGCCATGCGCGGCGGTTGGCGGACAGCCACGCGCCATTCGAGCAATTCATGTCCGAGGCCGGCGGGCTTGGCCCGAAGTTCGCGGTCCTGCTCCTCCAGCTTCCGCCCAGCCTCGTCTTCGACGAACATGTCGCCGCGAGCTTCTTCACCATGGCGGCGTCAGTGACCGATGTACTTATGGTGTGCGAACCACGGCATCCGAGCTGGTTCGAACAGGAAGCCGGCGCGGTGCTGGAGGCGCATCGCGTCGCGCGTGTTGCCGCCGACCCGGCAAAAGTCCCCGACGCCGCACTTCCGGGCGGCTGGCGCGGGATGAGCTACATTCGCCTTCATGGCTCGCCCGTCATGTACCGATCGGCCTATGGAGAGGATCGCTTGCGCACCTACGCCGCGCAGGTGACTGCCGAGATGGCCGGGGGCCGCCAGGTCTGGTGCATGTTTGACAACACAGCATCATCCGCCGCGCTGGGCGACGCGCTCGCGCTGGTCGGCATGGTGGAGGCGAAGGCGGCGCAGGACTGAACCGAGGTCTCCAGTGCACGTTCCACCCAGACGAGGAGGAGGCTAGGCAATGGCAGTACCGGGGTTTGCTCCCATGGAAGCCAAGTTGGTGGACGACCTGCCGGACGAGGAGGGGTGGCAGTTCGAGCCCAAATGGGACGGCTTCCGCGCGCTGGTCTTCCGTGAGGGCAATGAGGTCGAAATCCTGTCCAAGTCCGGCAAGCCGCTCAGCCGCTATTTCCCGGAAGTCATCGCGATGGTGGCCGCGGTTGATCGGCAGGCGTTCACGCTTGACGGCGAGCTGATCCTGCCAATCGGGGACGTGCTGTCCTTTGACGCGTTGCAGGCAAGGCTTCATCCCGCAGCGAGCCGCATCGAGCGGCTGTCGCGTGAGACACCGGCCCAGCTCATGCTGTTTGACTGCTTGATGCTGGACGGCACCAGCCTGCTCGACATGCCGCTGACCGAACGGAGACAACGCCTCGACCAGTTCCATGCCGCCCATGGGGAAGCGTCGCTGCTACTCTCGGACTGCACGGGTGACATTGCCGCGGCCCGGTCGTGGCTGGCCCATGCCGGAGGCGCGCTGGACGGCGTGGTCGCGAAGCGCGTCAACGAGCCTTACCGGCCAGGTGAGCGTGCCATGCTCAAGGTGAAGCAGCATCGCTCCGCCGATTGCGTCGTTGGTGGGTTCCGGCGCGCCAAGGGCGGTGGCGGCGTCGCGTCGCTGTTGCTGGGCCTGTATGATGACTCCGGCCGACTGAACCATGTTGGCTTCACATCAGGCATGACCGCTGGCGAGCGCAAGGCGCTGCTGCACAAGCTGGAGCCGTTGATCGGGGCGCAAGGCTTCACTGGCAAGGCACCGGGCGGGCCGAGCCGTTGGAACAACGGCGCCGAGAGCGAGTGGGAACCACTAAAGCCCGAACTGGTCGTGGAAGTAGTCTATGATCAGGTCACGGGCGACCGTTTTCGGCATGGAACAAAGCTGTTGCGTTGGCGGCCCGACAAATCACCCGAGCAGTGCGGGATGGAGCAGCTGATCCACGAAGTGCGGCCGGCCGAGCTGTCGACCCTTGGCCAGGAAAGCCCGAGCTGACCCAGTCGTCCCGGTACGGATCAGAGCTCGATCACGCGGTCCGGAAGCTCGTTTGTGTCGTTGGCGCCGCGCGGAAAATGCTCCGCCAGCACAATACCTACCTGCGCAACGGCATCGGCGATGCCCTGTCCGGGGCGGCCGTCGCGTATCTGGCTGACCAACGCGTTCATGGCCTCTCCCCAAACCTCCTGATCGACACGGGAGTGGATGGCCGCTTCCGCGACCAGCTCTGCCCGGTGCTCTGCCAGAGACACATAGAGGAGGACGCCGGTGGCGGCGCGCGTGCGGCGCTCCACCGTGGCGCGAAATAGGGACAGGGCGGCCCGGTGTACGCGGCGCGCCTTTGTCGGCGGCGGGGTCAACGCCATCCTCAACGGCGCCCAGCGCAAAAGTGCCCAGGCGACGACGAACACAAGAGCGGCGGTCAGGAGCACCACCTCGTACAGCGACCGTGCCGCAACGGACGACGACCAGTCGCCAGACACCTGCAGGTAGAGCCATTCCGGCAAGGTGGGCCAGATCACGAACGCGGCTAGCAAGGATAGCATGGCAAGCAGCGCCCAGTGGGTCGCCACGTCGCCATATTTGTCGGATCGCGCAGCGACGATCGTGACAATCTCCCCGTCGGTTGCCTGTTCGGCCCGGGTCACGGCCTCGGCCACGAGCGCGTGGTCGCTTTCAGATAAGTGCATCACCAACTCCCGGACGCGCCACCGCCGCCGCCCGATCCACCGCCACCGCCGCTGAAGCCGCCGCCCGTCCAGCCGCCGCCGCCACCGCTCGATCCGCCACCGAAACCACCGCCGCCCCAGCCGCCGCTCGACCGTCCCGAGTTCCCGAGGCCACTCGCGATCGACCACAGCACGATGGGGAGGGTGCCCCCGCCACCGCCACGCCGATAGCCACGACCCCATGGCGCCGCGCGATTGCGACGACGGGTGAGAAAGGG
The DNA here is from genome assembly GCF_014199305.1 of Sphingomonas aerophila. Lineage (GTDB taxonomy): Bacteria > Pseudomonadota > Alphaproteobacteria > Sphingomonadales > Sphingomonadaceae > Sphingomonas > Sphingomonas aerophila. The sequence goes on from NZ_JACIJK010000007.1 coordinate 87,408, forward strand.
AAGAACGAAGAACCCGATCACCACCAGCCAGAATATCAGCCCGATCGGAATTCCGCCCTGGCTGTTGGTGCTGGCCTGCCGATGAGTGCGATCATATTCCGCAGCCGCCGCCGCCACCTTGCCGCGCGCATCCGTTTCAGGAAGCGCAAGTTGATCGGCCACCGCGTTCGCGCCCGCGACAATGCCGCCCGGAACGTCGCCTGCCTTGAAGCGGGGGATGATCGTCCGGTTGATGATCACGCTGGAAAAGGCGTCAGTCAGCCAGGGCTCCAGGCCATAGCCAACCTCTATCCGGACCTTGCGCTCGGTCGGGGCGACGATCAGGATGGCGCCGTTGTCCGCCCCCTTCAGGCCGACGCCCCAGGTGCGCAGCAGGCGATAGCCATAATCCTCGATCGTGTAGCCGCCGAGGTCGGGGATGGTGGCGACCACCAACTGGTGCCCCGTCCGCCGTTGCAGGTCGTCGAGCCGCTTCGTCAGCGCCGCTTCCTGATCCGCGGGCAGCACGTTCGCGGTGTCGACCACGAAGCCCGTGAACTTGGGAAAGCTCTGCGCAACGGCGGGAACGCCGAGGCAGGCGACAAAGGACAGGAACGCCAGCCACCAGAGGCCAAACCTCACGACCAAGCGCATGTGCCCGCTCAGCTCGCATTCCCGAAGCTTACGGACGGGGCCGTGTCTGCACCCGGCGCGGTGGCCTGGAATGGCACCATCGGTTGCGCGCCATGGAAGATCTTGGCCCCGATCGCGTCGGGGAAGGTGCGGATGCGGGTGTTATACGCCTGCACTGCTCCGTTATAATCGCGCCGTGCGATGGTGATGCGGTTCTCCGTCCCTTCCAGCTGCGATTGCAGCGACAGGAAGTTCTGGTTCGACTTCAGGTCGGGATAGGCCTCCTGCAGTCGTTGCAGCGACAGCGTCACCGCTCCCTGCGCGCGCTCGAATTGCTGCATCTTGGCCGGGTCGGTCAGGTCGTCGCCGGATAGCTGCACCCGGCTTGCGCCGGCGCGGGCCTGGGTGACGCCGATCAGCACGTCGGACTCCTGCTTGGCATAGCCCTTCACGGTTGCGACCAGATTGGGAATGAGGTCGGCGCGGCGCTGGTATTCATTCTGAACATCGGCCCAGCGTGCCTTGGCATTTTCCTGGGCGACCGGGACGCTGTTCAGGCCGCATCCCGACACGGCGAGTGCAAGAAGGGGAGCGGCATAGAAGCGAGCGGTCATGAGTCCTCCAAGAGCGTTGCTGGATCGGAGTAAGCCGTCCAGTCTTGTGCAGGTTGATAACGCGTCGTCGCGCCAGCGTTTCCCCGCGCCTTTGTCACAACGGGATTTCAGCATCATGGTAGCGGGACGCGCAAGGGCCGGGGGAGCCTCAGCTTCCCCGGCCCAAGCTCAGCCATGGTCGTTCAGTACGTCGAAACGCGCGAGCGTCCCGCGTTGTGGCCGCCGTTCCGGTACAGGATGTCCGCCGCCGCTTCGGCCGACACGCCGCTGGTGCTCGGATCCACCGTGACAAGTACGCCGCCCTTGTCGAGCCGGTCGCCATAATAGCTCGCGTCATCCTCGCTGATGCCGTGCTTCACGAGCGTTTCATTCAACGTGCCAGCAGCCGCACCCGCGGCGGCGCCGATCGCCATCGCACCGGGAACGGCGGACGCCGCAATGGCACCTGCCGCGACCAGCGGTCCGACGCCGGGAATGGCCAACGCCGCGACGCCGAGGCCAGCGCCGAGTGCGCCACCGCCCAAGATGCCGCGCAGCACGTTGCCGTGATCCTCGTCGGTGACGCTACCGTCGACGTCGGACGTGGTGGTCACGCCGCCGCGTTGGGTGAGTACCGAGAGGGCCTGGTCGGGCACCCCCGCGGTGCGAAGGTCCGCGACGGCTGCCTGTGCCTCCGCCTGGGTGTCGAACAGTGCCGATGCCTGATGTTGGGTCATGATGGGTATTCCTTGCTTTAACGAACCGCACCGCGGCGAAACAGGTTCACAATCGCGAGCAGCACGATCGCGCCGAGCAGCGACACCAGGATCGACTGGATGTTGAGCACGCCGCTGGTGATGGGCGCACCGCCGATCAACGGCGTCAGGATGAACCCGGCAAGAAGCGCGCCGACGATGCCGACGATCACGTTGAGGAAGATGCCTTGCTGCCCGTCGGTTCGCATGATCATGCTGGCGACCCAGCCGATCAGCCCGCCGACTACTAGAAGTATGATGAGACCCATGGCCGTTCCTTTCACGCTATCACTGGAGCAATCAGAACGGGCCAGCGCCGTCGGATGTTCAAAGCAGCGCCGCGGGCATTCCGGCTGCGGCTAGTACGGATGTACCAGGCGGCATAGTACCGAATGGCGGAACGGCGGGCCGTGTCGCGCGGTTGAACCGCCATGACCAGACAAGCCAGTCCTGCCGATCAGCACCCCACAATGCGTCATCTGGAGCAGCTGATGGCACAGTTGCTCGATGGGGTGATCCTGCTTGACCCCACGGGCGTGATCCTGAGCGTGAACGGGGCAGCGCTGGCCATGCACGGCGTTCGCGAAGCGGCCGACCTGGGCGCGACGGCAGAGGAGTATGCCGAGCGTTTCACGATGTGGTCGGAAGATCACCACCCGCTGAAGCGCCGCGAATACCCGCTGTTCCGCTTGTTGGCGGGCGAGCCCCTGCCCGACATGGTGGTGGAGGTCGCGCCTGCTGGCGATAATGAAGCGCGCTGGGTGCATCAGGTGCGCGACGTCACGATGGACGTGGATGATGGCGAGCCCGACTTCCTGGCGCTTGTCTTAAGCGACGTTTCGAAGCGCTACGATGCGGAGGCCCGGTTCAAGGCGATGTTCCAGGCCAATCCGGCCCCCGCCCTGGTTGTGCGGTCGCGCGATCTGCGCGTTGTGCAGGCCAATCCGGGCTTTCTGTCGCTGACGCAGTTCACATCGGAACAACTGGTCGGGCGCACCTTGTTCGGATTGGACCTGTTAGGCGGTGAAGCAAAGGCGCCCGCCATCCGCCAGAGCATCGAGGCTGGGGAGGTGGTGCCGCAGACCGATGCCGAGTTGCTGGTCGCCGATGGCGGGCGTCGGCTAGTCGTCTTCGCGGGCCAGCCGATCGACGTGACGGATGATGACGCGCTTCTTCTCACCTTTGCCGACCTGGAGCCCAGGCGGCAGGCGGAGCAGGCGCTGGCGGCGAGCGAACAGCATCTCCAGGCCGTGTTCGACATGGCACCCGTGGCAATGGCGATCACGCGCGGTGACGACGGTCGGATCACGGGCATCAATGGCGCATTCCGCGAGCTCACGGGCCACGATGCCGACGCGCTGAACCATAAGATCGATCAGCTCGGGCTATGGAATGACGTTGACGAACGCGCAGCAGCGGAGGCAGCGATCAAGCAACAGGGCTCAGTCCGCGGAGTGACGGCGAAGCTGTCGTCCAAGTCTGGTTCGCCCGTAGAATGCCTGATCTCCGCGGAAACGATCCATGTTCACCATGCGCCATGTGTGCTCTGGGTGTTCCAGGACGTCACGGACCGCCGCCGGAGCGAGGCGCAACTAGGCGAAGCAATCGACGAAGTGTTGCGGGACGCAAGCTGGCTTAGCCGCTCCATCCTGGACAAGCTGGCAACGCTTCGCAGGCCCGCTTCACATTCAGTGCCCGTCGACCTCACGTCCCGTGAACGTGAGATACTGGAGCTGATTTGCGACGATCTGGATGACGCGACCATTGCGGATCGGCTCGCGATTTCGCGCCACACGGTGCGTAACCACGTTGCCCGGCTTTATGCCAAGATCGGTACGAACCGGCGAAGCGGCGCAGTAATCTGGGGGCGCGAGCGCGGCATGGGGCGCAAGCGGGAATAAGCAGCCGCATCTTTTGTGCCCAATCCGAAGATTCATGCTTCCGGTATGCTGGACAACCTGTCCCGCATCGGTACATTATCCAAATAACAATCATAATGGAGAGGACTGCTCGTGCAAGGAACCAGCAATCAGCGGCGGTACCCGTTCGGGGCGCACGGAACGCTTTTGGCTGTTCCGGCGAGTGCGTTCCTGTGGCTCGCGATTTTTGTGGTCGTCCGTTAATCGCCATTGCCCATGCCGGTGATCCGGCTGTCGTCGACAACCTGACCCAGTGTACGCGCGGCTGCTGTCCCATCGACGGCAGCGCGCGTTCGGGCGATCCTATTTCCCCAGGCTAGTTGGCCCAGGGCGCTCGGCTGAGTTCGCGCGCCAGATGGTCGATCAACACCTGCACCCGCAGGGGTCGCAGGGGGCTGGGCGGCATGACGAGGTGTAGGCCGAGTGGCGTGACCGACCAATCGGGCATGGCCACCGCCAGCTTGCCATCCCGCAATTCGCGCCAGACCAAAAATTCGGGCTGGATGGCGAGCCCTTGTCCGGCAAGCAGGGCAGGGTTCAGCAGGTCGGCATTATCCGTCCAGATCCGGACGGGCGGCTCAACGCTTTCTTCGCCAAATCCAGGGTGGCTGAAGCGCCAGACCCCGCGCGAGGTGCCGCCAGTATAGGCCAATGCGCAATGCCGCACCAACTCGGCCGGGTGCGTCGGCCAGCCGTGCCTCTCGAAGTAAGCCGGTGCACCGACCAACAGAAGGCGGACGGAGCACAGGCGGCGCGACAATAGCGACGAGTTGTCCAGGCTGGCGATCCGAAGCGCCAGATCAAATCCTTCGGCGATCAGGTCGACCTTGCGATCGCTGAGCGCGAAGTCGACTGAAATATCCGGATAAGCCTGCAGGAACGCCGGCAGCGTCGACCCGAGATAGGCGATGCCGAACGACATGGGCGCGCTTACCCGAATCCGGCCCCGCGGCGCGGTGGTCTGCTCACCCGCCTCCTCCTCGACCGCTTCGCCCTCCTGCAAGATGCGGGTGGCGCGATCGAGGGCGCTCCGTCCGGCCTCCGTCAACGCAAGGCGGCGCGACGTGCGGGCGATCAGCGCGAAGCCGAGCCGCGCTTCCAGGCGGCTGATCGCCTTGGACACGGTCGGGTCGGAGAGGCCCAGTGCACGCGCAGCACCTGAGAAGGAGCCTTGTTCGGCAACCTTGGCGAAGATCGCCCATGCCTCGAGATCGGGAAGACGTTTCACCATTTTCGGAAAGGATGAAATGCCAACCTTGCCATTTCGTCAAGTCCGATCGTGGCCCATCTTCAGGTCATCGGAGCAACACGCTTCCTGGAGACAGACCGATGATCGACCGCCGCCCCTTTGAAACGCTTGGTGGAGCCAACCATGGCTGGCTTGATGCCAAGCACCATTTCTCGTTCGCCAGCTACTATGATCCCGCCCGCATGAACTGGGGTGCGCTGCGGGTGTGGAACGATGACACCATCGGGGCCGGCACCGGTTTTCCGCCGCATCCGCACAGCGACATGGAGATTATCACCTATGTCCGTGAAGGGGCGATCACCCATCAGGACAGCCTGGGCAATACCGGCCGCACCGAAGCTGGCGATGTGCAGGTGATGAGCGCGGGTTCGGGCGTCCGCCATTCCGAGTATAACCGGGAACCTGGCACCACCCGCATTTTCCAGATCTGGATCGAGCCCAAGACTCGCGGCCAGGCCCCGTCATGGGGTGCCAAGCCCTTTCCCAAGGGCGAGTGCTCGGGCCGGTTCGTCACGCTGGCCAGCGGGTTTGCGGAGGACACGGATGCGCTGCCTATCCGTACCGATGCCCGTATTATCGGTGCGACGTTGAAGGCAGGTGAGACGGCCGAGTACCCGCTCGGCGCAGACCGGCACGGATATCTCGTTCCCGCCAGCGGCGTCATTGACGTCAACGGAACCCGCCTGAACGCCCGCGATGGCGCTGCCATCAGCCAGGAGGCCTTGCTTCGCGTCACAGCTATCGACGATGCTGAGGTCGTCCTCGTCGACGCCGCCTGATCTGCCTTTGTTGTACCGCGTAGCACCCTGCAATTGAAGGAACACCACATGCCGACCATCGCCACCACCGACGGAACCGAGATCTTCTACAAGGACTGGGGGGCAAAGGATGCGCCCGTTGTCATGTTCCACCATGGCTGGCCGCTCAGCTCCGACGACTGGGATGGGCAGATGATGTTCTTTGTCCAGAAGGGGTATCGCGTGATCGCGCATGACCGGCGCGGACACGGCCGCTCGACCCAGTCCGCTACGGGTCACGACATGGACACTTACGTCGACGACGTGATTGCCCTGACCGATGCCCTCGACCTGCAGGGTGCAGTGCATGTGGGCCATTCGACCGGGGGTGGTGAAGTCGCGCGCTACGTCGCTCGTGCAAAGCCCGGTCGCGTCGCAAAGGCAGTGCTGGTGAGCGCGGTGGCGCCGATCATGGTAGCGGGGCCGAACAACCCGGATGGCGTGCCGATCGACGTCTTCGACATGGTGCGCGAACAGACCGCTACCAACCGCTCCGCCTTCTTCTACGATTTCACCCTGCCGTTCTTCGGCTACAATCGAGAGGGCGCGGACGTGAAGGAAGCGGTTCGGCTGAACTGGTGGCGACAGGGCATGATGGGCAGCGCATTGGCCCATATTCTTGGGATCAAGGCTTTCTCCGAAACCGACTTCACCGACGACCTGAAGGCGATCTCGGTGCCGACGCTTGTGCTGCATGGTGAGGATGATCAGGTCGTTCCGTTTGCGACGACCGGCAAGCTTTCGGCCCAGATCGTGGCGGGGGCAAAGCTGATTTCCTATCCGGGTTACCCGCACGGTATGCCGGTAACCCATGGCGCACAGATCAACGCCGATCTGCTCGCCTTCATCGAGGGCTGACCGCCGGGACGATGCGCGGGGCAGCTGGCCTGCCCCGCGCACTGCTATTGGCGCACGTGTTCCCACACCTTGGAAATCACCACCGACCCCTCACCGACGGAGGAGGCGACCCGCTTGACCGACCCCGCGCGGACGTCGCCCACGGCATAAATCCCCGGTCGCGAGGTCGCAAAGGTGGATGATCCACCGGCCTCCCGCCCGGTCAGCACGAATCCCTTGTCGTCGAGGGCGACCAGTTCCGACAGCCAGCTCGTATTTGGCGCGGCGCCGACCATGATGAACATGGCGCAGGTTTCCACATGGCGGTCACCGTTCCGGGTCCGGATCGTCACCCCCTCCAGCGCCTCGCCACCATGCAGCTCGGCCGCGTAGGAACCATATTCGATGGTAATCGCCGGATCCGCTTCCAGCCTGCTCGACAGATAATCCGACATGGACGTCGCGAGTGTGTCGCCGCGAACCAGCAACCTGACGTGCCGCGCCGCCCGGCTTAGGAACATCGCCGCCTGTCCCGCTGAATTGCCGCCGCCGATCACCAGCACCTCGCTGTCGCGGCAGAACCGCGCCTCGTTCTCGGTTGCGGCATAGTAGATGCCCGCACCTTCGAATTCGGCCAGCCGGTCAATCGGCAGGCGGCGATACTGGACTCCGGTCGCTACAACCACGGCACTCGCCCGCACGCGTTGTTCGTTCGCGAAGGTCGCGCAAAAGCCGCCATCGTCCAACTGCTCGAGCGAGGCGACCCGCCGCGGCATGACAAACCGGGTGCCGAACTTCATCGCCTGCACCTCGCCACGCCAGACGAGGTCCGCGCCGGAAATACCGGTCGGAAAGCCCATGTAGTTCTCGATACGACTGGAGGTGCCGGCCTGCCCGCCAATGGCGGTATCGTCGACAACCAGCGCGCGAAGCCCTTCCGCCCCGGCATAGACGCCCGCCGCCACGCCCGCAGGCCCAGCGCCGACGATCAGCACGTCGAACGCGTCCTCTTCGGGTAGATCCTGATCGAGCCCGAGCAACCGCGCTACTTTCTCCGGGTTCGGATCAGCCACGACCAGGTCGCGGCCGAACACGACGGCCGGGCTCTCCGGCTCCGTGCCACAGCTCGTCGCAACCACGGCCGCCTCCGGACTGCCAATGGGGTAGGAGCGGTACGGCACGCGATTGCGCGCGGCGAACTCCGCCACTCTTCTTACGGCGCGGTCATCGTCCTCGCCCACCAGCACGAGCATGCCGTCGCCCGTATCGAGCTGCCTGCGCCGACGTGCGGCCAGCACCGTGATGATGATGTCCGACATTTCCGGTATCGCGGACATCAGCCGCAGCATGTCGGGGCGTGGCACTTCGGTTACCAGCGTGTCGACTGCCGCCCTCATGGGCAGGGACCAACTACCGCCCGACAACAAGGCGATCTCGCTCATGAATTGCGTCGGACCGAGCGTGGAGGGAACCAGCCGGTCGCCGGTGAACGGGTTCACGACCTCTACCTCGCCCTCTTCGACATAGACGAAGCGATCGGCCGGAGCGCCGATTTCGGCCAGCATGTCGCCTTTTTGATATAGCCGCTGCGTTCCCGTTTCCCGGATCGCGGCGACATGGGCGGGCTGCAAGGGGATACGCTGCATTTCGCGCAGGTCGCGGCCGATCGTTTCCATGTGCCCTCCGTCGTCAGGGTCAGAGTAACGGGATCGGGACGAACTCTGCAACATCGCGCTAGGGAAGGGCGGGACCCGTCCCATCTCCGCGACCAAAGGCCGGCTTGCCAGGCGGTTGCCAACCCGCTCTGCCCGGGCAAACCGCTCCCGGAGATCAGTCGGATTTGCCTTTCAGATCGCGCTGGAACGGTCGCGAGTTGCAAACCGCGCCGAAGGCCATCTGTATGTTCGCATGTTCGGCTCTGACGCGGTATCAGCCAGATCGATGTGACTATCATCACAGTTCAAGGTAGCGCACCTGACGACGCGACCGCGGAGAGGATGAGGATGCTGAGGCTGTTTGGTCGCTGGGCGATGCTGTTCTGGTTGATGGCGGCTGCGCTACTGCTGCCATCCACGGCTGCCGTTGCGGATGACGGCTATGACCTTTGGTTGCGGTACCGTCGACTGCCACAGGCCGCACTGGATCAGGTGCGCCCCACCGTCGCTGCTATCCACTGGTCCGATTCCGACGATGTCCGCGTCCAGACCGCCGCCGCGGAACTGAACCGGGCGACCGCTCAGATCCTGGGCGATACACCGAGTTCGACGGCGACCGTCCCACGCAGCGTAGTGCTGGGGACGCCAGGCGGGTCGCCCGCCATTGCTCGGCTGCGGCTAGACCTGCGCGGCTTGGGGGATGAGGGTTATCTGATCCGATCGACCACGGTCGACGGCCAGCCAGTCACGGTTGTCGCCGGCAACACCGGGGCGGGTGTGCTTTACGGCACATTCGCCCTGATACAGCAGATCCAGCTCGGCCGACCGATCACGGGCATCACGATCAGGTCCGCGCCAAAGCTCAAGCTGCGCGTCCTGAACCATTGGGACAATCTCGATGGCGTGGTGGAGCGGGGGTATGCGGGCCAGTCGCTATGGGACTGGTGGACGCTGCCTGCCTTTAAGGACCCGCGCTACACCGACTATGCCCGCGCCAACGCCTCACTCGGCATCAACGGCACTGTTCTCAACAACGTGAACGCGAAGGCTGAGAGCCTGACCGCGCCGTATATCGCAAAGGCGGCGGCGTTGGCGGATGTGTTCCGTCCCTATGGCATTCGCGTCTACCTGTCCGCCCGGTTCACCGCGCCGATGGAGCTGGGCGGGCTGAAGACGGCTGATCCGCTCGACCCTCAGGTCGCCGCATGGTGGCGCGCCAAGGCGGACGAGATCTGGCGCGCGATCCCCGATTTCGGCGGCTTCCTGGTGAAGGCCAACAGCGAAGGACAGCCTGGCCCGCGCGATTACAAGCGCACCCATGCCGATGGCGCGAACATGCTGGCGGCCGCCGTCCGTCCGCATGGCGGGATCGTGATGTGGCGCGCGTTCGTGTACGCCGAAACCGACCCGGAGGACCGCGCCAAGCAGGCCTATACGGAGTTCAAGCCGCTAGACGGCCGCTTCGCCGACAACGTCATCGTTCAGGTCAAGAACGGCCCCATCGACTTCCAGCCGCGCGAACCGTTTCACCCGCTGTTCGGGGCGATGCCCAGGACCGCCCTGATGCCCGAGCTGCAGATCACCAAGGAGTATCTCGGTTTCAACACGCACCTCGTTTACCTTGGGCCCTTGTTCGCCGAAGCATTGCGGGCAGACACCGGCCGTGGGCGAAGCGTGGGGCAGGTGGTTGCGGGCGAGCGGCTGAGCGGGCTCGCGGGGGTCGCCAATATCGGCCAAAGCCGCACCTGGACCGGCTCGATCTTCGACCAGGCGAACTGGTACGCCTTTGGCCGGCTCGCCTGGGATCCGGCGGCTGACCCGGACGCCATCGCGCGCGATTGGGTGGGGGAAACCTTCGGCACCGACCCGCGGCTGGTCGGGCCGGTCACAGCGATGATGGCGGGCTCTCGGGAGGCGGCGGTGGATTACATGGCGCCGCTAGGCCTCGCACACCTGATGGGCACCGGGCACCATTATGGGCCGGCGCCCTGGATTTCGGACCTGGCGCGGCCCGAATGGAACCCGGTATATTACCATCGCGCGAACCGGGCAGGGATCGGCTTTGACCGGACCCGGACGGGCAGCAACGCGGTCGCGCAATACGCGCCGGACATCGCGCGCCGCCTTGCGAACCCGGCAACCACGCCGGAGCCGCTGCTGCTCTGGTTTCACCACCTGCCCTGGGACTATCGCATGCAATCGGGCCGGACGCTGTGGGCGGAGATGGTGGCGCATTATGATCGGGGCGTCGCTTATGTGGCGGACCTGCGCCGGCAATGGGCCGCGCTGGCGCCCCTGGTCGACCCGGACCGCCACGCGCAAACCGCAGCGCTGCTGCAAATCCAGGAAGCTGACGCGCGCTGGTGGAGAGATGCGAGCATTGCATATTGGAGCTCGATCAACGGCCTGCCGCTGCCGCCGGGCGCAGTGCCGCCCGAACATGATCTTGCCTGGTACAAGGCGCGACAGGTGCCGTTCGCGCCCGGGAACCCGAAGTGACGGGGATGAATGCGGGCCCTTTCACTCTCGCCTCACGCCAGTCGCGCCAAGTGGGCCTGCACGTACCACTTGCCGCCTCCCGCCCCTCTTGCAACCATGCGAGCCGGAAGGGATGCCGGGCGGCTGTCCTTCCGCTCACCAGATAAGGCTATCGCATGCCAAAGATCACTGGCGCCCGCGTCATACTCACCTCTCCGGGCCGAAACTTCGTCACGCTCAAGATCGAGACGGACGAGGGGATCTATGGTCTTGGTGATGCAACGCTCAACGGGCGTGAGCTCGCCGTTGCTTCCTACCTCACCGACCATGTCGTGCCGTGCCTGATCGGGCGGGACGCGCACCGAATCGAGGATATCTGGCAGTTCCTGTACAAGGGCGCATATTGGCGCCGCGGGCCGGTAACAATGAGCGCCATTGCCGCGGTCGACACCGCCTTGTGGGACATCAAGGGCAAGGTCGCGGGGCTGCCCGTGTACCAGCTCCTTGGCGGCGCGAGCCGTGACGGTGTGCTGGTCTACAGCCATGCAAACGGTGCGACGCTGGAAGAGACGATCGAGAGTGCTCAGCGTAGTGCCGAGAAGGGTTACAAGGCGATCCGCCTCCAATCCGGAGTGCCGGGTCTTGCCAGCACCTATGGCGTGTCGAAGCACCGTGACTTCTACGAGCCTGCTGATGCGGACCTGCCGACGGAGAATGTCTGGTCGACGTCCAAGTATTTGCGATCGGTTGTTCCCGTGTTCGAGCGCGCTCGAGAGGTACTGGGCTGGGACGTGCACCTGCTCCACGATGTCCACCATCGCCTGACCCCGATCGAGGCGGCGCGCCTGGGCAAGGACCTGGAGCCCTATCGCCCCTTCTGGATCGAGGATGCGACCCCGGCCGAAAACCAGGCCAACTTCCGCCTGATCCGTCAGCACACCACCACGCCGCTGGCCGTGGGTGAGATCTTCAACTCGGTTTGGGATGCCAAGCAGCTGATCGAGGAACAGCTGATCGACTATATTCGCGCAACCGTGGTGCATGCTGGCGGCATCACCCACCTGCGCCGGCTGGCAAGCTTTGCGGCCATGCACAATGTTCGAACCGGCTGCCACGGCGCCACCGACCTGTCGCCGGTGTGCATGGCGGCGGCGCTGCATTTCGACCTGTCGCTGCCCAATTTCGGCATTCAGGAGCACATGCCGCACACCGCGGAGACGGACGCGGTCTTCCCCCACGCTTACACCTTTGACCAGGGCATGATGCATCCGGGCGACTTGCCGGGGCTGGGCGTCGACATCGACGAGGAGCTCGCGGCCAAATACGAATACAAGCGTGCCTTCCTGCCGGTGAACCGGCTGGAAGACGGCACGATGTTCGACTGGTGAGCGAGCCCGAAACCGCAGCCCGCAAGCCCGCGGGGCGGGTGCGCTGGATCATCTGCGCGCTGCTGTTTTCGGCGGTGGTGCTGAGCTACATCGACCGGCTGGTGCTGCCGACGCTGAAGCCCGACCTTCAGGCGCGCTATGGTTGGAGTGAGGCGGGTTATGCCGATCTCGCGATCTGGTTTCAGGGCGCTTATGGCGTCGCGTACCTGCTGTTCGGGCGGTTCGTGGACAGGTTCGGGGCGCGGGTCGGCTACACGGTGGCGGTGACGTTGTGGACGATCGGGCATGTGCTCCATGCCGCCTTCACCTCCACCGCCGGGATGCTGATCGCGCGCGTACCGCTGGCGATCGGAGAGGCAGGCACGTTCCCGTCCGCGCTGGCCGCGGCCAACGAATGGTTTCCCAAGCGCGAGCGGGCATTTGCAATCGGAATCTTCAACGCCGGATCGAACATCGGCGCGATCATCACCCCGCTGATCGTGCCGATCATCGCCGTCAGCTTTGGCTGGCGCATGGCCTTTGTCGCCACCGGGCTGCTGACGGTGGTGTGGCTGGCCGCGTGGCTGCTCTTCTATCGTACCCCGGCGCAGCATCCCACGTTGTCCGCCGAGGAGCGCGCATGGATCGAGGCCGAGCCGCTGGAAACGCAGCGGCCGATCCCGTGGCGCACGCTGCTCCGCCTGCGTCAGACCTGGGCGTACATCCTCGGGCGTTTCCTGATCGACCCGGTCTGGTGGACCTTCCTGTTCTGGCTGCCGGACTTCTTCAATCGCCAATACCAGGTGAAGATGCTCGACTATGGGCCACCGCTCATTGCGGTGTACCTGCTGGCGGACGTGGGATCAGTGGGTGGCGGCTGGTTTTCGTCACGGCTGCTGGCACGCGGACGGACGCCTAACCGGGCGCGCAAGACGGCCATGTTCGTGTGTGCGCTGTTCGCGCTGCCGGTCGCCTTTGCGGCGCACGCGCCGTCGATGTGGTGGGCGGTCCTGGCGATCGGCCTTGCCTGCGCGTGTCACCAGGGCTTTTCGGCCAATGTCTACGCAATCCCGGGCGATCTGTTCCCCCGCGGGCGGTCCGGTTCGGTTGTCGGGCTTGGCGGACTGTCGGGGGCGATCGGGGGCATGCTGATGGCCAAGTTCGCGGGCACTATTCTTGGCACGCTCGGCAGCTACGGCCCGATCTTTGCGGTCGCGTCCGGCGCCTATCTGGTGGCGTTGCTGGTCATCCACCTGTTGGTACCGCGCTACACGCCGGTCACCTCGGCCGAGATTGGCTGAGGCGACCGCGCCGCTTCAATGCTTCAGCGTGTATAGATAGGCTGCAACGTCGCGCGCTTCCCGGTCGGTGATCGGCTGATCGGGCATGCCGTTGCCGGGAAGCACCGATTGCGGATGCTTGAACCATCGCCGCATCTGTGAAGGGTCATTGGACAGAACGCCTGCAATCGTCGCCCGGGTCGCGATCCCTTGTAGAGAGGGGCCGACCCGCCCGGTTGCGCCAGTGATGCCGGGTATGATGTGGCAGCTTCCGCATCCGACCCGTGCGATAATGCTACTGCCCGCGTCGCTGTTACCGCCGGTGATCGCCTCCGCACGCATCTGGTTGCTGTGACGCGTTTCCACGTAGAGCACTGCGCCCGAGGCGATGGCCCCAGCTACCGCGAGCAAAACCAGAGCGGCAAGCCAACGCAGGCTAGACGGCATGGGCCACCTCCTCGGGTTTGTCGCGCAGTAAGCGGCGCATGATCACAAGGGCGGCGGCTGCATGGACCAGTCCGCCTGGAACCCACATCAGCAATCCGGCGAACTGCTGGTCCTCCGCCGGGGTGAGTCCGAACGGCGCCATGCCGAGCCGGGCGTATCCCGCGTACCAGGGGCTTGTGGCAAAGGCCATCAAGGCGCCGAGCGTTCCGGACACGATCGACGTCACGACGAGACACAGGGCGGCGATGCCGTCAGGCGTGCGGCGGGCCAGCATCGCGCTCCAGAACACCAGCGCTGCGACGAGGAAGGTCAGGTGCTGCGCCACGTGCCAGCCATCGCTCGCCAGCGCACGGTCGAACAGCGCTGGCGCATGCCACAGCCACAAAGCCGCCGCCTGTAACAGCGTGGCCGATACGGGAGAGGTCAGCATCCGCCATGCGTCCCTGACCGCGCCCGGTGCAAGGCCGCCCAGGGCCTGGCGACCGCGCGGCGGGAACGCCCACAGCATCACCGCAAGCGGCTCCGACAGCACCAGCAGTGGCGCGCCCGCCAGCATCAGCAGTTCATGTTCCAGCATGTGCGCCGCAAAGGACCTCTCACCGGCCTCATGCAGGGGGGACACCAAGGCGGCGGCGGTCACCAGCCACCCCGCCGCGAACAACAAGGCGCGTCTCCGCAAACCCGGCATCCCACGAGCCGATCGGGCGGTGAGCCGTCGCCAACCGGTCCAGAACACCAGCGCGCTAAGCAGAAGCGGCGCGGTGATCGTCGGGTCCCACGTCCAGCCTGGCGCCTCGGTGTGCGGCGTCCCCGTGTTGTGGCCCAGCGCAGGCGCGGCGAGCAGAACCGTCGCAAAGGCGGCGGCTCTCACCGCACGCATGGCGGCACCATCAGGATCGCGAGCGACTGAAACAGGATGGCCAGCGAAAAGAACCCCGCACCGATCAGGGCCAGCCGCGCCAGCCAAGGGTCGGCAAGCGTATCGGCGTGGGTTCGAAGCGGCCAGGCGAGGCGGAACGCGACTGCGCAGGCGATCAGGCTCGCCGCGCCCCAGATCAGCCCGACCATCACCTGCCCGCACGCGATGTGGAGAAGCGCGGACAGCCCTTGTTCGAACAGGAACCAGGCGATCGGCGGAACCGTCACCGCGATCCAGGTGCGGACGCGGACGCTCATGTCAGCCTCGGCACGCCATGAATGACGGCGAACACCGGCAGCCAGGTCACGACCACGAACGTCCAGTAGTTGGCGTTGTCCTCCACGTCGGCAAACTGGTCCTCGCCGATCTCATGCGTGAATAGCCACACGGCCTGCACTACCGTGTCGCCCAGGTCGGTGATGACGTGCGAGGTGTGCAGCACCAGCAACAGCCACAGCACCGAGCCATAGCCGTCGGTGTACCATTTGACGCCCAGATGGGAGAACTCGATCGCGCGCGGGATCAGCAGCAGCGCGCCGATGATCGACATGGCAAGCACGCCTGCCCGGACCCCGCGGGAGTCCTTGGCCAGCGCCCGCCGGCGCACCCACAGGTTCGGGATCGCGCTCAGCAGCAGTCCGACGGTGAAGATCGAACTCCACAACAGGCCCGGCACCGCATCGCCCGGCGGTGGCCAGTGCGGCGCCTGCGTCGCGAGATACAGATAGGCCGCGATCGCGAGCGCGAAGCCGGTGCCCTCGATCAACATGAAGCCGATATTGCCCCACCATACCACGTTGCGCGCGCCATTCGCGCTGGCGGGCAGGCCGGACAGGTCGCCGACGATCTCCACCGGCCTTGGGTCGGCAGGCTGGATCCCAATCATCTGCGCTTCCTTAACAGGCCGGTCATCGTGCGCTCGCGCTGCGGCCAGAACCAGCCGATCAGCGCCGCGGCAATCGGCACCGATCCGATCGCGACCGCCCAGGGCGTGAAGATGCTGCCGAGGAACATGGCGGTAACAGCAATGGCGGAAAGGAACGGCCAAACCGACGCCGATGCGCTTCTTTGCCTATACAGGGGCGCCGCGTCCGCGACCGACGTGATCAGGACCTCGCGCCGCTCCAGGGCGATGCCGTCATAGGCGCGCAGCGGGTCACCCCCGTTCCACATCGGTGTCAGGCTGGTCACCGCCGGCGTATAGGCAAGATTGTAGGGCGGTGTCGGCGACAGGCCCGCCCATTCCAGCGTCGACCCCCGCCAGGGGTCGGAACCCGCATGCTCGCCCCGCCAGAAGCTCCATAGGGCGTTGCCGACGAACACAAGGCCACCCAGTACGGAGATGGCGCTGCCCGCGGTCGCGACCTGGTTCAACAGGTCCCAGCCCATGCCGGGTGGGTAGGTGTAGACGCGGCGCGGCATTCCCATCAGGCCAAGAAAGTGCATGGGAAAGAAGCCGAGATTGAACCCGCCCACGATCAACACGAACGCCCATCGGCCCCAGCGTTCCGACATCAGCCGCCCCGTCGCCTTGGGGTACCAATAGCAAAAGGCGCCAAACAGCGGGAAGATCGCGCCGCCGATCAGCACATAGTGGAAGTGCGCGACAATGAAGTAAGTATCCGTCAGTTGCAGGTCGAGCGCGGCGGACGCCGTCATGATGCCCGACAATCCGCCGATCACGAATGTCGCGATGAACCCGATCACCCATAGCATCGGCGTGGCAAGCCAGGGCCGGCCGCTCCACATGGTCGCGATCCAGCAGAAGATCTGCAGTCCGGCCGGCAGCGCGATGGCCATGCTCGCGGCGGTGTAGAAGTTGTTGCCGAGCCGCGGCAGCCCCACCGCGAACATGTGGTGGACCCACAGGCCAAAGGCGAGCGCGCCGATCGCCATGATCGCCAGCACCACCACCGAATGGCCGAACAATGGCCGCCTCGAAAAGGTTTCAACGATCTGGGACACGAAGCCGGTCGCCGGAATGAAGATGATGTACACCTCCGGATGGCCGAAGAACCAGAACAGGTGCTGGAACAACAGCACGTCACCGCCACCTGCCGGCGCGAAGAAGTGGGTGGAGACCATGCGATCTGCGATCAGCATGCTGGTCACCAGCATGATCGCGGGCATGGAGAGAATGGTCATCAGCGACGATATCAGCTGCGCCCAGAGAAAGACGGGCATCCTCGCCAGGGTCATGCCGGGTGGGCGCATCTTAAGGATGGTGACGGCGATGTTGACCGACGCCGCGAGCGCCGCGACCTCCGTGAACGTGATCATCTGCGCCCAGATGTCGGCGCGATGGCCGGGCGAATAGGACGGGCCGGACAGGGGCGGGTACTCGAACCAGCCAAGATCGGGGGTGATGTCGAGCGCATGGGCGACCCACAAGGTCATCACGCCGCCAAGATACAACCAGAAGCTGAACGCCGAGAGCCGCGGGAAGGCCATGTTTCGCTGCCCCAGCATCAGCGGCACCAGCCACAGCCCCAGCGCTTCCATCAGCGGCACCGACACGAGGAACAGCATCGTCGACCCGTGCAACGAAAAGCTTTCGTTGAAGAGCTGCGGCGTCATCCGCGTGTTTTCTGGAACGGACAGCTGCCAGCGCATGTCGAGCGCCAACATGCCTGCCAAAAACATCAGCAGCATCGCCGTGACGATGTACCGCGCCGCGATCCGCTTGTGATCAACGGTGGTCAGGAAGCCCCACAGGCCAGGCTTGTCGCTCCACGTCTGCTCAAGCTGGAGGCGGCGGTCGGCAGGCGCCTTCATTTCAGGCCCTCGAGGTAAGCGGCGACTGCATTGATATCGGTCGGATTCATCGGCACGGCCGGCATGGATGTGCCCGGCTTGATGGCCTGGGGCTGCGCGATCCATCCCTGAAGATTGTTGCGTGTCATCGCCAGCGTCCCCGCCGCGATCGACCGGCGGGTGGCGACATGGGTCAGGTCCGGCCCCGCCCGTCCGTGGGCAGTCGTGCCGCCGACAACATGGCAGGCTGCGCAGGACCCGGCGAATAGGGACGCGCCTCTGGCAGCGATGCCGTTGCCGGGCGTCATCGCGGGACGTGCCTGTGCCGCGAGCCAGGCGTTGAACGCGGCCGGGCTTTCCACCTTCACATCAAGCGCCATGTGAGCGTGTTGGAGGCCGCAGAACTCGGCGCATTGGCCACGGAACCAGCCTTCCCGACGGGGCGTCAGGTCCAGGAGGTTGCGCCGCCCCGGAATCATGTCGAGCTTGCCGGCGACATTAGGCACCCAGAAGCTGTGGATCACGTCGGCGGAGCCGAGGGACATTCGAGTCGTGCCGCCAACCGGCAGGTGCAGTTCGTTCGCAGTCTCGATCCAGGAACCTGTTGCGGGATCGCGATACTGGATGCGCCACCACCATTGATGCCCCGTGACGCGCACCAGCATTGCGTCGCGCCCTCGCGCCCGAAACATCGCGCGGTCGGCAATGAAGCTGCCGATGATCAGCGTAGTCAGCCCGACGATGATGATGCCGGCCGCGATCCAGACGCCGCGATCGAGCGTGCGGTCGCTGATCGAAACGGAGTCGGCCGCCACGGTGCGGCGGCGATAGACGCGCCACAAGCTCCAACCGAGCCCGACCATGACCAGCACGTAGACGGCGCCGCAAACCACCATCATCAGCCCGAACAGGGAGAACAGAGCATCCGCCTCCCGCCCGCTCGGTGCCAAGGGGGACTGGACCCCCGAGCATCCCGCCAATGCGAGCAGCACACCGACAGGAAGCCGCTTCATCATTGCGGCCCGGACCAGCTGTTACCGACCGGCTCCGCCCGTTGATCGACGGCCTGACGATGCAGCTTTTCTGGCGTGTGGAGCGGCAGGTCGCGCGCGTAGGCGGTAAGCTGCCACAATTGCTCAGGCGGCACCCGCACGGCGTAGCGCAACGCCCCGTGCCGGTCGGCGATGGACGCGAATACCTGATCGAAATCGCCACCGTGCCGCCATTGGCCATCGGCGAGGTTGCGCACGCCCGTCGCGCTCTCGCCATGACAGGCCTGGCAACCATACCAGGCAAAGTATCGGCCGCCCTGGGCCACCTGATCGACATTCGCCTGGTAAAGCGCGATCCGTGGATCGGCACCGTCACGTGGACGGGTCTGCGGCACCGTCGGCCCGACGTTGCGCGCTTCCTGACTGCAACCGGCGCACGCGAGCGCAATCAGGCAAGCGACAGCCAGGTTAGCTCCGATTGACGTGCGCCGTTCCGTGCCCCTCACACTCGCAGTCATAATCAGCATGCGGGCATATATACGTTGATCTACATCAACGCTCATCGCGCCAAGCTATTGGCGAACCTTTCAGATGTGCAGCATGTCGGGTTTCCAAGCTCTGGCAGGAGCTAGACCTCAGGCGACCACGCGATGAACTCCTGCCGCTGCTCGCCAAGACGCTGGATGCCGAGCGTCACGACGTCTCCCGCCTTCAAGTACCAGGGCTGGGGCTTCTGCCCGAGCCCGACCCCCGGGGGCGTGCCCGTCGTGATGATGTCGCCCGGCTGCAACGTCACGAATTGCGAGCAATAGGCGATGATCTGCGCGACGGTGAAGATCATCGTCCGGGTGGAACCGTCCTGCATCCGGCGACCGTTCACGTCGAGCCACATGGAAAGGTCCTGCGGGTCGCCAACTTCATCCGCGGTGACCAGCCAGGGGCCGACCGGGCCGAACGTCGGGAAGCCCTTGCCCTTGTCCCACGTGGGCCCTCGCTCCTGCTGCCAATGGCGCTCGGACACGTCGTTGATCACGACATAGCCCGCGACATGGGACAGTGCGTCGCCTTCCGCGACATGGCTGGCGCGGGTGCCGATCACGACGCCCAGTTCGACTTCCCAGTCGGTCTTACCGCTGGCCTTCGGAATCACCACGGGATCGTTCGGGCCGTTGAGGCAATTGATCCATTTGTTGAACACGACCGGCTCAGTCGGGATCGGCAGGTTCGACTCCGCCGCATGGTCGGCATAGTTCAGTCCGATCGCGATAAAGGTAGAGGTGCCCGTCACCGGCACGCCAAAGCGGGGCGTGCCTTCCACTACCGGCAGGCTAAGCGGATCGAGCGATGCCAGGCGGGACAGCCCGGCCGGCGACAGGTCCGCCGGCGTGATGTCGGCCAAGTGTCCGGACAGGTCGCGCAGGCGGCCATCGGCATCGATCAGGCCTGGCATTTCCTGGCCGCGCGGGCCGAAACGACAAAGCTTCATGGGGCGGGCGTCCTCAGCAATGGGTTTAACGGATATGATGGGCGGGTTGCCCGGCGCGGAGTGTCACGGTCAAGCCGTGGCCCGCGACCCGGCGCCTTTGGAGAAGACGCACGGACAACCGGCCTGATCGGCTAAAGCCTATCCTGCGGCCGGTGTGTGACGAAAATCGATCAACGTCTCGGGGCGCATTTCGATCGAATAACCGGGCCTGGTTGGCGCCTGATAGGCTCCGTTGGTCACCTCGCAGGGTGCCAGGAAATGCTCGTGCAGGTGGTCGACATATTCCGCGACACGCCCTTCTGCCGTTCCCGCGAAACATAGGAAATCAATCATCGCGAGGTGTTGCACATACTCGCACAGGCCGACGCCACCGGCATGCGGGCAAACGGGCAGGTCGGCCTTGGCAGCCATCAACAATACCGCCAGCACCTCGTTCACGCCGCCCAATCGGCAGGCGTCGATCTGGACGACGTCGATCGCCCCTTCGGCGATGAATTGTTTGAACACGACCCGGTTCTGGCACATCTCGCCCGTTGCGACCTTCACGGGCGACACACCGGCGCGGATCGCGGCGTGGCCGGCAACGTCATCGGGACTGGTCGGCTCCTCGATGAACCAGGGTCGGGCAAAGGCGAGGGCATTCACATGCTCGATCGCTTCGTTCACTTCCCAGACCTGGTTGGCGTCGATCATCAATACAGCGTCATCGCCGATCGCGGAGCGTGCGATCCCGACGCGGCGTATGTCGTCGTCCAGGTTCTGGCCGACCTTCAGCTTCACATGGCGAAAGCCCTGGCTGATCGCCTCGCGGCATAGCCGTTCGAGCTTTTCGTCCGAATAGCCGAGCCAGCCGGCCGAGGTGGTGTAGCAAGGATAGCCCTGCTGCTCGAGTTGCGCGATCCGTTCCGCCTTGCCTGCGGCGCGACGGGTGAGGAGGTCGAGCGCTTCGTCGGGCGTGATGAAGTCGGTCAGGTAGGTGAAGGGGATCTGCCGGACTAGGTCGGCCGGCTCCATCTCGCCGATCAGCCGCCACAACGGCTTGCCCGCTGCCTTGGCAAGAAGGTCCCAGGCCGCATTGACCACAGCGCCGGTCGCAAGGTGGATCACGCCCTTGTCAGGGCCGACCCAGCGAAGCTGGCTATCGCCGGTGACATGCCGCCAGAACCTGGCACCGTCTTCGCGTATCCAGGCGAGGTCGAGCCCGATCACAAGCGGCGCGAGCGCTTCGATGGCGGCGCAGCACAAATCATTGCCGCGGCCGATGGTGAAGGTCAGCCCGTGGCCCGACAGCGCGGGATCGTCTGTCTCCAGGACGCAATAAGCGGCCGAATAGTCAGGGTCGGGGTTCATCGCGTCCGACCCGTCGAGCGAGGCGGAGGTCGGGAAGCGCAGATCGAAAACCTGCATTCCGGTAATGGTGGTCACGCCGTGACCCCGCGCGCGTCCGCACCGCTGTTCGCAAGGTTGTCCGAGCCGAAGATGGTGCTGCCTCCCCTTAAGCCGACGTGTTCGCCGGTGATACTCGTTTTCATAAGTGAGTATCGACCGGTTCGCAAGCGGGAGGCGGGGTCAATAAAGCCGGCTGTCCGCTTCCACGAGTTGATCGGAAATCCGGTCCGCTGCCGTGCGGACGGCCTGCGCCGTTTCCCGCGGGGTCATGCTGGCCTTGATCTTCTTGAGGTAGGGCACCGTCAGTGCCGCTGCGGCCGATCCGCCGCGCATCACGGGAGCTGAAATGTCGGTCACGCCCGTGACGAACTGGCTGGGCGTCAGCTCGACGTGGCGTTGCCGAACTTCATCGGCATGGGCGCGAAAGTCGGCCAACTCCGCGTCCGACAGAGCCGGGCTAAACAAGGCTTCCCAGCGGCGGCGCACATCCTCCGGCTGAAAGGCATAAAGGACAGCCCCGGACGCCACCTGGGCCAGCGGCTTGCGATAGCCAACGCGCACGGAGAAGCCGAGCTGTTCGCTCGATTCCATGCGTGCGACCACGACCATTTCGCCATGGGTATGGAGGGCAAGGTGGCAGGACTGGCCGATCTCCAGCGATAACTGGCGCATGATCGGCAGAGCAGCCTCCACCAGGTTCTGCGTCCTCGGTTGTTTCATGCCGAGCGAGAACAGGCGGTCTGTCAGCGAATAACCGTCGCTTTCGGCGTCCTGGTCCAGATACCCGCGAAACTGGAGCACCTGAACCATGCGGAACAGCTCGCCATGACTACGGCCGAGGCGGTTGACGATGGCGGTAAACGTCATCGGCTCCGCCGCCTCGGCCAGCAGCTCAAGAATATCGAGCCCCTTTTCCAGCGCTGGGGCGCGATACCGCCGATCGTCCTCGTCGGCGGCGGTGTCGTTCATGGGACTACGTGGTTCTTTGACAGGCATGGGGGGAGTGTATCGCCGCAAATGCCTCGCACAACTGCAATAACCGGCCCCCGGAGCCGGCGCGCCTAGCGGCCGACCACCTTGACGAGGCTCTGCGCGGACTGCCCCGTCGGCAACGCGCCGCTGGCGGTCAGGCGATGCGTTGCATCGTCCCAGCTCAACGTCGCGCTCTTGCCGCCCTTGCCCTTGTACGCGTTGGTCGTGCCGTCATCGTCGTACAGGCGGGCCGTGGCGTTGCGGCCCGGGAAGACGCGAATTTCAGACAACGACTGGCGCGTTGCCGTGCTCAGCACCTGCTGGCCCAACGGCACGATCGATCCGGCGCGCACGAACAAGGGCATCTTGTCGATCGGCGACGCCGCGTCGATCCACTGGCCGCCCGCGTGCTTCTGGTTGGTCCACCAATCATACCAGTCGGTGCCGCCCGGCAGGTAGACGCGGCGGCTGGTCTGACCCTGTTCGGTGATCGGCGCGACCAGAAAGGCCGGCCCGAACATATATTCGTTCTTCAGATCCGAAACGGCAGGATCGTTCGGGAAGTCCATCCACAGCGCGCGCATGAACGGCGCCCCCGTCTCATAAGTCTGGCGAGCGAGCGGGTAGATATAGGGCAGGAGGGAGTAGCGCAGGCGGGTCCAGGCGGCGAGGATCGGCTCCGCCGCCGTGCCATAGTCCCAAATGGCCGCGCTGCCCGGGCGCTGCCCGTGAATGCGCAGCGTCGGGGTGAAGCTGTTATATTGGTACCAGCGCACGAACAGTTCGGGATAGTCCGGGTAATCTGGGCTGGTGGATTTGGCCCCCGCGGGATCGACCAGCGGCGCGTGCTTCGCCTTTGGCCCGGATGGCCACTGCCAGCCACCCGTGTCGCTCGACCAATAGGCGATGCCGGACGCGGTCATGTTGAGCCCGCTCGGCACCTGCCGTCGAAGCGCTTCCCAGGTCGAATTGACGTCCGACGACCAGAACAGGCAGCCATTCGCCTGCGTGCCGAGATAGGCGGCACGGCACAGGATCATGTTGCGGAAGTCCGGCCGGTCGCGGGCTGAACCTTCCGCAGAGCCCAGTGTATGCAGATACGGAAAGACGTTGTGGTAGCGGTCGCCCGAACCGATCGAATATTGGTAGCCGTCCGGCACCAGATCAGGTTCGGTCTCGTCGAGCCACAGATAGTCGAAGCCCTGGCTGATGATGTTCTCGCGCGTGGTGTTCCAGAACCAGGCGCGCGCATCGGGGTTGGTGGAGTCGATCAGCGCACCGGCGCGGTCGGAGCGGACCGGCAGGCCGTCAACCGGGTTGCCGTTCTTGTCCTTCATCAGCCAGCCCTTGGCGGCGAGCATGTCGAAATAGCGGCTTTCCCGCTCGAACCGCGGCCAGACCGAGATGACAGAATGCAGGCCGCGGTCATGCAGCTGCTGGTTCATGCCCTTGGGATCGGGGAAGTAGGTACGATCGATGTCGATCTGGCCCATCCGGGTCCAATAGAACCAGTCGAGCACCATTACATCGAGGGGATAACCGCGGCTGCGATACCCGTCGGCGACGTCCATCAACTCCTTCTGGGACTCGTAGCGCGCCTTGGACTGGATCAGCCCGAATGCGGCCTTGGGCGGCAGCGGCGTCTTCCCGGTCAGCCGGGCATAGCCGGCGTACAAGTCGTTGGCCGAGTTGCCGGTGATGACAAAGAAGCTGACCCGCTCGCCCACCTTGGACTGGAAGCGCGTCTGGCCATGCATGCCGGGCGACACGCTGGTCGCTGACGGGTTGTCCCAGACGATTGCGTAGTTCTTGCTCGACACCAGTACGGGGACGCAGACCTGCTCGCCGGCAGGGGCGTCGTACCAGTGGCTGCAATCGATGGTGCGGCCCTTCAGGTCGAGCGCGCCTTCTTGGTTCTGCCCCAGGCCATAGAAATGCTCGTCCTGGTCCGCCGTGAAGTTCGCGCCCGTCAGAAAGGTCTGCTCGCCCGACACCTCATGTGGGGCCAGCGACCAACCGGTCATGGCGATGGTGCGCCCATCCGGCGTGTTGATGGACACGGACACCGGCGGCAGCGAAGGCGCGAAATAGCGCTCCATCTGGCTCGGCGCCTTGGGCCACGGCTTGGCATCGACGGTCAGTGTCAGCGCCGATGACGCGAAGATGTCGCCGGCAGCGCTCGTCGAATGGGTCCAGCCTGCAGCGTCGGCGGCGCCGGTGATCCCGTAGCCAGGCTTTCCACCGGCATGGTCACGGTCGAGCGCGATGGTGACGCGAACGATGTTGGGAGCATAGGGCTCTACCGCGACCATGCTGCCGTTGCGGTCCACGGTTGCGATCGGGTCGGCAAGCGCCGGCATTGCCATCGCGGTGGCGCCGACGCCGGCAAGCCATGCGACGCGCTTCCAAATCCGGTTCATGCTGGTACCTCTCCCTGGTATTGTTCTGCTTGTGCCGCCCAAGACTGCTATTCTCAAGGATAAAAACGCGCTTCGTACTTGAATCGAAGCAAGCAACCCGGGCAGGGTGGCGACAGGATAAAGGGAGAAGATGGATGCGCGCAACGGCTCTGGCGGCGATCGCCTCACTATGGCTGGCGAGCAGCGCCGTCGCGCAGAAGTCAGAACTGCCGCGACTTGAACGCAGCAAGGGGCGGCACGCCCTGATCGTCGACGGCGCGCCATTCCTGATGCTCGGCGCGCAGGCGAACAATTCCAGCAACTATGCCGCAGCGCTGCCGACGGTATGGCCGGTGCTCGACCGGATGCACGCCAACACGCTGGAAATGCCGATCGCATGGCAACAGATCGAGCCTGTCGAGGGCCGCTTCGACTTCTCGTTCGTGCAGACATTGCTCGACCAGGCACGCGCGCATGACAAGCGGCTGGTGCTGCTGTGGTTCGGGACCTGGAAGAATACGGGCCCGGGCTATCAGCCAGACTGGGTCAAGCTGAACAACAGGCGCTTCCCGCGCATGAAAACGCGCGACGGGCAGGACGGCAGCTCCCATACCCCGCTGTCCCGCGCCACGCTGGAGGCGGACAAGCGCGCCTTTGTTGAGCTCATGACCTATCTGCGCGACCACGATCCGCAGAACACGACGGTCATGGTGCAGGTCGAGAACGAAACCGGCAGCTACCGCAACCCGCGCGATTACAGCGCGGCGGCGAACAAGGCCTTTGCCGGCGTCGTGCCGACCGAACTGGCGCGCGCCGCCAAGAAGCCGCGTGGCACCTGGACCCAGGTGTTCGGCGACCAGGCGGACCGCGCCTTCAACACCTGGCACGTCGCGCGCTTCGTCAACGAGGTGGCGGCTGCGGGTAAGGCGGTGAAACCGTTACCCATGTACGTCAACGCCGCCCTGTCCGACCCGTTCAAGACTCCCGATCCGATGGGGGTGGCAAGCGGTGGGCCGCAGCAGGACGTGCTCGACATATGGAAGGCGGCGGCGCCGTCGATCGATATGGCCGCGCCCGACATCTATGATCGCAAGAGCCGCAACGTCGTCGCCTATCTCGACGGTTATGCGCGTCCCGACAACGCGTTGATGGTGCCGGAGATCGGCAACGCGGGTGAATATGCCCGCTTCTTCTATGGCGCGATCGGGCGGGGCGCGATCGGCTTTGCACCCTTCGGCATGGACGCGACCGGCTATTACAATTTCCCGCTCGGCGCCAAGTCGCTGGACGACGGATCGCTGGACGCCTTCGCTCGCGCTTATAGCCCGTTTGCGGCGGCGGGGCGCGATTGGGCGCGCATCGCCTTCGAGCACCCGACCTGGGGCGCCTTCAAGCCGGACGATGGCGCCGCGCAGACCACCACGATGGGCGACTGGACGATCACCGCGGGCTTTGGCGAATGGCAGTTCGGCCAGCGCGAATGGTTTCCCGACGCCGACAAGCCGGCCTGGGCGACGGAGCCGGTCGGCGGCGTTGCCGTGGCGCAGCTGTCAGCCAACGAGTTCCTGCTGACCGGCGACCATGTCCGTATCAGCCTGTCCGGTCGCAAGGACGGTCCTGCCAACGGCACCATCGTCCGTGTGGAAGAGGGCCACTTCGCCGAGGGTCGTTGGGTGATGGACCGCGTGTGGAACGGCGACCAGACGGACTATGGCCTCAACCTGATCGATCGGCCGGTCTGGCTGAAGGTCACCATGGGCCACTACCGCTGATGGTGGCGGGTCAGCCCGGGAATACGCCCTGGCTGACCCCGAAGCGGTGGAACATCGCCGGCCAATGGCCCGCGTCCATGCTGGCCGGAAGGCGCGCGCCAAAGCCATGGCCACCCTTGTCGAATACGTGCAACTCGGCCGGGCGTTTGGCGGCATGGAGAGCGGTATAGAGCGCAAGGCTGTTCCCGATCGGCACCAGATCGTCATCTCCCGCATGGGCGATGAAGGTAGGCGGCGTCGACGCGCTCACATTCGCCTCCACCGATGCAGCCCGGCGCAGATGCTGGTCGGCGTTGTCGCCCAGCAACATGTCCCGCGATCCCCCATGGGTGTAGGGCGCTGACATCGAAACGACAGGGTAGAGAAGCCCGGCGAGGTTTGGCCGCGCAGCTTGCCGGTCTACGGCGTCGACGGCCGTGTAGGTCGGCTCGGCATGGCGGGTCGCCAGGGAGCCGGCCAGGTGACCGCCCGCCGAAAAGCCCAGGATCGCGACACGCTGGCGATCGATCTCGAACCGCGTGGCGCCGGCCCGGATGACCCGCATGGCCCGCTGCGCGTCCTGCAACGGGACGAGCTCGCGCCGGTCCCAACCCTCTCCCGGCAAGCGGTAGAGCAGGATAAAGGCCGTGATACCGTGCTGGTTGAGCCACGCGGCCTGGCTTGTCCCCTCATTGTCGTAGGACAGGAACTCGTAGCCGCCACCCGGCATGACCAGCACCGCCGCGCCCTTTGGCCGTGCTGGCCGCCGTACCACCAGCATCGGGCGATCGATGCCGCGTACCCAGCGATCGGGGTGGGCGGGGTCGTGGGACTGGTCCTCGACCTTGCGCGTGATCCTCATGCCGCGATCGCTGGGGATCGCACCGGGCCATAGCGGGACGACCTCATCCCCCGCCTGCAACTGTGCAAGAGCCGGCGTCGCGGCGAGGGCGGCGCTGCCGGCGATCAGCGTGCGACGGGACAGCAGAGGGTTGAAGATGTGCTCGCTCATGCGACCTAGCCTGAACAAAAAAGGCCGGAGCGCAAGCTCCGGCCAAGGGGGAGAAATGATGAAGCGTAGGCCTCAATAGGTCAGACGGGCGGTGACGCTGATCCGGCGATCGTTCAGCACCGACGACTGCGGCCGGTTCGCTACACCGTAATAGGTGCGGTTCTCGGTGTTGGTCAGGTTGGTGCCGTCCACCGTCATCGCGAAATGAGGCGCGATGGTATAGGTGATCGACGCGTCCAGCTGGCCACGCGCATCGTTGAAGATCGGCAGGTTGCCCGACCCGTTGCCACGCGTGGTGACCACGTACTTCGACCGCCAGTTGTAGGCGACGCGTGCCGACAGCGGGCCTTTGTCGTAGAAGCCGATCAGGTTGTAGCTGTACTTGGACAACTGCTCCAACGGCACCGTCAACTGCGCACCGGTGGTATCCTGCGCGTCGGGGGAGGGCGCCTTGCTGTCCACATAGGTGAAGTTCGCTTGGGTGCCGAAGCCCGACAGCCAGCCGGGCAGGAAGTCGAAGAAGGTGTTGCCGCCGACCTCGAAGCCCTTGATCTTGCCGTTGTCGCCATTCAGCGGGCGGGTGACCTGATAGGTGTAGCTGTTCGTGCCGAAGGTGTAGGTTTCCGGCGCGGTGACGTTGGCGATGAAGCCGTCGACCTTCTTGTAGAAGCCCGCCGCATACACCGAGGACGTGCGCGAGAAGTAATATTCGAGGCTGACGTCGGCCTGGTCGGCCGTCAGTGGCCGCAGGTTCGCGTTACCGGTCGTGGCGGTGCGCTGGCCGTTGGTCGGGTTGTTTTCGTAGATGATGATGTTCGGGTTCAGCTGGTCGAAGCCGGGCCGGGTCAGCGCCTTTGACGCGGCAAGGCGCAACTGCAGCTTGTTCGTGAAGTGGAAGTTGAGGTTCACGCTCGGCAGGAACTTGGTGTAGTTCGAATCGACCGTCAGTGCGTTGTACACGATCGGGCCGTTGCCGAAGACGGGCTGGCCGGCGGTGTCCACGCCCGTCTGGACCTGGGCCGATGAGCCGATGAAGCCTGACGTGTTCACCTTGGTCTTGACCGCGCGCACGCCGATGTTGCCGTCGATCGGCACCGCACCGGAGGTACCGAAGCGGACCACGCCATAGGCGGTGTAGGTCTTCTCACCCTGCGTGTTGCGGTCGCTTGGCACATAGCCGACGCCGTTCAGCAATGCCTGCTGCTGCGAGGGGTCGACAAAGGGCGCGAGTGCCTGGCGCGTGGCGTCATAGTCGAGCACGACGTCGCGGTTGAAGAATGTCACACCGTCCGGCACGCCCTGGAACCCGCGATACAGGTCACCGCGGAACAGGCGGGTCTGGTACAGGTCGGGCGACAGCGCGCGGGTCAGCCCGTAATAGGCGTAGGTCGAACTGTCCGTAACGGCGGAGCGGTCCGTGTAGCGCACGCCCGCGGCTATCGATCGCAGGAAGCTGTTATCGAACTTGTAGTCCACATCCAGCCGACCCGCATATTCGGTGCCCACCGAGTGCTCGATATGATCGAGATAGCCTCCACCCGACGCGTAGTTTGCCGGGTCATCGACCAGGCCGTTGCCATTGGCGGGGTTGTTGTCGGGCGTGATGATCATCGTCGGCACGCCGTTGCCAACGGCCGTGTTCAGACGCTCGGCGGTGGAGGCCAGGATCACGATGGAGCGCTGCCCGTCGGTCGTGCCGCGGATGTACTGGAAGTCGCCGTTGACGGTCAGCCGGTCGGTCGGCCGCCACTTCGCATTCAGCGAATAATCGCTCGTGACCGACTTGCGCTGTTCCAGGCTGGTGTTCGCGTTGGTCGGCACGTTGACGAAAGTGCCGCTGCGGAAATTGCCGTCCTTGTCATAGGTGAACGGCTGGTTGAAATCGGGCGTGATCGGGTTGTCGCCGGTGTACGCGAAGTAGCTGTAGTCGCCGTAGCGGAACTTGTAGTCCGAGCGGATATATTCGGCGGTAAGGTCCAGTGTGTCGGTTGGGCGCCACTGAAGCGCGGCATCGACGCCAAAGCGGCGGCGGTCACCCAGATACTGGCCGATCCCGACGCCGTGCGACAGATAGGTGGGCTTACCCACCCGGTTCAGGCCCTGCGCGGTGGCGTAATCGGTCGGATTGGCCGGCGTGCCGTTCGCACCAACGGTGTCGTTGAGCAGGTAAAAGGGCTGGCTGGAAATCTGGTCCTGCCGGAACGCCGTCTGTTGATAGGCCAGGTCAACCAGCAGGCCGATCTCGCCGATACCGGTGTCCCAGCGATCGGACACGAGCAGGTTCGCCTGCGGCTTGGTGGTGTCGTACAGGTCGTAATAGTTGGCGCTGCCGCTGGCCGAGAGCTTGAACCCGTCAAAGTCGAACGGTTTGCGGGTGCGCAGGTTCACGAGGCCGCCGATACCGCCCTCGATCAGGTTGGCCGCCGGATTCTTGTAAACGTCGACACCGGCCAGCAGTTCGGAAGGGACATCCTCCAGGCTCAGCGTGCGGCCGTTGTTGGCGGTGAACACGTCGCGGCCGTTGATCTCGGTGCGGACCTGGCTGAGGCCGCGGATCGCGATGGAGCTACCTTCGCCGAAGTTGCGCTGGATCTGGATGCCGGTGATCCGCTGCAGCGCCTCGGCGACGTTGCGGTCCGGCAGCTTGCCGATGTCTTCCGCGACAATGGAGTCGACGATCTGGTCGGCGTTACGCTTGATGCCCTGGGCGGAGCTGAGGCTGGCGCGGACGCCGGTTACGACCACGTCGCCACCGCTCGCGTCGCTGTTGCCGCTGTTGGGATCAACAACACCCTGGTCGCCGCTGGGCGCCGTGGTCGCGTTGACGGTCGATGAGTCCTGCCCCTCGGGCGAGGGCGCCGGCGTCGGAGAAGGAGCCTGGGTCGGCGCGGTGCCGCTCTGATCCTGGGCAAGGCCCGGTGCCGCCCATCCTGCCATCAGCAACGCTGCCAGGGAGGCCGTCGCCTTCAGGTTGGCGCGCGAGCCACGTGCTGCCGTTGAACCCGTCATCATCCTCGTCCTTCACCTCCGCTGAGCCGGACCAGCCAAGCGTGGCCGGATCCTTCGCCGGACATCTCCGTCGGCTTAGCCGCACTGGTGCCCGTCACGTTCATTAGCGCAACAGCAACGCTATTCATATATGAATTTTGATCGCACCAGCGATTACGCTAGGCTGGCGCGATAACGGCGGCAAAACCCGCTGCCTAGCTGTGATAAGAAGGTGACGACGCATGCGGAGCAGCGTGTTGGCCATGCCGGTAGCTGTCGCGGCGCTCGCCCTGTCTGCTTCCTCGCCCGCCAGAACCGCCGACTCAGGCGCCGCGACTGACCAGGGTCATAGTGCCGAGTCAGTGTACCAAAGCTCGCCCGAGCGGCGGGTCGTGGTGGAGCGTGACTGGGGGCAGTGGCTGGGGCCGTTCCGAGCGAAGCTGGTCCCAAGCCTGATGCAGGATTTCGGAGAGCGTTACCTGTACGCCGCTGCCAACCGTGCCCTGGGCGCGCCAAAGCCGGGGGAGCAGCGCGTCGTCTTTCTGGGAGACTCGATCACCGACCGCTGGGATCTGCCGCGCTACTTCCAGGACAGCCATTACGTGAATCGCGGCATAGGCAGCCAGGTCACCGCGCAGATGATCCTGCGCTTTCACCAGGATGTAATCGCATTGAAGCCCGCCGCTGTGGTTATCCTGGCCGGCATCAACGACGTCCAGGGCTTCCTGCAGCAGGAAACGGCCGAGCAGATCGAGGCCAATTGGGAAACCATGGCGGACCTTGCCGACCGCCACGGTATCAAGGTCGTGTTCGGGTCGATCCTGCCCGTCAACAACTACACGGAGTCGGCACGCGACGTGGTGAAGGAGCGTGATCCTGCGACCTTGCGATCGCTGAACGGCTGGTTGCGGCAGTTCTGTCGGCAGCGCGGCTATGCTTATGCCGATTATTATTCCGTGCTGGTGGACGACAAGGGCCTGATGCAGCGGGACCTGACGACCGATGGCGTTCACCCGCTGCGTGCTGGATATGCCCGCATGGCCCCAGTCGCGCGCGCCGCAATCGCTCGCGCTCTGGAGGCGCGCTAGGGCTGCGCCGCCAGATCGAAGATGAGCGCGGCCGGCGTCCATTTCTCGCCGGCTTTCGCCCAGGAAAGCGGTTGCTGGAAGCCGTCCATCAGGCGCTCCCACGCCTGAACGTCAGGGTCGGCCGCATCGCGCGCAGCCTTTGCCGCCGGGTCGAAATCGGCCGTGACGTCCAGGATCATCGCCAGCCGCGGCCCGCTGCGAAAGATCTGCATGGCGGCGATGCCGGCCTGCCGGATGCTTGCGACCACCGCGACGGGGACTTCGCCTGCCGCATGCCATTCTTCATAGCGCTGGATCAGGGCGGGATCGTCCACCAGGTCGAGCATCAAAACATGGCGTGTCATGTCAGTTGATCCAGCCGCCATCGATGATGTGCGCCTGGCCCGTCGTGAACGCGGCTTCATCGCTGGCGAGGTATAGGGCCAGGGCGGCCACCTCTTCGGGCCGTCCCAGTCGGCCCATGGGCTGACGCTGCGTGAAGTCCGCGCGCGCCTTGGCGTAGTCGCCCGTGTCGTGCAGTCTCTGCTGAAGCGAAGGGGAATCGACCGTGCCGGGGCAAATGGCGTTGCAGCGAACGCCTTGCGCGACGAAATCTGCCGCCACCGCCTTGGTCAGCCCGATCACCGCAGCCTTGGTTGCACCATAGGCGAAGCGGTTGGGGATGCCCTTGACCGAGCTGGCGATGGAGGAAACGTTCACGATGCTGCCGCGGCTGCGTTCCAGCATTGCGGGCAGGTACGCCCGGATGGTGCGGTACATGGCGGTGACGTTGATCTCGTTGGAAAAGGCCCAGTCAGCCTCGTCACAGTCGAGAATGGTGCCGTTGTGAACAAAGCCCGCCGCGTTGATCAGGACGTCTATCGGCCCCGTGGTGTGAGGTAAAGTAGCGACCGCCGCCGCATCGCGTACATCGAGCGCCAGTGTCTCTCCCGCTAGTCCCGCCAGCTTGCCCGCATCGATGTCGGTCGCGATCACGCGCGCGCCCTCGGCAACGAAGAGTTCGGCGGTGGCGCGGCCGATGCCCTGGCCGGCGGCAGTGATCAGGGCGGTCTTTCCCGCCAGGCGTCCGCTCATGGTGCGGTCTCCAGATTAGGCTGTGATTGAAGCGCTAGGTGACAATCGTCCCAAAGCGTGTCGGGGATCGCTCGCGCGGCCAGGCACATGGTGGCCCTGACCTGATCGGGGCCGACCAGGCCCGGGATGACGCTGGCCACCGCCGGCGCGCGCTTCGGGAATTGCAGCGCGGCGGCGGCGAGCGGCACACCATAGGTGTCGCAGACCTGTTCCAACCGTGCGACGCGGGCGATCACCTCTGGCGGGGGCGGGGCATAGTTGAAGTGGCTAGCGGCGGCGCGTGCGCTCCCCTCGACCAGAATGCCGCTGTTGTAGGGGCCGCCGATCACGATCCGCGTGCCCAGCCGCTCGCATCGTTCGAGCAGGGGCGCCGCCTCATCCTGCTCGAGCAAGGTGTAGCGGCCCGCCAGCAGGACGACGTCAAGCTCGACACGGTCGAGCAGATCCTGGCAGACCGCGATTTCGTTGACGCCGATCCCGATCTCGCCGACCGCACCCTCGTCACGCAGGCGCCGCAGGGCAGGGTACCCGCCATCGAGAAAGTCGCGGAGGTGCTGCGCTGCCTGCTCACCATGGGTAGCCGTGCCAAGATCATGCGCGAACAGGATGTCGATCCAGTCGCGGCCTAGCCGGGCGAGGCTCGCCTCGTGACTGCGCAGCACCCCGTCATGCGTGTAGTCGAACACGGGTTCGAGCGGCGGCGCGCCGACAAAGCCGTGCCGCTCGACCGCATCGCTGTCGGTGGATGTGAGCAGGCGTCCGACCTTGGTCGAGACGATCGCGTGCTGGGTGGGATCGTGCCGGGCGAGCGCGCGGCCCAGTCGTTCCTCGGCAAGACCGAAGCCATAATGCGGGGCCACGTCGAAATAGGAGATGCCGTTGGCGAGCGCGGCCGCAACCGTTTCATCGGCCAGCTGGTCATCGACGAACCGATACAGGTTGCCAATGGCGGCACAGCCCATGCCAAGTGGGGGAAGCTGGATCATCGGGTCAGGCCGTAGGTCGCCCGCGCCGTGCCACCGAAGACCGCGTCGTGAAGGGAGGGCGGAACCAACCGGCGGGCCTGCTCCAGCCATCCTGCATAGTTGCCGGCCAGGGTAAGGACGGGCCAGTCGCTTCCCCACATTAGTCGATCGGTGCCGAACAGGTCGACCAGGACCGACACGATCGGTTCGATCGCGCCGGCGGGCATGTCAGGCGAGAGTTCGGTCAGCAGGCCCGACAGCTTGCAGCGGACCTGCGGCCGCGCGGCGATCGATGACAGGTCGCGGCGCCATCCCTCAAGCGCGCGCGGATCAGGCTTGCCCGCGTGATCGATGACAATGGCCAGTTCCGGGTGACGCGCGGCCAGGCGATTGAGGCTGGAAAGGTGGGCCGGACGGATCAGCGCTTCGAGGACCAGTCCGGCCTGCTCCATCGCGGCCCAGGCGGGTTCCAGCGCCCCATTGTCGTACCAGTCGGCGGCGCAATCCTGTACCATGGGGCGCAGGCCGCGGAGCCGCGAATGCCCTGCCAGTCGGGCGATGGCCTGCGGGGCGTCTGGCGCTTCCAAGTTTGTCCAGCCGACCACGCCAAGGACGGCCGGGTCGCGATCGGCCAACTCCAGCAGCCAGGCGGTATCGGCCGGGTCTTCCTGGCTCTGCACCAGGATGACACCCTCGGCGGCAACCGGCGCTGTTTCCTTGCGCCAGTCCTGCAGCGAGAAATGGCGGTGGATCGCGCTCAGAGACGGCGGCGGCCAGCTGAAGCCATTCTCACCTATCCGCCAGACATGGACGTGCGCGTCGATCACGCCCGCCGCCGTTCCGCCAGCAACGCAAAGCCGAGTACGACCCCGAAGCAGATGGCCGGCACGATCATCGCGACGACGATCGACCCGGCGCGATCGGACACAAGTCCCATGACGGCGGGGAAAACGGCGCCCCCGACGATCGCCATCACCAACAACGCCGCGGCTGACTTGGTGCGGGCTCCCAGGCCCTCAACTGTCTCGGCGAAGATGGTCGGGTACATGATCGACATGAAGAAGCTGGAGGCGACCAGCGCCGCGATGCCGATGCCGCCGCCGACCACGGCCGCGACGAGCCCGCACATCAGACCCACTCCGGCAAACCCGGCCAGCAGCCGCGTGGGGGAGAAGCGTGTCATCAGCGCGGTGCCGGCAAAGCGGCCCACCATGAACAACACCAGTGATGCGGTCAGGTAGTCCGCCCCCGTCCGCTCATTGGTGCCGGGCACGGCCACCTCGCTGTAGCGGATCAGGAAGCTCCAGATGCCGACCTGCGCGCCGACATAGAAGAATTGCGCGATCACGCCGGCCAGCACGCGGGGATTGCGCAACACGGCCGCGAAGTCGGATGCGGCACCGACGCCTTCCTCCACGTCGTGCTCGGTGGCGACAGCAGGAAAGGGCGTCACCCGGATCAGCAGCGCCCAGACCAGCACCGCCAGCCCAATCACCAGGTACGGACCCTGTACGGCGGCCGCCTCCGATGCCCGGCCGGCTGCGGAGGTTACCGGGGCGGCATCGCCCGACAGGATGAAGGTGCGACCGATCAGCACGCCGGTGATCGACCCCAGCGGGTTGAACGCCTGCGCCAGGTTTAGTCGCCGTGCGGCCGTGTCTTCGCTGCCCAGTCGGGCCACGAGCGGGTTGGCGGACGTCTCAAGGAACCCGAGGCCGCTCGCGATCACGAACAGCGCCAGCAGAAAGGCGGGATAGCTCTGCCACGCTGCAGCGGGCAGGAACATCAGTGCGCCGGCCGCATATAGCAGCAATCCCAGCAGCACCGCGGCGCGATAACCAAAGCGCCGCATGATCAAAGCCGCCGGTATCGCGAGGCAGAAATAGCCGAGGTAAAAGGCCGATTGAACCAGTCCGGCCCCGAGGTCGCTGAGGGTGAACAGCTTCTTGAAGTGCGCGATCAGCACGTCGTTGAGGTTGTTGGCGACCCCCCACAGGAAGAATAACGCGACAACCAGAACCAGCGGCGCGCGCCGCACGGCCAACTGTCCGGTCATGCGATACCCCGGCCGTCGATGCGCACCACGGGCACGAAGCCGCCCGGCGCGCGCCCATTCAGGCCAAGGTGCAGCCCGCGCGCGTCCTGGCGATGCGCCACGGGGCCGCCGCCCAGCATCGTGACCCGCTCCACCACGCCGGCGTTCGCACCCGATGCAAGTGCCGCGATCGTGGCGTCGCCAGGCGGCTTCAGAAACTGGGCATAGAGCGCGCCAGCCCTGGTCGTGAAGCGGACATCCTCCGCCGTGAAGGGCTTGGCCGCTTCTTCGTTCTTCATCCCCGCGACGGGCCGGGTCGGACCCTCGCCATAGATGCGCCACGGCCGCGACGCGAAGATCGCTTCCCCATTGATCGCAATCCAGCGCTCCATGTCGTCGAGGATCTTCTCCTCTTCGCTGTCGAGCGCGCCATGGCCCGGCATCGGGATGGAAAGGAGCAGGTTGCCATTCTTGGACACCACGTCTGACAGCCGCTGGATGACGTCCTCCGCCGTCTTGTAGCTGCGGTCGTTCAGCCGGGCGACGTTGTAGAACCAGTCGCCGATGCAGGTGTCCGTCTGCCACGGTTCGGCGCGCAACCGGTCGCTGAAGCCGCGCTCGACATCCTCGACGATGCCGCCCAGTTCATGTGGTTGCAGCTTCTTGCCGGTCAGCACCACGTCCACCTTGCCGTGCCACTGGATGGAGCGGTTGTAGTAATCCGCTGCCGCTTCGAGCCCGACCGGGCCGAACGGCAGGCCGGTGTCGTCCATGTAGCACAGGTCGGGCTTGTACTTCGCCATCAGGTCCGCCTGGCGCAGCAGCCAGTGCGTGACGTAAGCCGCGTCGCCCGGCGGCGGCGTTTCGATCCATTGCCCGTCATGCGCGTCATGCCAAGCGTTCATCGCCTCGACCGAGTTGATCCCGTCGGGCACGACCATGTGTCGGCCCGTATAGAGTTGCTGGGGATCGAGCCCGTTCCACCACTGACCGCGCCCGCCCGCACGGTTCACGCTATAGGCATCGTAACGAACTCCCGCCTTGGGACCGACCGGGTCATAGCCATAGGCGGGTTGATACCAGTGCCAGCTATGCGCGGAATGGTTGGACACCCCGAACTTCAACCCCGCCCGCCGCGCTGCTCGCTCCCAGATGCCGACAACGTCGCGCTTCGGCCCGACCCGCAGCGAGTTCCACGGGTGGTAGCGGCTGTCATAGCAGTCGAGATTGTCGTGATGGTTGGCGAGGGCCATGAAATACTTGGCCCCGACCCGCTTGTAGCGCGCGATCAGCGCCGCCGGATCCCAGCGCTCGCCGCGCCACAGGTTCTGGATATCCTTCATCCCGAACACCGATGGGTGGCCATAGGTACGGACGTGGTGTTCGTACACGGGGTGGCCCTGCATGTACATGAACCGGCCATACCAGTCGCCCTGCGCAGGCACCGACTGCGGCCCCCAATGCGCCCACAGGCCCAGCTTCGCGTCCCGGAACCAGTCGGGGTACCGATAGTGCTGGCGGAGCGAGTCCCAGGTCGGCTGGACGGGCCCGCGGACCGTGCCCATCGGGCTGGCGGCGAGCGCCCCGCGAGCGGCGGCAAGCGCGGCGGTGCCGGCGAGGAAGCCGCGGCGGTTGATCTGACTCATGCTCCGCGCCCCAATGTGCGGCGGATCGCGTCGATCGCGGCCGGCTCCATTGCGCGGTAGCCTGCGGCTGTCGGGTGCACCCCGTCGCTCGCAAACCCCGGTTTCATCGCACCCTCTGCCGTCGCAAGAACCGGGTGGTAGTCGACCCAGGTAAAGCGGTTGCGGGCGGCGTAACTCTTGATCCAGGCGTTCAGCGCCGCGATTTGTGGCATCGGCTTCTTGTCGCGGCTCCAGGGAAAGCTTGCAGCCGGGGGAATGGAGGCGAGGATCACCTTGATCCCGTTGGCGCGGGCCAGCTCCGCCATGCTCTGGATGTTGCCCTCGACCGTTTCGATCGTCGCGGCGCCGGTGTTGCCGGCGACATCGTTGGTGCCGGCCATTATGTGCACCGCGCGTGGATGAAGATTGATCACGTCCTGGCGAAAGCGGACCAGCATCTGCGGCGTCGTCTGCCCACTGATCCCCCGGTCAACGCGACCGTCGGTCCAGAACGCGCGGTCAAGGTTGATCCAGTTATCGGTAATCGAGTCACCCATGAACACGACGCGTGGCCGTTCGCGTAATGCCCGGTTGTCGGCGGCGTACCGGCACAGCTGGCCATAGTCGCGGGTCAGCATGCGGAGGTTCCACATCTGCCAGCCCTCGCCGTCGCTGGGCTTCGGATGAACAGGGCAGGGATCCGCGACAATGCCCGAGGGATCATCGGCGTAGCGATCGCCAGGCACCCTGGTCTGTGCCGACGCATAACCAGTGGTCAGCAGCGTGACCAGAACCGCTCCGCCAACGAACCTGACCAACTCTTCTCTCCCGCTCCGTCGGCTCACCGCAACTGACGAGTCAGCCGTACGGTCGGTGCCGTTCTGTCGGACCTTACAGCAGAGCGGCCGGGCTAACGCAACATACCATGAAAACGCGTTTCAGATATGAACATCCCACCGGGTTCACCAACGTTTCCGATTACAAGTGCTTGTCGCCTCTGGTTGGTTTCCCATCTTTGCGCCACGAGATTGCGCCCATGCGCGCCCTGTGGAGTTCACTCATGACCTATTGCGACACCCAGCTTTTTATCAACGGCGAATGGCGCGATTCCGCGGACGGCAGGTCGCTTCCGGTGCGCAATCCTGCAACCGGTGCCGAGATCGGCCGCGTCGCTCATGCAGGAACCGCGGACCTGGACAGTGCGCTGGCCGCCGCCGAGCGCGGGTTCGAGGTCTGGCGCGACTTCATGCCGGCGCAGCGCAGCAAGATCATGCGCAAGGCGGCGGCCCTGATGCGCGAGCGGGCCAGCGACATCGCGCAGCTGCTCACGCAGGAGCAGGGCAAGCCGCTCGCCGAGGCGAAGGGCGAGGCGCTGGCCGCCGCGGACATCATCGAATGGTTCGCCGAGGAGGGCTTCCGCGTGTACGGCCGTCTTGTTCCCCATCGCAGCAATCCCGCCATCCGCCAGATGGTGATCAAGGATCCGGTCGGGCCGGTCGCCGCCTTCACCCCGTGGAACTTTCCGATCAACCAGGTTGTGCGCAAAATCGGCGCGGGGCTGGCCGCGGGCTGCTCCATGATCGTCAAGGCACCCGAGGAAACGCCCGCCAGCCCAGCGGCGCTGATCCGGGCGTTCCAGGACGCGGGCCTGCCTGAAGGCGTGCTGGGCCTGGTGTTCGGCAATCCTGCCGAAATCTCCGAATATCTGATCGCTAGCCCCATCATCCGCAAGATCACTTTCACCGGCTCGACCCCGGTCGGCAAGCTGCTGGCGGGGATGGCCGGGCAGCACATGAAGCGGGTGTCGATGGAGCTTGGCGGCCACGCCCCGGTGATCGTGTGCGAGGATGCCGACGTGGCGCTGGCGGTGAAGAGCGCGGGGAGCGCCAAGTTCCGCAACGCTGGTCAGGTCTGCATCTCGCCCACGCGTTTCCTCGTCCACAACAGCGTGAAGCAGCAGTTCGCCGAGGCGATGGCGGAGCTCGCCCGTGGCATCAAGGTCGGGGACGGGATGAGCGCGGATACGCAGATGGGGCCGCTCGCCAACCCGCGCAGGCTGACGGCCATGGCGGAGTTTCAGCAGGACGCGGTGGCGCGCGGGGCGACCGTGCTCGCCGGCGGCGAGCGGATCGGCGACACCGGCAATTTTTGGGCACCGACCGTGCTGACCGACGTGCCGCTGGAAGCCCGTTTGTTCAATGATGAGCCGTTCGGCCCGGTCGCAGGCATCCGCGGCTTCGACCAGCTGGACGAGGCGATCGCCGAAGCCAATCGGCTGTCCTTTGGCCTTGCCGGCTATGCCTTCACCCGCTCGCTCGCCAATGCCGACCTGCTGTCGCGACGGGTCGAAGTCGGCATGTTGTGGGTCAACACGCCGGCTGCGGGTTCGGCGGAGCTGCCCTTCGGCGGCATCAAGGATTCCGGTTATGGCACGGAGGGTGGGCCCGAAGCGCTCGAAGCATATCTGAACACGCGGGCAGTGGTCGTCGCCAACGTTTGACCCTGACGCGGATGGGCTGCCATCGCATAAGGGCAGTCCATCCGGTTGATGCAGATGGATGCGCAGCCGTTGTTAGCGTGTAGGCTGGCGTATGTTTCGCGCCACCACCCACACCGGACATGGCGAACCCGGCCTGCACATCGGCGTGATCACCTCACCGGTGCGGGGCCATATCGACCCGCTGCTTGCCCTGGCTTCCGCCTTGCACGATCGTGGCTGTCGGGTGACGTTCGTCCATGCCGCGGATGCGGGAGCGCTGATCCAGGGTTCCACGGCAGGTTTTCGGGCGGTGGGCGCGCGTGACTATCCGGCCGGCGCGCTGCGCGAATACGTCAGGGTCCTTGGCGGGGCGACCGGTCTGGTGGGCACGGTCAGGATGGTCGCCGCCACCGCGCGCTTGTCCGACATGCTGTGTCGGGAGGCGCCGGAGGCCCTTCGCGAGCTGGGCGTGAAAATAGTGCTCGCCGATGTTGCGGAGCCGGCGGGCGCGCTGATCGCGCGGCATCTTGGCCTGCCGTTTGTTGGTGTGATTACCGGGCTTCCGCTGCATCCCGATCCCATTGTGCCGCCGCCTTATCTCGGCTGGTTGCCCGACACATCGCGCCGCGGTCGCATACGCATCGGCCGGGTGTACCGTGCGGCGGGCGTCCTGATGAGCCCGATCACGCGGGTGCTGCGGCGCTATGCACGATTGTGGAACATCGCCGGTGACCCCACCCAGGTGCTGTCGCCGCTGCTGACGGTGGCGCAATGTCCGCCAGGCCTGGACTTCCCTCGATCCTTGCCTTCGCCGCCGATCGCATGGTGCGGTCCATTCCGCGCGAGGGAGGAGGGCGACTTCGATCCGCCGCACGATGATGGCCGACCGCTCATATTCTGTTCGCTGGGAACGTTGCAGGGCGGGCGGTATGGCGCCTTGCGCATGATCGCGGCGGCCTGTGCGGAGATTGGCGCGCGAGCGGTGATTGCGCATTGCGGCCTTCTGACCGAGGAGCAGGCGCGATCACTGCCGGGTGACCCGCTGGTGCATCCATTCTGGCCTCAGCGTGCCGTCCTGCGTCATGCCCGCGCGGCGATCGTCCACGGCGGCTTCAACACCGTCCTGGATTGCCTGTCGGCCGGGGTGCCGATGGTGGCTGTGCCGATTGCGTTCGAACAGCCAGGCACCTCGGCCCGGCTGCGGGCGGCGGGCGCTGCGGTAGTGGTGCCGCGTCGGCGCATGACCCGCCGCAGTCTTCGCAATGCCCTCAGGAAGGTTTTGAACGAGCCGAGCTATGCGAGGGCAGCCGGCGGGTTTGCCGAGCAGCTCAGGGGGGCCGATGGCGCAGAGATGGCAGCGGCGCACATTGTTGGCGCCTGCGTGCGCCAGCCATAGAGCGGGAAGTCCTCCATTGGCGGGCGTGAGGGCACGCAGGAGCACAGCATCTGCTCGTCTAAGAAAGATCGCCCAACTAGCTTCTTGCTGCCGGCAGTTCGGCTCGTAGCCGCTCGATTTCGTCCTCGGCCGCGCCCTCCACGCCCGCCACCTCGTTCCGGGCCCCGGCAACTGCCACGATCAGCTCGTCAATCTTCAGGTGCAGTGCCTTGTCGCGGCGACGCTGCTCGTTGAGCACCATCTGGGTCAGGACGAACCCGCCAATGGTCAGAGTCGACGCCAGCGCATTCTCACCGCCTCCCAATGCCAGCCATAGAACGCAGGCGATCAGAACGCCCAACTGGATCAGCGGATGTGCAGCAAAGGCCGCCATGGCCCGCGACAGGTGGCCAAGGTTGGTTCGCAGGTATGCCAGCATCGACGCGCAACGCTTCGATCCGCCCGTCAGGTTCATGCAGCCATGTTGATGCCCGAACAGGTCGGCGCCTGCCGTTGCCGATCACGGCCGCGATACGGCATCCGTGGCTGGCGACAGGGGTGTTCCGGGCCGCCAACCGCCGCCCATCGCCTGGTACAAGGTTACGAAGCTGGTCAGCTGATCGCTCTCGGCCTGCACGAGCGACAGCTCCGCGGTGAGGAGCGACCGCTGCGCATCGAGCTGTTCGATGTACGACGAATATCCCGCGCGATATCGGTTGCGGGCATTCTCCAGCGCCCCGCGCGACGCGTTCACCTGTTCGACGAGCGCTGTTGCCTGCTCGCCCGTGCGTTGCACGCCTGCCAGGGCGTCGTCGACCTCTCGAAAAGCGCTAAGAGCGGTGCGACGATAGGCAAACGCCGCCTGATCACGCCGCGCGGTGGCGGCGTTCTCCTGCGCGCGCAGCCGTCCCGCATCAAAGATCGGCGCGAGCCCGCTCGCCCCCAGCGAGAACACGCCCACCGGGTTGCTCAACGCGGTTGACAGGACCAGCCCGACCGACCCGGTCAGGGCGATGTTGGGGAGAAAGGCTGCGCGTTGGCTGTCGAGCGACAGATCCGCCGCGACCAGGGTCTGCTCCGCCTGGAAGATGTCGGGTCGTTGGCGGAGCAACGACGCAGGCAGGCCGTCCGGAATGGCGGGCAGCCTCAGGCGGTTGATCGGCACGCCCCGCGCGATCGGGCCAGGCACGTCGCCGACCAGCAGCGACAGCGCATTTTCCTGCCGCGTGATGGCAAGGTGGGCGGCCGGCACCAACTGCTGCGTGGAGGCATATTCCGCCTGTGACTGGCGATATTCGAGCCTGGATGAATAGCCGGCCTCGTACCGACGACGCGCGATACGCAGCGCGTCGCTGCGCGCGGCCAGGGTTTCGCGCGCGATCTGGAGCCGCTGGTCCAGCGCACGCAGGACAACATAGCCGCTTGCCGCGCTCGCCGCCGTTGCCAGCCTTACCGTGTCGCGGGCGCCCTCGCTGGCGAGCAATTGCGCGCGGGCGGCGCGGCTGGCCAGGCGGAGGCGCCCGAACAGGTCCAGGTCGTAGCTGGCCGTGATGACCGGCTGCGTGCCGATCGCGCGCGATGGCGTGCCGAACGGGCTGAGCGTTTGCCCCTGGGTTTCAGGCAACGAGCCCCCGACTTGCGGTGATAGCTGCGCACGCGATAGGGCTTCGGCAGCGCGGGCTTCTTCCACACGCCCGGCCGCAATGGCGATATCGACATTGTTCGCCAGAGCCTGCGCAACCAGCGCGGTCAGCGCCGGGTCACCGAACCCGGTCCACCAATCGGCGGTAACCGGGCCGCCCGGCTGCAGGTCCGTGCGCCAGGCCGCCGGGGGCGTGACGGCCGCGGCCACTGGCTTCGGCACGCGCGGGCCCGGCGACACGCAGCCGCCCAGGGTGGCCGCCAGTAACAGCGATGCCGAAAAGCGGCGTGTCACGGAGCGACAGCACCCGCGGTATCCACGCGGGCGACCACCGACATGCCCGGACGCAGCCGGGTCCGCAGCTGCTGGCCGGGATCGATGCGCAGCCGGACGGCGATTCGTTGCGGCACCTTGGTGAAATTGCCGGTGGCATTGTCGGATTTCAGTACCGCGAACTCGCTGCCCGCCGCCGGGGAAATGCGCTCCACCCGTCCCGTCAGCCGTGCGCCCGCCAGCGCGTCAACCGTGAAGCTGGCGCGCTGGCCGACCGTGATATGAGCGGTCTGCGCCTCCTTGTAGTTGGCGATCACCCACACTTCCGGCGGAACCAGGAACAGGAGTTGGGAGCCGGCTGTGACATATTGGCCGACGCGGACGCCCACTTCGCTGAGCCGGCCGGCTTCCGGCGCGCGGACCACCGTGTTGGCAAGATCGATGCGGGCGAGCCGCAGCGCGGCCTCCGCACCCGACACACCGGCCTGTTGCCCGCCGCGGCCGACCTCCACCGTGCGGATGTCCTGCCGGGCAATCTCTCGAGCCGACTCCGCCTGCGCCACTGCCGCTTCGGCCTGGCGCAGCGATGCCCGTGTCTGGTCGCGCTCACGCAGCGACACCGAACCATCGGCCACCAGATCGTTGACGCGCGCCATGTCGGCCTGCGCCCGCAGCAACTGGGCGCGCGCGTTGGCCACGGCGGCTTCCTGCGCACCAAGGCTTGCCCGGCGGCTGGCGGCGGCCTGGCGCGCGTTGGCGAGGGTTGCAGCCTGTCCCTCGACCTGCGCCTGTGCCTGCTCGACGCGCTGGGCGTAGATGCGCTGGTCGATCA
This sequence comes from Sphingomonas aerophila, assembly GCF_014199305.1. Classification (GTDB taxonomy): domain Bacteria; phylum Pseudomonadota; class Alphaproteobacteria; order Sphingomonadales; family Sphingomonadaceae; genus Sphingomonas; species Sphingomonas aerophila. The sequence goes on from NZ_JACIJK010000007.1 coordinate 131,447, forward strand.
CCACTAGCGGCTGCCCCGTCTTCACCGTGGCGAAATCGGGAACGAGCACGCGGGTGACATAGCCCGACACCTGCGGCGCGATTACCGTGACCCGGCCGCGGACATAGGCGTTGTCGGTGCTCTCGTACGCAGTCGCGAACGGGCCGATGCGCCACGCGGCAAGGACGGCGGCGATCCCCGCAACGGCGAGGATCGTGATGACCGCAACGGCGCGATGGGACAGGGCAGGGGGACGCCAGCCCGATCCGGCGGGCGCACCGGTGACGGCCTGTTCCTCCGCCAGCTTTTCATCCGAAACCGACTCCGCGGACACAGGCGATCGAACGTCGGTCATGCCGCTCCTTTGCGGCGCGCACGGACCGTCCGACGCACCAAGAGCACGCACAGATAGGCGAAAGTCAGCGCTGCCAGCAACGCGATCATGCGGAAAACATCGTCATAGGCCAGCACATTGGCTTCCCGTGTCGCGGTTTGCGACAACAGGGCGCCCCCCTCCGCCGTGCGGAACGCCTGGTCGCCCACGACGCGACCGATCCCGGCAGAGCCCGCCTGCAAACGCGCTTGCACGATCGGATCGGTGGGGTCGATCGCTTGTACGATGGCGGCGCTGTTCGCCTTCTCCCGGACGATTTGATAGGTACCGAGCAGGGCGGTGCCGCCCAAACCGCCGATCGAATTGATGATGCCGAACAGCGCAATGAAGCTGATGATGTGGCCCGTCCCTTCCTTCAGCGCCCGACTGAGGCCAAACAACAGCGCGGGGCCGAGGAAGTAGGTGGTGCCAAAGGCGATCAGCGCCTGCGTTCCATAAAATTGCGGTGCCCGTGTCAGGCTGGTCGCATGGCTGTCGATAAAGGCGGCGATCGCCACCAGTCCCACAGCGAGCATGATCGGATGAGTGGGCCGCTCGACGTCCAGCGTGGCAGCGCTCAGCACCACGCCCGCCACGGACGCAGCTGCCACGATCGCGAACAGCGTCTGCATCTGGTCATTGTTCTGCCCCAGCGCGTTCAGCAGGCCAACAGCGCCCACCGTCTGCTCCGACAGGACGATCCGGGCCATGACCGTCACCACGGTGAAGCGGATGATGTCTGCGCTAGCCAGCCAGCGGGTGTTGAGCAGCGGATTGGCGCGGCCGCTTTCGATCAGGAGGGCGAGCGCGAGCATCGGGATCGCGATGATCAGGGCCCAGCCGATCCAGGCCGCCTGCGTCCACCAGACGATACGGCCCAGCCCCAGCACCGCCGCGAACAACCCCATGCTGCCCGCGAACAAGGCGAAGGTGACAAAGTCCAGCGGCTCAAACGCCTTGCGCCGGACCGTGGGGGGTAATCGGAACGCGAGCACCGCCGCGACGCTCAGGATCGCCAGGCCAAGTTCGAACAGGTACAGGGTGCGCCACTGGCTCATGGCCAGCAGGTCTGGCGAGAACAGCCGGGCGAGCGGCGTCGCGCATTGCGGCACGCCGATGCCAAGCACGACGCCGCGGAGCCGCGCCCGAGCCGGCACCGATTGCATCATATAGTACAGGGCAAAGGTGGAAAGTGGCGCCGCCGCCATCCCGCTTGCCGCCCGCACCAGCACGGCCGTCGTGAAGCTGTGCGCGAACAGGTGCGCGAGCGTCAGCATCGCATACAGGCCAAGAAAGATCAGCGCGAAGGGGCGAAGGCCGAACTGCTGGCGGAACTTGATCAGCAGCAGGTTGATGCTGACATTTGTCATCACGAACACCGTCGGCAGCCACGCAATCTCCGCCGGGTCCAGCCCCAGCGCCCCTGCCAATGTCGTCGTGTTAGCCGATACCAGCGCATTGCCGAAGCCGGCCGTCAGCCCCAGGAGTACGCCTACCGCCGCATAGGCCACCCGCCGCGCGTGCGGATGCTCGGGCGACCCCGGCGACCCCGGCATCGTCGGCTCCTCATGGGGCGCATAGGCCCATTCCTCTTCGCTGAGGAAGCGCTTCAGGCGGGCGATCAATGACACAGGGCTGACATACCCATTTCGGGTGCCTCGTCCTAAACCTGCCTTTATCTCACAACCCCGGCGTTGTTGCTGCGGTCACGGTCGGGCAGGTGATGGTCGGGGTCGAGTTCGGCGCGGATCACGCGTCCTGCCGGTACCAGGATCAGGGTGGTCGGCTGGCGGATAAAGGTTTCGGCCGGCAGCTTCAGGTCGACGCTCCGCCCGCCGGCATAGGTGACCCGCAACGTCGCCGGCATGACCAGCTTGTCGCGCGCGGTGACTCGCACCAGTGTCTCGCCCGATTTGGCGCGCTCGATCCCCGCGACGGCCAGGTCCATCTGCCAGTTGTTGGCGTACCAGCCGCGCCACCACCACGACAGGTCCTCGCCCGCCTCACTTTCCATCGCGCGAAAGAAGTCGGCGGGCTTGGGATGCTTGAATGCCCAGGCGGCAGTGAACCGGCGAAAGGCGGGGTCAAAGCGCTCTGGCCCGATGATCTCCTCGCGGAGCAGCTTCAGCCCCAGGGCCGATTTGAAGTACGTGACGGGGTGGCGATACTTCTCCGTCACAGTGTCCGACCGTGACAGGATCGGCGGCGCGTCGGGGTCGGCCAGCACGGGCAGTACCTCGTCCACCGGGTTGCCGCCGCCCGGCGCGAACTCGCTGTCGCGCTTGGGGCCGTATTCGCCGCGGTTGAATTCATCGGACTGGTAGATGTCTATGAAGGTATTGAAACCTTCGTCCATCCAGGCGTGCCGCCGCTCGTCAAAGCCGACGATCATCGGATACCAGCTGTGCCCGATTTCATGCGCGGTGATCCAGAACAGCTCCTTGCCGGCGTCATCGATCCCGTCGAACACGATGCCGGGATATTCCATGCCCGCCGCCGGCCCCGCTACGTTGACCGCTGCCGGCCAGGGATACGGAAACCACTTCGCAGAAAAGCGCTCAACCGAGTCCTTCAGATACTCGGTGGAGCGGCCCCAGCGATCCCGGCCCTGGGATTCGGGCGGGTAGAAGGACATGGCGATGGACGACTTGCCGCCGGGCAGATTGATCCGCGCCGCGTCCCAGGCGAACGCGGCCGACGCGCTGAAGGCGACGTCGCGGGTGTTCTCCATCCGGTAGTGCCAGGTCCGCGTGCCGCCCGTCCGCGGCCGGGTAGCGGGAGCCGTGACCTCCGACGGTGAGCGGATCAGCACCGTGCGGTCGCTGCCTCGTGCCTGTGCCAGCCGTTCGCGCTGCTGCGCGGTCAACACCTCGCCCGGGTTCTGAAGCTCGCCTGATCCGGCGACGAGCATGTCGGACGGCACGGTGATCCAGTAATCGAAATCGCCGTATTCGAGATAGAATTCCTGGGCGAGGTAGGGGAGCGTGTCCCACCCGCGCAGGTCGTCATACACCGCCATGCGCGGGTACCATTGCGCGATCGAGAAGATGTCGCCCGACTTGCCGGTCAGCCATCCGGTCCGGCCGCCAAATGCTTCCGCCGGGATGAGGTAATGATAGCGAATGCGGATTGTCGCCTTGCCACCAGCGGCCAATGGCTGCGCCAGCCGGAACTGGGCGCGTGTGTCCGTCACGAACGGGGTTACACCGGTTTTGCGCCCGTTCACCTCGACCGAGACCGCGTCGAGGGTCATCCCCTCTGTCGAGGCGCGCGGCACTCCGCCCAGCGCCAGTCCGCTGCGTGAGCCGACACGATAGAGGTTCTGGTCCAGCTGGAGCCACAGCACATCCAGCGTGTCGGGGCTGTTGTTGGTATAGCTGATGTCAACCGAGCCGGTGATGGTCTTGGCAACGGGATCAAGCGTCGCGCGGATCGCATAGTCGGCGCGGTTCTGCCAGTAATCTGGCCCGGGCAGGCCGTTGCCGCTGCGATAACGGTTGACCGGCTGCCCCATGTCGAATGGCGCGAACGTTTCGCGGGGCTGATACGTCTGGGCACTAGCGCCCACCGCAATCAGGGCAGAAATCAACAACCAGCCGCGCGTTTTCACGTGTCCGCTTCCCCGGGAGGGCCGCCCTCCAATCGGAAAAGCTTTGGGTCATGGCGCCGGCGCCTGTCCACCGCAAAGGAGCGGCGGTGGCGCGATATGGTCAGACAGGCTGGCCTTGTCGCAAGCGCCAATTGGAGATGTGTGCCAGGGCCAGCACCAGGCTGCCTGCGACCGTGGCAGGCACTTCGCTGTCGTGATCAAAGGCAAGGGCGCCCGCCGCCAGCAAGGTGAGGCCAGCCACGCCCACGATCAGTGGCCAGCGTCTTCTGTGGCGTGCGCGCCCCTGCCACAATGCGACCAGCGCCAATGGGATCGCGACCGCCAGCACCCACAGGTGAAAGCTTTCAGGCACCACGACCACCGACAAGGCCGGCAGCGCGGCAACGATCAGCGGTAGCCCAACGCAATGGAGCAGGCACGCGATCGAGGTGCCGATCGCCACCCGGTCGGCCCAATCCGTACGGGCGACGGTGAGATCATATCCGCCGCTCATCGCTGTTGTCCTTTCATACGCCTGAACATGATACATTATACCACAACGCGCAAGGAGGAACCCGCATTGCCGTTGGCGCAGGAATCCAAAGGCGCGCATAACAGGACGGGGAACTTGACGAACGCTGCCGTCTGCTCTTCGGCGTCGGCGATGCTGTTCGCGATCGCGTTTGGCGTGGCGGCATCGCTGGCCACCTTGGCTGGCGGCCTGCTGGCGCTGCGGCTGCGCGAGCGGTTGGTGCTGGTGCTCGGTCTAACTGCGGGTATCGTGCTGGGGGTCGCGGTATTCGACCTGATTCCGGAAGCGGTGGAGATGGCGGGCGATCGCTGGACTACCCGCGCGATGGTTGCCTGGGTCGGGGCGGGGCTGGGCCTGTACATGCTGCTGGACCGGCTGCTCAGCCGGACGGAGCGGTTGCCGGTCGCCTGGCGCGCGCATCTGGGACCGGCGACGCTGACCCTGCACAGCTTTCTCGATGGCATGGGCATCGGCCTTGCCTTTCAAATCGACCATCAGGCGGGGTGGCTGGTGGCACTGGCGGTGCTGACCCATGACATCGCCGATGGCGTGAACACGGTCAGCTTGTGCATGGCTGCGCAATCCGAAGCCTATGCGCGGCGCTGGCTGGCGATCAACGGGGCAGCGCCGTTGCTGGGCGTGATCGCCGGGCTGGGCGTGGTGATCCCGGCGGGAGCGCTGGCGCCGATGCTCGCGATCTTCGCAGGCGTTTTCCTGTATATCGGTGCGTGCGAGCTGGTGCCGCGCAGCCACGCGCTCGACCCGCGGTTGCGCACCACGCTGGCGAGCCTTGCCGGAATGGCACTGATGTTCGCGGTCGCGGGTGCCGCTCGCTAGCTCAGCGCCTGTCGCACGGAAGGCAGGATCCGCCCAACGACGATGCTGACGCCCTGCGCGTTGGGGTGGAGCCCGTCGCGCTGGATCAGCGAGCGCTGGCCGGCCACGCCGTCGAGGAAGAACGGGTAGAGCGGCACCCGATGCGTCCGGGCCAGCGTGGGGTACATGCCATCGAACGCCCGCGCGTAGTCGGGGCCGAGATTGGGTGCCGACCGCATCCCGGCCAGCAGCACAGGGATACGGCGGCGCTGCAACTCGGTCAGTATCTGGTCGAGGTTCGCGCGGGCCTGCGCCACTGGCAGGCCACGCAGCATGTCATTGGCGCCAAGTTCCACGATGACCAGGTCAGGCGTGCGCTTCAGGCCGCGCAAGCCCCAGCGCAGCCGCGCGCGGCCCTGCGCTGCGGTATCCCCTGCCACCCCGCCATTCGCGACGGTCGCCGCAATCCCCTGCCGCCGCAGCGCTGTCTGCAATTGGGCGGTGAAGCCCTGGGCTGGCGGCAGGCCATAGCCTGCGGCCAGGCTGTCACCGAATGCCCAGATCAGCGGCTGTGCGGGTGCTGCGGCCGGCGCCGCAGCGCTTGCCGATGCAAACCCCGCCAAGCCCAAAGCGAGGTGGACAAGCACGCGCCGCCGCTCGTACCGCCCCTGTCGTGACAACCATGCCATCCCCGATGCCTAGCGCGGTGATCGACGCGCGCAATGTGCAACTGACGCTCGGCCGTGCCCCTGCGCGGGTAGAAGTGCTTCGCGGCATCGACCTCAGCGTCGGCGACGGCGACAGCGTTGCGCTGTTGGGGCCCTCGGGATCGGGCAAGTCGTCATTGATGGCTGTCCTCGCCGGGCTGGAGAGGGCGAGCGCGGGCGAGGTGAGCGTCGCGGGGCTCGACTTCTCCGCCCTGGACGAAGATGCGCTGGCCGTTGCGCGACGCGGGCGGATCGGGATCGTGCTTCAGGCCTTCCACCTGCTGCCCACCATGACGGCGCTGGAGAATGTCGCGGTTCCGCTGGAACTGGCCGGGGAGGCAGATGCGTTCAGCAGGGCGGCTGCCGAACTCGCCGCTGTTGGTCTGGCCGCGCGTACCGGGCACTACCCAGCCCAGCTGTCGGGCGGCGAGCAGCAGCGTGTCGCCATCGCCCGCGCGCTGGTCGGGCGGCCGGCGTTGCTGTTCGCGGACGAACCGACGGGCAACCTCGACACGGCAACGGGTTCGCAGATCATGGACCTGTTGTTCGAACGCCAGCGGGCGAGCGGCGCGACCATGGTGGTAATCACCCACGACCCGGCGCTTGCCCGCCGTTGCGCGCGCGTGGTCGAACTGGCGGACGGTCGGATCGTCGCGGACCGGCGCGCGGCATGATCGGCGTCGCCTGGCGGCTTGCCTGGCGTGACCTGCGCCGGGGCGGGCAGGGGCTGTGGCTGTTGGCGCTGTGCCTGTTTCTGGGCAGTGCAGCGCTCGCCGGCATCGGCAGCTTGTCGGCCAGCGTCCTTGCCGCACTGGACGAGGGCGGACGGGCGATGCTGGGCGGTGATCTGGAAATGACCGTGTCGCAGCGTCGTGCGAGCGTGGAGGAAGGCGCTGCCTTCGCGCAGGCCGGCCGCGTGTCGGAAGTGGTGCAGACGCGCGCCATGGCGGATGCAGGGCGTGGGCCGGTGCTGGTCGACCTGCGCGCGGTGGACGCGAAGTGGCCGCTGGTAGGCCAGTTTCGCCTGACCCCGGGTGCGTTGGCGGCACGGCCGAAGGGAGCGCAGATTGCGGTTGCCCCCGCGCTCGCCGACCGCTTGGGTGTACGCGTCGGCCAACGGCTGCGGGTCGGGCGCGCGGACGTGCAGATCATCGGCCTGATCGCCGACGAGCCCGATCGACTGGGGGCAGGCTTCGCGCTCGGCCCGCCGGTGCTGGTCGATCCGGCCGGGCTGGACCTGATCGGCGCGATACAGCCCGGCAGCCTGTACCAGAGCCATTACCGGATCGCGTTGCGGCCCGGCATTGCCGCCCGCGCGACCGGGCGCCGCTTGACTGACCGTTTCCCGGGTGCCGGATGGGCGACGCGCACCGCAGGCGACGCGGCGGGAGGATTGAAGCGGGGGTTGGCGCAGCTGGGGCAGTTCCTGCTTCTTGTCGGATTGGCATCCCTGGCGGTCGCGGGTGTGGGTGTCGGCAGCGGGGTGTCGGCCTACCTTGCGGGCAAGACACGTATGATTGCGACCTTGAAGGTCCTCGGCGCGCGCTCTCCCCTGATCGCGGCGGTGTTTCTGGGGCAGATCGGGGCGGTCGCGGCGCTCGGTATTGCGCTGGGGCTGGTCGTCGGCGCGTGCGTGCCGGTGTTGGTGGCACAGGTTGCAGGGTCGGCCCTGCCCGTCAGCCCCCGCCTGGCGATCTATCCCGCACCATTACTGACCGCGGCTGCCCTGGCTGCATCAGTGGCAATGTTGTTCGCGCTTCCGGCGCTGGCGCGGGCGCGGCGGGTTCCCGCGGCGACGTTGCTGCGCGACACGGTTGGGGTAGGGGCGCGCCCGTCATGGCGGCTGATCGCGGTCGTGACCCTGCTGGTTGCGGCCCTGGTCGGGATAGCGGTGCTGACCGCATCGGACGCGTACCTCGCGCTGGGCTTCGTCGGCGCGGCGGCAGCATTGGTCGCGCTGTTGTGGCTTGTGGGCGTGTTATTGCGCCACGGGCTCGCCAGGCTGCCGCGTCCACGTCCGCCGTTGCTGCGCCTTGCTCTCGCCAACCTGCACAGGCCGGGCGCGCAGACGGACCGGCTGGTGGTCGCCCTAGGCCTCGGGTTCTCGCTGTTCGTCGCGATGACGACGATCAACACCAGCCTGTCCGCCGAACTCGCCAGCACCGTGCCCGCCAAGGCGCCCCGCTTCTTAGCCCTCGATCTCCAGCCGGAGGACGCGCCATCGTTCCGCACCGCCGTTGCCGCGGTGGACCGGCACGCGCGGATCGAGGCGGTGCCCTCGCTGCGGGGATCGATCAGCGCGATCAAGGGCGTGCCCGTTGCCCAGCTTCGGGCCCGGTCGGACAGCTGGGTGCTGCGCGGCGATCGCACGCTGACCTGGTCGGCGACCGTGCCCCCGCGCAACCAGGTGGTCGCTGGGCGATGGTGGCCGCAGGACTATCGCGGACCGCCGCTGGTCTCGATCGAGGACCGCGCCGCAACCGCGCTTGGCATACGTATCGGCGACACGATCACCGTGTCAGTGCTGGGGGTCGAAGTGCCGGCACGCGTCGCGGCGCTGCGCAAGATCGACTGGAGCGGCCTTGGCCTGAACTTCGCGATCGTGTTCTCCCCAGGCTATATCGAGGAAGCGCCGCATACGCTGCTCGCCAGCGTCTATGCCCGCCCGACGGACGACGGCGCGATTGCGCGGCAGGTCGGGGCGGCGCTGCCGTCGGTCACGCTGGTGCGGGTCGGCGACATCATCGGGCAGGTCGGCCAGGTGCTGGCCCAGGTGGCGCTCGCGGTGCGTGCGGCTGCCGCCGCGACGGTGGCGGCGGGGTTGGCCGTGTTGGTGGGAGCGGTCGCCGCGACCACACGGGCGCGCCGCTACGATTCGGTGGTGCTGAAGCTGCTCGGCGCCCGCGCGCGGCAAGTGCTGACGGTGCAGACGATCGAGTATCTCCTGCTGTCCGTCCTGCTCGCCGCTATTGCTCTGGTCATCGGGGCAGGCGCTGGCTGGATCGTCGTGACGCGCGTGTTCAACCAGCCCTGGGCACCAGATTGGGCGGCCGTGACGGCCGTGATTGGGACCGCCTGCGCGGTCACGCTCGGCATCGGATTGTTGAGCGGCGTATCGGTGCTCCGCGCCAGACCCGCCCAGGCGCTGCGAAGCTTGTAGCGCTCAGGCGGCCTTGACGGCTGCGTGAGGGGTCGCCTCCTCGGCAATGGCTTGGAGCGCGTCCTTTAGCGACCCCACATACCGGTCCGACCCGATCGTGTGCTGGATTGCCGCATCGCTGAGCGCAGCCTCGCCTTGCGGCCACAGCCCAACCACGATGCGTGCCGAGGGCGCCTTCGCGCGCAGCCGCTTGATGAGGTAGCGCAACTGGGCGGGGGAGCCTGAAACCTCCAGGTAAGACACTGCGATCACAGCGATATCGGACAAGTCGAGCGAGACAATCTCCTCGCGGGAGGTCTGGCCGTTCGCCACGGTGGTTGCGGTCACGCCGCGCGCGCCGAGCAACTGCGCGAGCATGGCGGTGACAACCTCGTCAAACGGACCATGGCCTGCCACGCAGGCGACCTTGCCCGCCGGAACCACGGGTGCTGTGCCCGCGTCGGCATGTTCGGCCAGTTCCGCCACAACATGCTGCATCGTCCGCGTCATCGCGACTTCCCGGGCAGGGTCGATCGTGCCGCGCGCCTGATCCTCGACGGCAAGCTTCAGGCCGGCCAGGGCTACATCGTCATAATAGTCGACCAGCGGCCGGTCGGCGAGCAGCGCTTCGGCATGGGCCAGCGCCTCATCCGGATTGTTGGCGAGCACGCGCTGGTAGAATGTTTCAACCGGAGTCAGCGCCGGCCTGTCGCCCAGCAGGACGTCGAAGAACTCCAGGCTTTTGACGTGCCGGCCCAGCACCACCAGGCAAAGGGTAAGCGGCGTCGACATGATCAGCCCGATCGGGCCCCACAGCCACGTCCAGAAGATCGCGGACACGATCACCGACACCGGCGACAGCCCGGTCGAGTGCCCATAAAGCAGCGGCTCGACCACATAGCCGGTCAGCGGTTCGACGATGAAGAATAGGGCCACAACCTCAACCGTCATGGTCCAGCCCGGGTCCACCGCCGCCGCCAGCGCCGCAGGCGCGACGGCCGCGATCAGCGATCCTATATAAGGCACGAAACGCAACAGCCCGGCCATCACGCCCCACATTGCGGGCGAGGGCACGCCGATCAGCCACAGGCCGATCCCGATGACGAGGCCGAAGCAGGTGTTCACCGCCAACTGCGACAGGAAATATCGGCTGAGCCGTTGTCCGGCATCGTCCATCGCGCGCGTGGTGCGATGCAGGTCGCTTGACCCGAACAGCCGGATCATCCGGTCGCGCAGGTCCTCCTTCTGCATCAGGATGAAAATGGCGACGATCAGAACAAGGATCGTTGTTTCCAGCGGCCCCAGTATCGGCGACAGGACGGTCTTGGCGATGGTGAAGGGCGACGTGCGCTCCTCCACCAGCCGCACCGGCACGGCCCGGTTCTGCTGGGACAGGGCTGCACGCCCCGCGACAGGGGTGGCCGCGCTACCTGACGGCCGATGCCCGCCCAGGCCCTGGGTGATGGAAGCCAGCCGACCCACGGCAAAGGCCTGAACGCCCTGCACCTTGGTTTCGATGGTTCGGGCATACTGGGGCGCGTTGTCGGCAAGCGCCGCGGCCTGGCTGCCGATCAGCGTTCCCACCGCGCCAAGCAGCCCCAGCGCGACGAGCACCGCCACGATCACCGCCGGTGCGCGGGGCATGCGAAGCCGTTGCAGCATGCTGACGACCGGCGACAGCACGAACGACAGCATCACCGCGAGCGTGATCGGGATCAGGACATCCTGGCCGAAGTACAAGGCCGCGACCACCAGCGCTCCTACCGCGACCGCCAGCAAGCTGCGAAGCTCCGGCACCGCAGAATGGGGTACGTTGGCCGCGCCCGCCGCCGGCGGGCCGTCACGCGATCCGGTCAGAACATCCTGATAGCCAGCAGTTTTGTCCGGATCGGTCACGCGCACCCCTTTGCCCCGGAGCCGGAGCAATCGCTTGAACGTCCGACCCAGTGATATGGTCCGTGTCGGAACCGAAACGACTGGATGATGGCTGACAAGGGCGGGGCTACACGCCATATGGGCCCAGAACCGTCGGACGTTGCCCATGAATACCGCGACCTGCAGCCAGCTCCACGCCGATCACAATCCCGCGCGCGACCATCGCCGGTCCGAGCGGGCGACCACGGCCGTGCTGGTGCTGACATTGACGACCATGATCGTGGAAATCGTGGCCGGGTGGTGGACAGGCTCCATGGCCCTGCTTGCCGATGGTTGGCACATGGCCATGCACACGGTCGCCATGGCGGTGGCGGTGTTTGCCTATCGCTTTGCCCGCCGCAATCGCGATTCCGCTCGCTACAGTTTCGGCGCGGGCAAGGCGGCGGATCTTGGCGCCTTCGCCAATGCGGTGATGCTGGCCGTGGTGGCAATGCTGGTTGCGGGCGAGTCGGTACAACGACTGGCGTCGCCCAGCCCGATCGATTTCACGCCCGCACTGTGGATCGCGACGGCCGGCTTGGCCGTGAACCTGCTCAGCGCGTGGCTTTTGCGTGATGAGCCGCACGACCATGGCGATGGGCATGCGCACGACCATGGTCACGATCATAATCGGGAGGCCGCGTTCATCCACGTCTTGTCGGATGCGCTGACCTCCGTTCTGGCAATTGTGGCTCTGCTATGTGGCCGGCGCTTCGGCTGGACGTGGCTCGATCCTGCGACCGGCCTGCTCGGCGCGGTCATGATCCTGCGCTGGTCGGTGTCGCTGATCCGGCGTTCGGGCGCGATCCTGCTGGACGCGAGCCCCGAGTCCGAAACGACGCAACGTATCCGCGCCATTGTCACCGATCATGGCGACCAACTGCACGACCTGCATGTCTGGCCTATTGCGGCAGGCCGTTATGCCGTGGCGGTCAGTGCCAGTCCGACGGGGCAGGACACCTATCGCGAGGCGATCCTGGCATTGCCGGGCGTCGCGCACCTGACACTTGACCGGTCGGATGAAGGGCACGGACCCGTCGCCGCTGGCGCGCTCGATCATCACCACGGCCACCATCACCACCAGTAACTTGGGGCAAGCCTGGCCATTGTCACGAAAGTGACATGGCGGTGTCATCGACCGGGACCATGCGGCAGCGATGGCCACCAGCATCATGACGCCGGCGGGGCTGCCGCTCGGCGCCCGCCCCGGTCCGCGTCTCGACCATTCCATCCATCCCGCCGGGCGCTGGGTATTCCTGGCCGTTCTGGTGGCAGGGCTGGCCTATGCCGGCATCAGCATCACCATCGACACCCAGCAAGTCGGTGAACAGCTCGCCACCGGTGTGTTCCTGTTCCTGGGGCTCGCGCTGCTGATCGCCCTCGGGTTCGAATTCGTGAACGGGTTCCACGATACCGCCAATGCGGTCGCGACAGTGATCTACACCCACGCCATGCCCGCGCCACTGGCAGTGGTGTGGTCGGGCGCTTGGAACTTCATCGGCGTCATGGTGTCCACCGGCGCGGTCGCCTACTCGATCGTGACCCTGTTGCCGGTGGAGCTGATATTGCACGTCGGGTCTGGCGCAGGGTTCGCCATGATCTTTGCCCTGTTGCTGGCGGCCGTGATCTGGAACCTCGCCACCTGGTATGTGGGCCTGCCGAATTCCTCCAGCCACGCGCTGATCGGCTCTATCCTAGGTGTCGGGCTCGCCAATCAGCTGCTGGCCGGCGGCGGCGCCGCCTCCGGCGTCGATTGGGGTCAGGCGTACAAGGTGCTGCGCGGGCTGCTTCTCGCCCCCGTGATCGGCGGCATTGGCGCGTTCGTCCTGCTGCTCGTCATGCGCCGCCTGTTTCGCGAGCCAAAGCTGTACCAGGAGCCAGCCGCCGGCGCGCCGCCGCCAAGGGGCATACGGGCGCTGCTGATCTTTACCTGCACCGCGGTCAGCTTCGCCCATGGCAGCAATGACGGGCAAAAGGGCATGGGGCTGATCATGCTGATCCTGATCGGCTGCGCGCCAACGGCCTATGCGCTGAACCGAACAGTGCCCGACAGCGCGACCCCTGCCTTTGTCCAATTGGCTCAGCGATCGACGGCCGCGTTCGAGCGGCAAGCTGCAGGGACGGCCCCCGCCAGCGCGGATGCTGCGCGACAGGTGCTCACCGGTGCTCTCCAGACCAGGGAGGTCGACCGACCCGCTGTGTACGGCGCGCTTGGAACCTTGTCTCGGGATCTGTCGGGACGCATTGCCGGCTATGGCGCGCTCAGCCGCGTGCCTGCCGCTGCGACGCCCAACCTGCGCAACGATATGTACCTGGTGCTCGACGCCACAAAGCTGGTCGGCACGGACAAGGGCGCCAAGGCCCGCTTCACCAGCGCCGACATGACCACGATCAAGGATTATTCGGGCAAGCTGGAGCAGGGCACACGCTTCATCCCGACCTGGGTCAAGGTGACCGTGGCGCTGGCGCTGGGCCTTGGCACCATGGTCGGCTGGCGGCGGATCGTGGTGACGGTGGGGGAGAAGATCGGCACCACCCACCTGACCTATGGCATGGGCGCCGCGGCAGAGCTGACGGCCGCCGCGACCATCCTGCTGGCGGATCGATACGCACTGCCCGTGTCGACCACGCATGTCCTGTCGTCGGGCGTGGCGGGCGCTTCGGTCGCCAACGGCGCTGGGCTTCAGGCCCGTACCATTCGAAACATGGCGCTCGCCTGGGTCCTAACATTGCCAATCGCGATGGCAATGGCGGGTGGGCTTTATGCCCTGTTGCTCGCCGGGGTCCGTGCAGCCGGCGCCTGATCTACGGTAGCCTCTTCGTTCCCGGGGCCTTATGGCTGTCATTGATATCGGGCCGGGTCGGCGCGCGAGGGAGTAAAGCTATGGCTGGAACCGACGGTTCCGATGTGTCGCGGCGCGGTGTGGTGCTGGGCGGGGTCGCGTCGGCGGCCGTGACCGCCCTGCCCGCAACCGAGGTGGAGGCACAGGCAGCGCACGATCCACGTCAGGCCCCCCCGCGGATGACGGTCGCCATGACCGTGAACGGCAGCAAGCGGCAGGTGACGGTGGACACCCGGACCACGCTGCTCGACACCTTGCGCGAGCATCTGCAACTGACCGGCAGCAAGAAGGGCTGCGATCATGGGCAGTGCGGCGCGTGCACGGTGCTGGTCAACGGCACCCGCATCAATTCCTGCCTCAGCCTCGCGGTGATGCACGAAGGCGACGACATCACCACGATCGAGGGGCTGGGCCAGCCGGGCAAGCTCCACCCGATGCAGGCGGCCTTTGTCGAACATGACGGCTATCAGTGCGGCTATTGCACGCCCGGCCAGATCTGCTCGGCCGTGGCGGTACTGGACGAGGTAAAGCGTGGCGTGCCGAGCCATGTCACCGACGACCTGACCGCAAGGCCGCGCGCGACCAACGCCGAGCTGCGTGAGCGGATGAGCGGCAACATCTGCCGCTGCGGTGCCTATTCCAACATCCTGGAAGCGATGGAAGAAGTCGCCGGGGGCCGCGCATGAAGCCGTTCACCTACACCCGCGCCAAGACACCGGCAGAGGCCGCGGCAGCCGTGGCGGGCACCCCCGGTGCGAAGTTCATCGCAGGCGGGACCAACCTGCTCGACCTGATGAAGCTTCAGGTCGAGACGCCGACGCATCTGGTCGACATCCAGGATACCGGGCTCGACAGAATCGAAAAGAGTGCTGACGGCGGCCTGCGCATCGGGGCGCTGGTCACCAACACCACGGCCGCGGCCGATCCGCGCGTAAGGCGCGACTATGGTGTCCTGACACGCGCCATCGTCGCCGGGGCGAGCGGCCAGTTGCGCAACAAGGCGACAACCGGCGGCAACCTGCTCCAGCGGACGCGCTGCCCGTATTTCTACGACCCCAACCAGCCGTGCAATAAGCGCAAGCCGGGTTCGGGCTGCGCGGCCATCGGCGGCTATAGCCGTGGCCTGGCGGTGATCGGATCCAGCGATGCGTGCATCGCCACATATCCGGGTGACATGGCGGTGGCGCTTCGTGTGCTCGACGCCGGGGTGGAAACGGTGCGCGGCGACGGCACCAAGCGAACGATCCCGATCGCGGACTTCCATCGATTGCCGGGCGACAAGCCGCACATCGACAATGTGCTGGCACCTGGCGAGCTGATCACCGCGGTGACATTGCCGAAGCCGATCGCTGGCCGCCATTTCTACCAAAAGGTCCGCGACCGTGCCTCTTATGCCTTTGCGCTGGTGTCGGTCGCGGCGGTGATCCGTCCCGACGGCACGGGCCGCGTCGCGTTCGGCGGGGTGGCGCACAAGCCCTGGAGGGTGGAGGGGGCCGACGCGGCACTACCGCAAGGCGCGAAGGCGGCGGCGCAACTCGCCTTTGCCGGCGCACGCCCGACCGAGGAGAACGCATTCAAGCTGCCGCTGGCCGAGCGCACGCTCGCGTCCGTCCTGGCGCAGGCAAAGGGTTGATCTGATGAAGTTCGACACGCCCGCGGGCACCAATCCGATCGACAACAAGACAGTTGTCGGTCGCCCGACATCGCGCATCGATGGCCCGCTGAAGGTCAGCGGCACGGCGCCCTATGCCTATGAGCGTCACGACGTCGTGCCGCACCAGGCCTATGGCGTCATCCTGGGCGCCGCGATCGCCAAGGGGCGCATCAACCGGATCGACAGTGCGGAGGCGTTGCGGGCGCCGGGCGTCCTTGCGATCGTGACGCATGAAAATGCGGGCAAGCTCGGCAAGGGCAAGATGAACACGGCCAAGCTTCTCGCCGGGCCGGAGGTCGACCATTACCATCAGGCGGTCGCCGTCGTGGTCGCCGAGACCTTCGAACAAGCGCGTGACGCCGCGACCATGATCCGGGTCGACTACGCCCGCACCAAGGGTCGTTTCGACCTGATGGAGCAAAAGGATGCACCGCTGGTCGGCGGCAGCAGCGGCGAAGGCTCGGGCGCGCCACCCATCGATCGCACGGGCAAGTTCGAGGAAGCGTTCGCGGCAGCGCCGGTGAAGGTCGACGTGACCTATACGACGCCCGACGAGAGCCACATGATGATGGAGCCGCACGCCACCATCGCCGCGTGGGAGGGCGACAGCCTGCGCCTGTGGACGTCCAACCAGATGATCGCCTGGGGCAAGGGCGACGTCGCACGCACGCTGGGCATACCGGCGGACAAGGTGCGGCTCGACTCGCCCTATGTCGGCGGCGGCTTCGGCGGTAAGCTGTTCGTCCGGGCGGATGCGATCATGGCGGCGCTGGGCGCCAAGGCAGCAGGGCGGCCAGTGAAGCTCGCCCTGGCGCGGCCCATGATCCCCAACAACACGACCCACCGCCCGGCCACGATGCAGCGCGTTCGACTGGGCGCGGGGCAGGACGGCAAGCTGACCGCGATCGCGCATGAAAGCCTCTCGGGCGACCTGCCCGGCGGCGGGCCGGAGACGGCGGTGTCGCAGACCAAGCTGCTCTACGCCGGTGCGAACCGACTGACGTCGATGCGGCTGGCCGTGCTGGATTTGCCAGAAGGCAACGCGATGCGCGCACCGGGCGAGGCGCCGGGGCTGATGGCGCTGGAAGTCGCGATGGACGAACTGGCCGAGAAGCTCGGCATGGATCCGGTCGAGCTCAGGATCGTCAACGATACCCAAGTCGATCCGGAGAAAAGCGGCCGCGCCTTCTCGCAGCGGCACCTGATCGAATGCCTTCGCACCGGCGCCGACCGTTTCGGCTGGAACCGCCGCAACTCGAAGCCTGGTCAGGTACGCGACGGGCGCTGGCTGGTCGGCATGGGCGTGGCAGCGGGCTTCCGTAACAACCTGCTGATGAAATCGGCGGCGCGGGTGCGGTTGGAGCGTGATGGCCGCGCCACGGTCGAAACCGACATGACCGACATCGGCACCGGCACCTACACCATCCTGGCCCAGACAGCGGCGGAGATGCTGGGCCTCCCGCTGGACGCCATTACTGTGCGATTGGGCGATTCCGACTTTCCCGTGTCGGCTGGATCGGGCGGGCAATGGGGCGGCAACAACTCTGCCGCGGGTGTCTATGCCGCCTGCGTCAAGTTGCGCGGGCTGGTCGCGGCGCGGCTGGGCCTTGGCGACAATCCGGAGTTCGCAGGGGGAAAGGTGACCGGCGGTGGCCGCTCCGTTCAGTTGCTCGACGCGGTCAAGGCCGGGCCGATCACGGCGGAGGACGGCATCGAATATGGCGACCTGGACAAGACCTACCAGCAATCGACCTTTGCCGCGCATTTCGTTGAGGCGGGCGTCGACGCCTGGACCGGCGAAGTCCGGTTGCGGCGCATGCTGGCGGTGTGTGACGCCGGCCGCATCCTCAATCCCAAGGCGGCGCGCAGTCAGGTGATCGGCGCGATGACCATGGGGGCGGGTGCGGCGTTGATGGAGCATCTGGCGGTGGACAAGCGCTTCGGTTTCTTCGTCAACCACGACCTGGCCGAATATGAAGTTCCGGTTCACGCCGACATTCCGCATCAGGAAGTCGTGTTTCTCGACTATCCCGACGACAAGTCCTCGCCGCTGAAGGCGAAGGGTGTCGGCGAGCTTGGCCTTTGCGGCGTCGGGGCGGCGATCGCCAATGCGGTCTATAACGCGGCGGGCATCCGGGTTCGCGATTATCCCATGACGCTGGACCTGCACCTGGACCGGCTCCCTACCTATCGCGCCTGAGTTATGGTTTGTTGGACACTTGGGTTATCCCGTTCTAAGCGTGGCTGTCGCTGACCACGCGGCCAGGGCTGTCGCATCGCCCGGGTATGCGGGGTCCGCGCGGGCAGGGGGATGAAAGGGCAGGTGCTGGCCGAACCGGGACGCGCCACTATTATCGATGTGGGGCGGGCCGCGGGCGTGTCTGCCAAGACCGTGTCGCGCGTGTTCAACGGCGAACGTTATGTCAGCGAAGGCGTCGCGCAGCGCGTTCGCGAGGCAGCGGCGGCGCTCAACTACCACCCCAACATGCTCGCCCGTGCGCTGGTAAGCCGCCGATCGCATCTCATCGGGCTGGTCTATGAACGGCCGTCCCCGTCCTATGTCGTTGACCTGCAAGAAGGCGTGCTCGCCCGGCTGAAGGATGAGCGGTATCGGCTGGTGGTGATCCCGGTCGCGTCAATGTCAGAGCGTGCCGCTGAAGTGGTCGGCCTGCTCCGCTCCGCAGCGCTCGACGGAGTCGTGCTGGCGCCCCCTGCGTCCGACGACCCTCGCATCCTGGCCGATCTGGCCGCGGCCGGCATCCGATCGGCCCGGATTGCGCCCACGCGGGACATCGAAGCGGCACCCAGCAACCTGATCGACGACATCTCTGCCGCGCGTGAGATCGCTGCCTATGTGCTGGGCCTGGGGCATCGCGACGTCGCGGTGATCCTCGGCGACCCGACTCATGCGGCCACTGATATGCGGCTGGCCGGATACCGGCAGGCGTTCGCGGCGGCGGGGGTGGAGATGGCCGAGGACCTGATCGGGCAGGGCGCGTTCTCGCACGAAACCGGCTATGCGGCTGCGGCAGCACTGCTGGCCGGCCCCCGGCGTTTTACCGCGATTCTGGCGCAGAATGACGACATGGCGGTTGGAGCGTTGCTCGCCGCGAGGGAGGCTGGGCTGCGCGTGCCGGAGGACCTGTCGATCATCGGTTTCGACGATTCGGAAGTGTCTCGGATCAGCTGGCCGCGGATCACCACCATCCGTCAGCCGGTGTTCGACATGGCTGTCGCGGCCGCCGACATGGTGATCGCGCAGCTGGAAGGCAGGGAGCCCCGGCGCCGTGTCCAGCATGCCCATCAGCTCATCATCCGTGAGTCCGTCGCGCCCCCTCCAGCGGGCTGAGCGGAACATAGCCCGTCCGGCAGGCATATGTCGGTGATGAACGATGATGATGTTTCCGCGGAGGCCGGCGAAGAGGCGGGCCGTGCGGTTCCAAGCGGGCGCCTGGCGCGCCTGGGGGGCTTTGGTCGCCTGGCCGGGGGCGTCGCTGGCGGGATGATCGCTGAGGGGGCGCGGCGGCTGGCTGCGGGCGAGCGGCCGCGCATGGGTGACCTTTTGCTGACTCCGGGCAACGCGGCCCGCGTCGCGGATCGTCTGTCGCACCTGCGCGGCGCGGCGATGAAAATGGGGCAGATGATCTCGATGGACGCGGGCGACCTGCTGCCGCCTGAACTGTCGACGCTGCTCGCCCGGTTGCGCAACCAGGCGTACCGGATGCCGCCAGCCCAATTGGCGCAGGTGCTCAGCAAGGAATGGGGTGCGGACTGGCGCCGCCGCTTTCGCTACTTCGATGCGGCTCCCGTCGCGGCCGCTTCGATCGGACAGGTTCACCGGGCGACCTTGCCCGATGGTCGCTTGCTTGCGGTCAAAGTGCAGTATCCGGGCGTGCGGGAAAGCATCGACGCCGATGTCGACAATGTCGCGACCCTGCTGCGCGTATCCGGATTGCTGCCGAGCAGCCTCGACCTGAAACCGCTGCTTGCCGAGGCAAAGCGCCAATTGGCCGAGGAGGCGGACTATCGGCGTGAGGGTGCCGAGATGACGCGCTATGCCGAGCGGCTGGCGGGCGACCCGCGCTATGTGGTCCCCGAACTGGTGCCCGAATTGACCACCGATCGGGTGCTGGCGATGACATTCGTCGAGGGTCGCGCGGTGGAGACGCTGGCCGACGCGCCCCAGGAAACGCGCGACCAGGCAGTGACGGCGCTGATCGAACTGGTTCTTGCCGAACTGTTCCGCTTCGGCGTGATGCAGACCGATCCCAATTTCGCGAACTATCGCTGGCAGCCGGAGACGGGACGGCTCGTCCTGCTCGACTTTGGCGCGGCGCGACCGGTGCCGAAGGAAACTGTGGCAGCGTATCGCGCGCTGGGTCAGGCCGGCCTGTCGGGCAACGCGGACGCGATCCGGGAGGCGGCAATCGGGGCCGGGTTCCTGGGCGAGGCGGCGGTTGCAGCGCACCGGCCCTCGGTGGACCGCATCATCGCCGCGGTCCAGGCGACGATTGCCAGGCCGGGGCCGTTCGACTTCGGCGACCGTGCCTTTGTCCCGGTTGTTCGAGAGGAGGCGCGTGTCATGCTCGCGGATCGCGACACCTGGCATGTGCCGCCCATCGAAACCCTGTTCGTGCAGCGGAAAGTCAGCGGCACAGCGCTGCTGGCCGCGCGCCTTTCCGCGCGGGTCGACATATTGGGACTGGTCGCGCGCGCTTTAGCTTAGCTCGGCCAGTGCTTCGAGAAGGCGGTCGACCTCCGCGGCGGTGTTGTAGTGGCACAGGCCGACCCGGACGAGGCCACCCGTCTCCTCCAACCCCAGCGCAGCCACGGCTTCAACCGCATAGAAATGCCCAGACCAGGCAAAGATACCCCGGTCGGCCAGGTGCTGGGCCACATCGCCAGGCGAGTGACCGGCCACGGTAAAGGCGAAGGTCGGGACGCGACCGTCTACCGTGTCGGGGCCGTACAGCCGCACGCTGTTCAGCCGGCGCAGGCCGGCGAGTAGCCGGTCCCCCAACTCTCGCTCATAAGCGACGCAGCCTTCCATCGCCGCGACCAACCTGTCCCGGCGCGAGGTGCCGCCGCCAAGCTCCCCGCCCAGCCAGGCCAGATACTCGATGGTTGCCAGCGTGCCTGCCTGTGCCTCGAACGACGGCGTGCCCGTTTCCAGTCGTATCGCGGCCGGCCAGGTTGCGGCGGGACGGACCTTGTAGGCGGACAGCGCCCCCCATCGCTCCGCACGGCCCCACAGAACGCCTGCATGCGGCCCGAAGAACTTGTAGGGCGAACAGGCGAGGAAATCGCAGCCGATCGCGCGGACATCAACCGCGATGTGCGGCACGGACTGCACCGCATCAACAAACACCAGCGCCGGGGAATGCTGGCGCAC
Source organism: Sphingomonas aerophila (assembly GCF_014199305.1). Taxonomy (GTDB): domain Bacteria; phylum Pseudomonadota; class Alphaproteobacteria; order Sphingomonadales; family Sphingomonadaceae; genus Sphingomonas; species Sphingomonas aerophila. Next base: position 152,385 of record NZ_JACIJK010000007.1, read on the forward strand.
GAGGCTGACGATTGTGGGCAGGTCGTTGAGCGTGCCCAACGCATTGCTCGCGCCACCTACCGCGACCAGGCGGGTACGGTCGTTCAGCAGCCCGGGCAGCTGGTCGAGACACAGCCGTCCGGTGTCCGCGTCGAACGGCAGCCAGCGCACCGTGACGTCGCGATCCTGGGCCGCCAGCAGCCAGGGCGCGACATTGGCATCGTGGTCCAGCCTGGTCAGCACCACCTCGTCCCCCTCGCGCCAGTCACGGGCGAGCGCGCGCGACAGCGACAGGGTGAGCGTGGTCATGTTGGGCCCGAACGCGATCTCGTCCGGTTCCCCGCCCAGCAGGTCGGCCATCGCGGCATGTGCTGCCCGGGTTGTCGCGTCCGTCGTGATCGACGTGGCAAAGCGCCCGCCAGCGTTGGCAGTGCCGCCCAGCAGGTGTCCGGCCATCGCCTGAATCGCGTCGACGCACGCCTGGGTGCCCCCGGGCGCGTCGAAATAGATGCGGGGCTGACCCCCATCGGTCACCGACAGGGCGGGGAAGCGCGCACGCACGGCATCGATGGGAAAGGTCATGAATGGCGTCCTATGGGGCGGATCGATGCAGGGCCGATGCCCAACCACTCTACCTTTCGCAACGGCGCAAAGTTGTTGTGGTCAGCCGCGGCGGTTGTCCGGTCTGCCGCCCGCGCTCACTACGCCGCGACCGGCATCGCCTCATCCCGCTTCAGACGGGTCGGGATCACGAGGTGCCGGATGAAGTTGACGATCTCGGTCCGCCGGCGATCGGTCTCGGCGAACTCGTGGTCGACTCCCAGGTGCCAGCGAAGGTCCAGCCGGTCGGGCCGGGTATCGAGTGCGTCGATCATCGCTGCTCGGTCCGCGACGGCATCGGTCGTCAGCGCCAGGCCTGCTTCGACGATGTCGTCCGCATCGCGCCGTAGGGCCGCCGCGATCTCCGCCAAAGACAGCTCGGGGTGGTATTGGACACCCCAGAATATTCCCGCATCATGGCGGATCTCGACCGCCTGGATCCGGCTGACGCCGTTTCCTGCGAGCAGGGTCGAATGGGGTGGCAGCTCTTCCACCTCGTCACCATGCATGGCCGGCGCGTCCCACGCCGGCCCGCGCCCATCGAACAGGGGGTGGTTAAGCCCCTCCCCGTACCGGGCAATGCGGCGCGCGATTCCGGCCTCTTGCCGTTCCATGGAGCGGACACGCCCGCCCGCGGCAGCAATCGCCAACTGCAATCCCGCGCAGGAGCCAAAGCTCGGCACGCCGGCTGCGAAGACGCGCCGCATGAAGTCGATCTGGCGGCGGGTGGCGGGGCTGTCGTCATAAATGTGCAGGGGCGATCCGGTGACGAACACCGCATCCCAGCCACGGATGGCGTCGCGATCGGGCAGCGCTGCATCCTCGTCGGCGGGCGCGACCCGGTCGCAGGCACAGCCGGGCGCCAGTTGCTCCAGGGTCGCACTATAACTCTCGCCCGAACTTTTCCCGACACGCTCTCGGCGCCGATCACGCTGTTCGGCCGTTTCGCTTTCAATGACCAGGAATCGGAGCGGTGGCGCATCGGCCAGTGGACTGGGTGAGGGCATGGCCGGCAAACGATCCGGCATGGCCCAGGGTCCGTTGAACCAAGGGGAGACGCGGAAACTTGTCTCAGGTTGATCGAGGTTTCTGGCGGCGTAGCGGCGGGGGGCGTATGCCCGTCGCCATGCGAAGCCGCTTCTCCCGTTCGGGCATGCGGGTCTGCCTTGCGGCGGGCATGGTGCTGGTCCTGTCCGCGTGTAGCGGTGGCATCATGGACCCTGCCGGGCCGGTCGCAGCAGGGGAGCGCACGATCATGCTCGACGCGCTCGCCATCATGCTGGCGATCGTGCTGCCGACCATGGCGGCAACGGTGGCGTTCGCCTGGTGGTATCGTGCCGGGAACAAGCGCGCGACCTATCGGCCCGACTTCGTGCATTCCGGGCGTATCGAGCTGATCGTTTGGTCGATCCCGTTGCTGACGATCATGTTCCTGGGGGGCGTGATCTGGGTCGGAAGCCACCGCCTTGACCCCGCCCGCCCGCTGGAGAGCCGGGTACGGCCGCTGGAGGTGCAGGTTGTCTCGCTGGACTGGAAGTGGCTGTTCATCTACCCTCAACAGGGTGTCGCCTCGGTCAACCGGCTGATCATCCCGGCCGGCGTGCCGGTGCATTTCGAGCTGACGTCCGCCAGCGTGCTGAACACCTTTTTCGTGCATCAGCTTGGCAGCCAGATCTACACCATGAACGGGATGCGTTCGCAGCTGAACCTGCAGGCGGACCGTCCGGGACGATATTACGGCCAGTCGGCGCATTTTTCGGGCGACGGCTTTTCCGACATGAACTTCTGGACGATGGCGGTGCCGGTTGGCCAGTTCAATAATTGGGCAGCGGCGGCGCGCGGCAATGGGCCGGTACTCAGCGCCGCGAACTACCGGCAATTCGCGCGACAAAGCCAGGGCGTGAAGCCGTTCACCTTCCGCGCCGTGCAGCCCGGCCTGTTCGATGCGGTGGTGAGGCAGCAACTGCCGCCCGCGCCCGGCCCCGAAACGGGCCGCGGTGGCCACACGATGACCTCTCCCGGAGACGCGCACTGATGTTCGGCAAGCTCGACTGGAGCGCGATACCCTTTGACCAGCCCATCCCGCTGATCGCTGCCGCGGCGATCGGCGTCATCCTGGCCGCCGTGCTCGGCTGGATCACGGTGAAGGGGCACTGGCCCTATCTGTGGAACGAATGGATCACGTCCGTCGACCACAAGCGCATTGGCGTCATGTACGTCATGCTCGGCGTGGTGATGCTCGTTCGCGGGTTCAGCGACGTGATGCTGATGCGCACGCACCAGGCGGCCGCGTTCGGGGCAAGCCAGGGCTATCTGCCACCGGAGCATTACAACCAGATCTTCTCCGCTCACGGCACCATCATGATCTTTTTCGGGTCGATGCCCTTCATCATCGGGCTGATGAACTTCGTGGTGCCGCTGCAACTGGGCGTGCGTGACGTGGCGTTTCCCACGCTGAATTCAGTCAGCTTCTGGTTAACCGCATCGGGCGCGTTGCTGACCAACGTCAGCCTGGTGATCGGGGAGTTCGCCCGGACCGGATGGCTGCCTTATGCGCCGCTCAGCGAAACCAGCTACTCGCCCGGCGTCGGCGTCGATTACTACCTGTGGGCGCTGCAGATCGCGGGTGTGGGCACGTTGATGAGCGGGGTGAACCTGGTCACCACCATTCTCAAGATGCGGGCGCCGGGGATGGGCTACCTGCGAATGCCTATGTTCTGCTGGACGGCGCTTGGGTCCAACATGCTGATCGTCGCGGCCTTTCCGATCCTGACCGCAACGCTCGCGATGCTGACGCTCGACCGGTACCTCGGCTTTCACTTCTTCACCAACGAAGCTGGCGGCAACCCGATGATGTTCATGAACCTCATCTGGGCCTGGGGCCATCCGGAGGTATACATCCTGGTGCTGCCCGCGTTCGGCATCTTTTCGGAAGTCTTCTCGACCTTCTCGTCCAAGCCCTTGTTCGGCTACCGTTCCATGGTGCTGGCGACACTGTTCATCGTCGTGGTCAGCTTCACCGTATGGCTCCACCATTTCTTCACCATGGGCGCGGGCGGCGACGTGAACGCCTTCTTCGGCATCTCTACCAGCGTGATCGCGGTCGGCACGGGGGTAAAGGTCTTCAACTGGCTGTTCACCATGTATGGCGGCCGGGTGCGTTTCGATACGCCGATGCTGTGGGCGCTTGCCTTTGTGCTGTACTTTGTGGTGGGCGGCATGACGGGCGTACTGCTTGCGGTGCCCCCCGCCGACTTCCTGCTCCACAATTCAATGTTCCTGGTTGCACATTTCCACAACGTCATCGTCGGCGGCGTCATCTTTGGCGCGATGGCTGGCTATGAATATTGGTTTCCCAAGGCCTTCGGCTTCCGCCTTGACGAAGGGTGGGGCAAGCTCGCCTTCTGGCTGACGGTGGTCGGCACGGTCGTGGTGTTTGGCGCCTTCTACATCGTCGGACTGGAGGGCATGACCCGTCGCCTTCAGCACATCGACAACCTTGCGTGGTACGACTGGATCATGGTCGCCCTGGCCGGCACGCTGCTGATCGCGGGTGGCGTACTGGCCCAGATCATGCAGCTCGTCGTGTCGATCCGCCACCGCGACAGGCTGCGTGACGAAACGGGCGACCCCTGGGATGGCCGCAGCCTGGAATGGATCACGCCGTCTCCGCCCCCGGTGTTCAACTTTCCCGTCCTGCCCGACGTGCATGGGGAGGAGGCGTATTGGGAGATCAAGCAACGTGCGATCGAACAACAGCAGCTATCCGAAGTGCCCGATTACCAGCCGATCGAGATGCCGCGAAACAGCCCAACGGGCGTGATCACTGCGTTTTTCTGCACCTTTGTGGGCTTTGCGCTGATCTGGCACATCTGGTGGCTCGCCGCGCTGGGGCTGGTCGGGGCCTATGTGACTTTCGTCGTGTTTGCCTGGAGGGACGAGGTCGAGTTTGAAATTCCCGCCGAGGAAGTGGAACGCATCGATCGTGCCCGTCGCGAAAGCCGGCAGGTGATACTTGAGCGCGGGGCCCCGGCATGAGCGGGGCAACTGCCCAGGCCGGCCGCCAGCATGGCGCCCGTGGGCACGATCCCTATGCGCTGGGCCACGGACACGGGGGCGGTGGCGACCACGAAGCGACCGGTCATGGTGAGGGCGGGCCTGCGTCCAAGCGGATCATCACGGGCTACGGCTTCTGGATCTTCCTGCTGTCCGACATCGTCATGTTCTCGGGCTTCTTCGCCGCCTATGCGGTGCTGGCCGGGGAGACGGCGGGCGGGCCCGGCGGGCGCGAGCTGTTCGAACTGCCCCGCGTCGCGATCGAAACAGCGCTTCTCCTGCTGTCCAGCTTCACCTGTGGTCTGGGCAGCGTCGCCACAGAACGCCGGTCGGTGTTCTGGACGCAGATCTGGTTGCTGGCCACCGGTCTGCTCGGCGTCGCCTTCCTGGTGCTGGAGGTGCAGGAGTTCGTGCAAATGGTGGCGGAAGGCGCCGGGCCGCAGCGAAGCGCGTTCCTGTCCGCCTTTTTCGCGCTGGTCGGCTGCCACGGCCTTCATGTCGGCGTGGGCATATTGTGGCTCGGCACCATGATGGCGCAACTATGGGTCAAGGGGTTCCGCGCGGACATCCTGCGCCGGCTGCTTTGTTTCAACCTGTTCTGGCACGCGCTCGACATCATATGGGTCGCGTTGTTCACCATCGTCTATTTATTGGGGTCGGGCGCATGAGCGATCACAAGCGACTGGATGGAGACCGGAACGATTCAGCCCCCGGGGACGAGGGCGTGAACACGCATGAGCCGCTGAGCGGCGTGAAGGGCTATGCCATCGGCTTGGCGCTGGCATCGCTGCTGACCGCGGCGGCGTTCATCCTGCCGGGCACCGGGCTGATCTGGGGGCCCGCGATCCCGGCCGCGCTGGTCGTGCTCGCCATCGCTCAGATGGGCATCCACCTGGTCTTCTTCCTCCACATCACCACGGGATCAGACAACCAGAACAACGTGATCGCGCTCGCTTTTGGCGTGCTGATCGTCGCATTGGTGGTGCTGGGGTCGGTGTGGATCATGAACCACCTCCACCACCAGTTGATGACGCCCGCCGACATGATGCGGATGATGCGTTAGCTGACGCTCTCAGCGCCGGGCCGGGTGACCGTGGCCCGGCCCGCCTCGCGATCGATCCGGACGACAACATCGCCAGCCTTGTCGGGCAGGTGGAGCTCGAAGCCGTTCGCTCCCGCCCACGCATCGGGCGACATCGGCTGGCCGGTAAGATCATACCAGCGTGCCTCCGGGCCTAGCCAGATTGTCTCTTCCAGCACGGACCCGCGCCGCGCCCGGCTGAGCGCTGCCACGAATGCTTCCAGCCTGGTATCGCGGCACGCCCAGTCGACCCAGCTCGTACCGTTGTTCTGGGCATAAGCGTTGTTGTTGCCACCCTGGGTCCGCCCGAACTCGTCACCCGCCGTCAGCATGATCGTTCCACGGCTGGCAAACAGCGTCGTCAACAGGGCCCGTGCGGCAAGGTTGCGGCGGGCAAGCACCTCCGGCTCGTCGCTCGGACCCTCCACCCCGTTGTTCCAGGAGTGGTTCTCGGCAGATCCGTCGCGGTTATGCTCGCCATTCGCTTCGTTGTGCCTCTCCGCGTAGGACAGCGTGTCGGCGAGGGTGAAGCCGTCGTGCGCCGCGACGAAGTTTACGCTGCGCGTTCTGTCTCCGGCGAACAGGTCGGACGATCCCGCCAGCCGCGTCGCGAGCACGCCGGCCTCGCCGTCGCCGCGCCAGAACCGGCGCGCATCGTCGCGAAACCGGTCGTTCCACTCGAGCCAGTTGTCGGGGAACGCGCCAAGCTGGTAGCCGCCCGGCCCGACATCCCAGGGCTCCGCGATCATAACGCGATCGTTCAGCAGCGGGTCGGCCGCAATCTCGGCAAAGAAAGGCGCCGCAGGGTCGAACCCGGGCCCGCGCGCCAGCACGGGAGCGAGGTCGAACCGGAAACCATCAACCCCCGCGCGCGCGAAGTGGCGCAGCGAGGCAAGCACCAGCGCGCGCACCTCTGTTCGCGCGGCGTCCAGCGTGTTGCCGCAACCGGTGTCGTTGATCAGCGTGCCATCGGGCGCGTGCGCGTACCACAGCCCCTCGTCCAGGCCGCGCATCGACAGGGTGGGACCCGCGCGATCGCTTTCGCCTGAATGGTTGAAGACGAGATCCAGAATCACGCCAATCCCCGCCGCTCGCAGCGCCGCCACGGTCGCGGTCAACTCGGCCAGGCCACCTGGAACCAGACCCGGATCGAGCGCCATCGGCACGACCGGGTTATAGCCCCAGGCATTAGATAGGCCGAGCGGTGGCAGGTGCCGTTCGTCGATCCACGCGGTGATCGGCATCAACTCCACCGCCGCAACCCCGATCGTTCGCAGGTGATCGATGATTGCGGGGCGCGCGAGCGCCGCGAGGGTGCCGCGCTGCGCCTCCGGCACATCCGGATGCCGCATGGTGAAGCCGCGGACGTTGAGTTCGTAGATCAAGCCACCGTGGCGGAACAGCGGCGGGGCGGGGGTGCCCGTTAGCGGCGACTGCACCAGGGCGCGCGGTACAAGGTCGGCGGTATCGGCCCCCGGCTGCGACAGGCGCGGGTCGTAGACGAAGCGGCGGTCGAGCACGGTTGCATAAGGATCGACCAGCAACTTGGCGGGATCGAGCCCCGGCCCATCGACGCGAAAGCCATAGGCGGTGCCGACACCCGCGGCGGGCACCTCTATCGACCAAAAATCGCCGGCGCGCACCATCGGCACGCGACGCTCAGCCTCTCCGTTGAACAGGCAAAGCCACGCCGCCGTTGCCGGCCGCGAAGGCAGCGTGAAGCGCGTACCTGTGCCGGTCAGCACAGCGCCCAGCGCCAGCTCCGTCCCGTTCGCGGCGGGACGACCCCTTTCGCCCATCAGGTGATGACGTCCGGCTGCTTGCGTCCCGTGTGGCGCACGATCCCGGCAATCTCGTCCGCCGCCGCGACGATGTCGGCCAGTGCCGCGCCCGTGTCACGGTCAAGGTCGCCGTCCGGCCCTTCATAGCGTTCGAGATAGACGCGGAGCGTCGCACCGCTGGTCCCCGTTCCCGACAGGCGGAACACCACGCGGCTGCCGCCCTGGAACAGGACACGCACGCCCTGGCGCGCGCTGACCGAGCCATCGGTCGGGTCATGATAGGCGAAGTCGTCCGCAGTCTCGACCGTCAGCCCGGCCACCTGCCGCCCGGGCAGGCTGGCCAGGCTGCCGCGCAGTTCGGCCATCAACGCATCCGCGCGTTCGCTCTCCACGCCTTCATAGTCGTGGCGGGCGTAATAATTGCGGCCATAGGTCGCCCAATGTTCGCGCGCGATCTGGTCGACGCTCTTGCCGGTTTTGGCGAGGATGTTGAGCCACAGCAGCACGGCCCACAGCCCGTCCTTTTCGCGGACGTGATCTGACCCGGTACCCGCGCTCTCCTCGCCGCAGATCGTCGCCATGCCTGCGTCGAGCAGGTTGCCGAAGAACTTCCAGCCCGTTGGCGTTTCGAAGGCAGGGATCTTCAACCGCTCCGCCACACGGTCCGCGGCGGCGCTGGTCGGCATCGAACGGGCAATGCCCTTCAGCCCGCCGGCATAGCCTGGCGCGAGGTGTGCGTTGGCGGCGAGCATGGCGAGGCTGTCCGACGGGGTCACGAACCGCCCGCGCCCGATGATCAGGTTGCGGTCGCCGTCCCCGTCGGATGCGGCGCCGAAGTCGGGCGCGTCGTCGCCCATCATGCGGTCGTAAAGCTCGCGGGCATGGACAAGGTTGGGGTCGGGGTGGTGCCCGCCAAAGTCCTCCAGCGGCATGCCGTTGACGACGGTACCGGGCGCGAAGCCCAGGCGCCGCTCCAGTATCTCGGTCGCGTAGGGGCCGGTGATGGCGCTCATCGCGTCGAAGCTGACCGTCAGCCCGGCCGCGCGGATCGCGTCAAAGTCGAACAAGCACTCCATCAGCGCGGCATAGTCGGTGACCGGGTCGACAATCTCGACGGCCATGTCGGCGACTGCCACCTCACCCAATTGGTCGAGATCGACGTCAGGCGTATCGCTGGCCAGCCAGCGGTCGATCACCTGGGTTCGCGCGAAGATTGCTTCGGTCACGCCCTCTGGCGCGGGGCCGCCATTGGCGATGTTGTACTTGATCCCGAAGTCCTCGTCGGGCCCGCCGGGATTGTGGCTGGCGGACAGGATCAGGCCACCGACCGCACCGCGTTGGCGGATCAGGTTGCTGGCCGCGGGCGTGGAGAGCAGGCCGCCTTGACCCACCACGACCCGGCCGACCTTTGCCGCCGCGGCCATCCGGATCGCCTTCTGGATCACCTCGCGATTGAGGTACCGGCCGTCCCCGCCAATGACCAATGTCGCGCCGACAAGGTCAGCCCCGACCACGTCGAACACCGACTGGATGAAGTTCTCGGCGTAGTTGGGTTGCTGGAATACCCGGACCTTCTTGCGAAGGCCTGACGTACCGGGCTTCTGGTCGGGAAAGGGCGTGGTCTGGTGTGTCCGGATCATGTCTGTTCCACGAGAGAGCGATAAAGATTGGCGTAGCGAGCCCCACTGGTAGCCCAGGACCAGTCGGCGCGCATCCCGTTCTTCTGCAACTGGCACCAGCGTTCCGGCTGGGCGTACAATGCCATCACACGGGTCAGCGTGGCGGTCAGGGCGTCCCACGAGACGTCGCCGAACTGGAAGCCGGTTGCGACCCCGGCTGCGAGCGCCGCTTCGTTGGCGTCGATCACCGTGTCGGCAAGCCCGCCGGTGCGCGCAACGACCGGGACGCAGCCATAGGCAAGGCCGTAGAGTTGGGTCAGACCGCACGGCTCGAACCGCGATGGGATCAGGATGGCGTCGGCCCCACCCTGAAGCAGGTGGGACAATGCCTCGTCATAGCCGATCCGCACCCCGATGCGTCCCGGGTGACGCGCGGCTGCCGAGACAAAGGCTGCTTCCAGCGCAGCATCCCCCGATCCGAGCAGTGCGAGCCGGCCGCCACCAGCAACCAGTTCGTCCAGCGCCCAGGACAGGACGTCCATCCCCTTTTGCCATGTCAGGCGACTGACGACGGTGAATAGCGGGCCGTCCCCAGGCTCCAGCCCAAACACGCTTTCCACCGCCCGCTTGTTGCGGATGCGCCGGCCGAGCGCGCGGGCGGAGTAGGGGGCGGGCAGGGCGGCGTCCGTTTCCGGGTTCCAGACCGCGGGGTCGATGCCGTTGACGATGCCGTACAGGCGATCGCGCCGGGCGCTGACCAGCCCTTCCAGCCCCATGCCGAAGCGGCCATCCCGGATTTCCTGCGCATAGGTCGGGGATACGGTGGTGATCGCGTCCGCCGCCTCCAGCCCAGCCTTCAGATAACCGACGCCGCCATAATATTCGACGCCGTCGACTGAAAACGCGGTTTGCGGCAGGCCGAGTTCAGGGAAGATGGCTACATCGAACCGCCCCTGGAACGCGATGTTGTGAACGGTGGTGACGCTTTTCGCCGCCGGGCCCGAACCGGGCGCGAAGCGGAGGTATGCCGGCGCCATCGCCGCTTGCCAGTCATGGGCGTGCAGCAGATCGAACCGATGGGAGGGTACGGCGCCACTGGCCAGGTCGGCAGCAGCGCGGGAAAGGGCCGCAAAGCGGCGCCAATCGTCCGGATGGTCGTACAGTCCCGCGTCGGGGCGAGCGAACAGCTTGGGCGCGTCCAGGACCAGCAAGGGATGCTCGCCCAGCCTCGTCGCGAGCAGTCGCGCTTCCACGCCCAGCAGATCGGGCCAGCGATGGACGACCTTCGCGCCCTCCACCGCTTTGGCCAGCGCGGGATAGCCCGGCAGCAGCGTCGTCGTCGCGATCCCGTGCGGCGCGAGCGCTGCCGGAAGCGCACCCACCACATCGGCCAGCCCGCCGGTCTTGACCAGCGGATAGGCTTCCGATGCGACGGAAAGGACGGACAGGGTCACGACGTCACTTTCGGCGCTCACACCAGCCGGTCGATCATCGGCTGGGTGATCAGGCACACGCCCTTATCGGTACGGCGAAAGCGCTTGCTGTCGAGCAAGGGGTCGTCGCCCACTACCAGGCCGTCCGGAATGTGGACGCCACGGTCTATCACCACCCGGCGCAAGCGCGCGCCGCGGCCGATATGGCAATAGGGGAGCACCACCGCCTCATCGAGCATCGAGAAGCTGTGCGACCGCACGCCCGTGGACAATAGCGAACGGTGGATGGAGGAGCCCGATATGATGCAGTTGCCTGCCACCAGGCTCGCCACCGCCGAACCACGGCGCCCGTCGACGTCATGGACGAACTTTGCCGGTGGCGTGATCTCCGAATAGGTCCACAACGGCCAGCTATGGTCGTACAGGTCCAGCTCCGGCACGACATCCGTCAGGTCCAGGTTCGCGTCGAAATAGGCATCAATGGTGCCCACGTCGCGCCAATAGGCCCCTGGTTCGCCGGCCGAGCGCACGCAGCTCGACGAGAAGCGGTGCGCCTGCGCCTTGCCGTGCTCGACCAAGTAGGGGATCAGGTCCTTGCCGAAATCGCGGCTTGATCCCGGCGTATCGGCGTCCCGGCGTAGCTGTTCGATCAGAAAGCGGGTGGTGAAGACATAGATGCCCAGGCTTGCCAGCGCCACGTCTGGGCTGCCGGGGATCGCGGGTGGGTCCTTGGGCTTTTCGATGAAGTCGATGATCCGGTCGTCGCCATCGACGTGCATCACGCCAAAGCCGGTTGCCTCCATCCGGGGCACTTCCATGCAGGCGACCGTCACGTCCGCACCGCTGTTGCAGTGCTGCTGGAGCATGACCTCATAGTCCATCTTGTAGATATGGTCGCCCGCCAGGATGACCATGAACTCAGGGCCATAGCTCTCGATGATGTCGATGTTCTGGAACACCGCGTCCGCAGTGCCTTCGTACCATTGGAACTCGGAGATACGCTGACTGGCGGGCAGGATGTCGAAGCTTTCGTTGCGTTCGGGACGCAGGAAGTTCCAGCCGCGCTGCAGGTGGCGGATCAGGCTGTGCGCCTTGTACTGCGTCGCGACGCCGATGCGCCGGATGCCGGAATTAAGTGCGTTCGACAGCGCGAAATCGATGATCCGCGATTTCCCGCCGAAATATACGGCAGGTTTGGCGCGAGTGTCCGTCATTTCATGCAGACGACTGCCGCGCCCGCCTGCAAGCACATAGGCCATGGCATCTCGCGCCAATGGTCCTTTGCGATTGTCCATATCCTCTCCCTCCTGTTCGCGGCGTGTGCAACGCCGTCGCCCCTATTCTTCCAGTTCGAGCATGATGGTCGCGAGCGGCGGAAGCGTGACCCACGCCGTCCCCCCTTTCGCTTCCACCACGCCCAAATTACCCAAGCCCGACCCCCAGTAGAAATGAGCGTCAGAGTTGATCACTTCGCGCCAGCGCCCGTCGGCTAGCGGCACGCGATAGGGCGCGCGCGCGACGGGCGTGAGGTTGGCAATGACCGCGATTGGCGGATGGCCCGGCGCCTTGCGCAGCCACGCGAATACCGAGTTTTCCGCATCGTCAGACACCAGCCATTCGAACCCGTCGGGCTCACAGTCGCGGGCGTGCAGCGCCGGCTTCTCGCGGTACAGGCGGTTGAGGTCGCGAACCAGTGTCCGCACCCCGTCATGCGCCGCGGAGTTGAGCAGATCCCAGTCGAGTGCGCGTGCTTCGGACCATTCGCGCCGTTGGGCGAACTCCTGGCCCATGAACAACAGCTTCTTGCCCGGATGGCCCCACATCAGCGCGTAATAGGCACGCAAATTGGCGAACTGCTGCCAGTCATCGCCCGCCATCTTGGTCAGCAGCGACCCCTTGCCATGCACCACCTCGTCATGGCTGAGCGGCAGCACGAAATTCTCGCTGAACGCATAGGCCAGGCCGAACGTCATGTCGTGGTGGTGGTAGCGGCGATGAACCGCCTCGCGTGTCATGTACTGGAGCGTGTCGTGCATCCAGCCCATGTTCCACTTGAACCCAAAGCCCAGATTGGTGCGCGGCGCGTCCTCATTCGCCGGTGCCGATACGCCGGGCCAGGCGGTTGATTCCTCGGCTACCGTGAACACGCCGGGATGGGCACCGTACACGGCCGCGTTGACATGCCGCAGGAAGTCCACTGCTTCCCAATTCTCACGTCCGCCGCCCGCGTTCGGGATCCATTCGCCCGCCTTGCGCGAATAATCGCGGTACAGCATCGACGCGACCGCATCCACGCGCAGCGCGTCGAGATGATAGCGCTCGGCCCAGAACAGCGCGTTGTTGATCAGGAACGAGGCAACCTCTCGCCGGCCAAAATTGTAGATTGCCGTGTTCCAGTCGGGGTGGAAGCCCAGCCTGGGGTCCTCATGCTCGTACAGCGCGGTGCCGTCGAAGCGAGAAAGTCCGAACGCATCGGTCGGGAAGTGCGCGGGCACCCAGTCGAGAATGACCCCGACGCCCGCCTTGTGCGCACCGTCCACGAAACGCGCAAAGCCCTCATGGTCGCCGAACCGCGCTGACGGCGCATAAAGCCCCGTCGCCTGATAGCCCCAGCTCGGATCATAAGGATGCTCGGTGATCGGCAGGAACTCGATATGGGTGAACCCCATCTCGACCACATAGGGGATCAGACGTTCGGCGAGCGCGTCCCAGGTCAGGAACCAGCCATTCTCGTCGCGATCCCAGGACCCGGCATGGACTTCATAGATGGACATCGGACAGCGGCGCGGGTCGACGCTCGCCCAGTGCGCGCGGTGCGCGTCGTCGTCGAAATCGTGGTGCGGCGGGCCGGTCGTGATCGACGCAGTGGCGGGCCGCAGCTCGGCGGCGAAGGCGAAAGGATCGGCTTTTAGCGGCTGTACCTGCCCGTCGGCCCCGACGATTTCGAACTTGTAGCTTCGCCCCGCGCCAAGGTCGGGAACGAAGATCTCCCAAACGCCAACGTCATTGCGGCGCCGCATCACGTGACGCCGCCCGTCCCAGTCGTTGAAGTCGCCGACCACCGACACGCGGCGCGCATTGGGTGCCCAGACTGCAAAGTGCACGCCACGCGCGCCCTGGTGCTCGACCATGTGAGCGCCAAGCTTGTCGAACAGGCGGCGGTGGGTTCCTTCCGCCATCAACAGGTCGTCGATCGGCCCCAGCACCGGGCCAAAGCTGTACGGGTCGCCGACCCACCATTCGACGCCTGCCGCCCCGGCGCGGTATTTGACCGGCTGCGGTTCGCCCGCGATCACGCCCTCGAACAGGCCGCGATCGTCGATGCGTTCCAGCGCACCCAGGTCGTCGCCGGCCAGGCTGAATGCCTGCGCTACTTCAGACCCGGGCAGCCAGACGCGGGCAAACGTGCCCTCGGGCCCCGCATGGGTGCCCAGCAGCGAGAAAGGATCATCGTGGCGCCCTTCCAGAAGCGCGGAAAGGGCGCCACGCGGCGGCTTCACATGACGCCCCAGATCTGGCGGGCATATTCGGAGATGGTGCGGTCGGAGGAAAACCAGCCGACGCGGGCGACGTTGCGGATCGCGGCTGCGTTCCAGTCACCCTCGTTACGCCAGCGCGCATCCACCCCACGCTGTGCGGCATCATACGCGTCGAAGTCCGCGGCGACCATGAACCAGTCATGGTCGTACAGGCCGGCGATCAGGCCCTTGTACCGGTCGGGATCGTCGGGAGAGAAAACGCCGGACGCGATGGCTTCCACCGCCTGGCGCAGTTCGGGCGAGTTATCGATCACCGCACGGGGATCATAGCCTTCACGCCGCTGTGCAACCTCTTCGGCGGTCATGCCGAAGATCACGATATTCTCGTCGCCAACCCGGTCCTTGATCTCGATATTGGCGCCATCGAGCGTCCCGATCGTCAGCGCACCGTTCAGCGCGAATTTCATGTTGCCGGTGCCCGACGCTTCCATGCCGGCCGTGCTGATCTGTTCGGACAGGTTGGCGGCCGGGATGATCTTCTCGGCCAGGCTGACGTTGTAATTGGGCACGAACGCGACTTTCAGCAGGTCGCCGATCGCAGGGTCGCCGTTGACGCGGCGGGCGACATCATTGGCCAGCTTGATGATCAACTTGGCGTTGTGATAGCTCGACGCGGCCTTGCCTGCAAAGATCTTTACCCGTGGCACCCAGTCGCGCTCGGGATGGCTTCTGATCTGGTCGTACAGGGCCACTGTCTCAAGGATGTTGAGCAGTTGGCGCTTATATTCATGGATCCGCTTGATCTGGACGTCGAACAGGGCGTCCGGATCAAGCTTGAGGCGCATGCTCTCCTGAAGATAGGTTGCCAACATCCGCTTGTTTGAACGCTTAACTGCGGCGAAACGCTCCCGAAACGAAGCATCGTCTGCAAATGGGACAAGGTCGGCCAACCGCTCGGCATCATCCAGGAAAGCGGGGCCGATCGCCTCCGTCACGAGGGCGGTAAGCCCCGGATTACATTGCTGAAGCCATCGGCGTGGGGTGATGCCGTTGGTCTTGTTGTTGATCCGGTCCGGATACAGCCGATGAAGATCGGCAAATACGGTGGACTTCATCAGGTCGGTGTGAAGCGCCGCGACACCGTTCACGCTGTGTGCGCCCGCAAAGGCCAGGTTAGCCATGCGCACGCGACGTTCGCTGCCCCATGCGCCGCCCTCGTCGATCAGGCTGATCGCGCGGATCGCCTCCTCGCTGGTGTCGGCAGCCCGCGCCTCCTTAAGCAGGCGCGCATTGATGGCATAGACCAGTTGCATGTGCCGCGGCAGCAGCCGCTCGAACAGCGACAAGGGCCAGCTTTCCAGCGCTTCTGGCAGCAGCGTGTGGTTGGTGTAGCCGAAGGTTGCGCGCGTGATCTCCCACGCTTCGTCGAATGGCAGATCGTGATGGTCGACCAGCAGGCGCATCAACTCTGCAACCGACACCGCCGGGTGAGTATCGTTGAGCTGGATTGCCGCCTTGTCGGGCAGGGTGCGAATGTCGCCGAAATACTGGACGTGGCGGCGAACAATGTCCTGGATGGACGCGGACGAGAAGAAATATTCCTGCCGCAACCGCAGTTCCTGCCCGGCCGGCGTGGAGTCTGCGGGATACAGCACGCGGACCAGTGTTTCGGCGCGGACTTGCCCCGCCAGCGCGAGCTCATGATCGCCCGCGTTGAAGGCGTCGAGCCGGATGGGGTCAAAGGCGCGCGCGGTCCACAGGCGTAGCGTGTTGACCCGCTTGCCGCGCCATCCCACCACGGGCGTGTCAACGGCCACGGCCTCAACCGCCTCGGCCGGGTCCCAATGCGCACGGCCGTCTGCCAGCGTATCCACATCCCCGCCGAAACCGATGAAGTAGGCGCTTTCCCGCCGTTCGAACTCCCACGGGTTGCCATAACGCAGCCAGGTTTCGGGCAGCTCGACCTGCCAGCCCTTGTCGATGCGCTGGCGGAACATGCCGTTCACATAACGGATGCCATAGCCATAGGCGGGCAGGTCGAGGCTCGCGAGGCTTTCCATGAAGCACGCGGCCAGCCGCCCCAGGCCGCCATTGCCGAGTGCTGCGTCAGGCTCGATCTCCTCGAGCTCCCCGATGTCCACGCCCAGTCCGTCGAGTGCGGTGCGAACCTCCTCCATGACGCCCAGGTTCGACAAAGCGTCGCGCAGCAACCGGCCGATCAGGAACTCGAGGCTGAGGTAATAGACCCGCTTGGCGCCGGCAGCGTGGGCCGCCTTGGTCGATTCCATCCAGCGCTCGATGATGTCGTTGCGCACGGTCAGGATCGTCGCGGCCAGCCAGTCATGAGGCAGCGCGGCATCAGCGTCCTTGCCGATCCGGTGGACCAGCGTGTCGACGATCTGGGCGGCGAGGGGAGGAGTGATGGTGGGCGAATCTGGCAAAGTGGCGGTGTCGGTCACAGGCGTCCTTTTAGCCGTCGCGGGGCTGAGCGACGACCGATCGATTGGTGAAATGGCTTAAAGCATTCCGGTGAGCAGTTTGACATTGAGCCCGATGATGACGGCGGCAATCGTCCAGGCAAGGATTCGCAGCCACATAGGACTCGCGAACTGTCCCATGATCGTTCGGTTCCCCGTGAAGCTGACCAACGGCACTACGGCGAACGGCAACTGGAGCGACAGCACCACCTGCGACAACACCAGCAGGTCGGTCGCGCCCCGGTCGCCGACCATCGCGATCACCACAACGGCCGGTACTACCGCCAGCAAGCGCGTGACCATGCGACGCAGCCAGACCGGCAGGCGCAGGTCCAGGAACCCTTCCATCACGATCTGGCCCGCCAGCGTTCCCGTTACGGTAGAGTTCTGCCCCGACGCGAGCAGTGCGACTGCAAACACGACGCTCGCTGCGCCTGCGCCCAGCATGGGTGACAAAAGCTGATGCGCTTGTTCGATATCCGCGACGTCGGTCCGCCCCGCGGAATGGAACGCCGCGGCCGCGAGGATCAGGATCGACGCGTTGATGAAGAACGCGAACGCCAGCGCCACTGTGCTGTCGATCGTGGCGAGCTTGATCGCTTCTCCTGTGCCCTCCGCCCGATAGTCTCGGGTCTGGACGATGGAGGAATGGAGGTACAAATTGTGCGGCATCACTGTCGCGCCGAGGATGCCGATCGCCAGGTACAGCTTGGCCGGGTCGGTGACGATCCCCATCGACGGCACCAGGCCGGCCGCCACCGCGCCCCATGCAGGCCGGGCCAGCGCTAGTTCGAAGGCGAAACATCCCGCGATCAGCAACAGCAGCGCGATGATCACCGCTTCCAGCTTGCGGAACCCGAAGCGCTGGAGCGCCAGGATCAGAAACACGTCAAAGGCGGTAAGGATGACGCCCCACAACAGCGGCAGCCCGAACAGCAGCTTCAGCGCGATCGCCGTGCCCAGCACTTCGGCCAGGTCGCAGGCGATGATCGCCAGTTCGCACAACACCCACAGGCTCAGCGTGACCGGGCGCGAATAGCGGGCCCGACATGCCTGGGCGAGGTCCATTCCGCCCGCGATGCCAAGCCGGGCGGACAGCGCCTGAAGCACGATCGCCATCAGGTTCGACAGCAGAACCACCGACAACAGCGTATAACCGAACGCCGACCCGCCCGCGATGTCGGTTGCCCAGTTACCCGGGTCCATATAGCCGACCGCCACCAGATAGCCTGGCCCGGCAAAAGCCAGAAACCGCCGCCACCAGGAACCGCCGACGGGCACAGCGATCGTCCGGTGGCTATCGCCGAGCGAGCGAAGAACGTTCGGGGTTGAGGCGGGAGGCATCAACCAAGCCTTGGCGGATGGTGGCAGGGGTAACAAGCCTGTTGTGGCTGCCTCGGATCAGGTTGCCGTTCGTTGTGCGGCTCAGCGGGCCGCGACGCGGTTGCCGGCGCTCACCCGCCAGATACTGTTGCCGACATCGTCCGCGACCAGCAATGCGCCGGTACGGTCGGTGATCACCCCCACGGGACGCCCACGTGCCTTGCCCTCCCCATCGAGGAAGCCGGTCAGCACGTCGACTGGCTTCGCGCCCGCGGACGGAAAGCCCCCGGCTGCGAACGGCACGAAGACGAGTTTGTAGCCGGATGCGGGCTTGCGGTTCCATGACCCGTGCTCGCTGACAAAGGCGCCGCTGGCCCAGCGCCCGCCAAGCTTCGCATCGTTGGCAAAGGTCAGCCCCAGCGCCGCGACGTGCGGCCCCATCGCGAAATCGGGACGCTTGGCATATTCCTGCAAGGCAGGATTACGCGGCTCCACCCGCGCGTCCGGGTAGCCGCCCCAGTAATACCAGGGCCAACCGAAATGGTCGCCGAATTCGACCTGGGTCAGGTAATCGGGCGCCAGGTCCGATCCGAGCATGTCGCGCTCGTTCACCACCGTCCACAGCTGGCCTGATTGCGGGTTGATGGCCATGCCACTGGGGTTCCGCAGGCCGGCAGCAAACACCCTGAACGTCTTTTCCTTGGGCCAGACCTGCAGGATGTTGGCGCGGAATTTCTCCTGCTCGATCCCATTCTCGGCGATATTGGAGGATGAGCCAACCGACACGAACAGCGTCCGGCCATCAGGCGCCGGCAGGACGTTGCGTGCCCAGTGATTGCCGCCGCCCGGCAGCTTCACAACCAGCTCGGGCCGCGCGGTGATGCGGGTGGCGCCGTCGGTATAGGGCACCCGCACCAGCGCATCGGTATCGGCGATGTAGAGCTGCCCCTGGAAAAGCGTCATGCCGAAGGGTGAGTTCAGCCCCGTCATGAAAATGGTGCGCGCTTCCGCCACCCCGTCGCCGTTCGCATCGCGCAGCAAGGTGATGCGGTTGGCGGAGGGTACGCCCGCCCCGGCCTTGCCCAACAGGAAGTTCATGACGCGCGTGGTGATCCCGCGCGCCGGGCGGGGCGGCGAATTGGTTTCGGCCACCAGCACATCGCCATTGGGCAGGCGATAAAGCCAGCGCGGATGGTCGAGCCCGGTTGCAAACGGCTGCACGGCAAGGCCCGCCGCGGCCGTCGGCCGCGTTCCTGCGGGCCAGCCCACCGCGTCCGCGATCTTGACGGTCGGCAGCATCTGTTCGCGCGGCGCTGTGATCTTTGGGTTGCGCCCTGCGACCTGTTCCACGTCGAGCTTCGCCGTGTCCGGCCAGGCGAAATAGGCGAAAAGCCCACCCCCGGCGATCAGAACGAGCAGCAGGACGCGCAGGAGGTGCTTGAGCATGACGCAACAGGTAGGCCGGCAAACGCGCCGCCACAATCCTTCGCAGCGGATCAGGTCGCGGCTGGCTGTCGCTACGCGGTTCCTGGCTTAGCAAGTCCGGGTTGAACGCCGGGCGGCCAACACCGCCACACACGCGAAAAGGCCGCCGGCATCGCTGCCGACGGCCCTTCCGCACGGAACGCTTGTTCGTCTTAGTCGGCCAGTTCGTATCGGTCGGCGTTCATGACCTTGGTCCACGCCACCACAAAGTCCTTCACGAATTTCTCGTGCGCGTCGTCCATGGCATATACTTCGGCCAGCGCACGAAGCTGGGAGTTGGAGCCGAACACCAGGTCGGTGCGCGACGCGGTCCACTTGTGCTCATGCGTGAAGCGATCGGTTCCGACAAACTCCTCGTCCGACTCGTCGCTGATCTGCTTCCACGCGGTGCCCATGTCGAGCAAGTTGCGGAAGAAGTCGGTCGTCAGCTGGCCGAGGCGATCGGTGAACTGACCGTGCTTGCCTGCCTTGGGGTCGTTGACGCCCAGCACGCGCAGGCCGCCGATCAGTACCGTCATCTCAGGGCTCGACAGGTCGAGCAGCTGGGCGCGGTCGATCATCAACTCCTCGGTCGGGACGTTGTACTTAACCTGCAGGTAATTGCGGAACGCGTCTGCCTTGGGCTCGAGCACATCGAAGCTTTCCGCGTCGGTCTGCTCGGCAGAGGCATCGGTCCGACCCGGCTTGAACGGCACCTCGATGTCATGGCCGGCGGCCTTGGCCGCTTGCTCGATGCCAACGGAACCGCCAAGCACGATCAGGTCGGCGATCGAAACCTTCTTGGCGCCCTTGCCGTCGAAGTCCGCCTTGATCTGCTCATATTTGGCGAGAACGCGGGCGAGCTGCTCGGGCTGGTTGACCTCCCAGTCCTTCTGCGGGGCCAGTCGGATGCGGGCACCGTTGGCGCCGCCGCGGCAGTCGGACACGCGCCAGGTCGATGCCGACGCCCAGGCGGTGCCGACCAGCTCGGACACGGTCAGGCCCGAACTGGCGATAACGCCCTTCAACTCGGTAACGTCCTGCGTCTCGATCTGCGGGTAATCGGCGGGCGGAATCGGATCCTGCCAGATCAGGTCTTCCTGCGGCACTTCCGGGCCCAACAGGCGGACGCGCGGGCCCATGTCACGGTGGGTCAGCTTGAACCAGGCACGTGCCCACGCGTCTGCGAAGTAGGCCGGGTCCGCCCGGAACTTCTCCATCACCGCGCGGTATGCCGGGTCGACCTTCAGCGCCATGTCGGCGGAGGTCATCATGGTTGGCACCTTCTTGCCTTCCACGTGCGCCGACGGCGCCAGCGTGTCTTCCGGGTTGCCTACCGGCTGGAACTGGAACGCACCCGCCGGGCTCTTCACGATTTCATATTCGTGGTCGAGCAGCATGTCGAAATAGGTCATGTCCCAGCTGATCGGCGTCGGCGTCCACGCACCTTCCAGGCCGGACGTGATCGTGTCGTCACCCATGCCGGTGCCGTGCGTCGATGCCCAGCCCAGGCCCTGGCTGGCGATGTCCGCGCCCTCGGGCTCCTTGCCGACCTTGCTGGCGTCGCCGTTACCGTGCGCCTTGCCAAAGGTATGGCCGCCGGCGGTCAGTGCTGCGGTCTCCTCGTCGTTCATGCCCATGCGGCTGAACGTTTCGCGCATGTCGCGAGCGGAGCCCATCGGGTTGGGGCAACCGCCCGGACCTTCGGGATTCACATAGATGAGGCCGTGCTGGATCGCGGCCAGCGGCGATTCGAGGGTCAGGCCGGCTTCTTCATCGATGCGGGTCTGGCCCAGCCACTCCTCCTCGGTGCCCCAGTACACGTCCTGCTCGGGCTCGAAGCTGTCTTCGCGACCGCCGCCAAAGCCAAAGGTCGGGCCGCCCATCGATTCGATTGCCACATTGCCGGTCAGGATGAACAAGTCCGCCCAGGACAGCTTCGCGCCGTATTTCTGCTTGATCGGCCACAACAGGCGACGCGCCTTGTCGAGGTTGCCGTTGTCCGGCCACGAGTTCAGCGGCGCAAAACGCTGCTGCCCGGACGAGGAGCCGCCGCGGCCATCACCGGTGCGATAGGTACCGGCCGAGTGCCAGGCCATGCGAATGAAGAAGGGCCCGTAATGACCATAGTCGGCCGGCCACCAGGGCTTGCTGTCCGTCATCAAGGCCGTCAGATCGGCCTTCAGCTGGGCATAGTCGATCGTCTGGAAAGCTTTGCCGTAGTTGAACTCGTCGCCATAGGGGTTCGACGACTTGCCCTTTTGATGCAGGATGTGAAGCGACAGCGCCTCTGGCCACCAATCGCGCGGCGTCTGGCCGAGCAGCCTTCGCAGCGCTTCCGGCTGCTTCTTGGGATCGTTGATCGGGCTTTCGGAGCTAATCGCGTCCATAATCTCTCTCCAGCGTGACTTGGCGGGGATGCTACCGCGTCGCCAGAGATTTAGCGAATAATTTGATCTGATCGTGACCAGCGAGAAAATCGATTACTCGCCGGTCACGACCAGCTTTACGCATCCTCTTCGACGCGCTCGACCACAGGGGGATGGAGCCGCAGGCGATTGACTCGACGCTCGTCCGCATCGGTCACCTCCAGCCGCCAGCCGGAAGGATGGTCGACGCACTCACCAACCGCCGGCACGCGCCCGGCCAGCACGGCTGCCAGCCCGCCGATCGTATCCACGTCGCTGTCCGCACGGCCCAGGCGCGTGTCGATCAACTCGGCCGCGTCCTCCAGTTCCGCGCGCGCGTCAGCGTCCCAGGCGCCGCCGTCGATCGGGACCAGCAGCGCTTCTGGCGCTTCGTCATGCTCATCCTCGATATGGCCGACAATCTCCTCGATCAGGTCCTCGATCGTGACCAGACCCTCGGTGCCGGAGAACTCGTCGAGCACGATGGCAAGATGCACTCGCTTGGCGCGCATGTCGGCCAGCAGGTCCAACGCGCCACGGCTCATGGGCACATAAAGCGGCTCGCGGATCAGGTCGGTGATCGACTCGGGCTTGGCCGCACCCGTCGCCAGGATCGCGAACACGTCCTTGACGTGCACCATGCCGATCACATGATCCAGGCTGTCGCGGTATACGGGCAGGCGGCTATGCCCCGCTTCGGCAAAGATCTGGACGAGGTGGTCGAACGTCGTCGCCTGTTCCACCGCGACGATGTCGGCGCGCGGGACACCAACATCGCCCGCGTCACGCTCACCGAAGTGCAGCAGGTTGCGAACCATCTGCCTTTCGAGAAGCGACAGGTCGCCGGGCTCGTCCGGGGCGGGATCGCCCTCGTGCCGGTCCAGCGCATCCTCCAACTGGTCGCGCAACGTGTCCTCGGCATCGTTGCCGAAGATCAATCCCTTAAGCCCGCGCCAGATGCTTCCCTCGTCGCCGTTGGACGGGGCGCCCGCGCGGG
Organism: Sphingomonas aerophila; assembly: GCF_014199305.1. Lineage (GTDB taxonomy): Bacteria > Pseudomonadota > Alphaproteobacteria > Sphingomonadales > Sphingomonadaceae > Sphingomonas > Sphingomonas aerophila. The sequence continues at coordinate 175,082 of NZ_JACIJK010000007.1, forward strand.
CGCTACTTCGGTCGTCGGCCATGGCCGGTATTCATTCCTCCCTGACGAGGTAGGGATCCGCGATGCCAAGCGAGCCAAGCGCCTGGCGCTCGATCTCTTCCATGGCGTCCGCTTCCCCGTCCTCCAGATGATCATAGCCTAGCAGATGCAGAACGCCGTGCACCATCAAATGGGTTGCATGGGTTTCTACGGAGATGCCGCGCTCGGCCGCTTCGGCAACGCACACGCCATGGGCGAGCACGATATCGCCCAGCAGCAACTCCCCATCGTCCGAGTTCTGGCTGACCGTGTCGATCAGGTCTGCCTGGATCATGGGAAAGGACAGGACGTTGGTCGGCTTGTCCTTGCCGCGATACTGCGCGTTGAGGCCGCGCACTTCCTCATCGGAGGCGAGCCGCACCGATAATTCGACCAGCGCTGGCGTGGTCAGGAGCTCGCCATGCGGCGTGCGCTCGATCGCGGCCCGGGCGGCGCGGGTGGCAAGCGCCTCCCAATCGGAACCTCCGGCCGGCGCTTCCGGCCAGGGTTCCTCCCGCAACAGGGCGATTTCAAGCATCGGTGCCCTCGTAAGCTTCAACGATACGCCCGACGATGGGATGGCGAACGACGTCGCCCGCACCGAATCGCGCAAAGGCGATGCCCTCGACGCCCTCAAGCCGGCGGGTCGCGTCGGCAAGCCCCGATGCCTGCACGCCGCCCGGCAGATCGGTCTGGTTGGGGTCGCCACAGATGACCATGCGGCTGTTCTGGCCGAACCGGGTCAGGAACATCTTCATCTGCGCGGGCGTGGTGTTCTGCGCCTCGTCCAGAATAACGAACGCGTCCGCCAGCGTGCGCCCGCGCATGAACGCGATCGGCGCGATCTCGATTTCCCCACTCGCGATCCGGCGTTCGACCTGCTCGGCTGGCAAGCAGTCGTACAGCGCGTCGTAGAGCGGGCGAAGGTATGGATCGACCTTCTCTTTCATGTCGCCGGGCAGGAAGCCCAGTCGTTCGCCCGCTTCCACGGCGGGACGTGACAGGATCAGCCGCTGAACGGAGCCTGTGATGAGCTGCGCCACCGCCTGCGCGACCGCGACATAGGTCTTGCCGGTACCTGCGGGCCCGAGGGCGAAGATCATCTCGTGGCTGGTCAGCGCGCGCATATAGTGTGCCTGTGCCGGCGTGCGCGGGACAATGGTCTTCTTGCGGGTACGGATCATGACAGAGGGCGCACCGGCGCCGCCGCCATCGGCGCGAATGATGCCGTCGAAATGCGGTTCGTCCGCCATGGCGATGGATGCGTCGACAAGACCCGTGTCGACCTCTTCACCGCGGCTGATCCGCGCATAGAGATCGTTCAGCACGTCACGAGCAAGCGCCACCTGCTCCGCTGATCCTTCAAGTCCCACCCGGTTGCCGCGTGCGGTGATATAGACCCCCAGGCGGTTCTCCAGAGCGACCAGATGCTGGTCGTACTGGCCGAACAACTGGCTCAGATACTGGGGTTTGTCGAACAACAGTTCCAGGCGGCTGCGTTCGCCAGGCTGAGCGGGGACGGGCTTTCGACTCATGCGATCCTTTCGGGCGGGGGCACGATTGCCATGTAGGGACGGGCACTGGTCCAGAGAAGCGGTGGGAAGAGGACACGGCCAATCACGCGATCAAGAAAGTGGCACGGCTCGCGCCCGGGTAACAGCCGGAATCCGTATCACCTGAAGCAAGATGGCCGGGATGAACCCGCCGCCTCCCGATCAGGCAGCGACGGCAGCCGGGGACACGGGCACACCGGCCAGCGAGTTTGGCCCCGCCTGAATCAGGTCGACCTCCACCAGTGCGCCGATCGGCGCCTCGGTCAACAGGTGCACCGACTGGAGCCAGGGCGACTTGCCCAGCATCTGGCCGGCAAGCTTGCCCCGCCGTTCCACCAGCACCGTGCAGCGCCGCCCCAGGCTGGCGCGGTTGAACGCGTGCTGGTCGCGGTTGAGCGAGGCCTGCAACCGCTGAAGCCGGTCGTCCATCACCTCCGGTGCGATCTGGTCGGAGATCTCGGCGGCGGGAGTGCCGGGGCGCGGACTGTACTTGAAGGAGAACGCCTGGGCATAGCCGACCTCGTCGACAAGGCTCAGTGTGTCGGCGAACTCGGCCTCCGTCTCACCCGGAAATCCTACAATGAAGTCGCCCGACAAGGCGATGTCTGGCCGCACGGCGCGGATGCGGTCGAGCAGGCGCAGATAGCCGTCACGCGTGTGGTGGCGGTTCATCGCGCGCAGCACCCGGTCGGCGCCCGCCTGCACGGGCAGGTGCAGGAATGGCATCAGGCTTTCGACCTCGCCATGCGCGCGGATCAGCCCCTCGGCCATGTCGTTGGGGTGACTGGTCGTATACCGAATGCGGGAAAGGCCGGGGATGCGGTCGAGCACGCGGATCAGGTCGTGCAGCCCGCGACCGTCCGCGTCCGCCCAGGCGTTCACGTTCTGGCCGAGGAGCGTGATCTCGCGCGCACCGGCATCGACCAGAGCCCGGGCTTCGTCGATGATCGCGTCGAAGCCGCGGCTGACTTCTGCGCCACGAGTATAGGGCACGACGCAATAGGTGCAGAACTTGTCGCATCCTTCCTGCACGGTCAGAAAAGCGCTGGGCGCCACACTGCGACGCGCAGGGAGCCGGCCGAACTTGGCAAGGCGGGCGAGGTCGGTGTCGAGTGCTGGCGTACCCGCCGCTGCATCGGCGACCAGACGCGGTAGATTGTGATAGGCTTGTGGCCCGACCACCACGTCCACCTTTGCGCGGGCAACGATTTCCTCACCCTCCGCCTGTGCGACACAGCCGGCAACCGCGATCATCGGCGCGGTCCGACCCTCCAGCCGCGCATTCTTGCGCAGCCGGCCGATGTCCGAATAAACCTTCTCGGTCGCCCTTTCGCGGATGTGACAGGTGTTGAGCACCACCAGGTCAGCGCTGCCAGCGTCCGCAGCCGCGGTCATGCCGTCGGCGGCCATCAACTCGGCCATCCGCTCGCCGTCATAGACGTTCATCTGGCAGCCGAACGACTTGACGTGAAAGGTTTTTGGAGGGGACGACATCTCGCGGCCCTGTACCCGGTTAAGCCCTGATGGTGAAGGGGTGGCCGCAGGTCAGCCCTGTTGAGCTTGCGTGCGCGTGCCCAAGGCTTCTTCGATCCGTTCGCGCGCGGTGGCGGCAATGGCTTTGCGACCGCCAGCCGCAACGGGGTCGATCGGTTTCAGGCAGTGCACCCTGACGGCTATTGTGCCGACCCGCCCCAGGACGCGGCGCGCGTTGGCGGCTCCACCCTCTTCGCCCCATGCGACCTCAGCGGCAAGGTTCCCATAGTCCAGGAATACAGGCTGCAGCCGTGCCCCTGGCGAGGGCGGGTCGAGGGCGCCGAACAGCGCCGGCTTGAAGGGCAACAACGTGACCCCGTCGCCCGTCGTACCTTCGGGGAAAATCGCAACCGGCCCTGCGGCCATGCCCGCCTGGATCGCGGCGATCTGGGCGGGAACGGCCCGGCGCTCATCCCGACGTATGAAGATCGTCCGGTTGAGGGTGGCCAGCCAGCCGATGACCGGCACGCCCTCCAGCTCCGCCTTGGATACGAAGGCGCAGCCGCACGTGCCGCCCAGGATAAGGATGTCGAGCCAGCTGAGATGATTGGCGACCACCATCACATCTTGCCGCAAGGGCTCGCCGACCAAGCTGGCCCGGACACCGCAAGCGCGTGCCGCGGCAGCGAGGAAGCGGGTAGGCCAGGGGGAAGGCCGCCCGACCACTCGCCACGCTCCATGCATCATCAGATAGCCGGGAACGAGCAGAAGCAGCCGGCTCAAGCGACCGACGAACCGCAGGCGACTCACGCCTTGCGGTCGAGGCTGACGCCGTAAAGCTCCATTCGGTGATCAACCAATCGGAAGCCTAGCTTCTCGGCAATCGCCTTCTGCAATTGCTCGAGTTCGGGATCGACGAACTCGATGACCCGGCCCGACTCGACGTCGATCAAATGGTCGTGATGTGCTTCCGGCGCTGGCTCGTAGCGCGCGCGACCATCGCCGAAGTCGTGGCGGTCGAGGATGCCGGCCTCTTCGAACAGGCGAACCGTGCGGTACACGGTGGCGATGGAGATGCCGGGGTCGATGGCGGATGCACGCTCATAGACCTTCTCGACGTCCGGATGATCCTCTGCCTCGGACAGGACGCGGGCGATCACCCGGCGCTGCTCGGTGATGCGGAGCCCCTTTTGATTGCAAAGGGCTTCAAGATCGATGTTACGCGCCATGGCCTGTATCTACTCGCCTTCGCTTGTTGCGAAAAGCGCTACCGACTCGCAAAAGCCGGATCAGGCGCTTGGTCGTTTCCGATTGGCGGCCGTGCCCAGCCCGATCTGCTTGGCTAGGTCGCGCCGTCGAGCCGCATAAGCGGGCGCAACCATCGGGTAATCAACGGGCAGGTTCCACTTGGCGCGGTACTGTTCGGGGGTCATGTTGTAATGGATCATCAAGTGCCGGCGCAGCATTTTTAAACGCTTACCATCTTCCAGGCAGACAAGATGGTCATCAGCAATCGACTGCTCCGGGGCTACTGCCGGCGGAGCGGCGGTCACTGTCGACGAATCGAGCGCCGCCAAAGCACCATGAACGGTCTGAATCAGTTCGGGGAGGTCACTGGTCGGGACCGAATTGTTGCTCACATGTGCCGCAACAATCTCAGCAGTAAGCGACACCAGTTCGGGACATTCCATTGATCGATTAACGTCCTGCAAAATCACGTATGAAATTCGCTATCACTGTTGCCCGGCGCAGATGCAACCCAATGTCCGAGATCATCATTTCTCTGGTGAGAAGCGGCGATAGCTGTGCGCATCGTGTGCAGTTCCGGTGACTGAGCGATAATAGCCGCGACGTTCGCCAACCTTGTGGAACCCGTTCTGTGCGTAAAGCCGACCTGCTTCGTTGCCCGCGCGTACTTCCAAGTGCATGATTTTCGTGCCGGATTGTTCAACGTCCGCAATCGCGGCGCGTAGCAAGGCGCCGCCGATCCCCTGTCGGCGAAAATCAGGCGCCACCGCCAGCAACAGCAATTCCGCCTCGTCCAGCACGGTTCGGACGAGCGCAAAACCGGCTGGAACGTTGTCAATAAAGGCCAGGGTGAGGCGCACTCCCGGCATGGCGAGCACCCCCAGAACCTGTCCGTGCGTCCAGGCTTCGCCAAAGCGAGGGTCGAAGCTTGCGGCCATCAGCGCATCCACGGCCGCGATATCGCGAGAAGCCCCGGGGCGCAGCGTGACCTGGCGAGTCGCCATCAGCGTACCGCGGGCACCTTGGCATCCGGCGCGCGCCCATAAAGCGGGCGCGGCGAAAGGGCGCGGGCTGCAACGGGCAAGAGCACCGCATCGCCGGCATCGGGCCAGCTGTCCTCACCCACCAGGCCGGGGTCGAGTGCCCGCAACGGCGCCAGGCCGGAACCCGCCGCCGGTCGCCCGTCCAAGGCGGCCAGCGTCGCCGCTGGCGGGCGGGACGCGAGCGTGTCGAGTGGCTGAAGATCGGACGCGAAAGTCTGCATGAACAATTCGCCATGCCCACCTTCCAGCACGGCGGCAAGCGCGGGCGCGCCCGTGCGGTTCAGGGCGGCGGCCGCGATCAGGGCGACCGATGAGTACCCCGAAACCGGGACGTTCCAGCCTAATGCCAGGCCCCGCGCCGCTGCCAGGCCGACACGGATCCCGGTGAAGCTGCCGGGGCCGCAATCCACCAGGATTCGGTCGGCCCGCCCACCGCCCGGCAATTCGGCAATCATGGGGACCAGTCGCTCGGCGTGCCCGCGTCCGACGACCTGATGGTTTCGCGCAATCACCTGGCCTTTGTCGATCAAGGCGACCGAGCAGGCGGCAGTGGCGGTGTCAATCACCAGGGTCAGCCCCGGCATGCCTGCCGGGTCACTACCCTCGGTCGCAATCCCCTCAAGCAATCCGGTTGAACTTCTCGAACGCGGGACGTGGCAGGCGTTCGTGGAGCGTGCTCACGTCACCATGGCCCAGCGTGGAAATGAAGTTGGCATGGACCGAAGGCTGATCGGCAAAGAACGCCTTGTCCACCGCGCCGGCGTCGAACCCGGACATGGGGCCGGTGCCAAGGCCCAGCGCTCGCGCGGCCATGATGAAGTACGCGCCCTGCAACGTCGAATTGCGGAATGCGGATGCCTGGCGCAGCTCGGCGTTACCGGTGAACCAGCTCTTCGCGTCGACGTGCGGGAACAACTCGGGGAGGTATTCATGGAACTCGGTGTCCATGCCGATCACGACGCTGACAGGCGCGGCCAGGATCTTTTCGCCATTGGTGCCGGTAGCACAGGCGGCAAGCTTTGCCTTCGACTCCTGGCTGACGCACCAGACCAGTCGCGCCGGCATCTGGTTGGCGCTGGTCGGCGCCATTTTCATCAAGTCCCAGATCGCATGGAGGTCACTCTCCGCGACCGGTTCGTCCGTGTAGTGATTGAAGGTACGTGCTTCGCGAAACAGCTGATCCAGCGCCTGGTCGTTGATCGCCGGCATCAAACCGCCCTCACTTCGGTGACTTCCGGGACATAATAGCGCAGCAGCTGTTCGATCCCGTTCTTCAGTGTGGCGGTCGAGGACGGGCAGCCGGCGCAGGCGCCGTGCATGCGCAGGAAGACCTTGCCCTTGTCGAACCCGCGATAAACGATGTCGCCGCCGTCGTTGGCCACGGCCGGACGCACGCGGGTGTCGATCAACTCGCGGATCTGGGCCACGATCTCCGCATCGGCGGGATCGTCGGTGATGCCATCATCCTCGGTCGGAACGCTGAACCCGGCTGCGGCCGGGCGGAATAGCGGCATCTGCGCGGTGAAATGATCGAGCAGGATGGCAAGCACGTCCGGCTTCAGGTCACGCCAGTCGGTGCCGGGCGCCGCGGTCACGGACACGAAGTCGCGGCCGAAGAACACGCCCGTCACGTCGCCCAGCGCAAAGATCGCCTCGGCGAGCGGGCTCGCTTCGGCCTCCTCGGGGGTGGCGAAGTCGCGCGTGCCGGCGCCCATGACGGTTCGGCCCGGCAGGAATTTCAGTGTTGCCGGGTTGGGCGTGGATTCTGTCTCGATCAGCATGGCTGCCATGTGGCGTCCCCGCGCGGGGGGATCAAGCACGTCGAGGGAAACGATCCCTTTCGCCCGAACAAGCCGGCCGAAGCCGCTCGACCTCAGTAATCGAGCTGCTTTACCGCCTGATTCCAGCTGTCGATGTTGTCGCGCGCTTCCTGCACAAAGGCCGATCGCTTGACGAAGCCCATGAAGAACTCGGCGAACCACCTGCCCGGCTGTCGCAGCGGCCGCTCGAACTGGATCAACAGCACGACTCGCGTGGATCCGGTGTCGTTCCACACCTCGTGCTGATAGGTGTCGTCGAACACCAGCGTTTCGCCCTCCGCCCAGCGGACGACGCGGTCATGGACGCGCATCCGGACGTCGCCGTCACGCGGCACGATCAGGCCTAGGTGACAGGTGATCAGCCCCTTGGTGACACCGCGGTGATCGGGAATGTGAGTGCCGGGCGCCAGGATCGAGAAAAAGGCGCTATTGAGGCCGGGGATCTGCTCCACCAGGGCAGTCGTGCGCGGGCACCGATCGGCATTGTCGTCGATGCGATAACCATAGCCCCACAGGAAGAATGACCGCCACTTGTTCACCTCCGCGATTGAGCGGTGGTCGGGGGAAATGGTGGCAAGGCTAGGCGCTGCCTCGCCGCGAAGCGCGACCGCCCGCGCTTCGTCGCGAATCGCTTCCCAATTTTCCCGCAACATCTGCGTCCACGGGAAGGCGCGCACATCCAGCACCGGGTCGTTCGGAACCACCGAGGACGACGCGATCAGCTTGTCGAAGATGCCGCGGAGGTGCTTGCCGATCGTGATGATCAGGGGGCGCCCACGCTCCGCCTCCATTCGGGCGCCGGGCACGGGAGCGCCGGAGATCACGTTTAGGTCGGGAACCATCCCGGGCTGCGCCGGACCATTCGCTAGTGGATCCCGCCGTCGATCAGCGGCCATCTGGCCCAGCATATTCGCACCGCTCGTCATACGTTCAATGCCCTGCGACCGAACCATGCGCCGTCGACGCGCTGGACCGGCGGTTCGGCCGGTCCATGGCATGGGTGGTAGCCCGCATCTGGGTCGAAAAGATGGCAGGCGGCGACAGGCCGGATCGTAATCAGCCACCGTCTGATCGCTGGCGGGGAAGCGCCGGGGCCGCTATGGCGAGGACATGCCGTTTTCCTCGCGCGCGTTGCGTTTCGTTCTTCTCCTTCCCCTGCTGGCTCAGCCGCTCGCCGCCCAGCGCGTCGCGCCTGCTGCGCCCGCGCGAGCCACCGCGGCAGCTCCGGTCGCGATCGACCGGACGCCCTGGCTCTACAAGGGCAGCGACATCACGCCCGATCCGGCGTGGCAGTTCGGCACGCTTCCCAACGGCGTGCGCCTTGCCGTGCGGCGGAACGGGGTGCCGCCGGGGCAGGTTGCGATACGCGTGCGGGTCGATGCCGGCTCCTTGTTCGAAAAGGACAGCGAGCGCGGGTTCGCCCACTTCATCGAGCATCTGACATTCCGCGGGTCGCAGTTCGTGCCCGATGGCGAGGCCAAGCGCATCTGGCAGCGGATGGGCACGACCTTCGGCTCCGACACCAATGCGTCCACCACGCCAACCCAGACGGTGTACAAGCTCGACCTGCCGGGCGCGACAGAAGCGAATGTCGGCGAAAGCCTGAAGATCCTGTCGGGCATGATCGCTGCCCCGGCCATCATACCGGCAGCCGTGAATGCGGAGCGACCGGTTGTATTGGCCGAGCGGCGCGAGCAGCCCGGGCCCCAGGTACGGATCGGCGACCTGATCCGCGGCACCTTTTTTGCCGGGCAGCCGCTTGCCGATCGCTCACCGATAGGCACGGTGGAAACCTTGACGGCCGGGACCGCCGACACGATTCGCGCCTTTCACGATCGCTGGTATCGGCCGGAGCGGACCACCGTGATCATATCGGGCGACATGGACCCAGAGGTCGCGATGCGGCTGGTGGCGCAGCATTTTTCCGGCTGGAAGGGCATCGGCACGGCCCCGGCCGAGCCAGATTTCGGCAAGCCCGATCCCAGCAAGCCCGTGTCGGCTACCCTGGTCGAACCGGGCGTGCCGGTACTTGTGGCGATGAGCGTGCTGCGCCCGTGGCACTTCAACAACGACACGGTCATCTTCAACCAGAAGCGGCTGGTGGATACGCTGGCGACCCGGCTGATCAGCCGGCGGCTGGAGCAGCGCGCGCGGGCAGGGGGCAGTTTCCTGCAGGCGGGCGTCGACCTCGACGACGTTTCCCGCTCGGCCAACGTCACCTCCGTCAACGTGGTGCCGGTCGGGGACGATTGGGAAGCAGCGCTGCGCGACGTGCGGGCGGTGATCGCCGATGCAATGGCGAGCCCGCCGAGCCAGGCGGAGGTCGATCGCGAATATGCCGACTACGACACTGCGATGCGGACGGGCGTGGAAACCGCGCGGGTGGAGGCTGGCGCCAAGCAGGCCGACGACATGGCGCAGGCCTTGGATATTCGCGAAACCACGACCAGCCCTCAGACCAGTTATGAGATCCTGAAGGACGCACGCGCCAAGGGGATGTTCACCCCTGAAACGCTTCTCGCCTCCACCCGGCGCATCTTCCAGGGCGACGCCACCCGCGTCGTTGCCAACCTTCATGCCGCAGACCCGGCGGCACCCGCAAAGCTTGCGGCGGCGTTAAAAGCCGATGTGTCGGGCCTGGCCGGCAAACGTCGTGCGCAGGCGGCGGTGACGTTCGACAAGCTGCCCGCGCTTGGCCGTCCCGCGACGGTCACCGCGCGCGAGAAGATCGCGCAGCTTGAGATGGAGCAGGTGACCTTCTCCAACGGCGTTCGCCTGCTGATGTACCCGAACGCGTCCGAATCGGGGCGTGTCTATGTGCGCGTGCGCTTTGGCGGCGGCTGGAACGCGGTGCCTGCCGACCGGACAACGCCGGCCTGGTCGGGTGAGCTGGCGCTGGTGGCGAGCGGGATCGGTTCGTTGAACCAAGGCGACCTCGACCAGCTAACTGCCGGTCGTCGCCTGGGCCTCGATTTCGACATGGGCGATGACGCGTTGTCGCTTGGGGCGATCACGTCGCCTGCCGACTACCCCGACGAATTGCGACTGATCGCCGCGAAATTGCAGGCCCCGGCCTGGGACCCGGCACCGGTTGCGCGGGCGAAGGCGGTGGCGCTGGCAGGCTATTCGGGGCTGGAAGCCTCGCCGGACGGAGTCCTCTCCCGCGATCTCGAAGGATTGCTGCGCGCGGATGATCCGCGTTGGAAGACGCCCAGCCGCGAGGACGTGAACAAGCTTACCCCGGCGGAGTTCAAGCGCTTCTGGGCGCCGCGGCTGGCGTCCGGGCCGATCGAGGTGTCGATCTTCGGGGAGGTGAAGCCGGACGACGCGATCGCGGCGGTCGCGCGCACTCTGGGCACCTTGCCGCCGCGCAAGGGCGCGACAGGCCCGGCGGCTCCCGTCCGCTTCCCTGCGCACAACGCCCGGCCCGTCATCCGCACCCATAGCGGCCCCGATACCCAGGCTGCGGCGGTGATCGCCTGGCCCACCGGCTCAGGAGTGACGGCGATTGCCGAGTCGCGGCGGCTCGATGTGCTCGCCCAGGTCTTTTCCGATCGCCTGTTCGAGCGGCTGCGCAACGAGGCGGGGGCGAGCTATAGTCCCAGCGTCGCCAGTCAATGGCCGCTGGGCCTGACGGGGGGCGGCCGGCTGGTCGCGATCGGGCAGCTGTCGCCCGACAAGGTCGACTTCTTCTTCCGCCTGTCGCGGGAGATCGCGGCGGATCTGGCCGCGCGTCCGGTGGGCGAGGACGAATTGCGCCGGGTGCTGGTGCCGATGGGGCAGCAGTTCCTGCGGGCATCGACCGGCAACCTGTTCTGGTTGCGCCAACTGAGCGGGGCGACCTTCGACCCGCGTTTGTATGACGCAACCCGGTCTTATCCGAGCGACCTGGTCGCGGTGACGCCCGCTATTCTTCAGGAAACGGCGCGCAAGTACCTCCGGCCCGACACAGACTGGACCATGGCCGTATTGCCGCGGGACAAGGGCTCCGCGACGGCGCCGTCGTCGGCCCGCTGACGGGTCACGGCTCCGGGGCTGCCACACTGGGCGGCTCCCGAGTTGGAGCAATCTAAAAAACGGAAACGCGCGGGGGAGAGCAGGCTGTGTGCCGCTCAATCCCCCGCCATCGTCCGGCCGGTGCCGGTCTTACCGGCGGCTCCGCTCCTGCACGCATTTATGTTCTCGGCAGGACGATGGCGTACCGCTACGCCGGACCGGGAACAAAAAAAAGGCCGGTCAAAGACCGGCCGTAAAAGTTTTTAGGAGAGGATGCCTGAAAGGCACACCCCTTTTGCAGCGCAGCAATGGTTATCGCAAGTGCAACATATGCCGCTGCGATTGCAGTTTCTGCATCTGAGAACGTTCACAGTCGAGGTTTTCAGCTATGATACAGCGCATTCAGCCGTTCCTGGTACACACTGCGCAGCACGTGGCGACGGATTTTTAGGCTCGGCGTCAGCTGGCCATTGTCGATGGTGAACGGCTCGTCAGCCAGGATAAAGCGTCGGACCCGTTCGATCTGCGACAGGTCCTTGTTCACCCGCTCAACCGCCTGCCCTATCGCAGTGCGGTATGCGCTGTTCTGCGAAAGCGATTCGGCGCGACAGGGTGATCCGTTCGCCGCGCACCATTCCTGCGTCCATTCGGGATCGGGCACGATCACCGCGACCATGTAAGGTCGGCGGTCGCCGATGATCATCGCCTGGACGATCTCGGGCCGGAGGGTCAGCATGCCCTCCACTTTCTGGGGCGCGATGTTGTCGCCCTTGTCGTTGATGATCAGGTCCTTCTTGCGATCGGTGATCCTGATCCGCCCGGCCTCGTCGAATTCGCCGACGTCCCCGGTATGAAGCCACCCGCCCTGGAGGACCCGCGCGCTTTCCGCGTCGTTGCGCCAATAGCCCTTCATCACCAGCTCGCCGCGTACCAGGATCTCCCCATCCTCAGCGATTCGGACCTCCGTATCGAGCAGGGGCGGGCCCACCGTGTCCATGCGGATGCCGGCGGATGGGCGGTTGCAGGCGATCACCGGCGCCGCTTCGGTCTGGCCATAGCCTTGCAACAGCGTAAGGCCGATCGAATGGAAGAACACGCCGATTTCCGGGTTCAGCGGCGCCCCGCCCGATACCATCGCCTTTAGCCGCCCGCCAAAGCGCGCCGCCATCTTGGGCTTGAACAGCATGTCCACAACAAGGCGCATCGGCCGGTCGGTCCAGCGCAGTTGCCCGCTGTAATCCTTGGCACCGATGTCGAGCCCGCGGGACAACAGGCGCGCGGCAAGCCCGCCCTGCTTCTCGACCGCCTTGGTGATGCGGGTGCGCAGCACCTCGAACAGGCGCGGCACGACGACCATGATGGTCGGGCGAACCTCTTCGATGTTGGAGGCGAGCTTCTCGAGCCCTTCGGCGTAAAAGATCTGCCCGCCGAGCCCGATTGGCAGATACTGCCCGCCGGTATGTTCATAGGCGTGGCTGAGCGGCAGGAAGGACAGGAATACCTCGTCCCCCCAGCCGAAATCCTCGGCGATGACCGCCAGGCACCCGGCGACGTTATGCAGGATGGCGCCGTGGTGCTGCATCACGCCCCGCGGCGCGCCGCCCGTGCCCGAAGTATAGATGATGCAGGCAAGGTCCTGCCGCGTAAAGGTTGCGCCGGCGGCCACGGCGGCGGATTCGGCAGGGTGCGCGTCGATCAGCCCATGCCAATCGTGGAAAGTGAGCGCGCCCGTGGGCACCCGCATCTCGTCCATGCCGATCACCGTGTGGGTCTGGTTCGACTTCAATACGGCAGGCAACAGGGTGCGGGCGAGCTTCTGTGTCGACACGATGATCGCGCACGCGCCGGAGTTCTCGATGATGTGCGCGTGGTCGCGTTCGGTGTTGGTGGTGTAGGTCGGGACCGTGACCAGCCCCGCCGCCATGATGGCAAGGTCGCTGATCGCCCATTCCGGCCGGTTCTCCGACACCAACATCACGCGGTCGCCGGGTGTTAGGCCTATGGCCCGCAACGCCGTGGAAAGGCCCGCAACCTGGCGCGCCGCCTGCGCCCAGCTGATCGATTGCCACTGCCCGTTCTTCTTGCTCCACAGGAACGGCGCATCGCCCCGCTCCAAGGCCCGCGCGAAGAACATCGACACCAGATTGGGGAAGTGCTCGAACTGCCGCAATTGTCTCTCCTGCTTGTCCGGCTTTTGCCGGTTATTCGGGCGGTTGGCCGGGCTTGGCCCCGACACGTTTTAATCTCGTTATGCTGCCATCCTCGCCCATCGCGACGCCCTCGCTTCGTGGGTCGGCGGCGCCGATCCAGCGGCCGTCCTTCCATTCGATCGCGTTTGCTTTCAGGCCGAGCGGCGTCACGGTCACCTTGTCGCCAATCGCACGCATGCCGGCGACCACGGCCTCCCGGTCGGTGCCCTGTTCGACCACCACCGGGCCCGGCGCGAAGACCAGTCCGGTTGCGATCGCATCCTGCGCGCTCATGCCCCAGTCGACTACCCCGACGATCGCCTTGGCGACCTGGGCGATGATGGTCGGCCCGCCCGCCGCACCGACGGCCAGCCGGACCCGGCCGTCCGGACCATAAACGATCGTCGGTGCCATGGAGGAACGCGGCCGCTTGCCGCCCTCCACCCGGTTGGCGGCCAGAGCGCCGTCCTTGTCGGGCACGATGTCGAAGTCGGTCAGCTGGTTGTTGAGCACGGTGCCGTCGACCGACAGGCCCGATCCGAACACGCCCTCGACCGTGGTCGTCACCTCCACCACGTTTCCGCGACGGTCGACGACGGCGAGGTCGGTGGTGCCGGCAACCTCCCTTGCCGGCACGGACATGCGCGGCGGAGCGCCCGCGGGCTGACCGGCGGTCACGGTGTCAATCGCGCGGGTGGGGGAGATCAGCGCCGACCGCCTGGCGAGATAGGCGGGGTCAAGCAGCCCGGTGACCGGAACGCTCACGTAATCGGGATCGCCAACGTACAGGTCGCGATCGGCATAGGCGAGGCGTGAGGATTCGGCGAACAGGTGCCACGCGACGGGCGACGCGCTGCCCAGGCGCGCCATGTCGAACCGTTCCAGTTGCTTCAGGATCATCAGGACGGTGATGCCGCCGGATGAGGGCGGCCCCATGCCGCAGACCTTGTGGGCGCGGTAGGTCAGGCAGATCGGCGGACGCGCCTTCGCATGATAGCTGGCGAGATCACCCGTCGTCATCGCGGACGGATTGCGCCACGCGGTGTTGACGGTCGTGACCAGCTTTTGCGCCTGCGGGCCGACATAGAAGCTGTCGGCGCCAAGCTTTGCCAGTCGCTCCATCAGGGCAGCCTGGGCAGGGTTGCGAACCAGGCTTCCGGCGGGCAGCGTTTCGCCGTTCGGGCCGGAGAAGATTGCGCGCGTCTCGGGCGTGATATGCCGGCCATTCTGGGCCAGGGCGTTGACGAAACGCGGGGTCAGCCGCCAGCCGTCGCGGGCAAGGCGGATGGCGGGATCGAACAACCGCGCCCAGGGCAGCTTGCCCGCCTGTTGATGGGCGAGGGCCATGCCGCGCAACGCGCCGGGCACCCCGACGCTGCGCCCGCCCGGCACTGCGTCGGCATGTCTGAGCGGCGTGCCGGCGGCGGTGTAGAACCAGCGCGGGCCGGCGGCGGCAGGCGCCGTCTCGCGCGCGTCGATGGTGGCGAACCTGCCGCGCCCGTCGTGGCGCACCCAGAAGCTGCCACCGCCCATCCCGGAGCTTTGGGGCTCCACAACCCCCAGCGCGAGCATGGTCGCGATGGCGGCGTCGGTGGCGCTACCGCCTGCGCGCAGGATCTCCACGCCCGCAGCGGCGGCGCGCGGATCAGCGGCGCTGACCATGCCAGGAACGGTACGCGGGGCAGGGCGGCGGGCCTCGGCGGGAAGGGCAGTCAGCGCAGCAGCGGCGCACAACAGGGCAGTAATCGTCCTCATCGCGGCGAACCGTAGCGGCAAGCGATCGACGTGCAAGCTGCGGAACGGGTCAGTTGGTGCCCACCACCTCAGCGACATTGGCGTGGCCATCACGGGAGAGCAGCGCGTCGAGATCGCGCACGATCCGCCACACCAGCCCCGGCCCGCCAAAAGCCAGTGCGGTATAAAGCTGCACCAGGCTTGCCCCGCTACGCAGCCGCGCATAGGCCTCCGCCGCGTCGCCGATCCCGCCCGCGGCCACGAGCGGCAGCGCTCCCCCGGTCGCCGTGCGAAAGTCGCGAAGGCGCTGGTGGGCAAGCGGCGCTAGGGGCCGCCCCGAAAGGCCACCGGTCTCCGCTGCCGCCGGGGAGGTCAGGCCCGCCGGGCGCGACACCGTGGTATTGCCGATCACCAGTGCGCCGATCCGCGCGTCCATGCTCGCGCGCGCCACGCCGTCGAGCGTCGCCGGATCGAGATCGGGCGCGACCTTCAGGAACAAGGGTGTTGTGCCCCGCGCCTCGTTGCACGCGGCCAGCAGCTCGGCGAGTGCCGTCCCTTGCTGCAGATCGCGCAGGCCCGGGGTGTTGGGCGACGAGATGTTGATCGCGACGTAATCGGCACAACCCGTGCTCACCGCCGCTTCCACGCCAGCGTGATAGTCAGCGACACGGTCGGTCGCGTCCTTGTTGGCGCCGACGTTGATCCCAAGCGGTCCACGCCGCCGCGTTGTTGCCGCGCGTGCAACGCCCGCGGCGAGCCCTTGGTTGTTGAAGCCATATCGGTTCACCACCGCCCCGTCGTCGGGCAGGCGGAACAGGCGCGGGCGCGGGTTGCCGGGCTGGGGCAGGGGCGTCAGCGTTCCCACCTCCACCGCGCCCGCGCCAAGGGCGAACAGGCCGGAGGCGCCACGCGCATCCTTGTCCAGCCCGGCCGCGATGCCGACGGGGTTGGGGAAGCTCAGCCCCGCCACCGTGGTGACCAGGCGTGGGAAGCGGGCAGGGTTGCGGCCGCCGGGCGTCCCCAGCGCTCCCCAGCCAGCCAGTGCCTTGATGGCGAGTTCATGGGCGCGTTCGGGATCGAGGCGCTGGAGGAACAAGGACGAAAGCGTCATGTTCGGCGCATCGCACCCGCGCCGGTGCCTGTCAAAATGACGTAAATCGCGCCGATTGCCCGGTTGACGCGACGGGCCCGAAGGACCATCTGCCAATCGGACCGAACTGGTCCGATTTGAGAGTTGTTCGCAACAACATGCGCCTGTCTTCGCTAGCCGATTATGCCGTGGTCATGCTGACCGCCGCCGCCCGCTCCTGTGGCACGGCGCGGCTCAACGCGACCCTGCTCGCCGAGCAGACCGGCGTACCGCTGCCGACCGCGCAAAAGCTGGTCAGCCGCTTGTCCGCCGCGGGCCTGCTGGAAAGCGCGCGGGGCACGGGCGGCGGGGTTCGCCTGTCGCGACCGCCCTCGGCTATCACGCTCGCCGACATCATCGAGGCAGTGGAAGGGCCGATCGCGCTTACCACCTGTGTCGACCTGGAGCGCCACGACTGCGCGCTCGACGGCCACTGCCAGGTCAAGCCGCATTGGGGCATCGTCAACGAAGCGGTGCGCGGTGCGCTCGCTTCGGTCAGCCTTGCCCGGCTCGCTTCGCTTCCTTCTTCCGATCACCGCGCCGCTATGCCCGTCATGGCTGTTGCCGAGGTATTGAACTGATGGCCACCAAGAACGCAGAGGCCTATGCGGCCGTCTCCAAGAAGTACGAGTGGGGCTTTGCCACCGACATCGAACAGGACTTCGCGCCCAAGGGGCTGAGCGAGGACACCGTTCGCTATATCAGCGCCAAGAAGAACGAGCCCGAATGGATGCTCGACTGGCGGCTGAAGGCGTTCCGCTTGTGGCTGACCATGGAAGCGCCCGACTGGTCGAAGCTGAACATCCCGCCGATCGACTACCAGGACGCGTATTATTACGCGGAGCCCAAGGCCAAGGCGACCATCGCGAGCCTGGACGAGCTAGACCCGGAAATTCGCCGGACTTACGAGAAGCTCGGCATCCCGATCGAGGAGCAGAAGCTGCTCGCCAATGTTGAGGGCGCCGAGCCGCCGCGTCGCGTCGCGGTCGATGCGGTGTTCGACAGCGTTTCGGTCGCGACCACCTTTCGCGCGGAACTGGAGCGCGCGGGCGTGATCTTCCGGTCGATCAGCGAAGCGATCCGCGAATATCCCGACCTCGTCCGCAAATGGCTGGGCAAGGTTGTGCCGCAGCGCGACAACTATTTCGCAACGCTCAACAGCGCGGTCTTTTCGGACGGTACGTTTGTCTACATTCCGGAAGGCGTGCGCTGCCCGATGGAGCTGTCGACCTATTTCCGTATCAATGCGGAAAATACCGGCCAGTTCGAGCGCACGTTGATCGTCGCCGACAAGGGCAGCTATGTCAGCTACCTCGAAGGCTGCACCGCGCCGATGCGTGACGAGAACCAGCTCCACGCCGCGGTGGTAGAGCTGGTCGCGCTGGACGATGCCGAGATCAAATACTCGACCGTCCAGAACTGGTATCCGGGTGACGAGAACGGTGTCGGCGGCATCTACAATTTCGTCACCAAGCGCGCGCTTTGTCAGGGCCGGAACAGCAAGGTCAGCTGGACGCAGGTTGAGACCGGTTCCGCGATCACCTGGAAATATCCCAGCTGCGTGCTGGCGGGCGATAACAGCGTGGGCGAGTTCTACTCGGTCGCGGTGACGAACAATCGCCAGCAGGCCGATACCGGCACCAAGATGATCCACCTCGGCAAGAACACGAAATCGACCATCGTGTCCAAGGGGATCAGCGCCGGGCGGTCTGACAACACTTATCGTGGGCTGGTGCGCGTCGCGCCGACGGCGGAGGGCGTGCGCAACTTCACCCAGTGCGACAGCCTTTTGCTGGGCGACCAGTGCGGCGCGCATACGGTGCCGTATATCGAGGTGCGCAATCCCTCGGCCCAGATCGAGCACGAAGCGACCACGTCCAAGATTAGCGAGGACCAGCTTTTCTACGCGATGAGCCGCGGTCTGGATCAGGAGGCAGCCGTCGCGCTGATCGTCAATGGCTTCGCGCGTGAAGTACTGCAGCAGCTCCCCATGGAGTTCGCGGTCGAGGCGCAGAAATTGCTGGGGATCAGTCTCGAGGGCAGCGTCGGCTGATCTGCCACACCCCGGCCAGGTGCCGGGACCAAACCACAACGGTCGGGACGTGATCCCGGCCAACGCCGGGATGACGATGTTAGTTATTGAAAACCTCCACGCCGAGATTGACGGCAAGCCGATCCTCAAGGGCCTCTCGCTGTCCGTGAACGCGGGCGAGGTGCATGCGATCATGGGGCCGAACGGGGCCGGCAAGTCGACGCTGGGCTATGTCCTGGGCGGACGCCCCGGCTATGAGGTGACCGACGGGTCGGTCACGTTCGCCGGTCAGGACCTGCTCGAGCTTGCGCCGCATGAGCGCGCAGCGGCCGGCCTGTTCCTCGGTTTCCAGTACCCGGTCGAGATTCCCGGCGTCTCCAACGTCCAGTTCCTGCGCGAGGCGCTAAACGCGCAACGCGCCAGCCGCGAGGAAAAGGCGCTGTCGGGCGCGGAGTTCCTGAAGCTCGCGCGTGAGGAAGCGCGCAAGCTCGACATGGATGCCGAGATGCTGAAGCGCCCGGTCAATGTCGGCTTTTCCGGCGGTGAGAAGAAGCGGAACGAGATGGTGCAGATGGGCATCGTCAACCCGAAGTTCGCGATCCTCGACGAAACCGACTCCGGTCTCGACATCGACGCGCTGCGGATCGTTGGCGACGGCATCAACCGCATCATGCGGGCCCCGGAGAAGGCGGTGCTGCTGATCACCCACTACCAGCGCCTGCTCGACTATGTGCAGCCCGACTTCGTGCATGTTCTGGCCGACGGCCGCATCACCCGGTCGGGCGGGGCGGAGCTCGCCCACCAGCTCGAGCGTGAGGGCTACGCGGAGATCGCGGCGTGACCCTTTCGCGCCCTTTTGCGGGGGAACGCTGATGCCGTTGATCGATCTTCCGTCCACTCGCGCCGAGGCCTGGCGCTGGGCCGATCTTGGCGCGCTGTCCGCGGCGGCGGCGCTGGCACCGATCGCGCGGGCTGGGCACGAACCGCATTTCCTCGACCTGCCGGGCGCGCGATTGCTGTTCGTCAACGGTGTGCTGGACGAGGCGCATTCGGTGCTCGATCAGGTTTCGCTCGGGCACCTGAGGGGCGGGGAGCATGCGCTGGGTGGCCGCGCGACGGGGATAGGCTGGTCGTTGCGGCTGGATGCGGACGCCGCTGCTGATCCCGTGCAGGTCGTTCATATCGCGACAGGTGGCGAGAACCACCTGCCAGCGGAGATCGTCCTTGCCGACAATGCGGTTGCGCAGGTCGTCGAAACCTTTGTCGGCGCTGGCTGGTCCAATCGCGTGACGCGGATCGAGCTTGGCAGCGCGGCCCGGCTCGGTCGCGCGGTGCGGCTGATCCAGGAAGGCGGCTTCACCAGCCTGCGTGACGAAGCGCAGCTTGGCACCGGCGCCAGCCTTGTGTCCACGTTCCTGGGCGCAGGCACCGCGGGCACCCGCATCGACGGCGCGGTTGTTGTCGGGGAGAGCGGTTATGCGGAAGTCGGCGGTGCGCTGCTGACCGCGGGCGAACAGCGGCAGGAATGCGCGGTGCGTGTCCGCCATGCCGAACCGAACGGGCAATCGCACCAGCTATGGCGTGCGGTTGCGGCCGACACCTCCGTCGCGAGCCTTGCTGCCGCGGTAGAGGTTGCGCGCCACGCGCAGAAGACCGACGGCGAGCAATCGCTGCGCGGACTGTTGCTGCAGCGCACCGCGACCGTCAACCTGAAGCCCGAGCTTGAGATCTTCGCCGACGACGTGAAGTGCGCCCATGGCGCCACGGTCGGCGAGCTCGACGGTCGTGCGCTGTTCTACATGCAGTCGCGCGGTATCCCGCGTCCCCGCGCGCAGGCGCTGCTGACCCGCGCTTTCGTGGCCGACGCGCTGGATCGGATCGGGAACGAGGGCGTCCGTGATGCCTTCGCCGCCGATGCGGACGCCTGGCTGGAACGGACGCTATGATCCTGGGCCTCGACACCCGGCCGCTAGATGTGGTTGCCGACTTTCCGGCAATCCCTGATGGGTGGGCGTATCTCGACACCGCCGCGACGGCGCAAAAGCCGCAGGTCGTGGTGGACGCGATCGCGCGAGCCTATGGCGAAACCTACGCCACCGTTCACCGCGGCGTGTACCAGCGCTCCGCCGACATGACGCTGGCGTTTGAGGCGGCGCGGCGGCGGGTGGCGCGCTTCATTGGCGCCGAATCCGAGAACGAAGTGGTGTTCGTCCGCGGCGCGACGGAGGCGATCAACCTCGTGGCGCAATGCTGGGCCGCGACGCAGCTGAGGGCGGGTGACCGCATCCTGTTGTCGATGCTGGAGCATCACAGCAACATCGTGCCCTGGCAGATGGCGGCCGAACGTGTTGGAGCGGCCATCGACGTGGTGCCGCTGACCGCGGACGGCCAGATCGATCTGGGCGCTGCCGAGGCGATGATCCGGCCCGAGCACAAGCTGGTCGCCTTTGCGCACGTGTCCAACGTCCTGGGCTCGGTCCTGGACGCCGAGCGCGCCGTGCGGATCGCCCATGCGGTCGGGGCGAAGATCCTGATCGACGGGTGTCAGTCCGTGCCGCGTTTGCCGGTCGACGTGGCAGCGCTTGGCTGCGACTTCTACGTCTTCTCCGCGCACAAGCTTTATGGCCCGACCGGGTTCGGTGTGCTGTGGGGCCGGGCCGAACTGCTGGACGCGATGCCGCCATGGCAGGGCGGCGGGTCGATGATCGACAAGGTGACATGGGAGCGGACCACTTATGCCCCGGCGCCTGGACGCTTTGAGGCGGGAACGCCCCACGTTATCGGCGCGCTCGGCCTCCATGCCGCGATCGACTATGTCGACGCGATCGGCCTGCCGGCGATCCATGCTCATGAAACGGCACTGGTGACGCAGGCGCGCGAAGCGTTGCGCGGCATCAACTCGGTGCGGCTGCTTGGCCCTGAAAACTCGGCCGGTATCGTCAGTTTCATGGTGGAGGGGGTGCATCCGCACGACGTCGCCACCATCTTGGACGAGGGCCGCGTGGCGGTCCGTGCCGGCCACCATTGCGCACAGCCGTTGATGACGGCCCTGGGCGTCGAGGCGACCGCGCGGGCAAGCTTCGGGGTATATAACGGCCCGGCGGACATCGACGCGCTGGTGAAGGGCGTCGAGCGGGTATCGAGGATTTTCGGATGAGCTATGAAGTCGAAGAGGTGGAGGGCGTCGCGCCGCCGCCCAAGGCGCGTGTCGAGGGCGTCGGCGAGACGTTGGAGCGCAAGCGCGACTATCTGGACGGCTTTCTGTCGCAAAAGCCGCAAGGCGTGGCACCCGGAGAGCCTGGTGGCGACCTGTATGAGGGCGTGATCGGCGTTCTCAAGGAGATCTATGACCCCGAGATCCCGGTCAACATCTATGACCTGGGCCTGATCTATGGCGTCGAAGTGACCGACGAAGGCCATGCCACCGTCAGCATGACGCTGACGACGCCGAATTGCCCCGTTGCCGAATCGATGCCGGCGGAGGTGGAGCTGCGGGTCGGATCGGTGCCCGGCATCGCGATTGCAGACGTCAATCTGGTCTGGGACCCGCCCTGGGATCCGCAGAAGATGTCCGACGATGCCAAGCTAGAACTGGGAATGCTGTGATGGCGACCACGCTCCGGCCGCGGCCAGCGGCGCTAAACCTGACACCTTCGGCCCATGCGCGGATCGCGGACCTGATGAGCAAGGCGCCGGCCGACGCGATCGGGGTCAAGCTTTCCACCCCGCGCCGCGGCTGTTCGGGGCTCGCCTATTCGGTTGATTATGTCACCGAGGCAAAACCGTTCGACGAACGGATCGACACGCCCGGCGGCACGCTGTTCGTCGACGGGGGATCGATCCTGTACCTGATCGGGTCGACCATGAATTGGGTCGAGGACGATTTCACCGCCGGGTTCGTGTTCAACAACCCGAATGCGAAGGGCAGCTGCGGCTGCGGTGAAAGCTTCACCGTCTAGCCGCAGGCTGGCCGCTTACTCGTCCGACTCCGGCGTAAAGCTGCCCGCAAGGTCCAGGTAGCGCTCGGCGAGCTCGACATGGGCCTGCACGGCCGGGGTAGAGGTAGATCGCTGTGCCGCTTCAATTTCGGCTTCGGCGCGGTGGTAGAAATATTCCTGCTCGGTATCGTCGTTCATGGCCCTCTTCCTGCCCGCCGAAGTGGCTCGCAGGGGCACCTAGTTCAATGATCCAAGTGAGGCTGCTGCGACGAACCGATACGTGGCCACGATTTCTCACGCGATGGACACGGGCCACATAGCGGCCAGTTGCACAGCAGTAATCTCAGCTTGTCAGGCGACCGCGACGGCGTCCTCTGGCTCGCGCAGCACATAGCCGCGGCCCCAGACCGTTTCGATGTAGTTCTCGCCTTCGCAGGCCAGGCTCAGCTTCTTGCGAAGCTTGCAGATGAACACGTCGATGATCTTGAGTTCAGGCTCGTCCATGCCACCATAAAGATGGTTCAGGAACATTTCCTTGGTCAGCGTTGTGCCCTTGCGGAGCGACAGCAGCTCCAGCATCGCATATTCCTTGCCGGTCAGGTGGACGCGGGCGCTATCGACCTCGACGGTCTTGGCATCCAGGTTCACCGACAGCTTGCCGGTACGGATGACCGACTGCGAATGGCCCTTGGAACGGCGCACCACCGCGTGAATCCGGGCAACCAGCTCTTCACGGTGGAACGGCTTGGTGACGTAGTCGTCAGCGCCGAAGCCGAACGAGCGGACCTTGGAGTCCATTTCGTTGATGCCCGACAGGATCAGCACCGGCGTGGTGACCCGCGCAACACGCAGTCTTTTGAGCACGTCATAGCCGTGCATGTCGGGCAGGTTCAGGTCGAGCAGGATGATGTCGTAATCATACAGCTTGCCAAGGTCCAAACCCTCCTCGCCAAGGTCGGTGTTGTAGACGTTGAAGCCTTCGGTCGTGAGCATGAGCTCAATCGCCTTGGCGGTTGTCGGCTCGTCCTCGATCAGCAGTACGCGCATCAGGTAAACCCCCGTTTCCGGCCCCCCGCATTCCCGGCGCGGTAACCAGACCAGATCCATTAACTATGCAAGTTCTGAAGGCAAAAGGTTAATTTAGCGCTAACCCCGGGTATCGAAACCAGAACTGGTCATGTGCTGGATGGCGGCGGGGACGGAGGTGCAGGCCGGCGCGACAATAACGTCTGGTGCTCTGCCCGCGGTATTGGCTCGCCCAACACTTCGCGCAGGTACAGCGAGCGGACCAGCGTGAACAGGACAACCAGCAGGGCCGCCGAAAAGAACAGCCCGAACAGGCCGAAGACATAGCCGACGCCGATTATCACGAACAGGGTCATGGCCGGCGGGATCGAGACGACCCGGCTGGTCACATAGGGCGTGATCAGGTTCGACTGAACCAGCCGAACCACGGCGTAGGTAACCAGCGTACCGATGATCGGGCCGGTCCCCTTGGTCGCGGCCAGGCCCAGCGCGGGCAGCATTGCCGCGGTCGGGCCGATATACGGGATGAATTCGGACAGCCCCGCCAACAGGCCCAGCGCCGCGGCGGATGGCACGTTCGCGATCCATAGGCCGAGGCCGACCAGCACGCCCATGGTGGTCATCTGGATCAACTGCGCGCGAAGCCACAGCCGCAACGTGGAGGCGACGTCGAATAGCGCGTCCTCAAAGGCGGGGCGCTTGGAGGGCGGGATCAGCAGCAGGAACCCGCGCTCATACACCTTCGGATCGGCGGCGAAGAACAGGGCGCCGACCAGCAGCAACAGCGCGTTGAGAACAAGCTCGCCCGCCCCCTCCACCAGCCCCGACAGATCCTGCGCGGCGCGGCTACCGGCATAAGCTGCCCGGACCGCGTCCACGATCTTCGCACCAACGGGCGATGCGGAAAGCCAGGCCGCGAACTGGTTGATCAGTACCGGTGCGCGGGTGACCAGAACCTCCACCTGCTCGCGAAAGGCGACGCCGAACAGCCAGACCAGGAAGGCGATGATTGCCAGCGCCGTCGCCATGCCAAGCGCCAGCGCCGGCTTGGCCGACAGCCGCAGCTTCTCGCGGTAAAGGTCGGCGAGCGCATGGATCGCGATGGCGCCCAGCATCGATCCAAAGGCCAGGATCAACAGGTCGCCCGCCCGGACCAGCGCCGCGACAACTGCCGCAATGACAATCAGGATCACGGTGCGCCGGATGAACCGCGCATCGTCGGCGTCGGGTGAAAGCCGGCTCATCCGAGCGGCGTCGCTCGTCCACGAAGGTTTTTGGTAGATCGCGTTTCGAGCCGGTCAGCCATTCGCCCGTCGTGGCACATCAACGGCCAGTAGGACAGCGGCACATGGATCGCGCAGATTGGCGGCGAGAAACGCGATCAACGCTTCCACGCGTGCCGGCCGCAGCGTGCTGGGCGGGGTCAACAGATGCAGCCCGATCGGCGGGGGCGTCCAGTCGGGCAGGATCGCCACCAGCTCGCCCGATGCCAGGTGGGGGCCGACGATGAAGCCCGGCAGCCGCGCGATGCCCAGCCCGGCGATCAGCGCAGGCACCAGCGCGTCGCCGCTGTTCGCGGTGAGCGGCCCAACTGCGCGCACCGATGCCTCCGCGCCGCCTGGACCCCGAAAGTGCCAGGGTCCGGTCGCGTTCGAGTAGCCCAGCAACCGGTGCTCGCCCAGCTCGACCGGATGGCGGGGCGTGCCATGGCGGGCAAGATAGGCGGGAGAGGCGGCGATATGCACCTCGATCCCGCACAGACGCCGCGCGCGCAGGCTGCTGTCGGGCAGGTCGGCGATGCGCAGGGCAATATCGAACCCTTCCGCAACGATATCCACCCTGGCGTCGGACAGGCTCAGGTCGATCTCTATCCCGGGATGGTCGGCCAGAAATTGCGCCAGCAGCGGTGCAACGCTGGTGACGCCGAAGCTCATCGGCGCAGCGAGGCGGATGCGGCCGGCGAACGCACTCGCGGCGTCGCGCGCCGCCTCCTCTGCGGCGGTCGCTTCGGCAAGGATGCGGCGAGCGTGGTCGGCAAGCGGCCGCCCCGCTTCCGTCAACGCCAGCCGACGCGAGGTGCGGTGGAACAGTGATTGTCCCAGATGCGCCTCGAGCCGCGCCACAGCTTTGGAAACAGTGGCCTTGCTGAGGCCAACCGCGTCGGCCGCACCGCTGAAGGAGCGATGTTCAACCACGGCGGCGAAGATGGCCCAGGCTTCGAGATCGGGCAAACGCATCGGGCGAGACTAAGCGGAGAAACGATCGGTTTCCAGCGTTTCCGTTTACGCGCCGCTCGCGTCGCCTATCTTGTCGGCAACACAGGAGATGCTCCGATGACCACCGACACGGGCACTATAACCAGAGGCGTTGAGCGGCGCGCGTTCGACACGCTGGGCCATGCCAATCATGGCTGGCTGGACGCGCGGCACCATTTTTCATTCGCAGACTATCACGATCCAGAACGCATGGGCTGGGGTTCGATCCGTGTCTGGAACGACGACGCGATCGCCGCCAATTCCGGCTTCCCGCCGCACCCCCACCGCGACATGGAAATCATCACCTATGTCCGCGAAGGCGCGATCACGCACCAGGACTCGATGGGGAACACCGGTCGCACGCAGGCCGGCGACATTCAGGTGATGAGCGCAGGAACGGGGGTCCGCCATGCCGAATACAATCTGGAGCCGGGCACGACCCGCATCTTCCAGATCTGGATCGAGCCGCGCCGTATGGGCGGGGCACCCACCTGGGGCGCGCAGCCGTTCCCGCGTGATGAACGCGCAGGGCGGCTGGTGACACTGGCATCCGGCTTCGCCGAGGACACGGACGCGCTGCCCATCCGCGCCGATGCTCGCGTCATGGGCGCGACGCTCAAGGCGGGTGAAAGCGTGACCCACGGCATCGGCGAGGGTCGCCATGCTTACCTGGTGCCTGCGACGGGCACGCTGGACATCAACGGTGAGCGGATCGGCACGCGCGATGGCGCGGCGCTGGCAGGCGGCCAAGCGGTGGTGATCACCGCAATCGAAGATGCCGAGATCATTCTGGTCGACGCGGCGTAAAAGGAGAAGGTGAGAATGACCAAGGTTCTGGTGCTATACTATTCGTCCTACGGCCATCTGGAGACGCTGGCCGACTCGATCGCAGAGGGCGCCCGCTCGGCAGGAGCGGAGGTGGACGTGTTCCGCGTGCCCGAAACCGCCCCGCAGGCGGTGGTGGAGGCCGCTCACTTCAAGACCGATAGCTCGCACGCGGTGATCGATGGCCCTGACAGGCTTGCCGATTATGACGCGATCGTGGTCGGCGCACCGACCCGCTTTGGCCGGATGCCGAGCCAGATGGCAGCCTTTTGGGACACCACCGGACCACTCTGGGCCAAGGGCGCGCTCGTCGGGAAGGTGGGCGCGGCGTTCACCTCGACAGCAACGCAGCATGGCGGGCAGGAGACGACCCTGTTCTCCATCCTCACCAACCTGTTGCACCATGGCATGACCATTGTCGGGCTCGATTACGGGTTCGAAGGCCATGCGGGCGAGGGTGAGGCGCATGGCGCGACCCCCTATGGCGCGAGCACGATTGCGGGCCAGACCGGCCAGCGCCAGCCGAGCCAGGTCGAACTGGACGGCGCGCGATACCAGGGCGCTCGTGTAGCCAGGCTGGCGGCCAAGATCGCCGCATGATGAATGGGCACCGTCACGCATGCTGCGTGGCGGTGCCGTGCCACTGCCGAACCGGCGTTATCGCCTCAAGGAGCGACAGGCGCCGCGGGGAAGCTGCGGCGAGCCCTTGCGAACAGCGCGCGTGCCCGCGCCGCGCCTGGGGCGGTGGCGGACGTTCCCACCCAGCGCCAATGCCATGGCTCCCACTTCACCCCCTGCTTGTTGCCGGCGGGGAAGGACATCTCGAACCCATAGCGCGATGCGTTGAGGCGTAGCCAGTTGGCGGCCGGCAGCGCGGCCATGCAGCCATCGGCGTCCGGACAGCCATTTTGCGGCCTGATCGCGAAATCGAGCGCATAGCCGGTGGCATGCTCGCTGTGCCCCGGCGGCGCGACGGAGATGGCGCGGTCGGCGGCATCGGGCTGGAACTCCCGGCAAAACACCGCCTGCTGCCAAGTCAGCCCGCGATGGCACGACAGCGCCAAAAGCCGCCCGCCCGCCGCCGGGTCAGCGGCCGCGGCGGCAAGCATCCGCTGCAAGTCGGGCAGTACCTCTGGCCGCAACCGGCAGCCACCTTTGACCGACATGCCTCCCGGAATAGCAGTGAGGTCGGTCGGCGCCGCCTCTCCATAGGGCAGATGTCCCAGCATGCGGCCGTCCGCGGCGATCGGCGCACGGGCCTCGCATTGCGCAAAGGCGGCGGTGGGAGCGATCAGCAGCAGGGCGGAAGCGACACGCAATGTCAGGCTGGGCATGGGCACGGGCACTGGCATGGCCGGCGCAGCAGTGGCAAGGCGCTTCACCATGGACCCAGATCGCATCTTGTTCGTCGACGGCGAGGCACTGGTCATCGACAAGCCCGCCGGCTTGCCCGTCGACCGCCCCCGCGACGGATCGCTCAGCCTCGACAATCACCTGGAACAGCTACGCCTGGGCTTTCGCCGCTGGCCGGTGGCAGTGCATCGTCTTGACCGCGACACCAGCGGCTGCCTGTTGCTGGCGCGCAATCCCAAGGCGGCGGTGCGCTTTGGCCAGGCGTTCGAGGCCGGGCTGGTGGAAAAACGCTACCTCGCCGTGCTGGACGGGGTGCCGGAAGGTGAGGGCGGCACCATCGACCTTGCCCTTGCCAAGGTGTCGAGCCGCGATGCTGGATGGCGGATGGTCGCCGATCCCAAGGGCAAGTCGGCGCGTACCGGCTGGCGGACGGTGCAGGTCAAGGACGGCCGGGCGCTGGTGGAGTTTCGGCCTGAAACCGGGCGCACGCACCAGATTCGCGTTCATGCCGCAACGGGACTGGGCGTGCCGGTAGTGGGCGACCCGGTGTACGGGCAGGCGGACCGTGCCGGCATGATGCTCCACGCTGCCGCACTGAAATTGCCACGACCGGGCAAGGAGCCCGTATTCGCAGAAGCGCCGATGCCGGAGCGTTTCGGGAACTGGTCATGATCGACGTGCCCGACGACGCGCTGGAGGAACGCTTCCTCGCGGCGACGGGACCGGGCGGGCAGAACGTCAACAAGGTCGCGACTGCCTGCCAGCTGCGAGTGGACGTGTTTCGGCTGGGGCTGCATCCGGAAACCTATCGGCGGCTGAAGCTGTTGGCGGGCAGCCGGCTGACCGCTTCAGGCACGCTGGTGCTGACCGCGCGGCGTTACCGGACGCAGGAGGCGAACCGGCAAGACGCGCGGGAAAGGCTGGCCGAGCTGTTGGCCGAGGCGGAGAAGCGGGAGGCCAGGCGTGTGGTGACCAAGCCTTCGCGCGCGGCCAGGGCAAGGCGGGTGGACGAGAAAAAGGGTCGCAGTGTCGTCAAGGCGGCCCGCGGCAAGGTAAGGATCGATTGATGTATGCTTTCGACATTCAGGCGGACGGCAAGGACGCACTGTACCGTGAGGTCGTCGGCGCCCTCGATGCGCTGACCGGGGGCGAGCGCGATGGCATCGCCAACATGGCCAATGCCGCGGCGCTGATCTGGCAATATCTGCCCGACCTTAACTGGGCTGGCTTCTACCGCATGGTGGAGGGCGAACTGGTGCTGGGGCCGTTCCAGGGCAAGGCTGCCTGCATCCGCATCCCCGTCGGCCGTGGCGTGTGCGGCACGGCTGCGGCCTCCGGCGAGACCCAGGTCGTGGCGGACGTCCACGCCTTTCCAGGGCATATCGCGTGCGATGTGGCGAGCCGGTCCGAGCTGGTCGTGCCGATCAAGCGCGATGGCAAGGTGATCGCGGTGCTGGACCTCGACAGCCCTGTGCCGGGTCGCTTCGATGCGGACGATGCCCTTGGGGGAGAGGCGATTGCCGCGTTGCTGGCAGACCGGATCGGCTGATCCGAATCGGGACTCGGCGCGCTCTGGCAGGGCCCAACCCCCAACGGTAAGCACGCGCTAAGCAACCGGCGTTGCGCGGACGTATCGAACAGGGGATTGGCGGGATGCAGAGGCTGTTTCTGGGGACGGCAGTGGCCGTGGCGGCATTGGCCGCGAGCAACGGCTCTGCGCAAACCCGCGTCGGCCATGCTCCGGGTGCCTCCTTCCCGCGTCCGGGCGTTCAGCCGGTCCCCGCTTATCGCCCGACCCCCGGCTATCGTCCGGTTGGCTCGCGTCCGGGCACCCATGTGTCGCGCTGGGGGAGCAAGGTTGGCGGGCATTGGTGGGGCGGGGTCAACGCGCCGGGCGGCTGGGGCGCGTATCGCCGGCCGGCGCGCGGTTATGTGCTGCCCCGCTATTGGGTCGCACCGCGCTTTTACGTCACCGACTGGGCAGGCTATGGCCTGGCGCAGCCGCCGGTCGGGTATAGCTGGTCGCGCTATTATGACGATGCGGTGCTGATCGACGATCGCGGCTCGATCTATGACACCGTGTCCGGCGTCGACTGGGACGGTGAGGGCGACGCCTATGACGATGGCTATGCCGCAAGCGTGTACGAGGATCGCGGTTACGAGCGGGATCGCCGTGACACGGGGCTGGGCGGTGCGGCGGTGGGCGCGGTTGCGGGCGGGGTCGCAGGCAACCTGATCGCCGGGCGCGGCAACCGGCTGGGCGGCACGCTGATCGGCGCAGGCGTCGGCGCGGCGGCCGGCTATGCGCTCGACAAGTCGGAGGATCGCGGCCGTGGCTATCGGCCTGCGCCCGGCGCGCGGGGCTATGCGCCCTATTATCCGCCACAACCTTATGCACCGCCGGCCTATCCCGGCTACCGACCGAACAGCTGGACCTCTCCCGATGGCGCGACCACGGTGGTGGCCACAAGCGCGGGCGGCCATTATGGTGCGGGAACGACGACCGTGACGGTGCAGAGCGCGCCGGTGGTGACCACCACGACGACCACATACGAGGATGTCGTCACCTATTCCCGCCCGCACAGGGTCAATCGCAAGCGCTGGGCCGCGCGCCCGCGGTGCGCCTGCAAGTAACGCCCGCTCTCGGCCGCGGGCTAGTGAACCCCGCGGCCAAACGTGTGCGTGAGCGCGACCCCGCCCGCCAGCTGATTGCGTGACCCAATTTCCCGCAGAACTGGTGAGCGCCCCGGGTCGGCGACGAAGCGGTCGTAGCGCGTATAGGCATAGACGCCCCAGCGCGGGGTGAACTGGCGAACCAGCCCCGCCGTTGCACCCACCGCCTGAAGGCCACCGTCAGGCCGATATGCGGGCAGGCGGGCAGTAACGACGTCCGCCGCGCGGACCCCGAAATAGGCGCGGTTGTAACGGGCGCTGGCCAAGGTGACCCGGGGCCCGAGCGAGAATAGCCACCGGTCGCCATCGCGGGCTACATAGTCCGCGCCGACGGAAGCGATCAGCCCCTTGTGCCCGCCGATGCCCTGGCGCGCCTCGATCCGCAGGCGAAAGGGCGCCGCGACCTGGTAGTTGATGAACCCGCCCGCTTCCACGGTGAAGCCAACCGGCGACAGTCGTCCGTCCGTGTCGCCGCGGCTTCGCTTGCCTTCGAACCCGATGGCCAGCCCGATCCCGACCGGACCTTTGCGAAACAGGCCAGGGCCAAAGCTCTCATCGGCCGCTTCAAAGGCGAAGGGAGCGTCACCGCGGCTGCGCGCCACGTCGACAAGCGGACGCAGGCTGACGGTGTCTGCGCCGGGGTAGCTCGGCGTCAGCTGCGGGCCCAGGGCGACACGGGTGCGCCGGGGGCTCTCCTCGGTTGATTGTGCGTCCGCGGCGGCTGGTGCCAGCACGGCGGGAAGGGCGAGCAAAAGAATGGAACGCATGGAGAAACTCCGGTCAGCTCAGGCGATCAATGTCTTCGCGGGTCAGCGATCCGGGAATGATCATCACCGGCACTGGCAGCGTTCCCGCGTCGGCGCCGGCAAAGTGCGTGACCAGCGGTCCGGGCGCACCGGTTGCCGCCGCACCCAGAACCAGCGCGGCGATATCGGGCTGCTCGGCCATCATCTCGCGAATGATCTTGGGGCCGTCCCCCTGGCGCACGGTGATGGAAGGGCGAAGTCCCGATTCCTCGATCAGCGTGCCCGCGGCTGCGGCGACCAGTCCTTCGGCATGAAGCATCGCTTCTTCCTCGATCGTCGCCTGGACGCCGCCGAACGCCATGAACTCGGGCGTCGGCACCAGGGAAAGTATTTCCACCCCGCCGCCGGTTTTCACGGCGCGGCGTGCGGCGAACCGAAGGGCGATTCCCGCCTCGGGACTATCGTCAATTACCACCAGATATGTTCGCATGGGCACAGCCTGACGTGAGTGCGACACACACGCAAGCGCTGCAAAGCTTGACCCGGCGCGACGGGGGCGCGAGAGACGCCGCATTCCAAGAGCCTTGCCCCTGAGGACCTCATGCCGATCGAGATCAAGATGCCCGCGCTTTCGCCTACCATGGAGGAGGGCACGCTGGCGCGCTGGCTGGTCAAGGAAGGCGACCAGGTGAAGTCCGGCGACATCATGGCCGAAATCGAAACGGACAAGGCGACCATGGAGTTCGAGGCCGTCGACGAAGGTACCATTGCCAAGGTGCTGGTTGCCGAGGGCACTGACAACGTAAAGGTCGGCGCGGTGATCGCGATCCTGGCCGGCGAAGGCGAGGATGTCGCCGCAGCCGCCAGTGGTGCGGGCGCCGCCTCCGGCGCTGGCGGGCATGAGCCGGGCGAGGCGCCGCCGGCAGGATCCGCCGCGGACAAGGCCGGCGCCGAGGACCCGAACAAGACCGGCAAGGAAGCCGAGCCGTTCGAGCGTACGCTGTCCCAGGCCGAGGATCATGGCCGCCCGCCCTCGGGTGGCGCGGAGCCCACCGGCGCGACGCCGTCGTCGTCCGCCAATGGCGGCGGCGCGAATGATGGTGGCCGGGTGAAGGCGAGCCCTCTCGCGCGTCGGATCGCCGCGGAAAAGGGCGTGGACCTGGGCGCAGTGAGCGGATCCGGCCCGAACGGGCGCGTTGTCCGGGCGGATGTCGAGGGCTTCAAGCCCGGCGCTGCGGCGCCTCAGGCTGCCGTTTCGCAGCCCGCGCCCGAAGCGCAGGCCGCCTCGCCAGCGCCTGTTGCAGCGCCCAAGCCGGTCGCCATTCCCGACATCCCGCACGAAGCGACCAAGCTGTCGAACGTTCGCAAGACGATCGCTCGCCGCCTGACCGAATCGAAACAGACCGTGCCGCACATCTATCTGACGGTGGACGTACGCCTGGACGCGCTGCTGAAGCTTCGCGGCGAACTCAACGCGTCGCTGGAATCGCGCGGGGTGAAGCTGTCGGTCAACGACCTGCTGGTAAAGGCGCTGGCGGTGGCACTGGTTCAGGTGCCCAAGTGCAACGTCATGTTCACGCCCGACCAGCTGATCACCTTCAGCCGGGCCGACATCTCGGTCGCGGTTTCGACGCCCTCGGGCCTGATCACCCCCGTCGTGACCCACGCCGATACCAAGTCGCTGTCGGCGATCGCGACGGAGATCAAGGAATTGGCCGGCCTTGCCCGCGACAACAAGCTGAAGCCCGAACAATATCAGGGCGGCACCGCCTCGCTCAGCAACATGGGCATGTACGGGATCAAGCAGTTCGACGCCGTGATCAATCCGCCGCAGGGCATGATCCTGGCGGTCGGCGCGGGTGAAAAGCGGCCCTGGGTGCTGGACGACGGTAGCCTGGGTGTCGCGACCGTCATGTCCGCCACCGGCAGCTTCGACCATCGCGCGATCGATGGCGCGGACGGGGCTGAGCTGATGCGCGCGTTCAAGCACCTGGTCGAGAAGCCGCTGGGCATGCTCGCCTGAGGACCGTGGACATGGGCCGCCACATGCTGACCGAGCTGCTCAACCTTGTAGCCGGGTTGCTGGTAGCGCTTGCCGTGGCGGCGGCGGTAGCCTGGGCCTATCCGCTGGGCCGTGACGTGATCTGGGCCTGTGGCATCTTTGGCGCGGTCGCAACCGTACTGATGAGCATCGGCCCGCTTCGTCGCGCGCAGCTGCTCGACCGGAGTGGACGATGACGAGCTTGCCCGAAGGCTGCCCGACCATAAGGGTGACCGCCATGCCGGCGGACGCCAATCCCTATGGCGACATCTTCGGCGGCTGGCTGATGGGCCAGATGGACCTTGCCGCCGGCTCGATCGCGTCGCGCCACTGCGGCGGACGCGCGGTGACGATCGCGGCGGAGGGCATGAAGTTCCACCGCCCGGTGATCGTCGGGGACGAGGTGTCGGTTTACGCGACGCTGGTTGCCACCGGCAACACGTCCATGACCATCGAGGTCGAGGCCTGGCGTCGCGGCCGTCATTCGGATGAGGCGTACCAGGTAACGCAGGCCCGTTTCGTCTTTGTCGCGATCGGTGAAGATCGCCAGCCCCGCCGCGTGCCGGGGATGGTGGCCGCGTAGCGCCCTCGTTCTTATCTAACTGCCAACTCAATTTCGTCCGGAGCATCCAGTGGCTGACCAATTCGACCTCATCATCCTGGGCTCGGGTCCCGGCGGCTATGTGGCGGCGATCCGCGCGTCGCAGCTAGGCATGAAGGTCGCGATCGTGGAGCGCGAGCGGCTGGGCGGCATCTGCCTCAATTGGGGCTGCATCCCGACCAAGGCGCTGCTGCGCACGTCGGAGGTCTACCACTATATGACCCACGCCAAGGACTATGGTCTGAAGGCGGAGAACATCGGCTTCGACCTGAACGCGATCGTAGACCGCAGCCGCAAGGTGGCGGGCCAGCTGAATGCGGGCGTCAAGGGGCTGATGAAGAAGAACAAGGTCCAGGTGTTCGAGGGCGTCGGCGCGCTGACGGGCAAGGGCAAGCTGACCGTCACGGCTGGCGACCAGAAGACCGAGCTCACCGGCAAGCACATCATGATCGCCACCGGCGCGCGCGCCCGTGACCTGCCGTTCGCCAAGGCGGACGGCAAGCGCATCTGGACCTATCGCCACGCGATGGTGCCGACGGAGATGCCGACCAAGCTCCTCGTGATCGGATCGGGTGCGATCGGGATCGAATTCGCGAGCTTCTACAATGACATGGGCGCGGACGTGACCGTGGTCGAGATGCTGCCCCGCATCCTGCCGGTCGAGGACGAGGAAGTCAGCGCGTTCATGGAAAAGCGGCTGACCAAGGACGGGATCAAGATCATCACGGGCGCGGGCGTCCAGGCGATCAACCCCGGCGCGCAGAGCGTAAAGGCGGAGATCAAGGGCAAGGACGGCAAGGTCACCGCCGAAGATTTCAGCCACGTCATCGTCGCGATCGGCATCGTGCCCAACACGGAGAATATCGGGCTGGAAGCGCTGGGCATCGAAACCGAGCGTGGGCACATCAAGGTCGACGGCTATGGCCGCACCAATGTCGAGGGCATCTACGCCATCGGCGACGTGACCGGCGCGCCCTGGCTGGCGCACAAGGCGAGCCATGAAGGAATTGTCTGCATCGAGAAGATCGCGGGCGAGAACCCGCACCCGTTCGAAACGTGGAACATCCCAGGCTGCACCTACTCCCGTCCCCAGGTCGCGAGCGTCGGCCTGACCGAGGCCAAGGCCAAGGAAACGGGCCGGGAGATCAAGGTCGGCAAGTTCCCCTTCATCGGCAACGGCAAGGCTATCGCGCTGGGCGAAGCGGACGGTTTTGTGAAAACCGTGTTCGACGCCAAGACCGGCGAGCTGCTGGGCGCCCATATGGTCGGAGCGGAAGTGACGGAGCTGATCCAGGGCTATGTGGTCGCGCGGCAGCTTGAGACGACCGAAGCCGAGTTGATGGAAACGGTGTTCGCGCATCCGACCCTGTCCGAAATGATGCACGAAAGCGTGCTGGGGGCCTACGGGCGCGCCGTTCACATCTGACGCGGGCATCATCGGTGACGTGCCCCGCGTCCGCTCGCTGCTGATCGAGGCGGCGCGCGGGGGACACGCGGTCACGTATGCCGGGCTGCTCGGGCGGCTTGGCCTGGCATTCACCCGGCCCAAGATGCGCGCGCTCTGCCGCACGCTCGACGCGGTCGATCGCGAGGGCAAGGGGTCGGGTGAGCCCGAGCTTGCAGTGCTGGTCGTGCGGGCCAGTGACGGGCTGCCGGGGCAGGGCTGGTGGCTCGCCCATGCCCGCGACTCCAGCTACGTCGGCGACTGGACCGGGCCTGCTGCGGCGGGGGAGGTGGCCCGGCTGCAGGCGGCAGTGTTCGCCTATTGGGTGCACCGTTAAGCGACTGGAGACCGTGATCCCGATCCCTGGGTCCTGCTTTCCCCGGGTCCGCTTTTGCACAGGCTGTTTCACCGAAGCGCAAGTTCGGCTGCAGGCGCGGCGCCCGGAGGCGTAGCGTTGTCAGCGTGAAATGGGCCGCGCCCCCTGCGGGCGATCGGCCCGAGCTACAGTGGGAGAGAGATCATGCAGCCGCGATTTATCGCTGCGGCTATTGTCGCAGCTTGCCTCCTGGTGGCCAGTGCCGTCGCCGAGCCGGGCCCTGCAACGTCAAACCATCCGAGTGATGCCGTTACGTTCAAGACCTGGGCGGTTCGCATCCAGAAGGAGCTCGACCGCAACCTGCGCTACCCCAGCGACCTGATGGGCGACTATCCGCGCGGCGGCGTCGTTCGCGTGAAGTTCAATTGCAGCGATGACGGCCGGCCCGACAAGGTGACGATCGCACGAAGTTCCGGCAATCGCCTGCTCGACAAGGCTGCCCTGCACGCGGTTCAGCGGATGGCGAGCATGCACCCGTTGCCGGCCAGCTTCGCTCACGACCAGAAGTTCGCCGCCTTGATCCAGTTCGATGGCATCGGCGGTCCGGACGGGGACTTGTACCAGAAGAAGGTGCTTGAGGAGGCTGCCAGGGACAATGCATGGCTGGATCAGCCGGCCATCGCCCGTGCAGGTACGGGGCGGGAGATTGTGCTGGCCGCGCGCTGACGAGCCTGCGCCTGCCAATCGGCAACCCTGGTCCGGCAACACGCGTTGGCCGCTCTGAAGGAGAGCGCCATGGCCGCGAAGGATGACCACGCCGAAACCTATGCAGCGTTCAAGCAGGCGGTGAACATGACTCCGGCTGCGCTGGAGAAATGGCTTGTTACCGAGGAGTCAAAGGAAGTCGGCTGGAAAGGCGCGGACGGCCACGGGTCGGGCGAAAGCGTCGGCCACAAGGAAGGCGCGCGTATCGTCGCGATCCTGCACAAGAACAAGGGCGCGCTAGACGACGCCGACTATACCGACATGGAGAAGGTCACCGGCTATGTTCACCGCCATCTGGCGCAGGGCGGGCCCGCGGAGGACAAGGAACATAGCCGCTGGCGTTATTCGCTGATGAACTGGGGACACGACCCGTCGAAGGCCTAGCACTGGCCAGTTCGTTGCGTCAGGCGGCGGCGCGGGCCTCATCCCACCGATTGGCGAGAGTGCGGGCCTCCTCGACGGGCAGGGGGCGACCGAAGTAATAGCCCTGGACCTTGGTGCAACCAAGGTCTTGAACCATTTGGTGCTCGGCTTCGGTTTCGACCCCTTCCGCCGTGGTGGCCATTTCGAGGCTCTTGGCGAGCGCCACCACCGCGCGGATGATCGCGATCGCCTCTCGAACGCCCTTGGACGCGGCCTGGACGAAGCTGCGGTCGATCTTGATCGAAGAGAAGCGCGTGCGCGACAGGTAGCCGAGTGACGAATAGCCAGTGCCGAAATCATCGAGGCTGAGCCGGACGCCAAGGTCCAGCACTCGCTCAAGTGTCCGGGTCGCGCCGAGGCCTTCGTGCATGAAGACGCTTTCGGTGACTTCCAGCTCCAGCCGCTCGGGGCTGAGGCCGCTATGCGCCAGAGCTGACACGACTTCGGACACGAAACCCGGGTTTTGAAGCTGGTCGGGCGAGGCGTTCACCGCGACGCGGATGTGCGATGGCCACTGCGCAGCCTCGGCGCAGGCGGTGCGCAGGACCCACTCACCGATGGGGCCGATCAGCCGCGCTTCTTCGGCCAGGGGGATGAACTTGGCGGGCGAGATGGCGCCGAGCTTTGGATGGGTCCAGCGCAGCAGCGCTTCAAACCCGGTCAGCCCACCCGTGCCCGCGTCCACCACAGGCTGATAGGCCAGGTACATTTCATTGTTCTCGATCGCCTTGCGCAGCGCCATTTCCAGCACGCGGCGCTCTTCGGCCTGGACGTGCAACTGCGGCTCATAAGCGCGATACACGCCACGGCCAGCGTCCTTGGCGCGATAAAGAGCGAGGTCGGCCGAGCGGATCAACATCTCCGCCGTGCGGCCATCGCGCGGGCCGATCGCCAGCCCGACCGACGCGCCGACGTGCAGCGTGTGCTGGTCCACCTCATAAGGATGCGACAGGGTTTCGATGATGCGGTGGGCCAGTGCCTCAACCGCGTGGGCGTCGCGCGCGTCACGGATGACGACCGCGAACTCGTCACCGCCAAGGCGCCCGCACATGGCAGAATCGCCCATCAACTGTGACAGTCGCTCCGACACGCGGGACAGCAGGCGGTCGCCGATCGGGTGACCAAGCGTATCGTTGACCGCCTTGAACCGGTCGAGGTCGATCATCATGAAGCCGCATCGCGAGCCCCATTTCTCGGCCTCCGCCATGGCGCGGACCAAGGTTTCGTTGACCTGCAGCCGGTTGGGAAGGCCGGTCAACGTATCGAACCGGGCCATGCGGTTGATCTTGTCCGCCGATGCGCGCTGCTCGGTAACGTCCGAGCCGACGCCGCGGAACCCGCAAAAGCTGCCGCGTTCATCAAAGCGTGGGCTGGCGGCGATTTCCCACCAGCGCTCCTCGCCCTTCACATGAACGGGCAGGCGCAGGTCACGGAAGCTGTCGCGCGCCTTCAGCTTCTCGGCCAGCAGGCGAAGCCCGGCGGAGAAGTTGCCCGACTCCCAGGTCGGTCCGGCGAGCACCTGAAGGAAGGGCATGCCGTTGATCGCCAGCGGGTCGAGACCGCAGGCGAACGCGAAGCGGGGGCTCGCCTTCACTACCCGGCGGGCGGCGTCGGTTTCCCACAGCCAGTCGGCGCCCGATTCCTCGAACTCGCGCAGCAACAGGCTGACGGTTTCGTCGCGCTCGCCCAGCGCCATCTGCGCGGCACGGATCATCACCAAAGACCGTGCGCGATTAAGGCAGGCGATCACCAGCAGAACGGTGAACAACACGGTGGTGCTGGCAGCGACAACATCGCCCGCCACCGCAAGCCTGATCCCGACAATCGTGCCAAGCAGGCCAAGAAACGCCATTGTCGCAAGGGCTAGCGGCGCCATCGCGATCGCGGTCGCCGTCATCAGCAGCGACAGCACCATCCACATGCCATAGGCTGCGGCGGAACCCGGTTGCGCCCCGAACATCAACGCCGGCACGGACCAGACCGCGGCAAGCGCAACACCTTCTCCCACCGCGCCGCGCAGGTCGGCAACCGTAGCATAGCCATCGGCCGCCTTCGGCGTGGCAAGGCGGCGCATCGCGGCCGCTACGGCGACAACGATCGTGACCGCCGCCCAGCCGCCTAGCATCAGTGTCGGCGTCGCGTGCGCGAACAGCATCACGATCAGGGCCGCACCCACCAGGTTCGCGGCGAGCAGGAACAGGACGAACTGGCGACCCGCATGAATCTGGGTCGCGCGTATCCGGCCCCATTCCGCCGGATCGGCACCCTCTGCAAGGCCGAGCAGAGGCCGCCAGGCGGGACTGGCGGTGGTGGATTCAGCGGCGGAGGGCTCGGCTAGACTGGTCACGCCACATCGATAGCGCGACCAGGTTAGCGAACCGTTTCACCGTCGGGGCGATGCCACCGTGCGTGGCAAAACCGATCGGTTACGCGGCCAGGTCGTAGGGCTTGATCTCACCGGCAAGGTAAAGGTTGCGCGCCTTGGCCCGGCTAAGCTTGCCCGAACTGGTGCGCGGCAGGGTGCGTGGCGGGATCAGCTCGACCACACAGTTCATGCCGGTGACGGAGCGGACGCGCTCCTTGATCTCGTCGCGCAGCCGCACGCGCTCATCCTCGTCGGACGATCGGCACTGGACCAGAACCGCCGGGGTTTCCTCACCGCCGGGCGTGGTAATGGCGAACGCAGCGATGTCACCGGCCTTGAACCCGGGCAATTGCTCAACCGCCCACTCGATGTCCTGTGGCCAGTGATTGCGGCCGTTGACGATGATCATGTCCTTGGCACGGCCGACGATGTAGATGTAACCGCCCGACATGTAGCCCATGTCACCCGTGTCGAGCCAACCATCGGTCATGCACGCGGCGGTCGCCTCCGGATCCCGAAAATAGCCGACCATAACGGACGGGCCCTTGCACCAGACCTTGCCGATCGCGCCATCGGGCAGAGGGGTGCCGTCCTCCTCCCGGATCTCTACGGCCATGTCGCGCACCGGCTTGCCGCAATTGACGATCGCGCGAAAACGCTGCGGCCGGTCGCGCCGGTCGGCGCCGCCCGACAGCTCGGTTTCCTCCACCAGTTCGACGCGGATGCCCTCGCCCGGCGGCATCAGCGAAACCGCCAGCGTCGCTTCCGCCAGACCATAGGACGGCAGAAAGGCCGACGCCTTGAAGCCGGCATCCGCGAATGCGTCCACGAAGCTTTGCATCACGTCCGGGCGGATCATGTCCGCGCCGTTGCCGGCCACGCGCCAGCGCGACAGGTCGAAGCGGTCGGACGCCTTGGTCTGCGACGACATGCGACGGGCGCAGATGTCGTAGCCGAAGGTCGGCGAATAAGAGAGGGTGGTGCCCTGGTTACGGGTGATCAGGTCCAGCCAGGCGAGCGGGCGGCGGGCGAAATCCTCCGTTTTCAGGTAGTCGGTCGACACCTGGTTCGCAACCGGCGACAGGAAGCAACCGACCAGTCCCATGTCGTGGTACCAGGGCAGCCAGGAAACGCAGCGGTCGTTGCCGTCGATCTCCATGCCATGGCTATGCGCGGCAAGGTTGTTGAGCAGCGCACGGTGGGTGATCGCGACGCCATGCGGGAAGCGGGTCGATCCGCTGGAATATTGCAAGTAGCAGATCGCATCCGGATCAGCCTGGGGCAGCGCCGCCTCGGGCGCGTCCTGCCCTGCCAGGTCGGACCAGTCGATCCCCTCGACCCCGGCCGCGCGCGCGGCCTCGCCCGCCATCTGGGCCAGTTCCGACGGATAGATGAGCATCCGCGGGTCGCAGCTGGCAAGCTGCACGCGAAGCTGCTCCACATAGCTGTCGCGCCCGCCAAAGGACGTCGGCAGCGGCAGCGGCACCGGCCAGGCGCCGGCATAGACCGCGCCAAAGAACAGGGCCGCGAACTCAGGGCCGGTTTCTGCCACCAGCGCGATGCGGTCCTCGGGCCCGATACCCGCCGCGATCAACCGGCGGGCGGCGATCAGCGCGTCCTCGCGCAGTTCGGAGAACGGATAAGCCCGCAACAGGGAGCCGCGCGCATCGTGGAAGTTCAGGCCGCGCTCGCCGCCTGCGGCATAGTCGAGCGCCTCGCCCAGCGTCTCGAAATCGGCGTAACGGCGCGGAAGCGCGTCCACGCTGGGAGTCGGGGCGATGGTCATTCCTGTGGCGTCCTGTTCGAGAACCGTATCTTCTGGGGCACGAGCGCCCATTTACCCTTCCTCGTCCAGTGTGGCACAAACATGGCCATGCCAGATCGACCCCGCCGCGAAAGGCGCCCGCCGCCGCCGCTGGACGCCGCCGCGCTCGACCGGCTTGCGTTGCGCTATGTTGAACGCTTCGCGACCAGCCGGGGCAAGCTGACCGACTATCTGCGCCGCAAGGTGCGTGAGCGCGGCTGGGAAGGGCCTGCAGCCGATCCGGCCGGGGTAGCCGAGCGTATGGCGGGGTTCGGCTATGTCGACGACCGCGCCTTTGCCGAAGCGCGGGCAGGGGCGATGACCCGGCGTGGTCTTGGCGAACGACGGGTACGCGATGCGTTTCGGGCCGCGAAGATCGGCGAAGAGGACGCGGCGGAGATCGCTCCGGCACTGGCGGACGCGGCGGTGGATGCGGCGCTGACCTTTGCCCGCCGCCGCCGGATCGGGCCCTATGCTGCGGCTGCGCCCGTCGATCGGGCCGCGCGAGAGAAGCAGGTCGCGGCCATGTTGCGGGCGGGACATTCGATGTCGCTCGCCCGGCGGATCGTTGCGATTGCACCGGGAGAACCGATCCCGGACGATTTGGCGCCACTCTCGCGTTGCGATGCGGAAGAACCGTGCTAGCAGAGGTGCATCAGGGGCACGGGGTTGATGCGCGACGACACGCATGACGACCGGTTTGGCGACGTCGACCACGGGGTTGGCGAGCCGATCGCGGCGGACGGCACAATCAAATGGTTCGACGGCACGCGCGGCTTTGGCTTCGCGGTCGCCGATGACCCGTCGTTGGGCGACATTCTGGTGCATTTCTCGGTACTTCAGCCACACGGCCGGCGCAGCCTGCCCGAAGGGGCCCGGGTGGAAACGCGCGCGGTGCGGCGCGGTCGCGGTTACCAGGCCCGTGAGATCCTCTCGATCGACCTGTCGCTGGCCGTCGAGGAACCCGTGGCCCGTCCACGTCGCGATGACGACCGGGTGAACCCTGCCGAATTGATCGAGGAAGCCGGGCCGTTCGAGCCGGTGCTGGTGAAGTGGTTCAACCGCCTGAAAGGCTATGGCTTCCTCGTGCGCGGCAGCGACGGCAGCGACGTCTTCGTGCACATGGAAACGCTGCGCCGCGCCGGATTTGCCGGGGTTGAGCCGGACCAGCCGCTGCGCGCGCGCATCGTGGTCGGCCGCAAGGGGCCGCTGGCAGTGCAGGTCGACGGGGGAGAGGCGGCGTGATCCGCGCCTCGTCCGTCCTGTTCGCGCTGGCGCTGGCGCTGGCCGGTTGCGCCCGTTCCGATCCCGGCCAGGACGCGGCGGTGCAGAGCGGCCTTGCGCCAGTGACGCTGACGGGGGTGGGCGGCGCACGCACGCTCAAGGTGGAGCTTGCTCGCACCCCGGCTCAACAGGAGCGCGGGTTGATGTTCCGCACCGACCTGAAGCCTGGGCAGGGCATGTTGTTCTACCCATACCCGGCCACGGGCGGCCCGCCGCGGCCGGCGAATTTTTGGATGAAGAACACGCCCACCTCGCTCGACATCATCTTCATTCGGGCGGACGGAACGATCGCGCGGATTGCCGAGAACACGGTGCCCTATTCCGAAGAGCAGGTTCCCTCGGGCGAACCCGTCGCGGCTGTGCTGGAACTGGTCGGCGGCCAGGCCGCAGTGCTGGGGCTGAGCGAGGGCGACAAGGTCACGCTTCCCAAGCTTTCGTCCTGACCGGACGCCCGCACCCGCGCATA
The DNA here is from genome assembly GCF_014199305.1 of Sphingomonas aerophila. Taxonomy (GTDB): domain Bacteria; phylum Pseudomonadota; class Alphaproteobacteria; order Sphingomonadales; family Sphingomonadaceae; genus Sphingomonas; species Sphingomonas aerophila. The sequence goes on from NZ_JACIJK010000007.1 coordinate 217,642, forward strand.
TCGGTTGAAGGCGGCCCGTCGCGCGGGTAAGCGCAGGCGCATGGGCATCAACCTCAACCCCTTCACCTGGTGGAACGGCGCGTCGTGGGGCACCGTTCTGTACGGCCTGCGCGGCAAGACCAAGGTCGGCGAGGACGAGCTTGGCAATGTGTACTGGGAAGGCGGCAAGGACACCGCCGGCCGGGTACGCCGCTGGGTGATTTATTCGGGGGCGAACGATGCCAGCCGCGTGCCGCCTGAATGGTTCGCCTGGCTGATGCACCAGATCGACGATACGCCCGATCGCGCATTGCCGCCGCGGCGCCAGTGGCAAAAGCCGGCGGTGCCGAACCTGACCGGCACGTCCCTCGCTTATCGCCCGCCCGGCGCGCTGGAAAAGGGCGGGCACCGTGCTGCTGCGACCGGCGACTACGAAGCGTGGACGCCGGACGCGTGACAGCCGGACTGTCGGCGTGACGGCCCGGCGCTGGGTTGCGGCGGCGGTGCTCGCTGCGGCGCTGGTGGTTGCCGGGTGGTTTGGCTGGGGCGCATGGCAGCGCCGGCAAGCGGGAGTGGTCGAGCCGTCGGACACGGTTCTGGTTCCCGACGCTCAGCGCCGGGGCGATATAGCCGAGACGATCGAAACGGTGGATACGGCCAACATGCCGCTGCCGACCGGGGGCACCCCGATGGGTGAGCGGGTGGCGGTGCTGGGGCTGCTTAACAAGCGCAACGGTGTCAGCCGCGACCTGACGCTGAAGCCGGGCGGCGCGATTCGCATCGGCGACGCGATCGTGCGGCTGCGCGCGTGCGAGAAAACAGCGCCCTGGGAGGCCGACCAGTTGACTGGCGCCTTTGCCCAGCTCGACGTGCGGGGCGCGGACAAGCATTGGCGGCGTTATTTCTCAGGCTGGCTGTTCAAGGAACGGCCCGCGCTGAACGTCGTCCAGCATCCGGTCTATGACGTCTGGGTCAAGAGCTGCGCGATGACCTGGCCCGACACCGGCCCGGATACCACCACGCTGTCCGGCCCGACCCCACGGTCCAGCGCGAAGAAGTCGCCAGGGGCATCGCGCGAGCCTGAGGCGGCGGAGGTGCCGACCACGCCCGAGAGCGCTTCCGACAACAGTACCACATAGTTTTCGCGGCTGATCTCGACGGCACCAAGGCTGGCGAGATGGCTGGTCTGGAATTGGCAGTCGAGCAGGGTGAAACCGCCGGCGCGCAATCGCGCGACGAGCCCGGCCAGCGCCACCTTGGACGCATTGCTGGCGCGGCTGACCATCGACTCGCCAAAGAACGCGCGGCCGAGCGCCAGGCCATAGAGCCCGCCCGCCAGCCGATCGCCATCCCAACATTCGATCGAATGCGCGAACCCCATCTCGTGCAGCCGTACGAACACCTGCTCGATGCCGGTGTTGATCCAGGTTTCGGGCCGGTCGTCGGCGCTTTCGGCGCACAGGGTCAGCACTTCGCGAAAGGCGCGATCGGCGGTGACGCGGAACCGGTCGCTGACGATCACCTTCCGCAGCGAACGTGACAGGTGAAAACCGTCAAGCGGCATGACGGCACGGGTGCGTGGCTCCACCCAATATACGCTGTCGGCGTCGCGGCTGTCGGCCATCGGGAATACCCCGACGGCATAGGCCCCAAGCACGAGCTGCGGATCGAGAGCGGTCATGCCGAGCCGTGTGTTGCGCGCCAAGGCGCCCGAGGCAAGAGCCTAGCGGCGTGGATGCGTTCACCGGGTGACAAGCGACCCGGCATCCGGCACGAACCCAGTGACGAGCACGGGAGGAACAAGCTTCATATGCGCCAGCGGATCGGTTCGGGGATGGCGATTGCCGCAATGCTGGCGATGACGGTCGGCGAGGTGCCCGCCATGGCCGCGCCGGCGCGGGGGCGGGTGAGTGCGGAGCGGGTCCATGCCGACCTGGCTTTCCTTGCCGGACCGCAATTGCGCGGGCGCGGCAGTGCCACCACTGACGAGGCGACTGCGGCGGCCTATGTCGCGGCGCAGTTCGAAGCCGTTGGCCTGGTCCACGCGCCCGGCATGGGCAGCTATCTCCAGACCGCGCCCGTGCTTCGCCAGACCTGGGGCGGGACGCCCGAACTGCTGGTGGGTGGGGCGAAGGCGCCCGGGGTCACTCTGCTGTCGGGGGCCGGCGGGGTGTGGGGCGGCAAGGTCATGGTGCTGGGCGCGACCAAGCAAGCCGGCAAGGCGGACGTGCTGGTCGTGTCCGACCCCGCCACGCCTCAGGCAACGATCGGAAAGGCCGCAACCGCCGCGGGTGCGAGCCTGATCGTGCTGCCCGAAAGTGAGCGTACTCGCCGCCTCGTGCAATCATCGGGCGGTCGGCCGCGCATGCCCGCTGCCTTCGCCGATGACGCGCCCGTCGGCCGCACCGCCACCGTCAGCGCGGGGCCGGAAGCAATCGCCATGCTGAGGCGGGATGGCGTTCGCGCGGTGCTGTCGGTCCCGTTCGCGCTGGAGCGGACCCAAACCACCAATGCGGTGGGGTATCTGCCCGGCACCGACCCAAAGGCGGGGGTGATCCTGTTGTCCGCGCATCTCGACCATCTGGGTGTCGCGCCCGATGGTACCGTGTGGCCGGGTGCGAATGACGATGCATCGGGCACCGTCGCGCTGCTGGAGATTGCGCGGGTGCTGGCGACGGGCAAGCGGCCGCGGCGCGGCGTGTTGTTCGTCGGCTATGGTTCCGAAGAGCGGGGCGGCTTTGGCGCGCGCTGGTTCGGCGAACATCCGCCGGTTCCGCTCGAGCGGATCATTGCGAACATCGAGTTCGAGATGATCGGCAACCGCGTCGAGAAGTTCGGCAACGACCGGCTGATGATGACGGGGTTTGAGCGATCGAACCTGGGTCCGTCGCTGCGAGCGCATGGCGCGCTGGTCGATGCGGATCCGTACCCGGAGGAGAACTATTTCCGCCGCTCGGACAATTACGCGCTCGCGCTGAAGGGCGTGGTTGCGCACACCGTGTCAGGCTGGGGCGCGCCGCCGACCTATCATACGCCGCAGGACACCCCCGAGCGGGTCGACGACGCCTTCATGGTGCGCGCAATCGAATCGCTGCTGTCGCCCATTCGCTGGCTGGCGAGCAATCGCTTTCAGCCGCGCTGGAATCCGGGCGGGCGACCGACTGAATAGCCGGGGTCATAGCTCTGCCGACAAAGAAAAAGGCCGGCGGTTCAATGCCGCCGGCCCGAATGCTTCAACTATAAAGGCGGCTTACGCCTTGCAGGTCTGGGTACCCTTGCCCGGAGCGGTCAGGGTGATGCTGGTCGGGGTGCCGGTCAGCTTCCAGCCGCCCTCTGCGGTCAGCGGGTCGCCGGCGTTGGCCGCGGTCAGGCGGGTCGGGGACCCGGCCTTTTCCGTCCGTACCAGCGCCTGCTTGTCGCCCTGGAAGAAGGTGACATAGGCAAGGCTGTTGTCCTTGCAGCGCATCGTCTTGTCGGCCTTGATCGCTGGCGGCAGCTCAACGGGCGCAGCGTTGGCGAGGGTGGTCGCCATCGGATCGGGGTTGGAAGTGACAACTTCAGGCTGCGGCTTGGAGCAAGCAGACAGCGCCAGAAGCGCGACGGCGGTGGTGAGGAGGAGGGGGCTCTTCATAACGTACGCGGGCTTCGCGCATGCAGCAAAATGCGTCAAGCGATTGTTAGTCGTAACAATCACTCGTGGAACTCACTTGCCTCTGGGATACGGCCAAACGCGATCTTGGTCCCGATCCGATCGAGGCGTCCGCCGTTCAACGGTCCGACGCTGACCGCGTTGCGCCCCCAGCGTTCGTTGATGCGGTCCATTGCGTGGCTCAGCGCAAACCCGCGCGTTTCGCGGGCCAGCGGGTCATCGGGCGGCAACAGCGCGAACAGGGAGCCTTGTTCAGATTCCGCAGCTTCAATCTCCGCGAGGGTGACGCCCACCATACGCATCCGAAATCCGCCTGGCCTCACCCGGCCCGCCTCGCGCAATTGCGGGAAGAGGCGATCGAGATGGCCGAGCACGGTGAAGCTGTCCTGCGTCGCGGGCAGGCGCGCGGAGCATTGCCAGCGGTCCTTGCTGTCCTCGAACTTGGCGTGGAGTACGAGCAGGCGGGCGCGGTAGCCCTTGCGCCGCAGCCGGCTGGCGGCTTTCAGCGCCAGGCGTCGCGCGGTTAGCCGAACGGGCTCCGGCCCCCGGCGACCGGGCGACAGAACATGGCTGTGCCCGACCGTGCGGCTTTGGGTCGCCTTGTCAGGCAGGTCGATGCCATGGAGCAGGAACCATAGCCGGTCGCCATCGCGTCCACCCCAGGCGCCGCCAGCGGCACGCGGAGTGCGCGCGCACAATCCCGCGACATCGTTGATCCCGTCGCGCGACAGGCGGCGTTCGGTGGCGGGGCCGATCCCGACGATCTCCCGCAGGGCAACCCCGAACAGCGCCTGGGGTAGTTCGTGCCCTTCGAACACCACCAGCCCGTCGGGTTTCTTGAGGTCTGACGCGAGCTTGGCCAGCAGCCGGTTGGGTGCGATGCCGACCGAGGAGGTCAGGCAGTCGCCGACATTGGCGCGGATCCCCGCCTTGATCCGTGTCGCGAGCGCGATCGCGTCCTCGCGGGCGTTCTCGTTGTCGAGCAAGCGGCAGGCAACCTCATCAATCGAGCAGACCCGGGTCACCGGAATGTGTCGCTCGATCTCCGCAACGATCGCATCATGGAATTGGACGTAGCGGTCGTGTCGTGCCGGGGTGACGACCAACTCGCGGCAACGCTGCTTGGCTTCCCAGACGGGCGTCCCGGTCTTGATGCCATAGCGCTTCGCCTCCACCGACGCGGCAATGGCGACGGTGGTGTCGCTGCCAACCGGCGCCACGATCACCGGCCGCCCCCGCAACGAAGGCTGGAGCTGCTGCTCCACGCTGGCAAAATAGCTGTTCAGATCCAGGAAGAGCCAACGTAGCGGGCGCGGCGGAAGGTCGAGGACGCGACTCATGATCGCGCGAACAATACAGGAACAACTTCAGACGAGAAAGCGGTCGAGCGTGCGCCAGGCAGGAAGCTTTCGATCCAGCCCGATCGCATGAAGCGGGCTGGACGACGGAAGCGCAACCCGCTCCACCGCGGGCAGGACCCCGGCCATTGCACGCTCCCCGGTTCGCGCGGCGGTGCCCCCGTTGAACGCGATGGCGGCAAGAAGAGGCAGGCTGCGGGCGAGCGCGGGCAGATCGTTGACGTGGGCGTCGCGGATGGCGGCATCCGCGCTCCCCGCCCGTTCCGCGCTGGCGATCACGTCCCACAGCCCGACGCCGCGATCGAGCAAGGCAACAAGCCTGTCCGGATAATCGAGGGCTGCCAGGTCTCGGCCGGTCGCAGCGCCGATCAACTGCCAGAACTGGTTACGCGGGTGAGCATAATAACGGCTGGCCGCAAGTGACCGGTCACCCGGCAAGCTGCCCAGCACCAGCAAACGCGTCTTCGCATCGACCACGGGTGGCAGGCAGGACTTGATGAACTGATCGGGTGGGACTGGCATGATTGGGCGCACGCTTTGTACGTCTGCGGCCGGTAGAGGTTTCCTAATCTATATCTATTACCGTCGCGAAAACCGGAAAAGGGGCGGATGAGGATGCATAGCGTGGAAGCGGCGGCGGGGGCTGCCGTGCTGGGGACGATCGGACGCAAGCGGGTGCAGCTGGCGTTGGCGGACGGGGGCGGGGGGCTGCGTCCCGACACCATTCGCAGCTACAGCGCCGAGGAAACCATTGGTGTTTCCGGCGCCCTCACCACGTTCCAGCGCGACCTGTCCATTCCGGCCTTGCCGGCGCGTTCGGCGATCGCGGTCGCGGGGTTGGCGCGGGGTGACGCGATCTCCATCACCCGAACACGCTGGTTCCTGTCGCGCTCCGGGCTTCAGGCGATGCTGGGCGAAGCGCCGCTGATCCTGAACGACTTCGCCGCAGAGGCCTGGGCAATGTACGGCGCCGATGTTCGGCCGCTGGAAAGCTTTGCCGGCGCCCCCGTCGCCGTTCGGCAGCCTGGCTGCTACCTGGTGGCTGGTATCACGTCCGGCCTGGGCGTCGCAGTGTTTAACCACAGTCCGGCAGGGCAGGTAAGCGTTATGCCGACCGAAGCGGGGCATGGTGGCTTTGTTGCCGGATCAGCTGCGCTCGCCAAGCTGGCGGCGGACCTGTTCCCGGGTCGTCATCCGGTGTTGGCCGAAGACATCGTGTCCGCACCCGGTTTGCAGGCCATCTATGAACTCCTGGTCCGGCAGGGCGGGGGCATGGTGCGCGCCCGGACGCCCGAAGACATTACCCGATCGATGACGGTTGATCCGATGGCCCGGCGTGCGTGCGAGGTGTTGGCCGAGGCATTCTGGTCGCAGATCGGCAACCTGGTGGTTACCTTTGGCGCATGGGACGGCGTGGTAGTGACCGGCGGGCTGGCCGGCGCGATACGCCCCATCCTGCGCCGGCCGGACCTGCAGGCCGCCTTTGTTGGGGCGGGCAAATATGCCCGGGTGCTGGGCACGGTGCCGCGCTGCTATGGGGAATTGCAGCACGCGGCGCTGATCGGGGCAGCCGAAGCATTGCGGCACGGGGCCTAGTCCACACCGTCCAGCGTCGTTGGGCGCGCTTGGGCGATTGCAAGCTTTGATCGCTTGCCCCTGACCGAGTCGACCGCCATTTACGGCTGATGGCGACCGTTCCTGACACTTTATCACTTATCGGCAACACCCCGCTGGTCCGGCTGAAAGGGCCAAGCGAGGCGGCCGGGGCAGAGATTTACGGCAAGTGCGAATTCACGAACCCGGGCGCGTCGGTGAAGGACCGCGCCGCGCTGGGGATCGTCGAGGATGCGGAGGCGCGCGGCGTGCTGCGGCCTGGCGGCACCATTGTCGAGGGCACCGCGGGCAACACGGGTATCGGCCTGGCGCTGGTGGCGAATGCCAAGGGTTATCGCACGGTGATCGTGATGCCCGAAACGCAAAGCCGCGAGAAGATGGACACGCTGCGCGCGCTCGGCGCCGAGCTGGTCCTGGTGCCCGCCGCGCCCTATTCCAGCCCGTGCCACTTCGTGCACACCAGCCGCCGCCTGGCCGAGGAGCGCGATAATGCGATCTGGGCGAACCAGTTTGACAATGTCGCGAACCGCCGCGCCCACATCACCGGCACCGCGGAAGAGATCTGGACCCAGATGGATGGGCGGATCGACGGCTTCACCTGTGCGGTCGGAACGGGCGGCACGTTGGCCGGCGTGGGGCTGGGCCTGAAGGCCAAGGACGAGAATATCCGTATCGCGCTCAGCGATCCGCACGGGGCCGCGCTGTACGATTACTACGCTTGCGGCGAACTGCGCGCCGAGGGTTCGTCGGTCGCGGAGGGGATCGGGCAGGGGCGCATCACCGCCAACCTGGAAGGCGCGCCGATCGATACCCAATACCGGATCAGCGACGAGGAAGGCTGGCACTGGGTGCAGCGTCTGCTCGACGAGGAAGGGCTGTGCCTGGGGTTGTCGTCCGGCATCAACGTCGAGGGTGCAGTGCGGCTGGCGCGCGAGCTGGGGCCGGGCAGCCGGGTGGCGACGATCCTGTGCGACACCGGTTTCCGCTACTTATCCACCCTGCATAATCCGGATTGGCGAGCCGAAAAAGGACTGAACTGATACCTGGAAAGTTGCGCGAATCGACATCGGGCGAGCGACTCGCTATGCTCGGTGGCCTGCAATGAAGACTGCGCGCGAAACATCCCAAAGCCTGCAACGAGCCAAGGTGGGCCTTGTCGGCCTTGCGGCCGTGCTGTTGCTGATCGGCCTTGCCAGCGTGATCATGCGCGCGGTGAACCGCGAGCGACCGGTCGCGGCGGTCGGGGCGTCCCAGCCCGACGTGGTTGCCAACATGGCCATCGACAATGCGGTGGATGCGTCTAGCGAGCCGTTGGCCGACCTTGGCGTGTCGGCCAGCACAACCAATACCGTATCACCAGCTCCACGCTGATCGGCCGGGGAAATCCGGGAATGAGCCGAAATCGCCAGCTTTCGTGTGCAGCCACGAAGGCGCGATCTGTCGCGTCCGCGCCACAGTTGATGCCCGAGGTACCTGACTAACGCCTCCGATCCCGTTCTTTCCCCGAAAATCCCGTTGTCTCCCCAGGTCACCCATGTTACCGATCATGGCAACATTGGGGGCAAGTCCACTGTTCGTGTTTGATCGAACCGAGGAGCGGTGAAGGCCGCTTCCCGGAGCAGCGGGACTTTGCGCCGCGTATGAGGGCGTAAGTGGCATCCAGGGGGCGATATCAGGGACACGGGATCGGGCTTGTCGATGACAAGGGCCGGGTCGCGATTCCCAATACGCTTCGCACGACGCTGGCCGCCAACGCGCCGCGCCCCGATGGCAAGGATGGCGGCACCATCATCATTGGTCCGCATGAGGAGCAGGAGTGCCTGGTGGCGTACGACCCTGCCTATGTGGAAGTGAAGGCGGCTCTGCTTGACGCCCATGAAGCCGCGCACACGGCCGCCGACGGCAGCTACGACTACAACATCCAGCGCCGCGCCATGGCCGGTGAGGCCGTGCCGTTCGACGGGTCGGGCCGCTTCATCATGCCGGCATTTCCGCGCTTTCACGCGAATATCGGCCAGCACGCCTTCTTCTTCGGCATGAACAACCGGATCGAGATCTGGGACCCGGCCACTGCCCTCGCCGACGAGAAGCTGGACAAGACCGTAAAGAAAATGATCCGCTTCTACATGGCGGAAAAGGGCGTGCAGCTGTGACCGCCGGCCCCGCCCACATCCCAGTGCTGCTCGACGAGGTCGTCACTGCGCTCGCCCCCGCCCCGGGCGAGGTGATGGTCGACGCGACCTTTGGCGCGGGCGGTTATTCGCGCGCGCTGCTGGACCGGGGCATCAGGATCTACGCCTTTGACCGCGATCCCGACGCGCAGCGGGACGGGGCGGGGATGGTGGCCGAATTTCCCGGCGCGCTGTCGATTATCCCTTCTGCTTTTTCCCGACTTGACAGCGAGTTGGAGCGGATTGGCGTTTCCCCCGTTGATGGCGTGGTGTTCGACATCGGCGTGTCCTCGATGCAGCTCGACCAGGCAGAGCGCGGCTTCTCCTTCCAGGGTGACGGCCCGCTCGACATGCGGATGAGCCAGGACGGGCCCTCGGCGGCCGACTTTGTCAATACGGCCGACGAGGAAGAGATCGCGGACGTGCTGTTCCAATATGGCGAGGAGCGGCAGTCGCGCCGCGTCGCCCGCGCTATCGTGGCCGCCCGGCCGCTGACCCGCACGGGGGAACTCGCCGCGGTAGTGCGCCGCGCGCTGGGGCATCGCCCGCACGACAAGAAGGACCCGGCGACTCGGGCGTTTCAAGCGATCCGCATCCATATCAACCGCGAGCTCGGTGAGTTGGCCGATGGCCTGATGGCGGCGGAGCGCGCGCTGCGCCCCGGCGGGCGGCTGGCGGTGGTGACCTTTCACAGCCTGGAAGACCGCATGGTGAAGCGTTTCCTGCGCGACCGATCGGGCGCTGCCCCTTCAGGCTCGCGTCATCTGCCCGCCGCTACCGATGCGCGGGCGCCCAGTTTCGAAAAGGTCGGGCGCGCGGTTCGGGCGGGCGAGGCGGAACTCGCCCGCAATCCGCGGGCGCGCTCGGCGACATTACGGACGGCATGGCGGACGGCGGCGGCCGCCTGGGATCAACCGGTTGGGACGGAGGAGGTGGCATCATGATTGCGGCGTATCGGTTAAAGGGGCTCGGCTGGTTCGCGAGTTGCGTCGCGATCGTGCTCGGCTTCTACCTTGTGTCGCTGCAGGTGGCTGCCGAGCGCAAGAAGCTGGATCGGATGAACGCCCAGATCCTGACGGCCCAGCGCGACATCCGCGCGCTGGAAACCGAGTTCGACACGCGCGCCAACCTTGCCCAGCTGGAGCGCTGGAATGGCGACACGCTGGCACTCGCGGCGCCCATTGCGGGGCAGTATGTGTCGGATGAAGCGCAGCTCGCTTCCATGGATGTGACCAGCGGCAACGGCGCCATGATCCAGACCGCCTCGCTGGTGGTGCCGAGCGCGCCTGTGGGCCTGCCCGCCATCCCCACGCCCAATCCCGACCTGCCCGCCGTGCCGCATCCTGCCACCTCCGCCCCCGCTCCCGTCCAGATGGCGGCGTTGACGCCGGCGCCGCGCATGACGGCCGCCGCCGTGCTGCGCGCGCCTCGCCTGCGGGCGCTTGAGCCGGTTGCGCCGCGCTCCACCCCGGGGCTTGCCCGCAAGGTCAATGCAGAACGCGCCGTCGCGGCCGTCGCCAAGGTGCGTCCGGAAGCGGTTGCCATGCTGGATCGCAAGCTGTTGTCCGACACGACGCTGGGAGACATCCTGAGCGGCGCGCGTGCCGAGGCAGGTCGCCGGCGTTGACCGTACTCGTCGCCTGTCCCGTCAATGGCCGGCGCAGCGCCGGCCAGCGCCACCAATTGGTGGCGACCAGCCACATGCGGCTGATGATGCTGCTCGCCCTGTTCGCGGCGGCGGTGCTGGTGGTGATCGGGCGACTGGCGATGCTGGCGATGTTCGCGGGACCAGCCGATGCAGCGGCGCGCGTCGCAACGCTGGCGGCGCGCGGCGACCTGACCGACCGTAACGGTGCGCCCCTGGCGCGGACGATCGACGCGTGGACGATCGCGGTGCATCCGCGCAAGCTGGTGGGCGACCCTGCTGATATCGCGGCCAAGCTTGCCGCCCTGATGCCCGAGAAAGGCGACCAAGCCTGGTTTGAGCGGCAGCTGCGCCGGGACACCAGCTTCGTGTGGCTGCAACAGCGTGCAAGCCCGGCGCTGGTGGAACAGGTCAACGCGATCGGTGAGCCCGCGATCGAATTCGGCCGCCAGACCCAGCGGCTCTACCCGCAATCCTCCCTCGCTGCCCATGCGCTCGGCTTCTTGTCGACCGACGGGCACGGAATGAGCGGCATGGAGCGCGTTCTCGATGCCGAGTTGTTGAGCCCTGCGCGGGCGGGCAAGCCCATCCAGTTGTCGCTGGACACGCGGGTGCAGGCCGCGATGGAGTCGGAGCTCAGCCGCGCCATGACGACTTTCTCCGCGCGCGGCGCTGCGGGCCTCGTGCTCGACGTCAACACGGGAGAGGTCATCTCCATGGTGTCGCTGCCGGTGTTCAACCCCAATCGGGTCGGCATGTCGGGCAGCGAGCAGCTGCGCAACAACACTGTGCAGAGCGTGTATGAGCTTGGCTCCACGTTCAAGCCGATCACGGTCGCGACCGCGCTGGAATCCGGTGTGGTGAAAGACATCAGCCGCCGGTTCGACGCAACAAAGCCGCTGCACGTCGGCCGTTTCACCATTCATGACGAGGCGGGTGATCCCAAGCGCTGGCTCAACATGCCCGAAACGCTGATCTATTCGTCGAACATCGCGACTGCGCGGATCGCGGACGAACTGGGGCCGCAGCGCCTGCAGGCGATGTTCCGACGCCTGGGGCTGGACACCAAGCCCGACATCGAGCTGCGCGAAAAGGGCCGGCCGCTTTGGCCGACCTATTGGGCGCGCACGACCACTATGACCACCGCCTATGGTCATGGCATCGCGATCACTCCGCTTCAGCTTGCCGCCGCCTATGCCGCGCTGGTCAATGGCGGGACGTGGCGCCCGTCCACGCTGCTGAAGGTGGGGCCGGGCCACCCCGTGCCGCCGGGCCGCCGCGTGATCAGCGAGTCAACCAGCTATCGCATGCGCCAGATGCTGCGACTGATCGTGCTGAAGGGCACGGGTCGCAAGGGTGAGGCGCCCGGCTATCGCGTGGCAGGCAAGACAGGCACCGGCGAAATCCCGGCTGCTGGCGGCTATGACCGGTCGCGCAACATGGCGACGTTCGTGGCGACATTCCCGATCGACAATCCGCGCTACGTGGTCCTGTCCATGCTCGACTCCCCGAAGGGCACGAAGGAAACCGGCGGCTGGAAGACAGCGGCCTGGAACGCGGCGCCCGTCGTTGGCCGGGTGGTCAGCCGGGTCGGCGCTATGCTGGGCGTGATCCCCGACGCGACCCGCGACATCGACGAATCGGACCTGTTGCCGCTGCTGTGGACGGCGCCGGGCGAGAAACAGGCGGACGCGAATTGAGGGCGGTCGCATGAAGCTGAGCCAATTGATCGGCGGGTCGGACGATGCTGCGGTGACCGGCTTTGCGATCGATCATCGCAAGGTCGCGCCGGGCACCGTGTTCGGCGCGTTTCGCGGCGCGCGCTTCAATGGCGAGGAGTTCATCGAGGACGCGGTGCGATCCGGCGCGGTAGCGGTCGTGGCGGCGCCCGGTGCCCGGGTCGAGGGTGCAGTCCACGTATCCGACGACAACCCTCGGGAGCGCTTTGCCGCGCTTGCCGCGCAGTTCTTTGCGCCATTCCCCGAGGTTGCGGTGGCGGTGACCGGGACAAACGGCAAGACCTCCACCGTGGAGATGACGCGCCAGCTGTGGCGGATGGCGGGACACCATGCCGCGTCCATCGGCACGCTTGGCGTCACTACGGCGGACGACCGTGTTTATACCGGCCTGACCACGCCGGACGTGGTGACGTTTCTGTCCAACGTCGCCGGCCTTGCGCGCGAAGGCGTAACGCACCTGGCGTTCGAGGCGTCGAGCCATGGCCTGACGCAGTACCGGACGGAGGGGCTGCCCGTCGCCGCAGCGGCCTTCACCAATCTCGGCCGCGACCACCTCGACTATCATGGCGACATGGGCGCGTACCTTACCGCCAAGCTGCGCCTGTTTTCCGAAGTGCTGTCGCCCGACGGTACGGCGGTGGTGTGGGCCGACGATGTGGAGGCGGGGCGGGTCATCGACCTTGCCCGGGCTCGCGGCAACAAGCTGGTGACGGTTGGAACGCGGGGCGGGACGCTGCGACTGGTGGATCGTACGCCGACCCTGCTGGGGCAAGGGCTGGTGATCGAGGCGGATGGGGCGACCCACCAGGTTCGCCTGCCGCTGATCGGCGGATATCAGGCCGCCAACGCGCTGGTCGCTGCCGGGCTGGTCATTGCGACGGGCGGAGATGTCGCGGGCACGATCGCCAATCTTTCCCGGCTGCAGCCCGTGCCCGGCCGACTGGAGCGCGCCGCCATCGCGCGCAGCGGCGCGCCGGTTTACGTCGATTATGCTCATACGCCCGATGCGCTGGAGGCGGCGATCGCGGCGCTGAAGCCCCATGCGGGCGGACGCCTGGTGGTCGTGTTCGGCGCGGGCGGTGACCGCGATGCTGGCAAGCGTGAGACCATGGGGCAGGTCGCGAATACCCAGGCCGACGTGGTGATCGTCACCGACGACAACCCGCGAACCGAGCATCCCGCCACCATCCGCGCCGCCATCCTGCGCGGTGCCCCTGGCGCGCGTGAGATCGGCGATCGTCGCGAGGCGATTGCAGCGGCGGTGCAGGAAGCCGGTGCGGAGGACATCGTCCTGATCGCGGGCAAGGGGCACGAGCAAGGACAGGTCGTGGGTGACCTGGTTCTGCCATTTGACGACGTAACCGTGGCACGGGAGAGTGCAGCGTGATGCAGAGTGTTCGTAACGATCGGATCCGGGCAAAGATGACGGCCAAGCGCACGGAAGCGGGCTCACCGCCCAGCGACGCGCAGCCTGCGGGTAGCGGAGGCACCGAGCGCAAGCGACTGAGCCTCAAGTTCGGCGGGTGAGCAGCGTGTGGACCGCCGCCGAGATCGCCGACGCGACTGGCGGCACGGCCAACGAAGAGTTCGCGGTCGACGGCGTCGCTTTTGACAGCCGGGAGGTTGGTGCGGGCGACCTGTTTATCGCCCTGACCGGCGAGCATACCGACGGGCATCGGTTTCTTGAAGGCGCCTATGCCCAAGGCGCGGCGGGTGCCCTGGTCAGCCGGGACGCAGGCGGGCCGCACGTGCGCGTTGCCGACACCTTTGCCGCGCTCGAGGACCTGGGCCGCGCCAGCCGCGCGCGAACGGCTGCGCGAGTGATCGGCGTCACCGGCTCGGTCGGCAAGACCAGCGCCAAGGAAGCGCTGTGGGCTTGCCTGGACCGGTCTATGCCGGGCGAGGTGCACCGTTCGGTCAAGAGCTACAACAACCATACCGGCGTGCCGTTGAGCCTGGCGCGGATGCCGCGCGACACGCGGGCTGGCGTGTTCGAGATGGGGATGAACCATCCGGGCGAACTCGCGCACCTGACCCGTATAGTTCGTCCGCATGTAGCACTGGTCACCGCCATCGCGCCTGCCCACACCGAGTTCTTCCCGGACGAAAGCGCGATCGCGGATGCGAAGGGCGAGATCTTTCAAGGGCTGGAGCCGGGCGGTACCGCGATCGTGCCCTTCGACAGCCCGCATCGCGACCGGTTGATCGCGGCGGCGAAGCCGTATGCGGCACGGATCGTGACCTTTGGCAGCAGCGCTGGTGCCGATGTGCGTGCAATCGAGGCGGTGCGGTTGCCGACCGGCGCAAGCTTCGTCACGGCGCGGTTCGGGAGCGACCCCGCGACCGCGCGCGAGCTGAGCTTCACCCTGGCGCAGCCCGGCGCGCACTGGGTGTCAAACGCGCTTGCCGTGCTGGCCGCCGTTGACGCGATTGGTGCCGATCTGGGGCTGGCCGGGCTGGCATTGGCGGACCTTGGCGGGCTTCCCGGGCGGGGCGCACGTTTCACGGCGCCGCTGCCTGATGGCGGCGGCGAGGCGCTGGTCATCGATGAAAGCTACAACGCCAATCCCGCCTCCATGCGGGCGACGCTGGCGGTGCTGGCTAACGAGCCGGGGCGGCACGTCGCCGTGCTGGGTGAAATGCGGGAATTAGGAGAGCACTCGGCCCGCTACCATGCCGAGCTTGCCCCAGCGCTGGCGGCTGCACGCGTTGAAGCGGCCTTGCTGGTCGGCGAAGCGATGGGGCCGCTAGCCCAAGCCCTTGAGCAAACGGTTAACGTCGTTCATGTGCCCGACACCGCGAGTGCGATCGGCGCCCTGGGCGGCGTGCTGTCGCCGGGCGACGCGGTACTGGTCAAGGGATCGAATGGCGTGGGGCTGTCGCGGCTCGTCGCGACGCTGAGGGGGCAATAGACGGGCATGCTGTACCTGCTTGCCGAGCATCTCGGCTTTCCAGGCTTGTTGAACCTCATTCGCTACCTGTCGTTCCGCACGGGTGGGGCGATCGCGACCGCGTTGTTCCTGGGCCTGTTGATCGGCCCGAAGTTCATTGGCTGGCTGCGCGTGCGGCAGGGCAAGGGCCAGCCGATCCGCCTGGACGGGCCGCAATCCCACCTCGCCAAGCGGGGCACGCCGACCATGGGCGGGTTG
The DNA here is from genome assembly GCF_014199305.1 of Sphingomonas aerophila. Classification (GTDB taxonomy): domain Bacteria; phylum Pseudomonadota; class Alphaproteobacteria; order Sphingomonadales; family Sphingomonadaceae; genus Sphingomonas; species Sphingomonas aerophila. Next base: position 232,946 of record NZ_JACIJK010000007.1, read on the forward strand.
ATGATCCTGACCAGCATCACGGTGTCGGTGCTGGTTTGGATGGACCTGGCCAACCCCTATGTCTGGGCATGCCTGGCGGTGACGCTGGGCTTTGGGCTGATCGGGTTCCTCGACGACTATGACAAGGTGCGCAAGGCGAGCACCGCGGGCGTTTCGGGCCGTACGCGGCTGGCACTCGAGTTCCTGATCGCCGGTATCGCGGCCGTGCTGATCACCTACAAGGCGGGAACGCACCTGTACCTGCCGTTCACCACGCGCATGTACCTGGACCTTGGTTGGTTCTACCCGGTCTTTGCCGCCTTCACGATCGTCGCGTTTGGCAATGCGGTGAACCTGACCGACGGTCTGGATGGTCTGGCGACCATGCCGGTCATCATCGCGTCGATCGCGTTCATGCTGATTGCGTACCTGGTCGGCAACGCGAAGTTCGCCGCCTATCTCGGTATCCACCATGTACTGGGGTCGGGAGAGTTGGCGATCCTGTGCGGCGCCATCGTCGGGGCGGGGCTGGCATTTTTGTGGTTCAACGCGCCCCCGGCAGCCGTCTTCATGGGCGACACCGGCAGCTTGGCGCTGGGCGGCGCGCTTGGCACGATCGCGGTGGTCGCGCGGCACGAGATCGTGCTCGGCATCATCGGCGGGCTGTTCGTGGTGGAGGCGCTGAGCGTCATTATCCAGGTGTTCTTTTACAAGCGCACCGGCAAGCGGGTGTTCCGCATGGCCCCGATCCACCACCATTTCGAGCAGCTCGGCTGGAACGAGAGCAAGGTCGTGATCCGGTTCTGGATCGTCGCCTTTGTACTGATGCTCGCCGGCCTTTCGACGTTGAAGCTGCGGTGATCACAAGCCGCGCCTGGGCTGGCAAGCGCTTCGCGGTGCTGGGCCTTGCGCGCTCGGGCGCGGCGACGGTCGCTGCGCTGCTGGCGAGCGGCGCGAGCGTGGTTGCCTGGGACAGCGACGCTGCAAAGCGCGTCCATCCAGGCGACGGGCAGGGCAAACTGGAATTCCGTGAGTTCGACGACCTGACCGGCTTCGACGCGCTGGTGGTGTCGCCGGGCGTGCCGCTCAACACGCATCCGCTTGCGGCCAGGGCGCGCGATGCCGGCGTGCCGATCATTGGCGACATCGAGCTGTTCGCTCAGGCCCGCGCCGAGCTGCCGCCGCACAAGGTCGTCGGGATCACCGGCACAAATGGCAAGTCGACCACCACGGCGCTGGTCACGCACATGCTGCAGACAGCCGGGGTGCCTGCCCTGATGGGCGGCAATATCGGCCTGCCGATCCTGGCGCAGCATCCGTTGGCGGAGGGCGGGGTCTATGTGCTGGAGCTGTCGAGCTACCAGATCGACCTGACGCAAAGCCTGGATTGCGACGTGGCGGTGCTGCTCAATATCACACCCGATCACCTCGACCGGTATGACAACTTCGACACCTACGCCGCGTCCAAGGCGCGGCTGTTCGCGATGCAGTCGGGGGAGCACGACGCGATCATCGGCATCGGCGACCTGCCTTCGTCGCAAATTGCACGATCGCTGTCCGCGCGGGGCGAACACCTGACCAAGATTGCACCGGGCCTGTGTCTGGACCAGCGGCGCTGGCCGGCGTTGCAGGGTCCGCACAATGCACAGAACGCGCTTGCCGCTATCGCGATCGCCAAGGCGCTGGGCGTGTCGGAGGCGGATATCGACCGCGGTCTGCAGAGCTTTGCCGGCCTGCCGCATCGGATGGAACGCGTCGCGACGCTGGACGGCGTCACCTGGGTCGATGACAGCAAGGCGACCAATCCGGAAAGCACGGCGCCGGCGCTGGCGGCGTTCCCGCGGGTGCACTGGATCCTGGGCGGGCGCGCCAAGGGCGATGATCTGGACGCTTGTGCGCCCAACTTCCCCCATGTGGTGCGCGCTTACACGATCGGTGAGGCCGGCGGACGATTTGCCGAGGTGCTGCGCGGGCGCGTTCCGGTGGAGGAAGCTGGTACGCTGGACGTCGCCGTGGCCCGCGCCGCAGCGCATGCCGAGCGAGGTGAGGTGGTGCTGTTGTCGCCCGCAGCCGCCAGCTTTGACCAGTTTCGCGATTATGAGGACCGGGGGCGTGCGTTTCGCGCGGCGGTTGAAAGCCTGACGGGGAGGGAGCGCGCATGAACGCCGACACGGGCCTCATCGCCAGGGTCAAGCGCCGGGGTGGGCGCGGGGACCGGTCGCCACTGGGTGCCTGGTTCTGGGACATCGACCGCATGCTGCTGCTGCTGACGCTGTTCCTGATCGCGATCGGGCTGGTCGCGGTCGCGGCGGCGAGCCCTGCGACCGCGGTTCGTTATTCTGGCGAGCACCGCAAGATTGCGCCGCTATACTATTTCTGGCGGCAGCTGATGTGGGTTGGCGTGTCGCTGCCGGTGATGTTCCTGGTGTCGATGCTGCCGGTCGCGACCGCCCGTCGCTTTGCACTGGGCGGTGCGGCGTTGCTGGTGGCCCTGCTCGCGGTAACGCCCTTTATCGGGGCGGTGCACAACGGCGCGCGACGCTGGATCGGGCTGGGCATCGCCGAATTCCAGCCGTCTGAGTTCCTGAAGCCCTTGTTCATCGTCACTGTCGCGTGGCTGCTGTCGTTGAAAGCCAAGGACGAAGACCTGCCAACCGTGCTGATCACGGGCGGGATGACGGCGGCGGTTGCAGTGTTGCTGATGCTGCAGCCCGACTTTGGCCAGACGGTCATCTTTTGCGTCGTGTGGATGGCGCTGCTGACCATCGCGGGAACGCCCACTCGGGTATTGTTGGGGCTTGCCGCGTGTGTGCCGGCGGGGCTGGTGGCCGCGTACCTGTTCTACAGCACGGCGCGCGCGCGTATCGACGCGTTCCTGTTTCCGGGCGTGGAGGGCGAGGGCGCGGCCGATCATTTCCAGGTCAACGCCGCACACGATACGTTGACGGCGGGCGGCTGGACCGGGACGGGCCCTGGCGGTGGGCAGGCGAAGTTCGGGTTGCCCGAGGCGCATACCGATTACATCTTCTCCGTGATCGGTGAAGAATTCGGTCTGATCGCCTGTTCGATCATCGCGATCACGTTCCTTGCCATCGTGGTGCGGGTGTTCGTGAAGCTGCTGGACGAGCATGACGAGTTCAAGCTGCTGGCCGCGTCGGGGCTTGCCGTGCAGTTCGGCGCGCAGGCGCTGGTGTCGATGTTGGTCAACACCGGGCTTGCCCCGTCAAAGGGGATGACGCTGCCCTTCATCAGCTATGGTGGGTCGTCCATGATCGCGCTGTCGATCGGAATGGGACTGTTGCTGGCCTTTACGCGTCGCAATCCGTTCCTGACGCGCAGCCCTTATGTCGTTAAGTGGGGAACGACATGAGCAAGCATTACGTCCTTGCCGCCGGGGGAACCGGCGGACACATGGTTCCTGCGTCCGCGCTGGGGGCGGAACTGATGCGCCGCGGCCACCGCGTCGCGCTGATCTCCGACCCGCGCGGGGTGCGTTTCCCCGGGCTGTTCGACGACATCCAGACGCACGTCATTCCGGCCGGCCGCTTTATGCTGAAGAAGCCAGCCCGGTGGGTGCCGGCGATGCGCGAGATGTGGCGTGGCCGGGCGATGGCGCGCGAGCTGTACCGGACGTTCAGGCCGGCGGCCGTGATCGGGTTTGGCGGCTATCCGGCCTTTCCAGCGCTGATGGGCGCCTTTGCGGAAGGCATTCCGACCGCGGTGCATGAACAGAATGCGGTGCTGGGCCGGGTCAACCGCACGGTGTCGCGGCGCGTCGACGCGATCGCGACCAGCTATGACCAGACCGAGCGCCTTTCGCCCGCGCTGGCCGGCAAGGTGCATCTGGTCGGCAACCCCGTTCGCGAAGCGGTGCTGGCGCTGAGGGCCAAGCCGTATCCGCTGCTGGAGGAGGACGGCATCTTCCGCGTGCTGGTGACTGGTGGCAGCCAGGGCGCCTCTGTGTTGAGCCAGGTGGTGCCTGACGGGCTTGCCATGCTGCCCGTCCAGTTTCGCCGCCGGTTGCAGGTGACTCATCAGGCGCGGGTCGAGGACATCGACGCCGCGCGTGCCCAATATGCGCAGCATCATATCGCCGCGGACCTGGCGACGTACCTGCCCGACATGCCCGAACAGCTTGCCTGGGCGCATCTGGTGATCGGGCGTGCGGGTGCATCGACGATTGCGGAACTGACTGCCGCTGGCCGGCCTGCGATCCTGGTGCCGCTGCCGGGCGCGACGGACGACCACCAGACCGCGAACGCGCGCGAGATCACGCGCGCTGGCGGCGCGCGCACGATCCCGCAATCCGAGTTCACGGCGGTGGAACTGGCCAAGCAGATGCAGAAGCTGGGCCTCGATCCCGCCGCGCTGGAGAATGCCGCCGGGCGCGCGCGCAGTGTCGGCCGGCCCAAGGCGGTGAGCGACCTGGCCGACCTGGTCGAAAGCCTTGATGCCCCGGTAGCGCGCCTTCCTGTCGCGGCGCCCGCACGTCCCAAGCCTGCGATGGCCGGCGCATGAAGCTTTCCTCCACAAGCTCAGGACAGGCAATCCCCCTTGGCGGAGCTGTCCGATGAAGGGCGTTGCGACCGACATCGGCACGATCCACTTCGTCGGCATCGGCGGGATCGGCATGTCCGGCATTGCCGAGGTGATGAAGAACCTTGGTTATAGCGTGCAGGGTTCGGACGTGGCCGAGGGCTATGTCGTGCAGGGCCTGCGCGACCGGGGCATCCCGGTGATGATCGGCCACGCGGCAAGCAACGTCGCGGACGCGGCGGTGGTGGTCGTCTCCACTGCGATCACCCGCTCCAACCCGGAAGTCGAGGCGGCGCTGGAAAAGCGGATTCCCGTGGTGCGTCGCGCGGAGATGCTGGCCGAACTGATGCGCCTGAAATCCACGGTCGCGGTGGCGGGCACGCACGGCAAGACGACCACGACATCGATGGTCGCGGCGCTGCTCGACGCGGGCGGGGTCGATCCGACCGTGATCAACGGCGGCATCATCAACTCCTATGGCTCCAACGCGCGCCTGGGCGCATCCGACTGGATGGTGGTGGAGGCCGACGAGAGCGACGGCAGTTTCCTGCGCCTGGACGGTACGGTGGCGGTGGTCACCAACATCGACCCCGAGCACCTGGACCATTACGGATCGTTCGAGGCGGCCAAGGACGCCTATGTCGAGTTCGTCGAGAACGTGCCCTTTTACGGCGCGGCGGTGATGTGCCTGGACCATCCAGAGGTGCAGAACATCCTGCCGCGCATCCGTGACCGGCGCGTCGTGACCTATGGCTTTTCGGCGCAGGCCGATGTGCGGGGCGCGAATGTGCAGCCCATACCGGGCGGCAACCGCTTCGATTGCCTGGTGCGTGAGCGCGACGGGTCCACGCGCGTGATCGAGGGCGTGGAGCTGCCGATGGCGGGGCGGCACAATGTCCAGAACGCGCTGGCGGCGATCGGCGTGGCGCTGGAGCTGGGCATTGACGATGAGACGGTCGCGCGCGGCTTTCATGCGTTCGGCGGGGTCAAGCGCCGCTTCACCAAGGTTGGCGAGGTCGCGGGCGCGACCGTCATCGACGATTATGGCCACCACCCGGTCGAGATTCGCGCGGTGCTGGCCGCGGCGCGCGAGAGCGTGGCTGGCGGTAGCACCGGCCGCGTGATCGCAGTCGTGCAGCCGCATCGTTATTCGCGGCTCGGCAATCTGATGGAAGAGTTCCAGACCGCGTTCAACGACGCCGACCGCGTGATCGTGACGCCGGTCTATGCCGCGGGCGAGGCGCCGGTGGCGGGCGTCGACGCACAGGCGCTGGTGGACGGGCTGAAGCGACGGGGGCACCGTTCTGCCTGCACGGTGGCGGACGTGGGTGAGCTGGCCGATGAGCTCGCAACGATCGTGCGCGCGGGCGACATGGTGGTCTGTCTGGGCGCGGGCGACATCACGAAATGGGCGGCGGGACTTGCCGAGGCCATCGGCGAGCGCAGGGTGGAGGCGGTATGAGCGGCGCCACGCTCGAGATGCCCCGCGTGCGCGGTCGCCTGACCCCGGGCGGTGCGCTGGCGCCGCTGGTCTGGTTCAAGACGGGCGGGGCGGCGCAGTGGCTGTTCGAACCGGCGGACGTGGACGACCTGTCCGACTTCCTTCGCGACCTGGACCCGGCGGTGCCGGTGATGGCGCTAGGGCTCGGGTCCAACCTGATCGTGCGTGATGGCGGGGTGCCGGGCGTGGTGGTGCGGCTGGGCAAGCCGTTCGCAAAGGTCGAGGCGGACGGGATGACGCTGCGCTGCGGAGGCGGGTCGAGCGGGATCCTGGTTTCCTCCACCGCACGCGACGCCGGGATTGCGGGGCTTGAGTTCCTGCGCTCCATCCCGGGTACGGTCGGCGGCTTCGTGCGGATGAACGGCGGCGCTTATGGGCGTGAGACGGCGGACGTGTTGACCGAGGCCGAGGTGGTGATGCGCTCTGGCGAGCGACGGGTCCTGCCGGTGGCCGAGCTTGGCTATACCTACCGCCATTCGGAGCTGCCGGCGGGCGCGGTGGTGGTCAGCGCGACGTTCCGGGGCGAGCCGGGGGATGCGGCGCAGATCCAGGCGGAGATGGACCGCATCGCCGCCGCGCGCGAAGCGTCGCAGCCGCTGCGGTCCAAGACGGGCGGATCGACCTTCAAGAACCCGGACGGGCACAAGGCCTGGGCACTGGTGGACGAAGCGGGCTGCCGCGGGCTGACGCATGGCGGCGCGCAGGTGTCGGAAAAGCATACCAACTTCCTGATCAACACGGGCGCCGCGACCAGTGCGGAGATTGAGGCGCTGGGCGAAGAGGTCCGGTCGCGAGTGAAGGCCAAGTCGGGCGTGGAGTTAGAGTGGGAAATCCAGCGCGTGGGAGTGCCCGCATGACGAGCCCGCTTCATATCGTTGTCCTGATGGGCGGCTGGTCGGGTGAGCGGCCGGTGTCGCTGATGTCGGGCGCGGGGGTTGCCGACGCGCTCGAGGGCCTGGGCCATCGCGTCACCCGCATCGACATGGATCGTGACGTCGCCGCGCGGCTGGCGGACGCGAAGCCGGACCTGGTATTCAATGCGCTGCACGGCTCGCCCGGCGAGGACGGCACGGTGCAGGGCATGATGGACCTGATGGGGATCCGCTACACCCATTCCCGGCTGGCGACATCGGTGATCGCGGTCGACAAGGTGCTGACCAAGCAGGCGTTGGTGCCGCACGGCATTCCCATGCCCGGCGGCCGCGTGATCAAGTCGGTCGAGCTGTTCGACGGCGATCCGCTCGCGCGGCCGTACGTGGTGAAGCCGGTCAACGAGGGATCGTCGCTGGGCGTCGCCATAGTCACGGCGGATGGCAATTACGGCAACCCCATCGGCCGCGATGTTGCGGGGCCGTGGCAGGAGTTCGAGGAACTGCTGGCCGAACCCTATGTGCGGGGGCGCGAGCTGACGACCGCCGTTCTGGGCGAGCGCGCACTGGGCGTGACGGAGCTGCGGCCCAAGTCGGGCTGGTATGACTTCGACGCCAAGTACACGGACGGCATGACCGAGCATGTCTATCCCGCCCGCATCCCCGACGACATTGCCGAAGCCTGCAACCGGCTGGCCTTGCAGGCCCATCGCCTGTTGGGCTGTCGCGGGTGCAGCCGGTCGGATTTCCGCTGGGACGACGAGCGCGGGGTCGACGGATTGTTCCTGCTGGAGGTGAACACCCAGCCGGGCATGACGCCGCTCAGCCTGGTACCCGAACAGGCGCGGCACAACGGGATGAGCTATCCCGAGCTGGTGCAGGCGATCGTGGACGAGGCCATGCGGGACAGCGGGTCGCCATGAGCCGCACCATCCGCCGCGGAGCCCCGCCCAAGCGCCCCCAGCCGCGCCGCACGGTGCCGGTGAAGAAGATATCGGTGATGGACCGGCTGGTCGGCGCGCTGCCGGTCAGCGAGGAAGCGTTGCGCCGCATCGCGACCTGGACCTTCTCCGGCATTGGTGGCGCGGTCGCCATCGGCGTCGCGGTGTTCCTGGGCGTACCCGGCATGATCGGGTCAGCGTTGGCCGAGGGGGCGGGGCGGGCAGGTTTTCGCGTCGAGCAGATCGACATTGTCGGCCTGAAACGGATGGACCGCGACACGGTGTACGCGCTGGCGTTGCAGGGGCGGCAGGATCAGGCGATCTTTGCCATCGACCTGGATGAAGTGCGGCGCAACCTGTTGCGCTATGGCTGGGTCGCGGACGCGCATGTGTCCCGGCGGCTGCCCGACACGCTGCTGGTCGGCATCACCGAGCGGACGCCGGCGGCGGTGTGGCAGGATCGCGGGCAGCTGACGCTGATCGATGCGACCGGGCAGCTTCTCGACCCGGTCGACCCCAGCAACATGCCCGACCTGCCGCTGATCATCGGCCCCGGCGCCGATCGGCAGGAGGCGGCGTATCAGGCGTTGCTCGACGCAGCGCCGGCGTTGAAGCCGCGAGTGCGGGCGGCGACCTGGGTCGGCAACCGACGCTGGGACCTGACGTTCGAGTCGGGTGAGGTATTGAAGCTGCCGGAAGACGGCGCCGCAGCGGCGCTGGTCCAGTTCGCGCAAAAGGACGGGGCCCATCCGTTGTTGGGGCGCGGGTGGCTCGCATTCGACATGCGCGATCCGGCCAAGTTCGTGGCGCGGCGGCCCAGTGCCAGCATGGCGCACCAGGCGGCAGATGACGGCAAGCCTGTTGAAGAACCCAAGGGTACGGGCAACTCGGCGGAATCGGGGGAGGAAGGCTGATGGCTAAGGCAGCACCGGAAGGGCTGATCACGGCGCTCGATATCGGGTCGAGCAAGGTTTCGGCGATGATCGCGCAAAAGGGGGATGGGGGCGAGCTGATCGTGCTCGGCACCGGGCAGCGGGAAAGCCGAGGCGTAAAGGGCGGCTATATCGCCGACATGGGCGCGACCGAAGCAGCCGTGCGCGAGGCGGTGGAGCAGGCCGAGCGCATCGCGGGGCTGAACATCGAGAACGTATGGGTCGGCTTTTCCGCCGGCGGGCTGGTCAGCGATGTGGCGGAAGTCGAGTTCGAGCTGGGCGGCCACCGGGTCGAACAGGCGGACATCGACGCGCTGCTGGCGGCTGGGCGCAACTCGATCGATCCGCAGGGGCGCATGGTGCTGCACGCACAGCCAGCGCTTTACACACTTGACGGCCTGACCGGGGTCAAGAAGCCGCTGGGCCTTCATGCCGATCGGCTGGGCGTGCACATCCACGTCGTTGCCGCGGATGGTTCGCCGGTCCGCAACCTCGACCTGTGTGTCCGCTCGGCGCATCTGGAGGTGAAGTCGATCATCGCTTCGCCCGTGGCGACCGGGCTTGCCTGCCTGTCCGAAGAGGAGCGGGAGCTGGGCGTGGCGCTGGTGGAGATGGGGGCAGGAATCACCAACGTGTCGCTGTTTGCAGGCGGGATGCTGGTTGGGCTGACCTCCATTCCGATGGGCGCGGCCGACATCACCGACGACATCGCCTCCGCCTTTGGCACGCGTCGCCAGCAGGCGGAGCGGATGAAGTGCTTTCACGGCAGCGCCAACGCCTCTCCACGCGACAACCACGACATGATCCCGGTGGTGCCGGTCGGCAGCGAGGATGATGCGCATGGCCACACGCAGATCACCAAGGCCGCGCTGATCGGCGTCATCCGCCAGCGGCTGGAGCATCAGATGGGCGAGGTGCGAAAAGCGCTCGCCACCCTGAAGTTCGAAGGGCCGGTGGGTCGCCAGGTCGTGCTGACCGGCGGCGGCGCGGAGTTGAAGGGGATCGCGGATTATGTGCAGCAGGCGCTTGGCCGGTCGGTGCGGATCGGCCGCCCGCGCGGGCTGACGGCACTGCCAGAGGCGCATGCCGGGCCCGCCTTCGCCACACTGGCGGGATTGGCCTTTTACGCGTCGGCCAACCCGATGGATCTGCGAGCGATCGCGCCCACTCGCGAAACGGCGGTTCACCGCCCGCGCGGCATGGGCGTGTTTCGCAAACTGATTCAGGCGGCACGTGCAAACTATTGAATCGTTTTGCGGTGTCAGCACGTTTTCCCGCTGGCACCGGGGCAAAGGTAAGCTACAAAGGTTAACAGGGGTCCCGACCTGTTTGCCGGGGATGGGCGGAAGGATACGAGTATGAGCATCGAATTCATGGCGCCGGACGTCGACGAACTGACCCCGCGTATTTCTGTTATTGGCGTTGGTGGAGCCGGCGGAAACGCCATCGCGAACATGATGCGCGCGGACGTGCAGGGCGTCGAATTCTTGGTCGCCAACACTGACGCGCAGGCGTTGAAGCAGTCGATTGCGCCCCATCGCGTTCAGTTGGGCAGCAAGATCACGCAAGGCCTGGGCGCGGGCGCACGGCCGGAGATCGGCCGCGCGGCGGCCGAGGAGACCATCGATCAGCTCGCCAAGCAGCTGGAAGGAAGCCACATGTGCTTCATCGCTGCCGGCATGGGCGGCGGCACCGGCACCGGCGCTGCTCCCGTCATCGCCAAGGCGGCGCGTGACATGGGCATCCTGACCGTTGGCGTCGTGACCAAGCCCTTCTCCTTCGAAGGCAACCGTCGCGCCAAGGCGGCCGAGCAGGGGATCGAGGAGCTTCAGAAATACGTCGACACCCTGATCGTCATCCCGAACCAGAACCTGTTCCTGATCGCCAACGCGAACACGACCTTCAAGGAAGCGTTCTCGATGGCGGACGAGGTGCTGCAGCAGGGCGTGCGCGGCATCACCGACCTGATGGTCATGCCCGGCCTGATCAACCTCGACTTCGCCGACGTCCGCTCCGTGATGCAGGAGATGGGCAAGGCGATGATGGGCACCGGCGAGGCGGACGGCGACAACCGCGCGCTGGAAGCTGCGCAAAAGGCGATCGCCAACCCGCTGCTCGACGGCGTGTCGATGCAGGGTGCGAAGGGCGTGATCATCTCCATCACCGGCGGCGACGACATGCGCCTGCTGGAAGTGGACGAGGCCGCGAACCACATCCGCGAGCTGGTCGATCCCGACGCGAACATCATCTGGGGCTCCGCCTTCAACCCCGAACTGGAAGGCCGCATCCGCGTGTCGGTCGTCGCGACCGGCATCGAAGCGGAGGCGCGGCCGGAGCTGTCACAGGCTCGCGAGGCTGAGCCGACCACCACGCGCGGCTTCTCCTTCGGCCTGGGCCGCAAGGTAGACGAGCCCGCATCGTTCCGCCCGAGCGGCGCGACTGCCACGCCAAAGGCCCCGCCCGCACCCGCGCCGCAGGAAGAGCCTGTTGCCGCTGCGCCGGAGTCCGAGCCTGTTGCGCAATCGCAGGACGAGGAACTGGTGCTCGGCGCCGAGGAGATGGTGGAAACGCCAGCTCCTGCCGAGCAAGCACCTGCGCCCGCGCCTGCGCCTGCGCCCGTGCAAAGCCAGCCGGCAGCTAAGCCTGCGCCAGCTGCCAGGCCGGCGCCCGCCACGGCGGCACGGTCCTCTGCCGCCACGGCACCGGCAACGGCAGGTGACGATGCCGCCGCCCGCCGCCGCTGGCTTGCCCCGGGCGCGGAAGCAGACGCAGAGCCGGCGCCGGCTCCGCGCGTGAAGCTTGGCGGGACGCTGTTCGAGCGGATGAGCAACGCCGCGCGCGGCACTGGCGCTGCCCGGGACGAGAACGCGGAGGGCGAGCCTGCGCCGCTGGACATCCCGCGTTTCCTGCACCGTCAGAACAACCAGTAAAGCATGTTGATGCGACGGCGCCGAGAGGTGCCGTCGCAGATGCCTGAGCCCGACGCGCTGCGCGGCCCATCCAGGGCGTCGATTGCTCAACGGATCGGACACGTGCCCCGGACTTCGCTGTGCACCCCCATCGGCCGGATCGTTAGATCGATGATGCTGATCGGCGCGATCGCGGCTGGGACTGGCGACGCCACGGCTGGAGCGAAGAGGCAACAGGTCGCCCCGGACGGCATCCCATCCCCCGACCCTGACCACCTTATCGACATCGGCCGCTGGAATCCGGCGGGCGGGCGGCAGCAGATCCCGCTCTGGCCGGCAGGGCTGGCGATGGCAAAACCGGAGACGGACAAGCCGGAGACCACGGTCAAGGGCACGCGGCTTGTCGGCGGCCGTAGCTGGTCGGCGGTGATGAACGTTTCGACCCCGACCATGACCGTGTATCCACCACGTGGCCGGAATGGCGGCGCGGCGATGCTGGTGCTGCCCGGCGGTGGCTATGAGGTCGTCGCGATCGACCTGGAAGGCACGGAGATCTGCGACTGGGTGACGGCGCAGGGTATGACGTGCATCCTGCTGAAGTACCGGGTTCCACAAAGCTGGCATGCTGGCCCGAACGGGGCCGAGCGCGCGCCGCCGGTTCAGCTTGCTTTACAGGACGCGCAGCGCGCGATGAGCCTGATCCGGTACCGGGCGGCGACGCTGAAGATTGATCCGCGCCGGGTCGGCGTGATCGGCTTTTCAGCGGGCGGTCACCTGGTTCAGGCGGTCAGCAACGCCGATCGCCGAAGCTACAAGCCCGTTGACGCGGCGGATAGTCAGCCGTCACGCCCGGACCTCGCGATTGCCCTGTACCCAGGCCATATCCGGGACTCTTCGGGCGGAAAGGCGAGTGACAACACCCGGCTTGCGCCTTGGATCACCGTCAGCCCCAAAGCGCCCCCGACGTTCATTCTTCACAGCGTCAACGATCCCACGGACAGTGTGTACCAGTCCTTCGCCTATGGCCTGGCGCTGAAGAAGGCGGGTGTGCCGTTCGAGATGCATCTGTACGCCTATGGCGGGCACGCCTTTGGATTGCGGCCGAGCAAGGTGGCGATGACCGCCGAATGGCCAGGGCTGGTGGTGCAGTGGCTGCACAGCCTGGGAATAGGGTAATGGGTGGCGTGGCTTTCCATGCCCCGTACTTTGCGCCCCTGGATGATACGACGTTGCTCGTCGCCGCGCCTGCTCGCTTCATCGCGCCAGATGCTGTTGATCATTGCCGGTTCAGGCTCAATCGGGCTTAAACCGGTGCGATACATGCGAGTTCTTATACCCTCCACGCTGGCACTCGCCCTTTCGCTGGCCAGTGCCCCGACCGCTCTTTCGGCGCAGGCCCTGGTGCAGGCTGTGCCTGGCAGCACCGATGCCGACCGGCTGGGCGATACGATGCGGCGCCTGGCGACCAACCCCGGTGACCTGAGCGCGCTTCTGGACGCTGGCGAGCTGTCGTTGCGCGTCGACGATCTGAGCGGCGCGGCGTCGTTGTTCGCGCGCGCGGACAAGGTCGACCCGCGCAATGCCCGCGCGAAGGCGGGGATGGGCGCGATCCTGGTTCGGGCCGAGCGTCCCGGCGAAGCGCTTCGCTACTTTGCGCAGGCCGAGTCGCTGGGTCTGGCCCCGGCGCGCATGGCGGCCGACCGCGGCTTTGCCTATGACCTGATCGGCGAGCAGGAGCGGGCGCAACGCGATTATCGGCTGGCCCTGAAGACCGAGAGCAATGACGAGCTGTTGCGCCGTTACGCCCTGTCGCTGGGGATTTCGGGGCGGCGCGAGCAGGCGCTGGCCGTGCTCGAGCCGCTGATCCGGCGTTCGGACCGAGGCGCATGGCGTGCGCGGGCATTCGTGCTGGCGATGACTGGCGACGTTCCGGGCGCGACGACGATTGCCAGCACCATGATGCCGGGTGGCACGGCACAGGGGCTGCAGCCCTTCTTCCAGCAGCTGCCCTCGTTGGGCGCATCGGACCGGGCGTTCGCCGTGCACTTTGGCGAGATCCGCCCCACGCCCGAACGGCTGGCGGATGCTCGGCTGGCGCCGGCCCTGATGCCGCTCGCGCCCGAGCCGCAGCCGCAGGTGGCGGTGGCATCGGTTCAGCCGGCGCGCACCGACGATCGTCGCGATGACCGCCGCGGCCGCTCCGGACGTGACCGGCGTGCGGAACGCGAGGCGCGGCGCGCGGCGGCGCTGGCGTCTGTCCGGCCGGCGCTCACATCGGCACCGGCGCGGGTTGCGGCGACGACCGTGGTACAGCCGGTTCCGGCTCGCGTCGGATCGGTTGGTCAGCCGGCGCCGACTCAGGCTGCCTCTGTTCCGCAGCCCGGCCAGTTCGCGACAGCGCGCCCTGTGCAGACGCCGGCATTCCCATCGCAGGTCGGGCCGTCGCAGCCTGCAACACCGGCTCTTGCGGCCAACACCGGAACGGCGAACGCCGGGGTTCAGGCGCGGCCCTTTGCGACGGCGCCGGTGCAGGTGCCCGCTCCTGTGCCGGGAGCGCTCGCGACGCGAACCGCACCTCCCGCCACGCAGCCCGCCCCCATGGGATTGGCGTCAAGCTCGGCGGCGTCAGCTGCACGGCCATTCAGCACCCAGCCTGCGCCTGTCGGGTCGGGAGCGAACCCGGCGCTTTCGGCCGTGCGGCCTCCTTCACCGCCTGCGCCGGTGACGCTGGCGTCCAATCCGGCGACGGCGTCTGGACGTGGTACAACGGTCGCGCCCGGCTTCGTAACCGATACAGGCGGGGCGGTTGCTCCTGCTACGGCCCCCAATCCTGGCGTGCTGGCGGCCGCGGCTGAAAGCAGCACCTCCGTGTCGGCTGTGAACCCGGCCGGATCGGCGCCCGTCGCGGTAGCCAGCATGGCGGCCGCGCCAGCAGTGCCCGCCCCGATCGCGCCGCCTCCGCCTATCCGCCCTGCGCAAGACTCGGTGTTGGCGCGGATCATCGCGAACCTGTCGATCCCGGCTGCGGAGCTGAACGTTGCGCCCGGCCGCGCGCGCGCCAGCGTCGCCGAAGCCCGCGCCCGGGCGGCGGAGGACAGCGCCGAGCGCCGCGCCGCAGTGCGCCGCCTTGCGTCGGCGGAACCGCTGCGTGCCGAAACGGGCGCGCGGCGGCGTCGCGGCACGACCGAAGCGGACGCGGGTGAGGATGAAGGTGCCGCGCCCGCCGCTCGCACGCGCACAGGGTCGGCCGCACCCGGTCGCCGGCGTGGATCTAGCGCGGAGTTGGCCGAGGCCGAGGCCCCCGTGAGGACAAGCGTCACCCGTGATCGGCGCGGGCGCAGGGTGGTCCGGACGGAGATCGTGGAGGCCGATGCACCCGGCGCGACCAGCAGCGCGCGCAGTCGGCGCGGCCAAGTGGATGCCGACGAGGCGACGCCCCGTGCCGGGAAGCGCGGCGCAAAGACTGAGCTGGCCGCCAAGGACACGGCGACCGGTGGCCGGGGCAGCCGCAATCGCAAGGACGAGGACGAGGACACCGGCAAGGCGGGCAAGGGTTCGACCCGCACGGCATCAGGACGCGACGGCAAGACCGAAGGTCGTGCTGACAAGGCGGAAGCCGGGCGGGTTTGGGTGCAGGTCGCAACCGGCGCGCGCGACGCGGACCTGCCCAAGGCCTGGTCAACCGTCAGGAACAAGGCGCCAGAGGTGTTCAAGGGCCGGAGCGGCTATGCCACGCCATTGCGGTCAACCAACCGTGTCGTCACCGGCCCGTTCAAGACGCAGGCCGAGGCGCAGGCCTTCGTGAACGGTTTGGCCAAGAAGGGCGTGGCCGCCTCCACCTTCACGAGCGACGCCGGGCAGAAGATCGCCAAGCTGCCGACCGATAAGTGAGGCCGGCTGCACCTTATGCGGCCAATCCGTCGCTGAGTCGCGGCCGCCATCATCACGAGGGCGACTCGACCGAACGGGGGCCGCGCGACGCGTTCCAGCGTGACCGCGACCGGGTGATCCATTCGATCAGCTTTCGTCGGCTGCGGCACAAGACCCAGGTGTTCCTGTCACCGGACGGTGACCATTTTCGCGTCCGCCTGACCCACAGCCTGGAGGTCGCGCAGATCGGTCGCACGATCGCGCGGACGCTGGGGTTGAACGAGGACCTGACCGAGGCGCTCTGCCTGGCGCATGACATCGGCCACCCGCCCTTTGGCCATGCCGGGGAGGATGCGCTGAAAGAGGCGATGGCCGAGGCGGGCGGGTTCGACCACAATGGCCACACCCTTCGCGTCCTGACCACGATCGAGCGGCCGTACCCGCGATTTTCCGGGCTGAACCTGACGTGGGAAACGCTGGAAGGACTGGCGAAGCATAACGGGCCGGTGCGCCGTCCCGGTTGGGCGCTGGCGGCGGCGGACGCGGATTTCGCGTTGGAGCTGACGCAATGGTCGTCACTGGAAGCGCAGGTCGCCGCGATTGCGGACGACATCGCCTATGACAATCACGACATCGATGACGGCCTGCGTGCCGGGCTGCTGACGCTGGACCAGCTGATGGCGGTGCCCCTGGTCCAGGCAAGCTGGGCGGCGGCGTGCGCGCGCTTTCCGGACGTCGAGCATGCGCGGCTGACGGGAGAGCTGGTGCGCGGCCAGATCGGGGCGATGGCGAACGACCTGATCGCCGAAACGCGTCGGCGGATCGCGGAAGCGGGGGTTACCTCACCCGATGACGTGCGGAACGCGGGATGCGCGCTGGTCGGATTTTCCGAGGCGATGCGGACGCAGGAGCGCGACCTGAAGCGCTTCATGTACGCGAACCTGTACCATCACCCGACCCAACTCGCCGCCGCTGCGACGGCCCGACAGATCGTGTCGGGGCTGTTCGCGGGTTATCGCGCGAACCCCGCCGCGCTGCCGGCAGAGTGGCGCGAGCGGCTGCCCGAGAGTGAGCCCGACCGCAGCCGCCACATCGCCGATTTCATTGCGGGAATGACCGACCGGTACGCGATCGCGCGCTACGTGGAGGTAGTGGGGCCGATCGACGTGCCGGAAGGCTTCTGACGCCCGCCTACCCGATCAGGGCAGCATGGCGAGTTCTGCGCGGGGCGAGGCAGGTGCCGCAGGGGCGGTGAAGGCGACCGGGTAGCCGCCGGCCGTTCCCGTGACCTCCTTGCCGCGTACCCGCAACCGAAAGCGCGTACCGGCGGGGTAGCCGCGCCCTTCGATCACCTGGTCACGGCCGACCTGCCGTACGGTGTAGATGTATGTTTTTCCACCATCGGTGACCCGCTGCTTGATCGGCTCGCCAGCCGAAGCGGGCATGGCCGTCGCGAGAACGGGAGCGGCGAGGAGGGCTGCAAGGGTGAAGGTGGTGCGCATCGGGCAAGCTCCTGGCTAGGGAGAGAACAGTTGCAAAGCGCAACTAGTAAACGCCTTTCGGAGATAAGTTGCAAATGCAAACTTATCATCTCGGGTTGAGCCCGGTGCAATTTGCTGGCCGATGTTTCCTCCCGGTGCTGATTTTAAGCTGTCCTACAGCTGGCGGCACATGCCATGCCGGGGCCATGCCCAGCCCAATCCCCAATGCCCGCCCCACGATCCGCGAGAGGGGAGGGCCGCCCGTGTTGGCCCTCGCCGCCAGCCGCCGGACCCTTGCGCAATGCCTGGTGGTGTTTGAACCGCGCGTGGCCTTCGGCTAACGCGCGCGCCCATGTCTCTTTACACCCGCTTCGCCGCCCATCTTGATGCCGCGCTCGACGACCTGACCCTTGCGGGCAAGCTTCCCGAGGGGCTGGACCGCCGCAACGTCACGGTGGAGCCGCCGCGCGATGCCAGCCATGGCGACCTGGCGACCAATGCCGCGATGGTGCTGGCCAAGCCAGCCGCCACCAACCCGCGCGCGCTAGCAGAGGCGCTGGTCGCCGAACTGTCCAAGCTGCCCGAAGTAGAAGGCGCGAGCGTTGCCGGCCCGGGCTTCATCAACCTACGCCTGACCGCCGACACCTGGCGCGACGAGCTGGCGACGATCGCGCGCGATGCGGGCGCCTATGGCCGATCCTCGGTCGGTGACGGGATCACGGTTAACGTCGAATATGTGTCGGCCAACCCGACCGGGCCGATGCACATGGGGCATTGCCGCGGCGCCGTGGTGGGTGACGCGCTGGCTAGCCTGCTCGAGTTCGCCGGACATCGCGTGATCCGCGAGTACTACGTCAACGATGCCGGCGGCCAAGTCGACGTGCTCGCCCGCTCCGCGCACCTGCGCTACCGCGAGGCGCTGGGCGAAGACGTCGGCGCGGTGCCGGAGGGGCTGTATCCGGGTGACTATCTGGTCCCGGTCGGCCAGGCGCTCGCCGCCGAGTTCGGCGACCGGTATGCGTCGGCGCCCGAGAGCGAGTGGCTCGTCCTGTTCCGCACCCGCGCGGTGGCCGCGATGATGGACCTGATCCGCGCCGACCTGGCGCTGCTCGGCATTCACCACAACCTGTTCTCGTCGGAGGCCGAGTTGCAGGCGGCGGGCAAGCCGGAGGCGGCCGAAGCCGAACTGCGCAGCCGTGGCCTGGTTTATGATGGAACGCTGGAAGCGCCCAAGGGCGAGGTGCCCGATGATTGGGAGCCGGTGGAGCTGCCCTTGTTCCGGTCCACCGCGTTCGGCGACGATCAGGATCGCCCGATAAAGAAATCCAACGGGTCCTGGACCTATTTCGGTGCCGACCTCGCCTATCACTATCAAAAGGCGCAGAGCGCGGACCAGCTGATCGACATCTGGGGCGCGGACCATGCCGGTACGGTGAAGCGCATCGTCGCGGCGGTCGCCGCGCTGACGGGTGGGCAGACGCGGTTCGACGTGAAGCTTGTCCAGATGGTGCGGCTGTTGCGCGGTGGCGAGCCGGTGAAGATGTCCAAGCGGGCCGGCAACTTCGTGACGCTGGCTGACGTGGTGCGGGAAGTGGGGCGCGACGTGGTGCGCTTCACCATGCTGACCCGGCGGGCCGATGCGCAGATGGATTTCGACTTCGCCAAGGTGGTCGAGGCATCCAAGGACAACCCGGTTTTCTACGTCCAGTACGCCCATGCCCGTATCGCGTCGGTCGGCCGGCGTGCCGCGGCGGCGGGGATCAGCGTTGCGGGAACGCCCGACCTGTCCCGTCTTGACACCGATGAGCTGGAACTGGTGAAGCTCGCGGCGCAATTTCCGCGCACCGTGGAGATCGCTGCGGCGGCGCGTGAACCGCACCGGATCGCGTTTTATCTGTATGACTTGGCAGCCGCCTTTCACGCGCTGTGGAACGTCGGTAATGACCGCCCGGACCGCCGCTTCATCCAGGAGGATGACGCAGGTATCAGCGGCGCGCGTCTGTTCTTGGCGAGCGGCATCGCGCAGATTATTCGTAACGGGCTCGACATCATGGGGGTCGAGGCGGTTTCGGAGATGAATTGATGCCGGACGAGATGGACCTGCGCCCTTCTCAGATCCACGAGGAAGACCGGCTGCCCTGGCTCGAAACGGTGGAACCGGACGAGCCGCGAGGCCCGGGGGCGGGCCGCGTGGTCGCGTCCGTGCTTCTGGGGCTGGTGGTGCTCGCCGGCCTGGTCTGGGGTATCTACAAGCTGCAACGCGCCAGCCAGAGCCCGGACGGCCAGCTGATCGCGGCGCAGGAGGGCAGCTACAAGGTGCGTCCGACGGACCCCGGCGGGATGAAGGTAAAGGGCGAGGGCGATGCCGCCATCGCGACCAGCGCGGGCAAGGGATCGGGCACGGGCGCGATCGACCTCGGCGCGATGCCCGAAGCACCCGTTTCAGGCCGGCGCCAGGTCGCGCAACCGGACAAGCAGGACGATGGAGCCGCCAGCGCGGTGGCAGCGGTGCCGGCGTCTGGCGGCAAGCTGAAGGCGACCGCCCCGGTCGGCGCGAACCGGCCGGCGGCGGCGCCGATCCCGGCGGGCGGATCGCTGGTTCAGCTTGGCGCCTATCCCAGCGAGAGCGTGGCCAATGCGGCCTGGACCAGCTTTTCCAAGCGGTTCGGCTATATCGCCCAGCTCGGCAAGTCGGTGCAGCCAGTCGCCACCGGAGGGCGGACGCTGTATCGCCTGCGCGTGAACGCCGGCAGCGCCAACCAGGCAGCCGATATTTGCGGGCGGCTGCGCGTCGCGGGCGAAAGCTGCTTTGTCGCATCATAGGCCATAGCGGCGCATGACGGGCCGTGTGCGACACGCTACACGGCCCGGTCATGAAGCCCGTGATCTTCGGCCTTTCCGGCCCCGAACTGACACCTGACGAACGCGCCTTCTTCATCGAAGCGGCGCCGGCGGGATTTATCCTGTTCCGCCGCAACATCGAGGACCGGGCGCAGGTAAAAGCGCTGACCGACAGCCTGCGTTCGCTGTTGGGGCGCGACGACCTGCCGATCCTGATCGATCAGGAGGGCGGCAGGGTCGCGCGGATGGGTCCGCCCGAATGGCCGGCCTTTCCCGCCGGTCCGGCCTTTGACGCGCTGTACGATATCGCACCGATGTCCGCGATCGAGGCCGCGCGCGCCAACGCCCATGCGATCGGCCTGATGCTGAGCGAGGTCGGCGTGAGCGTCGACTGCCTGCCGTTGCTGGATGTGGCCGGGGCGGAGACGGCAGAGATCATCACCTGCCGTGCCTATGGCCGTGAGCCGATGCGGGTGGCGGCCATGGGGCGGGCGGTGCTGGAAGGATTGGCGGCAGGCGGGGTCGTTGGCGTCGTCAAGCATATGCCGGGGCACGGGCGCGCGTTGGTCGATTCGCACCTGACGCTGCCGACCGTGACCGCGAGCGACGAGGAGCTGCAGGTGGATCTTGCCCCGTTCAAGGCGCTGGCGAGCGCGCCGATGGGCATGACCAGCCACATCGTGTTCACCGCCTGGGACGCCGAGCGCCCGGCGACCCTATCGCCAACCGTCATCGACGAGGTGATCCGCAGTCGCATCGGCTTTGACGGGCTGTTGATGACCGACGACATCGACATGAAAGCGCTGTCGGGAAGCGCCGGGGACAAGGCCGCGGGTGCGATTTCCGCGGGATGCGACCTGGTGCTGGATTGCTGGGCAAGGATGGACGAGATGGTCGAGATCGCGGCCCGGTTGCCCGACATCACGCCGCGCGCTGCCGAACGGCTCGCCCGGGCGATGGGCAGCGTTGGCCGCCCCAGCGGTGATTTCGATGCGCTGATCGACACCCGCGACCGGCTTCTGGCGCTGTCATCGGCCGGGTGACGGATCGGCCGCGATCACAGGCTTTGCCAGTAGTAATGCCTGCCAAGGCGGCCTAGATAACACATAGCTTCAGGAGTAATCGTCATGGGCGGCTTCAGCCCCATTCACCTGCTCGTCCTTGCCGTTGTGGCCATTTTGCTGCTCGGCGGCGGGCGCTTTTCCAACCTGATGGGCGACGTCGCCAAGGGTGTGAAGAACTTCAAGAAAGGCATGGCGGAAGAGGAAGAGAACTCCTCCAAGCCATCGGCGCGCATCGAGTCGCAAAAAGCGGCGGAGCCGGCGTTCGATCGCGACGGTAATCGCGTTCGCGACGGACTGCGCGACGACGCCTGACCCTTGTTCACCTTGACCGTGTGTGGCCAGCCTGATGTGAGCGGGGGGCGCTGATGTTCAACGTCGATCCGTCCGAGCTGATGCTCGTCGCTTTTGTGGCATTGGTGGTCATTGGCCCCAAGGATCTGCCCAAGGCGATGCGCATCGTCGGCTATTGGGTCGGGCGCGCGCGCGGTGTTGCCCGCCAGTTCCGCCAGGGTTTTGACACCATGGTCCGCGAGGCCGAATTGGCGGAGATGGAGAAGAAGTGGGCGGAGGAGAATGAGCGGATCATGCGCGAGCACGCCAATCCTGCTCCTGAACCGGTCGCCGGGGTCGCTGCGATCGATGACACCCAGGAGCCGGTGATGGTGGAGCAGCCGCATGTTTCGCCCGCGCCCGAGGGTACGCCGCCTCACCGCGGGGATGGAGTGACTTCGTGACGGACGTCCATGGCGCGGCGGTGAATGACGAGCTGGAGGACAGCCGGGCACCATTGCTCGACCACCTGATCGAGCTGCGCCGCCGCTTGCTGTACTGCATTGCTGCCGTCGCGCTGTCGTTCGGCGTGGCCCTGTACTTTTCCGAGCCGATCTTCGCCTTCCTGCTGCAGCCGTTGAAGGCGGCGGGGCAGAGCACAGTAATCTACACGCAGATATTCGAAGCGTTCTTCGTGCAGGTGAAAGTCGCCTTTTTCTCGGCGATGATGATCAGCTTTCCGGTGATCGCAAACCAGCTGTGGCAGTTCGTCGCGCCGGGCCTGTACCGCAAGGAAAAGCGGGCGCTGTTGCCGTTCCTGTTCGCGACTCCTGTGCTGTTTCTGATGGGCGCGGCGCTCGCTTACTTCGTCGCGGTGCCGATGGCGCTGCACTATCTGCTCGGCTTCCAGGGCGACGTAGGGGGCGTCAAGCGCGAGGCGTTGCCGGCGATCGGCAATTACCTGTCGTTCGTGATGCAGTTCCTGTTCGGCTTCGGCACCGCGTTCCTGTTGCCGGTGCTGTTGATGCTGCTGGAGCGTGCCGGAATCGTGACCCGCAAAGGCCTGATCGGCGCGCGTCGTTACGCGATCGTGGGTGCGACGGCGATTGCGGCTGTGCTGACCCCTCCCGACTTGATGAGCCAGGTGTTGCTCGCGGTCCCGCTGATCATCCTCTACGAGCTGGCGATCATCGGCATCTGGTTCACCGAGCGCCGCCGCGCCAAGGAAGCGAGCGTACCGACGGTCGTCGAGTGACCTGATGCCGCGGCTGGTGAAGTTCGGGCAGGCGCCTTTGCGGTTGTATCGGTTCGCTCGACCGGGGCGCTGAAACAGCCGGCCATGCATTCGAAGCGCATGTAATAGCAAAACGGCTCCCCGCGGTCGCGAGGAGCCGTTCGTCGGTCTGAGTGCAGGTGCGCCTTACTTGGCGTTGTCGGCCGTCTTAGCCACCGTGCTGCCGGCTGAGCTCACGTCCTTGCCAACGCCCTCAACGGTGTTGCATGCCGAAACCAGCAGCACGCCCGCGACCAGCGCGAGCTTCAGAGCCTTGTTCATCTAATCCTCCGAAAGGCGGAAATGCCGATAGCGAAATGATCGGCACGCGTCGGAGGTTCCGGATAAGGGCCAAGGATGTTGGGGGAAAACTAAGGCCCGGAAGCGCCACCGGGGGGGGGGGAGGGGTGGGCGCTTCCGGGCCTATGTCAAGGATAGCGAGAGCGGGGGGGCATAAGGTCGCTATCCGAAGACAAGAACGGTGCGCGTGACGCGTGGTTCCAAGCCCCCAGACATTTTTCATTCACCTGTTGATTTTTAGCGGTTGTTTCAGTCGCGCCCGACGATGCTGATCGCGATTTCATACGCGCCGCTAAGGGGATCGTGGTGCAAGCGGGAGCGGAGCTGGCGGGCCAGCCCTTCCAGCACGCGACCGTAGCGAAGCGCTGCGCTTTCGTGCAGCCGGTCGCTTTCAACATAAGCCCGCGAGATCACGCGCAGGATGCCACGCGCGGGGTCGTCCTCCGCCTGGCTCAGCGCGATGCGGATCTGCGCAGCAGGGTCCACGGTCATGGCGAGCTCAATCGTCTCCGTCAGCAGGAAGGCGACTGCGACCGCGACGTCCTGGGTCACGAACAAGGGCGCTACATCGAGGCTTATGCCGAGCCCGGAACTGCCCGACGGAGCACTCGCGCGGATGCTGCTGGTCAGTTCGCCAATGGCGGCTCGTAGGTTCAGGCCGCGATTTTCCTCCATTTCGGCGAAGTGGTTGCGGTGAACCACGGCCAGGGCATCCACCCGCCGCTGGATCGAGGCATAAGCGGCGGCGGCGTCCGCGCTCGGCGCGCCGCGGGCGTGAAAGTTGATCAGGCTGGCGATGACCTGAAGGTTGTTCTTGACGCGATGGTGGACCTCTCGCGTCAGCTTGGTCTGGCGCACCAACCCCTCCGCCAGGCCTGCCTCGTGAGCGGCAACCGTGCGACTGATGGATCGGAAGGTGTCGCCAAGCTCCCGGATCTCCTGCGCCGGGGCATCGCGGGCCATGCCGGGGTCCATGACCTCGCCCGGTGAAAAGGCGGCAACGGCGGAGCGCAACTGCCGCAAGGGACGGATCAGCAACCGGTCGACGACGAACCAGCCGATCCCGGCCGCTGCCGCCCACATCAGGAGTGGCAGCAGCATCGCTACGATGAAGGACGACGAAATCGGCGCGCTGCGCACGCTGGTGCGCAAGGTCAGGTCGGCAATGCCGAGTTCGGGCGAGGTGGTTTCCGTTCGTGCGAAGGTGCTGAAGTCTTCTTCGGGTGACAGGTCCAGCACTTGATCATCATGGACCAGTGCGGTTCGAAACAGGCCAGCACGACCGCTGGGTGTTCCCAGCCGTTCCAGGAAATCCGAGGGGAACAGCGCCCGTGCGACGAGCCCCGTGCCGGGCGCGGCGGTGGCCATCACCAGACCGCGGCCGGGCAGAACGGTGGCGACCACTTCGCCCGATCGGACAGGCGGAAGCGTCGCTGGTGCCGCAATCGGCTGACCGCACAACAATTGACCGTTTCGGCCGATGATCGCGAAGCGGGTTCCCATCGAAGCCTGTTGCGCGAAAACGCCCTGCACGCGCGCGCAGCTGGGCGCATCGGCTGCATCGGAACCGAGTGCGGCCGCTGCCGTGCGCAGCGCCGTCATGTCGCCGATCAGTTCGATGGCGATCGCGCGGGCGCTTTCGTCAGCCGCAACGCGCAGACGCGCCCGCGCCTCCGCGTCGGCCAATCGGGTTGTCTGAAGGGTCGCGATCATCGCGATAAGGGCGAGCGGAAGCAGTGCCGCGCTGAGGATCAGGAACAGCTTGGCCCCGGTCGGCATCCGGGTGAACAACGAGCGCGCCTGGCGCGGGGTGTCGCCCACTTCTTCGGTGTCGACCGGTTCAGGAATAGCGGAAGCTGAGGCCATGTGGCCTCCCGTTAGTTAAGCTTGCCGAGCAGGTCGAGCAGATCGTCCGGCACTGCCTCGCTCACTGTTTCCTGGTACACCGAACGCAGGGCTGAACCCATGTCGCGGTCACGCCCAGGCAGCGATTTCGTGCGTGAAAACTGGTCCCGCGGCGAAAGTTGATCGTTCGATGCGCCGGTCCCCGACTGGGTCGTAGCATCCACCACTGGCGAGTCGACGGAAACGACGGGGGGCGCGGCGTGCGCTTTCTTCTGCGTTTCCCGGCCCGAACTCAACGACTTCCCCCTTGGACGGCCACTATGGGCTTCGACAGGCACAAACGCTGCCGGGCCAAAACCGGCCCGCAGCGCGCAAGTTACTGGGCGATGAAACCAAAGCGCTGCTCGATGGTTCCCCGCCCAGTCGAAAAAACCGCGTACGCCCCCGGGGGATCGGGCACGGTCTTTCGTCATCATGGCATTGCCCGGCGTCCGCCCCTGGCCCAAAGGGGTCGCCGCTCATCAGGAGATACCCACGCCCATGTCGCTTGGACAGCAACTCGCGCCGCACCTTCCATTCCTGCGGCGCTACGGCCGGGCTCTGACCGGCAGCCAGACCCAGGGCGACCGTTATGTCCGCGCAACGCTGGAAGCGATCGTGGCCGCGCCCGGAGAGTTCCCGCGGGACGTCGATCCACGCCTTGGCCTGTATCGCATGTTCCAGGGCATCTGGAATTCCGCGAACTACGACGTCGCCGACGAGCCATCAGCCGGTGGCGCCGAGGGCCAGGAGGCGGTGGCGCAGGCCCGGCTTGCGCGCATGACACCCTTGTCGCGGCAGGCGCTGCTGCTGACCGCGATGGAAGGGTTCACGCCCGAGGACGCGGCTTATCTGATCGAGGTCGAAACCAGCGAGGTCGAGCGACTGATCGCCGAAGCGCTGTCGGAGATCGAGAAGCAGACTCATGCGCGCGTCCTGATCATCGAGGACGAGCCCATCATCGCGATGGACATCGAAACTATCGTTCGCGATCTGGGCCATGAAGTGACCGGCGTTGCCGTGACCCGCGACGAAGCCGTGGCGCTGGCCATGGAGGATCGCCCCGGCCTGGTGCTGGCCGACATCCAGCTGGCGGACGATTCGTCCGGCATCGACGCGGTGAAGGACATCCTGGCCGAGTTCGAGGTTCCCGTGATCTTCATCACCGCCTTTCCCGAGCGGTTGCTGACGGGCGAGCGGCCGGAGCCGACGTTCCTGATCACCAAGCCGTTCCAGCGGTCCACCGTGAAGGCGGCGATCAGCCAGGCGCTGTTCTTCGATGAAAGCACGGTACCCGAAGCCGCGTAACAGTTACGGACCCAAAACGGATCTGGGAGGTTTATCGGCTCATGGCTGATCCGAACGAACGCGTAGAGCTGAACACCGACCAGGCGCGTGCGGGCGCGACCCCGCACATGACCCGCTATATCCTGCCGATCTCGTTGGTGCTGGTGATCGCGATTTTCGCGTATATCATCCTTCGCTGACCCCGGCCGTCCTTTCGGCCGCTGGCAATCGCCGGCGGCCGACCTTATGTTCTTGCCCGAGCGCACGGTTCTGCGCGGCAAGCCGATCGGAGCTTCATGAGCCAGCCAGCCACGCGCGACGACGATGACGAGGTCGTCGCACCCGTCGAACACGTCTCGCTGTCCGATCCCGAGTTCAAGGCGCAACTAGCGCAAGTGATCCCGCACCTGCGCGCCTTTGGCCGTTCGCTGTCGGGAAGCCGCGACCTGGCCGACGATCTTGTTCAGGAAACGCTGTTAAAGGCCTGGGCGGCGCGCAAGCGGTTCCAGGCGGGCACGAACATGCGGGCCTGGACCTTTATCATCCTGCGCAACCTGTACCTCAGCCAGATGCGGCGCGCCCGGTTCAAGGGCGAGTGGGACGATCTGGTCGCGGATCGCATCCTTGCCGCGCCTGCCAGCCAGGACCGCCATGTCGAGCTTGGCGACATGCAGCGCGCGTTGATGCATCTGCCCCAGCCCCAGCGTGAAGCGCTGATCCTGGTTGGCGCGGGCGGCTTCGCCTATGAGGAAGCGGCCGAAATCTGTCAGGTGGCGGTTGGCACCATCAAGAGCCGGGTCGCACGCGGCCGGGTGGCGCTGGAGTCGATCCTGACCGAAGGCAAGCTGCCGTCGCGCCGTGAGCACGATGCCGATCCCGACGTCACCGCACTCGACTCCATCATGGGGGATGTCGACGCGCTCAGCCGCGGTCGCTGACATCGGCGATGGCCACGCCGTCCAGCCGGTCAAGCGTTAGCCGAATATCGGGCGGTAGCGACCGGTCGCGACGATATACCCCGCGAAGCGCAAGTCCGATCGCATCGGTGCCGCGTGGCGCCTCGACCACCACCGTGGTTTGTGGGCAGGCGTGATGCGTGATGACCGACATGGCGGGATCAACGGCCGGATCGGAATAGTGTTTCGCCTTTATTGCAACCAGTGGTTTCACCGGTGACCGGACCACCGCCCGACTGGCGTGGTGCGGTTGCGCGGGCTGAGGCGCATGCGCCTTTTCTTCGCATGCTGCTCTCCCGCGAGCCCGACCTGGCCGCTGCCCTGGCGAACGGCGAGGCGCAGGTTGCCCCGCCTCCTGCATCGGACCAACCGGTCGCACGGAGGCTGAGGATCGAGCGTCGACGGCTGGCGCTGTCTGTTGCGGTCGGCGACCTGGCCGGGGCACTGGACCTGACGGCGGTCACTGCGGCGCTGACCGACTTTGCCGACCGTGCGCTGGACCTCGCGATCCGCACCGCGATCACTGAGCGTTACCCGGACGCCGAGCCGGTTGGATTCGCGGCGATTGCACTGGGGAAACAGGGGAGCCGCGAGCTCAACTACTCCTCCGACATCGATCCGATCCTGCTGTTCGACCCCCAAACGCTGCCACGACGTGCGCGCGAGGAGCCGGAGGAAGCGGCGGTGCGGATCGGCAGGCGCGTGGTCGAGCTGCTCCAAGCGCGCGATGGCGACGGTTATGTGCTCCGCGTCGACCTGAGGTTGCGTCCCTCTCCCGAAGTGACGCCGATCGTGCTGCCAGTGGATGCGGCGATAGCGTATTATGAGAGCCAGGCGCTGCCCTGGGAGCGCGCCGCGTTCATTCGCGCGCGGGCAGCCGCGGGAGATGTCGATCTGGGGCAGCGGTTCCTAGACGCGATCCGGCCCTTTGTGTGGCGCCGCGGGCTCGATTTCGGCGCGATGCGCGAGATCCGGGACATTTCGGCGCGGATTCGTGATCATCACGCCCAAGGGCAGCGGCTTGGGCCAGGCTTTGACCTGAAGCGCGGGCGGGGCGGCATCCGGGAGGCGGAGTTCTTTGCGCAGATCCACCAGTTGATCCACGGCGGACGCGATCCGGCGCTGCGCGTGCCGGCGACGCGTGAGGCGCTGGCAAAGCTCGCGTCGGCGGGATGGGTCGGTGCGGACGAGGCACGGGTTCTGGCCGACGCTTATTCGCTGCTGCGGACGATCGAGCATCGCGTGCAGATGGTCGACGATCGCCAGACCCATGCGCTGCCGGTGGACGGAGCGCTGGACGGGGTGGCGCAACTGCATGGCTTGGCCGACGGTGACGCGCTGATCGAGCTGCTGCGGCCGGCAACGAACGGCATCGCGACGATATACGACGGGTTGGACGACAGCCGGCGGCCCGAGCTGTCACGGGACCGGGTGATCCTGGACGCGGCGCTGGCCGAATATGGGTTCGCAGCGGATGCGGGGGCGGGTGACCGGGTCGCGCGCTGGCGGGACGGGGCGTACCCGGCGCTGCGCAGTCCGGCAGCACGCGCGGCGTTGGAGGCGGTGTTGCCCGTGGTGATGCCCGCGCTGGCGACGGCGCCGGACCCACGCGCGGCGCTGACGCGGTTTGACCGGCTGCTGGAGCGGCTGCCGAGTGCGATCAACGTGCTGCGCCTGTTGGAAGCGCGGCCTGCGTTGACGGAGCTGACTGCGGCCATCCTGAGCCATGCGGCCCCGCTTGCGGAGGCGCTGGCGGCACGTCCCGAGCTTCTCGACGGGTTGCTCGACGGGCACGCATTAGGGCCGGTCGGGACGGTGCCGGACCTGGCCGCAGCCATGCGGGTCGGGGATCCTGGCGACGATTATGGCGCGCAATTGGACCATGTCCGCCGCGTGGTGGGCGAGATACGCTTCGCGCTCGGGGCGCAGGTGGTAGCGGGCGTCAGCGATCCGCTGGACGTTGCGGCAGGATATTCGCGACTGGCGAAAGCGGCGACCGAGGTGCTGGCGGCTGCCGCGGTGGCCGAGTTCGAACGCGCGCATGGGCGCGTGCCGGACAGTGAGCTGGTTATCCTGGCGCTGGGCCGGTTCGGGGGTGGCGCGTTGACCAACGCGTCCGACCTCGACCTGGTTTACCTGTTCACCGGCGACTTTGCTGGCCAGTCCGACGGTGCGAAGCCGCTGGGCGCGACGCTGTACTTCAACCGGCTGGGGCAGCGCGTGACCGCCGCGTTGTCCGTGGCAACCGCCGCCGGGCCGCTTTACCCGGTCGACACGCGGCTGAGGCCATCGGGCAGTTCGGGGCCGCTGGCGGTGTCGCTCGACTCGTTCGAGCGCTACCAGCGCGAGGAGGCCTGGACCTGGGAGCACATGGCGCTGACCCGGGGGCGGCCGGTGTTCGGGTCGGCGGCGGCGCGTCAGGCGGTGCAGGACATCATCGCGCGGGTCCTGGGCGGCGACCGGCCGTCGCGGGACATTGCGGCTGAGGCACGATCGATGCGTGCCGACATGGCGGCGCACAAGCCGCCTACCGGGCCGCTCGATGCGAAGCTGTTGCCGGGCGGCCTGGTGGACCTGGAGTTCGCGGTTCACGTCGTCCAGTTGGCGCACCGGGCAGGGTTCGATCCGGACCTTCGGCGCGCCATCGACGCGCTGGTCAAAAGGGACCTGTTGCCGCCGACGATGCGCGACGCGCACGACCTGCTGACCCGCTTGCTGGTCACGCTGCGGCTGGTAGCGCCCGATGCGGCCGAGCCCGCAACCGCCACGCGGGCGCTGATCGCGTCGGCGGTTCGGGCGGCGGACTGGGACGAGGTGGTTGCCCGCCTCCTGACGACCCGGCAGGAGGTAGAGGCGGTTTGGGCGCGGGTGGCGAAGGGATGAGCATGGAAACGGGCGCGGCACTACCGGCTGGCAGCGTGACGCTGGCCGACGGAACAACGGTCGCGCTGTCCGACCTGCCGCTGCCGGCAGTGATCTATTTCTACCCCAAGGACGACACCAGCGGCTGCACCCGCGAGGCGCAGGATTTCACGGTGCTGGGCGATGACTTCGCCGCCGCTGGCGCGAGCGTGATCGGCGTGTCCAAGGACAGCCCGGCAAGCCACGCCAAGTTCGCCGCCAAGCAAGCGCTGACGGTGACGCTCGGATCCGACGAGGATGGCAGCGTATGCGACGCTTTCGGCGTCTGGGGCGAAAAGCAGATGTACGGGCGCACCTATCTGGGGATGGAGCGCGCGACCTTCCTGTTCGACGTGAACGGTCGATTGGCGAAGGTGTGGCGCAAGGTGAAGGTGCCGGGCCATGCGCAGCAGGTGCTGGATGCGGTGAGGGCGCTGTGAGCCCTGGCAAGGCGCCAGGATGCACATGACCAGCGTTGCAGAGGCATGCCGCCGCGTCCTGACGACGGGCGACCCCCTGACCAAGGTCAAGACTGCCAGGGCAGTCGCGCGGGCTTGGCGGCGGGGTTTGCTGTTGCACGACTTCGACGTGGCCGTGCCCGATGCGCCCGCGCGGCCGGCCGAGCCTGAACTGCTGCCGCCCAACCGAATGCCCAAACGGGGCAAGGGCGGGTCCGAGCGGGGCCGGGTCGCCCTGCTGCATGCGCTCGCCCATATCGAGTTCGTCGCGATCGACCTCGCGTTCGACATGGCCGGGCGGTTCGGCGCGCTGTTCCCGACCGGCTTTGTCGACGATTGGCTGTCGGTCGGCGCGGACGAGGCGATGCATTTCGCACTGCTCGACCGGCGCCTGCGCGTGCTGGGCAGTCGCTATGGCGCGTTGCCGGCCCATGCGGGGTTGTGGGAAGCAGCCACTGGCACCGCTGACGACGACCTAGCCCGGCTGGCAGTGGTGCCCATGGTGCTGGAGGCGAGGGGCCTGGACGTCACGCCGGAAACCGTGGCCCGCTTCGAAGCGGCGGGTGATCTGGCGAGCGCCCGTACTCTCAACCGCATCTACACCGATGAGATCCGGCACGTGTCGGTCGGCACCCGCTGGTTCCTTCATGGCTGTGCGCGAAACCGGATCGAAACGCCGGCGACTCACTGGCAAGCCCTTGTGACACGGCATTTTCGGGGTGGGTTGAAGCCGCCGTTCAACGACTCGGCGCGCGAGTCTGCCGGTCTGACGCGAGACTTCTACGCGCCTATTGCGTCATCCTGAGACACGCTGGCACACATTAACCGTCAAGCGCGGGTGGGGCTGCGTCGACACATGGAATGCACCAGTGCCGGTCCGGCGACGGATCCGGTGCGCTCATGCCGAGGTTCGATGACCAAGATTCGTAACGCGCTGGCCTTTGTGACCGCGCTGGCGCTCGGGGGAACGGGTATCGCGCAGGCCGCCGAAGGCGACGGGCACAAGGCAGCTGCCGTGGGTGGCCCGCTGGTTCCCGCAGCCAGCAGCGAAGCGACGGCGAACCTCAACGCGGACCAGCAGTATCGCTCGCTGTTCCTGAGCTGGAAGAAGCTCGACACGGTCGGACAGGGGCTGGGCAGCATCGGCGCGATCGCGATCCCGTCGGTCCAGCCGGTATCCAAGCTTCAGTTCACCAGCAACTTCGGCATCCGCTCCGACCCGTTCCGCGGCACGGCCGCGATGCACGCGGGCGTCGATATTCCCGGTCCGGTCGGCACGCCGATCTATGCAACCGCCGATGGCATGATCAGCAACGCCGACCGCCGCGGCGGCTATGGCAACATGGTTGAGATCAACCACGGCAAGGGCATTGCGACCCGGTACGGCCACCTGTCCAAGATCCTGGTTGCTGATGGCCAGCGCGTTACCCGCGGCCAGCTGATCGCGCTGATGGGTTCCACCGGTCGCTCCACCGGCCCGCACCTTCATTACGAAGTCCGGATCGACGGCCATGCGGTCAACCCGATCCCTTTCCTGACCACGGCCGACTATCTGCTCGCCGCCAAGGATCAGACGGTTCACGCCATTCCGGTGTCGACCGACGGCCCGGCTCCGCAGGACTGATCACGATAACTGGCCGGTCGGAGTGATCGGCCTGTTGTTGATGGTGGTGCGGTGATTGCCGTTGCGGCGCCCGCGTCCTATCTGGACCCCATGGCCAGTCTCGCTTCCGATATCGCCCTTAGCCCTGCCGCCGCGGCGCGTGTTGCCGCCATTGCGGGCAAGCAGGGCAAGCCTGCCATCCTGCGCCTCGCGGTTGATGGCGGCGGATGTTCGGGGTTCCAGTACCGGTTCGGCTTTGCGGATGCTGCGGAGGCCGACGATACGGTCGTCGAGACGGACGGCGTTCGCCTGGTCGTCGACAGCGTGAGCCTGGATCTCGTGCGGGGATGCCAGGTCGACTATGTCGAGTCACTCGGCGGCGCGGCATTCCGGGTCGAGAACCCCAATGCGGCTTCGGGCTGCGGCTGCGGTTCCAGCTTCGCCATCTGACGTGAAGATCGTCACGTACAACGTCAACGGGATCAAGGCGCGACTGCCGCGCCTGATCGAGTACCTCAACGAGGGGGACGCCGACGTGGTCTGCCTTCAGGAGCTGAAGGCGCCTGACGAGGCGTTCCCGATCGCGGACATCGAAGCTGCCGGATACGGCGCCGTCTGGCATGGGCAGAAGAGCTGGAACGGCGTTGCCGTCCTGGCCCGAGGAAGCCAGCCCGTCGAGCGGCAGCGCGGCCTGATGGGCGACCCCGACGACGAGCATAGCCGCTATTTGGAGTGCGACATCGTTGCCCCGGACGGCGGCAGGATCGTGGTTGCGTCATTGTACCTGCCCAACGGCAATCCGCGGCCCGGCCCCAAGTTCGATTACAAGCTGCGTTGGCTGGAGCGGCTGCGCGTGCGCGCGGGCGAGTTGCTGGCCGAGGAAGTGCCGGCGGTGCTCGCGGGCGACTACAACGTGATTGCCAACGATGACGACACCTACTCGGTGCGTGCCATGGCCGAGGATGCGTTGATGCAGCCCGAGAGCCGGGCGGGCTATCGACGTCTGCTGGGCGACGGCTGGACCGATGCGCTGCGAACGCGACAGCCGGCTGGCGGTGTCTGGACGTTCTGGGACTATCAGGCCGGCGCGTGGCAGCGCGACGCCGGGTTCCGTATCGACCATCTGCTGCTGTCACCGAGTGCTGCCGACCGGCTGGTCGATGCCGGCGTCGACAAGGCTTATCGCGGCCGGGAAAAGGCCAGCGATCATGCACCCACCTGGGCCCGATTGCGTTAGAGGCGCAAAGCGTAACGATCGCGAAGGGGCTATGGCATGATAAGGTGGGCGTTGGCCGGGGCAGCGTTGCTGACCGCGGTTCCCGCAGCAGCGCAGGATCTGCGCTTTTGCCCGACACGGCCCAGCCTGGGCTCCTCCGCCTGCATCACCGATCCTGGGCATGTTCACCTGGAGATCGGCGCAGTGGATTGGGAGCGCGATGACCGTAGCGACGCCCGTGACGACCAGGTGATCGCGGCCGATATGCTGGCCCGGATCGGTGTCGGCCCCACGACCGAGCTACAGATTGGCTGGACCGGCTTTGGCCATGTCCGCGATCGTGACAAGCAATCGGGCGGCATCGAGACGACGAACGGCGTTGGCGACGTGACGCTCGGGGTACGGCAGAACTTCCTTCATCCGGACGGCAAGGGCCTTTCGATCGGCATCCAGCCCTTTGTGACGCTGCCAACGGGGCGAAGCCCGATCGGGGCAGGCGACTATGCGCTAGGCGTGATCATCCCCGTTTCCTATGACCTGTCGGACTCACTCAATCTCAACTTCACCGGCGAGGTGGACGACGCTGCGGACGAGACTCGCGACGGTCATCATGCCGAATATAGCGGGATCGTGGGCCTGGGTTACCAACTCTCCAAGCAGGTGACCGTGGTGGGCGAAATGTCGCTGGCGCGGGTCGAGACGGAAGACCGGTACGAAACGCGCGCATTGGCGGCCGGGTCGATCGCGTGGCAGCCGCGTCAGGGATTGCAGCTCGACCTGTTGACGGTTGCCGGCCTGAATCGGACGTCGCCGGATGTGCGCGTTGCGCTGGGGGGCGCTGTGTTGTTCTGACCGCATTCTGGCGATCCGCGCCAGAGATTGGCGGCGGCATAAAGCGGCAATCGAGCTAAGTCGTTGTGATTGCTGCGCGGAGGTGTTTGGCACAGCTAATGCACTACTATGGTCAGAAGCGGCGCTGAGCCACTTCGGACCATAGGAGGTTGCGATGTCGAAGACCCTGCTGACCCTTGCTGCATTCGGACTGCTCGCGTCGGCCAATGCAAGCGCTGACCCTCGCGAGCCCAAGCCCGCTCCGTCCGCGAGCCCGGCCACGAATGACGGTTCGCTCGCGGACCGCACGGCCAGCGCTTCCCAATCGCGTCGCTACTGCATTGTCGCAGGGGACATTACGGGTACGCGTATCAACCGGAAGATCTGCCGTACGCGCGACGAGTGGATGAAGCAGGGCTTCGACCCGCTTGATCCGGTAGCACGCTGACCCTTTCCGTCGCGGCGCCCGGGGTGGGCGCCGCGGCTGGTCAGAATTCGCGGCCGTAGACGGTGTAGACCTTGTTGACCTGGCTATCGATCGTCTCGGCGATTGAGCGCATCCCCTGGTTGTCCTCCAGGATCCAGCCAATCTCACCCCGGCTGGCGCCGTAGCGCTCCACCGAAGCGCGGCGGATATATTCGATCATCATGAAGGCGAGCTGTGACGCGAGACGCGAGGACTGAAGCTCCTTTCGCACGCCCATCAGCGGCACCCGCATCGTGCGCACCTTTGGCGCCCGCAGCCAGAGGAGCAGCTTTGCCCAGCCGAACGGCAGCAGCGAGCCGTTGAGCGGCTTGATCGCCTCGTTCAGGTCTGGAAGCGTGATCATGAAGGCGACCGGCTTGCCGTCCAGTTCGGCGATCCGGATCAGGTCGTTGAACACGATCGGCTTCAGCTTGACGCCCACGTCCTTGATCTCGGGCGGGGTGAGGGGAACGAAGCCCCAATTGTCGGCCCATGCGTCGTTGAGGATGTCGAGGATGATGGCGGCCTCTTCCTCGAACTTCTTCTTGTTGACCTCACGGATGCGGATCCGCGGGTTGTTCTCACCCGACTTGATGATCCGTTTGACGATCGGCGGGAATTCCTGCGTGATGTCGAGCTCATAGGTCATGAGCTGCTTCACGGCCGAATAACCGGCGCGCTCGATCCAGCCCTGATAGACGGGTTTGGCATGGCCCATCATGATGGTCGGGCTGTGGTCAAAGCCACGGACCAGCAACCCCGGCTCTTCCCAGATCGACTGTGAGATGGGGCCGAGCGCGCGGACCATGCCCTGTTCGCGCAGCCATTGCTCCGCGCGGGCGAGGAGCAGGGTGAAGATCTCTTCCCGCTCTGCTTCCATCAGGCCCCACTGGCCAGTGC
The DNA here is from genome assembly GCF_014199305.1 of Sphingomonas aerophila. Classification (GTDB taxonomy): domain Bacteria; phylum Pseudomonadota; class Alphaproteobacteria; order Sphingomonadales; family Sphingomonadaceae; genus Sphingomonas; species Sphingomonas aerophila. Next base: position 268,214 of record NZ_JACIJK010000007.1, read on the forward strand.
CGGGACCAAAGCCCTGTTCGGCGGGCATGGTCAGCGCAAGCGTGTCGATATGGGCAGAGATGCGACCCACCACGCGACCCTGTTCTTCCGCCAGAAAAAGCTGCGCCTTGGCGTGGCTGTACCAGCCGTTCTTTTCCGGCGTGATCAGCCCCAGCGCTTCACCCTTTAGCGGCGGCACCCAGTAAGGGTCATCCTTGTACAACCGGAAAGGCAGGTCGACGAAGGCCTGGCGGTCGCGCTTGCTGTGAATGGGGCGGATGGAGAGTTGGTCGGCCATGAGCCGACGTTTAAACGGCCGCGTCGATCATGGCGAGCGACCTTTCCGTAAAAGGGGCGCGTCGCAATGCCACGCTGTCGCCACTATATTACGGCAATGCCAATCGCCATGAACCAGTCGTTCGCCCTTGACCGACGCGCCGCAGCCGCCGTGCCGGCGACGGCTCGCGTGCCCTTTCACCAGATCGCCGATGACAAGGCGATGCTGCGTGCGGCCGCCGAGTTGACCCGCGACCTCGCAACGCCGCGCCCGGCAATCTATTGGGCGGACCTGGGCGTGTCGGCGTTGGTCGGCTATGCCGCGCTGGTCGTTGCGGCGACAGCTGATGCTACGTGGCTGACGATTGTCGCGTCGGTGGTATCGGTGCTGGCGCTGTATCGGGCGCTGCTGTTCATTCACGAGATCAGCCATGTGAAGCATGCCGCGCTGCCACGGTTCCGTCTCGGCTGGAATGCGCTGGTCGGCGTACCGATGCTGACCCCGTCCTTCATGTACGAAGGCGTGCACAACCTGCACCATGCCAAGACGCGCTATGGCACGTCGGAGGATCCGGAGTATCTGCCGCTGGCATCCATGAAGCCGTGGACGCTGCCGGTGTTCATCCTGGTATCGCTGCTGGCGCCGCTGGGCTTGCTGATCCGCTTTGCGATCCTGGGGCCGCTGTCCTTCGTGATCCCGGCCCTTCGGCGGCCGGTGGTGGAGCGCTTTTCCGCGTTGGCGATCAACCCTGACTTTCGTCGCCGGGTGCCGGAAGGCGAGGCATTGAAGCAGTTCAACCGCATCGACCTGTCCGCCAGCGCCTGGGCACTGACGTTGGTGGCGTTGGTCGCAGGCGGGGTGATCCCGTTGCGGTCGTTCGCGATCGGCTTTGCGATCATGTCGGCCGTGGCGGTGCTGAACCAGGTGCGCACGCTGGTCGCCCACCTGTGGGACAATCACGAGGGTGAGGCGATGAGCGTCACCGCCCAGTATCTCGACTCCGTCAACGTGCCGCCGCCATCGACGCTGCCGGCTTTGTGGGCGCCCGTGGGCCTGCGCTACCATGCGCTGCACCACCTGCTGCCCGGATTGCCCTATCACTCGCTGGGTGAGGCGCATCGCCGGATTTCCGCGGCGCTGGATGGCAGCTCGCCCTATCACAAGGCGAGCTATGCAGGGCTGCCGGGGCTGGTTGGCCGGCTGGTTCGTTCGACAATGGGGCGTAAGGGCTAGGGAAAAGGGACCGACCGCCCTACTCTTCCGTCCGGATCAGCACGGTTTCGCCGATCAGGAAGAACAGCAGGAACGGTGCCCAGGCGGCCAGAAACGGCGGATAAGCGCCGAGGTTGCCCATCGCCAACGCGAAGTTGTCCGCGACGAAATAGGCGAAGCCCAGCCCCATGCCGATCACGGCACGGACGAACAGCTTGCCCGAACGCGCGATGCCGAACGCCGCGACCGCGCCGAGAAGGGGCATCAGCACCGATGACAGCGGTCCGGACAGTTTGTGCCAAAGCGAGCTTTCAAGCGCCATGGTCGGGCGCCCCGCATCGGCCAGGTCGCTGATCGCGGAGCTGAGCGCGTGGAAGGACAGGCCGTCGGCGTCGACACGCGACAGGGTGAACTGATCGGGCCGGACCCCCTGCGCGATCACCACGGAACCGATTGGAGTCAACGTGCCGCGCGCGACATCGAAGCGGGTCGCACCATCGACGCGCCAGCCATTGCCCTCCCGACGACCCTTGGGCGCGCGCAGGATGGAAACGAGCGTGCCGCCGGTGCGATCATAGACGGTGACGTTGCCCAATAACGCAGTGGCGCCGCGGCCGCGGATCTGGTCGACCTCGATCAGGTCGTCGCCATCGCGAACCCAGACGTTGGTCCGGTCACCACGGTCGATCGGCAAGGGGCCGTAGTCGACCGTTTGCCACTGATCCAGCGTGGCCGTGGCGCGTGAGACGACGCGATCGTTGAAGGCGAAGGAGAGCAGGGCGACCCCCAGGCTGGCGAGCAGCAACGGCGCGAGCACCTGGTGCGCGGACAGGCCGGACGCCTTCAAGGCGATGATCTCGCTGTTCTGGTTCATCTGGATCAGCGTCAGGATCGTGCCCAGCAGCACCGAGAACGGCAGAAAGCGCGCGATGATTTCCGGCGCGCGAAGTGACACGTAACGCCAGATTTCGGCATCGCCATTCCCGGCATGGGCCAGGATCTTGCCGGATTCGCTCAACAGGTCGAGGGCCTGGAGCACCAGCACCAGAGCGGCGAGGATGCCGAATGTCCGCGCCAGGAACAGTCGCCCCATGTAGAGCGACACGGTGCGCGACGGAAAGAAAGTCAGCGGGTTCATGCAGAGGCGTCCGAGCGGCGGCGGCCGGGCAGCCAGCGGGTGACCAGCTTCGCCGCCTTGCCAAACACACGTTCGAGAGCGCCGATCGGCTGGCCGCCGGGCACGAACGCGATGGTGTAGAACATCCAGAAGGTGAGCGCCGCGAAGGCCAGGAACGGCACCCACAACGCGATCAGCGGATCGATGCGGCCGAGCGCACCGACCGAGGCCGCGTACTGGTTCACCTTGTGATAGGTGACAATGATCACGATCGACAGGAACACGCCAAGCGCCGACGAGCTTCGCTTTGGCGGAACGCCGAGCGCGACGGCGAGCAAGGGCAGGAGGAACATCGACACCACCTCCGCCAGCCGGAAGTGATATTCTGCCCGGCTGCCCGCGCGCTGTTCCACCGTCTGTCCCTGGTGCCCCAGCTTGGCGAGTTCGGGCAGGGTGAATTCCAGATTGCGCCCGCCGCGCTGACGGAAGCTTTCGAACTTGGGAAGGTCGATCGGCAGGTCGTGCTGCGAGAAGGTGAGGACGCGCGGAACGCGGAACTCGGGCCGGTTGTGGATCAGGGTTCCGTGGGTCAGGCGGAAGATGATGACATTGGGGTCGTCCGTCCGGAAGAACTGACCACGCTCCGCGTTAACGCCGATCCAGTCGCCGCCCTGGGTCTGCGCGTGCACGAAGATGCCCTGAAGGTCGCGGCCCTTTTCCCGGCTTTTCTCGATGCGCAGGGTCATGCGCGAGCCGAGATGCGTGAACTCGCCCACCTTGATCGACGCGCCGAGCGCCCCCGAGCGCAGCTCAAAGCGGAGCCGCTCATACTGGAAGCGCGCCTGGGGCTGGACATAGCCGACGATGGCAAGGTTCAGGGCCGCCAGCACGATCGCATACATGTAGGGCACGCGAAGCAGCCGCGTGTAGCTCATCCCCACCGCGCGCATGACGTCGAGTTCCGACGAGGTCGCAATGCGTCGAAAGGCGAGCAGGACGCCCAACATCAGCCCGATCGGAATGCCAAGTCCCAGATATTCGGGCAGCAGGTTGGCAAGCATGCGCCACACCACGCTGACCGGCCCGCCCTCCGTTGCGACGAAGTCGAACAAGCGCAGCATGCGATCCAGGATCAGCAGCATCGCCGCGATCACCAGTGTCGAGAAGAGCGGCACCGCGATCAGCCGGGCCATGTAGCGATCAAGCGAGTTCATGGGCGGAGCGGTGAGCCTCAGGCGGGAGCTTCTGGAGACGAAAGCTGCGGGTCGCTATAGCAGCCGGACGGAGCGCGTCACCCCCGCCGTGGACACGCGAGCGCGTTCATTCGGCGGCGATACGGTGAGGCGGGGCGGGACGATCGGTGGTCATGGCGCCGGCTACCGCCCGCTCCAGCCCGGCGAGGGTGAAAGGCTTTCGCAGCACGGGCATGTTGCCGAAGTCAGCGGCGTTCACATCACCTGCGAAGCCGGTCACGAACAGCACCGCCACATGTGCATGCCGTTCGCGCAGCGCCGTGACCATTTCCGGCCCGGTCTGCCGAGGCATCAACACGTCGCTGATCAACAGGTCGATATCGCCATGCTGGTCGAGCAATCCCGCCGCGGCGAGCGGGTCGTCGCAGGAGACAGGGTCATGCCCCAGTTCCTCAAGCGCGCCGGTCGTAGCGGCGAGCACGCGCGGGTCGTCCTCCACCACCAGGATACGCAGTCGTTCGGGCAGCAGAGGTGCGGCCGCGGCCGCTTCGGTGACCGGGGCCGCGGCAGGCGATGCGGCGTCGCGCGGCAGGAGCAAGGTCACGGTGGTGCCACGCCCGGGAGCCGTGTCGATGGTGATCTCTCCGCCCAACTGGCGCACCAGTCCAAATATCTGGCTGAGGCCCAACCCCGTTCCCTTGCCGGCTGCCTTTGTCGTGAAGAAAGGTTCGAAGACGCGGTCGGCGACCTCGGGCGTCATGCCGTGGCCGGTATCTGTCACGGACAAGGCGACGTAATCGCCGGCGCGGCAATGGTTGAGCTCTTCCTCGGCAAGCGCACGCCGTCCGGTCGAAATGGTCAGCTGACCACGCCCGCCCATGGCGTCGCGAGCATTCACGGCCAGGTTCAGGATGGCATTTTCAAGCTGCACCCGATCGGCATGGACCCGCCAGTCACCGGCATTGTCGACCACCGCCAGCGTGATCGCATCGCCGAGCGTCCGGTCGAGCAGGTCGCCCATGCCGGCGACCAGTTCACCCGCCCCGATCGGTTCGGGCTTAAGCGATTCCTCGCGGCTGAAGGCGAGCAGACGCCGCGTGAGCGCGGCGGCGCGATTGGCCCCTTCCGTCGCGCTGTCGATGTTGCGACGCACTTCAATCGGATTGCGGCCGAGATTGACCTTGGCCAGTTCCAACCCGCCCAGCACGACCGCCAGCATGTTGTTGAAGTCGTGCGCAATGCCACCGGTCAGTTGGCCCACCGCTTCCATCTTCTGCACCTGACGCAGCTTTGCCTCCTGGGCGCGCAACTCGTCGGTCGCCTGAGCTACGGCGGCCGATAGTTCGTCCGCGCGCGCCTGTGCCGCGTCTGCGTCCGCCCGTGCAGTCGCCCGTTCGCCGAACGCGGTCACCGTCACCCAGCCGAGCGCAATGGCGCCAAGCACGATCAGGATGCCGAACACGGCAAGCACGCTGGCGATTCGGCTGGAGCGGCCGACCGTCGCATCGGCGGCTGTAGTGCGCTTGTCCAGCAACTCGCGCTCGCTTCGAAGCACGTCCATCAGCGTCGAGTCGATGGTGGCAAGCGTGGGCGTCTGCGCGGCCTGATAGAAGCGGGCATAGGCCTGTTCGTTCTTGCCGTAGTTGGTCGACAAGGCGGTGTCAGCCAGTTCCAGCCCGCGCGCGTCATAGGCCGCCCGCAGCCGATCCACACGGGCGCGCTGCTCGGCGCTGTCGCTGGTGGTTCGCCCCAGCCGGTCGAGCTGGGCTCCGGCCAGGCGCCACTGGTCGAAATAGAGCTGGCCCATCCTACGATCGCCCGACACCACATAGCGCCCGAGCGACGCTTCGGATCGCGCCACGGTCGCCGACAGCGACCGTGCGAGGATCATCACCTCAAAACTATGAGCCTGGGCGTTGAGGGCGCGATCGCGCTGGCGATTGGCCCCGGACAGGATCGCAATCAGCGCGACAAGCGTCGCCGTCCCCAGCACCGCCATCACCACCAGGGTGACCGTTCGCCAGGCGACCCCGCCTTCCCCCGGCGCTGGCTCGCTCACGTCACGCTCCACGGCCTAGGCTGTAACCGATCCCGACGTGTCGGGAAAGCTAGCCGATAACGCCCACGGCACGCCCGGCCGCCTCGAACATCGCGGTCACGCGGGTCAGCTGTTCGGGGCTGTGCTCGGCGCATAATGAGCAGCGCAGAAGGAAGGTGCCGGCCGGAGTCGCAGGCGGACGGGCCATGTTCACATACAGTCCGCCGTCGAGCAGAGCCTGCCACATTGCCGCAGCCTGCTCCTGGTCCTCCAGGATCACTGCAACGATGGCGCTGTCGGGCGACTCGGTGCCGAGCCGGAAGCCGAGTTCCTTCAGCCCGCCATGAAGCTGCCGGGCATTGGCCCAAAGCTGCGCCCGCTTCTGGTCCGCCGTCATCAGCTTGCGGATAGAGGCGGCGGCAGTGGCGACCACACTTGGCGGCAGGCTGGCGGTGAAGATGTAGGGCCGGCAGGCGAGGCGGATAGCTTCGAACTTGGGGTGGTTCGAGATGCAGAAGCCGCCCACAGTGCCGACCGACTTCGAGAAGGTGCCGACCACGAAGTCGACGTCGTTCTCAAGCCCCTGATCCTCGTACACGCCGCGACCGTTGGGGCCATAGAAGCCCATCGAGTGCGCTTCGTCCGACAGCACCATGGCGGCGTGCTTCTTGGCGACGGCTACCATTTCCTTGAGCGGGGCAACGTCACCCAGCATCGAGTACACGCCCTCCAGCACGACGAGCTTGCCCGCCTCCTTGGGCAGGCGGCCCAGCCGGCGATCGAGGTCCTCGACCGAGTTGTGGCGGAAGCGGACGATATCCGCATTGCCCTGCTTGCAGCCGTCATAGATGGACGCGTGGCTGTCGGCATCGAGGATCACATACTCGCCCTTGCCGGCGAGCGTGGAGATCATGCCGAGATTGGCCATGTAGCCGGTCGAGAAGACGATCGCGCCCGATACGCCGTAGAAGTCGCGCAGCGCTTGTTCGACTTCCATGTGGTCGCGAAACGTGCCGTTCAGCATGCGCGAGCCGTTGGTGCCCGAGCCGAACTCGTCCAGTGCCGCCTTGCCCGCCGCGATCACGTCCGGGTCGAACGTCATCCCCATATAGTTATAGGTGCCGAGCAGGATCGTCTCGCGACCCTTGATCACCGCCTCGGTCGGCGATCGAACCTCGTCCATCACGATCGCGAACGGGTCGGTGACGCCGCTGTCGAGCAGCCGCTGCCGCTCTGCGATCAGCGGGTCGAACTTGCTCATCAGGTCGCGCTCTGGCGCAACGGGCGCCGGGTCGAACGCCAGGCTTTCGGGCTGAAGGCCGGTTTCGGTCATGCGGCGCCGTCCCTTAGCTTGGCGACCGCGTCGATCAGCTGGCCGACCGTCTCGATCTCCGCCTGCATGTTCATGGTGATGACGATGTCGAACTCGTCCTCGATTGCCGCAACGAAATCCATCACGGTGAGCGAGTCCCATTCAAGGTCGCCCTGGAAGGTGGTCGCATCCGAAAGCTGGACGCCCTTTTTGTTGAAGGGTTTGATCTGGGCGGCAACGGTGTCGAAGATCTGGCTACGGTCGGTCATGATGTGTCCCGTGGTGGCCCGCGATTGCGGCGACGTTGGGGCGCTATAGCAAGCGCTGCTCACGATACCACTGCGCGGTCGCGAGGAGACCGGCGTCGGTCGGGATCCTAGGGCTCCAGAGGAACGGTGGCGGACGGCGGGCGGGATCGGCGACCCAATCGGGATGCAGCAGGTAGTTGGCGCGATCCGGGGTGAGTTTCGCGCCGCGCCCACGCCACCAACGGTCCAGCCGCGCGCCCAGCCTGACCGCTGCGGCAGGGAGCGGGACGGGAAGCAGGCGGGGGCGGCCCATCGCGCGACCGATCGCGCGGGCAAGCGCGGCGTGGGTGAGCGCGGTGCCGTCGTCGACCTCGAACAACGATCCCGGCGGCAGGTCCTGGCCGGCCAGGGTAACGAGCAGGGCGGCCAAATCCTCCACCGCGACCAGGGACACGCGCCCCCTTGGCGGCGTGAGCGCAAGGCCGAAGCGGGCGAGACGGAACATGTCCACCATCTCCGTGTCGCCCGGGCCATAGACGCCGGTCGGGCGGACGATAGTGGCGCGAAGGGGGCTGTCGGCCACGACCCGCTCCGCTTCCCGCTTCGACCAGCCATAAAGCGACAGGTCTGGCTCACGCGCGGCGAGCGAGGAGACGTGGACGAAGCGGCTGATGTTCGCGTCGCTTGCCGCGGTCACCACTGCGCGTGTGCCCTCGATGTTGCCAGCGACGAAGCCGGCGCGATCGGGAGCGTTCACGACGCCAGCAATATGGATGACCGCGTCAACGCCCGTGACAAGCCGGGCGAGCGCGCCTGTGTCATCGAGCGCTCCGGCAATCCATTCCACCCCGTCGCGGTCGGATTGAGGACGGCGGGTCAGGGCGCGGACATGGTGGCCTGCCGACAGCGCGCGCTCGACCGTATGCCGTCCGACGAAGCCGGTCGCACCGGTGATGGCGAGGATCATAGCAGAGCCATGTGGTTGCGGTGGACCAGGGCAGCGCGGGGCGCATAGCCCAGCAGGGTGGCCTGCTCGTCGCTGCGCCGGCCGACCAGACGGGCGGCGTCGGCGGCGTCGTATTCCGCCAGGCCGCGGGCGATCGTACCGACCGGCCCCTCGATCGTCACCAGGTCCCCTCGCGCGAATCGCCCTTCGACACGGATTGCCCCGGCGGCGAGCAGGCTGGCGCCCGCACGAAGCGCGCTTGCCGCGCCGGCGTCGACATGGATGGCACCCGCCGCCGTCAGCCCACCGGCGAGCCACGCCTTGCGCGCGGGTGCCGCCCGCTCCGCCACGAACAAGGTGTGTCTCGCGTCGGCTGCGAGCGGGTGGTCGACGCGGCCGGACGCGATAGCCAGGCTGGCGCCGGCTGCGTTGGCAATGCGTGCCGCGGCGATCTTGGATACCATGCCGCCCGAGCCCATGCCCGACGAGGACCCGCGATCGGCCATCGCCTCGATCACAGAATCGATCCGCTCGACACGGCCAATATGGTTGGCACCGGGCTGCGCCGGATTGCGATCGTACAGTCCGTCGACGTCGGACAGGAGCACCACGCCGCCGGCACCAGCCGCCTGCGCGACGCGGGCGGCGAGGCGGTCATTGTCGCCGAAGCGAATCTCCTCGGTCGCGACCGAGTCGTTCTCGTTCAGGACCGGCACGGTGCCGAGCGCCAGCAGCCGGTCCAGGGTCGCAGCCGCGTTCAGGTAGCGCCGGCGGTCCTCAAGGTCGCCAAGCGTCACCAGCATCTGCGCCGCGGTCAGGCCAGAGGCGCCGAGCAGCTCCGCCCATACCTGGCTCAACGCGATCTGGCCCACAGCGGCGGCGGCCTGAGCGTCCTCCAGGCTGGCCCGCCCGCCCTTTGGCAAGCCGAGGCGCCGGGCGCCCAACGCGATCGCGCCGGATGACACTACCGCTATCTGCTGCCCCTCAACCGCCCGCGCGGCGATGTCTGCGGCCAGCCCAGCGAGCCAAGACCGTCGGACACTGCCATCGTTGTCGACCAGGAGCGCCGACCCGACCTTTACGACCAGTCGCCGGCAGGATGGGGGCGGGAAAAGCATGGTGGAGCCTTAGCGGGCAGGCGGGACAGCGCCAATGCGTGCGGGCGCCTTGAGCTGTTTAGTTTGCCAAGCGTTGACCGGACTGTATTGCTGGGATAGAACAGTGGGGCTGGGGGATCATGCCGACGCGTAGGGCTGTATTGGGTGGCGCGATCGGCGGAGGTGTCGCGGTCGCGCTGCCGGGTGAGCCAGCTGGCGTGAAAAGGTCGATGGTCTCGAGAGAATGGCTGGCGCTCGCGTCGGTGCCGGGCGCGAGTTGGGCGACGCTGCGCGGCGATGAGATTTCGGCGGGCGGCGAGGGCATGGCCCGAGTCGGTGGGGCGCCTGTCACGACCGAAACGCTGTTCGAGGCGGCATCATTGTCGAAGCCGGTGCTTGCCGCCGCGATCCATGCGCTCGTAGGCGAGGGACTGATCAAGCTGGACGAGCCGGTGGCGCGCCGCGTCGATTTCACGACCGATCCCGTTGTCCGAGAGATCACGCCGCGGCACCTCTTGTCGCATTCGAGCGGGTTGCCGAACTGGCGCGCGGACGCTGACAGTGTGCTTCAATGTCGGTTTAAGCCCGGGACGGCCTTCCGCTATTCGGGCGAGGGTTATGTACTGCTTGGCCGGCTGGCGGAGGCGGTGACGGGGCAGACGGCGGCGCAGGTGGTCCGCTCTCGTGTGATCGAGCCGGCGGGCATGACTCGCAGCAGCTATGGTTGGGCGGCGGGGCAGCGGGTCGCGGTCGCATGGGCCCATGACGCGGGGGGTGAGGTGCTGCCCGATGCAGGGCCGCCTCGCTACGAGAAAGCGCGGGATGCCGGGCCGCATCGGCCGGTAGAGGCGTGGACCAATGCCGATCGGGCCGCGGCGGCGCGAGCGCTTGGCAGGCCCGAGCTGCCGATCTTCACAACGCCCAACATGGCGGCGGGGCTGTGGACTACGGCAACCGACTATGCGCGCTTCCTGCGCTTCGCGCGCCGTTACCCTGGCATGAGTTCCCCGGCCGTTCGGGTGGAGGGCAACCTTGGCTGGGGGCTGGGCTGGGCGGTGGAGCAAGCTGGAGCCAGGCGCTTCGCATGGCATTGGGGCGCCAATGACGGGGTGGCCAACCTGTTCGTCTTTGACCCCGAACACAATCAGGCGCTGGTCGTGCTGACCAACGGCGCGGGCGGGCAGCGCGTTTATGAGCGCGCCGCCCGGGTCCATTTTGCGCGTGAGTTCGACGCTCTTACCTGGCTGCAGCCTTGAAGCCCTGCCGATAGGTCAGAGGGGCGACCACTCCACGGTATCCTCGTCGCCGTCGTCCTCCACCGGGCGGCCGCTTTCGGGGATGCCGGCCAGCAGTCGGTCGAGGGCCCAGTCGACGCCGACGCCGCTTGCGCCAGAAATCGGGATGACCTCCGCGCCGCTGGCCTGCTCCAGCTCGGCGGAAAGGGCCGCGATCAGCTCGTCATCCAGCGTGTCGATCTTGTTGAGTGCGACCACGACCGGCTTGTCGACCAGCCCCGCGCCATAGGCGGCAAGCTCGTCCCGCACGATGCGATAGCTTTCGGTTACATCGCGGTCGTTGGCATCAACCAGGTGCAGCAGCACGCGGCACCGTTCGATGTGCCCCAGAAAGCGGTCGCCGACCCCGGCCCCCTCTGCCGCGCCCTCGATAAGGCCTGGAATGTCGGCGAGGACAAACTCGCGTCCCTTATGGCGCACGACACCCAGCTGCGGGCGGGTGGTGGTGAACGCATAGGCGCCAACCTTTGCCTGTGCGTTAGTAACGGCGTTGATAAAGGTCGACTTGCCGGCATTTGGCAAGCCGACCAGCCCGGCGTCTGCGAGAAGCTTCAGCCTCAGCCAGACCCATGCTTCATCGCTCGGCCAGCCGGTGCCATGCTGACGTGGGGCGCGGTTTGTCGACGTTTTGTAGCTCGCATTGCCCCGCCCGCCATCGCCACCACGCAGAAACACGACTCGCTGGCCGACTTCCGTCAGGTCGAGCAGCAAGGTGCGCTCCTCGTCATCCGCGAGCACCTGTGTCCCCACCGGCACCTTGATGACCAGGTCGTCACCGCCGCCGCCAGTCATGTTGCTTCCAGCGCCACCTTGCCCACGTGGCGCGCGGAAATGCTGCGTGTAGCGGAAGTCGATCAGGGTATTGAGGCCGGCGACCGCCTCAAACACGATGTCGCCGCCCTTGCCGCCATTGCCGCCGTCAGGGCCGCCATATTCGATGAACTTCTCGCGGCGAAAGCTGACGGCGCCGGGGCCACCCGTGCCCGAACGGACGAAAATCTTGGCTTGATCGAGGAAATGCATGTCGCGCGACCTAACGCTTTAGCGCGGCTAAAGCGAGGCGAGAGCGGCCCCCGGGCGGATCCGGTCAGTAAACCCGTTCGACGACACCCGTAAGCCGCGTGGCGGCTCAGGCTGGAGTTGGCGAGTCGCGCCCCGCAAGCAACGCCGCCAATGCGATCTCCCTCGCCTTGCCGGGGTGCAGGCCAAGTGCCTGCGCCATGGGCGCGCCCAGCAGGGCATCGCCGAGCGCCAGAAGCACAAGGTGCAACGTTTGTTCGGCGAGCGGCCGATCACCGGCGCCTTCGGCCAAGTCGTCCACCAGATCGTGGATCGCGGTCAGGATCGGGTTCAGCGCGTCCCGGTTGCCGGACAGAATCATCCAGCTCGCCAGCGCGCCCGCCCCGCCGCTGTCGAACGCGTCGAAGGTGAGGTTCACGACATCGCGGGGGTCCTGGTCACCGGCCCTCGCCCGCAATGCGGCCGCCTTGATGGTTGCGGTGATCGTCCGCGCCATGCGCTCGACCAGCGCCGTTTGCAGGCCCTCCGCCGATCCGAAATGGTGGAGCAGGTTGGCGTGAGTGCGCCCGACCCGCGCCGCCACCGCCTTCAAGGTCACAGCCTGAGGGCCCCGCTCGACCAGCAACGCGCTCGCCGCCTCCAGGGCAGCGTCGCGCGATTCGGCGGGTGCAAGGCGGCGGCGTTGGGGAAGGGGGGGCGGGGACATGCCCGGCCCGTCTTCACCCAAACACCGCCGAGCGCAACACGGTCAGGCGGCGAGCGGCATCACCGGTCGCTCTCCCTCGTCAAGGTCGAGTTCCATCAGCGCGCTGTCGACGGCGCATCCACGGCCGAGCGAGGGCCGCGGTGCGCGCCCGACCTCACGAAAGCCGAGCTTTCGCAACACGCGGCCGGACGCCGGATTGTCGAGATGATAAAAGGCGGACAGGCGCGTGTGGCCGAGCATGCGGGCAACGCCGACCATGTGAAGCCCGGCCTCTGTTGCATAGCCCCGGCCCCAAGCAGCGGGGGTCAGCCAATAGCCGAGTTCAAGCCCCTCCTCACCCATATGCAGGCCGATGGCGCCAACCAGGCGCGGTGACCGGGCCAGGTCATGCGCGCAGATCAGCAGCGAGTATCCGTCGCGCGACTGACCGGCGAGCCAGTCGCGGGCGTGCTCAACCATATATGGCCAGGGCACGCGGGCAAGCTTTTCGACAACGCTTCGATGACCGATTGCGGCCAGCAGTTCAGGCGCGTCCTCCGGCCAGCCGGGGCGCAGCGTCAGTCTTGGCGTCCGTGCAAACATGCGCTCCTCCTCCTCCTCGCGTGAATCGCCAAGCACGTCCCGATGACGGCTTGGCGACAGTGGAAGGGAGCAACGAAAAAGGGAGCCGGGGTGACCCGCCTCCCTTGTCTGGTTCGGTTCCCTGTCAGGAACCCGGGTCACCCTGGTGGGCGACCCGTATGATCACCCGATGTTATTCGGCCGCAATCGGCATCTCGACCGAACAGAACTTTCGGCCAAGCTTGCCGTCGTGGAACACCACGCGGCCGTCGATCAGCGCGAACAGGGTATGATCCTTGCCCATGCCGACGTTCTTGCCCGGATAAAACTTGGTGCCGCGCTGGCGCACGAGGATGTTGCCGGCGATCGCTTCCTGACCGCCGAACTTCTTCACGCCGAGACGACGACCGGCCGAATCACGACCGTTGCGCGACGAACCGCCTGCCTTTTTATGTGCCATTGCTTCTTACTCCTGCGCTGCGCTGGCTCAGCCGACCGACACGATCTTGAGGATCGTGTGATTCTGGCGATGACCGTTGCGACGACGATAATTGTGACGGCGACGCTTCTTGAAGACGATGACCTTTTCGCCCTTCGCCTGAGCGATGATCTCCGCGGCGACGGTCAGCCCCTCAACCGAGCGCAGCTCTGCGCCCTCACCAGCGAGCAGAACATCGCCCAGCGTGATCTGGCTGCCGGCATCGCCGTCCAGCTTCTCGACGACGATCTTATCTCCGGCGGCGACGCGGTATTGCTTGCCGCCTGTGCGCACGACTGCGAACATGGCCCTTATCACTTCCCAAAAGCATGTGCCCGCGCGGGCGGACCCGGCGAGAGAAGCGATGCAGCTAAATGAGGGGGCCTGTTATGTCAACCGCCACCGGCCTCAATGACGATGTTCAGACCGGAGCTGGTAACGACCGCCGACAAAGTCGGTGAACAGGCCCGGGATCGCCGGGTGCTCGACCGGCTCGTCGCTATCGTCGGCGAGCAGGTTCTGCTGGCTGACATAGGCGACATAGGTCGATTCCATGTTTTCGGCGAGCAGATGGTAGAATGGCTGGTCCTTGTGCGGGCGGATCGCCTCCGGGATCGCTTCATACCATTCATCGCTGTTCGCGAAGACGGGATCGACGTCGAAGATCACGCCGCGGAAGTCGAACACGCGGTGACGCACCACGTCGCCGATGGAAAAGCGGGCGTGCGCGATCGACGGCATGGCAACCTTTCCCGCGTCGGGAAGGGCGGCCGGAAGAACGGAATCGTGAAAAGGCATGACTACAATCTAGTGGCTGTTCGCGTCTGCACAAGCGAGCGGCTTGCAGGGCCGGGGTCATTCGGCTAGAGGCCCGCCTCCATCGATCAGCCCCGCCTTCCCGGCGGGCGCAGACCCCCTCGCGGAGAGGTGCCAGAGTGGTCGATTGGGACGGTCTCGAAAACCGTTGTGCCTTTACGGGTACCGTGGGTTCGAATCCCACCCTCTCCGCCACTTTCCCTGCCAATGAAGCGGCCGTGCCGCCCGTCAGGACCCGGCTTCGGGCACGTCCACGCTGACGCTGGCCGTGCCCCTGCCGCGCACAGGCAGGTACACGCCCTGGCCGAGAGCCTGAATCTGTCCGGTTTCCACGTCGTCGATGCGAGCGCGAATGACGAAGCTCCCGGTCCGCTTGACCGAGATCGATCGGCTCACCTTGGTCAGCAGCTTATCGTAATCGTCGCTGAAGTTCTGCGTAAGCGCGTCGGATAACGTGGTAGACAGGGTTGGCGCGTTGGCCAGGCGAAGCAACAGGTTCGTGCCGGTCGAATCGGTGACGCCGCTGACCTGCAACTGCGTGAAGGCAACGCGACGGCTGTTGGGCGCGTTGATCGGGAGGGCGGTCAGCCATACCGTGCCGTGCGATGGGGAGCCACCTTCAGTCGCGGCGCTGAAGGCGAGCCCGACGGCGATGCGACCGCCGGTCGTGCCGTACACGGTCACCTTGGCAAAGCGCGCGAGCACCGGGCCGATGCCCGGGACGTGGAAGGGGCGGCTTGCCCGCTTGGCCAATGCGCGGGCCAAGACCGGCTCCAGTTCCTCATAGGCAGCAATGACGGGCAGCGCGAACACGACGCGGTTGGTGCCGGGGCGACGCTTTGTCAGCGCGGGCAGGGGAGTGGGGGCGGGATCGGCGGGACGGGGGCCGACAAAGGTTTCGGTCCGGGCCGTCATCCCCAACCGTAGCACCAGCATCTGCCCTTCGACCCGATAACCACCATAGCTCATCGCCTGCGGGGCGATGCGAAGCCAAACGGGCGGGCGGGATCGGTTTACCTGAAGAGAAGTAAAGGCGGAGCGCCACGCCGCTTCCGCCTGATCGCGTACATGCAGCCTGGCGAGTTCCCGGGGCAGGGTTTGCTCCAACCGGCCGACCACGCCGCGGAGCTTCGTATCAGCGCGGCTGGTGAATTCGATCCGTTGCCCAAGGAAGTCGATATGCGGCTCATCCGTCCAGTCATAATGGATGTCGACCGACCCGCGCGGCGACCAATCGGGCGCGATGTCTAGAGTCGTATCTGCGCGCACCTGCGCGTCACCCACTGCCGTTTCACCGTGGAGCACATGGCCGATGTCGCGCGCACTGACGCTGGCGTGGATCGGCATGGTGACGGACAGGATGCGCCCCTTGCCCGACAGGCGGAGCGGCCCGCGCGTGACCTGTCCTATGATGTGGCAGGACAGGGTGGGCGTCTTGATCTTGGCAAAAAGGATCTTGACCGACCTGGAAGGGACGCAAGCCTGGTTAGGCTTGTCGATGGTCCAAAGTCGGCGCGGAATTGCCTCCTCGAGGGCGGCCGACAGGGTGGCGAGCCGGGCGCTGATCGGAACGTCGAGCTCCGAGGTTTGAGGCTCGATCTCGACGACGCCGGTCGCGCGGGGCGGAGCGCGATCGGGCGGGCGGTGACACCCGGCCAGCGAAAACAGTGCCGCGGTCGCGGCGGCAAGCCAGGCTCGATTAGGAAACCGAGCGGGTGCGACCTTCATCCAACCTCCATAAACCCCGGCTGACATACCGGCCGCACGTTGATTGTGTCACGACCGAAACGCTTTCACCGAGGGGGCGTTCAGCGGAGGTTGCCACCACAGGGTTACGGGGTCGCATGGTATCAGCTTGGAAGCGGGCGCTGCCGCTGCTCGCGGCGATTTGGACGACGATGGGGGCACCCGCGGCGAGGGCGCAGGCGGGCGTAACGGACGAACCACCTTCAGCGCTGGCACCGACGGGCATGGTTCATGAGCAAAGCCGTGCCGAAGCCTTGGCGCAGGACGCGAGCGCCGTGGCGGCGCTGCTCGGGATCGACGTTCCGGAGGCGAAGCGCCGCCTTGTTCTCCAGGAGGCCAGCGTTTCCGTAACGGAGGCATTGGCCCAGCGCTGGCAAGACCGGCTGGCGGGCATGGCCTTTGAACAGGAGCCCGATTTCCACCTGCTGGTGGTGGTGACGGGACCGCAGCCCGTGGCAGACGAGGAAATCCGCATCGGCAACTTGGTGTTGCCGGTACGCTATCGGTCCGGCGCACTTGCCACCCGCACGGCGATGCTGGCGGCATTAACCGACCGGCGCGAGGCAATGCTCGCCGCGCTGGGCCGGCCGGCAGGGCTGGGGCTCGATCAACGACGGGGGATGCTTGTTGCCGTCGTGCCCGGCGCTCTGGCCCGAGACCCGGTTGTGAGGGAACGGGTCGGGGCCGTTGCGGGCGTGCCGGTTCTGCTTCGCGCGTCGGACGATGCCGATGCCGACATGAGCGATGCTGCTCCGGGATCGGCGGTGGAGGGGGGCGCGCGGGTGACGGGGCTGAACCCCGTCGACGGCCATCGCTATGCCTGCACCACCGGCTTCGCGGTCACCGATGGCACCCGTGAGGGGGTGGTCACGGCTGCGCATTGCCCTGATTCGCTGAGTTACCTCGACACAGCTGATCGCACGGCCGTGCCGCTGACCATGGTTGGCCAATGGGGATGGGGGTATCAGGATGTCCAGGTGCACACCGCGCCCGTGACGTTTCGCCCGCTTTTCTTCTCCGACACAGGCAAGACCGTAGCCCGGCCTGTTACCGCGGCCCGGACCCGTGCCGCGACCCGAGCAGGCGAACTGGTCTGCCATCGCGGCGAGCGCACCGGGTATAGTTGTGCCGCTGTTGAACTCACTGACTTCGCTCCGGCGGGGGATCTGTGCGGGGGCGCCTGCCTGCCAACCTGGGTCACGGTCGGCGCCCCGACGTGCAAGGGCGGGGATAGCGGCGCTCCCGTGTTCGCGGGCACGACCGCGTTCGGGATCGTGAAGGGCGGCACCTACCGCCCCGATGGATCCTGCTCCTTCTACTTCTACATGTCGGTTGATTATCTCCCTGCTGGTTGGACGCTTTTGCGGGCGGGTGGGGGTGGTGGTGAGGGGGTTGGGGAACTTTTGTCAGAAAAGTGAAATTGTTGGATTGACCTGATTGT